>JAXLQJ010000026.1:0-100883 GCA_046331705.1 bacterium | reverse complement strand
TTCGGGCCGCTGCCGAGCGCGTATGGCTCGGCCCCGAGCTGGCGCGGGCGCTCGGAGTCGTCGATTGGAGCGCGGTCGCCGACGTGGAGCAGGTGGGCACGGCCACGCGAATCCGGCTGCGCGAGGGCGCTGCGCTCGCCGAGCTCGAGGCGTTGCTCGCTCCCATCCTGCCTTCGACGCTCGACGCGGCGAGGGCCAGCGAGGCGTACTGGGCCGAGCTGCGCGCGCGTGTTGCCGCGGGTCGCTCCGTGCCGAAGCGCGCCGCCTCCGGCAAGCCCGCCGAGGAGCGCAAGGCGCGTCGCGACGTGGAGCGCAGCCTCGCAGCGCTGCGTACGGGCAGCGATCGATCCAAGGTGAACGCACTCGCTCGCCTCGAATCGCTGGCGGCGATCGCGCCGGCGGCGCTCCTCGAGGGCATCCGGCTCGGCCTGGCGAGCGATGCGCGAAAGGTTCGTGCGCCCGCGGCGCAAGCCCTGCGCAGCGTCGTCGAGCACGCGCCCGAGGAGGCGCGAGAGGTCGTGATCGCTTGTTTGGAGCACGAGGACTGGGTCGTGAGGGCGCTGGCGCTCGAGGCCGTCGGGCGCTCGGCCGGCCACGACGCGATGCTGCTGGAACGAATCGAGCAGTGTGTCGCGGACTCGTGGTCGGAAGTCCGGGGTCGCGCGCTGACGGCGCTCGACGCGCTCGGCGTAGACCGCGAACGGTTGTTCCCGTACGCGCTCGCTGAGCTCGGGAGGCGCGGCACGGGCGGTCAATCGGCAGCCCTCGACATCGTGCGTGCGCACGGCCGCGGACGTCCCGAGTCGTTGCCCGCGCTTGCACGGGCGCTGCGCGCCAAGCACGCCCCGTTCGCGCCCTCGATTGCCGAGACCATCGTGGAGGTCGGCGCCGGGCCCGAGGCCGCGGCGGTGCTGCTCTCGGTGCTGCCCAAGGCGGAGGGGCGGGTGCGTGTGAGCCTCGTCGAGTCGCTCGGGCGCCTCGGTCCGAGCGCCGCCGTCGCGGTGCCGGATCTCCTCCGGCTCCTCGATTCGAGCGAGGTGCGGCTCGGCTTCCACGCCGCCGTCGCGCTGGCGCGGATCGATCCCAGCCGCCGCGAGCCTGAGCGTCGCCTCGAGCGTACGCTCGAGGATCCGAGCTGCCACGGGTCGAGCCGCGTGGAGGCCGCCGAAGCGCTGCTGCGCATCGATCCCGAGCGGCGGGATCTGGTCGAGCGCCTGCTCGACGCCGCGCGAACGCCCAGCGATCGGGGAATGGTCCAGGTTGCCGCAGCACGCGCCCTCGGCGCTCTCCGCCTGCGCGAGGCGATTCCGGTTCTCGAGGCGCTGCTCGACGAGCGCAATCCCGAGAGCCTGCGCAGTGCCGCCGCCGAGGCGCTGCGGGCGATCGATCCCGGCTCGGCGCCGGCGCCGCGGGTCTGAGCGAGACGGGTGCGCCGCGGCCGTGACGCAGCTCGCGGCGCGCCCGTCTCGATGGAGAGGCGGATCGTGTGCGCCGGCTCAGCGCCGGATCGCGATCACTTCCAGGTACTCCGCGTCCACCTCGGTGACCTGGAACGCGTGCCGGTGGTGCTTCGTCCAATGGTCGACGAGATCCGCGGCAAGCCGCGCGCGCTGGTCCTCGTCGAGCGCCTCGAACGCGCGCACGGTGGGGCCGTAGGCGCCACGGAAGAGCTCGGCGATCCCCGCCGCCGAGTGCGGATACCGGAACGTGAGGGTGCGGCGTGTGGTTCGCACGTCCCAGCACCGCGCGTCGAAGCGCTCGCGGATGGCGCTCTCGTCGCCCCAGGCGAGCGGGCTCGCGGCTCCCGGAGGCGGCGCCACGTACGCGACGTGCTTGGCCAGCATCCGCCCGACGAAGCCTTCGCGGGTCCAGTTGGCCAGCACGACGCGGCCGCCGGGACGCGTCACGCGGGCGAGCTCGGCGATCACGTGCTCGGGGCGAGCGGCGAACATGACCCCGAACATCGACGTGACCACGTCGAAGGTGGCGTTGGCGTAGGGCAGGTCCTCGACGCTGCCGAGATCGAGGTGCACGGCGAGCGATTCGCGCGCGGCCCACGCGGCCGCGGCGTCGAGCAAGGACGGCACGATGTCGAGCCCGGTCACGTAGGCGCCGGTGCGCGCCGCCGGGATCGTCAGGTTGCCCGAGCCGCACGCGGCATCGAGCACGCGCACGCCGGGGACGAGTCCCAGCCGCTCGACGAAGGCTTCCGCCTCGTGGCGGAAGCCCGCGGAGATGCGGTCGTAGTCGCCCGCGCTCCAGATGCGTCGGGTGCGCTCCGTGATGGGGTCGCTGTCGACGTGGGCTCGCTCCAGGATGGCGTGGCGCGCCACGACATCGCCGATGGACGTGCCGCAATCGAGGCGCCGCGAGGAAACGGGAATCAGCTCGGTGGTCATGGGATCTCCCTTCGTGTGGTCGAGGCGAAAGTGCGTCGAACGGCGCGCAAGGTACCGACGCCGGGTCCCACGGTGAATGACCGAGCGTCCGCGTTTGTTGATCGCGCGTCCGCATCGCGCGTCCGCATCGGTTGCGCATCCGGGCGCTCCCGCCCGAGGATGTGCGCCGATGGATCCGCTCTCCGACGTGCTGCGCGCCGTGCGCCTCGACGGCGCGTTCTTCTACCTGGTGGAGGCGGCCGCGCCGTGGTCGGTCTCCGCGGTGGCGGCGCGCGAGCTGGTGCCGCGCGTCCTGCCGCACGCGGAGCATCTGATCGCGTACCACATCCTGCTTTCGGGGAGCTGCTGGGCCGGGCTCGAGGGGGAGCGGCAGGTGGCGATGCGACCGGGCGACGCGATCGTGTTTCCGCACGGCGACCCGCATTGCATGTCGAGCGCCGACGGCTTTCGATTGGGGGCCGGACGGGACGAGGCCTCGCCGGCGCGCTACCCGAGCACGGTGGAGCTCGGGGCGGGTCCGGTGCGCGAGACGACCTTCGTGTGCGGCTTCTTGGGCTGCGACGCGCGCCCCTACAATCCGCTGCTCGCGTCGTTGCCACGACATATGCTCGTGTCCGGCTTCGACGGCGGCTGGCTATCGCAGTTCCCGGCGCAGGTGGTGGCGGAGTCGCGCAAGGCCCGCCCCGGCAGCGAGACCATCCTCACGCGCATGGCCGAGCTCATGTTCATCGAGGTCGTGAGGCACCACCTCGAGCACTTGCCCCCGCGCCAATCGGGGTGGCTCGCGGCATTGAAGGACGACGTCGCCGGGCCGGCGCTCGCCCAGCTTCACGAGCGGCCGGCGCATCCGTGGACGTTGCCCGACCTGGCGCGCGCGATCGCCTCGTCGCGCACGGTGCTCGCGGAGCGGTTCTCCGCGCTGGTGGGCGTGCCGCCGATGCTCTACCTCACCCGCTGGCGGCTCCAGCTCGCCGCCGAGCAGCTCGCCCGCGGGACCGCGAAGGTCGCGGCCATCGCCGAGCAAGTGGGGTACGAGTCGGAGGCGGCCTTCAGCCGTGCGTTCAAGCGCGAGACGGGGCTCGCGCCCGCGGCCTGGCGACGCGTGCGTCAGGGTGGTGCGAGCCCACTTCACCCGCCACGCGTCGCGCGGTGACGCGGCTCAGACGGCGCGGAGCTCGTGGTCGATCGCGTCCCGCAGCGCGGCGAGCGCCGGGCCGCGCACACGCTGCTTGGTGCCGGCGTGGGCGCTGCGATCGACGAGCGCGAGGCGCATCGCCTCCTCGCGGGCGGCGGCGGCGAGCTCGGCGGGCTCGACGGTGCGGTCGAGAAAGCCCGCCGCCAGCGCTTGCTCGGGCGGGTAGAGCGTGCCGGTCAGGGTCGCGTGGTGAAGCCACGGCGTCGCGAGACGCGCGCGAGCGATCTCGATCCCGTACTGCGGCATGGTGAGACCGATCGCGACCTCGTTGAGCCCGATCTTGAAGTTGCCGGCCGCGCCGATGCGAACGTCGGTCGCGAGCAGCAAGAAGCCGCCCTGGGCCACCGCGTGGCCGTTGCACGCGGCGACCACCGGGCGCGGGAAGCCGAACAGGCGCCAGACCAGCTCGGCGCCCGCGCGGAGCGTGCGCATCACCTCTTCGGGCGAGCGGCCGAACATCCCGCGGTCGTAGCCGCCCGAGAACGTGCGCTCGCGTCCGGTCAGGAGCACCACGGCATCGTCCGCTCGCGCGTGGTCGAGGGCCTCGTGCAACGCCGCGATCATGGTCTCGGTCATGAGGTTGGCCTTGCCGTCGTCCATCGTGATCGCGGCGATGCCGTCGGCGAGTTCGTAACGAACGGGCGTGGTGGGGCTCACGTGCGGCGCTCCTTTCCTGCCGTCGCTCGTCGCCGCGGTGGAACCGTGGCGGCGAGAGCGGCCAGCGCTGCGTCCTGAAACGTGGGGATCAGCTCGTGCGGCGCGACCGTCGCGGCGCCGCGTGTCCATTGACGTCCGTACTCGTGCGCGGGTCCGATGCAGAGCGCCTGTGCCACCGGTCGCGGCAGCGCGCCCACGAGCCCGGCGTCTCGAGCGCGATCGAAGAGCCCGGTGAGCGCCGTGTAGAAGGCGTCGTTGTGGGCGGCGAGCGGCGCGGCGGCCTCGGCCATCACCTCGTCCGGGAGGGTCGAGAACAGGTAGCGCGCCAGGTCGCGATTCGCCTCGATCCAGTCGAGGTGTACCGCCACCCAGGATCGAATCGCCGCCGCCGGCTCGCTCGCGGGGCCGATCGCCGCGGTTGCCGCGCGTTGATAGGCCGCCATCCCCGCGACGTACACGGCAGCCGCGAGCGCGGGCTTCGACGCGAACGCGTGGAACATGCTGCCGCTCGACAGACCGAGAGCATCGCGCACCGCGGCGACGGTGAACGCCGCATAGCCCCGCCGGGTGAGCTGGCGAGTGGCCTCGGCGACGATTCGGGTCCGCGTTTCGTTCATTGGAGCATCACTCTAGAGTATTGCTCTAGTTCGCGCAATCGCCGCCGACGGGCGCGGCGAATGCCGGGGCGAGCGGGGCCCGCGGGCAACGCCGACGGCCCTCGATACAAAGGTGTTGACCTAACCGATTGACGGGGGTATGGTTAGGTCGATGCCTAATCATGCCGTCGCGCTCGATCGCGTGTTCAAGGCGCTCGCCGACCCCACCCGACGCGCGGTGCTGGAGCGGCTGAGCCGCGGCCCCGCGCCCATGACCGAGCTGGCGCGGCCGTTCGACATGCGGCTGCCGTCCTTCTCCCAGCACCTCGACGTGCTGGAAGGATGCGGCTTGGTCCGTTCCACCAAGGCCGGACGGGTACGCACCTACCGGCTCGCGCCGCAGCCTTTGAAAATCGCCGAAACCTGGATGGTCAGGCAGCGCACCACGTGGGAGCGCCGTCTCGATCAGCTCGATCGCTACCTCTACGAGCTCGAGGAGAAACGAAAATGAGCCCTGCCCACCTGTACGTACCCGATCCGAAGCTCGATCTCGTCCTGGAACGCGTGGTCGACGTACCGCCCGAGCTGGTGTGGATGGCGTGGACGGTGCCCGAGCACCTGAAGAAGTGGTTCACGCCGGCGCCTTGGGTCACGGTCGATTGCGAGATCGACCTGCGCCCGGGCGGGATCTTTCGCACGGTGATGCGAGGGCCCGAGGGGCAGGAGTTCGACAACGTCGGCTGCTACCTCGAGGTCGTCGAGAACCGGCGCCTGGTGTTCACCGACGCGCTCACGCCGGGCTATCGGCCCGCCAAATCGCCTTTCTTCACGGCGATCGTCGCGCTCGAGCCGCACGGCAAGGGGACGAAGTACACCGCCATCGCCATCCACGGAGACGAAGAGACGTGTCAGAAGCACACCGAGATGGGCTTCCACGCGGGCTGGGGCAAGGCGCTCGATCAGCTCGTGGACGTGGCGAAGACGCTGCCGCGTTGACGTCGGCCAGCGCGGTCCGGTCTCGGGCTCGGGCTCAGTCCGCGCGGACTTCGGCCCAGGCCACGCCGCGCAGCGCGCCGAGCGCGTAACCGGTCGCCTGGTCGTCCGGGTAGCGCGACTTCAGGACGGCCTGGACGTCGGCGGGGATCATCAACGTGGGGCCGTGACACGTGAGGCACATGCCCTGGATGGGGATCGGCCTCAGCACGCGCGCGATTCGCTTGCCGCCCAAGGTGACGACGGCAGACGCCCCCTTGACGCCCTCCGCGGGTCGCTCGCCTTGCACGTCCAGCCAGCGCTGGACCCAATCCGGCGCGCGGTTCGCCGGGTTGCGGAGCTTGAGGCTCGAGCGTCCGACCTTCGCTTCCATTCCCGCCGCGGCGATCTCCGGGACGGCCGAGGTGATGCGTTGGGCCTCGGTTGCACAGACCTCGATGGCCGCCGCTGGGCCGCCCGTGCTCATCGCATCCGTCAGGCGCGTCTTGAGGTCGACGAGCAGCTTGTCGAGCAGCCGATTCGCGGTCTGGACCAAGTCTTGCGCGGTGACGGACGGGTTCGGTGCCGCGGCGGCCACGGAGGCGGAGCGCGGCGCGGGACCGCTCTCGGCCGACGCGCACGCCGCGAGCAGGCCGAGGCTCAGCGCGCGAGCGGCGGCGAGCGCCGATCGCAGCGGGGATCGCGGCGCGGCGCTCATGGTCGGGTGAAGACGAGCTTCGATCCGGTGGCCGAGGCGGCGCGGTCGAAGGGGATGATCAGCTC
Organism: bacterium; assembly: GCA_046331705.1. Classification (GTDB taxonomy): domain Bacteria; phylum JADJOY01; class JADJOY01; order JADJOY01; family JADJOY01; genus JADJOY01. Next base: position 94,281 of record JAXLQJ010000026.1, on the reverse strand, counting down.
GTAGACGCCGCTGTCGACCCGCGCCTGGATGGGGTGCGGCGATTTCTCGAGGATGCGCAGCACCCGCTTGTTCGTCGCGAGCACGCTGGCGCTCAAGCCCTCGAGGCCGCGCTCCTTCGCGAGCTGGATCAGGTACAGGAACATGAAGCTCGCGATTCCCTTGCCCTGGTAGGCGTCGTCGACGATCAGCGCGAAGTCGGCGTACTTGCTGCCAGGCAGCTGGACGTAGCGTGCTTCGCCGATCAGGTGATCGGCGCCCGGCTCGCCGACCACGGCCACGATCGACATCGTGGTCCGGTAGTCCACGGTCGTGTAGGCCTGCATCTTCGTGTGCGGCATCGTCTTGAGCCGGCTGAAGTACCGGTAATACACCGCTTCGTCGGAGAACCGATAGAAGAGCCGTCGCATCTCCTCTTCGTCGGAGGGCTTGATGGCGCGGAAGCGCACCTCGACGCCGTCCTTGAAGGTGCGCGTGGTGGCCACCTCGGCGGGATAGAGCCGTCCGGAGTCGGCGAAGAAGATCTGGTCCCGGTAGAGGATTCCTGCGTCCTTCGCGGCGCTCACCAAGCCGGCGCGATCGTCGGGATGGGCGATGTCGATGAGCGCCTGCGCACGTTCCCGCAGGGTCCGTCCCGCCAGGTAGGCCGCGCCGTAGTCGGTCACCACGAAGTCGAAGGACTCGCGATTGGGGATCGCGTTCGGCAAGCCGTCCGTGGAGAGCACGATGTTGCTCTGGCCCGAGCGGTTGCGACTCGGCAGCGCCGCCAGGGTCTTCCCGCCCTTCGAGAGCCGCGCGCCCACCAGCTGCTCGATGACCTCGCTCGGCCCCGCCGCGACGTTGCCCTTGCCGGTGTGCAGCGCCACGCGTCCCGTCAGATCGACCTTGCGGGTCTGCACCGCCGCGACGAAGCGGTCGAGCTGGCCGATGATCTCGGGCGAGGCGGTGACGTCGATGCCCTGCATCTCGATCAGCGGGTTGCGATCGAGCCAGGCGTGCAGCTCCGCGGCGCCCAGCACCCACGACGCCACGGTCTTGCCGCGGAACAGACGCTTGCGGCGGTTGGTGACCGCGCCGCTCTTGATCAGGTCCATGACCGCGTCGGTGAGCATCAGCGAATGCAGGCCGAGGTCGCGCTTGCCCGTGAGGTGGCGGCCGAGAGCGTCGAACATCGGGCCGATCGACCAGCCGAGGCAGCTGCCGTCCTCGATCAGCGTCGCCACGTTCCGCGCGACCTTGTCGAACGTCTCGTCCTGCTCCCAGCGAAAGAAGTAGAAGGGACGGATCTCCGCCTCGACGAAATGGTCGATCTCGCTCACGTGGATGAACGAGTCGCCCAGCGTGCGCGGCGCTTGCGGGTTGACCTCCGCCACCACCAGCGAGGCGCGTTCGATGGCGGCGCGCGCCGCATCCACGACCACGCCGAAGCTCGCGTAGCCGCTGTCGTCGGGTGGCGAGATCTGCACGAAAGCGACGTCCACGCGCACCGCGCCGCTCTGGATGAGCGACGGAATGGTCGAGAAGGCCGCGGGGATGAAGTCGATCCGGCCTTGCGTGAGCGCGTCGTTCGCGAGCGAGCTGGCGAAGAACGTCTTGAGCCGAAAGCGGCTCTCCTCCAGGGATTGCAGGGTGAGGACGTCGCCCAGGCTGACGATGTGGATCAGCTCCAGATCGCGCAGGTTGCCCAGGTCCGAGCGAAGCAGGTGACGCACCAGCGTGCGCGGCTCGCCCGGGTCGGTGCTCAGGAAGATGCTCATGCCCGGCTCGATGCGCCGGAACACCTCGAGCGGCGCCGAGAGCTGCTTGCCGAAGGAGGCGAGCCGATCGGCGACGTCGCTCATTCGCGCTCCGTGACCACCAGATCGGGAGCGAGCCGGTGCAGGCGGTCGAGCATGGCGCGGCCGCAGTCCGAGGCACCGTGGCGCGCGGCGAGATCCCGGGCTCCGCGCGCACCCCGCGCGGCGCCGAGATCCCGGTAACGAAACACCATGCGCGCCAGCTCGGCGGCGTGGGCGAGGTCGGGCTCGGCCCAGCGACTTCCGGCGCCGAACGCGCCGCGCGGCTCGCCGAGCGTCACCTCTTCGTTCACGATCAGGAACGAGTTGCTCGGCGTCATGAAGTCGAGGTTGCCCGAGTAGCCCGTGGCGATCACAGGCTTACCGAACGAGAGCGCTTCGGCCATGGAGCGGCCGAGCCCGACCGCGCGGTGCAGCGAGAGGAAGGCGTCGCAGGCGGCGCAGAGGCCGAGCATCTCCTCGCGCGCGAGGCGTCGATCGATCAGCACGATGCGCGAGTCGTCCGCGATCGCCTCGCGTAACGCCGCGAGATTCGCGGCGCCGTCCTCGGACGCGTCGGTGACGAGGACCAGCGCCGCCGCTTCGCCCCCGCGAAACGCTTGCTGAAAAGCGTGCACGGCGCCGATCGGGTTGCGCCGCTCGAAGCCGGCGCCCGCCTCGAAACAGCTCAGGTACGCGAAGGCGCCCTCCGGGATGCCGAATCGGGCGCGCGCGCCGCTCGAATCCACGTGGGTGGCCACGTAGAGCGGCGGCGGGACGTGCACCACCGGGATCGGCAGCGCTCGGGACAGCAGCGACTGCGCGTGGCGGCTCCCTACCCAGATCTCGTCGAACGAGCGATGGGCGTCGGGCCAGCATTCGGGGAAGGGCGCCACCTCCCACGTCCACAGGCCGATGTTGCGTCGTCCGAGGAAGAATCCGGGGCCGAGCCGTGTCCGCAGCGCCGCGACCCCCGCGGGATCGGCGTGGACGAGGTTGATGCCGAAGCGCTCCTCGCAGACGGCCTTCCCGCGGGTGACATCCACCACCGTGTGGGGGACTCCGGCCGCTGCGAGCGCGGCGGCGGAAGCCGTGACCCATCCGGCGACACGGAACGGCTCGTCGCCCTCGCCGAGCGCGTTCACGCCGAAGCCGAGCGGAGTCACGACGCCGCGGCGCGCGCGCGGTGCCCGGTGGGCGGCGTCGACGTCCGCTGGCGTGGTCTCGCTCTCGATGCGGCGCTTCCAGGCACGGGCCCGCTCGAGCGCCACCGAACGGCGCCCCAGCGTCTCGACGATCCGGCTTTCGAGTGGAGCGCCGAAGCGCAGCACGGTGCGAGCGACGGCGCGGCGGGCGCGTTGCGCGGACGCGCCGCCCGGGCTCGGGGATTCCCGGGAGCGGCGCGGCAACAGCAGCGGATCCAGATCGCATTCCTGCTCGGCGCGCTCGCAGAGCCAGCGTGCGAACGCGCGGCGGTCGTCGGACCAGGGGCGCGGGAAGATCCGCTGCAGATCGGGGCGGCCCTGCCAGATCGTGAGATGAAGGCGAGTCAAGCCGGGTGCGTCGTCGGCGGCCGCATCGGTCACGACCTCGGTGAGCCAGGCGAAGAAGCCGTGCCCGCCGGTGGTGCGAAAGGGATCTCCGAAGCGTGCCGCGGCTTCGCCCAGCTCGCGATAGGCGCGGCGCGCGGCGGGCGGGATTCGGATGCCGCGGTCGAAGTCGCGATACGCGTAGGGGAGCGCCTGACATCGTTCCCAGCCGTGCTCGCGCAGCGCTCGTGCGTAGCCCAGGAAGAGCGGCGCGAGCGCAGGCAGGTCGGCGAGCCGATGGCGATCCTGATAGCGCGATACGCAGCCGGGATCGCGGGGATCGAAGCCGCTGAAGTGGAAGAACGCGAGCGGTGCCTCGCCCATCATCCAGCGTCCATCGCGCTGGTGCAGACGGCCGGCGCGCTCGTGCAGGTTCCAGTAGCCGACGTTGAGCGCGGGGTCGTCGAGCGCGCGCGTGCCTGGGAAGAACTGGGGCGCGAGGTCCATCCACCGCTGATCGACGTGCACCCCGCGCTCGGGAGACATCTCGCCGCGCTCGTAGAGCCGCGCCTTCCACCAGCCGAGCAGCGTGGTCGCGCTCGCGCCGGCGCGCAGCCCGAGGAATCCCAGGTTGAAGACACCGGCCCGCAGGATGTCGAGCTCCGAGGGGCGGGCGCGATCGCGGATCGGTTCCAGCAGGTGCGGCGTGAGGGCGATCGAGCAGCCGTCGAGCGCGTCGAACGCACCCGTCAGCGGTCCCGTGACCCAGCAATCCGGGTCGAGGAAGAGCAGGCGTTCGATGCCGTGCCGCTCGAGGAGGTGCTCGAGGAAGAACGGCTTGAGCGCGGTGTTGAGCTCGAGGACGTCGTACTTGAAGAAGAGCGGCGCCACCGCGGGCAGGTTCGGCAGCTCCTCGGCGAGCGTGAGCTCGAAGCTCTCGGCGCTCGCATCCACCCGGTCCGCGACTCGATCGCAGAGCAGCACGAAGAGCGGTAGCTCGGGATGGACCGCGCGCAGCGACGCGGCGAGGGTCCGCACTTGCGCCAGATAGTTGGCCGACGCGATCGTGCAGACCGCGCGAGGAGTCGAGATGCGAACGCTCACGCGGCCCGAGCGTAGCAGGGGTCCCGCGGCCGCGGCGGTCGTGCGCGATGCGCGTGGTAAGCTCGGCGCGACTCGCCGGCCCGGGCTGGCGCTCGCGACCCCGATGCGCTGCGCAGCAGCGCGTCGTCCCCTTCGCGCGGGCCCACCGCTCGAGCGCTCTCGCAGGTCGAGCATCCCGCTCGGTCTCCTCGAATCGGTTCCGCATGCGCGCCGTCTTCTTCGTGCTGCTGGCGCTGGCGGCGTTGACTGGCTTCTACGTCGAGCTCCGCCCGACGTGGACGGCGCTCTTTCGCGCGCACCTGTTGATCCACCCGTTGCTCGGCGTGCTCGCGGCGCTCGCGTCGATCGGCTATCTGCGGGCCCACGTCCGCGACAAGGGCTGGAGCACGGCGAAGATCGGCGCGCTGCTCGGCGCGCTACTCGCGCTCGCGTGGGTCGCGTGCGTGCTGAGCGGGCTCGCGCCGCTGTCGCTGAGCCGCGCCAACCGCCGCTTCGTCGAGCTTCACGGCTGGATCGGCTGGGCGATGCTGCCGGTCTTCGGCCTGCACGTGCTGCGCACCACGTGGCTCGCGCTGCGCGACCGCGCGCGCTGGACCCGCTTTCGCGAGCGCCTCACGATCGCGCGTCCGACGTGGATCGGCGTGTCCGTGGTGCTGGTGTGGACGGCGGTCCTCGCGCTCGATCGGCCGAGCTGGCTGCGTTTCTCGATCCACTTCGACGAGCTGCTGCACGGAGCCGCGCCGATCGCGGCCGCAGCGACGTCGCCGTCCGTGGAGCGGCGCGCGCTCGCCATGAGCTCGACGTGCGGCGTGGGCAGCGTGTGCCACGCGGACCTCACCCGCGAGTTCGAGCGCAGCGCGCATCGCCGCTCGCCCGAGACGGTCCACTTCCAGAAGATCGTCGCGCTGCTGGCGGCAGAGCGGGGTGCGCCCGCGTCGCGATTCTGCGGGTCGTGTCACGCGCCCAGCAGCGTGGTCGGCGAGGAGCCCGCCGCGGCGACGAGCGCAGGCACGGTCGTCGAGCACGGACTCGGTTGCCTCGTCTGCCACAGCATGGGTGCGGCCTCGCTGGCGGAGCATCCCGGTCGCCGCTACGCGGGCGACGTGCCCGAGGGATTCCGCATCGATCTGCAGCTCGATCATCTGGGGCTCTTCCCCGCGGCGGGCGATGCGGCGGCGCGCGACTTCGAACGTTCGACGAGCGCGCGCTTGATCCAGCTCGATCCGGCGGCGCATGCCCGCGTCATGCGTCCGACGCTCATCGACCAGGACGCGTCGTGCCTGGCCTGTCACCAAGAGCACATCCCGCGTCGTGAGGCCACCGGGTTCACCGCCGTCCGCTGCATCGATTGCCACATGACGATGCAGCAGCCGTTCTCGGAAAGTGGCCAGCGCAAGCCGCATTACCTGGTGGGCGCCAACGTGGTGCTGCCGCGCTTGGTGCACGACGAGGAGATGGAGCGGAAGGTGACCGACTGGGTGACGGGGCGCTTCGAGACGCGCGCGCTGGACGCGTTCTGGGAGCTACGTCGTCCCACGCAGAAGAACCAGAGCAAGGCCGTGTGGCTCTTCATGGCGATCGAGCCGCTGGGGCCGGCGCGTGCCGGCGCCGAGCTTCGGCTGCGGATCGCGACCTCGAACGTCGGGATCGGTCATCCGTTCCCGAGCGGCGTGATCGATCTCTACGACGTGTGGCTCGAGGTGCGGGTGGTCGATGCGCAGGGTGCGTTGGTCTACGCGTCCGGCCAGCCCGGAGGCGTCGCGCCGCGCGACGACGGCGTGATCCGTCTCGGTGGTTGGGTGAGCGACGGCGAGGGTCGGCCGATCGATCGCCATCGAGTCTGGGAGCAAGCGGAGCGGCACGTTCGAGCCATCGATCCGAACCGCACCACCAGCCACGAGCTCGCCCTGCCGATCCCGAGCTCGGCCGTGGGTCCGCTCACGGTCGAGGCGCGCTGGAACTACGATCGGCTCAACGCCCCCTTCGTGAGCTGGGCGTACGCCGGCCAAGCGATCGAGCTGCCGCGGATCGTGATCGCATCGGTCGAGCAGAAGATCGCGCTCGTCGCCGCCGATCGGCCGCCCGCCTGACGGCTAGTGCGGAGGACGATCCGCCATCCACTTCGTCAGCTCGACGCGATAGCCGCCCTGGGCGCTGCCGAAGTAGAGCTGATCGCGCTCGACGTCCAGCATCAACGATTGGGCCTTGCCGCCGATGTCGAGGCGCGCGAGGGGCTTCGCGGTGGCGTAGTCGAGCGCCCACAGCTCTCCCGGCAGGAACGCCAGCGAGTAGAAGAGGTCGCGCCGCGCGTCGAAGATCACGTTGCGGGAGTTGAGCGGTCCTTGAAAGGTCCGCACCAGCTCCAAGGGCTCGGTCGAGAACTCGTAGAAGCGATCCGAGAAGAAGCTCGCCGCGACGATGCGCCGCTTCGACGGGATGATGACGAAATCGAGCCCGCCCTCGGGGAGAACGGCCTTCTGGCGAACCGTCATGGTGGCCGGGTCGACCTGAACGAGCAGGAACCGATTGCCCGCGTCCGTCATGCCGAGCTCCGCGTAGAGCATGCGGCTCGACTCGTCGTACGCCACCTTGAGCAAGCCGGCGTGGAACTTCGTGAAGCCGGCCTCGTCGAAGGGCAGCTCGCGCAGGAGCTGGATGGTGGCGCGGTCGTATTCGGCGAGGATCGGGTGCTCGTGGAACGTGACGTAGACGCGGTCACCGGCCACCGCGAAGTCCCACGGCGCGATGCGCTTGCCTTCGAGGATGTTCACGGTCCGGGTGATGGCGAAGGGTTCGGTCGAGAACGACAGGAAATCGCCGCTGTCCCAGTCCATCGTGAGGATCTCGCTGCCGGTCGGGTCGAGCCACAGGTAGCGCGCGAGGCCGTGCACCTCGATGATGCGCGTGTCTCCCGTCGCGAGCTCGATTCGCGCCAGCCCCGAGGCGGGGCCGTAGCACGTGAAGAGGAAGCGCCGGTCCGGCGTGATCACGTAATCGCGCATGTGCGAGAGCGGAAACGCGGGCTCGGCCGAGCCCTGGGGATAGAAGCGGGCGAAGCCCGGCGGCGCCGGATCGAGCGTCGCCGCCCGCGGCGGCAGCACGCCGACGTAGTGCCAGAAGATCAGGCTGCCCGAGGCGCCCACCGCGGCGAGGCGCGCCGCCCAGCGCTTGAGCCCGACCAGCGCCAGCGCGGCGCCCAGCGCGCACGGCACCACGAACGCGATGCGGTAGGCGGCGGCCTTGTTGGATCCGAGCCCGTGGTCCACGTGATACGCGTTGAACGCGGCCCAGCTCGCGAGCGCCAGGATGAAGATCCCCGACCCCGACCTCGTGCGCGCGGCGAGCGCGTAGCCGAGCGCCAGCAGCGCGACCAGGCCCAGCGCGGCCTGCGGCCACGAGATCCGCGCCATCAGCAGCAGGTTGGGCGGGACCTTGTGCCATTCGAGCGGCAGCCACGCGTTCGAGAAGCCCTTCGAGGTGGGGCTGAGGGCGAGGATCACGGGCGGCGCGGTGCAGAGCACCAAGCCGACGATCTGGTCGACCAGGCGCTCGCGCGAAGGCGCGAGTCCAAGCCGCCGTTGCAGGTGGAAGAAGAGCGGTGGAACGAGCGCGAGGAGCGCGGCCATGGGATACGCGCGAGCGCGCTCGACCACGCCCTCGTTCCCGAGCAACAGGAGCTCGGTGATCTTGTACGCGACGACGGCGAACACGACCGCGTCGAGCACGAGTGTCGCCGCCGACGCGTGGATGGAGCGCGTGGGCGCGCGCGAGTGAGTCGTGGCTGAGTCGTTCATCGGATCCGGTGTGCGCCGTGTTCGGCCATCGAGGACGGGGGCGTGGGTCGCGTCGCGCAAACCTCGGCGCTACCTCGATCTCGCCGGGTCGCGCGCCGTGTGCTCGGCGGTGCGACACGAGGCTCAGGTCTTCGGCGCTCGCTCGCAGGGCCTCGCGGTCGCGGGCTGGCCGCGCCGCGCGGGCGCGGCTAGGCCCCGCGTTCGATCGCGTTGAAGCCGCACGCCAGCGAGTATCCGGTATCGGTGATGTAGGCCTTGTCGCAGTTGGACGCTTCCTTGAGGTCGATCGTCTGGCGGTCGAGGAAGTCCTCGACCACGATGAAGCTCACGTGCGGCATGTAGGGCATGCGATCGACGCGGAAGAGCGACCGCAGCAACGGCCAGGTGCGCGGGATCGCGCGCCAATGACGCAGCAGCACCCGCGGGTCGAGCAGCCGGTTCAGCGGCACCAGCTCGTCGCCATCGTGATAGTAGGCGAGGTGCAGGATGCACGAGCGCGGTCGGTAGTCGGGGTTGCCGGTGAGCCGGTAGAGCAGCCGGAACACCCGCAGAAACCACAGGAAGTCGCGGCGCGCGATTCGGCCGCCGGTGGTGCGCTCGATCTCCCCGACCACGTCGGCAGCGCCGATCTTGTCGGGCTCGCGGGTGAGCTCGTTGCGGCCGAGCCGCGACGAAGGCAGCAGCGAGACGGTGAAGACGTGCGGCGTGCGTCGCGCGAACTCGAGCAGCTCGCCGATCTGGCTCTCGTTCTCGCCCCGCTCGATCATGCACGCGAGCAGCACCTTGAGCTCGAAGCGGATGCAGTTCTCGAGGGCGCGCCGGCGCACGTCGAGCATCGGGCGAGCGCGCAGCTTGGCGAGCGTCGATTCGTGGAGGCTGTCCCACTGCAGGTAGACCCATTCCAGACCGGCGTCCTTCAGCTGTCGGCAGTAGTCCTCGTCGACCAGGCGGATGCCGTTGGTCTCGAGCTTCACGATGAAGCCGTCGCGGACCAGCGTGGCGAGGAACGGGATCAGATCCTTGCGGAGCGTGGGCTCGCCGCCGATCAGGTAGACCACCGGCTTGCGGCCCGGGATCGCGCGCAGCCGCGCGGCGATCTCGGCGAGGTCGGGCTCGTGGGTGGGCTTCACGCGCGCGTCGGTGAAGCAGTTCGGGCAGGACATGTTGCAGGCGTCGGTCACGTCGATCCAGATCGACCGCACGTAGCCGAAGTCCTGGAAGCGATCCTTGCGCAGCGGCGCGCCCGCGGGCGTCGACGTGAGCGCGCGCACGCCGCGCACGAACGCGTGGTCGCGGGCGAAGAAGAGATCGAACGCGCCGTGCTCGGGGCAATCCTTCAACATGTGGAGGTCGTCGCCGCGGACCACCAGCCTCGCGTCCAGTGTCCGCGCGCAGCGGGGGCAGAGGCTGCGGGTGTGCTCGGCGACGAAATCGAAGGGGCGCTCGGCGCCAGGGGCGATCGGCTCGACGTCGAAGGCCGTGCCGGGCTTGAACGCCAGTCGCGACGGCGGATCCAGCAGCCGGCGCCAGGGAAAGCGGGCGGCGGCTGCCGCGGCATCGAGGGCCGGAGGCGGACTCACGTCGACGATTCTCGGAAAGGCTGTCGGGCTCGCCGCGCGCGAGGGGGGCGAATCTCGCGGTGTGCCGCGAACGCGAGGCTACGGTCGCGCCGCGAAGGGAGTCAAGAACGCGGCTTGCGAGGTTCGCGGTGGCGCGAAACCCGCCGCGCCGAAGCAGGCGCTGCCGCGACCCGCTCGCCGCTGCGAGTTCCGCGCCAGCCTGCTAGAATCCCGCAACCCTCCGTCGCATCCGTCGCGTCTACCCGCTCAATCTCGTGACCGTCCTCATCACTGGTGGTGCCGGCTTCATCGGTTCGAACGCCGTCGCTCGTCTGCTCGATCTCGGCCATCGTGTGGCGGTGCTCGACGATCTGAGCCGCCCCGGTTCCGAGGACAATCTCGTCTGGCTGCGCGAGCGCGGACTCGCCGACTTCGAGCGGATCGACGTTCGCGACGCGGCGGCGGTCGCGGGCTTCGTCGCGCGGCGCCGCGACGCCACGTTGATCCTGCACCTCGCGTCGCAGGTCGCGGTCACCCGCGCCATCGTCGATCCGCGCGAGGATTTCGAGATCAACGTGGGCGGTACGGTGAACCTGCTGGAAGCCGTCCGCGCGACCTGGGCAGATCCGGCGCAGGCGCCGCTCATCGCGTACTCGTCCACGAACAAGGTCTACGGCAGCCTGCCCGACGCGGTGGCGCACGAGAACGCGCGCCGCTTCGTGCCAGCGGTCGGCTGGCGCGGCGTGCCCGAGGATCGCGAGCTCCATCCCGAGACGCCACACGCGGTGTCGAAGGCCGCGGCCGAGAGCTATCTACGCGCCTACTCGTACTCCTACGGCATCCCCACGGTGACCTTCCGGCAATCGTGCATCTACGGCCCGCGCCAGATGGGCGTCGAGGAGCAGGGATGGGTCGCGTGGCTCTCGCTCTGCGCCGCGCGCCGTCAGCCGATCCGGCTCTACGGCGACGGGCGCCAGGTGCGCGATCTGTTGCACGTCGACGACTTGATCGACGCGTTCCTGGCCGCGTGGCAGCGCCGGTCCACGTTGCGCGGCGAGGTCTTCAACCTGGGCGGCGGACCCTCGCTGACGCTGTCGCTGCGCGAGCTGCTCGAGCGTCTCGAGCGATGGGTGGGGCATCCGGTCGAGACCGAGACCCACCCGTGGCGGACCGGTGATCAGAAGATCTACGTCTCGTGCATCGAGAAGGCGGGCGTCGGGCTCGGCTGGCGGCCGCGAATCGATCTCGAACGCGGGCTCGACGAGCTGTTCCGCTGGGTGGGCTCGCGCGCCTGAGCCGCTCCGGTGCCGCGCTCAGCGCGCGGGCGCGGGCGACGTCGGCACGTCACTCCACGGCGGATGCGCCGCGACCAGTCGCGCGAGCTCGCGGACGTGGGGCAGCACCCGCAGCTTGCTGCTGCCGGTCTTCGCGCCGTAGCGGTAGTGCTGCGCGACCTCCTCGATGCGTGCGCCGCGGCGTGCCAGCGCCACCAAGATCTCGGCGTTGGTGGTGAATCCGCCGGTGGCGAGCCCCGCGGGCAGCGAGCGCGCGAGCTCGCGCAACGCGCCGACGCGATACGCGCGATAGAACATGGTCCAGTCGCGGACCCGCGACGAGTAGAGCCGTCGCAGCAGCGCGTTGGTCACGCGGCTCACGACGCGCTTGCGAAGCGGGAAGCCGCTGATCGCGCCACCCGGCACGTAGCGCGAGGCGACCGCGACGTCGGCGCCCCCGTCGATGGCGCGGATCAGCGCCGGGAGCACGGCGAGGTCGCTGGTCGCGTCGCCTTCCAGGATGGCGAGCACGTCGCGATCCTCGGCATCGGCGATGGGGGCGTCGAAGCACCAGCGGAAGAACTCCCCCACGCCGCCGTTGGGCGTGCGGTGGTGGATGGTCAGCTCGGGAAGCTCGGGCGCGAGCGCCGGCAGCCCGCCGAGCCCGTCGTTGCTACCGTCGTCGTAGACCCAGATCCGGAACTCGCGCGCCAGCTCGCGCGCGGCGCGCGCGAGCTCGACGACCCCGCGCCGCGCGGCGACGCCTTCGTTGTAGACGGGGAGGGCGAATCGAAGCCGCGCGACCGTCACCAGAGGATGTTCCAGGCGCGGAACAGCAGGTTCTTGACCTGATCCAGGGAGTGGATCTCGCGCACCAGGCCCCACAGGATCTTGGGCCGCAAGTAGAAGCGGCAATAGGCCTTCTGCAGCAGGTGCTTGATGCGCTCCTTGGTCATGCCGGGCGGCGCGTAGGTCACGGAGTAGATCAGGTTGCGGTCGGACTCCTGGGGGCCGAGCTTTCCCGACTCCTTCAAGTGGTAGTAGAGCGGGCCGCCAGGGAACGGCGTGTAGTTGAAGAAGTTGGCGCGATCGATGGGCAGGCTGCACGCGAGATCGATCGTCGTGTTCATCTCCTGCTCGGTCTCGCCCGGGAACCCGATCATGAAGAAGCCGGTGATCTTGATCCGCGAGACGCGCTTGATGAGCTCGACCTTCTCGTGGACCAGGCTCAGATCGAGCCGCTTGTCCATGAGGTCCAGCACGCGCTGCGAGCCGGATTCGATCCCCACGGCGAACGACCAGCAACCGGCGCGCTCGAGCAGCCGGAGCAGCTCCTCGTCGAGCGAGTCGAGGCGGATGCCGTTGGGCAGCATCCAGCGCGGCGTGTGCTTCATGCGCAGGAACGCCTCGCATACCGCGACGCAATTCGCGCGCTTGGTGGTGAACACGTCGTCCATGACGTGCAGCTCTTCGACGCCGTAGTCCGCCATGAGCAGCTCGGCCTCGGCGGCGACGTTCTCGGCGTTGCGGGTGCGGATCGCCTTGCCGGCCTTGGTGGGAGCGCCGCAGAACTTGCACGGATACGGGCAGCCGCGCGTCAGCATCACGGGAGCGATCCGGTCGGCGCCGGAGAAGATCCCGTTCGGGACCAGCGGATAGCGATCCGGCCGCATCAGGTCCCACGCGGGGATCGGGATCTTGTCGATGTCGTCGACCGGGCGGCCCGGCGTGCGCCGGATCACGTCGCCGTCTCGCCAGGCGAGATTCGGCACGGTTTCGAAGCGGTGCCCGTTGCCGAGCTCGGCGAGCAGCGCCGGGAAGGACTCCTCGCCCTCGCCGGTCATCGCGAAGTCCATCCACGGCGCCGACTGGAGCGTTTCCTCCGGCTCGAAGATCGGGTGTGGGCCGCCAACCACCAGCGGCGTGCTCGGGAAGCGCTCGCGCGCCATGCGGCTGAAGGCGAGCACGTTGGCGCGCATGGGCGAGAAATACGAGAAGCCCATGATGTCGTAGGACGAGCCCCGTTCGTCGAGGAGCCGCCCGAACTCGCGCGGACCCATGTCGTCCTTGATGGCGTCGACCAGGTCGATGGTGTGGCCAGCGCGGCGCGCCGCCTCGGCGATGTAGCCGAGGTTGAGCGGCGGCAGCACGACGTAGTGCTTGCCGACGACGTGGCTCGTGTTGACCAGCAGGATGTGCATCGGCTGAGGCGCGGGATCGAAGGTCGGAGCGCGCCGGCGGCCGGCGTGTCGGTCTCGACTCGAGCTCGTTCGGCTTTCGAGGAGGCGGGGAAAAGCAGCCTAAGCCTCGCTCTCCCGGGCCGTCAAACACACCTTCACGGAGGGTCACGCTCGGGTGCGCGCTCGGCTATGGTTCGACTCGTTTCCGTCGCCGCTGGCTCGCGGTCGACGTCGAATCGAGGAGAGCTTTCATGCCGATCGAATGGAAATCACGTGGGTGGAGGTCGTTCGCGGGAGGTCTGGCGCTGGCGGTCTCGCTTCCGGGCCTCGCGATCGCCGCTGGCGACGACGGGGAAACCGACAGCGGTGCCCGCGCGGCGGCGCAGTTCGACGCCCTCGACGCCAATCACGATGGGTGGGTCACCAAGGCCGAGGCCGCGAAGGATCCGTCCGTGGGCTACGACGCGCTGCTCGCCGTCGGCGATGCCAACGGTGACGGCCGGCTCAGTCGTGGCGAGTTCGAGAGCGCCGTGAACGAGATCGCGGCCAACGGCCCCGGGGCCGACCGCGGCGACGAACAGCCCGAGGCGCTCTTCGTGCAGTGGGACGAGAACCGCGACGATCGGCTGAGCGTCGGCGAGGTCCCGGCGGCGCGGCGCGCCGAGGTCGAGCGCATCCTGGATGCGCTCGGTCGCAAGGGCGGGACGCTCTCGTTCGAGGAGTTCCTCGCGCACTTCGGGAAGGACAAGCCACCCAGCTCGGCCAAACCCTGAAGCGTGCGCGCACCAAACGAAGAGGGCCGGTGGGAACCCCCACCGGCCCTCTCTCGTTTCGCGCGGTCGTGAACGAACGCGCGAAGCTCGGATCACTCCGCGTCGGTCAGATTGCCACCGCAGCCACCACCGCTGCAGGCGCACGCGTCACCCACGCCGTCCGCGTTCGCGTCGGCTTGGGTCGAGTTCGAGACGTACGGGCAGTTGTCCCGGAGATCGGGAACGCCGTCGCCGTCACGATCCGGCGCCACCGTCACCGCGTTGGTCACGGCCTTGTACGCGTTGAGCCGCATGCCGGTCGACGTGGTGCCGTTCATCGACGCGATCGGGTCGCCGTTGCGCAGGATCTGCTCGCGGAGCTGGACCATCGACAGACCGGGGTTGGCCGCGAGGACCAGGCCGGCGACGCCCGAGACGTGCGGCGTGGCCATCGACGTGCCGCTGATCGACACGTAGCCGCTCGGGCAGGAGATCGTGTTCGTGCCCGAGACGCCGATCGCACAGGTGCTCAGAATGCCCACGCCCGGCGCGCCGATGTCGACGGTGGACTTGCCGAACTGGGAGAAGCTCGCCATCGCGTCCGAGGAGTCGGTGGCCGCCACCGCGAGCATGTTGGTGGTGGTGTAGTTCGACGGGTACGAGGCCGTGCAATCGTTGTCGGCGCCGCTGTTGCCGGCGGCGTTCACCCACAGGATGCCTGCGTCACCGGCCGCCTGGATGGCGTTCTTGAGCGCCGTCGACGCGCCACCGCCGCCCCACGAGTTGCTCGAGACGCGGATGTTGGCGCCGCTGGCGGCGTTGTTCTTGGTGGCGATGATGTAGTTGACGCACTCGATCGCATCGAGGCTCGAGCCCGAGCCGTTGGACGCCAGGAACTTGCAGGGCAGGACCTTGCCGCCCCAGTTGGCGCCGGCGACGCCGACACCGTTGTTCGTCACCGCCGCGATGGTGCCGGCGGTGTGGGTGCCGTGGCCGTTGTCGTCGTTCGGGTTGCCGGTGCTGGTGATCGCGTTCCAGCCGTGGACGTCGTCGACGTAGCCGTTGCCGTCGTCGTCGATGCCGTTGCCCGCGATCTCACCCGCGTTGGTCCAGATGTTCGCGGCGAGGTCGGGGTGGGTGAGGTAGGCGCCGGTGTCGATCACGTTGATCACGATCGAGCTGGAGCCGGTGGTCACGTCCCACGCTTGGGGCGCCGAGATCTTCGTCCAGCCGTACTGCGAGCCGTACTGCGGATCGTTGGGCGTCGCGTCCGCGTAGTAGATGTAGTTGGGCTCGGCGAGCTCGATCGCCGGGTTGGATGCGAGCGCCGCGGCGGCGTCCTCGACCGAGAGGCCGCTGCGCAGCTTGAGGAGGTGATAGGCGCCGGTGTGCTTTCCGAGCGTGCCCTGCGCCGACACCGTGGCGGTGGATGCGCGACCCTTGAACTTCACGATCAACTGGCCGGGGACGTAGTCCGCGGCGGACGCTGCGCCTGCAGCAACGACGCCCGCAGCAGCGAGCGCCAACATCCAACCCTTCGTTCGCATGGGACCCCTTTCCTCTCCCCGCCGCTCCGTCGTGGAGATGCGGGGACTTGGTTTACGTGCTCGATGGTGCCTTATCCGTCGATTGTGCCGGATGGATGGCGCGATGCGCAACGGCTCGATTCGCGTCGCGGTGAGCGCGTGCTCACCCCGAAGAGGGCCGTTGCGGATCAGCTCGGCTCGAGCGCCAGCAGCGTGACGCTGTGTCGCGGCTGGTCGAGAACGAGTGCGTCGGTCAGCGTCGCTTCGGCGCCGAGCCAGAGGTCGCGCGCGGCGTACGATCGGTCGTCCAGGCCGAGTTGGGTGCGGCTGAGCGTGCGTGAGGCGCGGTCGTCGCTCCAGTTGAAGATCGCCAGCACCGTCGAGCCGTCGCGGCGCTCGAGCCGCCAGATCGACGGCGTCGCGATCTCGCTCAAGCTCGCGACGCCCAGCAACCGCGCGAGATAGGGCGCGAGGGGGGCGACGTACGCTCTCGTCGCCGCCGAGTCCAGCAAATCCAGCGGGGTCGCTGCTCTCCCCTCGGCGACGATGTCCAGGATCTCGGCCCGCGTGAGCAGCGCGAGCCGCTCGGCGGGGAGTCTCGCCAGATCGTCTCCCGCGAACCAGAGTCCCCCCGAGAGCGCCACGTACGTGGCGACGGCGCGCGCTTCGTCGAGCGAAAGCGGCGGCTCGACGATGACGTGGTCGGGGTCGGCGCGGAAGAACACGTCGTGTACGTGGGCTCGGGCCGCCGTGCCGAGCGCCGCCGATTCGAAGAACGGCCACTGGGGGCCGAGCCCCGACAGCTCCACGTCGTTGCTCTGCCGGTAGTAGTCGACGGCTCCTGCGGTCGCGAGCCACGGCCCCGCGATCCCGATGATCGTGACGTCCGGTCCGAGCGTGTCGCGAAGCAGCGCGAGACCGCGCCGATACGCCTCGAGCCCCGTGACGCGCTCGTCGAAGTGGCGCCCCTCGAACGAGGCGCCGAACAGGAAATCCGCCTTCACCAGGCCGAACCCCGCGTCGCGGATGCGCGCCAGGTTGGAGCGCACGAAATCGGCAGCCCCCGGGTTCGTCACGTCGATCACGCGCCGCGAATAGCCGAAGAACGGCGAGCTGTAGATCACCGGTGCGCCGTCCGCGTGGGTCACGAACCAGTCGGGGTGCTCGCTCACGAGCGGCAAGTCGTCGTCGACCAGGAACGGCGCGATCCAGATCCCCGGCACCAGCCCGAGCTCGCGAATCCGTGCCGCCACCCCCGAATGACCCGACGGGAACTTCGCGTTCATCCGCCAATCGCCCCAGCCTTCCTGGTAGCCATCGTCGAGCTGGACCACCTGGTAGCCGAGCGGCGCCAAACGCTCCGCGACGAAGCGCGCTTGCGCGACGAACGACTCCTCGCTGATGGACGTGAAGAAATCCGACCAGGACGACCAGCCGAGGCGGGGGACGGGCGCCGTGGTCGAGCGCGGCAGCACGGTCGCGCGCGCGCCGGCCAACGCTGCATGTGTGGCCAGCGCCTCGAGGCCGGTCTCGCGCGCCGCGAGCACGAGCTCCTCGGACGAGATCTCCGCGCCGACGTCGAGCGGGACGTGGTCACCGGTGACGCCCGACACGATGCGCAACGCGGTGAACGCGTGCCGCGCCGTCGCGGGGAGCGTCGCCGCGATCGTCGGGTCGTGGCCGGCGAGCACCGCGGTCTTGAAGCGCTCGGCCGTGACTGCGCCGGCGAGCAGCGCGCCTTCCCCGGTCGGCGCTTGGAGGACCGTGTTCCACCAGGAGAGCGGGATGGCGTCGCGTCCGCGCAACAAGAGCTCGATCGCCTGGCCATCCGTGAGCGTGTTGTTGCCGATCTGGAAGAGCTCCTCGTCGGGAACGATGCGGCCCGCCGCATCCGCGCCGGTGGGCCCGGGCGTCACGCGCACGGTGCCGACGAAGCTCCACGAGTTCTGTCCCTGGATCCACTGGGTGGAGGCCGTGGCGTCGTCGCCGAGCCGTGCCCAGCCGCCCTCGCCGGGCCGAACTCCGAGCTCGAAGCCCTCGATCGACGCGACGCGGGAAGTCGCGTTGCGAGCGGTCAGACGAGCGAGCACCGCATCCGCTTCGTCGTCGACGCGAAGCGAGACCTCGAGATCGGGCAGTGAGCTCGCGCCCTCGAGGCGCAGCGTGATCGCGGCCGACGAGGCGTCCGCCGCCGCGCTCGCGCTGCGCGTCGAATGCGACGGGTAGTCGCCGGGCGACACCCAGCGCCCGTTCGCGCGCAGGCGCGGAACGAGCCCTTCGACTTCCACCGGCGCGCCGCCCATGGGGCTCGCGAGCGTGAGGGAAATGCGGCCCGTGGCGGCGTCGATCTCGATCGCCGTATTTCGTCTCGACGTGGTCGAGCCCGAGCACGCCACCAGCATCGCGACGGCCGCGAGGGCTAGCCAGCCCCGGCGGTTGCGCGGTCGCGCCTTCGGGGGTGCCGCTAAACGTCCAGGCATGCGATCGGTATTCTAGTCGCCGTGCCGACCTTTCGTTCCGACAACAACGCGGGATTGGTGCCCGAGGCGCTCGACGCGATGGTTCGGGTGGGACGCGCGGACCACGCGATCGGCTATGGCGACGACGCCGACACGGCCGCGACCGCCGCGGCTTTTCGCGCGCTCTTCGGCGGCTCGTGCGCGGTCTTCTTCGTGGCCACGGGTACGGCGGCGAACACGCTCGCGATCGCCAGCCTCACGCGCTCGTACCAGCGCGTGCTCTGTCACGAGCACGCCCACTGGTGCCGCGACGAGTCGACGGCCCCCGAGCGCATCACCGGCTGCCGCACCCACGCGATCCCCGCCACCGGCCCCAAGCTCACGCCCGCGGACGTGCGCCGCGCCGCCGACACCGGCAGGGGCGACGTCCACGAGCCGCAGCCGGGCGTGTTGACGCTCTCGAATCCCACCGAGCTCGGGCTGGTCTACACGCCCGAGGAGACGGCGGCGCTCTGCGCGGCGGCCCGCGAGCTGGGCTATCGCGTGCACGTGGACGGCGCGCGGTTCGCGAACGCGGTCGCCCATCTCGGCGTCGATCCGCGGGAGCTCACGGTCGCCGCTGGCGTGGACGCGCTGAGCTTCGGCGGCACCAAGAACGGGCTCGCGTTCGGCGAGGCCGTGCTCTTCTTCCCGCAGGGCGAGGGCCACGCGTTTCGCGACGCGGTCCGCGACTTTCCGTACCATCGCAAGGCGAGCGGTCATCTCCTGAGCAAGCACCGCTTCGTGAGCGCGCCGTTCGAGGCCGTGCTCGCCGACGGCGCGTGGTTGCGTCACGCGGCCCACGCCAACGCGATGGCGCGCCGCCTCGCCGACGGGCTCGTCGCGCTCGGCCACGCCCCCATGTTCCCGGTCGAGAGCAACGGGGTGTTCGGCCCGCTACCCGAGCCGGTGATCGCGCGGCTGCGGGAGCGCGGCCACGAGTTCTACGGTTTCGGCGAGCCGTCGTGGCATCTGGTGCGGTTGATGACGAGCTTCGACACCCGGGCCGTCGACGTCGATGCCTTTCTGGCGGACGTGCGCTGCGCGCGGGCGGGGTGAGCCGGCATGGAAGGCAAGGACATCCTGGCGATCGCGCTTTCGCTGGTGACCGCGTTCACCCTGACGTTCCTGCTCAGGCTCGCCTTCAAGACCGCGTACAAGATCCTGCGCTTGGTGCTGTTTCTGGTCCTCGCGGCGGCGCTCTACGTGTACGTGTTCTCGTCGGGCGCAGGTCCAGGCTCGTTGCTGCCCGCGGTGCGCCAAGTGTTGAGCCCGGGCTCCTCGGGCAAGTGATCGCGTCGTGAGCGAGCGCGAGCCGGGCGAAGCGCCGTCGCTCGAGCTCGACGAGCGCGATCGGGCGACGCGTCAGGCGCTCTACGCTCGTCATCGTCTCGCCGCCGGCGCGAGCGCGCCGCGCCGACGGAGCGCGGACGCCTCCGTCTGGCTGGTGCGGGGCACCGTGCTGGTGGTGATCGCCTCCGTGATCGCGCTGCGTTGGTGGGCGACGCGACCGGTTCCGCGCCGCATCGACCGGCGACCCATCGACACCCAGAGCGAGCCGCTGCAGGAGCCGGCGGATGGCGTCGCGCCGATCGAATGGAAGCACGAGGACGAGCGCATCACGATCCATCCGCTCGCGCGGTACCGCATCGCGGCGCGGGTGCTGGGGACGTCGCGCTATCGCTTCGGCTGGCAGGGTGCCCTGGTGCCGTGGGACGTGGGCCTGGCGTGGGGGAAGGCGGCGACTCCCGAGGTGCTCGACCACGTCCACTTCCAGCAATCGGGTCGTTGGCTGCATTACGTGTACGGGGGCCGATTGCCCGTGGACGCCGGCTATCTCGCCACGCACGCCGCCAACAACCACTGGATCCCCGCCTCCGACAACGTGCGCCGCGCGATCGCCGCGTTGCGCGAGGGCGACGTGCTCGAGGCCGAGGGCTTCCTGGTGCGCGCCGAGCGCGCCGGCGGCGGCGATTGGACCTCGAGCCTGACCCGCGACGACACCGGCGACGGCGCTTGCGAGCTCATGTACGTCCAGCGCTTGCGCGTGGGAGCGCGGGTCTACGAATACCCGCTTTCGAGCGCGCCCTCGTTTCGGCTACAAGGAACCGCCGCGCCGTCGCGCCCAAGCCGCGCTCCCGATCGGGCGAGCCGGCATCGGCGCCGTGACGCCGACGAGGCTTCCTCCTTGCTCCCCGAGTGGCTCACCGCCGTCTCCATCCTCGCTCCCTTCGCGTTGGGTTGGTTCTTGCGCCGTCGCCCGGTCGGCGGGTGGCTCTTCGTCTATCTGTGGGAAGCGGCCGTGCGAGCGCTCACCGCGCTCACGGTCGGTGTCGCCGCGAATCTGCGGGAGCTCGCGCCCAGCTCGTGGCACGGCGAGAACCACGTCTACCTCGCGTTCCTGGTCGCGGAGATCCCCCCCCGTGGCGCTCGCGGTCGCGGAGGCCCTCGTCGCCATCCGCGGCTCGTTGCCGGCGCGCCGCGAGTGGGCGGTGATCCGCAAGCTGCGCTGGATCCTGGGATTCGAGCTCTTCTTCGGATCCCTGGCCGCGGTCATCGACGCAGCACTCTGGCCCGCGAGCCTCGTCATGAGCGCACCCGCGATGGCGTGGGCGGTGATCTGGGGTGCCTACTTCCTACGCTCGCGCCGCGTCCGCGCGGTGTTCGGGTCGCCGTCCGGGAGCGCCGACTGGACCGTGGAAGGACCGCTGGGCTAAATCGGGCCAGTGATTTGCGGACGGAACATCCTGCGAACCCGTCCCCACGAGGCCCGCGCGTGAGCGACCGAAGCTACGCCGTCGACAACCCCGCCACCGGCGACACCTACTGCACCCGGACACTCGCCAGCGCCGAGGAGGCGCGCACCGTGTTGCGCGCGGCCGCCGCCGCACAGCGCCACTGGGAGCGGGTGACGATCGAGGAGCGCGTGGCGCTCGTGGAGCGCTTCGCCACGGCGATCCAGGCGCGCCTCGAGGAGATCGCCCGCGACATCACCGGGCAGATGGGCAAGCCCATCCAGGAGGCGCGCGGCGAGGTGCGCACGATGGTCGATCGCGCGCGCAAGAGCGCGGCCCTCGCCGCGGCGGCGCTCGCGCCTCAAGAGCTGCCTCCCAAGGACGGCTTCTTGCGCCGCATCGTGCGCGAGCCCGTGGGCGTCGTCCTCGACATCCCCGCGTGGAACTACCCGCTGCTCACGGCGGTGAACGTGATCGTGCCCGCGTTGCTCGCGGGCAACGCCGTGATCGTGAAGCACTCGCGGCGCACGCCGCTCTGCGGCATGCACTTCGAGCGCGGTTTCCGCGAGGCGGGCGCCCCCGAGGATCTGGTGCGGGCCCTCGACGCCGATCACGCGGTCACGGCGTCGCTCATCGGGCAGCCCGAGATCGGCTACGTCGGCTTCACGGGGAGCGTCGCGGGCGGTCGCGAGATCTACAAGACCGTCGCTGGGCAGCGCTTCATCGATTGCGGGCTCGAGCTCGGCGGCAAGGATCCCGCGTACGTCCGCGCCGACGCGGATCTCGACTTCGCGGTGCCGAACCTGGCCGAGGGTTCGTTCTACAACACCGGCCAATCGTGCTGCGCCATCGAACGGATCTACGTCCACGAGAGCCGCTATCGCGATTTCGTGGACGCCTTCGTCGCGAACACCAAGGCCACCTACGTTCCCGGCGACCCCATGGCCGACGGCACGACGCTGGGCGCCATGGCGCAGGCATCGGCCGCCAAGACGCTCGTCCAGCAGGTCGAGGAAGCGGTCGCGAAGGGCGGGAAGCTGTTGCTGGGCGGCAAGCCCGCGACCGTCGGCGGCAAGGGCCGCTTCTTCGAGGCCACGGTGGTCGCCGACGCGACCGATCGCATGGAGATCATGGCGGAGGAGTCGTTCGGGCCGGTGATCGGCATCAGCGCGGTGCGCGACGACGACGAGGCGGTGCGCCGCATGAACGACAACGCCTACGGGCTCACCGCGAGCATCTGGTCGCGCGACGTCGATCGTTCGCTCGAGCTCGCGGCGCGCGTCCAGGCCGGCACGCTCTTCTTGAATCGCTGCGACTACCTCGATCCCGAGCTGCCGTGGACGGGCTACAAGGACAGCGGCAAGGGCTCGACGTTGTCGGCCATCGGCATCGTCGCGTTCACGCGTCCCAAGTCCATTCACTTCCGTTTGCCAGCGCCGAAGCCAGCCTGAGCGGCGTCGACCGCACACCTCCACCCGAACGCGAAGAGGACCCGATGGAAGCCAATCAAGTCGCCCAGGACCTGGAGGATCGCGGCATCAAGCGCATCAAGGTGGGTGGTTTCGACGTCGACGGAGTGCTGCGCGGCAAGTACATCAGCGCCTCCAAGTTCCAGTCGGCGCTCGAGAAGGGGCTCGGCTTCTGCGACGTGATCTTCGGCTGGGACTCGAGCGACGTGCTCTACGACAACGTCGAGTTCACGGGCTGGCACACCGGCTACCCGGACACGCTGGCGAAGATCGAGCTCGACTCGTACCGGGTCGTGCCGTGGGAGGACGCCACCGCGTTCTTCCTGCTCGACTTCTACGACAAGGCGGGCAAGCCGCTCGCGATCTCGCCCTTGCAGGTGTTGAAGCGGGTGGTGAAGCGGGTCGAGGACATGGGCTATTGCCCGCTCATGTCCGCCGAGTACGAGTATTTCTTCTTCAACGAGACCGCCGCCTCGGCGCGCAAGAAGAACTGGGTGGATCTGGAGCCGCTCTCGCCGGGGATGTTCGGATACAGCGTGCTGCGCGCCAGCACCTACAGCGACCTGGTCACGACCATCATCGAATCGATGAATGCCTACGACGTGCCGATCGAGGGGATGCACACCGAGACCGGCCCTGGCGTTTACGAGACCGCCATCGCCTACGACCACGCCATCAAGTCGGCGGTGCGCGCGGCGCTCTTCAAGACCGGCGTCAAGGAGATCGCGGCGCGCCGCGGAATTCTCGCCACGTTCATGGCGAAGGTGAACAAGAACCTCCCCGGCTGCGGCGGTCACATCCACCAGAGCCTGTGGAACGCGGCGCGGACCGAGAACTTGTTCGCCAAGGGCGCCGACGGGCTCGGCATGAGCAAGCTCTTCCGTCACTACGTGGCTGGGCTGGTGCGCATGCTGCCCGAGTTCACGTTGCTCTATTGCCCGACCATCAACTCCTACAAGCGGCTGGTCGAGAACACCTGGGCGCCCACCAAGGCCACCTGGGGGCTCGAGAACCGCACCACGGCGACTCGCGTCATCACCGGGCCCGGCTCGAAGGCCACGCGCATCGAGATGCGGCTCGCGGGCGCGGACACCAACCCGTTCCTGGCGTTCGCCGCGTGCCTCGCTGCCGGTGCGCACGGCATCGAGAAGGGCCTCAAGCTGCCGGATCTGTGCAAGGGCAACGCGTACGAGGACAAGGCCGGCAAGTACGAGAACCTGCCGCGCTCGCTCGCCGAGGCCACCGATCGCTTCGAGCAGAACGGAGTTGCGCGCGACTGGTTCGGCGATGCGTTCGTCGACCACTACGTCGCGACGAGGCGCTGGGAAGTGCGCCAGTACCAGGCGGCCGTGACGAGCTGGGAGCTGGATCGCTATCTGGAGCTCGTCTGAATCACCGCGCGCGGTCGCGTCCGCGCCGCCCGTGGCGAGAGCCGTCGGGCCGCCCGCACCGAGCGCGAACGCGCGCGTCGACCCCGCGACGCCTTCCCGAGCAGAGGCTCTCCCGAGATCCCGGAGTCGATTTCGTCGTTCGGCGCATCGCCCTCGTCTTCCCCTTCGCGCCCGAGGACCCCCATGAGTGACATCCATTCGTTCGCGTTTCCCACCCAGATCCGCTTCGGCGTCGGCGCCGTGCAGCTCTTGCCCGAGCTGGCGAAGAGCGTGATGAAGCGGCCGCTGTTGCTCACCGACGCTGGCCTCGCCCGCACGCCGGTGTTTCCGCGCATCCGCGAGATCTTCGCCAAGGCGGGCCTGTCGGTGGCGGTGTTCGACGCGGTCGAGGGGAACCCCACGGTGAAGGACGTCGACGGTGCCCTCGCGGCGTATCGCGACGGTGGCTGTGACGGGGTCGTGGGAGTCGGCGGCGGCTCGCCGCTCGACGTCGCCAAGGCGGTCGTGCTCATGGCGAGCCACTCGGGCTCGATCTTCGAGTACGACGATGCCCTCGATGGCTGGCAGAAGGTGCGCGCGGACGTGCCGCCGGTGATCTCGGTTCCCACCACCGCCGGCACGGGCAGCGAGGTGGGCCGCAGCACCGTCATCACCAACACCGAGATCGAGAAGAAGGTGGTGGTGTTCAGCCCGTACCTGATGCCGAAGTTCGCGGTGATCGACCCGGAGCTGGCGGTGGGATTGCCGCCGGCGGTGACGGCGGCCACCGGTATGGACGCGCTCACCCACAACATCGAGGCGTTCCTCGCGAACGGCTACCACCCGCTCTGCGACGGTGTGGCGCTGGAAGGCATCCGTCAGGTGAGCCTCTATCTGCGGCGCGCGGTCGAGAACGGGCAGGACCTCGAGGCGCGAGCAGGCATGGCGATGGCATCGCTGATGGGCGCCGTCGCGTTCCAGAAGGGGCTCGGCGCGACGCACTCGCTGGCGCATCCGCTCTCGGCCGTCTGCCACCTGCACCACGGCCTCGCCAACGGCATCTTGGTGGCGCGGGTGATGGAGTGGAACGCGGACGTGAGCCGCGATCGGCTGGCGCGAATCGGATCGGTGGTGGGCGGTGCCGGCACCGACGCCGAGCTGGCGCGCGGCGCGCTGCGGTTCGTCCGCGAGCTCGCGCAGGTGATCGGCATCCCGTCGCGGCTCGGCGCCGTCGGCGTGGAGGCGAGCCAGCTCGATCACCTCGCGGACCTGGCGTTCGAGGACTCGTGCCATCGCTCGAATCCGAAGCCGTGCACCCGCGACGATTTCAAGACACTCTATTCGCAGGCCCTGTGACGCGCGCACCCGCGCCGCGAGCGTTCCCGAGATGAACCCCAAGAAGCGTCGCTCGCTCTTCATCGCGGTCTCGGCCAACTTCATGGCCGCGTCCCGCGATCGCCCGTTCTACATCGGCAAGCCGCTTCAGTATTCGGAAGCCTCGCTGCTCGAGTGGCTCCGCTCGGGCGGCGCGCTGCCTTTCCTGGTTCCCGATCTGCGCGATCGCGACGCCCTCGACGAGACCGCCGAGCATTTCGACGGGCTGGTGCTCTCGGGCGGCGCGGACGTCTCGCCCACGAGCTACGGCGAGGAACCGCTCAAGCCCGAGTGGAGCGGCGACGCCGACCGGGACGCGTACGAGATTGCGCTGCTCGACGCGTTCCGGCGCCACGACAAGCCGGTGCTCGGCGTGTGCCGGGGCCATCAGCTCCTCAACGTGGCCCTGGGCGGCACGCTCTATCAGGATCTCGTGCAGCAAGGCGTGGCCGTGAAGCCTCACCGAGACGCCGTCATCTACGACGAGCTCAACCACGGCCTCAGCATCCAGCCGGGCTCGTGGCTGCACGCGCTCTACGGCGTCGAGCACGCGATCACCAACAGCATCCATCACCAGGGCGTGAAGGATCTGGCGCCGGTGCTCGAGCCGGCGGCGTGGTCGGAGGAAGGGATCGTGGAGGCGGTCCGCGATCCCAAGGCGCGCTTCACCGTGGGCGTGCAGTGGCACCCCGAGTGGATGAAGAAGGACGCGCAAGGGCACCTCGACTCCGCGCCGCTGCTGCAAGCCTTTCTGGCCGCGTGTCGCGGGGCTGCCGCGCCGGCGTGAGCACGAGGTCTAGCGAGTGTGGCTGCCGTTCGGCGTCTTTCCTGGCGCGATGGCGCTTCTCGCCGGCGCCGCGTGGCGGCAGTTCTGCCGTGAGGACCGATCCGCGGGCTCGGTTCGCATTCGAACGTCGCTCGCCGCGACCGCGACCTCGCTGCTGACCTGGCTGACTCTCCAGTCGATCTGCGGAGACTTGGGCCTGCTGGGCAGCGGTGAGCGTGTCGACGGATTCGTGCCGTTCCCCGATCGTGCCTTCCAGATCCCGTTCGTCCCGGGCCGCTGGCTCGTCACCGCGCTCTGGGAACCACGTTATCGGCTCTTCTGCCAGCTCTGTGTCGAGGACGTGGTTTCGGTGAGCTTCTGGATCACCGTCCTCGCGTGGTGCGTCGTGATCCACCTCGTTCGGCTGGCCGTCGCGCGCCGGCGAATGTCCGGTTCGAGCTAGCGGCAGCTCGGCTCTCGCCGTGACGCATCCATAGCGCCATCCGCATCGGCACCAGAAGCTGGTCCTTCGCTCGCTCGGCGCCGATCTTGATCTCGATCAGCGTGGGGAGGTCGATCACTCGGATCGTGATCTCTTCGTTTCGCAGCAGCACCGCCGCGCGTCCACCGTGGTCGGAAGCTCGTCCATGCCCGCGAACCACTTCACGCACCTTCGCCCTGGCCGAGATCGCGGCGCGCAGCTCCTGCTCGCACTCGTGTCCGCCGCGTATCCCGCGGAGGCGGTTGGGCATACGATCGAGTCGCGCGTGAGCGTGTCGTGCCGCCGGCGGAGCCCAGGGGAAACGGAGCGAACGAGTGCCGCTGCATCTCGCCGGGCATGCGAATCGCTGCGCCATTCGTCGCGTGGTCGATCACGTGTGCGACAGCGATCGCTGACTCGCCTCGAATTGCTCCCTGGGTGGATCGTCACGATCCGCGGTTCAGCGAGCACGCTACCGCCGAGCTCGAACATCAGGTCGGTGCGATTCGTGGGGAGCTCCGCCAGCTCGGCGATTCACACGATTGGGCCGGAGAGTACGTGGACGGGAGCGACGACTCGTTCGCGCGCAGCCGCTGGCTGTTGCTCGCGCCGCGCAACGGCTTCGCGTTCCGGCAGCAGGGCGAATGCCGCTTTCCGCGGTCGTCACCGAGATCGTCGAGCAGCGCGTCATCGAGGAGCCGCCACGCGAGCCCGGCAGCGCGCCGGATCGTCGACGGGTGAGCCGGCTTCGCATCGACGCGGGCCTCTCCAAGGGCGTCTGGCCCGGGATGGAGCTCTTCTTCGTGGATCCGGCGGTGGATGCTTGGATGAGGGTGGCGTCGGCGGATGCTTCGGGTGCGATCGTCGAGGTCGAAGAATGGCGGGTGGACGGGCAGCCCCCGCCCCCGGTCGGGTGGCCCCTCTCCTCTCGACACCCGGACGCGGTTCAGTCGATCGATACCGATCCGGCGCCCACGGAATGACGGCCTTTCCGTCGCTGTCGCGGTGGGACTAGACTCGCCGGTTTTCGATCATTCCGCCGGGATAGGTGGAGGGAGACGTCGATCATGGCTGAGCAGAAGGCGACCAACATCACGTGGCACGATCACGCGGTTCCGCGGGCAGACCGCGAGAAGCTCAACGGCCACAAGGGCCTGGTGATCTGGTTCACGGGTCTTTCGGCATGCGGCAAGAGCACCATCGCGAACGAGCTCGACTACAAGCTCTACGCGGCCGGTCGCCGGACCTACCTGCTCGACGGTGACAACATCCGTCACGGGCTCAACAAGAACCTGGGTTTCTCGGCGGAGGACCGCGCCGAGAACATCCGCCGCATCGGCGAGGTGGCGAAGCTCTTCGCGGAGGCGGGATCGATCGCGATCACGGCGTTCATCTCGCCGTATCGCAAGGACCGCGACGCCGTGCGGGCGATCCTCGAAGCGGGCCGCTTCGTCGAGATCTTCGTCGACACGCCCATCGAGGTCTGCGAGAAGCGCGACCCCAAGGGCCTCTACGCCAAGGCGCGCGCCGGTCAGATCAAGGGCTTCACCGGAATCGACGACCCGTACGAGGCTCCCGAGAAGCCGGAGCTGGTGCTCGACAACTCCGGCGCCAAGTCCCCGGGCGAGCTCGCCGACGACGTGATCGCGTATCTCGAGAAGTCGGGCGCCTTCAAGATCTGAGCGCGGCGTCCGCCGCCGGGCGAAGGGCGGCCTTCGAGGCGCGTCGTCTCGAGAGCAAGCACGAAGGCCCGCGGGAGGTCATCCCGCGGGCCTTCGCGCGTCCGGTGGGCGAGAGCAGCCTCAGCTCGACAGCGCCGCGAACACCTTGCCGCCGGCTTCGCCGGCGTTGCCGATGGTGACTGCGCCGCTCATGTCCATGATCTGGTCCATCTTCTCGCGCACGGACTCGATGGTGACGTCACCCCGGATGGTGGCGCCCTTCGATTCGAGCATCTGCGCGACCGCGAAGTGGCCCGCCCCAGCGGAGAACACCTTGCCGTTCACCGTGCACTCTTCCGAGCACAGGTACGCGACCATCGGCGACACCGCCTCGGGCTTGAGCATGTCGAGCATCGCCTGCGGCATGACGGTGGCCGTGAGGCGCGTGCCGGCGATGGGCGCGATGGCGTTCGAGTAGATGTTGTACTTCTGGCCCTCGAGCTTCAGCGTGTTCACCAGCCCCACGATCCCCATCTTGGCGGCCGAGTAGTTGGTCTGGCCGAAGTTCCCGTAGAGACCGGCGGCGGAGGTGGTGAAGATCACGCGGCCATAGTTGTTGGCGCGCAGGCTTTCCCAAGCCGCCTTGGTCACGAAGTACGAGCCGTCGAGGTGGACCTGGATCACCTTCCGCCAGTCCTCCTCCTCCATCTTCACGATGCTCTTGTCGCGCAGGATGCCGGCGTTGTTGATGACGATGTCGAGCTTGCCGAACTTGTCGAGCGCCGTCTTGACGATCCCTGCGGCGCCGTCCGGCGTGGACACGCTGTTGTAGTCGGGAACCGCTTCGCCGCCGGCCGCCTTGATCTCGTCGCACACCTTCTGCGCCATCGTGGTGCTCCCCGAGCCGCTGCCGTCGAAGGCTCCGCCCAGGTCGTTGACCACCACCTTCGCCCCCCGGCTCGCGAGCAGGAGCGCGTGAGCGCGACCGAGACCGCCGCCCGCGCCGGTCACGATCGCGACGCGCCCATCGAATCGAACGTCTGCCATGGTTCCCTCTCCCTTGCGCCCCTCGCGGGGATGGTTGATGTGAGTTGCGCTCGACGCGTACCCGGCCGGGCCCGTGGTGCCCGATCCGGGGACCCGCCTCGCGGCGACCAGCGCGCTTACGTCAGGCGCTCGCGCTCCAGCCGGACGACCTGCAGCAGATTGATGTCGGTGGTGCCGGCTCCGAGCTCGAGCATCTTCGCGTCGCGCGCCAGCTTCTCCACGTGGTACTCGCGCATGTAGCCGTAGCCGCCGTGGATCTGGATCGAATCCATGGCGACCTCCACGGCCGCCTTGGCGCAGTAGACCTTCTGCGCGCACGTGAACGCGAGGTCCGCCTTGCCCTCGCGTGCCGCCCAGGCGAGGCGCATCACGGCGTTCCACACGTTCTGGTAGTGGATGTACATGTTGGCGAGCTTGAGCTGCACCGCCTGGAAGTCGAGGATCGGGCGGCCGAACTGCACGCGATCCTTCGCGTAGCGCATCGACAGCTCGTAGCAGCGCTCGATGATGCCGAGGCACATCGCGGGGATGCCGCTGCGCTCGTGGCCGAGATTCTGGCGCGTGTCGTCGCGCGCCGCATCCGGCTCCTTCTCGCGCTCGCCGAGAAGGTTCTCGGACGGGATGTGGACGTCCTCCAGGAAGACCTCGCTGGTGGGAGAGTCTTCCATGCCCATCTTGTCGAACGGCTTACCCGTCGAGAGCCCGGGCATGCCGCGCTCGAGCAGGAACGCGTGTACCGCCTTGTTGGGATTGCCGTCGCCCTTGTCGAGCTTGGCGTAGAGCACGAAGACGTCGGCGAACGGGCCGTTGGTGATGAACGTCTTGGTGCCGTTCAGGACGTAGCCGCCGTCGGCGGACCTCTTGGCGGTGGTGCGCATGCTGCCGAACGCGTCCGAGCCCGAGCCCGGCTCGCTCAGGCACCACGAACCGACCTTGTCCAGCGAAACCAGCGGAATGCCGAATTTCTCGATCTGGCGCTTGGTGCCCTTGGCCATCACGTTGAATCCCGCGAGCCCCGTCGAAACACCGAAGCTGGTGGCGAACCCCGGCGAGATCCGCGAGATCTCCTTCACCAGCAAGAACGAGATGATCGGATCCCGCATCGCGGACTCGATCTCGTCGCCTTCCTTGGGCTTGCCGTCGCCGCCGTCGGCGAGCGGCTTGCCGTCGTCGCCCATCTTGGCGAGCCGCTTCCGGAGCGAGGCGCGAAGCGCGTCGCGCATGCCGAAGCTGTCGAGCATCTGACGCATCAGATCGTAGGGCGGCTCGCCCTTCTCGAACGCGGGCACCCGCGGCAGGAGCTCGCGCTCGCACCACTGGCGGAACATGTCCTGGATCATGCGGTGCTGCTCGTTGAGCTCGAACACGCGGCGCCTCCTCGCGGCTACCTACCGCTCGGTAGGCAAGCCGACGGCAGAGTGAAGCCAAGCACGATGCGAGCCGTCAAGCGGCTGGTGGGAGCGGTGAGGCCGTTTCGTCGCGCGATCAGCGCAGATTCGTCCTCGTTTCCACGAGGCCGCGAAGGCGCAGCCAGCGCGCGCGGCGTCGAGCGGCCTCGGGGAGCGCGCTGGCGATGCGGGCCGGCATCGGATGGACGAGACGTTCGCCGAATGGTCCCAACGCTGGAAGCAGGCTGCGGAGCTTGGCGGCGCTGCGCGGGCGATCGTTCTGCAGCAGCGCGGCCATCCCGTAATCCCGCGCGCCTGCGACGTCGTGCAGCCACTTCCGCCTCACCGCGTCGAGCGGCGTGCTGGCTTCCTGGTAGACACGCACGCCGTCCAGCATCTGCTGACGGGTGAGGTGAAATGCGGGCGGAAGGCGCCGTCCACATTGCCGAAGCAACTCGCCTTGGATGTCCCACGAATGCCAGACGACGCCTGGAACTTGATAGACCCCACCAGGCGTGCCGGCGAGCGCAACCGCGAGGATGCTGCGAGCGGCGACGTCGCAAGGAAGGATGTTGGTCGGGAACGAGAACAGCGGCACGAGGCCGCGGCTCTCGTGGTACGCCCGAACCCACGAGTCCTCACGGCCCTTGTCGCCCCACCAACAGACGAGACCCGTCGGCGCAGCCGTCACCACGTCGAGGCCGGATCGCGCGGCGTCGCGGGTGGCTTTCGCCATGCCGACCTTCGCCACGAAGTACGGCACGCGCCAGCAGCGATCTCGTGCCCCGAGCTTCTCGACCTCCTCCAGCTGGAATCGGTCCTCTTCGTAACCGTTCGCGCGCGGCGCGGTCAGTGGCAACGGCACCTCGGCGACGGGCGAGCCGATCCGCACCACCCGAAGCGGCGGTCGGCGCGCTCGCTTGCGTCGTGCGCTCGCCGCGCGGGCGACCGCGAGCCACGCGCGGGTTCGCTCGATCGCTTCGCGCTCTTCGCCGGCGAGGATTCGCCACGGCTCGCACGCGAGCACGACGACGTCGTGCTCGGCCATGCGATCGCGTAGCACCGCGTCGTCCCCCTCCCGACCGTCGGCGATGGCTACCCATGGCACCGCTCGCGGTGCGAACAGCTCGCGCTCCAGCACCGAAGATGGTGGGTTACGGCTGGCGGCGGTGACGGGAAAGCCGAGCTCACAGCAGGCGGCCACGACGCTCGCGCCAACCTCGCCCGTGCCGCCGAGGACCAGGACTCGCGGGGCGGTCGGGTTCGACGCGCGGCTCATGATGCACGGATCCGGTGCTGGGTCGGCATACGCCATGGCCGCGCCGACGGCCTACGTCGGGACCCAGAAATGTCGCCGCAGCAGCCGCGAGCGAGGCGCGTGTGATGCATGTCGGTTACCTGCTTCCGCGATTCTGCGTAGAATACGTTTCTTTTCGGTGCCTGCGCATGCTCGACGCGTCGAATCTCTCGATCTCGCCCGGAACGCTCTTCGCCGGCACCTACCTCGTGGGGCGAAGGCTCGGCGACGGCTCCTTCGGCCAGGTCTTCCAAGCCGAGCAGCGGTCGACGGGCCAGCAAGTCGCCATCAAAGTGTTGCATCCGCTGGGCAACGTGGGTGCGGAGGAGCTGCACAGGCGACGCGAGCGATTGCGACGCGAGGCGAGTCTCTACGCGCGCCTCTGGCATCCCCACGTGGTGAGGCTGATCGACTCGGGCGAGACCGAGTCCGGCGAGTTCTACGCCGTCCTCGAGTACGTCCCTGGCCTCACGCTCGCAGCGCGGCTCGCACAGCAGGGCACGCCCCCGGTGGGAGAGGTGTTGCGGGTGATGGGGGAGGTGCTCGACGCGCTGGCGTGTGCCCACGCAGCGCAAGTCGTCCATCGCGACCTCAAGCCCGAGAACATCCTGCTCTGCAAGACCGGCGCGCAAACCCATGCGATGGTCGTGGACTTCGGGCTGGGCGGGTTCTCGCAAGGCGCGGATCGTCAGGGTCTCCCCGATCTCACGGCTTCCCAGGAGTTGATCGGTACGCCGCGTTACGCGGCGCCGGAACAGCTTCGCTCGGGGGTGCCGAGCCCGCGATCCGATCTCTATTCGTGGGGGCTCATTCTTCTCGAGTGCCTGACGGGTGAGCGCGCCATTCAGGGCGATTCCTGGCACGAGGTGCTTGCGAACCAGCTCAGTCAACGTCCCGTTCCGATCCCCGAGTGGCTCGCGAACACGCCGCTCGGCAAGATGCTGCGCGTCGTCACCGACAAGTCGGCCGACAAGCGCGACCTCACGGTCGCCCAGATCCTCGAGACGCTCGAGGGGATGCGCGAATCCGAGCTGAGCGCACCGCGAGGCGCCGCGCCGCGTGGCACCCCGAGCGAAGACGACGGCGAGCGACGACAGGTCACGGTGCTGTCGGTTCGCTGGGTCGTGCACCAGGAGCTCGACGCCGATCCGGATCCCGAGTCCGTGCGCGCCGTGCTGCGCTTCGTCGACGAGGAGATCCGAGACTTGGCGCTGCGTCACGGCGGTCAGCTCGTCGGAGTGCTGGGAGATCGGGCGCTGGTCGCGTTCGGCCACCTGGAAGCACGAGAGCACGAGGCTCGTCGTGCTGCCCGAATCGCGCTCAGCCTGATCGCCGGCGTCGAGGCGGCCAATGCGCGCCTCGCGCGCACGATCGGCTGTCGATTGGAGCTGGGTGTGGGCATTCATGCCGGGCTCGTCGTGGTGCGCCGCTCGCGCATCGGCCGAGTGGACCCCGCCGATTTCCTCGGCGTGACGCCGCAGATCGCGTCGCAGCTCGCGGAGCGCGCCGGTGCGGCGGAGATCCTGATCAGTGGCGATTGTCGGCGTTCGCTCGTGGGCTCGGCGATGCGCGTCGAGGACCGGGGCACGATTCGGCTCCCCGGCCTCTCGGCGCCCCTGGCCGTCTATCGGCTGGTCGGCGAGGAGCCCGCCTCCAGCGTCGCCGCGACCTCCGAGAGCCCGCTGGTCGGGCGCGCTCACGAGCTCGGCTTTCTCGGCGAGAGCCTGGCGCGCGCCGAGGCTGGCGAGCCCTGTGCCGTGCTGCTCTCGGGCGAGGCGGGCATCGGCAAGTCGCGGCTGGTCCGTGAGCTCAGGCGGGCCTCGAGCGCGGTGACCTGGATCGAGTGCCGCTGCTCGCCCGAGCGAAGCCTCGCGACACTCGGCCCCGTCGTGGACGCGCTGCGCACGTCTCAGAGCACCATCGGCGAGATGCTCGATCTGCTGCCGGTCGCATCCATCGAAGGGCGTGCCGTGCTGGCGCGTCTTCTCGGGGTACCTGCCGGCGCCGCGGTGAGCGCACCGAAGCTCTCACCGGCGCGCGAGCGAGAGCTGACGTTTCAGTCGCTCGTCGAATTGCTCTTGACGCTCGCGGCGCGTCAAACCGTCGCGTTCGTGGTCGAGGATCTGCATTGGGCGGATCCCAGCACGCTCGAGCTCCTCGACGGGCTGATTCGCGAGATACGGCACGCGAGCGAGTCCGATGACTCCCACGCGAATCGGCTGTGCCTGGTCCTGACGGCACGTCCGGAGTTCGAGGCACGCTGGAGCTCGAGTGACGTCCGCTTCGTTCAGGTGGGGCCGCTCTCGCGTCGCGCGGTGCTCGATCTCGTGCGATCGGTGTTGCCACCCGGGCTGGCTGCCACGGGCGCCGTGCTCGAGACCTTGAGCGCCAAGTCGCAGGGCATTCCGCTCTTCGTCGAGGAGGTCGTGCGCCACGCGCTCACGACCGGACGCCACACGACCGACGCGCAGCTCGAAGCTCAGCTGGCCGTTCCAGGTGCGCTCCGCGAACTGTTGCTTGCGCGCATCGACGGACTGAGCGCCACCGCGCGCGAGACGTTGCAGCTCGCGGCGACGCTGGGACGCGAAGTTCCGTTCGACTGGCTGGCGGCGACCTCTGGTCGGAGCGTGAGCCTGGTGCGCGCGGGCGTGGACGAGCTGGTGAGCGCCGGGCTGGTGTTCCGTCGTGTGCGCAGCGTCGTCGAGACGTACGCGATCAAGCACGCGCTGGTGCGTGAGATCGCATACGAAGCGATGGCCCGGCCCGTGCGGCACCAGCTCCATCTGACGGCGGCCCGGGTGCTTCGCGAAAAATTCGCCGACGTGGCGCGCGAGCGGCCGGAGCTGATCGCTCACCATCTCGCCGGTGGCGGCGACCTGCGCTCGGCCGCGCACTACTTGAATCTCGCGGGCACCGCGGCGCTACGCCGCGGCGCGCTGGAGGAGGCGCTCAACCAGACGCGGCGTGGGCTCGAGATGTTGGGGGGGACGGATCCCTCGCCGGAGCGCCTTCGTCGCGAGGTGGAGCTTCTCGTGACACTCGGAACCGCGCAGTTCTCGACGCTCGGCTACGCCCATCCCGACGTGGGCGAGACCTTCGCCCGTGCCCGACGACTGTGTGAGGAGCTCGACGAGGACCTTCCCCTCGAGGTGCTGAACGGCGTGTCCGCAGCCACGCTCACGGGGCTCGACCTGGAAGGCGCGACGGCGTTGCGGCCGCGCTTCGAGCGACTCGCCCGGCGTTCCGATCCGGTGTCTCGGTTCACGGGCCTGAGCGTGCTCGGGATCTACGACTTCTATCTCGGACACTACGAGCAGACGGTGCGCAGCCACGGGGAAGCTCGCTCCATCCTGCGCTCCGACGAGATGTCCGCGTTCGTCGAGAACTACGGATACGACGGCCGGCTCTACTGCTACATGTACGAGCTCGCGAGCCTCGGCTATCTCGGCTACCTGGATCGTGCGGCGGCGCTCTGCGACGAGATGCTGGCGTTGGCCGAATCCTTCCAGGATCCCTACGTATCGTGCCTGGCGATGTGCGCCGTGGGCTCGCACTTGGTCGAGCGCGGTGACGCGCACGAAGCCATTCGTCTCGCCGATCGCCTCGTCCCCATCGCGCTCGACCAGCGCCACTTTCTCTGGTCGGCCTACGGCCAATGCATGCGCGGCGCGGCGCAGATCGACTCGGGTGAGCTCGATGAGGGGCTGGCAAACCTGGAACAGGGCCAGTTTCAGCTGCAGGCCATGGGGATGAACGCGAGTCATCTCTACTTCCGCAAGTTCGTGGCGCGCGCGCGCTGCGCGATGGGCCAGCTGGACGAGGCACGGTCGGAGGTGGCCGATGGCCTGGAAGCCTGTCGCCGCACGCTCTACCGATCTCTCGAGCCGGAGTTCTCTCTCGTCGAGGGCGAGGTGTTCGCGCGATCGGGCGATGCAGCGGCGGCCACTGGTTCGTACCGGCGCGCGATCGACCTGGCACGTCGCGACGGCAACCGGCTGTCGTGGTTGCGTGGAAGCGTGGGCTTGGCCCGCACGGCGGCTGGATCGGATCTCGAGCCAGCGGCCCTCGCCGAGCTACGCGAGGTCTACGAGAGCTTTGCCGAAGGAAGGCAGTTCGCCGATCTTCGGAAGGCCGCCTCGCTCCTCGGCGAGGCCGGTTCGCGGCTCACGCACGCGAAAGCACCCAGCGGATGACGCCCGCGAGGAATTCCTTGTCGCGCGAGTCGGGCAGCGGACCGTAGATCAGCTCGAACTCGTGCAGGGCCGCGCCCGCCAGCGAGTGTGCGGTGTGGCGCGCGTCCTCGATGCATCCGTAGTGATCCATGCGCGCGCGGATCCAGCGCACCTGTGATTCGGTCCGATCTCCGCGCGGCGCTGCGAGGAATTCCGCGATCCGCTCGCGCTCGTTCGACTCCGCGCGGCGCAAGAGGTGGATCAGCATGAGCGTGCGTTTGCCTTCCCGAATGTCGCCGTCGATCTCCTTGCCGTAGCGCCGCTCGTCTCCCACGAGATTCAGCAGGTCGTCCTGGATCTGGAACGCCGCGCCGAGGAAGAAGCCGAATCGGTCGAAGCGCTCGAGATTGCGCGCATCCCGGTTGCCGATGAGCGCACCCACCCGGCTGGGGAAGATGGTCGTGTACCAGCAGGTCTTCTTGAGCACCATCTCCAGATAGTCGGCCTCGGTGAGCGCGAGCGCGTTGTCGCGCCGCCACCCGAGCTCGATCGCCTGGCCCTCGATCGACTCGCGCGCCATGCGTTCCGCCTCTTCCAGCACGAGCAGCGTGAGCCGCGGACCGAGACGTCGCTGGTTGTCGATGAGCGCGCGCAGACCCATGAGCAGCAACGCGTCCCCGACGTTCACCGCCATGGGGACGCCGTGCAGCTGGTGCAGGGTGGGCTGGCCACGCCGCGCCTCGCTCTCGTCCTCGACGTCGTCGTGGACGAGGAAAGCGTTGTGCAGCAGCTCCAGCGCGGCTGCGGTGCTCACCGCCTCTTCGTGGCCTGCGCCGAAGGCACGCGCGGTCGCGATGCAAAGGCTGGGGCGCAGCTTGCGCCCGCCGCGGCGCGGATAGTCGGCGACCAGGTCGTAGAGATGGCGGCGCGGCTCGCGGGGGGCGAGATACTGCTCGACCGCCTGTGAGGTCAGGTCCCCGTACTGCGCCAACGTGAGTTGCACGATCGCGTCGGGGTCGTGCCCCGGGTGGTCTGCCGATCGCTCGGCGTCTGGCGTCATGCGCGCGGTCAGCGTTCGTCCACGGTCAACGCGAACGTGCCCGCTGCAACCGCAGCGCCGGCCTCGTTCGTTCGAACCACGACCGCGAAGTAGTTACCCGGCGCGGCGTCGTCGGGCACGCTCACGTCGAGCGTGAGATGGCCGTCCTCGCCAGGTACCAGCTGCGGCGCAGGCAGAACCTCGCCGCTGGGTGCGCGCGGCGCGAGGATCTCGAACGGCGGCTGTGCCTCGGGGCGAAGCTCGAGCGCCACCTCCGTCGGGCGGATCGAACGGACGCGGACGCGAACGTTTCGGGGCGGCGCAGGAGTCGTCGCGGCGCCGGTGCCGGTGCGCCCGAGCTCGTCCGGCGCGGCAGTTTTCGCCGCGGGCGGCTCGCCTGGAGCGGTTCGCCGTGCTTCGAGCGTCCCGCCGACGACGACCTGCACCATCTCCATCCACACGCTGGTGAGATCGGACGCGTATTGAACCCAGCGCATCGCCAGATCCTGGAAGTCGCGCTGCATCGCCTGGGGGCCGTACTCGCGCTTGCCGAGCTTGGCGGCGGCCTCTTGCCCC
Organism: bacterium; assembly: GCA_046331705.1. Taxonomy (GTDB): domain Bacteria; phylum JADJOY01; class JADJOY01; order JADJOY01; family JADJOY01; genus JADJOY01. The sequence goes on along the minus strand of JAXLQJ010000026.1, from coordinate 56,917 downwards.
TTGCGAATCTGATCGTCGAAGACCCGATAGCCGAGCTCGACCGCGCGCTGCACCGCATCTCCGAGCCGCGGGCCGTCCTCCTGTGCCGCGGCTCCGTCACGCTCCCCCCGATCGTGTCCGTTCGTTCCGTCGTCGCCGGTCGGCACGGAGAACAGCGTGGGCCAGCGCCGAATCGGCGCGGTTCGCTCCAGGTTCGGTCGCTTCAATCGTTCGTCCGTGCTCATGTGCTCCTCATGGATGGTCGTAGCCGATGATCTCGGTGAGCGAGGGGCTCTGCGAGATCGCGTGCGCGGCGAGCCGTCCCGACATGACGGCGGCCTCCACACAGCCGGCGTTGAAGCCGGCATCCGTCCAGTCGCCGCAGATCGTGAGGTTGTCGTAGGTCGGGTCGAGGGGTGAGATCCGGTACCTCGCGGTGCCGGGCAGCGACAACGTGTAGCGGTCGGACGGATTCACGTTGGCGGTCCAGAACTGGGTGTCGAAGCGGCTCGAGTCCGACGCACCTTCCGGTGGTGTTCCCCCTGCATGGGCGTCGGCCAGGATCCCCCAACGGAAGCCGCCGCTGCCGTCGGCGACCCGCGGCCACAGATGCGCGAGGTCCCGTTCGAGGAATCGAATCGCGTTCTCGCGCACCCGCGCTCGCTGGCTCGCGGCGTAGTCGGGCCGTTCGCGCATGGCTTCGAGATGCGCGGCGAGCGCGGTGGGGTCGTTGCGCAGCTCCGCGGCTCGCGCGGCGCCCATCGCCTGCCAATCGACCTCGGGAAGGACGTTGCAGAAGTACGCGAGGCCGCGGGGCGTGTGCGCCCAGTCCTCGACGGGTAGCAGGTGGCGCATGTCGGCCCACGTGTCGAACGGCTCGACGAAGCCCGAGAGATTGATGGCACGTTCGTCCGGCCACCCGAGATCGTGCGGGCTCGCGTGGGTCCAGATCTGGATCGCCTGTGTGGCGACGGTCTTCACGTTCGCGACCATGTCGCGCCAGCGCGGGTCGCGCTCCACCAGGTCGGCGCACACGTGCGGAATCGCGCCCAGCGCGACGCCCAGGACCACGAAATCGAAGTCCTCCGTGACCCGCAGCTCGCGCGTGGCCTCGCGTCGGGTGTCGGCGTGGGCCTCGAACGCGCGCCGCTCGGCGCGCAGTCGCGCGCCGTCCTCGAGCTGATCCCAGAGCGGCTCCGCGGGCCAGCACGGCAGCCCGTGCACGTCGACGAGCGGGCGATAACCAGCCGGGTCGCGTACCCGCGCCTGCACGTCGAATTCGAGCGCCTCGACGTGCGGCGTCTCGCCCGGTCCGAGGCGGGATGGAGCCGGCAGGCGCACGCGCCGCAGCCGATGGAAGAACTCGAAGCGGACCCCGCGGCGGGCCAGCACCTCGTAGAGCGGCGTGAACACGACGTCACCCATCCCGGCCTGCATCGCCCAGAAGAACGAGCCGCGATACGTGAAGAACGACCGCACCGTGCCACGCAGCGCCTGTCCCGCGGAGATGCGCATGCGCTGGGGGTCGCCGTCCTCGTACGAGAAACCCAGATCGTAGAGGGCGCGAACGAAGCCCGAGTCGACCGATCGCTGTGACGCGCCGTTGAGCTGCAGCCACTCGCGGCAGTCGTAGTCGTCGATGGCGTCGAATCCACGGGGATCGAAGGGGATGCCGTGGCGAACCTCGCCGCGCAGGGTCGCCAGCACCATGTCGATGATTTCCCAGACGCGCCGCACGCGCGGCTCGGGCCCGAGGCGCGCGTCGAGACGGGACTTGGCGCTGGCGCGCAGCGATTCGAGCAAGCGCAGCACGAGGCTCTGCGGGAAGAGCGCCGGGGCGCCCACCACCAACTCGAGGATCGAGAGCGCCTCGCCGAGGGCGGCGAGCGTTGCCATCTCGCCGAAGCCTGCGAGCCGCGCAAGCGACGCGCGGATCGAGTCGGGCGAGGGCGGAACGGGTGGCTCGGCGCCGAGCGCGAAGCCCCCCTCGCCGCCGATGATCGTGGAGAGCAACGACCTCACCAGGCGCGCCGAGCGGCGCATGTACTCGAACGTCGAGAAGCGCCTGCCCGACGGGAAGCCGTCGCCGGGCAACCCTTCCATCGGCGGCAGCAGCGTTCCCCAGGCCAGCCAATCGCCGTCTGGACTGCGATCGGCGATTCCCACCAGCGGGGCGGGCTTGAACGCGTCTTGCCAGGTGGCGAGGGGTACGCGCGCGGGGTCCCGCCCCAGCTCTTCGTAGCAATCGCGCATCACCCGAAACGCGTTCTCGTAGAAGCCCATCCAGAGGTGCAGCCCGTGCTCCTCGATGCGCGCCGACGGGCCGCGACCGGAGGCGCCTTTGCCGCCCAGTCGCCAGCCGAGCTGGTACACGGTCACTTCGTAGCGCCCCTCGTGCCGCGGATGCGTGAGCTCGAACGCGGTCGTGAGTGCGGCGCACCCTCCACCGATGACGGCGACGCGAATCGGCTTTCTGGCCATGGCGGGTCGGAGGTGGCTCGGTGTGCGTGAATCGAGGGCAGGCTCAATCGACGTCGACGCGCGTCACGTCTGGGAGCCCCAGGACGAAGTCGGGCCCGTACGCCCGTCCCGGCGTGTGAAAGCCGCGCGCCCAGTCACCAGCGAGCACGCGGCGCGCGATCGCCGTGGCGGCGATGCTCGTGAAGCGGTAGGCCTCGGGGCCGTGCAAGCGGGCTTCGGCTCGCTGGCCCCGATCGTTCTCGGCGATGGCCACGATGGTCGTCTCGTTGCACTCGCGCTCCTCCGCTGTCGGACCCGGCGGCAGTCGATCGCTCACCCACTGCATCCAGGCGCGCGCCCAAGGCGTGACGAACGCCCACCCGTAGAGGCGGTTGGAGAGGACCATCGCGCGATGGATCGCGGTGGCTTCGAAGCAGACGTCGATGTTGGGGATCCCGGTCGTGTACCAAGCGCTCGCGACGTCACCCCAGCTCACGGCCACCGAATCGCGGGGTCCATCGCCGAAATCGAATCGGCGCGAGGCGACGCCGGATCGGCTAGCCGCGAGTCGCCCACCGCGGCGGGTGCAGGCTGGCGCTCCTGCTTGCTCGACGAGGGTCTTCATGGATCCGCGTGAAGCGGAGACCAGTCCCGACACCGCGATGCTCAGGTGGCTTGCGTCGGGCATCCGGCGCGCCACGTGTGCCGCCAAGGCGTCCGAGGGAACGACGTCGAACCCCACGGCGGGCATCAGCATCACGCCGGCGCGACGTGCGTCGCCGTCGCGCGCCGCGATCGCTTCGATGACGGACATCTCGCCGGTCACGTCGAGGTAGTGCGTGCGCGTGGCGAGACACGCGTCCACCATCGGCGACCAGGTGTGCGAGAACGGCCCCGCGGCGTGAATGACGACGTCGACGTCCGTGAGCGCGCTTCGCAGCGCGACCGGCTCGTCGAGGCGTACGGTGCGCGCCGGCAACCGCCAGCCCGAGGCCAATCGTTCGAGCGCCGCCTCGTCCCGAGCGGCCACGATCGGCTCGATGCCACTCGCTCGGGCCGCCTCGACGAGCAGGCGGCCCGTGTATCCCGTCGCGCCGTAGACGAGGAGAGTCGATGCGTGCATGCGGATTCGTGACGAGCCACGCGAACCGAGGCGCGAGAGGCTATCATCGTGCCCGCCATGGGGACACTACCGAGGCGTGCGGATTTCGCCGAGAGTGGGCTCGCCCGCGAGGATGCTGGCGTCAGCATCGCCAGCCAGGCCGTTTTTCACGGTATCGCGGCGGTTCTCGCCCTGTCGCGCGAAGTGGTCACACGGCTGGTCCCCGAGCCCCTCGAGCTCGCGGTGGCCGCGGTCGAGGATCCGCCAGCGAGTCACCCCGTGGTCGTGCTCTTCGGCGAACAGCGGCACGGCGCCGTGCTCTACGGCGGGGTTCCGTGGCCTCTGGGCATTCGCTACGCCGAGCTGGCGCTGGCCGTGCCCTACGTTCGCGTCGCCGACTCGCCACGCCTGCACACGTTCGTCGCCGCGATGGGATCCGGGTATTTCCCGGCGGTCTGGCACGGCAACCGCTTCTTCGGCTTTCGCAAGGAGCTGATCGAGATCGCGCGCCAGGGTGTGCTCTGGTGGGTGAGCGGCTCGGACGGTGCGCTGCGCATGCACGCGGCTGCGCAGCCGAAGGGCGAGTGGGCACGCGTGCGGGCGCTCGACGAGCCAGCGCTCACCGAGATCCTCGAGTTCTTTCGCCTTCCGGTCGTGGGGCAACGCGAGGATCGCTCGCTCGTCACGTCCTGGTGGACGCTTTCGTTTCGCAACGCGCTGGTGCGTCCCTGCGAAGCCTGGGTGAGTCTCGACGAATCGTTCGTTCCGGGGTTGCCCCTCGGCACCTATCCGATCGAACAACGCAACGCGTTCGAGATTCGCGGCATGCTTTGGCAGCTTTCCTGGCCCCGCGCGTTCCGGGAGTGAGGTCGGCGCTCTCGGTCGCCGAAACAAATATCTCGACGTCGCCGCATGGATTTGCTATTCGACGAAGGTCGTTGCCGAAGGTGCGACGACTCTGCCTTTCCGATACCTCCGACGCTGCCGGCGAGTAACGTGCCAACGAGACGCCCGGACGACGAGCTGTACGAGGATCTGCAGCGCGTCCTGTGGAGCGCCTACTGCCTCGGGCGTTCGGATCTCGAGCCGTCGCCGGACGATGCCGAGAAATTGCTCGGTGTGCCGAAGATTCTCGGCACGCTGAGAAGCAACAAGATCGAGAAGCTGCTCGTCGTACCGGCTATGCGCGAGCTCGCGCTCTTTCGACTCGCTGGCGGTGTCGCGGACGTCAGCGCCCTCGAAGCCGGAGACGTCGAATATCTAACCCGTGAAACGGTCAAGTTCCCATATCGAACGCTTGCCGACGTCGCACAGGAGGCTGGTGACGAGGGAGCCGGTTCCGTGCCACGCACCGGAAGTTTCCAGGACGTGCTCGACTCGCGAGTGGTCGCCCACGAGGAAGATGCGTCGCTTGCCGTAGCGGTCGAGCTTCTCGTGAACAAATCGTTCCCCGAGCTGCAGACGCTCTTGGGGCTCGGCGACGGCGAGCTGAAGGGCGACGATCTCGCGCGGCTTGAACGCCTGCGACTGTTCTGGAACTTCGATTCTTCGAGGTGCAAGCGACTCGACGCCGAGTCGCTGGGCGTGCACACGTCGATGAACATTCCGGGTGTGGAGTGGTGCGAGTCCGAGCTCGGCGTCAGATCTACGAGATCCATGGGCAGCCTGCGCATCGGGTACGCATTGCTGCAACCGAATGGTGTGTTCGGAAAGCTGTCGGGTTTCATCGACGTGGCGAAGGCGGTTGCGCGTCCGCGCATCAGCCGTGTGCGCCACCTGCGCCAGGTGGAGTTCGTGTCGCCGCGTTCGAAGTCGTTTGGTCGTGGGGTGCTTGCGTACACCACCCACGCCGAGACCTTGGCGCTCGTGACCGGGTATCAGGCTGCGACACGCTGAGGATCGACCCGCCGCCTCTCGAGGAGCATCGTCGCATGCGCTCGCCTGTGCCGAGTTGGGATCGTGATTGGCCCAGAACGGAGAATTTCACACGCGCGGCTGTGTGGGCCGGATGCCTCTACGGAACGTTCGGTTGCATGGAGCACCCGCTCATACGCAGCCACGTGCCGATCAGGGGTGATCATGCCGTGGGTATTCTAGGGAAGCTCCAGCGTGGTCTGCAGAACCGAATCGCGGCCGAAGGATCTCATCCGGTCCCCAAAGGGGTTCGCGATGCGAAGTGGTATCTGGACGACGTCACCCGGCGGAGTCTGCGGCGTCTGGAGAACGTGGGATACCGGCCCACCGCCGCAGCTCGTGAGAAGTGGACGAATCTCAGCGCTCAGGTGGGTATGGTGGGGCGTCGTGTGTCGCGGGGCTCTGCGATCCCGAGAATGACGTCGGCGCAAGGTGTGAACGATGCGGTCAGCGACTGGCCCGAGTGGGCGTCCGAAGCCACGCGGGCGACGGCTCGTCTCGTGCCGCTGAGCTGGGATGCACCGGTTCGGGGACGCCGAAGTGCAGCGTTTGCCGAGGTGATGCCCACCCAGATTTCCATCGCTCCAGGCGCAATCATCGCGATCAAGGAAGCATGGGTACCGGACCCACCGCACGACGTTCTGACGGCGCTCGATCCGCGGACCTGGCCGCTTCGGAGCGTCTTCTTCGAGCATGTCGAAGTGCAGAGTCGAAGTGGAAGGGACGAGCCCAAGCTCGGCGCGCCGTGGTCGGGGCGAATTCTCGAGACCTTCGTCCTGAACTGGAACACGGTCGAGCTGGCCCGATTCGAGACGTTTCTGGACGTCGATATCACGCGGGACGAGAGCTCTGGGCGGCTCGACTATCGCTTGGCGTTCGAGAAGAACGGCGCGCTGGTTCGGGATGACGGGTTCATCCTGATCGACCGGCCTCCTTCGCGACCTGGCTGGTTGCGCTACCTGATCTCGAAGACCGTTTGGTTCAGTGCCGCGGAGCTGAATCTCCTCACGCCGGCCGTGTTGACGCTCAAGTCCGAGGAGAAGATGGTGTCTTTCCTCTCGCCCGTTTCGATCGAGGAGATGTTGCGTCATGGGTAGCGCCACCTCGAGCGATGCTTCACGGCGTGCGCGCCGCACCCAATACCTGAGCGAGTGTGCGCGTCGCGCCGAGCGCGTGCTCGCGATCGAGGGTGTCGCGCTTCAGATCTACGAGCAGCGCATCGGAGATATGGTGACCGAGGCGCAGCGCGGGACACTCACGATGCGTCGAGTGGTAGAGACGTGGCGAACGCTGTTGGCCGACAGGGCGAAGCTGGCCGTCATCGAGCTCGGCGTCGTCGTCGGTCGCGACCTCTCGTCACAGGCAGATGAGCCACGTTCATCCAAGCGTGCAAGACGGACGCGCAAGGCGTGATTGACTGCTGCGCCCGCGGGCGCAGCATCGATTGGATCGAGCGAAACAACCGAGGTACTTCATGGACAAGCAGAAGCCCGAGCAGATCGAGTGCAGCGAGACATCGGTCGGTCGAACGTTGCACGCGTGGATTCATCTGGGCGAGGAGGTCGCAGGCCGCTGGATCGATTACGCGGCGGCGGCCTCTCATCGTCTCGCCACGGGGGACGTGTTCAATCCCGTGGGCTGGGTTGCGGACTACGTCGACATGTCGCGTGGCGTGCTCGACGACTTCGGGACGTTCTTTCGTGGGGTTGCCGGCAAAGGCGCTCGCCCGACCAAAGATTGGGTTCGGCGGCTCCAGATGCCCTTTCGTCCCGAAGCACGCGCCGAGGGGACGTTCGGATGCGTGGAGCTTCCGTTGCCCTTCGAGATTCAGGAGATCTTGGAACGTGACGAGAGTGCCGCAAAGAAGATCGAGGTCGAGCAGATGCGGGTGCTCGTCGAAGGATCTCGCGACGAACAGGCCGTGATGAGTCTCAGGATCGAGCCTCACTTCGATGCGGCGTCCGGCGAGTTGCATCTTCACGGAATCGTCGATGGTGGACGAACGCGCGGCAACGTGGTTTCTGCGGGGAAGTACTGGACTCGCGTCCTCTGGACGGAAACCGGGCAGACGCTCGCGATCGTGGAGGTCGTCGTCGTGGGCGAGGGGGATCCCGCACCGTCAGCCGCGCCGAAGGTGTGAGGGCGGGGTAAGGCGAAGGCCTAGCACCTCGCGGGTCGTCAGCGAGAGGGGCGACCGGTCATCGCCGAAGCATTCGCGCCTCTCGGTGCGCCGGTCCTTCGCGTCGCTTGGCGCGCATTGCGCGCCTGGCTAGCCTTCCCCTTCTCCGTGGATCGGTCGCGCGATTGCGTCCGATCGCTTCACATTCTGCGGTTTCCACTCAGGGCGAGGGCGAACGATGAGCTCGATCAGTGCAGGTTCCAAGACCGTGGGGCCGGCCAACGGCACCGTCACCGTGAAGACGTTCAAGGAAGGGCTGCTGAGCAAGATGGGGCACGACCTGGTCATCGACGTGAAGCAATGGTCGGCGAAGGTCCAGCTCGATTCGGTCGAGCCGCCGGCTGGATCCGTCGAGGTCGAGCTGGACCCGAAATCGCTCACGATCGTGGGCCCCGGTGATCTGACCGACAAGGACAAGAACGAGATTCGGGGCAACATCGAGAAGGACGTGATCCAGTGGGCGAAGTTCCCCTCGATCACCTACAAGTCCACCGGCGTGTCGAACGTGAAGAGCGCGGGTGGGAAGGGCACGGCGACGGTCAACGGGCAGCTCACGCTGCACGGCCAGACGCAGGCGGTGGACCTGCCGGTGAGCTTCGAGCCCGCGGCGAACGGTGTGCGCGTGCACGGTGAGGTGGCGATCCAGCAGACGCGCTTCGGCATCAAGCCGTACAAGGCGCCGCTCGGCGTGATCAAGGTCAAGGACGAGCTCAAGATCGTGTGGGACTTCGTCGTGAGCTGAGCCGGGACCCTGCCGGGTGGTTCTCGACGTCCCCGCGCGAGCGTTCGCGCGGGGACGTCGCGCGAGAGCCTCGGGGAGCCGAGATCGAGCGGCGGTCGCCGGGGCTGGCGTCAGATGGGAGTCGCGAACTCGCGCTTGTAGATTCGCAGCGCGGCCTGCAGCACCGCCACGAACACCGGGCCGAACACCAGCCCGGCGGGGCCCATCGCCGTGGCGCCGCCGAGCAAGGAGAGCATCAGCAGCAGCGGGTGGATGTTGACGCGTCCCCGCATGAGCAGCGGCTTCACGACGTTGTCGGTCTGGGCCACGACCACCAGGCCGAAGATCGTGATCGCGAGCGCCCATCCCGAATGCCCGGTGGCGAGCAGGTAGAGCGCACCGGTGATCCACACGGCAGCAGCGCCGAGCGCCGGCACGAACGACATCCCGAACGCGACCAGCGCCCAGAGCGCCGCCGGCTCGAGGGGCGAGGCCCAGAACAACGCCCCCAAGAGCACGCCGTTGAGCGCTGCGGTGGCGGCGATCGCCACGAAGTTCGCGACGATCATCTCGCGCACTTCCTGGGCGATGGCGAGCTCGTGCGCCGACGCGAGCGGCGAGATCACCATCGCGAACTCGAAGAGCCGCTTTCCTTCCGCGAAGAGCACGAACACGAACAAGAGCCAGATCGCCACGGCCAGGCCCACGTTGGCGGTGGACGCGATGGCTTGGGGCGCGAAGCGCGCGAGCGTCGCGCCGATCTGGCTACCGGCCGAGACCAGCGGCCCCTTGAGGTCGATGCGGCTGGCGTCGAAGCCGGTGAGGTCTCCCGGCACCAGCGCATCGAGGCGCTGCACCACTCCCGAAACCCACGCGGTCACGGCGTCGACGGCTGCCGAGAGCTGTCCGCCTTGAAGCTGCTCGACGATGCCCTGGGAGAAGCGGATCACCTGCGTGAGGATCACGCTCACCAGGCCACCGAGCGGCAACAGCACGAACGTCGCGAGCGCCAGCACCGAGAGCCCGGCCGCCAGATAGGCGCGTCCTCGGCAGCGCGCCAGCATCCACGCATAGACCGGCGAGCACAGCACCACGGTCACGGCGGCGAGGCCGGCGGGCACCCAGAACGCCCGCATCATGTACGCGAAGAAGACGAGCAGCGCCGCCAGGAACACCAGGAACGAAACGCGCTCGCTCTGGCGGCGAGGCTCGGGGGCGGTGGTCACGTGCGAGGCCTGCGGGCGCGGCGTGCGCGCCAGCACGGGATCACGTTCAGACGGCGAGCTCTTGGCCCTTCGCCGCGCCGCGCTGTCGCTTCTGGGCATACGCCTTGACCTGGCGCTCCATCGCGCCGAACGCATCGCGGATCGCGACGTGAATGTCCTGGTGCGCTTGGTGCTCGCCGGGCTCGTGGCTGACCACCAGCTCCTGGCCGGGGACCGTGACGTCGATGCGGACCTGGAAGACCTTGCGCTCCTTGTGCGAATGCCGATTGGGCGCTTCGATCACCACGCGGCAGTTCTGGATCCGATCGTAGAAGTGGGCGAGCTTCTGCGTGCGCTCGTGCACCACGCCTTCGATGGCGGCGGAGCTGTCGATCTCGTGGAACGTGATCTGAAGCGGAATCTCCATGGTGGCTCCTCGCTGATGCCGCGGGCGGTTCTCGACCGCCGGCAGTCTTGGGATCGAAGGGAACGTCGATGCGAGCGACCCAGGATCGAGCGTGAGCTGCTCGTCTGCGTCGCGGGGTGACGGGGGACGATCACGCTTGGGAAGTGCCGTCGGCTGGGGCTGCGGTGAGAGCGGGGACCGGCTGCGCCCCGGGCTTGTCCGGGTAACGCGTCCACAGCTGGCCCCAGTGGGTCTCTCGACACCATTTCTCGAAGGTCTTCTTGTCCTTCATCGGCCAGCGGTAGTAGTCGTGGTAGGCCTCGCTGCCGAACACGAACGCCCACACCAGCGGAGTGTGGAAGAAGAGCTTCTGCGCCCACTTGAGCGGGCCGAACCACATGAGGTCGCCGATCAAGCTGGCGCCGTTGTCGCCCACGACGAAGCCCCAGCTCTCCTTCGAGATGTCCGCGCCCACCACCTCGATCTCGTCGATCTTGCCCACCCCCAGCCCCGCCTCGTGGGCGAGCCGGATGTACTCGAGCTTCATCGGGTCGAAGCCCATCATCTTGGCCGCGACCGCGTCGATCGCTACCTGGTCTTCGGACGCCAGGATGTAATCCTTGATCACGGGGATCATCGTACGCGGTCCAGGGCCATTGCCGCACGTGGTCCCATCCATGACCGCGAACAGACCGGCGTGGATCTGCTGCTGGATGGCCAGCAGGTCGACCAGGGTCTTGTGGATCCAGGAATGGGTGTAGTGGCGGTGGTTGTGCAGCAGCCCGCCGAACGCGTTCTTCATCGCGCCGGTGGTCTCGGTGTAGATGTGGCACTTGACCGTCGGCAGGTGGACGATGTTCTTGCCGAAGAAGTAATCGGGGATGCGAATGCCATCGGGGTAGATGCGGTGCAGCACCCGCGTTTCCTTCTCGGGTTTCACCACCACCCACTTCATGTCCTCTTCCTTGAAGTTGAAGAGGACGGGAATGTCGTATTTGCGGAAGATGGGGACGTACTTGTTGAGATCCTCACCCTTGAAGGCGTCCGTGACCACGGTCTTGTTCTGGACGCAGGTGAGATCGCGATAGCCGGCGGCGCGCAGCGCCTGGATGGTCCCTTCGAGCTGCCACGGCGTGGTGTTCGCGCCGGGGAACGGGAAATGCCACGAGATGTTGTCCTTGAGGATCGTGGTGGCGTCCGGCTTGAGCGCCTGGCGGTAGCCGCCGAGCTCCATCACCTTTTGCGTGTCCTCGAGCACCGCTTCGGGTCGCGTCTTGACGACGGCCACGACTCCCTTGGGCATGATTCGATCTCCTCGCGTGCGCGTCCGTTCGATCGGCCGAGCACACGGCGACAGGTGAGGCCCGCGAGGAGCGATCCCCACCGGCACACTCGTTTCGAGCTTACCCTGCGTCGCCGGGAGTGTCTCGCGATCGCAGGCTGGAGGGGCGCATGATCGACTCGTCGTCCGCGGGCGGACCGCCCGCCGCCGCGCTCCCGGGCGTTTTCCTTCGGGCCCGCTGGGAGCGGCTCGCGATGCTCAATTACGAGGTGGACCCGGGCTTGCTCCGCGCCCGTGCGCCACGCGGCACCGAGATCGACACCTGGGACGGCCGCTGCTTCGTGAGCATGGTCGGCTTCCTGTTCCTCGACACGCGCGTGCTCGGCGTGGGGATCCCGTTCCACCGCGACTTCGAGGAAGTGAACCTACGCTTCTACGTGCGACGGCGGGGAGCTCCCGACGGCGATCGTCGCGGGGTGGTCTTCGTCAAGGAGCTGGTGCCGCGCTGGGCGATCGCGACGACGGCGCGCCTCCTCTACAACGAGAACTACCAGTCGCTGCCGATGCGGCATCGCATCAGCGTGCCTGCTCGGGAGGGCGCGCCACTCGACGTCGAGTACGGCTGGTCGGTGGCCGGACGCTGGAATCGGCTGCGCGTGGCGACGGAAGGGCCAGCGCTGCTTCCGGTCGCGGGGTCGGAGGAGGAGTTCATCACCGAGCACTATTGGGGCTACGCGGCGCAGCGCGACGGTGGCTGTGTCGAGTACCGCGTCGAGCATCCCCAGTGGCGGGTCTGGCGTGGCGCCGACGCCGAGCTCGACTGCGACGTCGCGCTGCTCTACGGCAGCGAGCTCGCCGAGGCGCTCGCCGCGCGCCCCAGCTCTGCGTTCGTCGCCGAAGGATCTCCGATCATCGTCCGGCGCGGCGTGCGCTTGGGGCGCTGAGCACGCGGCGAGGGCACCCAAACGGAGTGCGTCCGATTTCCCCCGTCGAGAAGGAGCGTGTGCGCATGCACGACGACGAGCGCGAGATCCGTGAGCTCGTGGCGAGCTGGATGACCCTGACGCGCCAGGGAGACCTCGAAGGCGTGCTCGGCCTGATGGCGGAGGACGCGGTGTTTCTCGCGCCCGGGCAGCCGCCCATGACGAAGGCGGGCTTCGCTGCGGCCGCGCAGGCGGCCGCGGGCGCGACTGCGCCGACGATCTCCGGGACGAGCGAGATCGAGGAGCTCGAGGTGCTCGGGGATTGGGCGTTCCTGCGGACGCGGCTCTCGGTCGTCATCACCCCGCCCGACGGGGGGCCGACGCGGACACGCGCCGGCTACACGCTCTCGATCCTGAAGCGGGAGCGAGGTCGCTGGGTGCTGGCGCGCGATGCGAACCTGTTGGGGCCAGCCGTGGATTCGAGCGCGTGACGGGCGGGCGATAGCCAGGCGCGGGGCCGCGCCGTGATCGTCCGCGCGGCAGAGCGATCTCGACGACCTGCTCGAGGACTGGGCCGAGTGGTCGAGCACCGGTAGAGTCCGGGGTGCGGCGGGGCTTGCGACGGACGCCGAGCGCCGGGGATAGTCGGGCCGCGAACGGCGTGGCGGGAGGCTCGGTCATCGAATCGCTCGAGCAAGTGGAGGCGTCCTACGATGCGGTCGCCGACGAGTACGTGCGACGCATCAGCGGCGAGCTGGCGAGCAAGCCATTCGATCGCGCGTTGCTGGATCGATTCGCGGCGCGCTTCGCGGCCGGCGATCGGGTGGCCGAGCTCGGCTGCGGGCCGGGCCACGTCGCACGTTACCTGCACCAGCGCGGCGTCGCGATGTCCGGCTGGGATCTTTCGGGAGCGCTGGTCGACGCTGCCCGTCGCCTGAACCCGGACATCGCGTTCCACTGCTGCGACTTCCGCCACCTGCCGGTGCCCGACGGCTCCTGGGCCGGAATCGTCGCGTTCTATTCGCTCATCCACCTGCCGGTCGAGGAGATCGTGCCGACGCTATGCGAATGGCGCCGCGTCCTCGAGCCCGGCGGGCTGCTGCTGGTCGCCGTCCACCTCGGCGGCGACTCGATCCATCTCGCCGAGTGGTGGGGGCGGCGAGTCGACGTCACGTTTCGACTGTTCCGCGCCGAGGACGTGCGCGGGCATCTGGAGGCCGCGGGCTTCCGGATCGAGGAGTGCGTGGAGCGAGATCCGTACCCGGGGGTGGAGGCCGAGACGCGGCGCCTCTACGTCCTCGCGTCGAAGCCGCTCGCGTCCACCGCGGAGCGCTGAGCGGAGGGAGGCCCGATGTCGACGGTGACCGAGCATTACGAGCAACTCCTGGCACCCGTCTACATGTGGATGGTGGGCGGCGCGGACGAGGCGTTTCGCGCAGCCAGCGCCGAGCTCGCCGCGCTGGCGCTGCCGTTCGCGCCGAACGACGAGGTCGTGGACCTCGGTGCTGGCTTCGGATCCCACGCCATCCCGCTGGCGCGCCGCGGCGCGCGCGTGCTCGCCGTCGACAGCTCGCCGCTGTTGCTCGACACGCTCGCCGAGCTGCGCGGCGAGCTCCCCATCCGAATCGTCTGCGCGGACTTGATCGGCTTTTCGGCCCAGCTCGCGGCGCCTCCGCGCGCGGTGCTCTGCATGGGCGACACGCTCACGCACCTGCTGGACACGAGCGCCGTCGCGCGGCTGTTCGACGAGGTCGCCGCGGCGCTGGTTCCCGGAGGCGCGTTCGTGCTCTCGTTTCGCGATTACACGATCCCGCTCGCGCAAGAGGCGCGCTTCATCCCGGTGCGCAGCGACGACCACCGCATCCTCACGTGCTTTCTCGAGTACCACGCCACCACGGTGCGGGTGCACGACGTGCTCCACGAGCGCGCGAACGGCGGCTGGCAGATGCGCGTGAGCGCCTACACGAAGCTCAGGCTCGCGCCGCAGGACGTGACGACGATGCTCGAGGCGCGGAGCTTCGAGGTGCGTCGCGAAGTCGGCGCGCGTGGCCTGGTGCGCCTCGTCTCCATCAAGCGCGAGGCGTCGTGAGCGCGCCGCGCCCGATGATCGAGGTCGAGGACCGCGGGCGGGTGCGGATCCTGAGCGTCCGCCGTCCCCCGGTGAATGCCATCAATCTCGAGGTGGCGACGGAGATCGAGCGTGCCGTGAGCGAAGCCGTGACGGACGCGAGCCGCGCGGCCATCGTTCTCACCGGTGTTCCGGGTGTCTTCTCCGCGGGCGTCGACACCCGCGAGGTCCCGGCTTACGACGCTGCGAAGCGCGCCGCGATGCTGCGCACGGTCAACCGGATGGTGCTGGCGCTCTACGGCGCGGCCAAACCGGTGATCGCCGCGATCTCCGGGCACGCGCTCGGCGGCGCCTTCGTCATGGCGCTCGCTTGCGATCGGCGACTCGCCGCTCGTGGCGAGTTCAAGCTCGGGCTCACGGAGTCGAGGGCAGGCGTGCCGTTTCCGGCGGGGCCCCTCGAGATCGTCCACGCCGAGCTCACGCCGGCCGAGAAGCGGTTGCTCGTGCTCGGGTCCGTGACCGGCGCGCCCGATTCCCCGCTGCTCGACCGGATCGTCGATCGCGTGGTCGAGCCCGCCGCGCTCCTCGACGAAGCCGTCGCCGAGGCCGAGCGATGGAGCGCGCTCGGCGGCTACGCCGTCGTGAAGCGGCAGCTACGGGCGCGCACGCTCGAGCAACTCGCGCGCATCGTCGAGCACGACGACGAGCCCTTGCTCGCCCATTGGGTGTGAGGGCGCCGTGGACGCTCAGTCGGCCGCGCTGAGCAGGCCGTAATAGCGCCCCAACCAGTAGGCGATCAGGTAGTCGTCGCCGGCGTATTCGAAGACCGGGTTCGAGCCGCCGCAGACGTTGGCGGGATTGTTGTCCCACATGAACCCAACCACGCAGCGCTCGCCTGGCGGGAAGGGCTCGGTGGCCTTGGGCGAGATCTCGTCCCAGCCGCCTGGCAACCCGATGAGCTCGGCGATGATCGGTCCGAGGAAGTTCAGCAGATCGACGACGGGATCGGGGGTGTAGGCGCCCTGCGTGGGCTGGATCGCCAGGCGCGGCGGATACGGCACGGCGTTCAGCACCGCGCGATCGGCCGCCACGTCGGCGTCCGTGTAGCTCGCCGCTCCTTCGCCCCACGCGACGAAGTCGAAGAAGCTCTGTTGCGAGCCCGCCACCCAGCGGTAGAGGTTCTCGCGGGTGACGTAGCGATCGAAGTCCGGATTCGGCGAGTCGGCCAGCAAGATGGTGTGCTGCAAGGTGTGGCCGAGGTTGTAGGCGAAGTACTGGAAGTACGTGTTGAACGGCGCCCAGGTGCTGAGCAGGTAGGCGAACAGCTCGCGCTGATAGACGGCGGGCATCATGTCCGCGAAGCGCCCGCCGACCACCCTGGCGGCGACCTCGTGGAAGGCGATCCGTTCGTTGCCGGTGATCTCGGGCGCGGTATCGCTCGGGTTCCCGTCGGGAAGGACGATCAAGTAGTCGTCGGCGATGAGCGCGTCCATGACCCGCTCGACCGCTCCGCTCACGGCCGCGCGCGTATCCGCGTCGCCGGGCTCGTCGAGCAGGAACTCGGACGTGAGCAGCATGCCGTAGAACCAGCCGATGTACGTGTCGGAGCTGGTGTTGCCCAGCCAGTAGGCGCCCGCGTACGGGCCGTCGGTGATCGGGTGGCAGTTGTTCGTGGGCTCGCAGGTATCACCCACGTACGCGGCCCAGGGGCCTTCGAATGGCGTCACGCTGCGCACGACGAAGCCGGGCTTCGACGTCACGGCCTCGGCGGCGAGCAGGCATTCGAGGCCGCGGCGCGCGTTGATCTTCGCCTGTGGGTCGCGCGTGACGTGCCAGCGCAGCGACTCGGCGCCGACGTAGGGACCGGTCCAGCTCACCGCGTCGCCGATGTCCTCGTAGCGAACCGGCACCGTCTGGGACTCGTCCGCCCACACGGTCTCCACGCGGCAGCCGTAGCCCACGCCGTGACGCTCCTGCCAGTTGTCGCTGTAGGCGATGGCCTTGTCGAGGAGCGGGCCGGCGCTGGCGGGTGCGGCCGCGAGGATCGAGGCGAGAAACGTCGCCGTTGCGCAGATCGTGAGGATGGGGGACGAGATTCGAGTACGCATGGGCTCACTCGGTGCGGTCGGGGAAAGGGGCGAACGAAGCGGCGCGAACGCGGCATGCGACGCGCGTGCGCAACGCGCCTCGATCGAGAATACCGGAGCGCTCGCGTTCCGCGCCATGCGCGCGGTGTGGCAGCGCTTGGCGCCCGGAATCAGCGCGCCGTGAGGCCGCCGTCCACGGGAATCACCGCACCCGTCACGTACGAGCCGGCGCGCGACGCCAGGAAGAGCGAGACGCCGGCGACGTCGTCCGGCCGCCCGATCCGCCCCAGCGGCACGTGCTGGGCCACCAGCGACCGGCTTTCGGGATTGTCGAGCAGGAACGCCATCATCTTGCTGTCGAAAGGTCCCGGCGCGATGGCGTTGACCGTGATCTTCTCGCCCGCGAGCCTGAGCGCCAGGTGTCGCGTCAGCATGTGCAGCGCGGCCTTGCTCGACGAGTACGCGAAGGTCTCCTGCACCGGCACCGCGATCCCGTCCACCGAGCCCACGTTGATCACCCGCGCCGGGTCCGCGTCGCTGGCGGCTGCGCGCAGCAGCGGCAGCAGCGCGACCGTCAGCGCGAACGGCGCCTTCACGTTGATGCCCAGCACCTTGTCGAATGCGCTCTCCGGGTACTCCTCGAGCGGCGCACCCCAGGTCGCGCCGGCGTTGTTGACGAGCACGTGCAGCGCGCCCTCGCGCGCCGCGATCGCCCCGGCGAGCGCCTCGACGCCGGCGGCGGTCGCCACGTCGGCGGGAACGGCGACGCACGGCCCGTTCGCCGCCAGCTGCGCCGCCGCGCGCTCGCATGCGTCCGCCTTGCGCGCGCTGACGTAGACCTTGGCGCCGGCTGCCAGGAAGCCGTGCGCGATCATGTAGCCGATGCCGCGCGAGCCGCCGGTGACGAGCACCGTCTTGCCGGCCACCGCGAACAGCGTGGCGGGGTTTCCTGGGGATTCCGCGGTCATCGGTCGTGCTCCTCGGTTGGGATCCGACGCTCAGGGCGCGGCGACGTCCGCGGCCGATCCCTCGGGGCTCGTGCAGCGCGCTGCTCGGGGAGCGAGGGTCGCGACCGTCACGGCCGTGCGAGCCATCCACTCCTGCGTCGAGTCCCAGCTAGCGCGATCGACGAGGTCGAAGGAGCGTGTCACGGAAACGATCCCGCGACCCGGATCGGTCGATTCGGGGCGGACCTCGGCCGGGGCACCGGTCGCGGTCTCGACCTGCTGCCGGATCGTCTCGCAAGGCTCGGCTGGCGCGTCGGCGGCGCCGCCCGCGCTCGCGACGACCGGTGAGACCACCCGTACCCGCGCCTCGTGGGCGTGTCGATCCACCGTCAGCTCGAGATTCACCCGCGCGTCGTCGGCGGTGACGCGGATCGTCGGATCCCATCCGACCCGGAAGCGGACGTAGCCGGGTCGGACGCGCGCGAACGCCGCCCGCAAGCGGGTCCAGAACTCGAGGCGGAGGCGGTCGAGGCCGCGCCGGCTCGGGTCGTGGATCTGGGTCACCTCCGCGAGGACTCCGCTGCGATCGAGGCCGTCGACCAGCGCATCCGCGATGACCCCGTGCAGCAGGGCCGTGGGGTGCGAGTCGTGGGGGGCGAGGATGAGCCTCAAGTCGCGCTCGCTCTCGATGCCGTGCTCACGCATGTAGCGGTGCATGAACCTGAGCGACTCGACCACCGGGAAACCGAGGCTGCGCGCGAGCTCGCGCACCTGCGTGTACACGGCCGGATGCCCGAGCACCACCACCCGAAAACCGTGCTCGTCGCTCAGGTCGCGCAGCCGCGTCATGGCCCGCTCGTACGCGGGCCAACCGACCATGTCCCGATACTCGGGCGGCACCTTCTCGGGGTCGCCTTCGAAGCCGACGTCGGCGCGCGGGGCGTCGGCGAGCGCGAAGTCGTCGCGCGCCGGCTTGCCGCTGCGCAGGGCTCGCAGGAACTCGCCGAGGAACGACTTGTCGAGGGCGAGCGGCTCGGAGCGCCGCCGGATGAAGTTGGGAAGGTCGTCGTCGCCACCGACGAAGTTCACGATCACCACGTCGGGGTCGTACGCGAGGCACTTCTTCTCCAGCGTCTCGACCTCCATGACCGTGTTGTAGCCGGGCACGGCCGTGTTGATGCTCTGCCAGTCGAGCTCGGGTTGCCGCGCCTTCAATCGCTGCGCGAGCGCCGGCATGAAGCTCTCGTCGTCGCCCACGCCGAAGCCGAACATGATCGAATCACCCAGGCCCACGAGGCGCACCGTCTTCGGTGGCTTGGCGACTGGGATCTCGGGGCTGCGGAACCCGGCGCCGTTGGTGTGGACCGGGCGGACGTAGTTCACGGACAGACGTGGGATCAGCTCGTAGATGATTCGCGGATTGGCGCTGAGCTGGATCATCTCGGTGAGCGCCACCTTCTTCCCCTCGGGCGGCGGTTTACGCGCCTCGAGGCGGTGCACCGAGCGGTCCAGGCGCAAGTCGTCGTACCAGGCCCTCAATCGCAGCCCGATCTCGGCCTGCGCCGCCGCGACCAGGGCAAGGCCGACGGCGAGCGCGAGCGTCCGCGACCGCAGCCGCGACGGGACCGCCGCCGCAGGCGTTCGTTCGCCCGCCTGCGACAGTGCGGGGAGGCCCTCGGGATCCGGCGCGAGCTCGGCGCCTGGTGCGGAAGCGCTCATTGAAAATGACCACCAGCATGCTTTTCTACACGATAATGCTTGCACGCGGCTTGCAGCGTCTCATAGGTTGTCGCGGTGTGCCGTGGTCGACGGCACGCACCAACCAGCGATGCCCGCCGTGACCAGCCGAATCCCTCGAAAGCCGAACCCCAGGGGACGGCCGCGCAAGTTTCACGAGCCGTCGCGGCCGGTCACGGTGACGCTGCCGGATCGAACGCTCGAGATCCTGTCGGAGCTCGGGCCGGACCGCGGTCGCGCGATCGTGGCGGTGGCGGACTCGTTCGCGGAGCGCCGTCAGCTGCCGCGGCCTCGTGTCGAGCTCGTATCCGTGAGCCCCGAGCTCTCGGTGATCCTCATCGGGCCGTGCCCGCCGCTCTCCGAGATCGAATCGCTGCGCACCATCGAGGTGAGCCCGGGGCGATTTCTGTTGACCATCTCGCCCGGGACGCCGATCTCGGCGCTCGAGGTGGAGCTTGCCGATCTCGTCGAGCATCCGAGCCTCAGCCCCGCTGACGAGGCGTTGTTGCAGGAGCTGATGCAGGTCCTGCGCAGTCAGCGGCGTCGCAAGAACATCACGAAGGCCGAGATCCTCTTCGTCGGCGACAGCTGAGCTCGCGAGCGCTGGACGGAGCGGGTCGCCGGGCCCACGCGAGTGGTGGGGACGCCGCGCCGGTCTGGCCGTTGCCCGCCACGGTCCGCCAGCGGGATCGACGGAATCCTCCGGAACGCGTCGAGCCCCAGAGCCTCACGGTCGCGAGGCTCTGGGGCTCGATTCCAGCTCACTCGATCAGGGGTAGAGACTGCCGATGCGCTTGGCCTCGAAGCCGGTGTAGTTCTTGGTCTCGGCGGGATCGCGGATGATGATCTCCCAGACCTTCGTCGAGTCGGATCGGCGCACCTCGGCGTACTCGCTCCAGTTGAGTCCGAACGGGATCGGCGGCTCGCCCAGACCGTTGTTCGAGATCAGGTAGTTGCCGTTCGCCAGGTAGTCGATGTCGCCACCGCCGTAGTCGTAGAGCGACGGGCTCCAGGCTGGATCGATGTACTCCCAGACCTGCGAGATGTTGCCGTTCAAGAAGTCGAACGAGTACTCGACCGAGCGCGAGACCTGGGGCACGTGCAGCTCGCCGTTGTCGAGGACGATCAGGTTGCCGTTGGGCACGATCTCGGGCCCGTGCTGCTCGCTCGGCAAGAGCCCGGGGCCGACCAGCGGCAGGAACGGCCACGCGTCGTCGACGGTGGTGTCCGGGAGATCCTCGCCGATCACCCAGTCCATCGACTGGGTGGCGCGGTTGAGCTTGAAGATGATGCTCTGCACCTTGCAGGAGACCAGCACCGAGTCGTCGGCCTCCAGGTACTGGATGGCCGTGCAGCGCATGCCGTCGCGCGTGTTGGTCTGGTAGAGCAGGTTGTAGTTCGGGTTGTTGAACGATGCCCAGTTCGGCACGCGGTGCACGTCGATGATGTCGAGGAGCGGGATCGAGCTCACGACGCTGCCAGCCCGCGTGAACTCGACGATCACGTCGCCCACCACGTTGCACACGCCGCTCGGGCACAGCGACTCGGTGGGGTAACCCGCGATGCTGCGCAGCTCGGTGGCGATCACCAGGAAGTTACCGTTCGGCAGCTCGCGGAAGTCGTGGTGCATGCTGTCGATGCCGAGGCTCGCCGCGGTCCACTGGTTGACCACGTTGTTGAGGTTGTCGAGCTCGACGATCGTGCCGTTGGGCGCGGCGGGATCGTTGATGCCCTTGCTCTTCACGAAATAGAAGTGACCGTTCGAGCCCTGGACGATGTGGGTTCCGACGTTCGAGTCCTGGTGGTACCAGACCACCTTCCCGGCTGCGTCCAAGGCATAGATGTTGCCGCCGCCTGCGGACTCGTCGGCGCCCATGGTGATCACGGTGTAGCCGGGCTGCATGAGGGCCGGCGTGGAGACCAGCGTCGTGAACGGCGGGGTGTCCGACGGCAACGCCGCCGGCGTGTAGGTGACGGGCCCGGCGTTCGCGACGTGTCCCGCGCCATCGTCGGCGCTGACGTTGAACGTCTGCTGGACGGCCGAACGCATCCCGACCACGGCGAAGGAATGCGTGGTCCCCGGCGCGCTGCTGAGCCGCCCGCTCGCCGGCACGTTCCACGTGCCCACCGTGGCGTTGGTCACCGACGCGGAAGGTGTGGCCGGATAGTTGGTGTTGAAGCTGAGCGTGCCGCTCAGCACGCTCTTCGGGTTGACGGTGAACTTGAGGTTGTACGCGACCAGTGTTCCGGCGGGCAGCAGCGTGTGCGAGAGCGGGCTCGAGGCCTGGTTGTCCGCGTAGACCTTGACCTGGTAGGTGCCGGCGGGCTTGCTCACGGGAATCGTCGCGACGATCTGGGTGTCCGACCACGACACCACCGCGATGCTCTGGTTGTCGTACGTGACGGAATCGCCTGCGCCTTGCGTGGCGCCGAAGCCGGTGCCGGTGAGCGTGATGTTGTTGCCGGCGGCGGCAGGGTTCGGGCTGACGGTGGTGAGGGTGTGGCAGCCCGCGACGATCGCCAGGCTCACGAGGAGCCCGAACGCGGGAAGGATTCGAGCCGTGCGGCTTGGTGCCATGGTGGGCCTCCGTGCGAAGAGCGTCGCGCGCGATCGACGAGGCAGTCGCCCCCGCGCGTTCGACTCCATGAACTCCTGTAGCATGCCGGGGGTTGCCGGGTCGACTCGACGGGCCGGGTACCCGTTCCTGCTGTAAGCTCGTCGGGTTCCGCCGCGCGACAGTCGGGAGACCCCGAGCTCGAGCCATTGCCGGCGAGACCCACGGAGGCAGCGCGTGACGACCAAGACCCTCCCGATCCGAGGCGAAGCGCGGTTGGCGGCCAGGGATGGCACGGAGCTATACGAGCGATGGTGGCTTCCGGTTCGCGTCGCCAAGGCGACCGTGCTGATCGTGCACGGCCTCGGTGAGCACATCGGCCGTTACGATCGCGTCGCGTCCGAGCTCAACGCCGCCGGTTTCGCGGTGTTCGGCTACGACCACCGCGGCCACGGCCGCTCGGCGGGCGTGCGGGGCTACATCGATTCGTTCGAGCAGCTGGTCGAGGACGCCGACACCTACGTTGCCCACGTCCGCGCTCGCCGCCCTCCCGAGCCCATCTTCTTGATGGGTCACAGCATGGGCGGCACGGTGGTGACGAGCCTCGCGGTGACCCGCCCGCCAGCGGTGCGCGGCCTGGTGCTGTCGAGCCCGGGGCTCAAGGTGGCCGACGGGTTCTCGCCGATCGTGATTCGGATCGGTCGCGTGCTGGCGCGCCTCTTGCCGAAGGCGCCCACCCAGAAGCTCTCGTCCAAGTTCGTGTCGCGCGATCCGGCGGTGGTCGCCGCTTACGACGCGGACCCGCTCGTCTACCACGGCGGCGTGCGCGCGCGGACCGGCGCCGAGATCCTCGACACCATGGACCGCATTCATGGTCGCATGGAGGAAGTGACGCTACCGTTCCTCGTCTTCCACGGCACCGAGGACAAGCTCACGGATTGCCAGGGAAGCCGTGAGCTGCACGCGCGTGCCCGCTCGGCCGACAAGACGATCCACGTCTACGACGGGCTCTATCACGAGTGCCTGAACGAGCCCGAGCGCGAGCGCGTGGTCGCCGACATGCTCGAGTGGCTGAACGCACGCAGCGGTAGCTGAGCGCGCCCCAGACGCGGGTGGCGCCGCGCGACGTGCCAGGCCAGCGGCAGCAGCACCAGCGTGAAATCGGCGAGGCCGCGCGCGGGTTGCGAGCGATCGCCCACGCGGCCGCAACCAGGGCCGGTGGTGCCGCTCCAGCGAATCAGGATCGGCGACACGCCGATCGTGTACGTCGAGCTCGGTGACTGGGTCCAGATCGCCTGGCCGAGGTGGTTCACGATGTCGATGGGGGTGCTGGTGGGAATTCCCAGCGTGGCGCGCAGGTCGACGCTGGCGCTCGAGCTGGCGCGCCAGGCGAACGCCAGGTGCCCGGTGCCGCCGCCTTGCGCGAACTCGAAGAAGGTCGTGTCGTTGACCGTGCGCTTGCGCGAGAAACCGTAGCCGCTCGCCTCGTTGATCGCGTTCGCCACCGTCTGCGCGGCGTAGGCCGCCGGTCGCCACGAGATGCTTCCCGGCATGCCGTCGAAGATGGGTGCCAGGGTGGCGCCGGCGATCGACGCCATCATCGGCGAGTAGGTCGCGTGCTCGATGCCGTTGCCCACGGCGATCACCATCTTCTGCGCCACCCAGCGCGCTTGATCGTCCACGTTGAAGGTGGGGCTCTGGTTCACCACGCCGAGCTCGGTGAGCCACAGCGGCTTCGACACCCGCTGGCGGGCGCGGATGAACGCGATCAAGTCCTCGAGCATCAACGGGTTGTCGTAGAAGTGCACCCCGACCACGTCGTAGTAGTCGTCGGCGGTCTCGCTGAACATCGCGTCGATGAGCGTGCGCGCCCGCAGCTCGTTGGGATCGGTGGCGTAGTGATCGTAGAGGCCCGCGTCGTTGCCGGCGTAGAGATCGAAGACGGCGGACAGCAGCACGCTGGTGTGGAAGTAGCTCTTCCCCCAGCTCCGCACCGAGGACGTGTACTTGTTCCCCGCCTTCTGCGCGCGCTCGAAGGTCAGGTAGTAGCCGAGTGTCTGGCTCGCGGCGCCGCCGCTCACGACCTGGGCGGCGGGGTTTGCGGCCTTCACGGCACGGTAGAAGCTCGGCAGCAGGCCCACCGCGGGATCGCCGCCGACGCCACCGAACATGTCCTTCGAGGTGCCGTACCAGAAGGACTTCACGTCCGCCTCGTGGACCGAGGACCAATAGTCGACGCGCGGTAGGTAGCGGCCCGCGTAGAGCGGGTCGGGATCGAGCGTGCAGCCGCTGTAGCGAGCCGCCAGCGCCTTCACGAACTCGTACCAGGGCGAGGTGTTCCCGGGCTCGTCACGGGTGAGGACGCGCGGCGGAAACGATGTCTGCGATTCGAGGCCCGCGGCGAGCCGCGGCCCCAGCCACTCGCCGTCCTTGCTCTCGTAGGTGGCGAGGTCGAGCGGCCAGGTGGCCTCGGCGCCAGCGAACGGCTCGAGGCCGCCACCGCCCGGGCGAACGCGCATGACGATCGCCTTCATGCCGTCGGCCATGGCCTCTTTGACCTCGCGGTCGAGGGTCGAGAGCGCGGTCGTGTCGAAGTGCACGCCGTCGGGCTGAAGCTCCGCCCACGAGGTGGTCTTGCCGATGAGCTGGTGCGCGTCGAGCCCCGCAGCGAGCGCGAGATCGAAGCGGAAACCCTGGACGCCCAGCTCACCGAAGGTGGGAATCTGCGGCGCCGCGCCGCACTGCGCGTCGGCGGTCGAGGGTGACCACGTCAGCGCCGCGGCGCTCATCGCCGCCACGCCCACGAATCGTTGGATGAACGAATACCGCTTCGCGACGACTTCGCTCGCTCGCCCGCTCATGATGTCCGCCGTCCCCTGGCTGGTTGGAAGGCCATGCGTGGCCGCGACGGAGGAGACCTCCGTCGCGCGCTTCACGAGGCAATTCGCGAGCCAAGGGCGCGGCGCGCGGCGCGTGCGTGGATCGCCGCGTGCCGGGCGCGGACTTCGTCGGCGAACGTCCGAGCCGCCGCCCGATCGTCAGCGGCGATCGCCGAGTGTGGGCGAGTTTCGGCGGATTGCCACGGCTTCGAGACAGTCGGCCGCGCGGCGCATAGGCGGGCGGGCTGACGGAGTCGCGAGAACCGACGCGTGCTCGTCAGCTGCTTGACGCCTGTCGCGGTGCGACGCCGTGGGCGAGCGCGAGCAGCGAGAGCGGATGGACGACCCGCACCTCGCGACCGCGGGCACGCAGCCCTGCGGCGATGTGCAGGTGACAGCCGGGATTCCCGGTGACCAGCAGCGACGCGCCCGTGGCGTCGATCGCCGCGAGCTTGTCGTCGAGCACCCGATCCGCCATCGCCGGGCGCAGCACGTTGTAGAGGCCGCCGCTGCCGCAGCAGAGCTCCGCGCGCTCGAGCGGCACGAGCGTGAGCTCCGGGATGGTGCGCAGAAGGGCGAGCGGTGCCTCGGTCACGCGTTGCGCATGATGCAGATGACAGGGCGGATGGTAGGTCGCGCTCGCCCGCAGCGGCCCGGGCGCGGCACGCGGTGTGCCGCCCGCCAGCAGCTCGGTGACGTCGCGCACGCGCACCTCGAATCGCTTCGCGGCAGCCCGCACGCCGGGAGCGTCGTCGAAGTGGCGGCTGAGGTCCCGCAGCATGGCGCCACAGCCGGCAGCGGTGGATGCGACGAGCTCGATCCCACCGGGCGCGCCGAGGCCCGCCTCCTCGAACGCGTCCAGATTGCGGCGAACCAGCGCGAGTGCCCGGCCGCTGCGCCCCGCGTGCAAGTCGAGCGCTCCACAGCACGTCTGGTCGGGAACGGGAACGACGTCGAAGCCGTAGAGGTCGAGGAGCGCGGCAGCGGCCTGGTTCACGTCGGGGAAGAGCGCGTCGCCGATGCAGCCGCGAAAGAGCGCGACTCGTGTTCGCGGCGCGGTCGTGCTCGCCGCGCGCCGCGCCTCCATCCGCACGGCGACCGTCGAGGTCCGGAGCGGCGGCGCGAGCTGGGCCGGAACGAGGCCCTCCATCATTCGCAGCGCGGGCGGCAGCGACGCGATCCAGCCGCGCCGATGCGCGAGCGCAGCCACGCCGCTGCGACGATAGAGCCGCAAGGTGTTCGCGACGAGCCGGGTTGCGGTGCGGTGGGGAAGCCAGTCGAGCGCCAAGTCACGCAAGCGTGTCGCGACGGTGGCTGGCGCAGCGGTCGCGGCGGCCGCCGCGCGCTCGCTGCGCGCCTCGCGCACCACCTCCAGCATCTCGCCGTAGCGCACGCCGGCCGGACACACCGGCTCGCAGGCGCGGCAGCCGATGCAATCGTCGAGGTGGCGCGCGGATTCCCCCTCGAGCGTGATCCGGCCCTCGGCGAACGCCTTCATGAGCACGATGCGGCCGCGCGGCGAGCTGGGCTCGAGGCCGGTGACCTGATAGGTCGCGCACGATTGCAGGCAAAAGCCGCAATGCACGCAATCGAGGCTCGCCTGGTACGCGGGCAGCGTCGCGAGCTCGAGCCGCGTGGTCGCGCGCGGCTCGTCCGCGTGGGATGGGCCGAGCCGGCTCGTGATCTCGAACGCGCTCATCTCGCCGTGAGCGTAGCGCGTGACGGAAGCGTCCTCGCAGCGCGGTGAGCATGCACGTCGCTCGCCTGTCGTTCGCCTGGCGTACGTCCTCGCGCTCGCAGTATCGTCGCGCCGCGCGGACGCGCGCCGCAGAACCGAACGAGGGACGTGTCGCCGTGACCCGCTCGCGAACCCGCTGCTCGAACACGCGTTGCGCTCGACGAAGCGCGGGAATCGCGCTGGTGGGCGTCCTGCTCGCGCTCGCGCTCGCGAGCGCGGCGCCCGCGCGGCAGCCGGTCGGCTGGCGCATGGACGGCACCGGGAACTTCCCGCAGGCCCAGCCGCCGCTCGAATGGTCGCCCACGCAGCACGTGCTGTGGTCGACGCCGATGCCCCAGTGGAGCAACGCCTCGCCGATCGTGGTGGGCGATCGGATCTTCGTCTCCTCCGAACCGGACACGTTGATCTGTGTGAGGGCCAGCGATGGCCGGATCCTCTGGCAGCGCACCAACGCGCTCGAGGATGCGGTGCCCACGAAGATCAGCCATCACTCCGAGGTCGAGCAAGAGTCGCGACTTCAGCAAGCGAGACAGGCGCTGGCCCAGGCCGAGTACGACCTCACCAGCCTGCGCCGGCAGCTACGAAGCTCACCGAAGGACGCAGATGCGAGCAGCAAGGCGCGCGCGCTCCGGAAGCAAGCCGGCGAGTTGAGGCGGGAGCTCGCCGCGCTGGCGAAGGCCGCGAAGCCGCCCAGCGTCCACGAGGCCAACGGCTACAGCACGCCCACTCCCACCAGCAACGGGGAATCGGTGCAGGTGCTCTTCGGCACCGGCGTGGTCGCTTCCTACGATCTCGATGGCAACCGTCGCTGGATCAAATGGCTCGACCGGGTCCAGGTGCCCAACGGGGCGGCGGCCTCGCCGGTGCTGGCCGGGGGCAAGCTCCTGGTGCTGCTCAACGACCTCATCGCGCTCGACGCCGCGAGCGGCGAGGTCGAGTGGCGCGTGAACGTGCCGTCCCGCCCGGGCACTCCCGCGCTCTTCCAGATCGAGGGCCAAGACCTGGTGATCCTGCCCAGTGGCCATTGCGTGCGGGTCGCCGATGGCGCCGTCGTGGCCAGTGGCTTGGGCGACCTCGAGTACAACTCGCCGCTGGTCCGGGATGGCGTGCTCTACATGATCCAGGGAACGGCCCAGGCATTCCGGATTCCTCGGAAGATGGCCGACTCGCTCACGTTCGAGCCGCTGTGGACGAGCAAGCTCAAGGGCGAGCGCTATTACAGCTCGCCGTTGCTCCTCGACGGCCTGATCTACGCCGTGACCCGCACCCAGATCTTCAACGTCGTGGACGCCAAGACCGGTGCGATCGTCTACGCCGAGCGGCTGCGCCTCGGCGAGACCGCCGGAGTGGACAGTGTCTACAGCAGCATCACGCAGGGCGGCGGCCACGTCTTCGTCAGCGGGTTCGAGGGGGCGACGGCGGTGCTCGCGCCCGGCCGAACGTTCCAGCAGCGCGCGTTGAATCGCCTCGCGGCGTTTCGCTCGAATCCGGTGTTCGACGGCGACCGGATCTACGTCCGCGGCAACGACAGGCTCTACTGCCTCTCCGCCAATGCGGCGGGAGACACGACGAGCTCGGCGCGATCGCCGTGAGCCCGAGCTCGGCCGCGCGCGCCAGCGTGCGTGCTCAGATGCCGCCCACGAAACGCCCGGGATTGAGGATGCGCTCGGGGTCGTAGAGCTTTTTGAGCTTGCGCATGAGCGCGATCGCCGCCGGTGGCTCACCCCACACGTCGATGGCGCGCTTCCACGCCGCGGGCGCCCGCGTGACCAAGAGGTAGCCGCCGAACGAGCGGGCCGCCGCCCGCGCCCGAGCGAGCCAATCCCGAAAGCCGTCGAGCGCTGGCGAATCGCCGCGCCCGGCGTGGAATCCGAGCTGCGCGGCCCCGGTCGCGGGCTCCACCCGCATCCACGCGAGCGCCTCCGGTCGCCCTGTCCGCGGAGCGATGGCGCCCACGAGGGCATCGAGGTGCTGCGGCGGAACGCGCGCTTCGACCTCGGCGGGTGCGTCCGCGTTCGCGCTGATCGCTTCGGCGACGGTTGCGCTCGGTCGCGTGCGCACCGTCAGCTCGACGATGACGCCGAGCGTTCCGAGCGCGCCGACGTGCAGCCGCGGTAGATCGAGCCCGGCCACGTTCTTGGCGACGCGCGCGCCATGATTCGCGAGGGTGCCGTCGCAATGCGCGACCTTCATGCCGATCACCGACCAGCGCGGACCGGCGGGGCCGAGGCGATCGATGGGCATGCGACCCACCGCCGCCGCGCCGCCCAGGGTTCCGCGCGCCGGGTTCGGCCAATCGTTCGCCAGCGTGCGGGAGTCGGCGCGGACGTGTGCTTCCGCGCTCGCCACGGCCACCGCGGGCTCGACGACCAGCACGCCGTCGCGCGGCGACCAATCCTTCACGGCGGCGAGCGCCGTGAGGTCGAGCAGCAGGTCGGCGCGCTCGGGCGCGGCGCCGAACGAGCGCTTCGTTCCGCCCGCGCTCGGGATGACGGCGATCGACTCGCGCGCTGCCGCCGCCAACAGCGCTGCGACCTCGGCGGCGCTCGCCGGGCGCGCCACGGCCGCCGGCAGAAGATCGTCGACACGATCGTCGGGATCGCGCGGGTCGCGAGCGCGATCGGCTCCGATCGCGGCGGCGATCACCGCGCGCACGTGCTCGCGGGAAGCGGCGCTCACGACGAGGTGCCTTCCATCGCGTCGAGCTTCCCCTTGGCTTCCGCGCAGCCCTTGCTGCTCGGGACGAGCTTGCCCGGATTCAAGCGACCCCATGGATCGACCAGGCGCTTGATCGCCTCCATCTCGGCGATCTCGTGGGGCGCGAACATCCACGAGAGAAACGAGAGCTTCTCGACTCCGATGCCGTGCTCGCCGGTGATCGAGCCACCGACGTCGACACACGCGCGCAGGATCTCGGCGCCGGCGGCGAGCGCCCGCCGCGTGAGCTCCGCGTCGCGTCCGTCGAAGGAGATGTTGGGGTGGAGGTTGCCGTCGCCGGCGTGGAAGACGTTGCAGATCGTGAGGCGGTGGCGGGCGGCGACCTCGACGGTGAAGGCGATGAGCCGCGCGAGCTGGCTGAGCGGCACGGTGCCGTCGAGGACGTAGACGTCGCCGCGCAGCCGGCCCATCGCGCCGAAGGCGCTCTTGCGCCCCTTCCAGAGCTTGCGGCGCGCGGCATCGTCGCTGCCCACGCGGATCTCCGTGGCGCCGCGGCGGCGGCAGATCTCGCTCGCTCGCTCGACCCGTGCGCCGATCGTGTCGTGGTGGCCGTCCAGGTCGACGAGCAACGCCAGATCGCAATCGGTCGGGTAGCCAGCGGCGTAATCCGGGGAGGCCTCGATGGTGGCGATGGTGCCGCGGTCGAGCGCTTCCAGCGCCGAAGGCTCGAGGCCCGCCTGGATGAGATCGGCGACCGCCTCGCAGCCCTCGACGAGGCTCGGGAACGCGACCAGAAGCGTGCGCGTCGCGGGCGCCACGGGTACGAGCCGCAGCGCGAGCTGCGTGGTGACGGCGAGGATGCCTTCGCTGCCCACGAAGAGCCCCACCAAGTCGTAGCCGGGCAGGCCGTCGAGCGCTCCGCCCAGCTCCAGCACCTCGCCGTCGGCGAGCACCACCGTGAGCCCGAGCACGTGCTGCGCGGTGAGCCCGTGCTTGAGCGCGTGCGGCCCGCCGGCGTTCTCGGCGGCGTTCCCGCCCAGCGTGCAGACCATGCCGCTCGAGGGATCGGGCCCGAAGGCCAGCCCGTGCTCGCGCGCCGCCGCGGAGAGCGCGGCGTTGGTCACGCCCGGTTGCACCACCGCCACCCGCGCCTCGGGGTCGATCGAGAGGATGCGTCGCATGCGGGCGGTCTCGAGCACCACGCCGCCGCGCTCGGGCAGGGCGCCACCCGAGAGCCCGGTGCCCGCGCCGCGCGGCACCACCGCGACCCCTTCGCGATGACAGAGCGCCATCACCGCCGCGACTTCCGCGGTGCTGGTCGGAAGCACCACCAGCTCGGGGCTCTCGCGAGCGAGCGTGAACGCGTCGGACTCGTAGGTGAGGAGCGATTCCCGATCCGCGACGATGGCGTCGCGGCCCACGATCGCCGCGAGAGCGTGGCGAAATCGCTCGTTCATGCGCGTGAGCGCCGCCGCTCGTCCGTGCGCGCGCCGCGGCGCGGCTCTGCGTCGCGCCAGCGCCGGGATCGCTTGCGCGGCACTGGCACGGCGCGTAACCTGCCCGACCGCGGCGTGATCGGGTGCTCCGTGTCGTCCGCGACGAAGGGTTTCGGCCTCGACGCGCGCCCGATCCAGCGGCACGTATCCCGTGCCGCCGAGGCGCCAGCGAGCACACCTGGAGAGGCGGAATTCATGTCGGACGACCGAGATTCCTTGTACATGACGGGCCTGGCCGCGCTCGGCCAATCCCGGTTCGACGAAGCCATCGCGGCCTTCGAGTCGGGCCTCGCCGCAGCGCCGGACGACATCGAGCTCCTGCTCGCGCTCTCCATGGCGCATTCCAAGAACGGCGACCAGGACAAGGCCATCGAGATCGCGAACCGCGCGGCCGAGCTCGATCCGACCGATCCCTTCCCGCACACCAACCTGTCGATGTTCTACCAGAAGAAGGGGAACACCGAAGTCGCGGAGAAGCACTCGGCGATCGTGACGCAGCTCAATCTCGACGCCCAGAAGCGAGCCCAAGGAGGGTGAAGATGCGGGATGGCCGAGCGCGCAAGTCACGGCGGGACCGCCGCGGGGCGGAGCTGCACCACGCGCGCACCCGGGACGGCTGGGACATCGCTCTCTACCGCTATCCCGCCCCCGCAGGATCGGAGCGCCGCTTCCCGGTGTTGCTCTGTCACGGTCTCGGCTCGAACCGCAACAACCTCGACTATCCGGGCCGGCTCAGTCTCGCTCGCTATCTGAACGAGCAGGGCTTCGACGCGTGGGTGATCGAGCTTCGTGGCGCCGGGATGAGCCGCCGCGCCGGGCTCCTCAAGCGCAAGACCCACGACTACACCTTCGACGACTACATCGGCCACGACATCCCCGCGGCGCTCAAGCACATCGCGCGCACCGTGGGGTTCCGCGGCGTCCACTGGGTCGGTCACAGCATGGGCGGGATGCTCGCGTATCCGCTGCTCAAGACCACCGATCCCGACGTGCTCCGGTCGGCGACCACCATCGGCTCGCCGGCGATGGTGCTGGCGTCCGATCCGGTGATGGACCGGATGCTCCCGTTCGCGTGGTTGCTCAAGATCGTCCCGATGCTGCCGCAGGGCACGCTGGCGAAGCTGATCTCACCGCTCGCCGGACTGGCGCGCCCGCTCGGACACCGGATCGTGTGGACCACCGCCAACATCGCGCCCAAGACGCTGCGGGTGATGGCGCGACACGGCGTCGACGACATCGCGAGCCCGCTCATCTTCCAGTACGGCGTGTGGTACCGCGAGAAGGACTTCCACAACTACTACGAGACGCTCTCGTATCAAGAGAACCTGCATCGCATCACGGCGCCGGTCTTCTTCCTCGCTGGCGCGGGTGATGGCCTCACGCCCACCCGCGACATCCGTTTCATCTACGAGCGGATCTCGTCGCCCAAGAAGAAGTTCCTGGAGGTGGGTGTCGAGAGCGGCTTCTCGTCGGAGTACGGGCACGTGGATCTGGTGCTGGGCGAACGCGCGCCCGACGAGATCTTCCCGCTCGTCCGCGATTGGATCGTCGAGAACGACCGCGCGACCGACGCCACCAAGCGAGCGCCGCGCGCGCCCGGTCACGGCCGCGAGCGTGCCGCGGAGGCGCGGCGGCTGGCGCGCGAGGAACGCAAGCAGCGGGGTTCGCGCGGACCGCGAGTCGTGCTACGACCGGTGTCGCGGCGCGCTTCTGGGTGAGCGCCCGAGGCCTCGGGAGACCGGAACTTTCCGACCATGAAGACCGCGCAATCGAAACGCTTGGGACGCAGCATCGCTCGCATCGGGCGTAGCACCGGCGGCGAGGGGATCGAGCCGTTCGCGACCTGCTTCCGAATCGTCGGCCACGGCCGCTTCCTGGGCGCGCGCCACTATCTGCACTCGAACGACATCAGCGCACCGGAGCAGCTCGCCATTCGCGAGGCCTCCGGGCGGGTGCTGCCGGTGAAGGCTTGGAAGCTCTCGCTGCCCGGCGACCTGGCGATCTTCGAGACCGACGGCGCCGCGTGCGATCCGCTCGAGCTCGACCTGCGCCTGCCGCGTGACGGCGCCGATCTCGTCATCGTCGGCTATCCGCAGCAGGGCGAGCTCGAGTGGATCGAAGGGCCGGTGTCGGGCTGGGACACGATCAAGCTCGGGGAGGGCATCGAGTTCGACGGCTTCTTCGTCGATTGCGAGGCCAAGGACGGCATGAGCGGCTCGCCCGCCCTCGACCCCAAGACTGGCGCCGCCGTTGCCGTGCTCTCCGGCATCAATCCCGACCTCGGCATCGCGGCCTTCTGCCCGCTGCCCAGCCACGGCTGGGACGACTGAGTTTTCGGGGGCTTTTCAGCCCCCCGCCCCGTCGCGGCTGGCCGCGCCGGGGCCCCACCCCCGAGTCGCCCGCTTCGCTCGTCGGCTCGCCTGCCGGCTCGCGGAGGATGGACGACGAGCGTGGGGACCAGGGCGCTCGGCTGGAGTTCGGGTCGCTCGGTCGGGGCTTTCGCCCCGGCCCGCCGCGGCGAAGCCGCGTCGGGGCCCACTCCCGAGTCGCCTCGCTTCGCTCGTCGGCTCGCCTGCCGGCTCGCGGAGATGGACGGCGAGCGTGGAGACCGGTGCGCCGCTGGATCGTCGCGGGGCGTGGTCGTGGGCTCTTCGCTCCCCGCCCCGTCGCGGCCAAGCCGCGCCGGGGCCCCACCCCCGAGTCGCCTCTGCTTCGCTCGTCGGCTCGCCTGCCGGCTCGCGGAGAGATGGACGGCGAGCGTGGAGACCGGTGCGCTCGGCTGAGTTCAGGTCGCTCGGTCGGGGCTTTTCAAGCCCCCGCCCGTCGCGGCGAAGCCGGCGGGGCGCCACCTCGAGTCGCCTCGCTTCGCTCGTCGGCTCGCCTGCTGGCTCGCGGAGAGATGGACGGCGAGCGTGGAGACCCGGTGCGCTCGGCTGGAGTTCTCGGGTCGCTCGTCCGGGCTTTTCAAGCCCTGCCCGTCGCGGCGAAGCCGTGCCGGGCCCCAGCCCCGAGTCGCCTCGCTTCGCTCGTCGGCTCGCCTGCCGGCTCGCGGAGAGATGGACGGCGAAGCGTGGAGACCGGTGCGCTCGGCCGGAGTTCGGTCGCTCGGTCGGGGCTTTTCGCCTCGCCCGTCGCGGCGAAGCCGCGCCGGGGCCTCACCCGAGTGCCTCGCTTCGCTCGTCGGCTCGCCTGCCGGCTCGCGGAGAGATGACGGCGAGCGGGGGACCGGTGCGCTCGGCTGGGTTCGGCCTGCTCGGCCGGGGCTTTTCAAGCCCCCGCCCGCCGCGGCAAGGCGCCGCGCCGGGCGCCACCCCCGAGTCGCCTCGCTTCGCTCGTCGGCTCGCCTGCCGGCTCGCGGAGAGATGACGGCGAGCGTGGAGACCGGTGCGCTCGGCTGGAGGGCGGTCGGTCGCTCGACCGCCCCGCCGACCGGATTGCGTGGTCGTGGGCTTTGCGCGGTCCGCCGCTACGTCGAACCAGTGCGATGGGTCCTAACGCCACGCGCAGACAGGTAATGCACGACGTCGCGGATGTTGCGGAATATTGCCGCATCTTTGCCTGCGATCTCGATCTTGAACTCGCTCTCCAGCGCCATGACGAGCTCGAGCCAGTCCATGGAATCCGTGGGGTACCCAACCTCGAGGTCGTTGGTGAGGTGGTCGTCGGGCAGCAGTCGACGACCGTCTGCTGCCATCTGATCCTGAACGACCTTGCGCACCCGCGCCGCGATCTCGGCTTCGGCGCCCGAGAAGTACCGCTTCCCGAACTCGTCAGCGCTCAGCGCATCGCGACCCTCGAAGAGGCGATCGAGACGCTTGCGCCGCGCCCGCTCCTCGCGCACCGCCGCGATTCCGCACACGACGAGCATCCCGATCCCCACCACCCACACGAGCATCGTATCCACGGGCGAATCGTCATCGAGCCGGCCGCGCGGCGCAACAACTCGATCGACGGCCGGTGTCGTGGGTCCCGCTCGTGGGGAGTGAACCCTCGTCGCGCGGCCGCGGCGCAGGCGTGCCTTCGGTTCCACGGGCGCGAGCTGGGGCGCGCCGTGCCCGCCGACGGGTCCCCAGGCCCTCGCGACTCGTCCGGCGCAACGGGGTCGAAGCGAACCACCACGGGTCCTCGCCCGCTTTGCGCGGTTCCGCGCGGCTGTGTTACGACGCGCAGGCTGAGTTGCTCGCGAGAGGGAGCGTGTCATGGCCAAGGCGATGAAGCGATCCGTGAAGCCAGCGAAGGCGAAGAGCACATCGAAGAGCGCACCGAAGAGCCGCGCGCGTGCCGTCGCCGATGCGCCTCGCGCAGCCAAGGCGAAGCCTGCGGCGAGCACGCTGCCCGGCGGCGGGCAGACCGACATCGAGTCGGTGCTGAACGAGCGCCGCGTGTTCGCGCCTCCCGCGGCGTTCGCGGCCAAGGCGCACGTGCCGTCGATCGCCAAGCACCAGGCGCTCTCGAAGCGCGCGGTCGAGAACCCCGAGGCGTTCTGGCGCGAGATGGCGGCGAACGTCGACTGGATCAAGCCGTTCAAGAAGGTGCTCGACTGGAAGCCTCCGTTCGCCCGCTGGTTCGACGGCGGCATGCTCAACATCTCGGCGAACTGTGTGGATCGCCACGCGGCGACCTGGCGCAAGAACAAGGCCGCGATCGTGTGGGAGGGCGAGCCCGGCGACGAGCGCGTGCTCACCTACGGCGACTTGCTGCGCGAGGTCTCGCGCTTCGCGAACGTGCTCAAGGGGTTGGGCGTCAAGAAGGGCGATCGCGTCGCCATCTACATGCCGATGATCCCGGAGCTGCCGATCGCGCTCCTCGCGTGTACCCGCATCGGCGCCACCCACAGCGTGATCTTCGGCGGCTTCAGCGCGGAAGCGCTGCGCGATCGGATCAACGATGCGCAAGCGTGCCTGGTCATCACCGCCGACGGCGGCTGGCGGCGCGGCCACGAGGTGCCGCTCAAGCCGAACGTCGACGCATCCGTGGCGGGCGCCGCGAGCGTCCGGCACGTGGTGGTGGTGAAGCGCACCGGCACGCCGGTTCACATGGAGCTCGGCCGCGATCATTGGTGGCACGACCTCGTCGAGAGCGCGTCGCCGAATTGTGCGCCCGAGCCCGTCGAGTCCGAGCATCCGCTCTTCATCCTCTACACCTCGGGCACCACCGGGAAGCCGAAGGGGGTCGTGCACACCACCGGCGGATACCTGGTGCAGACGACGCTCACGACGAAGTGGGTGTTCGACCTCAAGGAAGAGGACACGTACTGGTGCACCGCAGACGTGGGATGGGTCACGGGCCACAGCTACATCGTCTACGGGCCGCTCTCGAATGGCGCCACGGTGGTGATGTACGAAGGCGCGCCGAATCACCCGGATCCGGCGCGCTTCTGGAAGATCATCGAGAAGCACCGGGTGAGCATCTTCTACACCGCGCCCACGGCGATTCGCGCCTTCATGAAGTGGGGCGTGGAATGGCCGCGCAAGCACGACTTGTCGAGCCTGCGGCTGCTCGGCACCGTCGGTGAGCCCATCAACCCGGAAGCGTGGATGTGGTACCGCC
The DNA here is from genome assembly GCA_046331705.1 of bacterium. GTDB lineage: Bacteria > JADJOY01 > JADJOY01 > JADJOY01 > JADJOY01 > JADJOY01. The sequence continues at coordinate 21,031 of JAXLQJ010000026.1, read as the reverse complement.
GCGAGATCGGCAGTGACCGCTGCCCGATCGTCGACACCTGGTGGCAGACGGAGACCGGCGCGATCATGATCACGCCGCTACCGGGTGCGGTGCCCACCAAGCCGGGCAGCGGCACGCTCCCGTTCCCCGGCATCGTCCCGGAGGTCGTGACCCGCGAAGGTCAGCCCGTGCCCGCGGGCAGCGGCGGGCTCCTGGTGATCCGCAAGCCGTGGCCTTCGATGCTGCGCACCATCCACGGCGATCCGGAGCGCTACAAGCAGCAGTATTGGAGCCAGATTCCCGGCACCTATTTCACCGGGGACGGCGCGCGCCGCGACAAGGACGGATACTTCTGGATCATGGGGCGCGTCGACGACGTCATCAACGTCGCCGGCCATCGCCTCGGCACCATGGAGATCGAGAGTGCCCTCGTGAGCCACACCAAGGTCGCCGAAGCCGCGGTGGTGCCGCGCCCCGATGATCTCAAGGGCCAAGCGGTGGTGGCGTTCGTGACGCTCGAGTCGGGCTATCACGCCGACGCGGCGCTCAAGGACGAGCTCAAGCAACACGTGGTGAAGGAGATCGGCGCCATCGCGCGCCCCGACGAGATCCGCTTCAGCGACGCGCTGCCCAAGACCCGCAGCGGCAAGATCATGCGCCGGCTGCTGCGCGACATCGCCGCGGGCAAGGAGTCGGTGGGCGACACCACGACCCTCGAGGACCTCTCGGTGCTGGCCAAGCTCCGCGAGGAGGAAGAGTGAGCCGATGAGCTGGCAAGCGCGCGGCGCCGGTGGCGGCGGGTCGGGCGGGTTGGGACTGAGCTTCGGGCCGGGGCTGACTCCGTTCGGCAAGCAACTCTGCATCGTGCTCGCCGTGTGCTTCGGCGTCGAGCTCTTCCTGCGTTACTGGCTGGGGCTGCAAGACGGGATCGACAGCCTGATGCTCTGGCCGCTGGGCTCGGGTCGCTTCGCACCGTGGCAGTTCGTCACGCATCCATTCGTGCACGCCGGTGATCCGCTCTCGTTCCTGCTGATGCTCATGACGCTCTTCTTCTTTTCGTCGCATCTCGAGCGCTACCTCGGCACGGGCCGCTTCCAGACGTTCTTGGCGGCGTCCACCGTCGGCGTCGGGTTGGTCGGGTGGCTGGTCTGTTCGGCGCTTGGTTTCCTCCCCACGGCCGCGGGCACGCCGGCGAAGGCGTTCGGGCTGCTCCCTTACTCCGGCTTCGGCGTGCCGGTGATCGCATGTCTCGCCGCATTCGGCTGGCTTCAGCCGCGTTCGCAGATCCTCCTCTTCTTCATCCTGCCCATCCAGGCCATCTACATCACGTACTTGACCATCGCGGGTCAGGTGGTGGGGCTGCTCACCGCGAAGCCTTGGAGTGTCTACTTCCTCGCGGGAATCGGGCTCACGTATCTGGTGGTGCAGCGGGGTGTGCGGTTGCCCGACTTGAAGCGCAAGTGGCTGCTGGCGAAGCAGCGACGGGTGCAGAAGAAGCTCACCAAGCTGCAAGTGATCGATGGCGGTAAGACCACACCGCGCCCCGATCGCCCCAACGGCGACCCCCGCAAGCCCACCGTGCACTGAGGCCGAGCCGCGGCGCACGCGAAGGATCGCGACCCTTCACGTGGGCGAAGCCGCGGCCCCGCGCAGCCGCACCGTCTTCACGGGCAGAGCTGGCGGGCGAGCTCGTCGGCGATGGTGAGGCCGGCGAAGGTGGGACGGACGCGATCGGCGTCGCGCACCAGCTGACCGGACGCCAGCGCCGCGGCGAGCGCGGGCTCGGGCAGGGCCGGGATCGCTCCGCGCCCGCGGATCTCGATCGCGAATCCATCCACGCAACGCAGCCCGAGCAGGATCTCCTCGCGCCGCAGCTCGAGGGGCGAGAGCGCTTCGCTGCCCGCGATCGGTAGGCGCGCCGCCTCGACGTCGGCGAGCCACGCGCCGAGGTCGCGGTGATTCCACGAGCGGGTGCGACCGTCGAAGGAGTGCGCCGACGGACCCACGCCCACGTACGGCTGGTGCCGCCAGTACGCGAGGTTGTGCCGCGAGCGGAAGCGCCGCTCGCGGGCGTAGTTGGACACCTCGTAATGCTCGTAGCCCGCAGCGGTGAGCCGGTCGTGGGTCGCGACGAAGAGCTGGTGCAGGAGGTCCGCTTCGCAAGGCTCGATCTTGCCGAGGCGGCGCGCGCGGTCGAGCTCGGTGCCGGCCTCGATGGTGAGCTCGTAGCACGAGAGGTGCTCGGGCGCCGCGTCGAGCGCCCGATCGAGCGTCTCGTTCCAGCTGGCGCGCGTCTGTCCCGGCACGCCGAAGATGAGATCCACGCCGAGGTTCCGGACGCCGCCTTCGCGTGCCGCGCCGAGCGCGGCGAGCGCTTGCTCGCGGCGGTGCTTGCGCCCGAGCACGCGCAGCGCCGCGTCGTCGAGGGATTGGATGCCGAGCGTCACGCGATTCACTCCGGTCTCGACGAGCGCCGCCGCGTGCTCCGCCGTCAGGTCCTCGGGGTTGGCCTCGATCGCGATCTCGGCGTCGGGCTCGACGGCGAAATGCTCGTGTACGGCGGCGAGCACGCGGCCCAGCTCGCCGCGGGTGAGCGTCGATGGAGTGCCGCCACCGAGATGGATCGTCGCCAGCGGCTGGCGATCGCCGCCGAGCCGGGCGCGAAGCTCGATCTCGCGCACCAGCGCGGCGACGAACGTTTCGATCTCGGGCCGCTGCGCGGGGCGGTGGGTGCCAGCGCCCCCCGTGCTCGGCGGCCCGTGGCGCCTCCCGATCGGCAGCACGAAGAAATCGCAGTACGGGCACACCCGCCGGCAATACGGCACGTGGAGGTAGAGGCCGAGCGGCATGGTCAGCGCCTGGATCGAGTCATTCCGAGGTGATCGAGTAGGTACGGATCGCCAGGTGTGGTGCCGGCTGCTGTCGGATCTCGACCCGATTCGCCCCTCGCGCCACGAGCTCGACCTGACAGGGTTCTCGGGCAGAAGCCGCGTACAGGGGAGAGCGCTCGTTCAGCGGATTGGTGGCCGCCTCGTGACGGGCGAGGAAGCACGAGATCACGGCGTCCGTGCTCCGGACGCCGCAGATCGGCGAGACGCTCCCCGCTCGGATGGCGAGGAGCTCGGAGGCGAGGAAGTCCTGTGGATCCCGGTAGGCCTGGTCGCAAGCGGCGTTGCGCGCCTTCTCGCGCGCACCGAGGAAGCCCGGGGTCATCACGGCGAACGCGAGGGCGACCAGCACGGGTACCACGACCAGGGGCACGATCCCCAGCCGCCCGCTCCGCCCGAGATGGATCCAGCCCGTCCAGGCGATCCAGCACCACACGGCGGCGAGCGGCGTCGCGAAGGCGCTCGGCAACGTGTCGCCGATCGAGACGAGCGGGAGGGCCGGTAGCGCGTAGACGATCGTCGGCAGCAGGATCACGGGCAGCGCATCCGGCGGGCGGGCGCCGGCGAGGATGAACCCGCCGAGAATCGCCAGCGGCAGCGCCGCGCACCCGGCGCCAGCCAGCGAGAGCACCGCCGAGCGGCGCCATCGGACCTCGCCGGGACCACGCATCGGTCCCGGGTGGCCATCGCTCGAAGCGGCTTCTCGAATCCGTGCCATTCGGCCTTTTCATCGCGAGATCGGCGGCTTACGCGATTGGCCGCGAGAATGCACTGCGCCGGCTTGACGCATGCCGTGATTTCAATAGAGTGGTCCGTTACGCACTGCACAATCTTACGCTGGGGCAACTTGCCCCGGCGTCGGATTGTCGATCGGCAGGGAAGCCATGAAGACCGAGCGATTCGACCCGACGGCCCGGCCGCGGCCACCCGCGGTGGCCGAGGGCCTCTACTCCCCCGAGCACGAGCACGATGCCTGTGGTGTCGGTCTCATCGCCAACCTGAAGGGTGAGAAGTCCCACGACGTCGTCACGAAGGGACTCCAGATCCTGGTGAACCTCGCCCATCGCGGCGCGTGCGGCTGCGATCCGATGACCGGTGACGGCGCCGGCATCCTCATCCAGCTTCCCCACGACTTCCTGGTGGAGCGCGCCGCCGGCCTGGGCATCAGTCTGCCCGACGCCGAAGAATACGGCGCTGGATTGGTGTTTCTGCCGCGCCTCGAGTCGAGTCGCCGGGTTTGCATGGAGGCCTTCGAGGCCACCGTGCGCGAGGAAGGGCAGGAGTTCCTGGGCTGGCGCGCGGTCCCCACGAACAACGACGTGATCGGCTACGTCGCCAAGGAAGTCGAGCCGGTCATCCTCCAGATCTTCATCGGCCGCGGCAAGGGCATGACGGATCCCGCCGCGTTCGAGCGCAAGCTCTACGTGATCCGCAAGCGCATGGAGCGTTGGGCGCGCGAGTCCGATCTGCCGGAGAAGGAATACTTCTACGTGCCGAGCCTCTCGTTCCGCACCATGGTCTACAAAGGCCTGATGCTGGCGGAAGCGATCGAAGGCTTTTATCCCGACCTCCAGGATCCGTTGCTCACCAGCGGGCTGGCGCTGGTCCACCAGCGCTACAGCACCAACACGTTTCCCACCTGGGACCTCGCGCACCCGTTCCGTTTCCTCTGCCACAACGGCGAGATCAACACGCTGCGCGGCAACATCAACTGGATGCACGCGCGGCAGTCGATGTTCGGCTCGCCGCTCTTCGGCGACGACATCCAGAAGCTCTTGCCCGTGCTCACGCCGGGGATGAGCGACTCGGCGATCCTCGACAACGCCGTCGAGCTGCTCTACCACACCGGCCGCTCGCTGCCGCACGCGATGATGATGGTGATCCCGGAGGCCTGGGAGAACCACGAGACCATGAGCGACGCCAAGAAGGCGTTCTACGAGTACCACTCGTGCCTCATGGAGCCGTGGGACGGGCCCGCGTCCATCCCGTTCACCGACGGCAAGGTCGTCGGCGCGGTGCTCGATCGCAACGGCCTTCGTCCGTCGCGCTACACCGTCACGCGCGATGGATTCGTGGTGATGGCGTCGGAGAGCGGCGTCCTCGAGATTCCGCCCGAGAACGTGCAGCGCAAGGGCCGGCTCCAGCCGGGCCGCATGTTCCTGGTCGACACCGAGCAAGGACGGATCGTCGAGGACGAGGAGCTCAAGGAAGGCATCGCGCGCCGCAAGCCGTATCGCGCCTGGATCCAGCAGCACGTGGTGAAGGTCGAGACGCTGCCCGAGCCGGCCACCGTGCCGGGCACGGATGCCCTCACCCTGCTCGCGCGCCAGCAGCTCTTCGGCTACACGCTCGAGGACCTGCGCCTGCTCATGGAGCCGATGGCGAAGACCGGGCTCGAGCCGATCGGCTCCATGGGCTCCGACACGCCGCTCGCGTGCCTCTCCGACAAATCGCAGCTCCTCTACAACTATTTCCAGCAGCTCTTCGCCCAGGTCACCAACCCACCGCTCGACGCGATCCGCGAGGAGCTGGTGACCTCGATCGGCACCAGCATCGGCCCCGAGGGCAACCTCTTCGACGAGGAGCCCGAGCAGTGCCACCAGCTCGGGCTCACCAAGCCGATCCTCACCAACCGCGATCTCGCGAAGGTGCGTGGCATCGATCAAGGGAAGCTCCGGGCCACCACGCTGCCCATGCTCTTCGACGTGCGCGGCGGCGGTGAGGCGCTCACCCGCGCGATGCGCGAGCTCTGCGCGGCGGCCGAGAAGGCCATCGACGACGGCTGGTCGATCCTGATCCTGTCGGACCGCGGCGCGGGCCGGGAGCTCGCGCCGATCCCGGCGCTGCTCGCCATCGGCGGCGTCCACCATCACCTGATCCGCAAGGGAAAGCGCACGCGGGTGGGCTTGGTGATCGAAAGCGGCGAGCCGCGCGAGGTGCACCACTTCTGCCTGCTCTTCGGCTACGGCGCGGGCGCCATCAACCCGTACCTCGCGTACGAGACCCTCGACGACCTCATCCGTCAGGGGATGCTCGCGGGCGTGGATCTCGAGACCGCTGTCGCCAAGTACCAGAAGGCGGTGCTCAAGGGCGTGCTCAAGACGATGTCCAAGATGGGCATCTCGACGCTCGAGAGCTATCGCGGCGCGCAGATCTTCGAGGCGGTGGGGCTCGGGAAAGAGCTGATCGACGAGTACTTCACCTGGACGCCGTCGCGGCTGGGCGGGATCGGCATCGACATCGTCGCGGTCGAGTGCGCGATGCGCCACGCGTTCGCGTATCCGCCGGCCACGGTCCCCGAGAGCCTGGATCTCGACGTGGGCGGTGCCTACCAATGGCGCCGCACCGGCGAGCGCCACCTCTACAACCCGCTCACCATCGCCAAGCTGCAGCAGGCCACGCGCGCCGATGACGCCAAGAGCTGGAGCGAGTACGCGCAGCTCGTGAACGATCAGTCGCGCGAGCCGTTGACCCTGCGCGGGCTGCTCGAGTTCCGCACCAACGGCGAGTCGATCCCCCTCGACGAGGTCGAGCCGTGGACGGAGATCGTGAAGCGCTTCAAGACCGGCGCCATGTCGTACGGGTCGATCAGCAAGGAAGCGCACGAGACCCTCGCCATCGCCATGAACCGCCTCGGCGGCAAGAGCAATACCGGCGAGGGCGGCGAGGACCCGGACCGCTTCGTCCGCGATCCCAACGGCGACTGGCGGCGCAGCGCCATCAAGCAGGTCGCGAGCGCGCGCTTCGGTGTGACCAGCGAATACCTCGTGAACGCCGACGAGCTGCAGATCAAGATGGCGCAGGGAGCGAAGCCCGGTGAGGGCGGCCAGCTCCCCGGCGAGAAGGTCTATCCGTGGATCGCCAAGACCCGGCATTCCACGCCGTGGGTGGGCCTGATCTCGCCCCCGCCGCACCACGACATCTACTCCATCGAAGATCTGGCGCAGCTCATCCACGACCTCAAGAACGCCAACCACTACGCGCGCGTCAGCGTGAAGCTGGTCTCGGCGGTGGGCGTGGGCACGGTCGCGGCGGGCGTCTCGAAGGGCAAGGCGGACGTGGTGCTCATCAGCGGCGATACCGGCGGCACCGGTGCCTCGCCCCAGAGCTCGATCAAGCACGCGGGCTTGCCGTGGGAGCTGGGACTCGCCGAGACGCAACAGACGCTGGTGCGCAACGACCTGCGCAGCCGCATCCGCGTCGAGACCGACGGCAAGCTGCTCACCGGGCGGGACGTCGCGATCGCGGCGTTGCTCGGCGCCGAGGAGTTCGGCTTCTCGACGGCCCCGCTGGTGGCGGTGGGCTGCATCATGATGCGCAAATGCCACCTCAACACCTGCCCGGTGGGGGTGGCCACGCAGGATCCCGAGCTGCGCAAGAAGTTCGCGGGCAAACCCGACCACGTCGTGAACTTCTTCCACTTCGTGGCCGAGGAGCTGCGCCAGATCATGGCGAGCCTCGGGTTCCGCACCGTGGACGAGATGGTGGGACGGGTCGACAAGCTCAAGCCCCGCGACCGCATCGATCACTGGAAGGCGCGGCACCTCGACCTGAGCGCGATCCTCCATCGGCCCGAGCCGCGCACCGGCGTCGACATCCGTTGCACGATGACGCAGGACCACGCACTCGGTCAGGCGGTCGACTGGAAGCTCATCGAGCTCGCGGAGCCCGCGCTGGAGCGCAAGGAGCGCGTGGAGATCCCCCTCACGATCCGCAACGTCCAGCGCACGCTCGGCACGATCCTGTCGAGCGAGATCACGCGCCGCCACGGCGCCGATGCGTTGCCCGAGGACACCATCACGCTGCGCTGTGAAGGCTCGGCGGGGCAGAGCTTCATGGCCTTCGGCGCGAAGGGCGTGCGCGCTTTCGTCGAGGGCGACGCCAACGACTACTTCGGCAAGGGGCTCTCGGGCGCCAAGCTCGTGCTCTACCCGTCGCGCCGCGCCAAGTTCGTGGCCGAGGAGAACATCATCTGCGGCAACGTGGCGCTCTACGGCGCCACCAGCGGCGAGGCGTACATCCGCGGAGTCGCGGGCGAGCGCTTTTCCGTGCGCAACAGCGGTGCGCACGCGGTGGTCGAAGGCGTCGGCGATCACGGCTGCGAGTACATGACCGGCGGACGCGTGGTGGTGCTCGGCCACACGGGGCGCAACTTCGCCGCGGGCATGAGCGGCGGGATCGCCTACGTGTTCGACGACGCCCGCGACTTCTGGGAGCTGCGCTGCAACCACGAGATGGTCGAGCCGGAGCCGCTCGATCCCAGCGATCAGGCGCTGGTGAAGCGGCTGGTCGAGAACCACTTCCGCTACACCGGCAGCCCGCGCGCGCACTGGGTGCTCGATCATTGGCAGGAAGCGACGCACAAGTTCGTGAAAGTGATGCCCGTCGACTATCGGCGCGCGCTCGAGAAGCTCGAGGCCGAGAAAGCGCTCGCCGAGACTCCGGCGGCGCCGGCCGTGGCACGCGCGCCATACGCGGTGGTGCCATCGGCCTGAGACGGTGCAGGCGGGCGCGCCTCGACACGCGAGGCGCGCACGGAGTTGCTCGTAGCGGCGGGTTGGTCCCCGCCCGGTTTAGGAGTGATCGTGGGTAAGCCGACCGGTTTCAAAGAATACGCGCGGGAGCTGCCGGCGAAGCGGCCGGTCGAGCTGCGCGTGCGCGATTGGCGCGAGATTCCCGAGCCGTTCGGCGCCGAGAAGGTCGCGAAGCAGGCCGCGCGCTGCATGGATTGCGGCGTGCCGTTCTGCCACACCGGCTGTCCGCTCGGGAACATCATCCCGGACTGGAACGACCTGGTGTATCGCGGCCGCTGGGGCCGAGCGCTCGAGGTCCTGCACTCGACCAACAACTTCCCGGAGTTCACCGGTCGCGTCTGCCCGGCGCCTTGCGAAGAGGCTTGCGTGCTCGGCATCACCGATCCGCCGGTGACCATCGAGCAGATCGAGCAGTCGATCATCGAGAACGCGTTCGCCGAGGGGCTCGTGAAGCCGGAGCCGCCCGAGCGTCGCACCGGCAAGAAGGTGGCCGTGGTCGGCTCGGGACCCGCCGGATTGGCGGCGGCTCAGCAGCTCAATCGCGCCGGTCACCAGGTCACGGTCTTCGAGCGCGCCGATCGGATCGGCGGGCTGCTTCGTTACGGCATCCCCGACTTCAAGCTCGAGAAGCGGGTGATCGATCGGCGGCTCGAGCTGATGCGGGCCGAGGGGATCGAGTTCCGGACCAACGCGCACGTCGGCAAGAACGTGCCGTCGTCGGAGCTCCGGAAATACGACGCGATCGTGCTGTGCGGCGGCGCCACCAAGCCGCGCGATCTGCCGATCCCGGGACGCGACCTCGCCGGCGTCCACTTCGCGATGGAGTTCCTCGCGCAGCAGAACATGCGCGTCGCGGGCGACGACGTGGAGAAGAAGGGCATCGCGCCCATCTTCGCCACCGGCAAGCACGTCATCGTCATCGGCGGCGGCGACACCGGCAGTGACTGCATCGGCACCTCGAACCGGCATGCCGCCAAGTCGATCACCCAATTCGAGGTCCTGCCGCAACCGCCCACCGGCCGCCCCGACCAGCAGCCCTGGCCCTACTGGCCGATGAAGCTGCGCACCAGCACCTCGCACGAGGAGGGCTGCGACCGCGTCTTCAGCATCTCCACGAAAGCGCTGCTCGGCGAAGCTGGGCAGGTCAAGGCGCTGCGCACCGTCGAGGTCGACTGGGTGCCGAGCCCCAACGGTGGGCCACCCAAGCTCGTGGAGCGCGCGGGATCCGAGCGCGAGTGGCCGGCGGACCTGGTCCTGCTGGCGATGGGCTTTCTCGGTCCCGAGCCCGATGGCGTGATCGCCGAGCTCGGCGTCGAGCTCGACTCGCGGGGCAACGCCAAGTCGGACGCGAGCTACATGACCAACGTGCCCGGCGTGTTCGCTGCCGGCGATCTGCGGCGCGGCCAGTCGCTGGTGGTGTGGGCGATCTCGGAAGGGCGCGAGGCCGCGCACCACGTCGACAAGTGGCTCATGGGCCGCTCCGAGCTGCCGCTCAAGGGCGGCATCGACCTGCCGCGCGTGTGAACGCGGCGCGGGGGGACGGAGCCCGCCGCGCCACCACCATCCTCGAGGCGGTCCACGACGCGTCGGCGTCGTTGCGGTCCAGCGCGCCTCGGCTCCGTGCACCTCACCCGCACCCTCGCCGACGCGGGCTCGAGAAACGACGACATGGCCAAACCCAGTGGACCGACCGCGCGAGTGCGCGAGCGGGCGCTCGCACGTTTCGCGCGGCGCCATCCGTGGATCTACAAGAGCGACCTCGAGCGGGTGGAGGGCGCGAGCGGCGGCGACGTCGTCACCGTGCGTGACTCACGCGGGCGCTTCCTCGCTCGCGCGCTCTACAGCGATCGCTCCGAGATCGCGCTGCGCGTCGTGTCGTGGGACGACGTCGCGGTCGACGATGCCTTCTGGACGCGCGCCTTCGACGAGGCGCTGGCGTTTCGCGTCCAGGTGGCGCCGGGTGTCGAGTCGTTGCGACTCATCCACGGCGAGGCGGATGGATTTCCCGGACTGGTGGTGGACCGCTTCGCCGACGTGGTCTCGGTCCAGACGCTCACGCAAGGCGCCGAGCGACGCAAGGCGCTGTGGGTCGAGCTGATCCAGTCGCGCCTCCATCCGCGCTCGGTGATCGAGCGAAACGACAGTCGCGTCCGGGCGCTCGAAGGGCTGGCCGAGACCACCGGCCTGCTCGCGGGTGCCGAGCCCGGCGAGGTGGAGGTGGCGCAGGGGCCGGTGCGCCTCGGCGTGCAGCCGCTCGAAGGCCAGAAGACCGGTGCCTTCCTGGACCAGCGCGAGAATCGGGAGGCCGCGGCGCGCTGGGCCTCGGGCTCGGTGCTCGACGTGTTTTCCGCGGAAGGCGGGTTCGCGGTGCGGTTGGCGGCGTCGTCGGCCGTGACTCGCGTCGAGGCGATCGAATCCTCGGCTGCCTCGATCGAGCGCGCGCGAGCCAACGCCGCGCGGAACCAGGTGACCGTCGAGTGGCGCGAGGCGAACGCGTTCGATGCGATCCGCGAGGCCGTGGCGGAGCGGCGGCGCTTCGAGACCGTGGTGCTCGATCCGCCGGCCTTCGCACGCAGCCGGCGTGACCTGGACGGCGCGCTGCGCGGCTACAAGGAGATCAACCTGCGCGGCCTCCGATTGCTCGGACCGGGCGGGATCCTGGTGACGTGCACGTGCAGCCACCACGTGAGCGAGGAACGCTTCGTGGAGGTCGTCGCGGAGGCCGCCGCCGACGCCGGCCGCGACGTGACGCTGCTCGAGAAGCGCGGCGCGGCGGCGGACCATCGCGTGCGGCTCTCGATCCCCGAGAGCGCCTATCTGAAGTGCCTGATCCTGCGCGTCGATCGCGTATCGCCGCCGCTCGTCGTGGGACGCCGTCCCGCGAAGGAGCCCGCGCGCTGAGCTCGCCTGGCTGAACCCGGCTTGGGGCGGGGTTCCCGGAGTCCGACCGCTACGTGGCGCGGTCGCTCCTCGATCGGGTGGCGTGTCCATCGCCCGGTCGAGCGAGGAGCTCGAGCCCGACGAGCGCGATGAGCAGCGTGGTGGCCAGGGCCTCCACCAACTGGGCGATGGATTCGACGTTCCCCAAGCTGGCCAGCCCAATCACGTAGAGACCCGCGACGCCGAGCGCCCACCAGCCGAAGGGATTGGGCCGGCTGCGCGTGAATGCCGGATGGAGTCGCCCGCCGAGGAAATGGCCCGGGTCGTACTGGTGCTCTTGCCACTCGAGGAAGCGGCGAATGGCGTCGTCGTGCTCGTGATGGATGTGGCGGATGTCGACGACTTCGAGGACCGAGCCGTCTTCCGTGGCGCGATCCGGCTCGGGCTCGTCACCATCCGGGCGCATGGATCACTCGGCGCTCGGCACCTTGCGGTGCGTCGGCAAGTCGTCGCCGAAGCGCAACCACGGCAGCGTGTCTTCCAGCCAGCCGTGCCAGGTGGGCGGAAATCGATCCGGATGATCGAGGCTCGCCGTCGTGACGTCCACGTCGCCCGGACGGCCTTGGTGGACGTACGTCAGCGGGGTGCCGCAACCAGGGCAGAACGTGCGCACCACACCCGCCGACGACGCGTAGCGATTGGGCGTGCCGGTGGTGAAGGTCAACGCGTCGCTCGGGAAGGTGATCCACGCGACGACCGGAGCACCCGCGGCGCGCCGGCACGAGTTGCAGTGGCACATCATGCTGTTGAGCGGTGCGGCGGTCGCGCGATAGCGCACCGCCCCGCACAGGCAGCCGCCCTCGATGCTCGCCGGATTCGCGTCGCTCACGAGCTCGCGAGCCCCATCTGGCGTGCCATCGCGGCCGAGTCGCGGGCACCCCAGCGTTCGTGGATGCGTCCGTCCTTCATCACGAACCACTCCATCGCCACGATCTCGTAGGTCTTTCCCGTGGGCGCGTTGCCGAGGAAGGTGCCGACCGACTTGCCGCGCTCGACGTAGCGCACCGCGATGCGGTCGCCCTCGCCGATGATCTCCTCGATGGTCAGGTGCGCGGCCACGCCCTCGTGGAGCTGCCGCCAGATGGGGATGACCTTGTCGAGGCCGCCGAACCCGAGGACGCCGTAGACGATGGCGTCGGGAGTGAAGAGGCTCTTCATCGCCTCCATGTCCCCGCGGTTGAAGGCGTCGACGTACTGCCGCACCACGTTCTTGTCCGCTTCCCGCTCGCTCACGCTGCTCGCCTCCGTGCTTCGGTCTCCGTGGTCGGCGCGGGCTGCGCGGCGCTCGCGCGATCGCCCTCCCCCGTGCCGCTGGCCTCGTTTGCTTCGCCGCGAAGCGCGGCCCTATCTTACGCGCCGCGATGTCGCTCTACGACTCGATCGGGCTCACGCTCGAGCCCTGGACCGCTCCAGGACGCGGACGCGCGAGCATCCCCATCGCGCCCGCCGTCCTCAATCCCAACGAAGGAGTTCACGGCGGCGCGGTCGCCGCATTGGCGGACACCACGGCGGCGCACGCCGTGCGGAGCCTGCTGGGCGACCCGCAAGCGCTCATCTACACCGTCGAGCTTTCGCTGAGCTTCCTCCGGCCGCTCGGCGGGACTCGCGTCCATGCCGAGGGCGAGGCGCTGCGGGTCGGGCGGCGCTTGGCGTTCGCCGAGGCGCGCATCCGCGACGACGCGGGAGCGCTGTGCGCCACCGCCAAGGTCACGTTCTCGATCCCGTCCGCGACCCGTCGCGAACGCACCGGGTCCTGACCGTCGTCCCCGTCGACCACGCCGCCGAGTGAGCGTTTCGGGATGCTCTACCGTCGCTTCGGCCGCACCGAGCTTCGCATGCCGGTGCTCTCCTGCGGCGGCATGCGCTTTCAGCAGTCGTGGACCGACGGCGTCTCGGTGACGCCCGAGAGTCAGCGCAATCTCGAGGCGATCGTCGCGCGCGCGCTCGACCTCGGCATCCACCACTTCGAGACCGCGCGCGGTTACGGCACCAGCGGTGAGCAGCTCGGTCGGGTGCTGCGCGGCATCGAACGGTCGCGCGTCATCGTTCAGACGAAGGTCGGCCCCGCGCCGGACGTTGCCGAGTTCCGCGCTGGCGTCGAGCGGGCATTCCGGGATCTCGGCCTCGAGCAGGTCGATCTCTTCGCCATCCACGGCATCAACGACGCGGACCGATTCGCGTGGACCTTCCGGAAGGGCGGCTGCCTCGAGATCGCGCTCGAGCTCAAGCGCCAGGGGCGCGCGCGCTGGCTCGGGCTCTCCACCCACGCGCCCTTGCCGCTGCTGATGGAGATCCTTCGTGACGGGTGCTTCGACTTCGTGAACCTCCACTGGTACTGGGTCTTCCAGCGGAACGCACCCGCGCTCGCGGAGGCGCGTCGCCACGACATGGGAGTCTTCATCATCAGCCCGACCGACAAGGGCGGGCGGCTCTACGCGCCGAGCGCCAAGCTCCGCGACCTGACCGCACCGCTCTCGCCGATCGTGTTCAACGACGCATGGACGCTCTCGAATCCGCTGGTGCACACGCTGAGCGTGGGCGCCGAGCGACCCACGGACTTCGACGAGCACGTGAAGGCCCTCGCGCTCGTGACCGAGCCCGCGGAGATGGCACCGCTCGTCCGTGACATCGATGTGCGACTTCAGGCCGAGCTGGGGCGTGTGCTCGGCCGCCGCTGGGTGGAGACGTGGGACGAAGGGCTGCCCGAATGGCACGAGGCACCGGGGCAGGTGAACGTCCGCGAGATCGTACGCCTGCGAAATCTCGCGCTCGCCCTCGACATGCTCGACTACGGCAAGGCTCGCTACAACCTGCTCTCGCGTGGCGATCACTGGTTCCCCGGCAACCAGGCGGACGCCGGTGTCGCACTCGACTGGACGCCGAGCCTCGCGCGCTCGCCGCACGCCGATCGGATCCCGAGCGTGCTCGCCGAAGCGCACGCGCTGCTCGCGGGCGAACCGGTGAAACGCCTGGGCCGCCACTAGCAGGCTCAGGGGGCTCAACAGATCCCCGCCCCACGAGAAGCGGCTTTCGTGGGGTCGCACCCTCGAGCCGGCTCGCTACGCTCGTCGGCGCGCCTCTGGCGGTGCCTTTCTCAGCAGTCTGCCACAGCCCGATCGAGTGCGAAGCCCGATGCGCAACGGGTTCCTCGACCGGATTCCGGCTGAGGCGGCGGCGTGGCGCGCTCAGGCGGGCTGCGTCGCGGTCACGCCGGGCAGCGACAGCACGAACTCGGCTCCGAGGGCCCTCGATGGCGTTTGTGCACCCGACTTCACGTCGCCCGCCAGCACGCGCTCGACGCACGCCACCGCCGCGATCACCGTGAATTGGTAGGTCTCCGGCGTTCGGAGCGTCATCGTGAGCTTGGCTCCGTTGGAGTCACGGACCTCGCCCCACAAGACCACCGACGAGCTGGCGCGCTCGGCCTCGTTCGGGCCCTTGAGCCGGCGGGTGACCTGGCCCTTCAGGAAGCGCTGGATCGGCGCGGCGCCGAGGAACCGTCCGAGCGGGCTGGTGGCGCGCATCTGCCAGATCATCGCTGGCGGCAGGCCGATGAAGACCTCGATGTTGGGGATGCCCGTGGAATGAAAGGCCGTGGACACGTCGCCCCAAGGAATCGCGACCGCTTGCTCGGGGGCGCCGTCGAACGGCACACGAATGACCTTGTGCGCGGCGCCGACCTTCACGAGCTTGCCGCCGCGACGGATCATGCCGCCGCGCGGGATGCCCTCGATGACGGTCTTGGTGGTCCCCGGGCTCAGCTTGCCGTGGATCGGCTTGAAGGCGAGGCGCAGCCGGACTGCCGCCGGCATGCGGGCCTTGAGCATCGCCGCCAGGCAGTCGGACGGGACCACGTCGAATCCGACGCCGGGCATGGCGACGATGCCGCAATCGCTCCACTTCGCGCCGTTGGCGTGGACGTGCTCGAAGACCTCGATCTCGCCCGTGATGTCGAGGTAATGCGAGCCCGAGCGCGTGCACGCCTCGAGCATCGGTCTGGCGGTGGCCGAGAACGGCCCGGCGCAGTGGAGGACGAGGTCGACGTCACGAAGCTGGCTGCCGATGGCGTCGGCGCTGCCCAGGTCGAAGCAGCGGGTCTCGAGCGCGAGCTCCGAGCCGAGCGAGGCCAGGGCCTCGCGGTTGCGCCCCGCGAGGATCGGCGTCATTCCTCGCCGCTTCGCCTCCTCGGCGATGAGCCGACCCGTGTAACCATTCGCGCCGTAGATCAGCCAGCGCGCGCCATTCGTCGTCGTTCCCGTCGCCATGTCGCTAGTGTGCCTACCTCACGCGAGCAGACAAGGGCCGCTTCCGCCGAGCGCGCGACGAGCCGCGCGTCGACCCCGGGAGGATGGGTTCCACTCGGGCCAGACGCAGCCGACTGCGAGCGTCGTTCGGCACGGGGCCATCCCGACGAGGGCCATCACGACGGCATCCAGCCATGGAGTGGGTCCGCGGTCATCCAGTGCACGAGCTCGAGACTCAACCCGGCGATGTGCAGGAGCGCGATGCGGGCGGGCCAATCCCAGCGCTCTTCGCGCAGCACGTCCGCGAACAGCAGGAACGGCAGCACACGGTATCCGGTGAGGTAGTTCTCGTAGAACGCCGGATACCGAAAGATCGCCGGGAAGGACCCGAGCAGCAGAACCGGGACCCACTGCATCCCCCAGCCGCGCCACGCCGCACCACGCCGGGCCATCCAGGCCAGCGCCGCCACCTGCGGCAGCGTGTTTCGCGCCGACAGCGCGAGCACGATTCCGACAGCCGCCCAGAGACGACGTTTCGCGCCACCGCGGATCCAGGTCCTTGCAGCGAACGCGAGCAGCGCCACGGTCGCGACGTTCACCCGCAGATCGCTCGCCAGCTCGTCGCGCAGCGATTCCCACGTGGAGAACGCGTTGACCTTGTACTGGTCGACGTTCTCGCGATCGACGAGCCCGCGGGTCGCGGCCTCCGTCACGCTCGCCTCGCGCTCCGCGGTGACGACGGGCAGCAGAACCCGACGGTCGTGCGCCAAGGTTGCGAGCCATGGGATCGACGTCGCCACGGCGAAGATCGCGCACAGCATGTAGCCCAGCCCGAGTCGCCGACGGTGCCCGCCGAGAACCATCCCGAGCCCCGCCAGCCCGACGCAACCGATCCCGACGATTCCGTAGAGATGATTGAACACCAGCAGCGCCAAGCTCCCCGCGAGGCCCAGGAGCGCGAGCGCCTTCACCCGGGCGTCGGTGACCATCAGCGGTACCAGGGTGAGGTAGGTCGTCGCGAGGACGAGCAGCAGAAACAGACCGTAGGCGCGTATCTCGATGGTGTGCCACGCGGGCGCAACCCAGAAGAGCGCCGCCGGAAGCACGCGCTGCCCCCGGGGGAAGAGCAAGCGCACGATCAGCACCCACACCAGCGCCGAGCACAGGTAGAGCGCGAGCGCGATGATCCGGCCGGCCTCGATCGTCGGGCTGGTCAGCGAGAGCGCTCCCGCCCAGAACAGGTACGACATCGGCGCATGCCACATGGCCTGCGCCTTGTGGTAGCCGGGGTTGGCGAAGCCGAACGTCGCCGTGTCACGCACGTGCTCGAGATAGAGCCAGCGCTCGTCCCCGATGCCGTCCGGCCCGTCGCGCACGATCATCATGAGCACGAGCGCGATGACTCGAATCCCGAGCAGCACCCCGAATGCACACCACTGGGCGCGCGGGTTCGTCGCGAGGCGGATCGCGAGCCAGCGTCCCGCGGCATCGACGCGTTCGAGCCCGCGCCAGACCCGCGGATGACGCGCGGCGAATCGGGCGGCTCGCGGATCGCTGACCATCAGGGCGTCCGCCGCGGGCTCGTTCGGTCCGAGGCTCTGCGAGCCCGCGCTGCGGTCAGGTGGTGGGCCCGGATCGAGATCGGCGTGCCGGAAGGTGTTCCGCGGGCTCTCTCAGGGTGAGCGCGAACGGAACGCGAAACGGGATCGGGCGGGACGGGCGTCGACGTCTGCAGGCACCGGGATTGTCGGGGGCGGGTGAGGCTACGGTCAAGCCTCGTCGTGAGCGAAGGAAGCAGGCGTCTCGTGTGGCGCCGTCGCCGTCCAGGACGGATGGACGCGCCGCCGATGCCGCTGACGGGGTGCCTCGCGACGGGCTGTGGGCGAGACGATCCGCGCCGGTCGAGGTCGCGACGGCGTGCGTCGCTTCGAGGACCGGTCATGCGTCGCGAGGGAAGCCGTCGCTCGCGGCGGAACGGTCAGGGACCTTCGGGCGGGGCAGGCTTCTTTCGACGGGGCGGGGCAGGGGCGCGGCGGGGCGACGCTGGATCGACGAGCGCCGTCTGCGGCTCGGTGACCTCGTCGTTCGCGCGGTACTTGAGGACCACGCTCCCCAGCACCACGACGTCGCCGTCTTCGAGCACCCGATCGGTGACGCGCTCGCCGTTCACGAAGGTGCCGTTGCGACTCTCGAGATCGCGAATGCGAAAGCGGCCCGCGCCGGCGGGCTCGAGCATGGCGTGCAGCGTCGAGACGTTGCGATCGGCGATGGAGAGGTCGTTGGTATCCCCGCGGCCGATGCGGAGCGCACCGTGGATCGCCCAGGTATCGCCTTTCCCCGGTCCCTCGAGGACGCGTAGCACCGCCGGCACGCCTTCGGGCACGACGATCTCGTCGGTGGGCTCGCCCATCGGGCGCACCGCGAGGCCGGGTAGCGTCTTTTCCTCGTCCATGTCGATGGGTGGTGCGGTCGGGTCGGCATCCTAGCATCGAGACTCGGCGGATCGCACGACGACTGCGCGCGGCGCGGTCATTCGGTGTGGGCGGCCTCGAGCTCCACGAATCGATCGATGAGCGTTTCCAGGAACACGCGGTAGACGCGCGCGGCGAGCCGGTCGTTGGCGCGTGTCAGATCCTCGAACGTGGCTCGGTCCAGCTCGAGCGCCATGACCGGCCCGTCCGCCACCACCGATGCGCTGGCGGGCCGCGCGCGGATCAACGAGAGCTCCCCGAAGAACGCACCTTCGTCGAGGATGCGCAGCAACTGCTCGTCGGGCGCGCCGAGCCGCAGCATCACGCGCGCCGAGCCTTGCTTGAGGACGAAGAGTCGCCGTCCTTCGTCGCCCTGGCGCACGATCACGCTCGCGGGTGCGTACGTCACCGCCTCCCAATGCGGCAGCAGCTCGTGAAGCTCGCTGGCGCTGAGCTCGGCGAAGAGCGGCACCCGCCGCAGGAACTCGACGTCGGCGTCCACCGCCACCAGCCCCAGGGCGGCGACTTCCGGTGCGGCGGCGTCCATCGCCACCGGCGTGCCGGCCACGACGTCGCTCTCCTCGCCGGCGAGCACGCGCAATTGCTGTTCGACGTCGCGATAGCCAGGGCTCACGTCCGCGAGATCGCGCAGCAAGCGCAGCGCTTCCTCCGCGCGGTCGGAATCGCTGAGCAGCGCCGCCAGGCGGTACTGGATCTCGAGTGAATCCTGGCGCAACCCGTGGGTCTGGAGCGCGAGGCGATAGCACTGCGCCGCCATCACGGGCTGGCGGGCCGCGCTCAGCAGCTTGCCGAGCAGCAGTGTCGCCTTCAGGTAATCCGGCTCGCGCGGCGCCACGCGCTGCAGCACCTCGGCGGCCTTCGACCACTTCGCGAGCCGCGCGTAGAGCTCGCCGGCGGCGAAGAAGCTGCCCGCGCGCTCGTAGTTCTGGGCGGCCTTCAGGAAGCGACGGGAGTCGAGGTAGAGCTTCGCCGCCTCGGCGAACTCGAGGTCGCGCTCGAGCACCATGGCCGCCCGCTCGAGCTGACCGGCGCGCAAGAACGCCGCGGCGGCGCGATCGAGGTTGCCGGCGCGCTCGAAGAGCTCGCCCGCGTGGGCATGGTCTCCCACCCGCTCGCAGCAACGAGCGGCGCGCGCGAAATCGCGTGCTTCCAGGAATGCCCGCACGAGATTGGCGCGCTGGATCGGCGGCGCGTCCGCGATCTCGTCGACGAGCTCGTCGCCCACCTCCCCGGCGACCTGTCCCAGCTCGCGCGCGGCTTCCTGCACCCGGCCCTCGCGCAGCAGCGCGCGCACCTTCGCCGCAACGCGCTGTCCCGCCACGAACTGGTCGGCGCCGTGCTCCTCGGGTGCGAGCTTGAGGCGATCGGTCCAGACCTCGCCGGGGAAGCGCGCCATGGCTCAGCCCCGGGGCGAAGCGGCGAGCGCGCCCAGCAGCTTGCGATGAATGCCGCCGAACGAGCCGCTCGAGAGGATCGTGACGACGTCGCCGGGCGCCGCTTCGCGGGCGATCTCGGCGACGATCTCGTCCACTCCGCCCGGTGCCGTGGCCGCGGTTCCGAGCGCGTTCACGTCTCGCACCATGCGCTCGACGTCGAGGCGCTGACCGTCGGGCACCTTGTGCGGCTCCCAGAGCGGCGCCAGCACCACGCGGTCGGCGGCGGCGAACGAGCGTGCGAAGTCCTCCTGAAAGACCGCGCGCCGGCTGGTGGCGGAGCGCGGCTCGAACACCATCCAGAGCCGCGCGCCCGGATAACGGCTGCGCAACGCGCCGAGCGTCGCGAGCACCGCGGTGGGGTGATGGGCGAAGTCGTCGATCACGGTCACGCCGCGCGCTTCGCCCACCACCTCGAGCCGGCGCTTCACCCCGCGGAAACCCGCGATCCCGTCGACGAGCTGGCGCTCGGTCACCGCGAACGAATGGCACGCGGCGATGGCGAAGGTGGCGTTGGTGACGTTGTGCGCGCCGGCGAGCGCGAGCGTGAAGGGGCCGAGCAGCCGCCGGCCGCGGTCGCTCGGCGTCAGCACGCGGAAGCTCGTCCCCGCCGCGGCTCGGCCCTCGTCCACGATGCGCCAATCGGCGCGCTCGCCGCGCCCCACGGTCTCGACGCGAGCCCGGGCGGCGGCGGTGAGCCGCGGCGTGTGCGGGTCGACGTCGTGGAGCAGCAGCCGTCCGTCCTCGGGAACCAGCCGCGTGAACGACTCGAACGCGCGCACCACCGATTCGAGATCCGCGTAGATGTCGGCGTGATCGAACTCGACGTTGCCGATGATCGCCGTGCGCGGACGGTAGTGGAGGAACTTGGGGCCTTTGTCGAAGTACGCCGTGTCGTACTCGTCGCCCTCGATGACGAACGGTGCCCCGCTGCCGAGCCGCGCGCCGCTCGTGAAGTTCGCGGGACTGCCGCCGATCAAGAACCCCGGCGCCTGGCCGCACGCCTCGAGCAGCCACGAGGTGATCGAGGTGGTGGTGGTCTTGCCGTGCGTGCCGGCCACCACCACCGGATGGCGGGTGGCCAGGAAGAGCGCTTCCAGCGCCGACGGAAACGACTCGAGCCTGAGCCCACGCTCGGTGGCCGCGACCGCTTCCGCGTTGGTCCGCGACACCGCGTTGCCGATCACCACCAGGTCCACGTCGGCGTCGATGTGGCTGGGATCGAAGCCTTCGCGCACGTCGATCCCGGCCGCCGCGAGGATGTCGCTCATCGGCGGATAGAGCGCGTGATCCGAGCCGGTGACGACATAGCCGGCCTCGCGAAAGAGGCATGCGAGCGAGCCCATGCCGGTACCCCCGATGGCCACCAAATGGATCTTCCGGATTGCGCCAGCGTCGGTCACCTCGATCGATCCTTTCCTGGACTCGCGGATCATCCGTTCCGGGTACGCATCCTGCGTCGCGGTCTCACCGCGCGAGCCGTCTGGGTCGGGTGGCGAGAGGACATCGCGGGCTCTCACC
>JAXLQJ010000025.1:0-102374 GCA_046331705.1 bacterium | reverse complement strand
TCGGTGAGGTTGCCCTGGCTCACGTATTGGCGATTGCCTCGGAAGTCGGCGAACGCGAGCGTGCGCGGATCGAGAACGTGGAGAAATCCCGGTGGTCCGCCGCGATGCTGGACGTAGGGCTGGCCGCGCGCGCTGGCGGTGGCCAGGAAGAAGCTAGTCTGCGCGGCGATGAACGCGGCGAGATCGTCGTCGATGTCGGTGGCGAACCCGCGCCCCCGTTCCATGCGGGCGTAGGTCGCCCGGGAGCCCTTGCGGAGCTGGACTTCCTTCACCGCCGGCGTGAACGCCACGTCGCTCGTGAATGCTCGTTCCTCGGCCATGGCCGTCTCCCTTCGTCCGGCGCGCGGCTGGTGCGGGCCAGCACCGGATGCCCGGCACCATCGCGCCTCGTACGGGCTGAAACAATCGGCGCGATTGACAGAACACCATTGCGTGATCTGCAATGGTTCCATGGACCGACTCGACGCGATGACCGCCTTCGTCTCCGTCGCCGAGCTGCGCGGGTTCGCCGCCGCGGCGCGACGGCTCCGCTGCTCTCCCGCAACCGTCACGCGCCTGGTCGCGGCACTCGAAGAGCGGCTCGAGATCCGCTTGCTTCACCGCACCACACGCTCGGTCACGCTCACGACCGGCGGCGCCCGCTACCTCGAACGCGCGCGACGCATCCTGGCCGACGTCGACGAGGCCGAGCGGTCGGCCCGCGCCGAGCGCAGCCAGCCCAGCGGACGCTTCGTGGTCGCCGCCCCCAACGTCTTCGGCCGCCGCGCGGTCGCGCCGCTGCTCTGCGATTTCCTCGCGCGCTACCCGGCGGTCAGCGGCGAGCTCACCCTCGCCGACCGCATGGTGAATCTGGTCGAGGAAGGAGTGGACGTGGCGGTGCGCATCGCCGTGCTCGACGACTCGACGCTGGTGGCGCGCAGAGTCGGTGCGACGCGGCGGGTGGTGGTCGCCGCACCGAGCTATCTCGCTGCGCGGAAGAAGCCCCGCGCGCCCAAGGATCTCGCGGCCCACGCGATCATCCAGTGCACCGCGCTCACGCCCAGCCGCGATTGGAAGTTCGTTCGCGACGGCCGCGAGGAGCGAGTCGCCGTGACCCCCAGCTTCGTCACCAACAGCGCCGACGCCGCGATCGCGTTCGCGGAGCGGGGCGGCGGGCTGACCACGGTTCTCGCGTACCAGGTGGTGGACGCGGTGAAGGCGGGCAGGCTCGAGGTGGTGCTGTCGAGGTACGAGCCACCGCCGGCGCCGATCCAGCTGGTGTTTCCGACCTCACGGTTGCTCTCCGCCAACGTCCGCACCTTCGTCGACCTCGCCCTCGACACCTGCAAGTGGAACTTCGTGGATCTCTGATCGCGCTCGCCGATCCCTCCGCGCGCTCGCTGCGCGTGCGACACTTCCCGCCGCGAGCCCGAGAGCCAACGCTCGCGACGGGGGAGCGCATGGGTCAGCCATCCAAGACGGCGTTCGTGACGGGCGCGGCGGGCGGCCTCGGCGCCGCCACCGTGCGGTACCTGGCGGATCGCGATTGGCGGGTGTTCGCGGCGGATCTGTCGACGGACGCGCTGGCTGCCGTCGCCGCCCACCCGAACGTCACCGCCATCCCCCTCGACGTGACCCGGACGGCGAGCGTCGAGGCCGCGCGGGACGCCGTGAGCGAGCGCTGTGACGGGCTCGACGGCGTCGTCAACTTCGCGGGCATCCTCGCCATCGGCTCGTTGGTGGAGATCGAGGAAGAGGTCGTGCAGCGCGCCGTCGACGTGAACGTGCTGGGCACGTTTCGCGTCAACAAGGCGTTGTTCCCGTTGGTGCTCGCCCGCAAGGGACGGATCGTCGACATCAGCTCCGAGCAGGGCTGGCAGACACCCATGCCCTTCGTGGGTGCCTACACGCTGAGCAAGTACGCGGTCGAGGCCTACACCGACTCGTTGCGTCGCGAGCTCATGTTCCTCGACGTTCCCGTCATCAAGATCCAGCCCGGCCCGTTTCGCACCTCGATGGTCGCGGGAGTCGAGGAGCGCTTCACCCGGCTCGCTGCGAGCTCCGCCAACTTCAAGGAGCTCCTCACCCAGCTCAAGCATCTGACCTTGCGCGAGCAGGCAAAGGCCCACGATCCCGTGCTGCTCGCCGCGGTCGTCTTCGAAGCGCTCACCACGCGTCATCCGCGCGCCTGCTATTCGGTCCGTCCCGACTGGAGCCGCACGCTCCTCAGCGCGCTGCCCGAGCGGCTCATCGACCCGGTGCTCAAGCTGGCGCTGGCGCTCCTGGCGCGTCCCGCGGGGAAAGCGTCGTGAGCGAGTACTCGATCGAGACGTTTCGCGGCGACGCCGAGGCGCTCGAAGCCATGGCGCGAGCCGCCTGGCTCGACGAGTACGGCGCGGATTCCTACCCGAATCTCTACCGCCCCGATTACGTCGCGTACCTGCTGCGGCTGGCGGGCGATCCCGAGCTCGCGATCGCCGCGTACCACGGCGACCGACCGGTGGGCTTCTTGCTCAATCTGCCGCGCCGCATGGTGCTGCGCGGCGTCGAGCACCGCGCCGCGCTCTCCTGCTCGTTGGTGGTGAACCGCGAGAGCCTGCGACGCGGCGTCGCCAAGGCGATGATCGCGGAGGCGCTCGCGCGGAATCGCCGCTTCGGCTTCGACTTCACGCTCTTCTACCTGGAGACCGGTCATCGCTCGAGCAAGCTCTTCGCGGGGCTGGCAGCCCAAGGCGTTCCCATCGATCGCCTGAAGCGGATGCACGTGGTGGCGCGGGTCCTCGACCTCGCCGCCATCCGCCAGAGCGAGCGGCTCGGCGGCCACGAGATCGCGGCGCTCAGGCTCACGGGATTGGCGCGTCCGCCCGAGCGGGTCGCGCCTGCCGAGGTGCGCGAGGCCACGCCGGCGGACGCCGAGCGAATCGCCGGGCTGCTGAGCGCGCAGGCTCGCCGGGTGACGCTGGGTCGACTCTTCGATGCCGACGAGGTGCGTCGCGAGCTCGTCGCCCCGCCGCTCGCGCGCACGTTGGTGTGGGAAGCGGCGGGGCGCCTCGAAGGTGTCCTGGGCTGGGTGGTCGTCGATCACGTGGGCCGTCGAGCGGTCCCATGGGCGTGGCTCAACCACGTGTGCTGGGGCTCGCTCTCGTTCGGCGACCGGCGGCGGTTCCTGGCGGCGTTCGCCTGGGCCGCGCACGCGCAAGGCTGCGCAGGCGTGATCGAGTGGAACAAGGGCTACTACCCGTCGGCAGCGCTCTACGCGTCGCGCTTCTTTCCCTATCCGCGGCAGGTGAGCTTCATGGCGTGGCGCTTCCGACCCGAGCTCGACCTCGCGGGGATTCGCGACGTGGCCGAGATCCAGCTCTGAGCGCCGCTCGTCGCGGCGCGCGTACGCGTCGGCGGGGCTTCGCGAGCTCGCGGAGCACCGCCACCTCGTCGACGAAGCCACGCGCGATGTCCTCGACGTCCGGCACCATCTCCATGCAGGCCAGCGCTCCGAGGCACAGCCGATCGGCGGTGCTCATCACCGTCAGGTTGAGCCCCGAGCCCTGCTGCACGGGGCCGAGGGGATAGACGCACCGGACCCGACCACCTTCGCAATAGAGCGGTACCGGCGGCCCCGGCAGGTTCGAGATCACCAGGTTCCAGAAGAACGGCAGCCAGTTCGCGAGGTGACTCGCCGAATAGAGCTGCACCACGTGGGTCAGCAGCCACGGTGCGGTGAGGTTGGTGACCACGTCCGTGAACTGCCGCAACACGTCACCGCCAGCGCCACCGCCACCGTGGCGCTCCTTGGCGCGCTGGGTCTCGGCGTGGATGGCCGCCAACCGCGCCAGCGGATCGGCGGTCCTCACCGGCAGGTGCGCCAGGATCATGGAGACGCGGTTGCCGGCATCCGCCTCTCCTTTGCCGCGCACGGTGACCGGCACGTTCGCGACCAGCGGGCGCTCGGGAAGTCCGCCGTGCGCGAGCAACCACGAGCGCAGCGCCGCCGTGCTCGCCGCCAGCACCACGTCGTTGATCGTGCCGTCGAAGGCCTCCTTCACCTGAACCAGATCGCGGAACGCGACGTCCGCCAGCGCCACCGATCGGTGGGGCGTCAGGGCGCCGTTGAAGGGCGTGGGCGGGGCCTCGAAGAGCTTGGCTGGATGCCCCACGGTGGGTTCCGCCACCGGAGCGTCGCTCGCGCTCGGCTCGTCCCGGTGGCCGTGCCGGCTCCGCGCGACCAGCGTCTCCGCCACCTCGACGAGCGCCTCCGCCGCGTGCCAGGGGCGCACGACCACCGCGCGCGCCGCGTCGGCGGCGAGCCACGCCTTCGAGGGCTCGGGGTCGGGAACCCACGGCTCGATCGCGGGCGGCACGCGACGCCGGCGAGGTTGCTCGTCGAAGAGCTGACGCAACATGCCCACCAGCCGGCCGCCGTCCATCGCCGCGTGATGGATCTTGGCGATCACGGCCACCTGCCCGCTCGCGAGCTTCGGAATCAGCACCATCTCCCACAGCGGCTTGCCGCGATCGAGCGTGCGTCCCGCGTACTCGCCGACGAAGGCGGCGAGCTCCTTCCTGCCGCGCGGCGGCGGGAGCTCGGCCACGTGAAGGTGCCGCTCGAGATCGAATCGAGGGTCCTCGATCCAGTGCGGGTCACCGAGCCCGAGCGGCCCCTCCACGAGCCGCCGGCGAAACGGCGTCACCTGGTGGATGCGCTCTCGGAGCGTTCGCCGCATCACCTCGAGGGGAGAGCCGCGCCACCTCGGAGGGGCGTCGATCAGCACCACTCCCATCGTGTGCAGCGGCATCTCGGCCGTCTCGGCGTAGAGCATCGCCGCATCGAGGCTCGACACCGGGTGCATCACACGACCTTGGCGAGCCTCTCGGCCGGTCCGCGCCGGGCGTGCCGCGCGTGGGTCTCGCGCCGCGCCGCGCCACGCGTGCGGCGCCGGTCCGCGTTGAATCCGATCTCGTTCAGGAAGCGCCCCATGCGCCGCAGGTAATCGCCCCTGTCGAGATGGATGCTGTGGCTACCGGGAAACCAGTGGATGCGGCACCGGCCCCAGTGGTCCCACAAGAGCCGCGAATGCTTGGGGGGAGCGAGCCGGTCGCCCACACCGCCGATGATCATGAGCCGCTCGCGGTCGAGCAGCGGCGGATAGGTGAGCGGACTGTGCACGGCGAGCGCGCGGCGGATGCGCTTGATCGAGGTGCCGGTGGCGAGCATCGCGGCGCGCATCAGCGCGCCGAGCGGCTCCCACTCGAGGACCAGATCGGCGAGGCTCACGAGCGGCACGTTGGGGATCGAGAAACGAAGCCTGTCGTCGATCGCCGCGAGCAGCGCGGCCGTGTAGCCGCCCAGGCTGATTCCGGTGACGCCGATCCGGGCGACGCCACGCTCGTGCTCGAGCCAGTCGACGAAAGTCCGAACGTCCATCACGGCTTGGCCGAAGGCCTCGTTCACCCGCGAGATGCCTCCTGCGAAGAAGCCCTGCCCGCTCAGGACCGAGCCGCGCGCTCGACGCGCGCCGTGGAACGGCAGGGTCACCAGCAAGACGTCGCAACCGATGGAATAGAACCAAGGAAGCGCGAACAGCCATTGGTTGAGCCAGTAGGGATCTCCCGCGAAGCCATGGATCGCGATGATCGTCGGCCGGGGGATGCCGTCGTGGCTCCAGTACCGCCCGCGGGCGAAGCGGTTGGCCTCGTGGCCGAGGTACTCGGCGCGGATCCGCGGATTGCGCGGCAGGTACGCGCTCTCGAAGCAGAGGTCGCGGCAGCGGCCGCCGCGCGGCTCGAAGTAAACTCCCCGCGGCTTCGAGCTCGTGACCTCGACGCCTCGCGGCGGCGCCGCGAAGAAACGGGACGGGTCGCCGCCCTCGGCAAGCGGCTCGTAGACCTTGCGATCGGCGAACATCGCCGCGAGCGCCGCCGGGTGGTAGCCGCTCGGCACCGTGAGCGGCGCGAGGATCGTGGCCAGCGCCGTGCGCACGCCCACGTCGAACGCCGCCGTGGCACGCACCCGGACGAGGTCGCGAATTCCGAGCTCGAAGCCTTCCGGTCGCTCGTAGAAGTTGGTCTCCAGGTGATCCCACCACGGTCCCTCCGGCATGATCCGGGGGGCGTGCATGCAGGCGTCGTGGGCGATTCGGGAAACGATCGACGAGCGGCTCACGGGGATGCGCCTCCGCGAGAACGGGATGGGCGAACGAGCCGAGCTTTTCGCTGTTTTCGTGTGCAAACGCCGCGCCGATCGGCGCGACTCCGACCCGAGCGCGGCGCTCGCGCCGGATCGCCCGCGCGGCGATCTCAGCGGTACTCGTCTGGGGCGGCGAGCTGCGCTTCGAGACAGCTCGGGCAAAGCCCGTGCGTGATGCGCACGTCGGGATGGCTCTCGAGGTAACGCGCGGCCTCGGTCCAGAGCCCGCTGTCCGTGCGGACCTTCTTGCACCACGCGCAGATCGGCAGCAGGCCGCGCAGCGTGTGAACTTCCTGGGTGCGTCGCTCGAGCTCGGTCACCGCCTCGGCGAGGCGGCGCCGTTCGCGACGATACGCGTTGAGCACCACCCACACGAGCGTCGCGGCCGTCGAGCTGGCGAGCACGAAGCCCGTCACCATGTCGTAAAGACGCACCTCGGGGCTCCGGAACGGAATCACGACATCCGGCACGACGCGCTCCAGGCCGTAGAGCGCCATGCCGTTGGCGCAGAATGCGGCCAACGCGGCGCGCAACGCATTGCCCTGGAAGAAGAGCACCGCCGTGATGACGCCTGTCACCAGCCACATGTTGGCGCTGCCGTCCGAGCCTCCGCTGCCGATCCACGCGACATCGAGCGTGACGAGCAGCCCGGCGAAGAACGCGACGTAGTGGTATCGACCGGCGACGGCGCGGCGATAGAGCACGACGTTGAAGACGCCGAAGCCCATGGCGGCGGCATGCACCGCGAGCGGAACTCGCTCGAAGACGTTCACCGGAACCAGCAACCCGAGCAGCACGACGGTGGCCACGAGGGTGGTCCCGCGAAAGAGCCGCGCCGTCATGTCCGGCTCTCGCTCGTCCGAGAGCGACGCGAGAATGGCCGCAAGCGGGTTTCGCATGGGACCCCCAGTGCCGCCGGATACCGCCCGTGGAGCTTGCGCGCGACGTGCCGCAATTTGGGTGGGCGCGGGCGCGTCGGCAATCCCCTCGCGGGGCGGTGGCGGCCCACGATGACAAGCCGTTGGCCCAGCTGGCTCTACCCGCGGCGGCCGGCGACGAATAGGGTCTCGCACACGGACGCGGACCGCAGTGCCGCAGCGCCGTGCCGCGGTGGCACGCACGCGTCCCACCTGACGAGGGAGGAACGATGAAGTCGATCGACGGCAAGGTGGTGGCCATCACCGGAGCGGGCTCGGGCATCGGCCGGGCGTTGGCGGAGCTGGCCGCCGCCAAGGGCGCGCGGCTCGCGCTCTCGGACATCCACAAGGCGAACGTCGACGAGACCGCGGCGCGCTGCCGCGCCGCAGGCGCCGAGGCCACGGCCACCAAGCTCGACGTGGCCGATCGCGCCCACGTCCATCGCTGGGCAGACAAGACCGCCCGCGATTTCGGCGCGGTGCACGTGATCATCAACAACGCCGGGGTCGCGATCAGCGCCAGCGTCGAGAAGATGGAGTACGCGGATCTCGAGTGGTTGATGAACATCAACTTCTGGGGCGTGGTTCACGGCACCAAAGCCTTCCTGCCGCACCTGCGCGCAGCGGGAGAAGGCCACGTGGTGAACGTCTCGAGCGTGTTCGGGCTGGTGGGGATCCCCACCCAATCCGCCTACAACGCCTCGAAGTTCGCCGTGCGCGGATTCACCGAGGCGCTGCGCGAGGAGCTCGACCTCTTGAATTGCGGCGTGAGCGCGACCTGCGTCCACCCCGGCGGCATCCGCACGAACATCGCCAACGCCGCCCGCTTCGGCGAGACGGAGGGGATCGCCGGCGTCACCTCCAAGGAAGCGAGCGTCGGCCAGATGAACAAGCTGCTGCGCATCCCTCCCGAGGTGGCGGCGCGCAAGATCCTGACGGGCATCGAACGCAACGCCCGCCGCGTGCTGATCGGCCCCGAGGCCTACCTGATCGACGCCGTGCAGCGCTCGTTGCCCACCGCGTACCAACGCATCCTGACCAGCGGCAGCAAGCTCACGCAGCGGCTCTGACGCTCACACCATCGCGTGGTGGCCCACCTCGGGGTGGGCGCGCACGAACGCGACGGCACGCTCGGCGTACTCGGGAAAGCGCGGGCAGCGAATGCCACTGGTGGCGAGCGCCGCTTGGGTGGTGGCGGTGCCGTAGCGCGTCGGATGGACGAAGTAATCGAAGGCCGCGCTCGGCACTCGCACCACCCGATCGACCAGCGGCACGCGCTCGACCGCGCCCTTCACGAGCCCGAGCGGCAGCTTGACGCGCAAGGCGATCCGCCGGGTCACCCGGGTGACCAGCTCGATGATCTCGTCGACGGTGAGCGGCGCGGGATCGGCGAGGTTGAAGACGCCGCCCACGGTGTCGGCGCGGGCGCAGAGCGCCGCGATCGCATCCACGACGAAATCGCGCGGCACCACGTTGAACTCGTGCCGCTTGGGATCGCCGACCACCGGCACGAGCGCGATCTTGGGCTGACGCAAGAGCCACTGGATCATGAAATAGGGACCGTCGTACTTCTGCGTGGCGCCGGTGGTGCTGTCGCCGACGACCACCGCCGGCCGGTAGATCGACGTGGGCAGCCCTTCGCGCATCGCCTGCTGCACCTCGACCTCGGCGAGAAACTTCGTCTCCTCGTAGAAGTTGTTGAACGTCTGGCCGACGTCGAGCTGGTCCTCGGAGAATCGACCCGCATGTCGGCCGCTCACGTAGCAGGTGCTCACGTACTGGAAGCGGCTCAGGCGCTTCGACCGCCGCGCCAGCGCCAGCACGTGACGGGTGCCGTCGACGTTGACTCGCATCGCGAGCTCTCGCCCCACGGAGAGGTCGTACACCGCAGCGAGATGGAAGATCTCGCGCAGGCTCCGCGCCAGGTCGTCGGCGGCCGGGCCGAGCCCGAGATCCGGCGCGACGATGTCGCCCGGCACGATTCGCACCCGCCCCGCGAGATCCGGGTGAAGCTCGGTCAGCTCGCCGGCGCGGCGCTCGGCCAGCTCGACGAATTTCGGCTGCACCAAACACACGGCCTCCACCCCCGCCGCGCGCGCGAGCACGCGGGGCAAGAGCTCGGTGCCGAGGAAGCCGGGGAAGCCCGTGAAGAGAATGCGATCCATCGATGCCCCCACGCGAACGGCATGGACGCAGGCAAGCTGGCGCACCGCGCCACGCGGAACAAGGTCGGTCCCGCGTCGCCGGCGGCTCGCGGCCGAGGGTCGCGCCAACGGGCGCGCCGGCGCACCTGACAACGCGCGTGGGCGGAGGGAGAATGCGCGCCCCACGATTCGAGGACCCGCGGAGAACCATGTCCAAGCTCACGGTCGTCACCGGCGCGAGTGGTCACCTAGGCGTCAATCTCGTCCGCTCGCTTCTCGCTCAGGGCCGCCGTGTGCGGGCGCTGATCCACGACTCGCGGATCGGCCTCGACGGCCTCGACGTCGAATGCGTCCCCGGCAACGTGCTCGATCCGGCGAGCCTCAGCAGCGCCTTCCAAGGCGCCGACGTGGTCTTCCACTTGGCGGCGATCATCTCGATCCAGGGCGACATGGGCGGGCTGGTGCCGAAGGTGAACGTCGAGGGCGCGCGCAACGTCGCCGAAGCGGCACACGCGTGCGGCGTGCGGCGCCTGGTCCACACCTCGTCGATCCACGCGTTCGACCAGTACTGCGCGCGCCAAGGTCCGCTCAGCGAGGCATCCGCGCGCTCGCAGGGTCCCGGCCCGATCCCGCCCGCCTACGACCGCTCCAAGGCAGCAGGCGAAGTGGCCGTCCGCGAGGTGGTCGCACGCGGCCTCGACGCGGTCGTCGTCCATCCGGCCGGCGTGCTCGGCCCCTTCGACTTCCGCCCCTCGCGCATGGGACAGGTGCTGCTGGATCTCTACCACCGGCGGCTGCCGGCGCTGGTCCCCGGCGGCTACAACTTCGTGGACGTGCGCGACGTGGTCGACGGCATGCTCGCCGCCGAGGCCCGCGGACGCACCGGCGAGAGCTACCTGCTGAGCAACGAGTGGGCCGAGGTGCGCACCATCGGCAAGCTCGCGCAGGAGGTGACCGGCGTGGCGCCTCCCGGGCTCGTCGTACCCTTCTGGCTGGCGCACGTGGGGGTGCCCTTCCTGACGGCATGGGCGCGGCTCACCAACACCCACCCGCTCTACACCCACGAGTCCCTGGACGTGCTGGCCAGCGACTCCCGCGCCGACCTCACGAAATCCCGCACCGAGCTGGGCTACGCGCCGCGCCCCCTCGCCGACACCATTCGCGACACCTACGCGTGGTTCCGCGAGGCCGGCATGTTGCGCTCCGCGTGAGCGCCGTCCGCGCCGCCGCGCGCGCTCAGGCGGGCGGCGGCGAGTAGCGATAGAGGTACCGCGGATAGAGCCGCCCCCAGCGCATCGGCTGGGTGCGCAGGCTCGCGAAGCGCTCTCCGAAATCCGCCTCCAGTCGGTACCGAGCGAGCAACGGCGCCAACGTCACGCGCCGCTCGAGCGGCTGGCTGGTGAGGATGTACGCCTCGCCGGCGGGCGCCGCGACCGCGGCGAGCAGCTCGTCGGCGATTCCCGGAGGTGCGGCCGGCCCCCGCGCACCACGGACCAAGTCCTCGATCGCCACCCAGGTGAGCGGCGGCGTGAAGCGCGACACGCCATCGCTGGGGCCGAGATCGGGCGCGAACACCGGGGCGTCGAGAGCGCGGACCAACGCCACCAGCTCGGTGTGGGCGCGCGGCGCACCAGCGGCGGTCCACACGTGCCGCGGGTCGTAGAGCAAGAGCGCGAAGCTCGCCACGAGCGCCAGCTCTTCCACCGCGCGCGGCCATCGCGGGGCGAGCCGCGAGGCGCAGTCCGGCAACGCGCTCACCCCCATCACGATCGCGAACGTCGTGAGCGGGATGAGCACGTTGTCGTTGCCGCCCGCGTCGAGGGCGCCCATGAAACCGGAGCCGAGCGCGGCCGCGAGCTGCACCTGCCAGGGATCGAGCGCGCGCAACCCGTGGCGCAGCGTCCGAGTCCAGGCGGCGAATCCCCCGGCGGCCGCCAGCGTGAGCAACGGCACCCCGCGCGCCAGGTGCTCGGCGACGCGGGTGAAGATCGCCGGCGAGAGCACGGACCACGAGCGCGGCACCGTCCAGGTGTAGAAGAGCATCCACGGCCCGAAGAGGCGCGGCCCCGCGAGCAGGTAGGCCACCGGCCCCAGCAGCACGGCGACCACCAGCTCCGGAAGCGCCGCGCGCGCACCGAGCCGCAGCACCACGCACGCCAGCGCCGCGAGCGCGAAGAGCGCTCCGTGCTGCTTGAGCCAGAAGCCCGCGACCAGCGTCACCACGCCGGCGACGCGCAACGCACGTCCGCGTGTGTGCGAGGCACCTTCGCGCGCAGCGAGGACGAGCCCCTTCTCGACCAGCGCGGTTCCGGCGAGGATCGCCAGGATCAGCCAGGCATCGGCATGCGCGGTGTCGAGGTAGGCATCCATCGCCTCGTACGCGGCGGCGAAGAGACCGAGGGCGATCACGCCGTGAAACCACGAGCGTGCGCGGCGCGCGGCGATTGCCGCCACGAGCACCGCAGCCCCCAGCGCGCCGGCGATGGAAAGCGCCCGCAGCGTGGGCAACCCGCCCCCCACACCGCCGATCAGCGGCGCGGCGAGCACGTAGTAGAGCGGGTTGTACGCGAACGGCACGAATCGAGCCGAGGGCGGCGGATAGAGCGGCTGGCCCGCCAGCAGACGCTGGACGTGCTCGAGAACCGCGCCTTCCATGAGCTCGAGATGAAGCGGGAAGGTGCGATGACGAAGCCACACGGCGAGCACGAACGCCGCTTCGCCGAGCGCCAACGACAGCAACCACAGCACCGAGAGGCGAGGACGCGAGCCGCCAGCGCGACGGCTGTCCAGCACGATCGCCAGCGCGCCCACCAGCACGAGCGCCACACGAACCGCGAGAGCCATGTCGACGATCCTCGCTCGGGTGCGGACGCCATCGGCCGGCCGAGCAGCGCCGCGCGGGAGCGAATCTAGCAGTCCGCGCGAACGGCCGCCGATCGCGATCGGAGCGAGCACGCACCGCGACGCCCGACCGCGGGCGCGATCCGAGCAGCGATGCTGCTTGACACACCCTCCCGAACCCCGTACGACCGCACGGCGACGATGTCGCGGAATCGGAGCCGAGGCGCCTCTCGCGTCTCTCGACACTCCGAGGGGCAGAGCCCACGATGATCCAGCGATCGGCAGGAAAGCTCATGCGGACGAGTGTTGCGATCGGTGCGTTTGCGCTCGTGGCCGCGCTCGGCGCGGCTGGCTGCAGCAAGGATTCGAAGGAGATGAAAGCGTGCAAGGCGGGCTGCCCGATCGCGGTCGAGACCGTGTGCGGCGGAAGCGGCAAGGAGTACGCCAACGAATGCACCGCGAAGTGCGCCGGCGAGACCACGATCACCGACGGGAGCTGCCCCCGGTCGCAGCCGAAGTGAGCGACGTGCGAGAACCCGCCCGCGCGACGCGGACGGGTTCGCAGCGTGCAACGGGCACCGTGCTCTCGCGGTGCCCGTTGCGCGTTCGAGAGTGGCGGCAGCGGCGACGGTGAGCGGACGCGGCCTGCGCGGTCCTGGGGCGGAGACCGGCCGCGACTCGAGCCCAGCCCCTCAGCCCATGCTGGCGCGAAGGTCGAGCAGCACCTGGTCGGCGCCGTCGGCGCGGATCAGCCCGAGCCGCGGGTACTCGAGATCCACGATCACGTAGAACGTGACCGCGAGGGTGAACGCGAACGCGAAGAGGACCAGATGCGGCGCCTCGTCGCGCGCCGCCAGCTCGAAACCGGCGAGCGCCGCGCCCAAGAGCGACAGGCCGGCGAGCAACCCGAACACGATCCTCGGCGGGTGAAGCACCATCGCTCGCATCCGGGTGGTCGCGATGTCGAACATCTCGTTGAGCGCCGGCACGACCAGCGTCCAGACCGCCGGCGACTGCGCGTCGTGAAGCGCAGCGAGCGCTTGCTGCCAGATCACCCCTTGCAGCCCTTCGGCCCGACGTCGTGCCTCGCGAGCGACCGTGGGGGTGGCGATGTGACGGTAGATCTCCAAGCGTGCATCCACGTAGCCTCGGAACGCATCGCGTAGCGCGGGCTGGGCGGCGGGTGGCAGCAGATCGATGCGCAGGTACGCGGTGCCGATCGCGTTCGCCTCCTCGGTCACCAGCTCGCGCCGTGCGTCGAAGCGCTGCGCCGCGCCGGAGAACGAGAACGCCACCAAGAGACCGAGCAGACCGAGGATCGCGCCCTGAACCGTGCTGAACGCGGCCGGCTCCCGGCCGCCGCGCGTGGCGCGCCAGCGGCGGCCGTAGCGCCGGCCGAGTTCCAGCGCTACGAGCATCGCCGCCAAGAGCGCCACCGACATCAGCCCCGTCCGTGTGACGAATCCCATCGATCCCCTCCCGGTCGTCGCTGCGCCGCGGTCGCGAGCGTTATCGCACAGACGTGCGGACGGCGGCCCCGCGCGCGGGGCGCGTGCGCCGAGCGGCCCCCCTCGCATCCCGACCACCGATGCGCGAAAGTCGGCCGGCACCGACGCCAACGCTTACGCCCACCCGTGCCAGGCCGGCGCGCCCATGAGAGTCGCTCTCGCGATCCAGCATTTCCCCCCGCATCCCGGCGGTGCCGAACAGCAGGCGCGGGTCCTCGCCGCCCACCTCGCGGCGCGGCTCGGCCAGTGCGACGTGGTCACCTCGCGCCATGCCCCCGGGCTTCCGCGCGAGTCGCGGGACGGCGGCGTCCGCGTCGTGCGCTTGCCGACGCTTCGCCCCGGACGTGCGCGGTTGGTGACGAACGCCGCGATGGCCTGCCTCCATTTCGCGCTGCACGGCGGCCGCTACGACATCGTGCACGCCCATTGCCTCTCGCCGTTCGTGCTCGGCGCCGTGCTGGGCGCGCGACTGCGCGGTTGCCGCACGCTCGTGAAGATCTGCACCGTCGGCTGCGGCGGCGACATCGCGAAGGTTCGCGCGAGCCCGCTCGGTCCGTGGCTGTGGCGGGCGTTTCGCACCGCGGACGCGTTGATCGCCACCAGCGCCGAGGTCCGGAACGAAGCCCTTCAGGCTGGGGCGGCACACACGCGGGTGGTGCTGGTGCCGAATGCCATCGACCTTCCCCGTCCGCCGCGCGCGGACGGCACGGCCGACGATGCGCCGCCGGCGGAGCGGCGCGCCGCCCTCGGCCTGCCCGGCGGCGGTATCTGCCTGTTCGTGGGCCGCTGGGTGCGAGGCAAGGGCCTCGACGCGATCATGAGCGCCTGGCCGGCGATTCGCGCGGCCGCGAACGCGACGCTGGTGATCGTGGGCGACGGCCCGCTGCGCGACACGCTCGAGGAATGGGCGCGCTCCCCTTCCGTCGCGGGCTCGGTCCGCCTGATCGGCTGGCAATCGGACCCGTCGCCCTACTACCGGGCGGCGGACGTGCTCCTCGCGCCCTCCGCCAGCGAGGCCTTCGGCAACGTGCTCGCCGAGGCGATGGCCCACGGCCTCGCCGCGATCACCACTCCCGTCGGTCTGGCAGCGGCCCACGTGCGCGACGGCGAGAACGGCGTGCTGCTTCACGCGCGCCAGCCCGAGGCACTCGCCCCCGAGCTCGCGCATGCCACACTCGGGCTGCTCGCGGACGAGCCGCTCCGCCGCCGCATCGGCGAGCAAGCGCGCGCCACGGCGCGCACCCGCTTCGGAAGCGACGCCGTGCTGGATGTCTACACCTCGCTCTACCGCCGTCTTCTCGCCGGCGGCGCGCCCTCCGACACCCCGCAACCGCTGCCGTCCCCGTCGCCATGAGGTTCGTCCATGCCTGAAACCGTCGCGTGCCTGCTGTGCGGAAGCTCTCGCGCCGAGTCCGAGCCGCGTCACGCGCGCTTCCTGCGGTTTCCCGCGGGTCTCGGCATCGCCCGCTGCCCCGACTGCGGCCTGCGCTTCCAGAGCCCGCGGCTCGATCTCGTCGAGCTGGGCGCGCTCTACGCGCGTCATCCGTACTATCAGGCCAGCAACGCCCACCGCGGCGCCGCGCGACGCGACTTCTACCGAGGGCGGCTCGCGCGGCTGGAGCGCTGGCGACCGAACCGCGGCCGCCTGCTCGGCATCGCATGCCTCGAGGGCGGCTACATGTTCGAGGTCGCCGAGCAGGGCGGCTGGAGCGTCGAGGCCGTCGAGTTCGCGCCGATCCTGGCCGACCACGCCCGCCAGCTCGGCGTGAACGTGCAGGTCGCCGAGGGTTGGGACCTCGCGAGCTTCCAGGGCAAGCGCTTCGACGCGGTGCTGAGCCTCTCGCTCGAGCACGTTCCCGACCCGCGCAAGACGCTGCGCCAATGCCGAGGGCTGCTCGTCGAGGACGGCGTGCTCTTGATCGACGTGCCCAACCAGCTCCATTCGCTCAAGGACAAGATCAAGGCGGCGAGCCGCGCCGTGCTCGGCCCGTCCTTCGATCGGCATTTCTTCAGCGAGGTCGCGTCCGAGTTCCACATGACGTTCTTCGACCCGCGCACCATCCGGCGCACGCTCGCCGAGGAAGGCTTCGAGGTGCTGGAGCTACGCACCTACCTGCCGCGCCATCCGGTCTATCTCGCGAACCCCCGCGGTCGCTGGCTCCAGGACGCGATCTACCGCCTCGGCGGTCGCTTCGAGCGCGGCCCGTCCATCGAGGTGATCGCCCGGCCGACCCGCACCGCCCACTGACGCGCCGTCATGGATAGCGCTGGTAGCAGTTGTGGACGTGCCCGGCGAGGATCAGGTTGGCGATCGTCTCCTTCCGCCAGAAGGTGTTGACGCCGTCGGTGAACGTGACTCCCAGCGCGGAGGGCACCCGGCTGAGGCGCAAGGTCCGATCGGCGAGCCGCACCTCGACGACGTCCTCGCCCAGCTCCTGAAGCCCGAAGCTGAAGGTGGCGTCGCAGCGGTAGCGGAACGGGCTCGCCTCGATCGGATCGGGCGGGCGCGACGGGCCCACCACCAGCACCACGCCCGACGTGAGGGGCGCGGGCTTCCATTCGATGGGGTTGGTGATCCCCCAATGGAGCGATCCCCGCGGATCGACGAGCGCCGCGCGCAGCTCGTAGCGAGCTTGGGCGCTCACGCGCTTCGGGTCGATCGCCAGCGCGAACGGCACGGGCACCTGCCGTCCCACCGCGAACACGCGCTCCACCATCGTCATCGCCGCCGACTCGCCGCCCGTGACGTCCACCAGCGCCACCCGCGCCTCGGTGGTCGGCGGCAGCGCGATGCGCTGCAGATGGGTGACGGTGCCCTCGATCTTGAGCGGCTCCACGCGCGGCGGCGGAGGTGGCGGCGGCGGTGCCGGCGGAGGAGTCCCGGCTCCACACCCGAGCACGAGCGCCAAACCCAAGGCACTCGCCAGCACTCTTGCGACCGACCGCGCGCGCATCATCGACCTCGCCCTCGCTCGTGAACGCCGCCTCGCTCGTCCACTCGGCGGCGCGGCAGAGCCTAAATGACCTGGCGCGATTCGTCGCGCACCGCCAGGGACCGCGTCGCGCGCCAGCGGCGGCGCGCTCGGCGATCCGGTACCCCGCTGTCGAGCGGCGCGAACACGGGCTCGAACGTGTGCACGCCGGGGCCGCCCAGCTCGTGCCGCAGCACCGCCTGGCGGCCCAGATCGTTCATGGCGCGCTCCATCGGCGCCGGGGCGCGGCTCGCCCGCACCACGAACGGCGAGGGCGCGAATGCTCTCGACGGCGACTCCCGCCGCCATGCGGCCGGACCCCGAGCGCGCTCGGGGCAGCGATCGCGGAACGCGGAGGACGCGCTCGCTCAGGCGGCCGCGAAGACCTCGTCCTCGACGGCGCGCGCCGCGGCATCGCGGGTGGTCTCCCCGCGATGATAGTCGCGCGGCACGTAGTGCGGCCGCGTCAGACGCGCATACGCGTTGAAGAGCGCGTTGAGCCGCTCTCCCAGGGCCTCGCCCGCGCCGGGCGGCTCGAAGCCCGCGCGCTCGGCGAGCATGCTCACCTTGCGGATCACCGAGCCGCCTAGCTCGAGCGCGTCGATGCCCAGCTCGGCGAGCGATTCCTCCAGGTAGAAGACCAGCGGGATCGCGGGCAACACCAGATTCAAGCGACGCGCGCGCGCCAGCGGGCTGAGCCGCTGCCAGCGGCTCAGCGGGAACTCATTGAAGTAGTTGACCGGCAGCGCCGTGTGCCGCGACTCGTCGAGGTGGAAGAGCCGCAGGATCTCGAGGCCCGGCAGGTGCGCGAGCATGCCGAAGATCGAGAGCGCGATCCCCTCCACCAGCACGTTCATACCGAAGAGCTTGTCGAGACCATCGGCCTTGAGCACCTGTTCGAGCAACAGGTACTCCCACGCCGACTGGCGCGGCACCTCGACGCCGAACGCGTGGATCAGCTCGCGCAGCACCACGAAGTGCTTGGCCTCCTCCATCACCTGCATGGTGAGCGCGGCGCGGGCACCGGTGCTCTTCACCTCGGCCAGCACCTCGGCGGAGACCAGCCAGGCGTAGGCCTCGCCGTGACCGATGGCCGTGAGCACGCGGACCAGGGCCTGGCGCTCGGCGAGGGTGTACTCGCGGGCCAGCTTCGCTCGGAACTCCGCGCTCGCGAGGCGCTTGCCCGCGGCGCGCTCGGCCTTGGTCATCGACTCGCGCGCCATGCGCTCGAGCGGCAGATCGTCGGCGCCGTCGTGGAACGTCGACCACGCGGCGTGGCGCTCCGCCTTCCACAGGAGCTTGAGGCTCTTGTCGTAGTGCTTGCGGCGCAGCACGTCCCGGTCGCCGCCGATGAACTCGTAGCGGGAGTCGTCGTAGCGCGCCTTGCGGCCCTCGAGCCCCACCGCTTCGCGGGCGCGATCCAAGCTGCGCAGCCCCTGGTTCGCGACGGCTTCGACGGCGCGGTTG
Organism: bacterium; assembly: GCA_046331705.1. Classification (GTDB taxonomy): domain Bacteria; phylum JADJOY01; class JADJOY01; order JADJOY01; family JADJOY01; genus JADJOY01. The sequence goes on along the minus strand of JAXLQJ010000025.1, from coordinate 84,362 downwards.
ACTTGGGCGGCGCGACGGCCGACCTCGATCTTCTCGATTCGCATGTCGGTTCTCCTCGGCCTCATGATCCGAGGTCGCGGAGACCGAGATCCATGATCTACGTCACAGGCAAGAAGCGGCGACGCGCCACAGGAAAGCATCGGTGCGTCGCGGCGGTGCACCGCGGGCGAGACGCTCTTGGCCGCTCGGCGCAGCGCCTGCGCGCGGGCTCGATGCGGCGCGTGGCGCGCGTGGGTCAGTGCGCCGCGCCAGGCGTCGACGACGCTCGAGGCTGAGCGCCGTTCGAGTGCCCGGGGGCGGGCCGTGCGCGAGTCAGCGGCGAGACGGCAGTGGCGCCGCGGGAGCCGACCTCGCCCGAGTGCGTCGCGGCCTCGGTGCCCCCCGGGCGCGCGCTCGCGGCGTGCGTCGCCGTGGATTCGCGGATCCGGTCCGAGACCTGGCGCGTGCTGTCCGAGACCACCGAGATCGCCGAGCCGATGTCGCTGGTCGCTTTCACCTGCTCCTCGACGGAATGCGCGATCTCCGCGGTGGTCTCGTCGATCCGGTGGATCGAACCGCTGATCCCTTGCATGTGCCGAACCGCCGCGTCGACCGATCGCTCCATGCCCACCACCTTCGCGCGAATCTCCTCGGTCGCCTGGGCGGTGCGGTGCGCGAGCTCCTTCACCTCGTGCGCCACCACCGCGAAGCCTTGCCCGCCTTTGCCGGCGCGCGAGGCCTCGATGCTGGCGTTCAGCGCGAGCAGATTGGTCTGCGCCGCCACCTTGCCGATGAACGCGACGACCTCGCCGATCTCGCGGGCCACGGCGCTGAAGCCGTGAACCGCGCTGGCGGCCTGCTCGGCCTCGCGCACGGCGACCTCGGTGAGCGCCACCGACTCCGAGCTGCGCCGCGCGATCTCGCTGGTGGTGACGTTGAGCTCCTCACAGGCCGCGGCCACCGTCACCACGTTGCTCGCGGTCTCCGCGGCGAGGTTGGCCACCAACCCGAGCTGCTCGCTGCTGGCTTGCATCTTGAGCGCCGCCTGATTGATGACCGCCGCGCTGTGACGATAGGCGCCGTGCAGCCCACGCAGCAGGATCGGTCGATGAAAACGATCGCGGCTCGCCTCGCTCATCGCCGCCGACGCCTCGCGCACGTACGAGTCGGCGATGTCGAGGACCTGGTTGATGGCGCGGCCGAGCGCCGCCAGCTCGGGTTGTGACGAGAGCCCGACCACGCGCGCTTCCAGATCGCCGGTTCCGGCACGCACGCAGATCTCGGTGAGACGGCGCACCTCCGCCAGACCATCGACGGCGCCTGCTTCGTCCCCCCCGCGCGCGCCCTCGTTCGCTGCGCCGCGTTTACGCTGCCACCAAGCACCCATGGATCACCTCGCCGACGCGGCCAACCGAGTGTGCGCCGAGAGCTGGAAGACGAACTCGGCGTAGTCCTGCCCTTGCTGCGCGAGCGTCTCGGCCAGCACGGCCCCGGCGGCGTTCATCCCCGCCATCGAGTCGCCGTGCTTGCGCTCTTCGTCGCGCAGCCGGGCGTAGAGCGTCTTCACCTTGGAAAGCGCGTCGGGGTACGGGACGCGGCGGTTCGAGTGATAGCCCACGACCCGGCCGTGGCCGTCGTGGCTCGGCGTGACGTGCGCGAAGACCCAGTAGTGGTCACCGGTCTTCGCCAGGTTGTTCACGTACGCGAAGATCTCCTCGCCGCGCTGGATCGTGTCCCACAAGAGCTTGAACACGCAGCGCGGCATGTCGGGGTGACGGATCAAGCTGTGCGGCGATCCCAGCAGCTCGCGCTCGTCGTAGCCGGAGACCCGTACGAACACGTCGTTGGCATAGGTGATCGTACCCTTCAGGTCCGTCTTGCTGACGATGATCTCGTCGTCCCGAAAGGTGACTTCTCGTCCCGTGGGGACAATCCCGTTCTGGCGCATGTCGGCGATCCTCGCCCCGCGGCCCACGTCTGGGCCATACGAGACGGATGATCGGCGGATCCGCGACGCGACTTGAGCCCGGGCGACGGAGCGCCGATCCCGCGTCGCGAAGGGCGCGCGCCCGCCCGGCAGGTGCCCGTGGTCAGGCGGGCACGGCGAGCAGCCCCGCCGGCTCGAGCTCCGTCGCGCGCGGCTCGACGGCCGCTCGCCGCGGCACCTGCCCGAGCCTTTCCAGGAAATCGCGCATCACGCGGGTGGTGCTGCCGAGCTGGGTGAAGATGCCAAGGTGCCCCGCGTCGTACCAGTGGATGGCGGGCTCGCCCCATTGCCTCCAGAGGGCCTCGGTTCGGTGGGCGGCGAGCAACCGATCGTGAACCCCCGCCACGAACAGGATTCGCTCGCGCGGGATGCGCGGCTGCAGGTCCTTCATGCCGACACTGGCGATGTAGGCATCGACCTCCGCGGGGCCCCAGCCGTGGCGCGCCAGTTCCTCGCGCATGGGCCGGAGCAGCGAGGCGTCGGCCAGGACGCCGGCCAGGTCCAGGTGAGCGGCCACCGGGATCGAGAACGCGAGGCGGTCGTCGAGGGCCGTGAGCGCCAACGTCATCATGCCGCCCAGGCTCAACCCGGCCGCGCCGACCGACTCCGCCTCGTTGGCGAGGAGCCAGGAAGTGAGCGAGCGCGCATCGATCACGCTCTGGCGGATCGCTTCGAAGGTGCGCACCAGATCGGCGGTCCAGAAGAGCTCGCCGTCGAAGCGCGAGCATTCGGGGCGGCGGCGGCCGTGATAGGGCAGCTGCATCCGCGCCACGTTCACGCCGAGCCGCCGCGCCAACCACGGCAACAGCGTCAGCTCCTCCAGGATCGTGTCCGGCTGCATCCAGCTGTGGAGCAGCACCATGGTCGGGCGGCGCTCGGCGTCGCGGTGCTTGAGCCAGCGCACGTGGACGCGGTTGTTGAGCTGGTAGTCGGTGGCGTGGCGGTGACGGAACTCGGCGGCGAGCGGATCGTGGACGGACGGGAACGAGAGGTGCCGGCACTCGAGGCCCGCGAGCCTCCAGCGCGGCGTGACCGTCACGTGCGGCAACGCGTGTGGCGCCGCGAAGAGCTCGTCCGGTGTCCGGCCCCGATAGCCGCCCAGATGCATCAAGGTGTTCGGGCTCGGCGGGCTGCGCCGAAGCACCAGCCGACCGAAGAATGCCGCGACACCGTCCACCGCTCGCGCGAACCAACCTGCCATCGAATCCTCCGCAGCGCCCCTCGGGGGCGGCAATCACGATGTATCACGAAGTATCACATCGTGTTTTGGCGCGGCAAGTTGGGGCGCGCCCCGGGGGCAACGAACGCCCCCGGGGCGGCCCCCCCGTGCCACGCCGTCCGGCTGCTGGCGCGGATCCCGAGCCCCGAGGGCGCAGGGAGCGTTTGGCGACCCGCGCGCCATCGAGCCGCTATCCGCGCGGCCCGGCACGTTCCGTCGTGGGCGACGCCGGCTCGATCCGAGCTTCCACCGCGTTCGCGGGGCTCGGCCTCGGAAGCCTCGAACGAAAACGCGCTCAGCCCAGCAGCGTCGCGGCGCGCTTCACCAGCGTGGCCACGTCCACCCCATGCGGGCACGCGCGATTGGCGGGGGCGAAGTCGAGGTGCGCCAGGTCGCGCGCACCCTCGGGCAGCATCGCGTAGAGCTCGCGCGCGCGCTCGGTGCGGCCGTAGCTCTCGTGGTAGGTCAGGAACCGAAGCCGATCGGCGATCCGCAGGTCCGCGCCGGCGGCGTCGCGCATCGCGGCACCGCAGTGCTGGTCGCAGCCGTCGCAGGCGAGCGAGCGCGTCGCCAGCGCGTAGCGCTCGATCTCGCCCTCCTCGAGCGCCGTCAGGTCGGTCCGGTCGACCGCGGCGCCGATGTTCTGGCGCAGCTTGTCGAGCGTATCCATGCCGCTCACCGCGGCGGAGATGCGCGCGTCCGACCACACGCTCTTGAGCACCGCCTGGTGCTTGGTCCAGCGACCGTTCTGCTGGAATTGCTTCCAGGCGTCGCGCTCGGCCTCCGAGCCCTGGGTCTTCATCGCGATCAGGCCCACGCCCGCGCCGTGCGCCGCGTCCATGGCGGCGTTGAGCTCCTTGTCGCCGTACTTGCGGAAGTTGTAGCGGAACATCACCGCCTCGACCCACGGCGTCTTGGCCGCCAGGTTGAGCAGCTCGACCACGTTGGTCGCATGGCTCGAGAACCCGAAATGCCGGATCTTCCCCTCGTCCTTGAGCTTCGCGACCGTCTTCGCCAGCTCGTCGCTCAGGAAGCGCGGCTCGGAGAGATTGTGCAGGAACATCAGGTCGACGTAGGGCGTGCCGAGCCGCGCGAGGCTCTGATCGACGGTCTTCACGAATCCGGCTGGATCGTGGGCGTCGCTCTTCGAGGTGATCCAGAGTTGATCGCGCGACTTGAGGCGCTTCACGAAGACGCCGAGCGAGCTCTCGCAGTTGCCGCCGGCGTAACAATCGGCCGCGTCCACGTAGTCGAGGCCGTAGCGCAGGCCCTCGGCGAGGCGCGGATCGAAGACCTTGTCGAAGCCGTTGTCGCCGCCCATCAGCAAGATCGGGATCTGCTTCCCCGTCTTCCCCAGCACCCGGCGCGGAATCTGCGGCAACGGCGCGTCCGCGGCGAGCGCTCGCGCCGCGCCCAAGCTGCCTTCCGCGAGCAAAGCCGCGGAGACCGCGCCTCCCAGCGCCAGCGCTTCTCGTCGGGTGATTCCGTCTCGATTGGGGGCCATGGTTCCTCCGCAGCGACGTCTGGGACGGGCGATCGTCTCAGACGGGCTTCGGCCTGTCCAGCAGCAACGAGCGAGCCTCCGAGCGCGTTTCACCGATCGCGGTGACGTACACCGCGGCGCTGTCGATCACCGGGCATTCGTGCTCGCAGATGCCGCAGCCGATGCAGAGCTCGGGGCGAATGTAGGGCTTGTTCAGGGTCACGGTCTTGCCGTCCCAGCGGGTGATGGTCTCGTCGTACGTGCCGATCGCCTTGGGTGTGACGGGGCAGACCTCCTCGCACACGACACACGGCGTCTGCATCGCCCAGGGCAAGCAGCGGCCTTGGTCGAAGAACGCCGTACCGACGCGGATCGGACCCTGCGCCTGGTGCGCGCCCACTCCGAGCTTGCGCTCGAGCGAGGTCTTCTGGATGGCGCCGGTCGGACACACCTCGCTGCAGAGGGTGCAGTTCAGCTGGCAGAACCCGACGGCGAAATCCATGACCGGCGTCCACACGCCCTCGAAGCCGCCCTGAGCCAGCGTCGAAGGCTGCAACACGTTGGTGGGGCAGACGTGGATGCACGCGTCGCATTTGATGCAGCGTTCGAGGAACTCCGGCTCGGCCACCGAGCCCGGCGGGCGAATGGCCTTGGCGTCGAAGCCGCGATCGTTGACCGCCTTCGAGAGCCTGAGAAACGGGAACCCGAGCACACCCGCGACCGACGCGAAGATCCAGCGCCGCCGCGGCAAGTCCGGCGCCGCGACCTCCGTGTCCCAGATCTGGCTGAGGATGCGCCGCCCGAAGAGCGTCGCCGCACCGCGCTTCACGTCCTCGAGCTTGCCCACGATCCACGGCTTGACCGACGCCGGCGCGCGCGTGAACGTGAGTGCCTCCTCGGGGCAATCGTCGATGCAGTTGAAGCACACGAAGCATTCGCTCTTGCGCAGCGCCGCGTGGGGATCGCTGGCGCCTTCGCAGCGTTTCAGGCACAGGTCACAGTCGGTGCACTTGGTGAGATCGCGCTCGATGCGCCACGGCGCGAACCGCGCGAGGACCCCCAGGAACGCGCCCAGGGGACAGAGCACGCGGCAGAAGAACCGCGGGATCACCAGGTTCATGCCGACCAAGCCGACGATCATCGCGCCCACGAACCAGGCACCGGCGAAGATCCGCTGGTGCGGCGCGCCCGGCGCGAAGAGCGCCGTCGAGAGATCGGCGTTCACGCCCCGCTCGGCGAGCGCCGCGCCGAGCGAACGCGTGCCGAAGTCGGCGGCCGGCTCGAAGACCGTGGCGAAGCTCCGCACCAAGAGGCAGATCGGATCCAGGAGCCCGATCTGCAACGAGCCCATCGCCGCCATCACCAGCATGATGGTGAGGATCACGTACTTGAGCTGGAAGAGCGGCCGATATCGGTTGGAGTCGATCGCGTTGCGGTTCGCGCGGATGTTGAACGCCCAGCCGATGAATTGATGAAGGCTGCCGTACGGGCACATCCAGTTGCAGAAGACGCGCCCCAGGAGCAGCGTCGGCACCAGCACGAAGAGCCCGCGCCACAGCCATTTGTAGACCGTGTGAGTGGAGATCGCCGTCGCGAAGCCCACCAGCGGGTCGATCTCGAGGAAGAGCGAGACCGGGTAACCGCCCAGCCGGCTGAACCAGGTGGTCCAGAGCAGGAACACGAAGAGCGCGAAGAAGAACGCTTGCGAGACCACCCGAACGTTGGTGATTCGAAAGCGGCGAACCCACCACGGCGAGCCGTCGGCGCTGGGCTCGAAGCCGGCGAGGTAGGCCTTGCCGTCGCGGCCGCGGGTGAAGAGGCGCTCAGCCAACCTGCGTCTCCTTCGACGCTTGCGAACGCCAATCGGGATCGCCGAGGCCGGCCGCCGCGGCGCGGGCGAGATAGGCAGGGCGCGCAGCCGGATCGCGCGCCAGCAGCTCGTCCCAGCCGAACGCGTCCGCGGTGAGCGAATCCGTGCTCGCCACGATGGTCCTGCCGAGCCGCACGTCCGCCAGGCTTCCGCCCGTGGGGCCGCTGCGCCAGAGCACGCGCGTGCCGTCGAGCACCACGAAGGTGGGCCTGAGCATGCGCGCGAGGTCGGTGATGATCGTGTGGATGTCCTGGTGGAACTGGTTGCGGCGCCCACCGAGCAGCCCATACCAGTTCTTCGTCGTCATCGACGCGGAGCACAGGTTGTGGTCCTTCACGGGCGCGACGCCGATGACCTTGTCGATGCCCACGAAGGGCCGGTGGAAGAACGACCAGCGCTCGATGAGCGTGGCGCCCGGCGTGACCAGCGGTTCGAAGTCGCTGGGCGTCGGCAGGTAGACGCGGGCGCCTGCGCGGACCGCGGCGGTACGGATCCCGCTGCGCTCGAAGCACGCCTCCGCGGCCTCGATGGGATTGTCCACCACCCGCACCTCGGCGGCGCCGGCTTCGCGCGCGAGCAGGATCAGCGCCACCAGCACCTCGGGGTTGGTGGTGGCGCCCAGGGCCGCGACCCGCTCGAACGCGACGTTCGGCTTGATGAGCACCCGCTCGCCGCGCTTCACGAAACGGGACATGCCGCCGATGGCGTCGACGGCGGCGCGCACCATCGCCTCGACTCGCTCGCCGCGCGCGACGCCGAGCCGCGCAGCCGTCGGCGATGCGTCGACGGCGAACCCGCCTTCCTTGAGCCGCACGCTCTTGCGCGCCGGCTTGCCGCGCTCGCCGTCGGGATCGCGAAGCGAGAACGGCTGGTTCGGCGGCGCCAGCGCAGCCCAGCCGGCAGCGGCCGACACGCCCGCCACGACACTCACCTGACGGAGGAAGCGGCGGCGCGTGGTGGCCGCGAGCTCGCCCTCGCCCTTCGCCGCGCCGCCGTCGTCGCTCGACGGCGCGCCCGCGCCTTCCACGTCCGCCATCGTCAGTGCTCCCCTTCCCCGCCGCCAGCGTAATGATCGGCGGCCTCCCCGGGCGAGCTCGGGGACGTCGGCTCGTGCGCCGCCACACGTGGCACCTCCGGGAACGCGACGATCGCGGCGGCGAGCTTGGCGAGGGCGGCGCGAGCCGCTTCGAGGTCCGGCGCTCCGCGCACGCCGAACACGAACGCGCGCTGGGCGCGCGCCGTCGCGTACGAGCTCAAGTAGCGGTCCTTCACCCAGGTCTCGCCACCGCTCGCCACCCGTTCCCCGTAGCTCGCGAAGCCGTCCACGAACTGGCGCACGAGGTTCGCGGCGGCGGTCTCGTCGGCGGTCACGGTGACGAAGACCTCGGTGGCTTGGTCGTCGAGCAGCGCCGAGTACACGTCGTTCGCGAACCCGAACGAGAACGCCGCCTCGCGGTGGAACTCGATCTGGCCGGACGCGATCCCGAGCACGCCCAAGAGCCGGTGCGCCCAGGGCAGCTCCTGCGCCTCGCCCGGAAACGCGGCCTGGATGCGGGCCTTCACGGCAAGCAACGCGGCCCGCGTCGCCTCGCTCTCGTCGGAGCCGATGGCGCGCAAGTAGTAACGCCCCTGAGTGAGATAGAGCGCGTTGCGGTCGAGGTGCCAGAGGCCGGCCGCGTGCCGCTCGGAGGCGATCTCCGCCGACTTCTCTCCGCCGTAAGCGCTCAGCGCGTTCTCGGCGTTGGCCATGTCGTAGAGCTCGACGTCGATCGATGCCGCCGCCGGATCGCCGACGGACGTGAGCGACACGAACGAGAGCGAGCGGAAACCTCGCGAGGTGAAGTAGTTCGCGCGGCCGTCGATCTTCTCGTAAAGATTGTCGGCGTCGAAGGTCGCGGGCTTGCCCTCGCTGAAGCCCGGTGGCGCCAGCTCGCCGGGCAATGCCCCGCGCGCGGACGCTGGAACGGCCGTGGGCGTCGGAGCAGGACTGCTTGCTCGTCCTGCGCTCGGCGGCACGCTCTCGACGACCGTGCGCGCCGGGTCTCCAGCCAGCGCATCGAGCGACACGCGTGCCAGGTTCGGATCCGGATGCGCCCCCATCCAGCGCACCCACGTCGCGATGGCCACCAGCCCGACGACGACGAGGGCGCCGGCGAGCACCTCGCCGCGGGCGTACGAGCGTCGGTAATGCCGCCACGCCTGCGGATTGAGGACGCGCTGCTCGTCGCGCGCGTACCGCGTCGGCGCGCCTCGCTCGCTTCTCGCCTTGGTCGCCATGACTCGGATACCGCCTGCGCTCGCCCGGCGCGCAGTCTAGCGATGCTTGCGGCGATTGGGGCGTGCTCGTACGCCGCTTCGGCGCGCGAGCTGGCGGCGGCGGGAGACGAGACCGAGTCGCCTGGCCCGGTGCGAAGCGCAACGCGCGCAAGAATCCTAGCGGCCGGTCGTCGCGCGCCGCAGTTGCGCGAGATCGTGGATCGCGGTCAACCCCGAGCCGGCGCCAGCGATCAGCTTCAAGCCGATTCCCGCCTTGACGCCCGGCGCCGGGCTGACGCGCCGCACCACGCGACCTTGCACCACCACGCGCTCGCGGAGCGCGGGCAGCACCAGCTGGATCTCGATCACCGTCCCGAGCTCGAACGGAAGCGCGGTCTCGATGAAGAGACCGTGGCTCGACAGGCTGGTCGCGTACTCGGAGAGAAAGTGCTCGTCGCTTCGGAAGACCACCTGGAACCGGCCCGCGACGCGGGGCTCGATGCGCCGGTCCTCGCCGCACGCGGGCGCTGGCGAGTGCGGTCGACCGGCGACCGTCGGCGGCGCCACGACCGCGCCGCTGGACGGCGCAGCCGAGGGCACGCGGTGCACCCGCTCGAGGTGATGCTGCACGTAGGTCGCGAGGTCGCGTTCCGTGTCGGGCGGCACGTCCACGAAACGAATTCCCACTTTGCGCGGACTACCGGCGTGACGAACCACCACTCCCGCGAGCAGCACGGGACGCGACCACGTGGGCGGGTGGAACTTGAGCTCGAGGCGCGTGCCGATCGGCACGGCGGTCGGCGAGCGCAGCAACAAGCCACGAGCGCTGACGTCGATCGACTCGCCGGAATCGAGCCCGCTCGCGCTCTGGAAATGCACCACCCATTGGATCGCTGCGCGCGGAAATCGCCGACGTTCCGCTCCCGGCGCGCGGGCGCTCGACGACGCGCTCGCGCGGGCGCCGAGCGGCGGGACGGGGGTCGGTGCGGGATGAGTCAGCCGTGACGTCGTCGCTCTCCTCCATGAGAGCTCGTGGCACGGGTTCGGCTCGCAAACGCGCGGCCAATCGCGCCGCGCGAGCGAGTGTCGGGAAATGACGGAGCAGCGAGCGCAAACGAGCGGGATCGTTCGCCTCGGTGCTGCGTGCGACGCGACGATTCGCGACCGTGGACGACGTTTCTTGGAAGTGAGTCAGCGCCACCCGACGATGCCGTGGCGGGCGCTGACGCTCGACGGCATTTCTCAGCGCGGTGCGGGCGCGAGAATGCTTCCCGCTCGATAGCCGAGCTCCGTCCAGGGCGTGCGACCTCGATTCACCAGCTCGACGTGGATGCGCGACTTGGAGCGGGTCAGCGAGGCGGGAAGCAGGAAGTCGCTCTCCGCCCAGCGCTGGATGGGATTCTCGAAGACGTCGTACCAGGTGCCGGCCGGCTGGCCGTCGACGAGCACCTCCGCTTGCTGGCGACCGTGGCGCTGGTCCAGACGGCGACGCAGCAGCACGCCTTCGTTCCGCGCGTCGAGCGCCAGATCGAGCTCGCTCGCGCCGCTCACGAGCCGGCCCGAGTCGCGCACGAGGCGGTCGTCGTCATCGCCCTCGAACGTCGACTCCTCGGCGCTCGCCTCGGACGCGTCGGTGGCTCGATAGCCGTGGCTCGCCTCGGAAGCGGGATCGCCCACGTCGATCGCGTCGCTCCAGACCAGCAGCGGCTCGGGATGGAGGTAGAGATAGGCGACGCTCGCGTGATCGTCGTGGGTGTTGTCGTCGGTGGCGTCGTGCTCGATCGCGAAGCGAGCCCCATCGAAGAAGGTCACCAGATCTCCGAGGTGCACGCGGTACGCACCCGTTCGACCGCTGGTGACGCCGGTGGGCGAGAGCCTGTACGGCGCGCCGAAGAGCGCTTGCGAGAAGCGACCGAAGAGGAAGTACCAGCCGCCGTTGAAGTAGTCCTCGGTGCCGGTGCCCTGGAGCGCTGGCGTGGCGGAACGATCGACGTAGAACCGCTCGTCGCCTTCCAAGTACGTCCCGAGGATCGAGCCCTGCATCGCGTACGACACACCCACGAAATGGCCGGCGCCCGTGACGTCGGCGAAGCGATAGTCGCGGCCGGCGCTGGTCGGCGCTTCGTGGTGGTAGCGCGCGGTGAAATAGCCCGACGCGGCGGGATACGCCCGCTCGAGAAGCTCGACCGAATGGGACACCGTGACCGGGCGCGTCCCGCGGTTCTCGATGCGGATCTCGGCGCTCGACCAGAACGGCATCGGGAACCGCGTCACGTAGCGCTCGCCGTGGCGGCCCACCAGCAAGCCGCCCGCGGGGCGATCGATCCGCGACGAGCCGAAGAAGTCCGGCACGGGAGCCTGGACGTCGGGCGTCGCGTGGCCATCCCAGCGCGCGACCAGCCACGTCGCGGACGCCGCATGCTGCTCGAAGGGCTCGATGCCGAGCGACAGGTTCCAGACGGCGCCGGCGCCGCGCAGCGAGACGATCTCGCGCGATTCGCCGGGCGCGACCTCGACGCTTCCAGCGCGTTCGTCGATCACGGCTCGCGGCTTGGGGTCGCGCTCCGGCCGCAGCCATTGCGCCCGGAGCAGCGACACGTCGTCGTCCAGCGTGAACGAGCGCACCGGATGATCGAGATCCTGGTGGCGGTACGTGATCGCGAAGAACTCGGGTGGGACCGAGAGCGTGAGCTTGGCGCGCCGCGCGTAGCAGATCGGGACGTAGCTCACGAATCCGCCGCTCGACTCGGTCGCGAAGCTCACGAGCGGCGACACGAACGGTGCCCGCGCGCCGCGGAAGAACGCGAGGAACGGTTCGTCGACGAGCGGACGCTCGAGATCGTCGACGTAGAGGCGAAGGCGGCCGCGCCACGAGAAGATCGTGGTGAACCAGGCGCGCTGGATGCAGCCCGGCCCGAAGTCGTCGAAGACCACGTGCTCGCCGCGCTCGTCGACGTAGAGCTCGGTGCCGCCGGCGAACCCGTCGGCGTTGCCGCCGGCCGGATCGCGGCTCGACACTTGCTTGGTCAGCGCGCCCGAGCGCAACAGCGGAAGCGCCGCGACGTGGGTGACCGAGTCCATCCCCGGCGCGGGCACGGTGAACGCGTCCTCGAGGCGCTGGGGCGGCGCCGCGGGCAGCGCGGGCTCGTCGGCGCGCCGGCACGCCGCCGACACCAAGATCGCGAGCAACCACACCCCCCGGCGCGCCACCGCGCGGCAGCCCGCCTCCGCGCGACCACCGCGACGTCGGGCGCGCCACTGCTCCGCGAGCGACATGGCGCGCTTCTATCACGCCGATCGACCGCCGCGACGCGCGCGGCGCTCGTCACTCGTAGACCTTCTCCTCCACCGCCCCGGCCTGCTCGGCATCCGGCTCGGCGTCGCGCGTGCGGCGCTCGGCCTTGAGTCGCTTCGCCTCGCGGTACCACTCGTGGGCGACGATCGCCGCCATCACCTCGTTGGTGCCCGTCCAGATCGACGCGAGCCTGAGATCGCGGTGGATGCGCTCCACCGGGAACACGTTCGTGTAGCCGATGCCGCCCATCACCTGCATGGCGTTGTGCGCCACCCGCTGGCACGACTCGGTCACGAACTTCTTGGTCTCGGAGATCAGGCGTCGAACCCGGGCCGGCGCCTCGCGACGATCCACCGCCAGCGACGTCGCGTAGACCATGGCGCGCGACGCGTCGAGGAGCATCGCCGCCTCGGCGACCTGGAAGCTCACGCCCTGGAACGCGGCGATCGGCTGACCGAAGGCCTTGCGCTTGCTGGTGTAGTCGGTGGCGATCTCGAGCGCAGGGCGCGCGGCACCGATGGTCATGGCCGCGGTCCCGAGGCGCTCCGGGATCATCATCGTCTGGAATACCTCGGCGCCGCCGTCGATCTCCCCCAGCACGTTCGCCACGGGCACCGCGACGTCGCGGAACGTGAGCCGCGCGGTGCCGCCGCCGCGGCAGCCCATCAAGCCGTAGAGGTACTCGCTCTCGACGCCCGGTCCGCGATCGACGATGAAGCAGGTGATGCCCTTCTGCGGCGGCGCATCGAGGTTGGTGCGCGCGTACACCAGGAAGAAATCCGCCGCCGTGCCACCCACGATGAAGCGCTTCTGGCCGTTCAGCACGAACACGTCGCCGCGCCGCTCGGCACGCGTGGCCGTGCCGAAGAAATCGCTGCCGCCGCGCGGCTCGGTCAGGCATTCGGCGGCGAAGCGCTCGCCGCGAAGCAGCGGACGAACGTAGCGCTCGCGCTGCTCGTCGGTGCCGTGCAGGACGATCGCGTCGCACACCAGCTCGGCGCCCACGCCGAACACGCACGCGAAGATGTAGCCCAGGCAGCCGACCTCCTCCATCACCATGCAGGTCGTCACCCAATCCAGATCGCGGCCGCCCCAGCGACGCGGGTAGCGACAGCCGAGGAGGTTGCGGCGCCCGGCCTCCTGCAGGAGCTCGACGGGGAATTGCACGCGATCGGCATCCATCGCCAAGATCAGGTCGCGAGGAACGGATTTGACGAGATCGCGAACCTCGTCGCGAATCGCTCTTTGCTCGTCGGTCAGGATCCAGTCGAACATGCAGGCCTCCTCACGCCGCGAGGGCTGGGCCCACGCGTTCGAGCACGATCCCGGTCTCTTCGATTCGTTTCGCGCCGCCGAGGATCCCGAGCACCGGATCGTGACCCGGCTCGCCGCCCACCTCGATCTCGGCGGTCACACGGTGCTCGAGCTCGGCTGCGGCACGGGGCGCATGACGGAGCCGCTCGCCGGGCGCGCGCGCCGCTATCTGGCGCTCGACGCCGCGCACCCGATGCTCGAGGTGGCCCGCCGGCGCGTGCGCGGCATCGCGCGCACGCGCCTGATCCGCGGGCGCGCCCAGGCGCTGCCGCTCGGCGACGCTTCCGTCGACGTAGTGCTCGCGACCTGGGTGCTCGCCAACCTGCGGCCCGCCGTGCGCGCGGCGGCGCTCGCGGAAGCCCTGCGCGTGCTGCGGCCGGCGCCGGGAACGGGTGTCTGGCTGGTCGAGAACCACTGGGAGAGCGAGCTCCAGGAGCTTCGCGGTCTTCCCACCGACCCGAGCGGTAGCGAGATCGAGACGCTGATCGGCGAGGGCGGATTCCGCGTGGTCGAGGAGATCGAGTGCGAGATTCGCTTCCCGAGCGACGCCGAGGCGGCGCGCGTCCTCGGCGCGCTCTGCGGTCCCGGCGCCGCCGATCGGCTCGCCCGCGCGCCCCGCAGCCGCGTGGGTCAGCGCGTGGTCATCCTGCATCGGCCACGGACCACGCCTCGCCGCCAGTCCTGATCGCCGCGCCCTCCGCCCAGAAGAACTCGACCGTGCTCGCAGCGAGCATGTCGTCGCGGCGGAAGATCCGCGCGTGCGGCGCCGTCGCGCGCGCCTCGCGCCACGCTGCGAGAAACCGCTCCGGCGAGATCGCGAGCCGGGTGCCGTTTCGCGCGCCGCCACGCCCCACCGGCAGGAAGCGATAGAGGTGCCAGGCGTGGAGCGGCGCACCCGACTGCGCCAGCCCATCCACGAGCCGCGCCAGATCCGCGATACCCGCGACGTTCCGCGCGGTCACCACGGTCGAGAGCGTGAACGAGCGCCGCGCCCGGGTGAGCAGCGCCAAGCGATCGAGCATCCACGCGTGGTGGCCGGCACCTGCGCCCCGCAGACGGTCGTGGATGGCCGGATCGGCCGATTCGAGCGGCAGGATGTAGCGATCGACGAACGGGGTCTCGGCGAAGTCCTTGGGGAGCACCAGGCCGTTGGTGCACACCTGCACCAGCAGGCCGCGCTGGTGGGCGTGCGCCGCCAGTCGCAGCACGTCGTGCGGCCACAAGAACGGCTCGCCGCCGCCCAGCACGACGTTGCGGATGGTGCCGCGCGCGAGCTCGTCGAGCAGGCGCTCGGCTTGCGCGAACGACATCGTCGAGAAGCCACGCTCCGCCGCGCAGAACGCGCACGATGCGTTGCAGTCGGGCAGCAGGAAGAGCGAGGCGATCTGCTTCACGGGCTCGGCTTCCGTCGATCCGCCGAACCCGTCACGAGCCCGGCGCGAAGCCGGCGGCCAAGAACTCGTCGGCCCACGTCGTGTCCGGGCTCGTCCGGCCGTTGAGAGGCAAGACCGACTGGCGATAATCGGCATGGAACGGGTAGCGCGCTCGGTACGGTGCATCGAGGCGCAACCCACTCGAGGTCGCGGCGACTCCGAGGCCGTCGGCGTCGCGCGTCAACTCTCCACTCGCCGTCGTCAGCAAGTCGTTCACGAACGTGCTGTCGTCGTCGGTGTCGACTTGTCCGCCGTCGATCCGGATGGTGCTCGCGTCGATCACCTCGCCCACGAATCGCGCTGAGAGCGACGGCGTCACGCGAGTGCCGGGATAGACGAGGAAGGCCGCGCGCGCGCCATCCGAGTAGAGACCGAACACGGACCCCACCGCGAACGAGGGTCCCCCGCCTGGACTGGGAATCGGGTCGCCGACGGGCGCGTTCGCGAACGTGAGGAAGTACTTCCCGAAGTCCTCCGTCAGCGGTGGCACGAGGCCATCCGCGGCGAGCTTGGGCCCATCGTCGTCGCTTCCGCACCCGAATCCAGGGCCGAACGCGACGAGCACGCCAAACGCCACGAGGATCGAACGGAGCACACGAGCACGAACGAGCGCTGATCGCATGACCGCCTCCGGCGGATGCGCCGGCGCAGCGAGCGCCGGGGTCCGCCAACTCCTCCTCAGGCTCACTTCGCGAGGAATCGCTCCAGGATCCGCTCGCGGGGCAACGCCTTCGGCGCCAGTTCCTTCTGGCGCTCGCGCGCCAGGCCGTCGTAGGTGGCGCTCGGTTCGGGGCGCCGATAGAAGACGCCGGTGTAGAGCTTGGTGCCGTACTCCTGCGCCAGGTCCATCGCCGCCAGCCGGTTCGCCGGATCGTGATTCAGGGATACCAGCGTCTGCTGGATCTCCTTGTGGTGCTTGAGCTGCGAGTCCTCGTGACCGAACGTGATGCACGGCGACTGGACGTTGACGAACGCGAAGCCCGGGAAGCGGATCGCCTCCTCGATGACCTCGGCGAGCCCGGCCATGTCCGCCGGCGTGCCCTGCGCCACGAAGCCCGCGCCGTACGCGAGCACGTAGAGCAACGGGTTCACCGGGTCCTCCATGCTGCCGTACGTCGACGAGACCGTGGGCAGGCCCTTGGGCGAGGTCGGCGAGAGCTGCCCCTTGGTGAGCCCGTAGATCTGGTTGTCCATGACGATGTACGTGAGGTCGAGGTTGCGCCGGATCGCGTGGGCGACGTGTCCGCCGCCGATCGAGAATCCGTCGCCGTCACCGCCGGCCACCAGCACCAAGAGATCCGGGTTGGCGAGCTTGATGCCCTGAGCGATCGGCAGCGCACGGCCGTGCACGCTGTTGAAGCCGTACGCGGTGGTGTAGCCGGGGATGCGGCTCGAGCACCCGATCCCGGACACGAACGCGATCTCGTGGGGCGCCCGCCCCACTCCGGCGAGCGCGCGTGAGATCGACTGGAGCACGCCGAAGTCGCCGCAACCCGGGCACCAGATCGGCTTGAGGGCGCTCTTGTAGTCCTTGGCGGTGAAGCCGTGGGCGCGATTGATGGCAGTCATGGTGATCGCTCACTCCTGCGGTTCGACTTCGTTCTGACGCTGGCGCTGCAGCTCCGCCGCGAGGCCGAGCAGCCGTTCCACGATCTCGCTCGCCAGGATCGGGTTCGAGCCCGGCTTGGCGAACGAGCGCAAGCCGGCGGGTACGTCGACGTACATGCGGATCAGCCGATGGAGCTGTCCTTGGTAGGACTGCTCCACGACCAAGCCCGCGCGCACGCCGGTGAAGAAGTCCTGGTAGATCTCCTCGGATACCGGGTAGAGCAGGCGAGGCACCAAGAGCTTGACCCGCAAGCCGTCGGCGCGGGCGCGATCGAGGGATTCGCGCGCGATGCCCGCGATCGAGCCCCACGCGATGAGCGCCAGCGGCGCTCCGGGATCGCCCTCGATCGAGAAGAAGCTGCGCTGCTGCTTGAGCGGGTTGAGCTTGCGGGTGCGCTTGGCGACCATCCGCTCGTGCATCTCGCCGCCCGCGGTGGGGGCACCGGTCTCGTTGTGCTCGATGCCCGAGGCCAGATAATTCCCCTTCGCCATGCCTGGGTGGCTGATCGGGCTCACGCCCGACTCGGTGATGCGAAAACGCACGTAGGGCTCGAGCTCGCCCGCGACCGGGGTGCGCCGCGACACCACCTTGAGCGTGGACGTGTCGATGGGGTCGAAGGTTTCCTTGCGCTGGGCGATCTCCTGATCGGACAGGATGATCACCGGCGTCTGGTACGTCTCGGCGATCTCGAAGGCCTCGACCGTGGTGGTGAACGACTCGGCCACGCTCGCCGGCGCCAGCACCGGCCGCGGCGCGTCGCCGTGCGCGGAGAACGCCGCCTGGAAGAGATCGGATTGCTCGCTCTTGGTGGGGATGCCCGTCGACGGCCCGCCACGCTGCACGTTCACGCACACCAGGGGCAGCTCGGCGATGGTCGCGAGACCGAGCATCTCGGTCTTGAGCGACATGCCCGGCCCCGAGGTGGCGGTGAGCGCCTTCTTGCCCGCGAAGCTGGCGCCCACCACCGCGCCGATGCCCGCGATCTCGTCCTCGGCCTGGAGCAGGCTTCCGCCGTACTTCCAGATCTCGCCGTTGAGCAGGTGCATGATCTCGGACGAGGGCGTGATCGGGTAGCCGCCGAAGAACTCGCAGCCGGCGAAGATCGCCCCTGCCGCCGACATCTCGTTGCCGTCCGCCAGCACCTTGAGCGGCGCCTCGGTGCCGCTTCCGGCGCCGTGCGGCGCCTCGAGCTTGCGCGAGCGTTTGAGCGGATGCTCGGCCGCGTACGCGGCGCCGGCCGCGAACGCGCGCTCGTTGGCGGCGACGACCTCGTCGCCCTTCTTGCCGAGCTTGCGGCGGATGCCGGCGACGATGCGCTCGCCGGAAACGCCGAGCCACGTCGACAGCAGCCCCATCACCACCGCGTTCTTCGAGCGCTCGGCGCCCGTCGCCTGCTTGGAGAGCGCGGCGATCGGCACCGCCAGGGTCTCCGCCGGCCGCACGCCCGCCACCGAGAGCTCCTGCGGCTCGAGACCGCTCTCGCTCTCGAACACCAGCGTGGTGCGACCGCCGACGGGCAGCTCGGCGCCGAACTTCAGGAAGTCGTCCCAGCTCAGCGCGATGGCGAGGTCGAGCGTGTCGCCGCTCGAACGCACCGGCTCGGTCGCCACCCGCAACCGGCACGACGACTCGCCGCCGCGGATCTGCGGCCCGAAGCTCTTGGTGAGGATCGCGTAGTAGCCCTCGCGGGCGACCGCGTTGATGAGCGATTCTCCGGCGGAAACGATGCCGTCTCCACCCGCGCCCGCCATGCCGATGATCAGATCGTTGGACATACCTTTCGCCTCCGAATCGCAACCGAGGAGCAACTCCGGTGCCTCACTTGCGCCGCCCGCCGGAAACCACCGACGCCCTCGGAATGAGCGCGAAACTCCACGTGTCCGCGAGACGGCGAGGATCGACGTTGCGACCTGGTGACACCGCCGGAGTGGCGCGCACCGAGTGGTGACCGACGACAGGGTGCAGCAACGCGCCCTTGGTTGCACAGCGCCAAGACCGCGCGCTCACGACCGAGCGCGGACGAGCGTCAGACGGGCCCCCCGGACTCGAGCGAGTGGACGCGCTCCCAATAGGCATCGACGCGTGCCTGGATCGCGGCGAGCGCGGTCTCGTGGCGCTCGGGATGGAAGAGGTGGCGAAAACGCCGCTGGAGCTCGAGGTACTCCGCGACCGGGTGCCGGCGGCGTGGGATGCGCGTGTGTCGCACCGCGCCGTCGATGGATTCCTCGAGTGGCCAGATCCCACAGTCGACGGCCTTTCGCGCCAGCTCCATCGAGAGCTCGGGCTCGAAGCCCCAGCCGGTGGGGCACGGCGCCAGTGCCAGGAGAAGCTTGGGGCCACGTCGCTCTTTCGCGCGGCAGATCTTGGCGTCCAGATCCACGGGATCGTGTGGCGAAAGCGTCGCCACGTACGGCGGACGATGGGCTCGCCAGATCTCGAAGAGGTCCTTCTTCTGCTGGATCGTCCCTTCGGGCTCGCGCGCATCGACGGGGGAGGTGGTGGTTTCCGAGCCGAACGGCGAGCTGGGCGACAACTGGAAGCCGGTGTTCCCGTACGCCTCGTTGTCGTAGCAGAGGTACCAGAAGTCGAGGCCGCGGTGGATCGCCGCCGAGGTCGGGGCGAGCCCCATGTCGTAGCTCGAGCCGTCGCCGGCGAGCACCACGACCTCGAGGTCGTCCTCCGCTGCGATGCGCTGGCTGGTGCGCAGCACGTCGAGCGCGTCGCGAATGCCCTGGGCGCTCGCCGCAGGTCCGCTCATCGTGGTGTAGAGCCACGAGCCCTTGAGCGGCGTGTACGGATAGGTCGCCATCAGCGTCATGCAGCCGGCGCCGTTCACGACGACCGCGGGTTTGCCGAGCGCCTTGAGGAAGAGGCGCAACGTCAGCAGCCCGCCACAGCCGGCGCAGAGCGACGATCCGGGCGCGAGCTCCTCGCCGCGCGGTACGTCCTTCGGGCCTTTCCAGGGCGCGTCGTGAGGTGGGGTCGGAGTCGGGATCGTCACGCGACCTCCTCGAGCCGTTTGCCCGCGGCGATCAGACCGACATCGACCACCGCGCGATCCGCGGCGGTGAAGAGCAGCTCCGCGGCGGTGGGCCCCACGTCCGGCGCAGCGTCCTCCAAGATCTCGATCGCGTGATCGAGCTCGTCGTCGCTCAAGTCCTTGCCGCCGAGCCCGCCGATGAACGAGCGCAGCACCGCCGGCCGGCGCGCAGCGGCGCCCAGCGACGCCGCCACCTCGTGGAAGAGGACACCGCCCAGCCCGGGCGAGAGGTTCTGGTCGATCACTCCCACCGCGCGGCGACCCGAGAGGGCGTCGGCGATCGCCGCTGCCGGCCACGGCCTGAGCAGCCGCAACCGCAGCAACCCCACCCGCCGACCGCGTGCGCGCCAGCGCGCCACCGCCGCGCGCGCCTTGGTCGCGTGCGAGCCCATCATCACCACCACCGACTCGGCATCCTCGAGCCCGACCCCGTCCACGACGCCCCAGCGCCTGCCGAAGCAGCGCTCGAACTCGCTCGCGACCTCGTCGTGGACGGCGAGGGCGTTGGTCAGCGCCAGATGGAGCTGCGCGCGGAAGTACGAATAGCTCGACCCATCGAGAACCGCGACTCCCTGCGCCGAGGGGGAGCTGCCGCGAAGTGGCGGATGGTGGGCTCGGAAACGGGGCAGGAACGCGCGCGCCTGGGCGGCGTCGGGCAGCTCCACGGGCTCGCGCGTGAACGACAGCAAGAAGCCATCGAGGTTCACGATCGCCGGCACGCACACGCGCGGATCCTCGACGATGCGATACGCCATCAGGATCGAGTCGAGGACCTCCTGGCAGGTCTCGGCGTGGATCATCACGCAGCCGGCGTCGCGCGCCGCCAGCAGGTCGTTGTGGTCGGGTCCGAGGGTGATCGGCGCGGCGAGACCCCGCGACACGTTCGCGAGCACCCACGGCACGCGCCAGCCGGCGACCGTGTAGAGCGCCTCGAGCGCGTACACCAGCCCTTGGCTCGAGGTGGCGCTGAAGACGCGCACCCCCGTCGCCGCTGCGGCGCCCGCAGCGAGCACCATCGAGTGCTCGCTGTCCATGGTGACGAACTTGCCGGCGAGCTCGCCGCTCGCGAACCAGCCGGCCAGGGCCTCGATGATCTCGGTCTGCGGCGTGATCGGGAACGCCGGCACGTAGTCCACGTCGGCCAGCCGAGCGCCCCACGCAGCGGCGGAGTTGCCGGTGATGAGCCGTTTCACGTCGCCCTCAGCTCTCACTCACCACGCCCGCACCTCGCGCCGGCGCGCGACCGCGTCGAGGGGACAGATCTGCGCGCACACGAGGCAGCCCTTGCAGTGGTCGTAGTCGACGACCGGGTAGCCCTCGTCGTCGAGCGCCACCGCGCCATCCGGGCAGCGAACGAAGCAGAGCCCGCAGGCGTTGCAGCGCTCGCGATCGATCTCCGGGCGCTCGACACGCCAGCTCCCGGTGTGACGCGCGACCGCGTTGCCCGCAGCGAGGATGCTGGGAGCGCCCCGAATCGGCCCTTCGTAGGCGATGCGCACCAGCGGCTCGGGCGGTGGCGGCGCGGTCGCTCCCCCGTCCGTCGCGGCCTCGATCGCCGGCAGCTCCGCGAACACGCGCCGCGCCAGCGTCACGTTGGCGTCGATCTCCGGGTTCCGGACGCCCAGCTCGATCAGCTCGGCGCGAATCGCGCGCTCCACCGCCGCAAGCTCGACCACGCCGCTCAGACGCGCGGCCGCGGCGGCGAGTCCCGCGCTCAGCGATGCCGCGCGTCCCAGCACTGCCATGGCGAGCGAGGTCAGATCGAGCGCCAGCGCGCGGCGAACGCGCGCCGGGTCCCGAGCGGGAGCGCCGGCGGCGAGGTGATCGCTCTCGGGTGCCGCGTTCACGAACAGCGCACGGGCTTCGGCCGCGCCCGTCAGCACTCCGGCGGACGGCTCGCCGACCAGCGTCTCGTCCGCGACCAACACGAGGTCCGGATGCGCGATGGGACCGCGTTCCAGGATCGGCGCCGTGTCGAAGCGAGTGAACGCCACCACCGGCGCTCCGCGTCGCTCGGCGCCGTAGATCGGGAAATCCTGGACCTGGAATCCAGCGTGGAAAGCCGCCGTTCCCAAGATGCGGCTCGACGTCTTGACGCCGTGTCCGCCGCGACCGTGAAAGCGCACGCGAACCATCACTCATGAGCAACTCAAGCGCCGTGCCCGGGCCCCGGCCCGGCTCGCGGACTCAGGATCGAACGATAACCGTGAGTTATCGCTGCTCGGCGGCGTCGTGTGCCGAACGCCGTTACACCCGGGTGACCCCGACCCGCGCTCGGGGCTACTCGGTGAGATCCGGTGGTGCGGGTATCTCGACGAGACCCTCACGAAGACGCTGCATTCCTCGGCGATCCGCGATCCTCGATGCGTCGCATCCTGCGAACGAATCGCATTCCGCGACATGGAAGGTGAGCATCTCGCAAGCCGTATGGCACACGTCGGCGATGGAAATCTCACCCGTAACGTGCCGCGATCACACCTCAAGGGCGAGGCGAGCCGCGTGAAACGACGCTCAGGCGGCGACCTGTCTCAGGCGGTGAGCCCCGGGTTACTGCGGCACGAGGCTTGCTTTTTTGGGGCCCTCCCCGGCGCAGCGAAGCCTGACAATCTTCCGTCAAAAGGAGCTGTTCCCATGAGCACTATCGGCGTGTGCCTGACTCGACGGTGGATCCCCGCGGTGGCGGCGCTTGGGCTGAGCGTCGCGTGCACCCCGCAAACGTTTCAGAAAGCCCTCGGGGGCACGAGGGAGGACAAGGGGTACAGCCTCGAGGAGACGCAGGATCATGGGTATGTGGTGGCGGGCCAGAGCAACTCGTTCAGCCAAGCGCAGCGTTCGATCGACTACCTCGTCAAGACCAACGCCAGCGGCGAGCTCGAGTGGCAGAACAATGCTTATGGGGGCGACTTTGCCGTCGCCTTCGCCGTCGCGCAGCTCTCCGACGGCGGCTACCTGCTCGCTGGAAACTCGTTGCTGAACACGACCGTCGGGCGGGCCTATCTGGTCAGGGTGGATTCGATCGGCGAGCTCGTATGGGCCCACGACTACCCGCAGGCGTTGGAGTTCGACTCGGTCCGAGAGACCGCGGACGGCAACATCGTGGTTGCCGGCGTCGCTGGTATCTCTGGTTCCACCGAATACGACGCCTATCTCGCCAAGCTCGACTCCAACGGCGCGGTCGTGTGGGAGCGGCAATTCGGTGCAGCGGGTCGTGACTGGGCGCGGTCGATCCGGCAGACATCGGACGGCGGCTTCGTGCTCGCCGGCATCGGCCTGACGGTCAACGCGGCGC
Source organism: bacterium (assembly GCA_046331705.1). Classification (GTDB taxonomy): domain Bacteria; phylum JADJOY01; class JADJOY01; order JADJOY01; family JADJOY01; genus JADJOY01. The sequence continues at coordinate 61,588 of JAXLQJ010000025.1, read as the reverse complement.
TCCTCAAGGTCGACGCTGACGGCAACCTCACGTGGCGCAAGACATACATCTATAGCAACCCCTTGGTCGTCTTCTACAAGCACACCCTTTACGACGTGCGCGAGACGCCGGACGGCGGGTTCGCCGCTGCGGGCTGGGTCGAGAACTTCGCTTCCGAACGCCAAGGCTGGGTGCTTCGTACCGACGCGCAAGGCACCCGCTTATGGGACGCGTTGCTCACCCCGGCTGGAAGCGCCGAGCTCTACTCGATCGCGCCAGCCTGGAACGGAGGCTACGTGGTGGCCGGAAATGCGGACGCGGCGGATGACGGCAACCTCGACGCCTATCTCGCGAACATCGACGACGACGGCACGATCCAGTGGCAGAAGACCTACGGCGGCACAGGCGAAGACGCAGTGCGCGCAGTGCAGAAAGCGTCGGATGGAGGATACGCCCTCGCGGGCTGGACGAAATCCTTCGGCGCAGGCGGACGTGACGTGTATCTGATCAAAACGGACGGCGACGGCAACTCCCCTGCCACTCCTTGACCGGATCGGAAGGGCCGGCGAGTTGCGACGCGGATACCCGATCTGCGCTCGAACGCCATTCCAGCGATCAGGTCGCGCCCGACGGGCCTTCTCCCTCACCGAAGCCAGGGCACGGCTTCGAGAGTGCGGTCTCTCGAAGTCGTCCGCGAACGAGCCACGTGCGTCGCGATGAGCCGCTGCCGTTCGCGAACAGCGCCTGAAAGGCGGACGGGAACCACTCGATCGAATTCCACACATCGCCCCAGGCGTCGCGTGTCCAGTGGCGGCGAAAACCGCGACACGGACGTTGGGGCTCGACGTCCTCAAGCCGCGCCCGACTCGACCGTGGAACCGCACGCGCACCATCACCCGCGACACGACTCGAGCGCCGTGCTCGCGGGCCCCGCGGGGGCACGACGCGATTTCGCCAGCAAAGGCCGGCGCTTCGCGCGTGAGCAAACGAGCGCCGAACGCGCGCGGTTACACCCGCGTAACAGCTCGGACGGACCTGCAAGCCCGGATGGCGCATCGAGCGGCTGCCACCGCCCGCTCGTGTGCTGAGGAAAGAAGACTGCTGCGCGCGCCCGCGCCCCTCAGAAGTTGGACCACCGCAACAGATCGCCGGTCTCGAAGCCGTCCGCGAACACGCTGTTCGCGATGACCCGCGGGCGAATGACGAACGGCTTCTGGAAGCTCGCCCCGAAGCCCTCGACCGTGTTCCAGGTACCACCCGGCGCCGACGGCCAGATCACCCACTCCGTTCCCGCTGTGAACACGTCGGTCGTCTGGCCGAGGGCGATCGTCGCTGCAGGCGTCTCCACGGCGGAGATGAAAAATTTGCCGGGTGCCAAGGGTGCGAGGTCCGGCGGGAAGCTCACCGTCGCGGTGTGACCGAGCTCATCGGCGAACGTGTGGGCATACGAGGTTCCGAGAAGCGTGCCGGGAGGACCACCGTTGGGATAGGCGCGTAGCCGGAACACGAGGTCGGTGCCGATGATCGCTGGATCGGCGGCGTTGACGGCGAACTGCACCGAGTCGACGCGCGAGGGCACCGTCACCTCGAAGGCTTGGCCGAGCTCGCCCTCTTGGCCGGCGCCGATTCCGATGGCGCTGACCACGATCCCGTCGTCGCGCGCCATGTCTTCGGCCGCCACGCTGAGGGCTTTGTTCCAGCTCGCCGCGTTGTCGTCCGGCTTGTCCTCGGTCTCCGCCGACGAGACCGCGTAGTCGAGCGTGATCACTCCCGGCTCGTCGGCCACGTAATCGGGCGCGGTGAGGTGCGCAGATGCCCCCGAGAGAATGGAAGCCACGGGGCTGCCGGTGGGCGTCGCCACGGTGCTGCCATCCACCTGAACGCTCACGCCGAGCGCAGTTTGGGTGATCGCTTGCGTCCCGTTGTTGTCGACGTCGGCGCCGAGGGTGAGCGAGAAGCCTTGGTTGGCCGGCAAGATCGTGTATTCGGACGGCAAATCGAGACCCGCGATCGCGGCATCGTGGACATACGTGGACTCGACCGCGATGTCGTCGAGAAGCAGCAGGAACTTGTCGTTCGTGTGATTGCGGAAGCAGAGGTAAACGCTCTCGTTCGCATAGCCCGCCGTCGCCAGCTCCAGGCTGCGCGCCGTCCAAGTCGAGCTTTCGGCGGCGATCGAGAAGAGCGCCGGGTTGGCTGAGCAACCGGCTGGATCGGCAGTGGTGGTCGATATCCGGACTTCGTAACCATCCGGGTACGAGGCATCGGGGGCGAGCGCGTTCCACGACAGACGTTCGCTCGCGCTGAGACTGACCGCCGGCGTGATCATCCAGTCGTCCGCCTGACCGGCCGGCGAGTACCAAGAGGTGCTGAAGGCTGCCTTGTCCGTCACGTTGGTGATGAAGTCTTCGCGCACGATCCAGGCATGGGTGATGTAGCCCACCGAGCCCGCAGGGGTGCGCCCATCGACGTTGAAGAGCGCCCAACCGGAGGGAAACGCATCGTAGGGCGGGACCGTGACCTCGATCTCCTGGAAATCCTCGCTGAAGGTCGGCGCGCGTAGTGGCGGGTGCCAGGGGTGCTCCGCGGGAAGGGTCGTGACGGGCGCGAGCGGAGTGGCCACCGGCCGGAACGGTGCATCCGCGAGAGTGCGACGGACCGAACCGCTGCGCGTACCCGCCGAGCCCCCTTGGGCCGATGCGGCGAAGGCAAGCGACAGCGCGACTACGACGAACCCGACCCACCTCGACGTTCTGGTCACGCGGTACATTCTTCCTCCCCCATCTGCGCGAGCGCCCAGACCGCAAATCGCCACATTGCGACCATGATCCGGGCAGAGTTGGTCGAGAAATCGAGATGGCTACCGGCCATTTTGCGCGTCTTCGGCGCATGGGCGATCGTCGCCGGCGGTCCCAGCGCGAGCGCAGCAAGCGCCGTGCCTGGTTCCGACGCTACGCGCGCCGACGTCCTCCTGGTCACGATCGATACGCTGCGGGCGGATGCGCTCGGCTGGACCGGTGGCCGCGCCGTCACCCCGCACATCGACGCGCTCGCCGCGAGCGGCGCGCGAGCTCGCGACACCGTGACGCCCCTGCCGCTCACCCTGCCGGCGCACGCGTCGCTGCTCACGGGGTTGCTTCCCGCGCGGCACGGCTCGCACGGCAATGGCCAGCCAATCGCCGCAAGCGTCACCTCGCTTGCAGAGTGGCTCCGCGGCGCCGGTTACCGCACCGGTGCCTTCGTCGGGGCGTTTCCGCTGGTTCGCGATTTCGGCCTGGATCGCGGCTTCGACGTTTACGACGACGCGTTGCCGGGGGATCCCGGGCGCGAGACCGAGCGCCGCTGCGGCGCGACCAACGATGCCGCGCTGGCGTGGGTGACGAGCGCCAACCGCCCTTGGTTCGCCTGGGTCCATTACTACGAGCCGCACGCACCCTACGAACCCATGCCTGGACCGCGCCCCGAGCGCGCCGCGGACGACTACCTGAGCGAGGTCGAACGTGCCGACGCCTGCCTCGGCGAACTCCTGGCCGGCGTCGACTCACGCGCAGCCGGGACGCGGCTTGCGATCGTGGTCGGCGATCACGGCGAAAGCCTCGGCGAGCACGACGAGCTCACCCACGGTTACTTCGTCTACGACACCACCGCGTTGGTGCCGCTGGTGATGCACTGGCCGGGTCACGTCGAGCCCCGTGCGCTGGGGCGAGGCAGTCGGCTCGTCGATGTCGCGCCGACGATCTTGGACTTGCTCGGGCTGGCGCCGCGCGACGGCATCGACGGAGCGAGCCTCCGCCCAGGGCTCGAAGGACGCGGTCTCGGTGCGCGCATGGCGTACGTCGAGACGGAGCTGCCGTTTCGGCTCTTCGGGTGGGCGCCGCTCCGGGCGATTCGCGGCGATGGCTGGAAGCTCATCGAGGCTCCCCGCGCCGAGCTCTACGATCTCGCTGCCGATCCCGGTGAGCGGCACGACGTGCTCGCCACCGAGCCAGAGCGCACCGCGAAGCTTCGCGCCGAGCTGGCGCGGATCGCGACGCTGCCAGCGCCTGCCAACCCCCGAAGCGCAGCCCTGGACGAGCAAGCGATCGAGAAGCTCCGGGCATTGGGCTACGCGGACGCAGGCAGCTCGCGAACCGTGCCACGGTCCACGGCAACGCTCGCCGATCCCAAGGACCGACTGGCGATGCGCTCGCGCCTGCAAGAAGCCGAGGGGCACCTCCTGAGCAACCGGCCCGAGCGCGCCCTGGAAGGCTTCGACTCGGTGCTGACGGAGGAGCCGAACAACCCGTTCGCGCTCACCCGCTCGGCGTTGGCCCTGGCACGACTCGGACGCACCGAGGAATCCACGAAACGGCTCACGCGAGCACTCGACTCGGGCGACGACGAACCCCGCATCCAGCTCGCGCGGGTGTGGATGCAAGCGAATCGCTACGACGATGCCGCAGCACAATGGCGAGTCGTGCTCGATCACTCGCCGCGGCGGGTCGAGGCGTGGGCCCAGCTCGCAGTCGCGGAGGCGCGCCAGGGTCACCTCGAAGCCGCGGCCACGGCACTCGATCACGCGAGCGAGATCGAGCCCACCCGCGCCGAGCACTGGATTCGCCTGGCGCAGGTCGAGCAAAGGCTCGGAAGAAACACCGCCGCGGCAGAGCATTGGCTGCGCGCCGCGGGCCTCGGACCTGCCGAGCAATTCGCGCACGCCGCCACGCTCGGCACGCTGCTTCTCCAGCTGGGGCGCCGCGACGAGGGGCGTACGTGGCTCGAGAAAGTGGCGCCGGCCCAACCGGGTTACGCAGAAGCGCAGCTCAATCTGGCGCTGCTCGCGCTCGATGCAGGCGCTCGTGACGACGCAGCGCAGGCAGTGCGCCGCGCGCTCGTGGCGGCGCCTGCGCTACGCGATCGGGTGAACGCCGACCCCCGCCTCGCACCGCTCGCACCCTGATCGATCCGATCAGCGATGCGCCGGCGGCGGAGCGTGCTCGCGCGGGCGTCAGCCCTTCTTCACGCCCTCGTCCTTGAGCGCTTCGAGGCCGTTCAGGTCGACGCCGCCGACGGCTTCCTTGAGCGCGTCGATGCTCGGCGCCGTGCCGGACACGGTGACCACGAAACGGTTCGCCACCACCACGGCGTACTCGCCGTCGTGGCTCTCGGTGTCCCATTTCTCGTGGATCAGCCGGCCGTCCGACTTGTAGCTCTTCTCGTATCCGCGATCCGTCTGGCGCTCCTGCTGCAGCATCGCCCAGCCGGCGAACATCATGATGCCCTTGGTGCTGCCGGTGTCGGTGATCTGGAGCTGCCACGTCTCGCCCTCGTCGTTGGCGTAGCTGGCCTTGGCCTCCGCGATCTGGATCCCCATCGCAGCGTTGCGCTCGGCGGAAAACTCCTTGCGCGCGCGGCCCGCGAGCGTCTCGGGGAGGAACGTCTTGATCTTGTCGGCAGCGAGGGCCTCGACTTGATCGCCACCGCCGAGGAGCGCCCCCATGACCTCGCCGAGCGCCTTCGTCTGCGCCTCGGTGTCGCCGGCTTTCTCCGCCGCCTCCATTCTCTTCCCGGCCTTCTCCATCTTCTGGCTCCAGGCCTCGAGCTTGCCGAGCGGGCTCGCTGGGTCGGCGTGCTCCGAGCGCGCGGAATCCGCGCTCGGTGCCGCTTCCTCGGACTCCGTCGTGCCGCGCGAAGGCTCGGTGAAGGCGCGCTTCGCGAACGTCGCGCCTCCCACCATCAGGCTGAGCGCGATGTCGATGGCGATCGCCGCGACCACCACCAAGCCCGCGTAGCTGCCGGCGCGCGCCGCGTCGGCCTTCATCGTGTGCTGCAGGCCGAGCCGGAGGATGCGAAACGCGTACACCGCCGCCACGATCGCTGCCGCGAAGGCGAGGAAGCCCAGTCCCGGCAGGATGCGCAGCGCGCCGACGACCCAGACCGGAGTGAAGCAGTAGGCCGCGGTCTTGAAGGCCTGCACCGAGTCCTTCTGGCCGCCGTATTTCGGTGCGAACTGGTTGACGAGCCAGGAAACGACGTAGGTCATGGCGAGCGCCAGCAGATACGTGCCGATCAGCTGCGCCACCAGGGTCGTGACCGGCGGGCGCACCGTCCCCAGGAGCGGCACGCGCACGCCCCAGAGCGCCGTCCCCACGAGCCCGGCGACCGGACCGATCGCGGCGAGCACCGCCACGTACCCCGCGTAGAGCCCCCCGATCGTGGCGGGCTCCGCGGCGATCACGGGCCATTCGGTCTCCGGCGAGAGCGTGATGTTCTTGGCGCGAGCGACGAGCTTGCCGATGTCCATGGCGACCTCCGGCTGCGAGTTGGCGTGCCCTTCGACGTCGAAGGGTAAGCGCAATACGCACGCGCGGGGATAGGGGTGCGCCGCGCGAGCCCGCGGCGGTCAGGGCACCACGGCGGGCGCCAGACCGATGCGTTCCAGGAGCCGCTCGTCGCCGGGTGCATGCTCGCGCCAGTACGGCTCGCGCGACGTGCCGGTGAGCTCGCCAGCATCGGTGCCGCCCAGCGGGTGCGCGCCTGGAGACGCATCCGGCGTCACGGTCCAGGCCCAGCGCACGATTCGGTGCGGCTCGTCGCGCTCGACGTGAAAGCGGCCCACGCGCCCGTCGGAGACCTTCACCGTGTAGACGTCCGCGACGAGCTTGCCCGCCGGCACGGTGACCGATTCGGCTTCGGGTGAGCGCTCGATCGTGGCGGTGCCGAACGCGAGCGCTCGGTGCGCGAGGCGGCGGATGAACGGGCTCGCGAGGAACGGAACCGTGCGCGCGGCGCCCGGCTCCAGATACGCGCCGCGCAGCCCGCGCAGCCTCACGAAGAGATCGTCCTCGGTCAGCGCGCCAGCGGGAACCGGCAGCGTCTGGTCGTTCGACTCGCCCTCGAAGTAGCTCTTGTACTCGACCGCGACCCGATCGCCCGCGAAGTCGAGCTGCTCGTAGACCTGGCCGCACCATTCGCTGCTCGAGAACGCGACCTTCACGGGCGCGAAGTCGTGGGCCGTCACGAACAGGGAAAGCATGGTGTGGTAGTCGTAGATTCCCGTCTGGAAGCTGCGCACGAGGTTGAGCTTGAGCACGTCGAGGAGGTCGTCCGGCTTCGCGGCGGCAGCGTCGTCGAGCTTCACGTGCTTCGAGCGGCTGAACGGCTCGGTCACGTAGATCGCCACGGCGCGCCCCACCCGTGGCGCTCCGTAACGATCCACCGTGAGGCGATAGCCGTCGATCTCGGCGCGACCATCGCGCCAGCGCGCGTCGAACGCATCCGCCGCCTGCGCCCGCGCCAACGGAAGCGTCGCCAGCGCCAGCGCGACCACGAGGTTTCCGCCCCACACGATCATCCGCCGCATCGCCGAATCCTCCGCGATCGAGCGTAACCGCGAACCGATCGCCGTGGGCCACGGATCGTGAATCCTTTTCCAGCGGGCCGCCCTCTCATGGGGAAACGATCGGGACCGACACCTCGGGCGCAAGGCACGAGGGCGGTCCGCGGAGAGGAGCTGCACATGTCACTCTTGCCGAAGAACGAGCATCCCATCGATCGCGCCCTACGCGTGTTGGCGGGCCTGGCGCTCGTGAGCCTGGTGTTCGTGGGTCCACACACGGCCTTCGGGTGGATCGGAGTGATTCCACTCGCGACCGGGCTCGTGGGAAGCTGCCCGCTCTACAGGATCTTCGGGATCTCGACGTGCCCGCTACCGCGCTGAGCGAAACGCCGGACGACGCCGAGTTGCTGCGCCGCACGGCCGCCGGTGACCGCGCGGCCTTCGACGACTTCGTCGTCCGGCACCGTGCGGCGGTGTATCGGTTCGCGCGCGCCGCCAGCCATTCGGCGAGCGATGCCGAGGACGCGCTACAAGACGCCTTTCTGGCCGCGTACCACGGCGCCCACACCTTCGCGGGACGAGCCACGGTTCGTTCATGGCTCTTCGTGATCACGCGACGCGAGGCGTGGAAGCGTCGCGCCGCGGCGCTGCCGGAGCCGATCACCGACGCGGACGATCACGCGAGCTGGGCAACCGCGGGGCGGGCCGCGGGATTCGCCAGCGACGATCCCGAAACCCTCGTGCTCGGCGCCGAGCGCCGGGCGGCGCTCGCCCGTGCGCTGGCCTCGCTCACGGCCGAAGACCGAGAAATCCTGGTGCTGCGCGAACTCGAGGATCTGAGCGGCGAGGAGACCGCCGAGGCCTTGGGCCTCGGCCTCGCCGCCATGAAGAGCCGGTTGCACCGCGCCCGCCTTCGGTTGGCGGCGGCACTGCGCCAACCCGGTCTGGGAGACGACTCGTGAAGCCCGCCCCTTCCCCCGAACGCATCGTCGCCGGGCTCGCCTGCTCCGACGTGCTCGCCAACCTGAGCCGCTACCTCGACCGGGAGCTTCCGCTCGACCAGTCCCAACGCCTCGAGGCGCACGTTCGCGGCTGCGAATGGTGCGAGCGCTTCGGCGAGCGCTTCGCGGCGGTGGTGGGAGCGCTCAAGCGTGAGCTGGCCGAGCCCGAGCCGCTCGACCCGGCCGTGAGCCAACGACTCGCCGCGCGCCTCGCCCGTGAGCTGGGCTGACGAGCGAGTACTCGCGCCTCGCTGGCTGACCGAGCGCGCCTCAGGCGAGCGCGGTGGAGGTCACGGCACGATGTGGAGGCTGCCGTCGGGATTCTGGCCGTCGCCGCCCGTGCCGAGGTAATCGTTCATGAGCGCGATCAGCTCCTCGGGGGGCGCGATCCCGGGTTCCTCCACGGAGTCCTTGCCGTCGGCGAAGTGCAGCAAGTCGAGCTTCGCCAACGCATCGCGCACGGCCCCGCTCAAGAGACCCAGGCGCCGCAGATTCGGCACGATCTTCTGGAACATCATCTGCCGGAAGCCCTTCTGGAAGGCATTCTGCTGATTCCAGGCGCTCCACATCGGCACGTCGTAACCCAGGCGCTCGAAGACCGGATCCATGAGCAGTCGGCCGTGGAGCAGATGAATCGCCTCGATCACGAACTCCTCGCGCTCGCGACGCTCGGCGGCGCTGAACTCGCCTTCGTAGAGCTTCTGGAGCGAGAGCACGCCGAACGCCACGTGACGGGCCTCGTCCGCCATGATGCGATCGGTGATGTCCAGCAGCAGCGGCTCGTTCGGCATCGTGATGCGCATCGTGCCGAAGGCCGCGAGCGCCAAGCCCTCCACCAGGATCTGCATGCCGAGATACGTGATGTCCCAGCGCGAGTCCTCGACGATCTGGTCCAACAGCGTCTGGAGCTGAGGGTGGACCGGGTAGCTCACCTCGAGCTTCTCGGTGAGGTAGCGGTGGTAGACCTCGACGTGGCGGGCCTCGTCCGCCACCTGATTGGCGGCGTAGAACTTCGCTTCCTCCCACGGCACCGACTGGACGATTCGCGCCGACGCGATGAGCGCCCCCTGCTCGCCGTGCAGGAACTGGCTGAGCATGAACGCCACCGAGTGGAGGCGGAACGCGACCGCGTCGTCCATCGACAGGCGCTTGGGCGTCTTCATGACGTCATTCATGAAGGACGCGGTGTCGTTCTCGCGGGCCATCCGCTCGATGTCGACGTCGGTCGACCAGTCGAGGTCCTCGGCGCGCCACTGCAAGCGCGTGCCCTTCTCGTAGAGCGCCATGAGCTTTCGCTCGTCGAGGGCGTACTGCCAGTCGAAGATCGTGTCGATCGTGGAGCGCACCGAGCGGAACGGACCACCATCGGGCATGGGAACGGGATTGCGTTGCGTGTATTGCACGTTCGTCCTCCGCGCGGCGTCAGCGTGGCCGCACACCGAGCTGAGCGAGAAAACCGCGTTCGAGCTCGCGAACGAGCTCCGAATCGGCCAGGGCGCGCCCACCGGCGCGCACCTCGCCGAACACCACCTTGTGGAACATGAGCCCGAACACCAGCTGGATGGCGAGATCGACCGCCAGCTCGGGATCGGGATGACGGATCTCACGGCGGCGCGTGAGCACGAGGGCGGCGATCTGCTCGGCCACTCGCGCCCGGAACTGCTCCCCGTCCTGCCACACCACGGCATCCTGCGCGGCGCGCACGATGAACGCGGCGATGAGCCGGTGACGCGCGCTGTAGACCGCCACCACCCGCTCGATGGCGTGGTGGGCGATGTCGGCGAGGCTCGCCCCCACCCAGCGATCGGCCGCCACGAACTCGGCGAGCTCGCTCTCGAGCTGGCGCAGAAAGCGCTCCTCCAGCGCTCGGATCAACTCGTCCTTGTCGCGAAAGCGGCCGTAGAAGCCGCCCACCGACGAACGCGCGCGCCGCGCCACCTCGGGTATCGAGAGCGCCGTGATGCCGTGCTCGATCACCAGCGCCTCGGCCGCGGCCAAGAGCCGCTCCAGCGTGCGCTCGCTGCGCGCTTGCTTGGGTGCCACGACGGTGCCGAGCGGCTCGGCAGCACGGGGCACGACGACGGCTCGTAAGCTCGGCACGGGATCGGCTCCAGACGAAAATGAGAATCGCATTCGGAATTGTGCCCAGCAAGTGCGCCGGGGTCAAGCCCACGACATCGCGGCTCAGGGCGCCGAGCGCAGCCCGCCCACTCCAGCCTCGGGGTGCTCGCGAAGCCAGGTCATGGACATGCGCACGCGGGTGGCGCCGCTCGGGTGGTCGTAGAAGATCGCTTCTTCGAGTGGTGAGGGAGCGAGCTTGCGGTAGCTCGCAAGACGCATGGAGATGGTGGCGAACGCGTGCGGCTCGCGCGCGGCGTTGAGCCCGAAGAGATCGGCCTCGGACTCGTGCACGCGCACGATCGAGTTGGTGACGGGAGTCGCCGCGAAGAACCACGTCGAGAGCAGCGCGAACACGAGCGGCAGACCCGCCAGGTCGCCGGGTCCGCGCACGCCCCAGCGCGCGCCTCGCCAGCGCAACGCGCCGCCCTGCAGACGCTCGACGAGCGCGAAGCCGAACGCCAGGACCAGCCCCATCTCGATCAGGAAGATCCACACGTGATGGAGCACCGCGTGCCCGAGCTCGTGAGCGAGCACGGACTCGATCTCGGGCAGCGAGGTCTCGCGCAGCAGGTTGTCATTGAGGCTCACGCGGGTGGTGCCGAAGAGCCCGCTCACGTTGGCGCTGATGCGGCTGGTCTGCTTGGAGGCGTCGAACCAGAAGACGTCCTCGGCGGCGAGCCCATTGGCGCGCGCCATGGACACGATGGCGTCGCGCACCGGCCCGGGGTGAAGCGGACGGTACTGATTGAAGATCGGCGCCAGGAACACCGGGGTGATGAGGCTGGCGAACGCGACCACACCCGTGGCCACCATCGCCGCGGGAATCCACCACCGTCCCTGCCGGCGGCGGATCACCGCATGAACCAGGGCGATCGCGGGCGCGCCGAGCAGCACCGTGACTCCGAGGCCCTTCGCCTGCTCGCCAAGCCACGCGCCGAACGACAGGTTCGAGAGTCCGTAGCGGTGCTCGCGCACGAAGTCGACCCAGACGCTCCACGGGAACGTCAGCACGCTCGCGAGCACCACGATCGCGGCGCCGTAGAGCAGCGCCTGGAGAAACGACCGGCGCGTGGCTCGCTCGCCGAGGTCGCGCAAACGCGCGGAAAGCCGAAGCTCGAGGAGCAGCGCCACCACGACCAAGCCGTAGAGAAAGCCCCACAGCTGCAACCAGTAGCCGCCCTCGAAATAGGCGTCGGAGCGGGCGCGGTCCGCTGCGGGGAGCGTGGCCAGGTACGCCTGGGTGGCGCGCTCGACGTCGAACCCGGGCCCGGGGCGCGCGGCTTCGGGGATCGCCAGATCGGCTCGCGGCGTCGGCTCGACCGGTTCTTCGGCACGTGCTTGGGCTCGAGCGAATGCACACGACAGCACCAGGACCGCGAGGACGACCAGCCGACGCATCATTCACCTCCGCGCATGCGAGCGTGCGGCCACGTTCTACTGTGGTCTCGCCGCACCCGCACCTTGCGCGACCTACGACGCGGACCTGACGGGCAGAATCGGTACGGAGCCCTCCGCGACCTGCGCGTCGTGCACCGCACCTTGCGACGGTCGCGCTCATGCCCGTATGAAGGATGTCGACGCCCCGTCGGCCCGCCTCGTTCGCGCTGCGACCGGATCGGCGTCGCGGCACACCTGCACGTCCGCCGAACCTCGTTTCGGGGAGCATCCGATGACTCGCCGCCGGCATTCCGTCATGTTCGCTCTCGCGCTCTGCGCGCTCGCCCTCGACGCTTGCACGAGCGGGGAACGGCCCGAGCCGCCGGCGATCGTCGCGCGACGTGGCGCGCATCGGCGAGGATGGCCAGTTCGCCCAGCCACAGGTTCCCGGCCACCGCACCACGATGGACGGCCGCGTGGCGCTGCGCGTCCAGGGTGGGCCACGTGATCTCTCGTTCTATCTGTTCGTCCCGGAGAAGCTCGGCGAGCCGATCCTGACCGGCCCCGCGGGCACGCGAATCCTCGCCAGCACGGATCCCGTGCTGGTGCCGCTCCCCGTCAACGACGACCCGAGCGTGACGGCCATCGGCCACGCGGCGATCTGCGATCCCACCGAGGAATTCGCGCAGCCCGGCGAGCGTCCCAATCCGTACCCATGCGGCAGTGACAGCCACGACGACTGCTACGACATCACCATCGTCAGCACCACCGCGGTCGGCCTGGCGACGCAGTTCTGGGGCACCCCCGCGACCGTCCGGGTGGCGGAGCCGAAGACACCGGGTGCACACATCACGCGGGTCGACCTCGGCGCGTCGGTGCGCGGCGGCACGCTCGCGCTCACCAACGACTGGACCGAAGCCGCCATCACCCGCGACGGACGGCTGCTCACCGGCCGCTTCGGCGGTGCGCCGCGCGCGTGGACGAATCCCGTCACCGGCGAAACCAAGATCCGCTATTACGACCTCGGCTACGCCGTGCTGCCGGAAACCGCGACGCCCTGCGACGTGACCGGCTGGACCACGTTCCATCCCATGTCGCACGCACCCTTCGATCCCGAGATGGTCGCGCGCTACGGCCTCGCCGCGTACCCGTTCCGCGACAGCGAGGGGCAGCCCATCCCCGATGGCGAGGACATGGGCGGCAGTTACCCGTGGGTGGATCGCGAAGGCACCAACGTGTTCATGACCGGCGTGCCGGGCCGGGTGTCCGAGCAATCGCAGACGCTCTATCCGCGGCGCTGCCTGATCGACGGCTGCGAGAGCTACCCCGAGCCGATCGATTGGGACCGTGGCTATCTGGTGGCCGGGCTCTGGACCCACGGCAAGCTCGTGCACCTCGACGGGCTCATCAACAACGTCGACTGGGCCGTCGGCATCTCGCCGACGATGCACTACCTCGTGGATCTCTATCGCGACGCGAGCGGCGCGGACGTGAGCGTCCACGTGGGCGGCGGCCGCGCCGGCGCTCGCGAGGGCGGGCCAGCGCCGGCGGGCTACTCGGGGAACGCCAACATCCTCGACTCGCTCCAGAACCTGCCCAACTACGATCGCGAAGCCACGCCGATCACACCGCGAGACGTGGTGTGGATCATGGGCACCGGGGTCGGCACCGACGAGATCGCGTTCGACGACTACGTCGATCCCAACGCCTTTCTGCTCTCCAACATGCAGGCGTCGATCACCCAATACCGCGACGCCGCCGGCGCCACGATCGGCGTGCCCCACTACTGGAACGGTCAGCTGCGCTGGCCCATCGTTCCCACCCGCCTTCCCGACTTCAACGTGTTGCTCTTCCCGGACGCCGCCGACGAGATCCACCTCCAGAACGCGGCCACCTCGCTGGGCTGGAACGTGCCCGCCTACGGGCGCGTCGCAGCCGGCGTGGGACGCGTGGAACCGGTGGCGATGGGCGGCATCCACGGCAAGGGCTTCTGGCTCTCGGGTGCGGACGCAATCCATTACGAGGTGCCCGCACAGACGCGTGACGTGCTCGCGAGCGAGTGGTACGCGGGGGTCTTCGTCGATCCGCGCTCGGGCGACGCGACGCCACGGGTGCTGGCGCGCTTCCCCGACGGCAGCAGCATTCGGCTGTCGGGGCGCACCACCGTCGAGTACCTCGCGGATGGAGCGCCGCTGCACTCGATCGCGCTGCCGCCGAGCGAGGGCTGGATCCACCTCGCGTGGCGCATGCGCGACGGGAATCGCGAGCTCACCCTGTTCCACGACGGCTTCGCGCTGGATCGCTACCGCGCGGACGCACCGCTCTTCGCCGTGACCGAGGGCGACCTCGCGATCGGCGGCGTCGACGGCAGCGTCGCGGGGTTCCGCGGTTGGATCGACGAGCTCGAGATCTTCGCGCACGCGCCGAACGTGGAAGTGGCGTGCAATCACGCCGACGGCACGTTGGTGGCGCTCGCTGCCGGCGCGGCGCCCGGCGCCGACGGCGACACGTATCCCGCGTGGGCGCACGCCGAGGTGGCCGCAGCGGCGAACGAGCCCGCGGGGACACGCTTCGCGTGCTTCCACGACTACACGCGCGATCACGGCGCGAACCTCGCGAACCTGCCCGCGGGCACGCGCTCGATCCGGCGCGCCGTCAACTTCCCCGAGGGGCCGCTCGTCGCAGGGACACCCCGACCCGACTCGTCGGCGAACGCGTTTTGCCGCACGTGCCACACCGAGCACGGCAAGGGCGGGCTCTCGATCGCGGCGCTGACCTACGACGCGGGCACGCCTGCCGAGAACGACCGGCGCCGCCAGCCGATGCAACCGCCGCGGCGCGTGTTCGGGAACGTCCCCGCGGGCTGGATTCCCGCGGGTCCGGGACCGGGAAGCCCGGCCGAGGCCACGCAGGCACCGGCCGAAGGGTTCCTGATCGATCGGTGGGTCCTGCCCGGATCGCGCGCCGCCGCCTCCCGACGCCCCGCGAACGAGGCGGTCCACCGCCACTGACAGGTCGCTGCGCAACTCGCGGGCGCGAGCCGTGCGAGGCTGGCGACGTTTCCTCGGCCAGCTGTCCCAGCCCCCCGCCCATCGCGGCGGAGCCGCGACGGGGCCCGAGCGCGACTCGACAGGCTGCGCTCGTCGCGGTGCCGCGGCGTGCGCGTCACACGCTCATCGGGCCCTTCCGCGGCGTCGACGTGAAGTGGGTCTCGGCGGTGACCGGAGCGCCCGCTGCCGCGAGGGCCTCCCGCTGCTGGGGAATCGGCGTCTTCGCGGAGATCCGCTCGAACGGGCTGAGGTGCTGGAAGCATTCCTCGGCGAGCACCCGCTCCACGAACGCGGCCGTGCGCGGCCAGCGCGCCGCGTCGACGGTGACCCGCGCCAACGCGGCATTGCGAAAGAAGCTCGCGACGCTGATGTCGGCGATCGAGAGCGCACCGAAGAGGAAGCCCTGCTCGGGCGCCCAGCGTTCCAGATAGTCGAGGACCTCGGGCACGTCCTCGGCGAGGGTGCGTTCCACCAGCGGCTGATCCACCGGCTGGTTCCACACGAAGCGGCGGATCACGAGCTGGTTGTAGATCCGCCAGATGAAGACGTCGCCGATGCGGGTGTCGGCGTACTCCTCGAGCCAGCGCGCCTGCGCCCGATCGGCCACGTCCGCGGGATAGAGCGGCGGATCGGGATGGCGATCCTCCAGGTACTGACAGATCACGGACGAGTCCGCGAGCGTCACGCGATCATCGATGAGCACGGGGATGCGTCGCAGCGGGCTCAGCGCGCCGAAGGCCTCGTCGCCGTAGAACGGCACGATCGGATCGATTCGGTAGGCGAGCCCCTTCAGGTGAAGGATCGCCAGCACCTTGCGGACGTACGGCGACAGATAGTTACCGATGATCTTCACGGGCTCGGTCATCCGCGTATTCCCTCTCTTGGCGCGAGATTGTATGGGATGAGGTCGAAAACCGGCGATCGCGACCCGACGCCACCCCGAGATCACCACCACGCGCACGATCGCATTCGCGGGAGCTCCCATGGCTGAGACTCGATCCTCGCGATCCCGCCGGCGCGCACGAACGCGCCCACGCTCCGGCACGGCCCCCGACAGCGCCCTCGACAGGTTGCGTCTCGCCGGCCGCAACGCGTTCACGATCCTGAGCGAAGGCCGGCTCGGCGCCCCGTACGCGGCGCCCTTCGAGGTGGTCCGCGAGGACCCGATCTTCCGCCTGCGGCGTTACGGCAGCGCGGGCGCGAACGGCAAGCCGAAGCGCCCGCCGGTGCTGCTCGTTCCGCCGCTCATGGTGGCGTCCGAGATCTACGACATCTCGCCCGAGCTGAGCGCGGTCGCGGCGCTTGGTGCCGCTGGGCTCGACGTCTGGCTCGTCGACTTCGGCGCTCCCGAGCATCAGCAAGGCGGCATGGAGCGCACCCTCGACGATCACATCCGCGCGGTCTCGAGCGCCGTCGATCACGTGAGCGCGGTGACGGGCCGCGCGGTGCACCTCGCCGGCTACTCGCAAGGCGGCATGTTCGCGTACCAGACGGCCGCGTACCGGCGCTCGGATCGGCTCGCGTCGGTCATCACGTTCGGCTCGCCGGTGGACGTCCACCGCAACATGCCCGGGCTCTCCAAGGGCCTCGCCGCGCGTCTCACCGGCGCGGCGCGCGGCGCCATCGCGACCACCCTGGATCAGATCGACGGCCTGCCGGGCTTCCTCACCAGCACCGGCTTCAAGCTGCTGAGCCTGCGCAAGGAGATGAACCAGCGCATCCAGCTCCTGGGCAAGCTCCACGATCGCGAAGCGCTGGCGCGCGACGAGAGCAAGCGGCGCTTCCTGGCCGGCGAAGGGTTCGTCGCCTGGCCCGGTCCGGCGCTTCGGACCTTCGTCGACGAGTTCGTGGTGATGAACCGAATGCTCAAGGGCGGTTTCGTGGTCGACGGCCGCACCGTGACGCTCGCGGACATCAGCTGCCCGATCCTCTTCTTCGTGGGCGACCGAGACGACATCGCCCTGCCGGCGAGCGTGCGCGCGGTCGCGAAGGCCACGCCCCATGCCGAGAGCTTCGAGGTGCCGCTGCCGGCCGGGCATTTCGGCCTGGTGGTCGGCTCGACGGCGATGAAGCTCGCCTGGCCCACGGTGGTCGAGTGGGTGCGCTGGCGCGAGGGCCTCGGCGCCATCCCGGCGATGCTCGAAGGTGGGCCGGCCGGCGCCCGCGAGACCGCCCGCCGACTGCTCGGCAAGCGCCCTCGACGCGGTGCCGCGGCCGCGCGCGCGACCACTGCGGAGCACGTCTACGACGCCACCACGGACCGGATCGACGGGCTCTGGAACGCGCTCGGCGACGTCTCGAAGACCGTCGGCGACCTGGTCGACAACCTCCGCTGGCAAGCGCCGCGCCTGGCGCGGATGAGCGCGATCGAGGACGACTCGCGCCTGAGCCTCGCCCGCGGCCTCGCCGAGCAGGCACGCGCGATTCCGGACAAGACGTTCTTCCTGTGGGAGGGGCGCGCGTTCAGCTACGCGCAAGCGGAAGAGCGCGTCGACAACGTGGTGCGCGGGTTGATCGACCGCGGCGTGCGCATGGGGCAGCGCGTGGGCGTGCTCATGCACGTGCGTCCCAGCTTCCTCACCATCGTGGGCGCCGTGAGCCGGCTCGGCGCGGCGAGCGTGCTGGTGCCGCCGGCCCTCGAGGGCGCGGCGCTCGCTCACGCGCTCACCCTCGCCGGCTGCGACGTCGTGGTCACCGATCCCGAGCACGCGTCGGCCGCCCGCGCCGCCTCTCGCAAGGGCGACGTGCTGGTCCTGGGCGGCGGCCCCGGCGGCGCCAGGCGGCTGCCGCGCGGCGTGGTCAACCTGGAGGCCGTCGACCCGGCTCGGGTGGCGCTGCCACCGTGGTATCGGCCCAACCCCGGCCGCGCCGACGATCTCGCGATGGTGCTCTTCACCGCCGGGCGGCGCGAAGGCGAGATGCGCGCGGCGCGCATCACGAATCGTCGCTGGGCCGCGTCGGCGCTGGGCGCCGCCGCCGCCGCCAAGCTCACGTCCCAGGACACGGTCTATTGCTGCCTGCCGCCGCACCACGCGGCGGGCATGCTCGCGGCGATCGGCGGTGCGCTGATCGGCGGCGCCCGGCTGGCGCTGGCGCCGGGATTCCAGCCCGAGAGCTTCTGGGACGAGGTGCGGCGTTACGGAGCGAGCGTGGCGTTCTACGCCGGCGAGATGTGCGCGGCGCTGCTGGACGCGCCCGCGGCGCCCGCCGACCACCAGCACCCGCTGCGACTCTTCGCGGGCAGCGGATTGCGCAACCGAACCTGGCGCGCGCTCGAGACACGCTTCGCGCCCGCGCGCGTGCTCGAGTTCTACGCGTCGACCGAGGGCAACTGCCTGCTCGCCAACGACGATCCGAAGAAGCTCGGCTCGGTCGGCAAGCCGCTGCCGGGGACCAGCGAGCTGGCGCTGGTGCGTTGGGACTTCGAGCGGCGGGCCCTGGCGCGAAACCGCGACGGTCGCGCGCTGGTGGCTCGCAAGGACGAGGTGGGCATGCTGCTGGCGCGGCTCGACCCGCACAAGAAGGGGCTCAGCTTCGACGGCTACACCAGCGACCGCGACACCGAGCGCCGCATCGCCCGCGACGTGCGCGCGGTCGACGATCGCTGGTTCGTGACCGGCGATCTCATGCGGCGCGACGGCGACGGCGACTATTGGGTCGTCGACAACGTCGCCGACACGGTGATCACTCCCGGCGGCCCGGTCTATTCGCGCGCCGTCGAGGACGCGGTGCTCGAGCTCGACGAGGTGGCGCTCGCCGTCGCATACGGCGTTCGCACCCACGGCGGGCGCGAGCGCGAGGTGGAGGAGCTGGCGCTGGCGCTGACGCTGAAGCCAGGGATCGAGCTCACGCCGGAGGCGCTCCATCGCCATCTCTCGCGCCGGCTCTCGAGCAGCGCGCTACCGCACTTCGTGCTCTTCCCGGTGCACATCCCGATGACCGAGGGCTACCGGGCGCGCAAGCCCGCGCTGCGTCAGCTCGGCCTCGGGCTCGCGCCGCGGGTGCGCGCGACGTGGGTGCTCAACGGCGCCCGCGACGGGTACGTCGTCACCGAGCCCACGCGGCCCACCCCCGCTCCTCGGCAGCGTACCTCGGCGCGACGCCGCGCAGGCCGCTCGAGCCGCTCTGGCCGCACGCCCCGCGCGGCACGTTCCAGCGGGTAAGGGCTGGTGTAGGCTCGCGAGCGCCTCGCCCTGGCCCGGGGGGCCTACGTGGCGCGGCCTCGCCATGACCTCGCTCGCCGACGATCTCTTGGGCGGCAAGTACCGCCTCGGACCCGTGCTCGCCACCGGCGGCATGGGCACGGTGTTCCGTGCGACGCACGTCGAGCTCGACCGCGCCGTCGCGGTCAAGGTGCTGCGCGGCGAGCTGATCGAGGACCCCTCGATCGTCGAGCGCTTCCGCCTGGAGGCGCGCACCGTCGCGCGACTGCGCCACCCGTACCTGGTGACGATCTACGACTTCGGCGTCGACGAGGCGCTGGGGGCGTACCTGGTGATGGAGCTGCTCGAGGGCCGCTCGCTCGCCAAGGAGATCCGCGCCCACGGGCCGCTCGAGATCGCGTTCGCCGTGGACGTCATGCGGCGCGTGTGCCTCGGCGTGCAAGCGGCGCACGAGGCGGGCGTGATCCACCGCGACTTGAAGCCCGACAACATCTTCCTCGAGGTCACCTCGCGCGGAACGATCCCGCGGGTGCTCGACTTCGGCATCGTGAAGATCGTGGGCGGAGCGGATGCCGACCCGCGCATGACCGTTCACGGTCGCGTGCTCGGCACGCCGACCTACATGTCGCCCGAGCAATGCCAGGGCAAGGCGATCGACGCGCGCTCCGACGTGTACGCGCTGGGCTGCGTGCTCTTCGAGATGCTCACCGGCCGCGCGCCGGTCGGCGCCGGATCGGTGGCCGCGCAGCTCACCGCCCACGTGACCCAGGCCGCCGAGGCGCCGAGCCGGCTCGCGCGCGGGATTCCCGCGGCCCTCGACGACGCGGTGCTGCGCGCGCTGGCGAAGGAGCCGGCGCTGCGCTTTCCCACGGCGCGCGCGTTCCACGACGCGCTGAGCGCCGTGGAGCTGGTCGCCGACCCGCAGCGAGCCGCGGGCGACGATCCCGCGCTCGACGCGACGCAAGCGCCCGACCAGCTCCCCTCGACGCACGAGATCACCCCCGCGCGCCTGAGCGCGCGGGTGCGCGGCAACCTGCCCCATCCGATCTCGAGCTTCGTGGGACGCTCGCGCGAGATCGACGAGGTCAGCGAGCTCTTCCACGGCGCGCGGCTGGTGACGCTCACGGGCATCGGCGGCATCGGCAAGACGCGCCTCGCGCTCCACGTCGGGCGGATCCTGGAGGATCGCCACGCCGACGGGGTCTGGCTGGTGGAGCTGGCCGCGCTCGACGACCCGTCGCTGGTGGCGGACGCCGTCGCGCGGGCGCTCGGTCTGCCTGGCCAGGCGGGTCCGCCGCCGCACGACTCGCTCAGCGATTTCCTGCGCACCAAGCAGGCGCTGTTGATCCTCGACAACTGCGAGCATCTGCTGAGTGCGTGCGCGAGCCTCACCGAGGCGCTGCTCCTCGATGCGCCGCGGCTACGGGTGCTCGCGACCAGCCGCGCGGCGCTCGGGATCGCGGGCGAGACGAGCTGGCCGGTGCCCACGTTGTCGCTGGCGTCGCGGCTCGCCGGCGACGCTCCCGAGGCGGTGCTGAGCTCCGAGGCCGTGCGGCTCTTCGTCGATCGCGCCAGCCAGGCGCGACCCGGGTTTCGCCTGACCCCCGAGCTGGCGCCGACGGTCCGCGAGATCGTGAGCCAGCTCGACGGCATCCCGCTCGCCATCGAGCTCGCCGCGGCGCGGGTCAAGGTGCTGTCGCCCGAGCAGATCCTCGCCAAGCTCGACGACCGCTTCCGCCTGCTCGAATCCGGACCTCGCTCGGCGTTGCGCCGCCAGCAGGCGCTGCGCGCCACGTTCGACTGGAGTCACCAGCTGCTGAGCCCGGCGGAGCAGCGGCTCTTCGCACGGCTCTCGGTGTTCGCCGGGGGCTTCTCGCTGGAGGCGGCGGAGGCGATCTGCGGACCGCTCGATCCCGACGGGGGCGAGGACGTGCTCGAGCTGCTCACCCAGCTCGTCGAGAAATCGCTGGTGATGGTGGACACCGAGGGCACCGAGACGCGCTTCGGGATGCTCGAGACCACGCGCAGCTACGCCGCCGAGAAGCTGGCCGCCAGCGGCGAGGCCGAGCGTCTCGCCGTCGCGCATCGCGACTGGTTCCTGGGACTGGCCGAGCGCCTCACCGAGCGCGCCGGCTCCCGGCTCAGCGACCCCGCGTGCGTGCGCTTGGCCCTCGAGCACGGGAATCTGCGCGCCGCCTTGCATTGGAGCCTGAAGCGGCCCGGCGACGCGCAGCCCGCGCTGCGCCTGTGCGCGGCGCTGGGACCGTTCTGGTATCTGCGCACCCATTGGACCGAGGGGCGGCGGGCGCTCGAAGCGGCGCTCGCGCGGGGCACGGACCTCGATGCCAACCTGTGCGGCGAAGCGCTTCACTGGGCCGGCATCCTCGCGGAGGAGCAAGGCGATTTCGAGCACGCCCGCGAGCTTCTCGACGACAGCCTGGCGCTGCGCCGTCTGGGCGACGACGAGCGGGCGCTCGCCACCACGCTGCAAGCGCTCGCCCACGTCGCGGAGCGCATGGGCGATTACGACGTCGCCACCGAGCTCAAGCGCGAGTGCATCGAGCGCATGCGCCGGACCGACGATCCGCGCGGCCTGCTGCGCGCCATCAACGGCCTCGGCTTGCGCGCGCTCTTTCGCGGCGCCTACGACGAGGCGGTCGAGCTGCTGGAGGAGGCGCTGGCGATCTCGCGCCGGATCGAGGACCTGCCCAACGTCGGCGTGATCCTGCACAACCTGGGCGAGGCCGAGCTGCGGCGCGGACGCCTCGAGCGCGCCGAGTCGCGTCTCGCCGAGAGCATCGAGCTGGCTCGCACCATGGACGCGCGGCGCATCGTGGCGTACTCGAGCAACCTCCTGGGCGCGCTCGCGACGCTGCGGGGCGACGTGGCCGCGGCACGCCGCCACTTCCACGCGGCGCTGGTGTTCGTGCGCGACGAGGGCGACAAGGACGGGCTCGCATACGCGTTCGAGGGGCTCGCCGGCGTCGAGATTCTCGCCGGCGACCCGGCGAGCGCCATGCGCCTGGCGGGCGCCGCCGTGGGGCTGCGCACGGCGATCCGCTCCACCCTTTCGCCGCCCGAGCAGCAAGCGTTCGACGGCGTGCTGGATGGTCTTCGGGAAGCGCTCGGCGCCGACGTCGCGGCGCGCTGCTTCGACGAAGGCCGCGGGCTCTCGCTCGCCGACGCGATCGGCCACGCCCTCGACGCGTCGACTCACGACGCATCCGCGTAGCGCCGCCGAATGCAGCGGACGGGGGGATTGGAAAGCCTCCCGAACGAATCCCTCAGTTCACCCGCCGTCCGCTGGGCCAGTACTTCTCGCGCAGCTTGAACTTCTGGAGCTTGCCGGTCGCCGTGCGCGGCAACGCCTCCACCAGCTCGATCGAGGTCGGGCACTTGAAGTGGGCGAGCCGCCCGCGGCAGAACGCGATCAGCTCGGTCTCGGTGGCATGGGTGCCGGGTCGCAGCACCACCAGCGCCTTGGGAGTCTCGCCCCATCTCGCATCCGGCACGCCGATCACGGCGCACTCGCCCACGGCGGGATGTTGGTAGAGCGCGTCCTCGATCTCGGGCGAGCTGATGTTCTCGCCGCCCGAGATGATCACGTCCTTCTGGCGATCCACGATGTGGACGTTGCCCACCGAATCCCACACGCCCAGATCGCCGGTGTGGAAGTAGCCGCCGCGGATGGCCTTGGCCGTCTCCTCGGGCTGGCGCCAATAACCCTCGAAGACCACGTTGGAGCGCGCGCACACCTCGCCCACGGTGGCGCCGTCCTGGGGCACGAGGTTCCCGTCGGCATCGAGCAGCGCGATCTCGACCCCGATCGCCGGCACGCCCGCGCGCGCTCGGCGCTGCCAATCGTTCGCCTCCGTCTGGTGATCCGGCGCGGAGACGGTGAGCACGGGTGAGGTCTCGGTGAGGCCGTAGATCTGGAGGAACTGCCAGCCCAGCTCGGTCTCGAGGCGCTCGATGAACGCGGCCGGCGGCGGCGCGCCCGCCACCGTGAAGCGCGGCCGGGTGCGGATCGCGTGCTTCGCGCGGTGCGGGTATTGAAGGATCGCGTTCAGCACCGCAGGAGCCATGCACGCGAAGGTGACACCCTCCTGCTCGATCAGCGTGAAGATCCGCTCCGCGTCGATGGACCGCAGGATCACGTGGGTGCCGCCCATCGCCGTGAGCGCGTAGACGCCGCCCCAGCCGTTGCAGTGGAACATCGGCAAGGTCCAGAGCTCGACGTCCTCGTGAGCGACGCGCAGGTGCGCGATGAGCGAGTACGCGTTCACGTAGCAATTGCGGTGGGTCAGCATCACGCCCTTGGGGCGGGCGGTGGTCCCGGACGTGTAATTGATCGAGACCACGTCGTTCTCGCCGAGCTCGACCGCGGGCGGCGCGGCGGCGGAGCTGGCGGCGACCAGGGTCTCCCAGTCCTGCCAGCCGGCGTGCGCGAGCGGCGAGTCGGCGGCGACGATCCAGTGCTCCACGGTCGTCAAGCGGTCGCGGATCTCGTCGACCACCGCGGTGTAGTCCGGATCGACCAGCACCGCGCGCACGCCCGCGTGATTCAGGATGTACTCGTGGTCGGCGGCGACCAGCCGGTAGTTGAGCGGCACCAGCACCGCGCCGATCAGGCTCGTGCCGTAGAAGCTCTCCAGGAAGAAATGCGAGTTCGGGCTGAGGACGCAGACGCGGTCGCCCTTGCCGATGCCGAGCGAGCGCAGCGCGTTCGAGAGCCGATGGACGCGTTCCCGGAGCTCGCGATACGTGAAGCGCCGCTCGCCGTCGACCACCGCCAGCTTGTCCGGATAGAGCAGCGCGGCGCGGCGCAGGAAATCGTTCACCAGGAGCGGGACCTGCACGTCACACCCTCCGATCGAGCACCCGCTTGAGCGCGAGCCGGCGGACCTCGTCGCGCACGTGCGGACTCTTGCCCAGCTGCGCGAGCTGCCCTTGCGAGAGCTTCTCGATGTGTTGCTTCACCAATGGCACCGGCGCGCGCGGGTTCTTCACCAGCGCCACGCGGATCGACTCGTTCTGAGGGAGCATCGGATGATCGGAGATGAGCTTGAGCAGATCGAGCGACGACGATGCGTTGCCCGCGAGGGTCGCGAGCTCCTGCGGCGTGGTGCGCGGGTTCTGCAACAGGAACTTGAGCAGGTTCGGATTGCCTTCCTTCATCACCTGCAGACGCCCGTCGCGATCGCCGCGCAACGCGACCTGCGTCTTCTCGGCGGGCCCCATCTCCGCGTAGCGCAACGCGATGGGGCGCGCGTCCGCGGTTTTCGGCTCCTTCGCGTCGGGCTGCCGCTCGGCGCGCGCCAGCGCGCGCTCGTACGCCGCCTGCATCTCGTCGGTCACGCCGGCGACCTGCAGGCCGAGCCATCCGCCGCCGCGATGCACCGTTCGTCCCGCGATGCGCGCGACCTCCTGCCCGTCGAGCACGAGCGCGACGCTCACCGCCGCGAGGAGCGGCACGCTGGGATCGTCGGGGATCGCGAGCCGCCCCTTCTGGACCTCGGTCTCCCACGCGCGGCGCAGTGCGCCGGGGTCGGCGGCCGCGAAGCGAAGCGTGGGCTGCGATTCGGTCATGCTCTCGATTCTCGCCGTGCGCGTTATCGCACATTGACGCGACCGACGGGCACGCGTATTTCCAGCGACGCCCGGGCGCGCCATGAGCAAGGACGACAAGGTTCCCGCGACCCAGGCCGTGCGGACCTTGCGCGCGGCGAAGGTGGATTTCGCGCCGCACCTCTACCGTTACGAGGAACGGGGCGGCACGGCGGTGTCGGCGCGCGAGCTGGGCGTCGACGAGCACGCGGTGGTGAAGACGCTGGTGATGGAGGACGAGCGGCGCCAGCCGCTGGTCGTGCTCATGCACGGCGATCGCGAGGTCTCCACGAAGGAGCTGGCGCGGCACCTCGGGGTCAAGTCGATCGAGCCGTGCAAACCCGAGGTGGCGGATCGTCACTCCGGCTACCAGGTCGGCGGCACCTCGCCTTTCGGGCTGAGACGCGCGATGCCGATCTACGTCGAGGAATCCATCCTCGCGCTGCCCACGATCTACGTGAACGGCGGCAAGCGCGGATTCCTGGTCGCGATCGCTCCACGCGAGCTCCTGCGGGTGCTCGACGCCAAGCCGGTGCGCGTCGCGCGCGACCCGGCGTGAGCGAGCTTCCGGCGCAAGATCGGGGATCGCGTCCCCATCGCCGTTCGGCTCAGCGCGTGGCGACGAGATCGCGCCACACCCGCGGGTCGTCGCGAATCATGGCGTCGAGCCACGCCGCGAGCGGCGTGCCGTCGATCACCGCGGTGTCGATCCCGCCGAGCTGGACGGGAAGCAGCTGCAGCGTCTTCCAGCGCGGCTCGACGAGCAGCGCGCCGAAATCGCTGCCCGTGATGCCCGTGATGTTGCCGAGGGTGAGCGTGTGCTCGCGGCCGTCGACGAGGAAGCGTTTGTAGCGGGCCGGGAACCGCTCCGCGAGCCGGCCGGTCTCCGTCGCGACCGCGTCCCCGTACGCCGCGCCGCCGATCCCGAGGAACACGTCGCCGATCACGTAGTCCTCGAAGGCACCGAGCGCCTGCACCGAGAGCTTGGGGTCGCGTTCCAGCTCCCACGCCACCAGGCGCGTGATGTGACCATCTCCCGTACAGTCCACGCACGTGTCGGGAATGAAGTCGGCGGCACCGAGCTCGCTCAAGAGCCCGTTCACGAAGCTCGGGGCCGCGGGGCGCGCGATCCCGAGTCCGGCGTCCTCGACGGCGCGGATCTCGGCGTCGGGCCACTTCTTGCGCACCAGGATCGTCGCGGGAATCGTGCCGTACGAGCCGCCGCTCGAGCCGACCAGGTAGATGCGGCGCGGGCTCGGGAACTGCCGCGCCGCGAGGTCGAGGGTGACGGAGAGATTCTGCAGGCCGCGCCAGATCCTGTCGGGCGTGCCGTCTCCGTCGGTGTCGCGCTCGGCCTGTCCCGCGAACATCGAGCCGTCGCAGTACGGAAGGTAGACGACGCTGGTGTCCCGAAAGGGATTGGTGGGCTTCTCGACGTCGAGCACGTCGACGTGGGCGATGCCCGCTGGCGCGGTGACGATCGCGAGGCAGAGCTCGGACCAGCAGGCGCCACCGCCCTGCAAGAAGAGCATGAGATCGCGCGAGCCCTGGTCACGGACCGAGAACCGGTAGGGCTCGCCGGTCAGGCACTGCGGGCCGTCGGCGGGGTCGAACTCGTAGGTCACGACGCCCGGCTCGGGCTGGGTGGTGGCGACAGGCGCGGCGCTATCGAAGAAGCGCGTCAGCCCCTGAGCCTCCGCCTCCGGAAACGGATCCGAGCGCCCGGCATCACCGCAGCCGACGATGCTCGCCAGCGCCCACACCACCAACGGCCACGACCGCACGCACGCCGCCACGCGCACCTCCGCGAAGGGATTCGGGCGCGAGCGTAGATCACGCGACGGGATTCGGCGCCGGCGGATGGCGGCGACGGCCACCCCGGCCCCGCCGCCGCTCGAATCGCAGGGTGGCCGTCCCACCGCGCCAGACCGGGTTGCGCGCGGCGCGGCGAACGCTCAGGGCGCGCTGCAGCCGCCCGGTGTAGCGGCGTTGCAGTCGTCGTCGATCCCGTTGCCCGGGATCTCGGTGGCGCCAGGATTCACGGCGGCATTCGAGTCGTTGCAGTCCGTGCCGGCGTGCGAGCAAGACGCGGACGCCGGGCTGCCGTAGCCGTCGCCATCGTGATCGACGCAGCTGGCCGCGGTTCCGTTGAGCGCCGCGGTGACGTCGAAGACGTTGCCGATCTCGTAGTAGTCGACGGTCGGATAGTTGGGGATCCGGCCGTAGTAGGTCTGGCATTCCAGGGCGCGATCCACGAAGAACGGGTTCGCGTTGGCTTGCGCGGCGAGGTCCGGCGAGGCGCCGAGGGCGCCCGTCAGGAAGTGATTGAGGATGAAGAGATCGTTGTTGGGAGAGCCGCGATTGTCGGCGCACGTGAAGTCGCCGACGGTGGCGACGCTGTACGGAGTCTCGAAGACCAGCGTGCTCCAGAGATAGTGATACCAGGGATAGCTCGCCTGCTCGTTCACGTCGCTGAACACCACCAGCCGCTCGCCAGCGTCGATCATGGCGCCGAGGGTCGGCCACGCACCCCCCGTGTAGCGCAGGAGATAGTCGTCGCTGGGATGCGCGGGATCGAGCAGCCCCACCTGCTGGAACACCGCGGCGATGTCGGCCGCGGGCACGTAGCTCTCGAAGATGATCGTGACGATGTCCTCGGGGTGCGAGTCGAGGAAGCTCTTGATCTCGGCGAGCCCGGCAGCGAGCGACTCGTTGCCGAGGGCGCAGAGGTTCTCGCCGTGGCAGAGATACACGGTGCCCAGGTACGGATGCGCATCCAGCATCAAGCCGCGAATGCCGTCCTGCATCTGCCGCGTCATGTCGTAGGTCTGGTTGCGATTGAACACGAAGCCGTGCGCCGCGTTGGCGAACGCGTTGTGCGTGGTCGGATACGCCACCTGGTCGTAGCGCTTCGCGCACAGCGACGCGGAACCGTTGCAGACGCTCGCGGCGGACGCGGCCGTCGCGGTCGCCGCCAGCAACGCCGCCGTCGCGGCCCATCGCCCCACGCTCGCTACGTTCCTCACGGGACACTCCTCTCGCGGGTGGCGTCGCGGGCGCCACCGCAGGTTCACACGACGTTCGCGAAATCGACGAACGATCGTAACATCGCAGCCCCCGTCGACCGGAAGTGGCGTGCCTGGATGGAGGCCAGCGCGGACGCGGCGTTGCCGCGCCAACGGTGAAACCGCGGCGTCAGCGCGCGGGCGGCTGAGCCGAGGCCGCGCGATCGCCGAGGGCGGTCACGGGCCAATCCGCGGCTCGCGGCGCCTCGCCTCGCTCGAGAAACGCGACGAAGCCGGGCTCGGGCGCGGCTTCGAAGCTCCGCACGTCACCCTGCCAGACGAATGCGAGGCCACCGGCGTGGAGCGCGTGCCACGGCAGGATCAGGGCCCGCCGCATCCGCTCGTCGAGACGTCCCTGGACCAGTGCGAGATAGAAGTCCGGGTCCGGCCCGTAGATCTTGTCGCCCACGATCGGGTGGCCGAGGTGCGCCAGGTGAATGCGGATCTGGTGCTTGCGACCCGTGAGCGGCCGCACACGCAACAGCGTGAAGGCACCGAAGGAGTTCGCGAAGCGACGCTCCACCTCGACCTCGGTGACTGCCGCGGCCCCGTCCGCGCGGACTCGATCCCGGATGCCCACCGCGCTCGACTCGTCACGGCCGAGCGGTGCGTCGACGACCACGCGATCGGTCGCGAGGTGGCCGTGGACGATCGCGAGATAGCGCTTCTCGACGGCGCGCGCCTCGATCGCCTTGCCGAGCACGCGCGCCGCAGCAGCCGTCTTCGCGACGAGCACGAGCCCGCTGGTTTCGCGGTCCAGGCGGTTCACGAGGTGGGCACGGGCGAGCTCGCCCAGGTGCAGACGAAGCCGCCCGATCAGGCTCGACCACGCATCGCCCTTGGTCGGATGGCACACGAGCCCCGCCGGCTTGCGCACCACCAGCAGCTCGCTGTCCTCGTGGATGACGTCGACGGGCAGATCCGCCACCGTTCACTCCGCTACCACGGCACGACGCGTGCCCGCCGCGCGGCACCCGCTCGTAACCGTGCGGCATCGTTGGCCGCTCCGCGCGCCTCAACGCTCGCCAGCCGGCGCGGGGAATTCCTCACTCCCGTGACCAGTTGGCCGAGCGGCGCGGTGGAGTCGAGCGTCGGCCTTGCGAGCGGGGCGCGGGGCGCAGCGGTTGCACGCATGAGTTCCTCGAGGCCGAGTCTTTCGCACAGGAGGTGACGCCATGGCGATTCGCGTTCGGCGCGTCGACTACTACAACACGACGGTGCGCGACCAACCCGGCGAGGCCTACAAGCTGCTCGCGCAGCTCGCGGCGTCGGGGGTCAGCCTGCTCGCATTCACGGCCGTTCCCGTGGGACCGGATCGAGCCCAGCTCACGATCTTCCCCGAGGACGACGGCGCGCTCACCCACGCCGGAAAGGGCGCCGGAATCTCGCTCGACGGCCCCCACCCCGCGCTGCTGGTGCGCGGCGACGACGAGCTGGGGGCGCTGGCGGGCATCCACGAGAAGCTCTTCCAGGCCGGCGTGAACGTGTACGCGGCCAGCGGCGTCAGTGACGGTACCGGCACCTTCGGCTACCTGATCTACGTTCGCCCCGACGAGTTCGAGCAAGCCGCCACCGCGCTAGAGGTCTGACCCGGGATCGGGCGGCCACGCCGCGTGCGCACCGCGCCACGCGCTTTGGCGGCGGCGCGAGTGGTGGCAGATTGCCGTGCGCACCTCGATCCCGCACGGAGGACCTCGCGATGGCCAAGCGCAGCTCTCGATCCGTCACGCCCACGCCCGAGTTCAAGCCAGTCGAATCGTTTCGCGGCGCACGCGCGTCGAGCGTGCCGCTCACCCGCCTGGAAGCGATCCGCAAGGCCGCTCGCGCCTTCCGCGAGCGCATGCTCGCCAACCGCGAGGTGCTCTTCTACAAGACCTGCGAGCTGGTGCGGGTCCCCTACCCGGTGCGATTCGCGTTCGCGAACGTGTTCACCCAGCTTCCGGTGGCGAGCCCGGTGCTGCACATCGTCAATCGACTCTACGTCGTGCAGTTCCAGGCGAGCGACGGGATCAAGACGCTGCTGTTCTCGCCGAGCGACGTCCTCGCCAACGCCGAGACGCGCTACTTCAAGCGCCTGGGCGCGGGCAAGCTCGCCAAGATGAAGGGCAAGGTCGGCGAGTGGAGCGCGGAAGGATTGATGAAGACCGCGGCGCAACGGCTGGTGGCGCCCCAGGGGCCCACCGTCACCGAGTGGCTCGAGCGGATCGGGCTCGCGCCCGAGGACGTGGACTATCTCTCGTACGATCACCTCCACACCCAGGACCTGCGGAACTGGCTCGGCGGCGAGGGACGCGCGCCGGTCTTCCCCAACGCCAAGCTGTTGATCATGCGCGAGGAATGGGAGGCCACCCAGGGATTGCTGCCGTCACAAGCGGACTGGTACTGCCCCAACGGTACCCGCGGCATCGACCCTTCGCGGGTGGTGCTGCTCGAGGGCGACGTGAAGCTCGGCGAGGGGATCGCGCTCATCCGGACGCCTGGCCACACCCGCGGCAATCACTCGCTGGTGGTCCACACCTCGGAAGGATTGATGGTCTCGAGCGAGAACGGAGTGGGCGTCGACAACTTCGCGCCCGAGCGCTCGCGCATCAACGCCGTGCGGCGCTACGCCAAGAACCTCGGCGTCGAGGTGGTGCTCAACGGCAACACGCAGGAATCGAGCGTGGATCAGTACCTGTCGATGGTGCAGGAGAAGGAGATCGCCGGGCCGTCGGCGCGCAACCCCGAGTTTCCGAACACGGTCACCTCGTCGGAGTTCACCGCGTGGTGGCTCTTCCGCGGGATCGAGCCGAGCTTCACGTTCGGCGACATCGAGCTCGGCACGTTGCAGCGGTCGAAGCGCGGCGCTCCTGCGGCCCACGCCGCCTGAGCCGAGCAAGGCCGCGGCAATCGCGCCGTCAGACCTCGAGCTCGAAGGAGCCGGCGTACGGGTATTCCTTCCAGTGGCGGACGAGGCCGCGCCGCACGGGATTCTCGAGGACCTCCGACATCACGAACCGGAGCTGGGTTCCGTGCCGGACGACGTGTCCCCGGAAGCTGACCTCGAAGAGCCGCTCGCGAAATCCCGTGGCCCACGCGGCGCGCTCGACCTGGCGCTTGAAGCGCAGCGCGAACGAGCGCAGATCGCAACGGGCGGACGCGCCGATCACCAGATGGACGTGATCGGGCATGACGCAATACGCGTAGATCGAAACGCCCGTGACTCGCGCCAGCTCGCGCAGCGCGGCCACCGCAGCGGCGCCGAGCTGGCGCGACGCCAGCCACGGACGACGGCCGCGGACGTCGATGGTGATCGAGCCCATGCGCGCGCCGCGCGCCATGACCTCGACCGGCCTGCACTGCCACCAATGCACCGCCGGCTCACCGGTGCGAGGCTCGGATGATGTGTCCATCGCGTCATCCTCTCCGGCGCTTTCGAGCGAAGGCGAGCTCCCGCCACCGGCGAGCTGCAGTCGCGTGGGACACCCGCCCCCCGCGACCTCGACTGGCGCGCCGCCGGATTCCACTTCCGGCACCTCACGAATAGTGAACAGACATTCATTATGCGCCGTTCCCGACCGGTTGCAAGCGAGCGCAACATCTAGTGGCTCGCCGCCCGGCGCGCTCTAGATGCAGCACCGGCGAGGGCCGGCGCGAGGACCCGCGGCGACGCGAGCGATCAGCGCGGCGTGGCTGCGTAGAGCGCGATCGCGGTGGCCGCGGCGACGTTGAGGCTGTCGACGGCAGGCACGATGGGGATCCGCGCGCGCAGGTCCGCGCACCCCAGCGCGGCCTCGCTCAACCCGTCGCCCTCGCTGCCCACCAACCACGCGGCGCGTTCGCACGCGGGCAACGCGTGAAGCGGAGTCGCATCGGCGCGCGGAGTGAGCGCGATCACGACGAATCCCGCGACGCGCAGGCGCGCGAGGTCGGCGGGCCAGTCCGCGAGGCGCGCGAACGGCACTTGCAGCGTCGCCGCCATCGAGACACGGATCGCCTCGCGGTAGAGCGGATCGACGGTCGCCGGATCGAGCAGCACCGCACCGGCGCCGAACGCCGCCGCGTTCCGAAAGATGGCGCCCACGTTGTCGGCGTGGGTGATGCTCTCGAGCACCACCAAGGGGCTCGCGCCGCCGAGGAGCGTGTCGGCGTCGGTAGGCGTCGGCGGGCGTTCGCCGAGCGCGAGGCAGCCTTGATGGAACTGGAATCCCGTCGCCTCGCGCAGGATCGCCTTCGACGCCACGTAGACGGGCACCGCGCCGCGCACCTGCGGCAGCACGTCCGCGAGCGAGGCGAGCGCCGCATCGGTCACCAGCAGCGAGCGCACGGGGAAACGTCCGCCGGTGATCAGCCGGCGCACCACGAAGCGGCCCTCGGCGACGAACACGCCCCGGGCGCGCATCCCCTCGCCGTTGCCGAGGTCGCGGTAATCGGCGATGCGCGGGTCGTCGCCGCGTTCGATCGGAACGAGCGGCATGGCTCGATCCGGCTCACCAGCCGCTCGTGGTGAACTCGACCTCGGCGCGCGCGGGGTTGCGCCGCAAGAACGCGCCGGCGCTCGCGTCGTCGGTGAGCGTGGCGAGAAAGAGCGCGGTGGTGGTGGCGTCGAGGATCGCCCACGACTCGTCGTGACCGATGAACGGAAAGGTCGAGCCATCGGCGATGCGCGTGCCCTCGCCGCAGCCGTCGCTACCGAAGAAGCCCGGCAACAGCACGCACGCATCCGAGAACGTGAAGTGTCCGGCATCGAGCAGATCCGCGAACGCGCGCGGTGGCGCGGACGCGTCGGAGATCTGGCGCATGGCGTCGTTCGCCTCGACGCCGACGGTCTTGTCCTCGCCGCCGATCCAGGTCAGCGAGGGAACCGTGAGCGGCGGCATGCGATCCTCGAACACCGCTGCCGCCATCGGCGCCGCGGAGCGGATCCGCGAATCGACCGCGGCTGTCGCCACCGTCGTGGCGCCGCCGAACGAATGGCCCGTGATCCCCACGCCGCGCGCCTCGTCGATGGCGCCCGCGAGGAACGAGCCGCTGCCCGCGGCGCCCATGCCGAAGACCGTCGAGATCACGAAGCGCATGTCCGCGATGCGGCGATCGAGCGCGGGCACGCCGAACACGTCGGCGTAGAGGGCGAGGCTGCCATCCGCACGCTCGGCCACCGCGGCGTTGCCGATGTGATCGGGAGACGCGACCACGAAGCCGTGGCTCGCGAGGTGCTCGCAGAGCGTGAAGCTCTGGTAGCGCACCGCCTGATTGCCGTGAGAGAAGACCACCAGCGGGAAGCGCCCCGACGCGACGTCCGCGCCGCGCACCGCGTGGGTCTGGAAGTCGAAGACGTGATGCCCGCGGATCGTCAGGAACGGCGCCAGCGGCGCGAGCGCCCGCGGGATCCAGTCGGTTCCGGACGCGGGCGGTGCGTCACGCGCCGATTCGGCTGCCGGATACCAGATCTCCGTCTTCAGAAAGCGTGGCCCCCGCGAGTACGGATCGTCGGGACGCGACTCGTCGACCAGATCGAGGGTGCGGACGCCGACGGGATAGTCGCCGGCCCGATCCAGCCCCGCGTACACGGTACCGTCCGCGGACGAGCCGTCGCCCCCGGAGCCGGCGCAGCCGACACCGAGCCCAAGAGCGAGGAGGACGGCGAGGAGAGCGGCGGGTCCGATCGTGGTGCGCATGGGGAGCTCTCTCAACGGGTGCGAGCGTGGAGGAGGTAGTCGGCGGGATAGACCCGCCGCGCGTCGCGGACGTAGCGCGTCTCGAGATCGGCGGGCAGCGCCAGATCCACGGTGCGGAAGCCCGCGCGACGCATGAAGTCGGGGGCGTCGTCGGGGTCCAGGCCGAAGGTGACGGGCTCGCCCAGGATCGAAAGCAGCTGCGACGACATCCGCACCGCGGTGGCGATCGCCGCGGGCGAATCGAGCAGGAACCAGAAGTCCATCGCCAGGTCCGAGCCGCGCGCGCTCAGCTCGCGAAGGGTGGCCAGCGTCGCCTTCACGGCCGCGCGCGTGAGATAGGGCGACACGCCCTCCCAGACCCAGAAGGTGCGCGCTCCGCGACGAAAGCCCTCGCTCAACAGCCGATCGCCGAGCGCCTGCGATTGGAAGTCGATGGGCACGCGCGTGATGCGCGCTCGCGGCAGAGCGCTGGCGCGCTGCCTCACCACTCGCGCCTTGCGGTCTCCGGTGGCGGGGTGATCGACCTCGAAGGTGGGCCGTCCGTCGAGCGCATCGGCGAACCGGTACGCGCGGGTGTCGTAGCCCGCGCCGAGGAGCACGAGCTGCTCGAACCGTCCGCGCGCCAGCGCCACGGCGAGGCAATCGTCGATGAAGCGGTGCCGCGTGAGCACGTAGGTCGTCAGGTTCGGGAAGAGCTGCTCGCCCCGCTCACCGAGGCGGCCGGTGCGCTCGAGGCTCGCGAGCGCCCCCCGGAGCCACGGGCCGAGGAAGAGGTGCGCGTACGGATCGTCCACGATGCGGCGCTCGCTGGCGCGGCGCTGGTCCGACGCACGCATGAACGCCACGACTTCCGCCGTCCTGCTCGCTCGTCCTCGCATCCGCGCCCTCGCTGGTGACCGCGCGGCGATTGTGCCGGTTGCGATTCCCCGTGACAACGCGCGAGTCCCCGCCGCGGAGGCACGCACGGGAGCTATCGTCGGGCAGCGATGAGCGACCGCGAGGTCCACGCTCGCTCGGATTCGTCGATGCCGTTCACCCCGACTCCACCGGTCCGCGCCGGCGCCCAGGCCGAGCGGGCGCTGGTGCTGGCCCTCACCGCGACGGTGACCGTGCTGCCGCTCGCGCCTGCGAGCCTGGCGCGGATCGCGCTCGCCGCCCTCGGCACGGCGACCCTCGCGGCCATGCGGTGGCGCGCGCCC
Source organism: bacterium (assembly GCA_046331705.1). Taxonomy (GTDB): domain Bacteria; phylum JADJOY01; class JADJOY01; order JADJOY01; family JADJOY01; genus JADJOY01. Next base: position 27,051 of record JAXLQJ010000025.1, on the reverse strand, counting down.
GCGGCCACGAGTGTCGGCCTGCTCGGACTCGCGTGCGCTCTGCTCGCCGCGATCGGCGTCGGGCCGAGCCAGGTGGTGCTGCCGGTCGCGCTGGCGATCCACGGGTGCCTCGTCCGCGCGGTGCCGTGGCTGCGCGCCGAAGCCGGATGGCTGACCCGCGGCGCGCTCTCGCCGCCGCTCGTTGCCGCGATCCTCGGCATCGCCGTCGTATCCGGGGCGGCGCTCCTGGGCTGGCATCGCGCGCTGCACCCCGACGTGGCCGACCTGGTTCGCGACTTCGTGCCCGACTGGCCGCTCGGCGCGCTGGTCCTCGGCGCGAGCGCGTTCGCGCTCTGGAACGCGGCCATCGAGGAGGCGGTGTACCGCGGCGTGCTTCAGGGCGCGCTCGTCCGCGTGCTGCCGCCGGCACCGGCGATCGCGCTCCAAGCGCTGGCATTCGGGGCCATCCACCTCCACGGCTTTCCCCGCGGCGCGGTCGGCGTCGCGCTCGCGTCGGTCTATGGGGCGATGCTCGGCGCGCTGCGGCACCGCGGACGCGGCCTGCTGGCGCCCTGGCTCGCGCACGTCGCGACGGACCTCGTGATCGCGAGCCTGCTGATTCGCCTCGCGCGCGGCTGAGCGACGGGCGAGCGCCTCGGCCATGCGCTTTTGGGTTGCGCACCTGGCGGCGTGCTGCTGTAAGGTCGCGTCGAAAGGAGCTCCATCATGAGCCGAACGATTCAACGTGCTTTCGTCGCGCTGCTGCTGGTCCTCGGAGTGATCGGTGTGGGCCGCGCCGACGACACGCCCTACACCGAGGGTTCCGTTCTCGACATGACGTACGTCCGGATCAAGCCGGGCGGCTTCGATCAGTACATGAAGTTCCTGTCCACCGACTGGAAGGCGATGAACGAGGCGCTCAAGAAAGAGGGCCTCATCCTCTCGTACCGGATCGTCAGCTCCACGTCGGCGAATCGCGACGACTGGGACCTGATGCTGGTCGTCGAGTACAAGAACATGGCCGCCCTCGACGGCCTGGACGAGAAGAGCCGCGGCGTGATCGAGAAGCTCGCCGGCTCGATGGCCAAGGCCGACGAGAAAGCCACCCAGCGCGGCGAGGTGCGCGAGATCATCGGCGAGAAGCTCGGCCGCGAGCTCACGCTGAAATGAGCGCGTCGCGTCCCGGGTCGTGCCGAGCAGCGCTGATGACGGCGCTCTTGGCGCTGGCGTCGTGCGGCGGTGCCTCGAACGGTACCGCGCGCACGGCGGCCCTTTCCGATCCCGAACGACCGGGTGCCTTCAGCTACACGCGGTGGCAGACGAGCTTCGACGACCCCGCGTACGGGATCTTCGACGCCACGGCGTTCGTGCCCGCGGACGATGGCTCGTCGCAACCGTGGCCGACGGTGGTGCTGCTCAACGGCTTCGTGGCCACCGCCCCCATGATGACCTGGCTCTCGACGCACCTCGCGAGCCACGGCTACCTGGTGCTCGGCGTGACTCCGCCGAACCCGCTCCTCCCGGACCCCACGGAGTGGGCGCGTGGGTTCAGTGGCGGCGCCGAGCTCCTCGTCCGAGAGTCCTTGCGCGCCGACTCGCCGCTCGCCGGCCAGGTGGACGACACACGACTCGGCGCCATCGGGCTCTCGATGGGCGGTGCCGGCGCGCTGGAGATCGCCGGCACCGAGACGCTCTTCCGCGCCATCGTGGCGCTGGCGCCGGGCTGGAGCGACGTGGGCTCGTTCATCTTCGACGACACGCTCGCGGCCACGCGCGCGATCGGCGTCCCCACCCAGATCCAGCGCGGCTCGCGCGACTGCCTGGTTCCCGCGGCAGGACCGCTCGCGTACTACGACGCGATCCCCGCGACCAAGCAATACCTGGAGATCAACGGCGGTAATCACATCGGCTACATCAACGAGGACCTCGCGACGCTCTCCGCCCCGATCATCTTCGACCTCGTGCCAGTCGATTGCCCGCCCACCACCAGCTACGCGGAGCAGCACCGGCTGGGCGCGAAGTACGCAACCATGTGGTTCGACAAGTATCTCTACGGCAGCGATCGCTGGGACGACGCGCTCGTTCACGCCGGCGTCGCCGCCGATCTCGCATCCGGTGCGCTGAGCCAGGGGATGAGCGAGGGAGTGGAGCCATGATGCAACACACGAGAGCGGCTCGGGCGCTGGCGCTCGCCGCCGCGCTGGCGAGCTCGGCGGGCTGCGCCGCGGGCGCCGGCAGCGAGCACCACTCGCTCAGCGCACGCTACTTCGAGTCCGACTCGACGGCGATCCTTCGCGCGGCCAGCCAGGCGCTCACGAGCTACGGCCGACTCGAGGCCAGCGACGCGCGGGCCGGCACGGTGTCGGGACACGTCGGGCCCTACCAGGTGCGCATCACCGTGCCGCCGGGAACGCGCTCGCTCGAGATCCAATGCGACGTCGACGGCGCGTGGAGCGCCGGCGCCGCCAAGGCTCGCGCCGAGGGCGACGCGACCACCGTGCGGATCACGAAGGAAGGGCTCACGGCGCGGCGCTGCGCCGAGGATCTCCAGAGCGAGATCGAGAAGCGCTTCTGACGAGGTGCTTCGCTTCGATCGCGCTCGCCACCCGCGTCACTGCGGCGTCGGCTCGGTCAGCACCAGCTCGCCGAGCGTCTCGACCACCGTCGCACCCTGCGGCTTGCCGATGCGCGCCATGATCCACATGAGCAGCTTGATCGGCCACGCCATCGGTGCGTGGCTGATGTCGACGAGCTGCACGATGCGCACGCCGCCGCCGACGGGCTCGAGCCGCCACGTGAGCAGCACCGAACGCGCGGGATCGGGATCGCGCGCGGGTCGCTCGCGAACCGCGAGCCGCAGCGGTGCCTCGCACGCCTCCACCTCGGCATCCATCTCGCGCTCGTGTCGGCCGAGCCGGTACCTGAGCCGGTAGCGCTCGCCCACTCGCGGCACGCCGCCGCGGGCGCGTTCCACGCGCACGATCTTCTCGTTCCACTCGCCGCGCCGCGCGGGGTCGGCGAGGACCCGCCACACCGCCTCGGGCGTCGTCTCGACGACGGTTTCCTCCCGCACCACGAGTCGCATGCTCACCTCGGTGCCCGCACCCATACCACGATCCGCGAGGGCGATCCGCACGTTCGTGTGCCTCCGAGTCTTGCATCCGAGCTTGCCGATGTGATGCGCTCGGGCTCCTCGATCGAAGCGGTTTCCGCTGCAGCGCCGGAGGCCACGGCCATGGAGCTCGAGCGCACCTTCACCGTCACGCTTTCGCCCAACGATGCACGCCGGCGCGTGGAGTCGTTCCTGAGCGCCGCCGGCTTCGCGATGGTCGACGGCGGCAACCCACTCGTCTTCCGACGCAGCAACAGGCTCAGGTCGCTGTTCGCCACTGCGCCCGACGGCATGCTCGCGGCGGTGACCATCGCGATCCGCCGCCACGGCTCGAGCCACTCCCAGCTTCGCGTCCAGTACGCGATCTCCACCTTCGGTCAGCTCGTGACCGACGCCGACCGGGCATTCTTCGACGCGGAGCTCGCCGAGCTGGAAGCAGCGCTCGGTGGCGAGGCCAGCGACGCGCCGGTCCCCGTCGAGTCGAGATCGCTCGCGGACGCGGCGTACGAACGGAACAAGGCGATCGCCGAGCGCCGCACCACGCTCGAGGCGAGCGGCGTCGACCCGCGGGTGGTGGGCGCGCTCGCGCTCCTCTGTGGCGCTGGCTTGGCCGGCATGGAGTACTTCTCGCTTCCGAGCGGCGAGTACGAGCCCAAGGCTTTGCTGGCCGCGCCACCGGCCGTGCTGGTGGGTTTCTTCCAGCTCCTCGCCGGCAATCCCGAGCGCGACGCCGACGGCGGGATGCCGCGCTGGTGGAAGGCGGGCCGCGCGTTCGCGATCGGGGCGGGGTTGGTCCTGAGCGCCGTGCTCTTCTACCAGCTCGGCTGACACGCTACCGCGGCGCGCGAGCTGCGCTCACGCGCGCAACCGGGCACAGAGCTCGGTGGCCGCGCTGGCGAGCTTCTCGGGAGATTCGAGACCAGCGAAGTTCTGGTGGCCGAACATCGCCGGCAGCTGCTTGCGCGCCCGCGGATCGACGGCGAACGCGAACACGTCCACACCCACGCGCCGGGCCTCGCGGATCGCTTGGCGCACGTCTCCCTCGCCGTGCCGCCCCTCGTAGCGATCGGTGTCGGTGGGCTTGCCGTCGGTGAGCAAGAGCAGGAGCTTGCGCTTGGCGGCGCAGCGGCCGAGTCGCTCGGTGCCATGGCGCAGCGCGGGGCCGATGCGCGTGTATCCCGCCGGCTCGACGCTCGCCAGCCGCGCGAGGCCAGCGGTCCACGGCTCGTCGAACCCCTTCACCGCGACGAAGCGGCAATCGTCGTGGGAGAAGCTCATGAACGCCGCGACCCCGATCTCGTTCACCCAGCCCTCGAGCGCGGCGGCGATCACCACCGCCGCGTCGCGCTCGGTATCGAGAACGCGCCGGTCTCGCACCCAGCCATCCGTGGACATGCTCGCGTCGAGGAGCAGCAAGACCGCGAGCTCGTGGCCCCGGCGGCGACGCGACACGTAGAGACGATCCGGCCCCTCGTGGCCCGCGGCGAGCGACGCTTCGCGCTCCACCACCGAGTCGATGTCGACCTCGGGACCGTCGGGCTGGCGGGTGCGCCAGCGCAACGCCGTCTCGAGGCGCAACATCTCGCGGCGCAGATGCTCGGTGGCGCGGCGTTGCTCGCGCATCACGCGCGCCCACAAGGCCGCGCCCGCCGCTGCGTTCGAGGGCGGGCCCACGACCGACAGCCGGCAATAGCGGGACAGGTAGCGCCGGCGCACGCCATCCCACTCGTCGTAGGCGAGCGTCCCGCGAGCGGCGCCGCCGTCCTCGCCGCCGCTCAGGAAGAGCGCATCGGCTCGATACACGGAATGGGTCGGCGTGGACGAGACGACGACCGTGTCGAGGTCGAGCTCCTCGAGCGCCGCGTGCTGGGCGTCGAGCTCGTCGGCGCCGTCGGCCCGTTTGCTGCCGCCTTGGTAGTCCTCGGCGGTGTGGACCTTCTCGAAGCTGTGGGTGAGCGGGTTCTCCTGCTCCTCGCGGGTGTCGAGGGCGGCGCGCTTGGGGGGCCGACGGGGGCGGCCGCGGCGCTCGGTCGCACCGGTGCGCGGCTGCTCGCCGGCGTCCTCCCCGCGCCGCGCGATCGGCGCCGTGGCCGACGGGCGCAACAAGCGCCCCCAGAGCGCCACCGGCGCCGCGCGCACGCCGCGAAGCGCCGCCACGGCCGGATCCCCGGCGAGCAGGTCGTCGAACGCCGCGCGCCATTGCGCCGCCAGCTCGCCGCGTAGCTGCAGCGGATCGGCGCCGAGTCGCGCGCGCACGACGGCTTCGAGCACGGCTGCGCGAGCGGGCAGCGCCGCGATCGCGGGACGGCCAGCGAGCAGCGATTCCGCCACCGCGTCGCGCTCCTCGCCCCAGCCGGGAAGCTCGTCGCGGAGCCCGGCCTCGACCGAACCGATCGCCGCGAGCAGCTCGGCATCGCCGTCGTCGGTCGCGGCGAGACCCGCACGCACGACGGCGCCCCCGAGCGCCGCGCGCAAGACGAACAAGCGTTCGTTTCGAAGCGGCGATTCGGCGACGGTCAGCGCGATCGGCAGCAACACGACGCCGCCGCCCGCGCCACCCTCGTCCGGCGCGAGCGCCACCGCGAGCTCGTGACCGGCGACCGCCGCGGCGATCACGTGCAATCGCGGCAGCAGCGGCTCGGCGAGGCATTCCTTGCGCAGCCGCTCGGCATCGGGACGCTCGCGCCAGCTTCGGACGCGGTTCGCGACCCAACCGAAGACCGCTTCGTCCCAAGCCAATTCCGAGTCACCCTCGTCGGCGCGGCGCGACCCGCCTCGCGATCATCAAAACGCCAGGCTCGCGAGATCGCGCAGCGCGCGCACGGTCTCGGGATCGTCGGTGAGCGGCTGAATCAGCGCCACGTCGCACGCGATTCGCGCCGCCAAGCCGGAGCGAATCAGCCGCCCCGCCGCCACCAGGAGGCGCGTGGAGGCGGTCTCGGGCAGCGCCAGCTCGTCGAGCGATCGCACCTTGCGCGCCAACGCCACCAATCGCTTGGCCGTGGCCGCTTCGCAGCCGGCCTCCACCCGAACCACTTCCTCCTCGACGGCCGCGGGCGGGTAATCCATCGCGATTCCCACGAAGCGTTGCCGGGTCGACGGCTTCAGGTCCTTCAATCCCTTGCGGTAGCCAGGGTTGAAGCTCACGACGAGCTGGAACGCGGGCGGCGCCACCAGGCGCTCGTCGCGGCGATCGATGAGCAGCTCGCGGCGATGATCGGCGAGCGGGTGCAGCACCACGATCACGTCCTCGCGCGCTTCGGCGACCTCGTCGAGGTAGAGCACGGCCCCGTCGCGAACCGCGCGCGTCACCGGCCCGTCCTGCCAGATCGTGTCGCCGCCCTTCACCAGCCAGCGCCCGAGCAGATCCGCGGCGCTGGTCTCGTCGTTGCACGCCACCGTCACCAGCGGTCGGCCCAGCTCGTGCGCCATCGCCTCGACCAGTCGCGACTTGCCGCAGCCGGTCGGCCCCTTGAGCAAGACTGGCAGCCCGGCGCGACACGCGCTGCGGAAGGTGTCGACCTCGTCGCCGACGGCGCGGTACCAGGGCGCGCCGTTCGATCCGGTAGGCGCGCCCTCAGGCATGGCTCACGGCGCGGCCCAGCGTCTGCGCCGCGACGGGTTCCTCGTCGAGCACCAGTGACGGCGTCACGCGACCGACAGGCATGCCGCTGCGGATGAACGTCCAGACGAAGGCACCGATGCCGAGCGTGAAGAGCGAGGCCGCCAGGATCAGGCCCACGAAATGGATCTGGATCTCCGTCTGCACCGCCATGAAGTCCATGCCGGCGCGCCGCTCCAGCGTGACCTGCACGACTCCCGCGACCGCGAACGCCAAGGTCATCGCGATCATGCCGATGTTGGAGGTCCAGAACGCGAACACCGACGGCGCCGTGTCCACGCGGTCGCGGCCGGTGAGCAGCGGCAGCGTGTACGCGATGATCGCGAGCACCAGCATCGCGTAGGCACCCCAGAACGCCATGTGCCCGTGCATCGCCGTGACGAGCGTGCCGTGGGTGTAGAGATTCACCTGCGGCAGCGTGTGCGCGAAGCCGAGGAAGCCGGCGCCCACGAAGCTCATCACCGCGCAGCCGACGCTCCACGACAGCGCCACGCGGTTGGTCTGGGTGCGACCGCCGCGCTTGGCCATCGAGATCGCGTAGATCGCCATGCCGAGGAACGCGACCGGCTCGAGCGCCGAGAAGACACCGCCCACCATGAGCCAGTACCGCGGCGTGCCGATCCAGTAGTAGTGGTGGCCCGTGCCCAGCACCCCCGAGAGAAACGTGAATCCGACGATCACGTAGAGCCACTTCTCGACCAGCTCGCGATCCACACCGGTGAGCTTGATGAGCAGGTACGCGAGGATGCCGCCCATGATGAGCTCCCACACGCCCTCCACCCACAGGTGGACCACCCACCAGCGCCAGTAGCTGTCGACGGTCTGGTTGGTGGTGGGGATCATGCCGGGCAGGTAGAGCAGCGCCGCCATCAAGAGCCCGAAGAAGAGCACCAGGCTGGTGGTCGTGAAGCGCTTCCCGGTCCACACGGTCATGCCGATGTTGGCGACGAAGAGCAGCACGTCGACCACCACCAGGTAGTCGAGCGGGCGCGGGATCTCCAGGAACTTGCGCCCCTCCCACCAGCCGAAGTGGTAGCCGACGATGGCCGTCACCCCGACGGCCACGAACGCCGCGAGCTGGACGTACGCGAGCTTGGGCCAGTAGAGCTCGCGCCCCGACTCGTCCGGGATGATGAAGTACGCCGCCCCCATGAAGCCGCTCAGGAGCCACATCACCAGCAGGTTGGTGTGCACCGCGCGCGCGGCGTTGAAGGGGATCCACGCGTGCAAGACGTCGTAGCCGGCGTGCGCGAACGCCATGATGAAGCCGTAGACGAGCTGCAGCCCGAGCAAGAGCATCGAGGTGGCGAAGAACCACCACGCGACACGCTGGGATTGGAATCGCATCGCTTCATCCTCTCTGGCTGGCGAGAAACGCGACCAGCTCGTCGATCTGTGCATCCGTGAGCGGCAGCTTCGGCATCTTGGTGTCGGGCTTCACCGAGGGCGGGTTCGAGATCCAGCGCTTCAGGAACTCGGCATCGCGGCGACCACCCACGCCGTCGAGAGCCGGCCCGACCGCGCCGCCCGCCCCGCCCAGCGAGTGACAGGCCGCGCAGATCTGGTTGAAGACCTGCGGCCGTGAAGCGATGGATGCGGCAGCCACGGCGGGCGCGGCGCCGATCTGGAGCGTGGGCTTCGCCGGAAACCCGTTGAGGTCGACCGTGCCTGCCCATCTCAGGAACGCCACCAGATCGCCGATCTGCGCCTCGTCGAAGTGGTAGTTGGTCATCTTGCGCTGGCCGGGGAACATCTTCTCCGGATCGCGAAGCTGACCGCGGATGAAGACCTCGCCGCGCCGCTCGTAGACCTTGGTGAGCTCGGGAGCGTAGTAGGCGCCCTCGCCGAAAATCGTATGGCAACCCATGCAATTGCTGGATTCCCACAGCTGCTTGCCGCGCGCCACCTCGGCGGTGATCTGGTCGGCGTGGGTCTGCGCGGGCATTCGGCGGAAGGTGTCGACGGTGAGGCCCACGAAGGCCAACGTGCACAGCCCGGTCCCCACGAAGAAGAACGCGCGCGCTTGCGACTTGGTCAGCATCCCGGTCCTCGCTCGAGCGCGAGACGGGCCTACCCCGCCTCGGTCACGCCCCAACGTTACGAGCGTGTCCGGGGACCACCAATGAGAATTGTCAGTCGCCGCGCGCGACGCGCGGGACCCGGCGCGCCTCGTTCTCGTCGAGCCCGCCGCGCGCGAGACGGAGCACCTCGCGGTCGCGGAGCGTGAACCCGCGCGGGTCCGAGTCGATCGCCCCCGCGCGCTTCCAGCGGGTGAGACAGCGGATCACCGTCTCGGTTCGCGCCGACACCAGCTCCGCGATCGCCTGGCGCGAGACCGGCAGCTCGAGACGGATCGCGCCGCCGGGCAGCGGCGTGCCGAAGCGCTCGCCCAGGTGGAGCAGCAACGAGGCGATCCGCGCCGGCACCTTGCCTGCCGAAAGGATCTCGATCTTCACCCGGAGCGCCTGCGTGTGAGCGAGCAGCGCGTGCTGGATCGCGCGCGCCACGGCCGGGCTCGCCGAGGCGAGCGAGCGCAGCGCCACCGAGGGGATCCACAGCACCTCGACCGAGCGGGTGAACGCGATCGCGTCCGCCGGGTACGCGGAGCCGTCGAGCGCGGCGGCGATCCCGACGCACTCGCCGGCCCCGAAGAGCCCCAGCACCGCGCGCTCGCCGTCGGCCCGCGGCGCCGCGATCAACACCAACCCTTCGTGGACGAGCGCGAAGCCTGCACCCGGCGCCCCGGCGCGCCACAGCGGCTCGCCCTCGGCGAGGCGCTGCACGCGCGCTTCCCGCACCAGCTTCTCCGTGTCCGCGCCGGGAAGCCGCCCGAAGCAGTGCGCGGCGCGCAAACGCGACGCGCGCGCCAGGATCGACGCCGGCGCGGCGTCCTCGAGCGCGGACGTGGATCGGGGCATGTTCAGGCGAGCGGCGCGGTGGATCCGACGACCGGGGCGGTGAGCCCACCATCGCTCGCCTCCACGCGTCAAGCGCCGGCGCCCTCCACCGCGGGGTCAGGGCGGAAGCGCTGCGGCCGGGCGCTCGCCGCGAGGCTCGGCCATTGCCTGATGTATACATTTTGTATATAATTTGTATCGATATCGGCGATGCTGTGATCCCCCCGGGAGACACCCATGAACACTCGAATCGAGGCTGCCGCCCGTGACCGTCGCCCGGTGCTGGTCACCGGCGCCACCGGCTACATCGGCGGGCGGTTGGTGCCGCGCTTGCTCGAGGCCGGCTACCGGGTGCGTTGCCTGGCCCGCGATCCGCGCAAGCTCGCCGCTCGGTCGTGGGCCGATCATCCCAACGTCGAGATCGTCGCCGGCGACGTGTCCGAGGCGCCGGATCTCTTTCGCGCGCTCACCGGCTGCTCGACCGCCTACTACCTCGTCCACTCGATGATGGCCGTGGGTCGCGAGTACGCCCACGTCGATCAGGCGCTGGCGCGCGGCTTCGCACGCAGCGCCGGCCGCGCCGGGCTGTCGCGCATCGTCTACCTCGGGGGTCTCGGCGAGACCGGCCCGGGCCTGAGCGAGCACTTGAGCTCGCGTCGTGACGTCGAGCTCGCGTTGGCCACCGGTCCGGTCCCGGTCACGGTGTTTCGCGCGGCGATGATCATCGGCTCCGGCTCGGCGTCGTTCGAGATCCTTCGCTACCTGGTGGAACGCCTGCCCGTGATGATCACGCCGCGCTGGGTCCACACCGAGTGCCAGCCGATCGCCGTCCGCAACGTCCTCGAGTACCTGGTGCGGTGCCTCGAAGTTCCCGAGACCATCGGCAACACCTTCGACATCGGTGGCGCGGAGATCCGGAGCTACCGCGAGATCATGCACCTCATGGCCCGGTGCCGCGGTCTGTCGCGCCGCGTGATCCTGCCGGTGCCGGTGCTGACCCCGCGCTTGAGCTCGCTCTGGATCCACCTGGTGACGCCGCTCAGCCACCGGATCGCTCGCCCGCTGGCGGAAGGGATGCGCAATCGGGTGGTCTGCCGCGACGACCGCGCCATCCGGCTCATGCCCCAGCGCCTGCTCGGCATCGAGGAGGCGATCGCCGCCGCCCTCGAGCGGATCGCCGAGCGCCAGGTCGAGACGAGCTGGTCGGATGCCGGCCGCGTGCCGGGCGATCCCGACTGGGCGGGCGGCACGATGTTCGTGGATCGAAGGACACGAGCCGTCGCGGCGCCCGCCGCCATCACCTACCGCGCGGTGTGCCGGGTGGGCGGCGGGCACGGCTATTACGCCGCCGATTGGCTGTGGCGGCTGCGCGGCGCGATGGACCGACTGGTGGGAGGGCCCGGCTTGCGCCGCGGGCGCCGTGATCCCGAGACCGTTGCGTACGGAGAAGCGCTCGACTTCTGGCGCGTCACCGACTCGATCGCCGATCGCCGACTCGAGCTGCGGGCGGAGATGAAGCTCCCAGGCGAGGCGTCGCTCGAGTTCGCCATCGAGCCCGACGGCGACGACCGCTCCATCCTCACCCAGACCGCGCGCTTCAAGCCGCGCGGTCTGGGTGGGCTCGTCTACTGGTACGCGGTCGCGCCGCTGCACGGCATCGTGTTCGCCGGCATGCTCGACGGCATCCGCGCCCACGCGGAGGAACACCACCGCACAGCGCCGCGCCTGCTGCCGTTCGCGGCTTGAACGCGCGCGTCGCTCGGCCCGGGCTCAATCGCGGAAGCGACGGACGAGATCGGCGTAGGCGTCGATGCGGCGGTCGCGCAGGAACGGCCAGATGCGGCGCACGTTCTCGCCGTGGGCGAGATCGACCTCGACCACCAGCACCTGACTGCGCTCGGGTCCGGCTTGGTCGACGATCTCGCCTTGCGGTCCGGCCACGAAGCTCGAGCCCCAGAACTGCAGCCCACCGGTGGCGCCCGAGGGATCGGCCTCGTAGCCGGTGCGATTGCACGCCACCACCGGGACGCCGTTGGCCACGGCGTGCGCGCGCTGAATCGTCATCCAGGCGTCGCGCTGACGCTCCTGATCCGCTGGGTCGTCCTCGGCCGACCAGCCGATGGCGGTGGGATAGAGAAGCAGCTCGGCGCCGCCGAGCGCCATGAGCCGCGCCGCCTCCGGATACCACTGGTCCCAGCACACCAGCACGCCGAGCCGGCCCACCGACGTGCGGATCGGCTCGAATCCCAGATCGCCGGGCGTGAAGTAGAACTTCTCGTAGTACCCCGGATCGTCGGGGATGTGCATCTTCCGATAGCGGCCCGCGATCGACCCGTCGGCGTCGAGAACCACCGCCGTGTTGTGGTAGAGCCCCGCGGCCCTGCGCTCGAACACCGAGGCGACCACCACCACGCCGAGCTCGCGCGCCACCGCCGCGACGCGCTCCACGGTGGGGCCGGGGATCGGCTCGGCGAGATCGAAAGCGCGCGTGTCCTCGGTCTGACAGAAGTAGAGGCTCGCGTGGAGCTCGGGCAAGCACACGAGCTTGGCGCCGCGACGCGCGGCCTCGCGCACGCCGTCGATGCTCGCGGCCAGGTTGCGCTCCCGGTCCGCGGTGCAGCTCTGCTGGACCAGTCCGATCGAGAGCTTGCCGCGCGTCATGGCTCGTCCACCCGCGCCGGCACCACTCCGGCGGGAATCTGCATCGTCACACAGTGCAGGCTGCCGAAGCCACGGATCAGCGGGCGACAGTCGATGGGCACGATCTCCCGCTCGGGGAAGCAGCGGCCCAGCACCAGCCTCGCCTGGTCGTCGGCCGGTCCGCCGTAGGCCGGCACCAGCACGGCGCCGTTCACGATCAAGAAGTTGGCGTAGGTGGCCGGCAGCCGCCGGCCGGTCGCGGCGTCGTACGCGGGCCGCGGCCAGGGCAACGCTTCGAGTCGGTAGGCGTTTCCGTCGGAGTCGCGAAGCTGCGCGAGCTCGTCGGCCATGGCGGCGAGATCGTCGTGGTGGGAATCGGCGGGATCGTCGCACGCCTGATAGGCGATCGTGTGCGGGTCGGTGAAGCGCGCGAGCGTGTCGATGTGACCGTCGGTGTCGTCGCCTTCGAGCCCGCCGTGCTCGAGCCAGAGCACGCGCTCGACCCCGAGGTAGGCGCGCAGCGCCGCCTCGGACGTGACGCGATCGAGGTCAGGATTCCGCGTCGGCGCGAGCAAGCATCGCGAGGTGGTGAGCAGCGAGCCGCGCCCGTCCACTTCCAGGCTGCCGCCCTCCAGCACCAAGTCGATCGACTCGAGCGGCGTGCGGCCGAACGCACCCTGGCCATGGATGCAGCGCGTGATCCGATCGTCGAGCTCCGCGGGGTACTTGCCCCCCCAGCCGTTGAAGCGGAAATCGAGCAAACGCACGCCGCCCTTGCGCCGCACGGCGATCGGCCCGTGATCGCGTGCCCAGGTGTCGTTGGACGGCGCGACCCAGCACGCGAGGCGCGACGGGTCGCCGCCGGCCGCGATCACCAGCGCCTGGACGAGCTCCGCGTGCGCTGCATCCCGGCACACGGCGACCAACGTCTCGCGGCGCGTGACCTCGCGCGCGATGCGGGCGAAGCACGCGTCCACGGCCGCGAGATCGTCGCGCCAATCCGTGCCGTCGTGCGGCCAAGTGACCAGGACGCCGCTTTGCGGCGCCCACTCCGGGATCATCCCGTCGCGCTCGTTCACCTTCGCCTTCCCGTTCGAGAGGGGCGCCTAGGCTGTCGCGCGCCGGCGCCGCGCGCAAGGCCACGCCGGCGCTCGGCGCGCGACGTGGCCCCGTGGGGGATCCAACCTTCCGGAGTGCGGATCTCCGCATTCAGAGCCGTCGCCACGCGACGACAGAGCGCCGAGATCGCGTCGGGTCCTCCCTCGCGGCGATACCAAACGGCCTCCGCGATCTCCACTCGCTGGATCACGACCGTGCCGCGGCACCACTGAAAGAGGCGTCCCTTGTTTGGATGTCTACCTGGAAGTCGAAGTGCCGCTCCGTACCGCCACACGCCTCGCTCGAGGGATTCATCGAGCCACCGAAGCGTGCGAATGCGCGCGACCACCGCGCGCCACTCGTCGAGTGCAATTGGCGGCGCTCCTGCCGGGCGCTCGAATCGGAAGATCGGATCTCGCACGAGGACGCGAATCCGCTCGCGTGCGATCGTCCGAAGCCACTCGCCGGCGCCGAAGCCGATATCGACCGTCGTTCCCCGCTCCTCGACGACCTCGGCACCGAGCTTCGCGGCGAGCGGGTGCGCGACCTGAACGATCGGGTGCTCGTCGAGCGTTTCGAGCGCACGCGCGAGCGCCAGCTCGGCGCTGGTCACGACCTCGATCTCGCCTGGCTCACGCCATCGGAACGCGTGCCACCAGCGTCCCTCGTCATCCCTCGCTTCCACGTCGCCGGGGCGGTAGGCGAATCCAGGCGGTGCCCATGCCGTCGCGGTCACCCGGCGCAGCTCGCTCTCGTCCCGAATCGCCGCGTGCCAAGCGCGCAACGAGATGGGCCGCTTCGCGGTCGCCCGGCGAATCACGAGGCGGATCGCGAGTGGATCGTCGCTGCGCGCCATGGGCTGAATCGTACCGCTATCTTCGTCGCTGCCCGTCGGTTTCGCTGCGATGCCGCGTCCACCTCGCGAGCACGAAAGGAGCTTTCGTCATGATCGATCACATCGGCTTGGAAGTGACGGATGTCGCGCGCTCGAAGGCGTTCTACGTGAAGGCCCTCGCGCCGCTCGGCTACGCAGTGGTGATGGAGTGGGACAGCGTGGTCGGCCTCGGCGCTGGCGGGAAGCCGGATTTCTGGATCGCCCAGGGCGAGGCGACCAAGAAGCTCCACGTCGCGTTCGCGAGCCCCGACCGCAAGACGGTCGACGCGTTCCACGCGGCCGCGATCGCCGCCGGTGGCAAGGACAACGGTGCACCTGGGCTCAGGCCCCACTACCACCCGAACTACTACGGCGCCTTCGTCTTCGATCCCGAGGGCAACAAGGTCGTAGCCGTCTGTCACACGCCCGAAGGGTGAGCCAGCGCACCGTCTCGACCTGCGCGAGCCGCAAGCCGAGCGACGAGCGAAGGAGGACCGGGGTGGACCCGGCGCCTTGCCGCGCCGGGCGGGGCTGAACAGACCCCGCACCGGACCGACTCGCGCCCCGGTCTCGACGCTCGCGCTCCTCTCGCCGCGAGCCGCAAGCCGAGCCGACGAGCGAAGCGAGGCGACTTGGGGTGGGACCCAGCGCGCCTTCGCCGCGACGGGCGGGCAACAGACCGACCAACCGCACCGGACGAAGCTCAGCGCCCCGGTCTCGACGCTCGCGCTCCCTCGCCGCGAGCCGCAAGGCGAGCCGACGAGCGAAGAGCGACTCGGGGGACGCGGCCGCCGCGACGGGCGGGGGTCTGGAACAGACCCGACCAACCACACCGGACCGAAGCTCAGCGCCCCGGTCTCGACGCTCGCGCTCCCTCTCGCCGCGAGCCGCAAGGCGAGCCGACGAGCGAAGCGAGGCGACTTGGGGGTGGGACCCGGCGCGGCTTCGCCGCGACGGGCGGGGGTCTGGAACAGACCCGACCAACCGCACCGGACCGAAGCTCAGCGCCCCGGTCTCGACGCTCGCGCTCCTCTCACCGCGGCGCAAGGCGACGAGCGGCAGGCGACTGGGACCGGCGGCTCGCGACGGCGGTCTGGAACGCCGACCAACCGCACCGGACCGAACCAGCCCCGGTCTCGACGCTCGCGCTCCTCTCGCCGCGAGCCGCAAGGCGAGCCGACGAGCGAAGCGAGGCGACTTGGGGGTGGGACCCGGCGCGGCTTCGCCGCGACGGGCGGGGCGAACGACCCGACCAACCACACCGGACCGAAGCTCAGCGCCGGTCTCGCGCTCGCGCCTCTCGCCGCGAGCCGCAGGCGACCGACAGCGAAGCGACGACTCGGGGGGGGACGCGCGGCTTGCCGCGCCGCGGGGTCTGGAACAGACCCCCGAGAAACTCAATGCTGCACCGCCCGCCCGAGATTGACGCCGATCGAACGGATCACCTCGGCGAATCGCGAATCCGAAGGCGATGGGCCGAACGGCAGCAAGCGCGCATGCACGACGTCGATCAAGGCCAGGTTCACGTCGCCGTTGGCGCCCACCGTCTTGGCGAGCCCGTCGCGAAACCGGCGGCACATGGTCGTCACCTGATCGGGCTCTTCGAGCCGATAGAACGCCAGCACGAAGAGCGACGAGTCGCGCCCGACCAAGCGCTTCGTTGCGCGCGCGGCGTTCTCGCCGCGTTCCGTGAAGCGCTCGGTGATACCGGGATCCAAGGCCTCGACGGCGCGCATGTGAACCCAGAACCGCGCGGGCCAGGCGCTCGCCGTGAGCGACCAGTTGAATCCTTCGTGGTCGCTTCGCTTCCACGCCAGCCCCCGGCGCGTCTCGAGCAGCTCCTGGCACATGCGCTTGGCGAACGCGGTCACCACGCTGGCGGTCACGCGATCGGTGGGGCGTGGACGTGTACGCGCCTCGAGCGCCGCCGCCACCTCCAGGTCCTCGGGAGTCACGGGGACCATCGGGCGGGCGTTGCCGCCGAAGACGCCGTCGGAGATCTGCTGCCAGCTCGCGTCGTAAGCGCGCCGCGCATCCGTGTTCGACAGGATGTCGTAGGCCTCGTTGAGCTCCGCCATGCGGATCGACGCTTGCGCCTGGATCGCGTCGCCCTGATGACTCACGAAGTCCGGGTGGTGTGCTCGCGCCAGCCGCCGATACGCCGCCTTGATCGAATGCGGGCTCGCACCGCGCTCGACGCCCAGGATGGCGTAGTAATCCTTCACGCCTTCGGCTCTGGCCTCAGATGCCATACGTCCGCCTGAGCAGACGCAGGACCCGCGAGTTCAGATCCTCGCTCGAAAACGGCTTCGACACGTAGTCGTCGGCCCCCACGTGGTAGCCCTTCGAGCGCGCTTCTTCCTCGCCGGGATTCGCCAGCATGACGACCGGCACGAACGCGGTGCGGATGTCCTCGCGCAGATGGCGGCAGAGCTCGAAACCGTCCATGCCGGCCAGGCCCACCTCGGTGATGACCAGGTCCGGCAGCCGTTCGCTCACCGACGCGAGCGCGTCCTCGGCGCTTGGGAGTGCCATCACGTCGACGCCGACGGGCAACATCGAAAGCGCCGCCTGGATTCCCTGCAGGATGCCGGGGTCGTGGTCCACCACGAGCACGTTGGGCCGCTTGACGGTGGCGGCCGGGCGGGCTCGCGGGGCGGGTCGCGCCGTGGGCCGCGGCATGGCCCACTCCGTGACCACGGGCGCCTCCACTCCGCCGCCGCGCGCCATCCCCAGCCCGCTACCGCCCCCGTCCCAGGCCGCGGCCGTCGACGAGCGCGGCATCGGCGTCGCCGAACGTCGACGCAGCGGACCGGTCCGCGGCCGGTCCAACGCATCCGTGGCCGCGTGGTGCTTGCGGGCGTTGCAGTACGGACAGACGCGCCATTCGAGCTTGAGCTCCTGTCCGCAACCCTCGCAGAGCTCCTTCAGCGAGTGCAGGCAGTACGGACACGTCGAGAAGTCGAGGTGGATGAACGCGGCGCACTCCGGGCAGCGCACCATGTCGTCTTCGTCGAATTGGATCACGCGCAGCACTTCGTCCGGCGACGTGACGCCCTGCTTGAGCTTCTCGAGCGCGTCGTCCGCCAGAAAGCGCGTGCCGGTGGCCACCGCGGCCTTGCGCAGCTCGGCTTCGGTGGACTTGCGCTGGATCAGATCCTTGAGCTTCGGCGTCATGCGCACCAGCTCGAAGATCCCCACCCGGCCCGCGTAGCCCGTGCGGCCGCACGCGGCGCAACCGCGCCCGCGGTAGAAGGTGGCCGCCGTCCCCTCGAGCCTCAGCTTGGCGAGCACGTCGGGCGCGGGGGTATAGGCCTCCTTGCAACGCATGCAGATGCGTCGCGCCAAGCGCTGCGCCGCGATGAGCTGAACGGACGACGTGATCAGCACCGGATCCACGCCCAGATCCAGCAAGCGCGTGATGGTGGCGAGCGCGCTGTTGGTGTGCACCGTGCTCAGCACCAGGTGGCCCGTCATGGCCGCGCGAAACGCGATCTCCGCGGTCTCGAGGTCGCGGATCTCGCCCACCAGGATCACGTCCGGGTCCTGACGCAGCACCGAGCGCAGCACCTTGGGGAACGTGAGCCCGGTCTTGGTGTTGACCTGCACCTGGGTGATCCCGCCGAGCTGGTACTCGATGGGGTCCTCGACGGTGACGATGTTCACCTCGGGGCTCTTGCGCTTGGTGAGCATCGAGTAGAGGCCGGTGGTCTTGCCGGAGCCGGTGGGACCGGTCACGAGGATCATGCCCTGGGGCTGATTGAGCGCGCCCTCCAGCACGGCGCACTGGTCGTCGCTCAGGCCCATCGCGCGAAACGTCGGGATCTGGTTCGTGCCGAGAACGCGCATCACCACCTTCTCGCCGAAGTGGGTCGGCAAGGTGGACACGCGGATGTCGAGTGACTTGCCCTGGAACTGGGCCTTGATGCGACCGTCCTGGGGCAGGCGGCGCTCGGCGATGTCGAGGTCGGCGAGGATCTTGAGGCGCGAGGTCACCGCGGCGTGCAGCCACTTGGGCACCTGCATGTAGTCGCGCAGCACGCCATCGACACGCAGCCGCACCTGCAGGTTGTTGAGCCCGGGCTCGACGTGGACGTCGGAGGCCCCGCTCTTGATGGCGTCCTGGATCAGCAGGTTGACCATCCGCACGACCGGCGCGAGCTGCGCCGCCTCGCGCGCGTCCATGCCGTCGAGATCGACTCCCGCGGGTGCCTCGGACACGAAGTTGAGGTCCGTGGCGTCGGTGACGTTGCTCAGGAAGTCCTGAAGCTTGTCCTCGGTGGTGTAGTAGCGGTCGATGGCGTCGAGCACCTCGCTGCGGCTCGCGACCACCGGCCGCACGCTCAGCCCCGACGCGAACCCGAGCTCCTGGATGGCCGTGAAGTCCGACGGGTCGGCCATCGCCACCACCAGCGAGTTGCGCTCGACCTTGACGGGCATGACCGTGTGCTTGCGCGCCATCTCCTCGCTGACCGCGCGCAGCGCCTTGGGATCGACGCTGGCGCTGGCGAGGCGGATCTGCGGTAGATCGAGCCACTTCGAGAGGGTCTCGGCGAGCGACTCCTCGGAGACCCGCTTCTCGTGAATGATCAGCTCGAAGAGCGAGATGCGCCGCTTGCGCGCCTCGTCGAGGCTCGCTTCCAGCTCGGCAGCGCTCAGGATGCCGGCTTGGAGCAGCAGCGGTCCTAGGTTTTTGGACATGGCACCTCAGCTCCGTTGCGGGTCCGGCCGAGCACGCCCCGCGCTAGTCGAGTGGGCCCGTGAGCCGGGCGCGATTAAGGTCGCCGTTCCCCTGCGAGTCAAGGGAAAAGGCTCGCCGAACGCGGCAGCTCGCCCAAGTGCCCGCTGGACAATGCAATCTTGGCTCCATCCGAAGCGTCCGGAATATTTCGAGCATTTGGGGCAGAGCGCGCGCCTACCCAGCAGAAATTGTCAGTGTCACGACTTCGACGCGTCAGGTTTTCGGGAAGGGCGCCCGATCGTGGTCGGCGCCACGGGAGGTTCGAACGATCCACCGAGCCGGTGCGCCAGGGCCGCGTCCGGCCGCGCCCGAGACCTGTCCCGGAGCAGGATTGGTCGACGATGCGGGATACACTCGGCGCGCCGAGCGCGGCCGGGATTCGCCCAACATGACCATCGTCACGGATCGCATCCACGTCTCGACGCGCGGCGATTCCGAGATTCGCGACCTCACCGGCTCGGTTCGTGACCTGGTCAGCAAGCACCGCTTTCAGCACGGCCAGGCGCTGGTGTTCGTGAGCGGCTCCACCGCCGGCATCACCACGCTCGAGCTCGAACCGGGCTTGCTCGAGGATGTCCCGGCGCTCTTCGAGCGATTGGCGCCGCGCGACGCGCACTACCACCACGAAGATACCTGGCACGACGGCAACGGCCATTCGCACGTGCGGGCGGCACTGCTCGGCTGCTCGGTGACGATTCCGTTCACCGACGGCGAGCTCTTGCTCGGCACCTGGCAACAGGTCGTGCTCATCGATTTCGACAATCGCCCCCGCCAGCGCGACGTCGTCGTTCAGCTCACCGGAGACCGTTGGGAGTGAATGGGACATGCCGAGCATGCAGGGGAAGAAGGCGCTGGTCGTGGGGGTGGCGAACGAGCGCTCGATCGCGTGGGGAATCGCCAAGCGCCTCGCCGACGAAGGCGCCCAGATCGCCCTCACCTACCAAGGCGAGGTGCTCGAGAAACGCGTCCGCCCCTTGGCCGAGAGCATCTCCGCCGCGTTGCTGACCCCCTGCGACGTCGCGAGCGATGCCGACATCGACGCGGCCTTCGGGCGCATCCGAGACGCGCTCGGCGGCCTCGACGTGCTGGTGCACTCGGTCGCATACGCCCGGCGCGAGGACCTGACCGGCGACTTCGTGGCCACGGATCGCGAGGGTTTCCGCGCCGCGCTCGACATCAGCGTCTACTCCCTGGTGGCGCTGACCCGCGCCGCGCTTCCGCTCTTCGAGGGCCGCGGCGGCGGCAGCGTGCTCACGCTTTCCTACTACGGCGCCGAGAAGGCCCTGCCCCACTACAACGTGATGGGGGTCGCGAAGGCGGCCCTCGAAGCCGCGGTTCGCTACTTGGCGCAGGATCTCGGCCCCCGCGGCATCCGCGTGAACGCGATCAGCGCCGGCCCCATCAAGACGCTGGCCGCCGCGGGCATCCACGGGTTTCGCGACATGCTTCACCACCACGAGGAGCGGGCACTGCTCAAGCGCAACGTGACCGCCGACGAGGTGGGTGCCGCGGCGCTGGCACTGCTGGGGCCGCTCGGCACGGGCATCACCGGCGAGGTGCTGCACGTCGACGCGGGCTACCACGCGACCGGGATGTAGGGTTCGCGGCGCTTCCGGTTCGAGGCTCGAGGCCCGTGACTTGGAGCTCGCGAATGGTGCGTAGGCGCGGGTGTCGGCACGGCGTGGCGCGAGCGACCGCGGCCGCGAGCGGCGGGCATGCAGGACTCCGCTTCGGCTGGCTGGCGCTGCTCGCGCTGCTGATCGCCTGCGACCGCGGTCCGGCGCGGACGATCGACCTCGGCGCCGCGGACGCGCTGGTCCAGGTGGTCGGCGAGCGCGTGGTGTGGGATTCGGTCGAGGCGGAGCGCCCGCGCCCTTCGCCCGATGCGATCGAGCTCGTCGAAGGCTTCGGCGATCCCGGCCTGGAGGCCGGGCGCGGCGGGGTGTGGGTGACGGCCACGCACGCGCGGGTGCGGGTGCGCGCGCTCGACCCAGCGGCGCGTCGGCTGGAGATCGCGTTGACGCCGGCGCCGATGCCGCCTGGCCAAGCGCAGACGCTCGCGGTTCGCGTCGCCGCTGGCAGACCGCTCACGCAGGCGCCCCTCACGCTCGCGCGCGGCACGCAGACCGTGGCCCTCGACGTTCCCGCCGGGGCGCTGCCGATCGGCGACGGCGACCTCGACCTCGAATGGGCGCGGGTGACCCGCCCCGCCGACGTGGACCCGCGCTCGCAAGACGCGCGCACGCTCGCGGCACGCATCACGCGAATCGCGCTGGTGCGCCCCACCGACGCCGCGGACCTGCCCACGGCGAGCGAGCCGCGTGCCGAGCAGCACGATGGCGTGTGGTGGCTTCGCGCGCCGATCGCGCTCAGGTTTCCGATCGCCGAGCTCGGCGCTGGTGAGCTGACCGCGCGCGTCCACCGCGACGATGCGACCGATGGCTCGGCACGGCTCGCGGTTTCCGTCCTGCGCGACGACCCACCACGGCGCGCGCTGCTCGAGGACGCACCGGTGCCGACGCAAGCTCGCGAGCTGCGGGCGCGCATCCCCCGCGGCCGCGACGGGTTGGGGGCAATCGAGATCCGCGTCACGGGAGATCCCGCCGCGCGCGTTCGCCTCGAAGCGCCTCGGCTGGTCACGCGCGCCGGCACCGTCGCCACGCCGATCACCAGCGCACCGCGAGCACCCAGCCCACCCAAGCGCGTGGTCCTGGTGATCCTCGACGCCGCCTCCGCGCTGCATTCCAGCGCGTACGGCTACGCGCGCCCCACCACGCCCTTCCTCGAGCAGCTCGCCGCCCGCGGGGTGCGCTTCGAGCGGGCCTACGGCGCCTCCTCGTACACGATCGCCTCCACCGCCGCGATTCTCACGGGTCTCTACCCCGAGCGCAGCGGCGTGGTGGTGCGGGAGACCAAGCTCGGCGAGGCGGTGCCGACGCTCGCGGGCGAGCTACGCAAGCGTGGCGCGCGCAGCGTGGCGATCGTGGGCAATCCGAACGCGTCCACTGGATTCGGCGGGCTGCGCGAGTTCGACGAGATCCACGAGGTGTTTCGCGACAAGAGCACGGTGATGGACCCCGAGATCCCGCGCCCGCGCTCGATGATCCCCGCGACGCTCAACGAGCGGGCGCTCGAGTTCCTCGCCCGCGATCCCGCCGCGCCCGCGTTCGTCTACCTGCATCAGGTGCCGCCGCACCATCCCTACCTGGCGCCGCCGCCCTATCGCGGGATGTTCCTCGGCAACGCCGACGCCACGACGCTGATCGCCACCTGGAAATCGATCGCTCCACGCATCCGCGTGGCGCTGGAAGGCTGGGAGCTCGACTTCGCCCGCGACCGCTACGACGAGAACTTCCGCTACGCCGACGACGGTGTGGCGGCGCTGGTGAAGGCGCTCGACGACGCGCAGCTCGGCGAAGACACGCTGCTGGTCGTCACCGCCGATCACGGCGAGGCGTTCGGCGAGCACGGCCGGATCTTCCACAACACCACGGTCTACGAGGAGATGATCCGGGTGCCGCTGGTCGTCGTGCCGCCGCGCACCTGGGCCGTGGCGCCGCACGTGGTGCGAACGCCCGTGTCGACGGTCGATCTCTTCCCCACGCTGGTGGCGTTCGCGAGCGGCGCCTCCGCTCGCGCGAGCCCGAGCGCGGCGCTCGACGGGATCGACCTGTCTGCGGCGATCCTCGGCGGCGTCGAACCGCCGGCGCGTCCGCTCACCTCGCGCAGCATCGAGAGCTGGCATCGCCAGGCGCTCATCGACGGCACCTGGAAGTACATCGACGACGGCCGCGATCACGACGGCGAGCTCTACGACCTGGCGGTCGATCCTGGCGAGACCCAGAACCTCGTCGCCGAGCGCCCCATTCGCGCGCTCGAGCTGTCGGCCCGGCTCGCGCGCACCCTCGGCGAACGCAAGGCCAACGCCTTCACCACCGGCAACGTCGAGCTCGACGGCGCGGCGAAGGAAACGCTCAAGGCCCTCGGCTACGCGGGCGACTGACCCGCGGCGCCGCCAACCGCGCTCACCAGGGGTGGAAGACCTCGCGCGTCGGATAGGTCGCCTTGCGCGCAGTGCGTCGCGCGAGCAGCGGCCCGAGCACCAAGCCCGCGAGAAACCCGCCGACGTGCGCGCCGAACGCCACACCGCCGCCGTTGCCCGCGTCGCCCACCGTCGCCGCGCCGCTCAGGAACTGCATCAGGAACCAGAAGCCGAGGAAGAAGAAGGCCGGGATCTCGATGACCTGGATGAAGAAGAAGATCGGCACCACGGTCAGCACGCGAGCCCGTGGGAAGAACAGGAAATACGAGCCCAGCACCCCCGCGATGGCGCCGCTCGCCCCCACCATCGGCACACCCGAGCGTGGCACCAGGTAGGTCTGGATGAGCGCCGCCACGGTGCCGCAGAGGAGGTAGAAGAGCACGAAACGCGGCTTGCCGAGCCGATCCTCGACGTTGTCGCCGAAGATCCACAGAAAGAGCATGTTGCCCAGGAAATGCATCCAGCTCGCGTGCAGGAACATCGACGTCAGGATCGGCGAGAATCGCCCCCACCAATCGAAGGGGTGCGCCTCGCCGTACCAGAAGAACTTGAGCGGCACGAGCCCGTAGCGCGACATGAACGCGGGATCGATCGTGCGCACTCCGTGGAGCCGGTCGAAGACCATCGGCTCGTAGAGCCACGCCACGGCGTTGAGCACCAGCAGCGTCCACGTGACGACCGGGACGGAGCGGGAGGGGACGGTGTCGCGCAGCGGAAACATGGGGCGCTCGCTCGATTCGCGCGCCGAGCCGCGAATTCGCGGCGAGTATCGGCGCCCCCCTCCCGGTCGTCAACCAACTCGCCGTCTTCGCGCCGCGTCGCCGCGGCGCCCGTCGCGGAGTGAGCAGGGATGAATCGAGCCCAGGCCGAAGACCGGATGGAGGCGCTGATCCAAGCGATCCGCCACCACGCGCACCGCTACTACGTCCTCGACGATCCCGAGGTCGACGACGCCGTCTACGATCGCCTCTACCGCGAGCTGCAGGCGCTCGAGGCCGAGTTCCCGGAGCTCTTGCGCCCCGACTCGCCGACCCAGCGGGTGGGCGGCGAGCCCCTCGAGGGCTTCGAGCCGGTGACCCACGACGTGGCGATGCTGAGCCTCGCCAACGCGTTCGACGAAGCGGAGGTGCGCGAGTTCGACGCGCGCGTCCGCAAGCTCCTCGAGCGCGGCGAGGACGAGCCCGTCGACTACGTCTGCGAGCCCAAGATCGACGGGCTCGCCATCCGGCTGATCTACGAGCGCGGCCGCTTCGCCTTGGGCGCGACGCGCGGCAACGGCACCATCGGCGAGAACGTCACCGCCAACCTGCGCACGGTGCGCTCGATCCCGCTCGAGCTTCACGCGTCGAAGCACCACCCGACACCCGCGCGGCTCGACGTGCGTGGCGAGGTCTACATTCCGCTCGCCGAGTTCGAGCGGCTCAACGCGCGCCGACTCGCCGCCGGCGAGCCCACCTACAAGAACCCGCGCAACACCGCCGCCGGCTCGATTCGCCAGCTCGATCCCAAGCTCACGGCGTCGCGACCGCTGCGCTTCTTCGCGTACGCGGTGGGTGGCGTCGAAGGCGTCGATCTCGCGAGCCACCACGATGCCCTCGGGGCGCTCGCCGCGTGGGGCTTCCCGGTGAACCCGCTGCGCAAGCGGGTGAGCCGGATCGAGGACGTGCTCGCCTATCGCGAGGACATCCTGGCGCGACGCGACGAGCTCGCGTACGAGGTGGACGGCGTCGTCATCAAGGTCGATTCGCTCGCCGAGCAGCGCGCCCTCGGCACCCTCACGGCGACCCCGCGCTGGGCGCTCGCGTACAAGTTCCCGCCGCGGCCGGCGCGCACCCGCGTCAACGACATCGTGGCGCAGGTGGGACGCACCGGGACGCTGACGCCGGTGGCGCACCTCGAGCCGGTTGACGTGGGTGGAGTCACCGTGAGCCGCGCGACCCTGCACAACCTGGGCGAGGTGCGTCGCAAGGACGTGCGCATCGGTGACCGGGTGATGGTGCAGCGCGCCGGAGACGTCATCCCGGAGGTGGTGCGCGTGCTCGCCGACGAGCGCACCGGCGACGAGCGCGAGTTCGAGATGCCCGCGCGCTGTCCGTCGTGCGACTCGCCCGTCGAGCACGAGGAGGGCGAGGTCGCCTACCGCTGCGTCAACAGTCAGTGCCCGGCGCAGCTCAAGGAGGCGCTTCGGCACTTCGCGTCGCGCGACGCCATGGACATCGAGGGGCTGGGCGCCAAGCTCGTCGATCAGCTCGTCGAGAAGGGCCTCGCCACGAGCCCAGCGGATCTCTACGCGTTGACCGAGGCCCAGCTCGCCGAGCTGGAGCGGATGGCCGAGAAGAGCGCCACCAACCTGCGCGAGGCGATCGAGGCTAGCCGCGCGCGCTCGGTGGATCGGCTCGTCCTCGCGCTCGGCATCCGCCACGTCGGCCGCGCCACCGCGCGGCAGCTCGTGAACCATTTCCGCAGCCTCGAGGCGATTCGAGACGCGAGCCTCGAGGAGCTCCAGAACGTGAGCGACGTGGGGCCCGAGGTGGCGGCGAGCATCTTCGCGTTCTTCGCCAACGAGCGAAATCGCGAGGTGGTCGCGGCGCTGCGGGCCGCGGGTCTCGGCGAACCGGCGGCGCTGAGCGAAGGCGCGCGGCCGCTCCTCGGCAAGACGTTCGTGGTGACGGGAACCCTCGCCGGCTTCTCCCGCGACGAGGCGCGCCGCGCCATCGAGGAACGAGGCGGCAAGGTGAGCGAGTCCGTGAGCAAGAAGACGGATTACGTGGTGGTCGGCGAGAAGCCCGGCTCGAAGGCCGAGAAGGCCCAGAAGCTGGGAATCACGATCCTCGACGAGGCTGGTTTCCGGGCGCTGCTCGACCGCTGAGCGGCGCCGCCCCCGCAGCCACTCGACGTGCGCCGGAGGACGCCAAGGATCGCGTCCCTCCACGGTCTGGCGAGCGGCGAGGAGCGCGTTTCGCTGTCGCGCAATCGAGCGATACGAGCGATTTCCTGGACATCGGTTTGCGGGCTCAGGTAGCCTCGCCGGGCCATGCGCACCGAAACGGTGAGCTTTCCGGGACCCGACCGCCGCACGGTCAACTGTCTCGTCTATCGCCCCGACGCCGCGGCGCGCGCCACCATTTTTCTGGTTCCGGCGCGTCCGCTCTTCCCCACCGACTACGAGTGGCTGGTGCGACCGCTGGTCGACGCCGGGCTCGCCGTGGTCGGCGTGTACCAGCGCGGCTTCGGTTCCGAGGGGGCGGACGACCGCTCCGGGCCGAAGGCCGTCGGCACGATCCGCAAGGCGGTGGGCACGCTGCTCGACAAGGGCGTCGTCACCGAGCCGGTCGCCATCGTCGGGCACGCGAGCGGTGCCCAGACCGCGTTGCTCACGGCCGCCGCCGACGAGCGCTTCAAGGCGGTGGTGGCGCTGGCGCCGCTCGCGGATCTGGCCGCGCACGTGAAGGCCGCGCGCGGCTTCCTGCCGAACGTCGACGACGAGCATCGTCAGCTCTTCGGCGAGGTCTTCGAGGACCCCGACGAGGCATACAAGATGCGCTCGCCGATCCACGTCGTCGATCAGATCAAGAGCCCCGTGCTCTTGATGAGCGGCGAGATGGATCATGTCGTCCCGCCCTACCACGCGCGCACCCTGCACCAGGCGCTCGAGGCCTCGGGCACCGCGGCGCGCTGTCTGGTGCTCCCGTGGCTCGGTCATTTCTTCGAGGCGTTCGGCTTCCACGG
Organism: bacterium; assembly: GCA_046331705.1. Lineage (GTDB taxonomy): Bacteria > JADJOY01 > JADJOY01 > JADJOY01 > JADJOY01 > JADJOY01. Next base: position 317 of record JAXLQJ010000025.1, on the reverse strand, counting down.
TCATCAGTTCGAGCGTGTGCTGGACGAGACGCTGAGCTGGCTCTCGACCCACGTGGTGGCGCTCGCGCCCGTGGAGAACGGCGCCGGCAGCAGCGATTCACGGGTGCCCGCCACCAAGCGCCCGCCGGCCACGGCGATCAACGACACGCAGCTCGGCGAGGGCCGCGCGGGCCTATCGTCGAACGGCTCGCCCGCCACCGACGCCACGCCCTCGTCCGCGACGCCCACCCCGGGACCCGAGCCGCGCATCAAGTCCGCCTGACGTCGGCACGCTCGCCGCGCGGGGGCGCCGGCGCGGCCCGCGCTCGGCGATCGCC
>JAXLQJ010000024.1:0-103302 GCA_046331705.1 bacterium | reverse complement strand
CCGGCGAGGAGGCGCAGTGGAATGCCGCCCGGCCGCGCAAACGCAGCGTGCTGATCGCGCGCTCGGATCACCTGGTCGGGTCGAGCTTGTGCGGACTGCGCGATCCCAACGATCCCAACCGTGATCTCCTCGACATCATCAAGCAAGACCACGTCGCGGGAATCGTGGGTCTCTTCGCGGGGGCGCTGTTCCGAGGTTGCGACGATCCCCGCGACTCAGGGGATCCGTTCCTGGCGTGGAGCCGAGGCGTGGACATCCTGAACTACGCCACGGCGGCGGTGCTCGAGGAGTCGCTGCATTGCTCCGCGTCGGCCGCGAGCGAGGTGGCCAAGATCCAGTCGACGTTCGATCCCGACATCGACCTCTACCGCGAGGCGCTGTGATTCGCGCTCGTGTCACCCGTGCGCACCAGGTGGTCTACGCGGACCCGATCGCGCTCCGCGCTGGCGACGAGCTGCGTCTGGGGCGCCGCGACAGCGAGTATCCGGGCTGGATCTGGGCCTCCGCGCCGGATGGCAAGGAGGGCTGGGTGCCCGAGGACGTGCTGGCGATCGACGGTGATCGTGGGCGCGCGCTCGGCGACTACACCGCGCGCGAGCTCGCCGTCGAAGCCGGCGACGAGGTGCTCGTCGATCGCGAGCTTCATGGCTGGGCGTGGGTGCGCGATGCGCGTGGCGACGAGGGCTGGATCCCGCGCGCTCACCTCGCGCCAGCGCCCACCTGAGCCGGCGCGCGCAGCCTCGAAGTGCGCCGCGAAGCGCCGAATTCTCGTGCCCGAATTGCGGGGGTTGGGGCAAAAACACGATTTCGCGCTACAATTCTGCCCTCCGGACCCGAACCCCCTCGCCGCGCTCGTTCATCCGTGCGGGCGGGCGCCGTCGTGACGGCGTGGTGACGGTCCGTGACGACGCGCTCACGAGGGAGAGATGCGGATGCCGAAGCCGAACGTGGCCCAGATCCTCAAGACCCTTGGGTCGATGGGTACGGAGCAAAATCGCGCCATTTTCCGGAAACGCGGCGCTACCGAACCCTTGTTCGGCGTCAGCCCAGCCGATCTCGAGAAGCTTCGCAAGCAGATCGAGGTGAACCACGAGCTCGCGTTGGAGCTCTGGCGCACCGGCAACCTGGACGCCCGCATGCTGGCGGCGCTGGTCGCCGATCCGCAGCGCATCAGCCCGGCGGATCTCGATCGCTGGGCGTCGGCGATTCGCTATTACCCCTTGGCCGACATTTTCGCGACCAAGCTCGCGGCGCGCAGCCGCCACGCGCGCGATCGCGTCGCCGCGTGGACCCGCTCCAAGGACGAGTGGCTGGGGCGCGCCGGCTGGATGATCCTGGGTGAGCTGGCGCAGCGCGACCAGGTGCTTTCGGACGCGCAGCTCACGCGCGAGATCGAGCGCATCGAGTCGACCATTCATCCGGCGCCGAACTTCACGCGCGACGCGATGAACAAGACGCTCATCGCCATCGGCTCGCGGAACCCGCGGTTGCGCGAGCTCGCGCTCACCGCCGCGCGTCGCATGGGCAAGGTCAAGTTCGACCATCCCGACGGCGAGAGCGACACGCCCGACGCGGCCACCGAGATCCGGCGCTATTGGGATCGCAAGGCGGGCAAGAGCACGAGCGCCAAGAAGCCCGCAGCAGCCGCCCCGGTCGCGAAGTCCAAGGCGGCACCCGCCGCCAAGAAGCCTGCGGCAACCAAGAAGCCCGCCGCCGCCAAGAAGCCCGCGGCGCCCAAGAAGGCCTGAGCGCCAGAAGCGCGGCGCTCGGCCGCCGCGCGTCCGTCAGCTCGAACGCCCGCGCGCGGCGCTGGTGAAGAACGGCGCTTGGAACGGTGCCGCGCCTGCGGGCCCGGCGTTGGCGCGCGGCAGCGATCCGTCCAGATCGTCGCTCACGCCATTCACCCGCTGGAAGTAGCGCACGGTGGCGTGAACCCGGCTCACCGGCATGAGCGTCTTGCCGAGGGCGATCATGCGCCGGCCCGCGAGCGCGCGACCGTAATCGCCGAACGCGTCGAGCGGCGGCGCATCGCCGAGCTCCTCCATGCCGCTCGACACCACCCGCGCGTGGAAGCTCGTGGGCAGCGCGATCGTCCAGCGGATGGCCCCGACGGTGCTGTCGAGCTGGGGCAGATCGAGCTCGAACGAGCCCAGGAAGCCGAGCGGCTGCGGCGGCAGCGCGAGACGGATCGCCACCAGGCGGCTCTCGCCGCGCCGCGCGAGCGGCTCGAGGGGAATGCGATAGCGCTCGCCGTCGCGCGCCGCGCGCGTCGCTTCGCGACCGTCGACGATGGTGGAAAGCACCTGGCTGCCGCCGGGCAGCATCACCTCGAAGACGTCGGGATGATCGGCGGCGAGCTCGAAGGCCGCGAAGTGCGCGCAGCTTCCGTCGGAATGAAGGACGGTGAGCTGATCCGCGTTCAGCACGCGGATGCCGTAGATCGCGACATCGCCTGGCGCGGCCGCGCGCTCGGCTGCGTCGGCGCCGGCACGCGTGTCGTAGCCGAGCGTGAGCGGGTCGTGCCCGGTGACTCCGATCGCCCAGTGGCCTTCGGTGTCGACGCGCGCGCTCCACACGAGCCCGTGGGTCACGTCGAGGCGCACGGGTGGTCCGCTGACCTCGAACGTTCCGGCCTGGTCGACGAGCAACGGCAGCTCGACCTCCACGCGTTCGCCCGCGTGCGCCAGCGGCGCGCGATAGACGACCTCCAGCGTGCCGCGCGGCGTGCCACGCGCGCCGAGCCCGAGGCCGGCGGCGACGGGCGCGAGATAGAGGCCGGCGCTCAGCGTCCGACTCACGATCGGCACGCCTGCGGGAACGAGCACGCGGTCGGGTGGACCTTCGCGCACCACCTCCACCGCGATCGTCGCGCGCACCTCCACGAAGCGTTCTTCGAAGCGCGCTTCGTAACGCGCCACGCCGAGGCTCGCCACCATCGGCTCGGCAGGGCCGACGCGTGCCGTGTCGCTCGGTATCAGCTTCGCCGGCAACGTCACCGTCACCGGTGAGGCTTCGGACGGCGCGGCCGCGCGAGCCGGGCTCGCGAGGATCGCCAGCGCGAACGCGATGACCAGGGGCGCGGCGGCGGACGCAGCGGGCGCCGCCGCTGCGGCGAGGCTCGCGCGAAACGCGCGGTTTTGCAGATCGATCACCACCGCCAGCGTCACCAGCCCACAGATCAAGAGCACCAGCCCGCGGTTCCAAGCGCCGAACGCCGCGAGCGTCGGAAAGATCTCGAAGATCGCCACGGCCAGCGCGGTACCGACGAGTCCCCGCCGCGGGCCGAGCACCCAGCGCAGGTAGTTGGCCAGCAAGAGCCCGGGGATGCCCGCGGCGAGGGTGACGGCGATCCCGAAGCGCATCCGCACGCTGAGGTAGAGCACCAGCGGGAAATAGAAGAAGAACGCGATCGCCACGGTCTGAACGATCGTGGCGCTCAGCGCGCGCCGTGCGGCGATCGAGCTCAGGATCGTGACCAAGTAGAGCGCCGACACGAGCGGGCCCATCTCCACGAGCTTGCCGAGCGCCTGGTGCAGGCTCCGACCCTCGGGCACGTCCACGTGAAACTCGTCGGGCGGAAGGAAATCCTTGCGCTCCCAGATCACCGAACGAGCCTCGGGTCCGTCCTCGGGGCTCGGGTGCCCGCCGCCGCCCTTGCTGTCCCACACCAGCCGATCGACGCCGGTCACGCGCACGGCCACGCGCAGCGCCCGGATCGCAGCGTCGCGTGCGGTGTCGAGCGCGTAGCGCACGCCGCCGACGCCGGCCGTCTCGTAGCCGACCACCAGGGCGCGGTGCGCGCCGGGGTCGAGCCGCCCGCTCCAATACCACGCCGAGGCGCTCGACTCGCGCACCCCGGGCCCGTCGGCCTCGAGGCGCACCGCCTTGGTGGCCATGCCGACGGCGCTCGTCCCGTCGGCGTACGGGTGCGGCATCCGAAGGAGCACGAACACCGGATCCGGTCGCGAGTTGATCAGCGTGAAGCGCGCCTCGAACGTGCCCGCGAGCTCCTGCAACACGCGCAGCCCGCGCGAGTCCGTGCGCGCGGCGAGCTCGAAGCGCACGTCCGCCGTGTCGGGATGGACCTCGTCGACCGCGGAGACGTCGTCGCTCACGCCGCGCAGCAGCACCCGCGGTGCCTCTTGCACGAGCACACTGGTGGGGTAACGCGGTGGCGCGCCCACGAACTCGGGGCGCGCGTCGAGCAGGTAGCGAAGACCGGCGAATCCCGCCGCCATCAGCACGCACCACAGCATCGCCGCGCGACGAGCACGGCGGCGGGTGAGCTCCTCGGCTGGGACCTGGGGCGGGGCCAAGACACTCCGCATGGCGCCTCTCCGCACGTTTCGGTGTGAATCGCCGGCACCGTGCGCGGCGAACGAACCCGAGCTTCGAGTCGAGTCGTGCAGCAAGCGCGGCGCACGCGTGCGGTTCCAGTGCAGGCGGAGTCTGCAGGCGGTGCCACGCCGCGGCGCTCCTCGCGACGTGAGCTGCGCTCGATGGCCGGCGCGATGCGGAAAGCGCGATGCGGAAACCTTGCGCGTGTGGTGAGGGCTCGGGTTACGATGCGCGGCCCCTCGGCCGGGGCGGGGAGGAAAACCAATGGTGCGATGCAAACGCGAGCGCGCGGCGCTCGTCGGATTGAGCGCGGCGGCGATTCTCGCGGTCGGCGGTTGTTCGGGCCGCTCGACCGCTTACAACGTGAGCGCAGCGAAGACCGCCGACGTCTCCCAGCTCGGCGATCTGGTGCGCGAGGGCGACGAGGCGTGGGCGCGACGCGAGAACCCGGACGAGATCCGACGCGCGATCGCCGCGTGGGAGAAGGTGGTGGCCCAGGACCCGACCGCGCGCGAGATCCTGGCGAAGCTCTCGCGCGCCAACTACCTGCTCGCGTACGGGCACATGCTCGGCGAAGCGCAGAAGGACGCACGCCTCGCGACCTACGAGGCGGGCGCGCAATACGGAGAGCGCGCGCTGGCGCTCAACCCCGAGTTCAAGCGACTGGTCCTGGCAGGTGGCAAGGACACGGACGCGCTCAGCGCGTGCACCAAGGACGATGCGCCGGCGTTGCAGTGGTACTACGCGAACCTGGGTCGGAAGGCGAACGAGCAAGGCATCCAGAAGGTGCTGCTCTACAAGGAAAAGCTCTTCAAGCTCGCGTCGCGGCTCGCCGAGGTGGACGAGGGCTTCTTCCACGGCTCGGGCCCGCGGCTGCTGGGCACGTACTACGCGAAAGCACCGGGCTTCGCCGGCGGCGACCTCGCGAAGTCGAAGCAGCAATTCGATCGCTCGCTGGCCCTCGCTCCGAACTATTTCGGTACCAAGGTCCTGATGGCGGAGTTCTACGCCACCAAGAAGGGAGACAAGGCGCTCTTCGAGCAGCTCTTGAACGAGGTCGCGAACGCCGATCCGCGGGTGCTTCCCGACGTCGAGCCCGAGCAGAAGATCGAGCAGGAGAACGCGCGCAAGCTTCTGGCCCGCGCGGCGGAGCTCTTCTGATGCGTTCGCCGCGAAACGGTGGCCCGTCGCGCAGCCCCTGGCCGATGCTCGTCGCGATCGGCGCCCTGCTCACGCTGTCGGCCGGGCGCGCCGCGGCGCAAGAAGCGGCGGGCGCGACCATGAAGATCGCCACGGTGGCGCCCGAGGGCACGCCTTGGTCCGAGGGGCTCGAGGAGTATCGCAAGCAGATCGAGGCCGATACCGGCGGGGCGGTGAAGGCGCGGGTCTTCCTGGGTGGAGCGCTCGGCGACGAGAACGAGTCGGTGCAGGCGTGCGCGCGCGGCCAGATCCAGGCGGTCGGAGCGTCCACCGCGGCGCTCTCGTCGATCGTCCCGGAGCTCGCCGTGCTCGAGATGCCGTATCTCTTCCGCACGCCCGAGGAAGCGGATCGGATCCTCGACGAGGTGGCGCTCGCGACGCTCGAGAAGGCGTTCCGCGACCGCGGGCTCGTGCTCGGGTTCTGGAGCGAGAACGGCTACCGCTCGTTCGGGACCAATTTCGGCTTCGTGAAGACGCCCGCGGATCTCAAGGGCCACAAGATGCGCAGCCAGGAGTCGCCGGTGCACCTCGAGATGTACCGGGCGTTCGGCGCGTCGCCGGTGCCGATCGCCGTCACCGAGGTGCTGACCTCGCTGCAGACCGGCGTGATCGATGGCTACGACAACACACCGCTCTTCTCGCAAGCCGCGCAGTGGACCAGCGGCACCAAGTTCTACAGCCTCACGAATCACATCTATCAAGCAGCGGCGATCGTCTTCAACGCGGCGTGGTTCGACGCGCTGGATGCCAAGAGCAAGAGCGCGCTGCTCGCGCCGCGCGCCGGCTTGATGCAGCGGATGCGCAAGGAGATCCGCGCTCTCAACCCGCTCCTGGTCGAGAATTTCGGGCCCATGGGGATTCAGGTCTACGCCCCCACCCGCGACGAGCTGGCGCAGTTCGAGAAGGCCGCGGCCACGGGACGGGCGGCGTACCTCGCCAAGGCGAGCGGCGGCGAGAAGGCGCTCTACGCGCAGATCGAGAAGGGCCTCGCGACGCTGCGCCAAGCGGGCAAGTGATCGCATGCGGTGGGTGGAGCGCTTCGACGACTGGCTCTACCGCGTCGAGCAGGTCGTGGTCGCGACGATGCTCGCGATCATGGGCGTGGTGGTCTTTCTCGACGTCGCGCAGCGAGTGAGCACGCGTGCCGGGAGCTGGCTCGCGAATCCGGCGCTCGTCGGGCTGGTGGCGGCGCTGGTCTCGGTGCTCGCGTTTCGCACGCGCCACGAGCCCTGGCCTCGCGCCGTGCCGAAGGGCACGGGCCTCGGGATCGTCCTCGGGCTCCTGCAGGTCGCGTTCGTGCGGCTGGTGCCGAACGGGTTGGTCTGGTCGCAGACACTGGCGCTCGGGTTCACGCTGTGGCTGGGAACCATCGGCGCGACGCTCGCCGCCCACGATCGCAAGCACCTGGCGCTCGACGTCGGCTCCAAGCTGTGGCCGGACTCGATGCTGCCGGCGGCCACGGCGGTGGGCCACCTGGTGACCGCGGCGTTTTGCCTCGGCATCGGCTATCTGGGCGCGCGCTCGTGCGTCGAGCATTACGAGCTCTGGCGCGCAACCGAGGGTGCGGCGGGGACGCTCACGGCCTTGCCGATCCCCAAGTGGCTGGTGTTCTCGTCGATCCCCTACGGCATGGGCTCGCTGGCATTTCGCTTCGTGCTGGAAGCGTGGCGAACCTGGACCGGTCAGATCCGCGCGGGTGACGACGACACGCTCGCGCAGCTCGGCATCCAGCGGGAGCCGGCCGAGTGAACGGATTCTGGCTGTTGCTCGCGATCTTCGTGCTGGCGCTGCTCGGCGCGCGGCTGTTCGTGATCGTGGGAGTCGCCACCGGGCTCTCCTTCCTGCTCTGGCTGCCCGACGCCGAGCCGATGGTTCAGCTCAGCAGGATGGTCACCAAGATCGAGTCGTTGGTGAGCAAGAACGTGTTCTTGTCGATCCCGTTCTTCATCGCGTCCGGCTCGATCATGACGAAAGGCGGCATCGCGCCGCGCCTGACCGAGCTGGCGCGTGCGGCCGTGGGCTGGTTGCCGGGCGGGCTGGCGGTGGCGTCGGTGGTGGCGTGCATCGTGTTCGCCGCGATCTCCGGTTCCTCGCCGGTGACGCTGGTCGCCGTGGGCAGCGTGATGTTCCCGGCGCTCATCCAGTCCGGCTATCCGAAGAGCTTCTCGATCGGTCTCATCACCAGCGCCGGCAGCTTGGGCTGCATGATCCCGCCGGCGATCGCGATGCTGATCTACGCGATCAGCGTGCAGGGCACCGCCGCCGTCGATCCATCGGATCTCTTCTTCGCGGGGCTGGTTCCCGCCGTCTTCATCGCCTCGTTGCTGGCGATCTACAGCGTGGCGACGGGCCTCTCGGTGCCGGGCTCGCGAGAGCCCTTCAGCGCCGCGCGTCTCGGGTCCGCGCTCGCGGGAGCGGCGTGGTCGCTGACGCTGCCGGCGATCGTGCTGGGCGGGATCTACGGCGGTGTCTTCACGCCCACCGAGGCTGGCGCGATGGCGTTCGCGGCGAGTGTCGTCATCTCCTGCGCCATCCATCGGGACGTTCGCTGGGGGCAGATCCCCGGCATCTTGATGGAAGCGGCGACGCTGATCGGCAGCCTGGTGCTGATCGTGGTGCTCGCGTTCGGGCTCAACGATTTCCTGGCGGAGGTCGACGCACCCGGCGTGATCCAGCGCTGGGCGATGTCGGCGGACCTGTCGGCGTGGCAGTTCATGCTGGTGGTGAACGTCGTGCTGATCGTGCTCGGCGCGCTCATGGATTCGATCTCGGCGACCCTCGTCTTCGCCCCGATCCTGGCGCCGGTGGCGATCAACCACTACGGCATCGATCCGATCCACTTCGGGATCGTCTTCGTCGTCAACATGGAGATCGGCTACCTGGCGCCGCCGGTCGCCACCAATCTCTTCGTGGCGGCGGCGATCTTTCGCCAACCGTTCCTCGACGTCGCCAAGGCGATCCTGCCGACGCTCGGCATCATCTGCGGCGCGCTGGTGGTGCTGATCTACGTGCCCACGTTCTCGAAAGGCCCGCTCAACCTGCGACAAGGTCGGCCTTTCTACGAGGCGTTTCCGTGGACGCGCCCGCCGGAAGCGGCGCCGCCGCCCGCGACCTCCGCCGCTCCCTCCGCCGCGCCGCGCCCGCTTTCCATGGAAGAGCTGATGCGCCGCGCGAAGGAGAAGGCCGGACAGCCGTAGCGGCCGAGCCTTTCACGCGCACTGGCGCTTCAGCGAACGCAGGACCAGGCGAGTGCCGCGCCGGCCACGGCCAGCAGCGCGAACACCGCGATGCGAAACGGCCGCTCGTCGATCGAGTGGTGGACGCGCTCGCCGACCAGCACTGCTGCCACGACCGTCGGCGTCAGCAGCGCGCTCGCGCGCGCCGTCCGCGCGTCGAGCAACCCACCGAGCGCATAGCCCACGACCAGTACCGAGCCCATCGTCACCCACAGCGCGCCGAGGGTGCTGCGAAAGCGCAGCTTGTCGTCGATCTCGCGCCCGGTGACGTAGACCACCAGCGGGCCACCCGAGCCGAAGAGCCCGTGGATCACGCCGGCGCCGAAGAGCATCGCCGCGCGCAGCGGGTCCGCCACGGGCCGCGCCGCCGTGCTCGCGCCGGGGCCGAGCAGCCGTCGGAGCTCGAGGAGCGAAAGCGTCACCACGAAGATCGCGAACGCGAGCTTGAGCGAGGTGTCGCTGCTCTTGCGCATCACCACCAACCCCACCGCCACTCCGGCGATCATCGCAGGCAACACGCGCTTCACCAGCAGCTCGCGATCGACGGCATGCCGGTAGCGGCTCACGAGGTACACCGAGAGCAGCAGGTTCACCGGCACCACCGTCGGCAGGATGAACTCGATGGGAAAGAGCTGCGAGGCGAGCGTCACGGTGATGACCGTGGCGCCGAAGCCGAAGCTCGCCTCGGTGGCGAAGCCGAGGAGCACGATGAGCCAGAGCAGTGCGAGCTTCATGGACGGGGCACGCGCGCCGAGCGCGCGTCGCGTGGGGGCGCGACGGGATAGCACGTCGCGCTCGGCAGCGTGGGATCGTTCTGGACTTCCCCGCGTTCGCGCTCGGGCCAAGACGCTGGTAGAAGGCAGCGGCGGCCGGCTGGATGCGCTCGGCCTCGTTCGCCGCAGGGAGCCGACGCGCGGTGAGCGCTCGTGGTCGCGCCGAGCAGGAGAACGCCCTCATGAGCAAGGATTCGACGATGCCGGAAGCACCCTCGCCCGCGCTGGTGTTCGAGACGCTCTTCGCCTATCAGCGCACGGCGGCGCTGCGCGCCGCGATCGAGCTGGATCTCTTCCGCGCCATCGGCGAAGGCCCGGGACACGTTGCGTCCATCGCCCACCGCTGTGCGTCCTCGGAGCGCGGCGTTCGTATCCTCTGCGACTTCCTCACCGTCGTCGGGCTGCTCGAGAAGACCGACGGGCGTTACGCGAACACCGCCACCGCGGCTCTCTTCCTGGACTCGCGCTCGCCCGCGAGCGTGGCTTCCACGGCGCGCTTCCTCGGGCATCCCGTCGTCCAGGCGCCGTTCAATCATCTCTCCGACATCGTGCGCAGCGGCCGCACGGTGCTGCCCGGTCAGGGCACCGTCGAGCCGGACAACCCGGCGTGGGTCGAGTTCGCGCACAGCATGGCGCCCATGATGGCGCCGATGGCCGCGCCGCTCGGCGCGATCGTGCTCGAGGGTCGGACGGGGCCGATGTCGGTGCTGGACATCGCCGCTGGCCACGGGCTCTTCGGGATCGAGGTCGCACGCCAGAACGCGGCCGCGCGGGTGGTGGCGATCGACTGGGCGGCGGTGTTGGAGGTGGCGCGCGCCAACGCGCGCAAGGCGGGCGTCGAGGATCGCTACGAGACCCGCGCCGGAAGCGCCTTCGACGTCGACTACGGCGGCCCGCACGACATCGTGCTGCTCACCAACTTCCTGCACCATTTCGACCCACCGACCTGCGTCACGCTGTTGCGCAAGGTGCGCGCCGCGCTCAAGCCCGGCGGGCGCGTCGCCGCGCTCGAGTTCGTACCCAACGAGGATCGCGTGTCGCCGCCCATGCCCGCGTCCTTCAGCCTGACGATGCTCGCCACCACGGCGGCGGGCGACGCGTACACGCTGCACGAGCTCGCGGCGATGTACCGTGCGGCGGGTTTCGCCGACGTGAGCGGTCACCCCATCCCCACCGGGCCGCACACGTTGGTGGTCGCCCGCGCTCCCTGACGTCTCGCGCGCGCTCCGTGTGCGCGTCGTTGCCTCGGCTTCAGTGCGGCGAGTCGCCGCCGAAGGGCCCGCCCGCGAACGTCCAGATCGAGAGCTGGACGAGGTAAGCCCCGAGCGCGAACGCCGCGAACAGCCGCACCCGCGGCCGGGAGCCGCGCACCAAGAGGTCGGCGAGCAGCAACAGCGGCAGGTTGCGAAAGCCCGTCAGGTAATTGTCCTCGAGCGAGCAGAACTCGAGCGAGCACGGAAGCGAGCCGAAGAGCAGCGGCACGATCCACGCGCCCTCGACGCGCGTGCGCAGCCGATCGCCGAGGTGCGCCACCCAGATCCACGCGACCACGAACGGAAAGCCTGCGAGCGCCGCGCACGCGAGGGCGAGTGTGATCGCGAGCGGCCCCACGCGCCGCCGCCACCACGCCGCGGCGATCAGCGCCACACTCACGATGAAGAGCGCATTGCGCGCGCCCGCTCGCGCGAGGCACCGTCCCAACGGGTCGGCGAAGAGCGCCGCGCCGCTCAGCGCCGTGCTCGCGTTCGTCCCCGCGAAATGCTGCGCGAGGAGCCCGCCGAACCAGGGCGCGGTGATCGACACCGCGGCGACGAGCGCGCCCACCAGCGCCGCCGCCGTGCCGGGCTCGCGACGAGCGACCAGCGCGAAGACCGCGAGAAGCAGCGTGGACGCGAACGCGAGGCCGCCATAGAGGTGGTTCGCGAAGCCCAACGCCAGCGACGCGGCGAGCCCCACCGTCGCGAGCAAGCGCGCCAGCGCCTCGGGTCGGGCGACCAGCACCGCGGCGAAGTACTGCGCGCAGATGACCAGCAGCAGGTAGAGCGCGTACGGGCGGATCTGGATGGTGTGCCAGCTCGGCCCCACGAGAAACGCCGCGAGCCCGACGAGGTGCAGGCCGCGAGGAAAGAGCAGACGAACGTTCAAGTACCAAACGATCCCGGCCACGAGGTAGACCGCGACGGAGACGGCCCGCCCCGCAGCGAGCGTCGCGTGGGGACCCTCGAGCAGCGCCGCGTAGAACGCGTAGCTGAACGGACCGTGCCAATAGCCTCGCGCGAGCTGGTACGCGCCGCTCGCGAAGCCGAGCGAGCGTGACTCGGTGACGAACCGCAGGAAGAGCGTCTGCTCGAGATCGACCGAGTCGAGCCCCACCTCGTGGAAATACATCGCGACGAGCGCGATGCCGCGCAGCGCGAGGAGCGCGAGGAACGCGTGCCGCTGGAAGCGAGCATCGTCGCGCAATCGTTCGCACGTCCTGTCGAGGGCCGCGAGTCGCGGCTCGATCCAGCGTGACCAGCGCGTGCGAGCTTCCACGTGAGCGATGTCCGCCCGGCGGTGACTCGGCGGGCGGTGCGCAGAATCCGCAACTCCCGACGGCCGTGCAAGTGTCGGGCGCGCGCCGCGTCCGCGAATCCCGCGCGCTTCGCGGGACGAGGCGTGGAGCAGCCCGGCGCAGACGCCTCCACACGCGGGCGCAGCCCGCATCGGCGCGTGACTCCGCCTGTTAGGCTTCTCCGCCGTCCGAACGGAGCAGCCGATGGAACGGGTCGTGAAGCGGCCTTGCGTGTGCGTCGCGACGGTGCTCGCGGCGTTGGCGCTGACGTCGACCGCGTTCTTGCCCGGTTGCGCGGCGCGCTCGAAGCCGCGCGTCGAGGATCTGTGGGTTGCCGGAGCGACTCCCGAAGCGCGCACGCGCGCCTTCGATGCGGCGGTCGCGTTCGTCGACCAGATCGACGATCTCCCGGCACCGCCCGACGCCAGCACCCGCGCCCGCGCGTTCTCGATCGTCCACGAGCGCCTGCGCGATCCGAACGTGCAGACGCGAAGGCTCGCGGCGCGAACCCTGGTGGGCGCCGGCTACGAGGCGAAGGAAGACTCGGTCCAGGCGCTGTTCGGCGCCGCCACCGACGACGACCCGTGGGTGCGCGCCTACGTGGCCGCCGGGATCGGCTTCGCGATCCAGCGCCGCCTCGCGACGCCCGCGATGGCCGCGGGTCAGCCGGAGCGGGTGCGCGACGCCGTCGCGCTGATCGCGCGATCGCTCTCCGATCCCGATGCCGCGCTGCGCGTGCGCGCGGCGGAGCTGGCGCAGTGCCTGGGGTCGGCGGCCGCGCCCACGGGCGAGCAGCTCGTGAAGCTCTTCGACGATCCGGACTTCCGCGTCGCGAGCGCGGCGCTCGCTGCGGTGGCGTCCGTCGGATGGGCCCCGCGCGTTCCGACCGACCGGCTCCTCGCGATGTTCGCCCATCCGCGTCACGAGATGCGGGCGGCGGTCGCCGAAGTGGTCTACAAGCAGGGAGCGCCGGCGGTTCCGCGCATGATCGAGGCGTTGAAGTCCGATCCCGACGATCACGTGCGCGCCGAGGTGGCGGCGGTGCTCGGCGACATGGGCGCCATTGCGGCCCCGGCGCTGCCCGCGCTCAGGCTCGCGGCGGCGAACGACTCGTCGTATTGGGTGCGGCGCAGCGCCCAGATCGCGCTGGCGAAGCTCGAAGGCGCACCTTGGCCCGGCGAGTGACGCGCGGCGAGTGACGCGCGCGAGCCGTGATTCGCGAGGCGCCTGGCCCGTGCGCGCCAGACGCTTCAGCGGCCCGGCGAGTGCGCGCGTCGGGCGAACGCGCTCCCGATGCCGGCGTCGCCTGTCACGGGTAGCTCGAACACGCCGTCGCGCGACCCGGCGAAGAGCACGCGTTGCCGCGCGTCGTAGCGCAGCGCCCGCACGAAGCCGCCCACCCGAACGACATCCAGCATCTTCCCTCGAACCGCATCCCAGGCCCGCACGCGGCCGTCGAAGTACGAGGCGGTGAAGATCAGCTCGCGCTCGGGATCGCATTCGATCTCGCGCACCAACGGGTCCGAGGCGAGCGTGCGCCGCCGTTCGAGCGTGACGTCGTCGAGGATCACGACGTCGGCATAAGCGGGACGGGCCACGGCGATCTCGCCGCGCGCCGGCAGCGCGCAGACGTCGGTGGATCCCCAGCCGTTGAAGACCTCGCGGTAGCTGCCGTCCGCGATGCCCATGCGCACGACCCTCGGCTCGCCGAGCCACGCGGACATGAACAAGGCATCGCGCGCGGCAACGTACTCGAGCGCGTAAGGGCCCCAGGGAACCTTGCGCGTTTCCTCGGCGCCGGTGTCCAGATCCACGAGGTGGACCGCCGGCGAGCCTTCTTCGGCATACGCGATGCGGCGCGGTCCGATCACCTCGACGTCGATCGTCTGCATCGACGCGACGTCGCGCACCGGCGCGCGCGTGCCGAGGTCGACGAGCGTGATACCGGCGACGCCGCTGATGGCGGCCTGCGTGCTGCCCGGGATCCACGCGATGCGCTCGTACGCGGTGGTGTCGCTGAGCGGACCGAGGGTGAGCGCGCCGGTGGCGCGGTCCAGCAACCCCGGCGGCAGCTTGCCCTTGGTCGTGAACGCGAGCGCCCGCCCGCTGGGGTCCGGCGCGAGATCGTAGACACTCTGGGGTGGCCAGCGTCGCGACAAGTCCTCGTCCGCGGGCCGTGCCATCCCGATCACGAAGCCGAGGATCCCGCCGGTCGCGGCACCGAGCGCCGTCCAGCGCACGCAGCGATCGACGTCGCGCCAGGCCGCTCGCCGCCACCCCGCCCAGCCCGCTGCACCAGCGAGCAGCGCCGTGGCGAGCCAGGGGCCGAGCGCCGGGCGCGTGAGGACGAGCGCCGCTGCGAGCCCGAATGCCGCCCGGCGCCGCGGCCGTTCCGCGGCCAGGACGAGCGCGCCGGCGGCAGCGAGCGCGACCTCGACGTGGCGGATCGCGCAAGCGCCCATCCACGCGGCGAACGTCGCCAGCGCGGCGATCTGGCTCGCGCCCGCGAGCCGAACCGCCGCGAGCCCACCGCGTCCGCCGCGGGCCCGCGCCGCGCGCCGCAGCACCAGCACGTCGACGATCACGAGCGCGCCGAGCAGTGCGCCGAACAGGACGACGAATGCGCCCGGCGACGCGAGCGCTCGTACCCTCGTGACGGCGAGCTCGACGGTGCCGTACGCGATCGCGAAGAGCGCGTGAACCGCGAGCGAATGAACGGGATTGCCGCGCGGCACCGCGATCGCGAGCAACACCACGAGCAGCGCCATCCTGCCCTTGGGGAACGCATCCCGCGCCGGGCCAGTCGAATCGGCGCTCGGCATGGGTGGTCGTGGAGGCGGAACGTGGAGCGACGCGCTACGCCACGATGCCCGCTGCCGCGAGCGCCCGATAGGTCGTGTAGCCACCCGAGAGGTTGCGCGCCCGATAGCCGTGCTGGAGCAGGAAGCGCGTCGCGTAGTAGGCGCGCTGCCCCACACCGCACGAGAGCCAGATCGCCCGGTCCCGCGGCAGCTCGCCGTAGCGCTCGCGCATCGCCGAGAGCGGCAAGTTGATGAAGCCGGGCGCGTGGCCCGCCTCGAACTCGCTGGGCTCGCGCACGTCCACCAAGAGCGCGTCGGTCCCGGCGAGCTGCTCCCAGTCGGCGAGCGGCATGTCGTCGGAGAGCACGTTCGTCGCCAGCATCCCCGCGAGGTTCACGGGATCCTTGGCGGCGCCGAATTGCGGCGCATAGCTGAGCTCCACTTCCGCGAGATCGTGAACGGTGCCCTTGAACTGGATGGCGGTGGCGATCACGTCGATGCGCTTCTCGACTCCCTCGTGCCCGACGGCTTGCGCGCCCAGGATGCGCCCGTCCGGGATCGAGAAGAGCAGCTTCAGGTGGATCGGCTGGGCACCCGGGTAGTAGCCGGCGTGGTGCCCGGGGTGCAGGTAGACCTTCGCGAAGTCGGTGACGCCGGCGCGCTTCAAACCCTTCTCGGAGGCGCCGGTGGACGCGACGGTCATGCCGAGCACGCCCACCACGGCGGTCGCCTGCACGCCGCGGAAATGGGTGGCGCGCCCCGCGATCGACTCCGCCGCCACGCGGCCCTGGCGATTGGCGGGGCCGGCGAGCGGCAGCACCGTTTCCTGACCGGTCAGCACGTCCTCGACCTCCACCACGTCGCCGACCGCCCAGATGTGCGGGTCGGCGGTGCGCATCTGCGCGTCCACGACGATCCCGCCGCGCGCGCCGATGGCCAGGCCCGCCGCCTTCGCCAGCGCCGTCTCCGGGCGGACGCCGATGGCCAGGATCACCAGGTCCGCCGGCAAGCGCGCGCCGCTCTCGGAGACCACGGTCAAGCTGTCGCCGTCGCCGCGCTCGATGCTCGCGAGGCCGTCGCCCAGATGCAGCTTCACGCCGTGCTCGGTGATGTGCTTCATGAGCGGCGCGGCCATCTCCGCGTCCACCGGCGGCATCACCTGGGTGAGCTTCTCGAGCACCGTGACCGCGAGGCCGCGATGGACGAGGTTCTCCATCATCTCGAGGCCGATGAAGCCGCCGCCCACCACCACGGCGCGGGCGGCGTGGTGCTCGTCGATCCAGGCGCGGATGCGGCGCGAGTCGGGGATGCTGCGCACCGCGAACACGCCCGGCAGCTCGACTCCCGCCACCGGCGGTCGGATGGGTGCCGCTCCGGGCGAGAGCACCAGCACGTCGTAGGGCTCGTGTCGCTCGACGCCGGTGCGCAGATCTCGCACGGAGAGCGTGCGCGCGGCGCGGTCGATCGACGTGGCCTCGGTGTCGGTGAAGACCTCGATGTTGAAGCGTTGTCGAAAGCTTTCCGGCGAGGCCATGAGGAGCTTGCGCTCGTCGGCGATGACGTTGCCGACGTAGTAGGGCAGGCCGCAGTTCGCGAACGAGACGTACGGTCCGCGGTCGAGGACGGTGATGTGCAGCGACTCGTCGAGACGGCGAAGGCGTGCGGCGCAAGACGCGCCGCCGGCGACGCCGCCGACGATCAGCACGCGCCGGACCGTCTCCGTCGCTCGGGCCAGCGGTGGTTGGGTGTCGAGGCTCATGGGCATCTCCCGGGAAGCGAATGCGGTGTTCGGAGGGTTCGGCTCGGGCTAGCACACGTGCCGCGCATCGACCGCCATGCCGTGTGTCGAGGGCGTTGCTCGCCTGCGCGCCGTGGTATTCTCGGTTCGGAACTCACACGACCCGCGAGGGTCGTCGTGCAAGCAACGGTCGAGGGAGGATCGCGAGTCGGGGTACACGTGACGCTGCTTTCGCGTGGGGCCCACTCCGGCGCGCGGTCGACCCGGCCACGAGAGAAAAGGAGGGCACACACATGAGGGATTCCCATCGGTAGTCGGCGCCATGCGCCCAATGCAGTCACGGCCGCCCACCCGGGCGGCCGTTTTCGTTTGCATGCGCGAGGGTATCGACGTCGAGCCGGTGGCGCAGCACGACGGGAAGGGGCGCTCAGCGCCAATCCCGCTTGATGGGTTGTGCCCGTGACGGCGGAGCCTTGGGCGGATGCTTGGTCGCCGGCGGCGGCCGGTAGCCCGGGTGATCCCCGTGATGATGTCCGGAGTCGCCGTCGTCCCAGTGATGGTCTTCGAAGCCACCGTGGTGGCCGTGGTGGTTCCAGCCGCCGTACCCGTACCCGCCCCACCACGCGGGGTAGTAGTACCAGCTCGAAGGCCAGTCGTAGTGGTAGCTCTGCGTCCAGAGCGGCCACGTGGCGGCGGCGACGATGGCCGTGGGCACGAGCCACGACGCCGCCGACCACGCGTAGCGCCGCTCGTCCCACGCGTACGCCGGATAGCCCTCGGCGTAGGAGCGCTGAGTGCCGAGGCTCGAGCGCGGTGCGCCGGTTTCCACGGACGTGCGGCGCTCGGGTGCTTCGCCCGTCGGGCTCGCGCTCGTCGAGCCACAACCCAGCGCCCACTTGCTGCCGCACGGTGCCGCGGCCTGCTGGGCCACGGCAGCATCCACGATGCGTTTCTGCTCCGGCGTGAGCCGGAGCGGATCGCAGCCGCTGGCCCAGCCGTTCGCACAGGCGACGTAATTGCGTTGCGACGCGGCGTTCTCGACCAGCGTGCGCTCCGCGGGAGTGAGCCGCGCGGCGTCGCATCGACCCGCCTCGCCGTTCACGCACGCGAGGAAATTCTGGCGTGCGTCCCACGTGCCGGCGGCGCCGCGACCGACGTCGGATCTCACGGGCGGCGGCGTGGCATCCGCCGCGCGGCTCGGGGATCGCATCCCGCCGGCGAGCAGCACCAGCACACCGAGGATCCAGCGCCGGGGTCGCATCGTCTCACTCCTCGCGCGCGACGGACGGGGTGACGAAGCTCGCTCGGATCCGCGGCGCGCACGCCGATCCAGAATACCCGCTCCGGTTTCGCGCGGAGCGTTTCGGCCGTCAGATGACTTCCACGTCCACGTGGACCTCGGTGCTCTGGCCCGCGTTCACGATCACCGGCGTCAGGTCGTAGCTCGGATAGGTACCGTTCCCGTACGCGCCGAAGAAATCGAAGTCGTCGATCGCGCCGCTGTTGTCGTTGTCCTTCCACACGTCGAGGTAGTACGTGCCCGGTGGCAGGTTGGTGAGGGTGAACGCCGCTTCGGGTCCCGTGCCGGTCGCAGCGACGAACACGAACGGCCGGTCCGCCTCCCAATCGGCGATGTCGGCGTAGAGCGCGACCCGTGCGTTACCGAGATCGCCCGACATGCCGATCTCGAGCGATGCCGTGCCGGTGACGGCGCCGGTGGTCGGCGTGGGCCCAGGCCCACCATCGTCTCCGCCGCCTCCGCCGCACGCGCCCGCGAACGCCAGCGCCAGGATCCCGGCCACGATCCACCACCGCGGTGTCTTCATGTGCGCTCCTCGTGCGCGCCCGATCGCGACGCCTCGAGCGCGAGCTGAACGGCCACCACTCCGACCCAAACGAGCTGCAAGAAGCGACCCGAGCCTTGGCGGGCACCGTGCCGCTCCAGCGGAGGCGAGAGGCACGGATCTTGATGGCATTTCGGGCAGGCCCTGATCTACCTCGGTCGATGGCCTCGCGCCGAACCTCCGGACGCGAGCGAGGCCGTCGTTCGCAACCATCGGAGGCACGCCATGCGGAAACGAATCGGTTGGTGTCTCGGCTTCGCCGCGATCGCGATGATCGCGCTCTCGAGCTGTGCCAAGAAGGCGCCCGAACCCGCGCCCCTGCCGGTGGCTCCAGCCGCACCGGTGGATCTGACGCCGCCCGACATGGTGCCGGTCCCCGCGGGGGAATTCCTGATGGGCTCGCAGCCCAACAAGCTCTTGTGGGTATACGACCGCACCGAGGGTGACGAGCAACCGCCGCACCCGGTGAAGGTGCCGGCCTTCTACATCGACAAGAAGGAAGTGACGCGCCAGGACTACGCGCGTTGCGTGGAATCGGGGAAATGCAAGACGCCGCTTCAGGGCGAAGGCTGCACCTGGAACCTGGCGAAGCACGACAACTTCCCGATCAACTGCGTGAGCTGGGGCGATGCGGCGGCGTATTGCGGATGGGCCGGCAAGCGTCTGCCCACCGAGGCGGAGTGGGAGAAGGCGGCGCGTGGAAACGACGGCCGCGTCTACCCGTGGGGTGACCAGCCCGAGCCGAGCTGCACCCAGGCCGTGATGTCCGACGAGAGCGGCGTGGGCTGCGGAAAGGGCGGCACCTGGGCCGTCGGCAGCAAGGCGGCAGGCACGAGCGCCTTCGGCGCCCTCGACATGGCCGGCAACGTCTCGGAATGGGTCGACGATTGGTACAACGCCGACCAGTACAAAGCGAGTGAATACACCCACAAAGGACCGCGCGCCGGCACCGAGAAGGTGATCCGCGGTGGATCGTTCAAGGACGGCGCGGACCATCTGCGCTCGGCGAGCCGCGAAGCGCGCGACCCCAAGCTGCAGGGGGCGCAGGCGGTCGAGCTGGGATTCCGCTGCGCGAAGGACATGTGAATCCATTCGCGGTGTGACTCAGCGGATCGATCGCGAGCGGATGCGCGGTGACTGCGGGCGGGGGTGACCCCGCCCGCACCTCGCATGGAAGGCACGAGGCCCACGGCCCCTTCTCCGTCGCCGCGGGCCGCTCGCTCGCGAGAGGATCGCCCCCATCCCAGTCGTGATCGCGGGGTCGCCGGCTTCGCTCACTGGGCGAGCTTGCCCGTGCCCAGCTCGGCGCCGCGGGTGGTCACGCTCGCAGGTCGCGCACCCGGCGGAATCGCGGCGAGCTCGGCTTCCAGAGCCGCGATGCGGCTCGGGTCGACGCGGCGGGCGACGTGGATGCGCTCGCTCAGGAACGCGCGCGTCAGCTGTCGATGGCGCGGCTCGAACTCGGCGAGGATGTCCTCCATCGGCCGGGCGGGAGCCGTGGCGCTTTCGTAACCGCTCTGCCCGCGCTGGAAGATTCCCTTGGCGGTGTTGGCCACGCCGGACCCGAACGCGCTCATGCCGCGCATGACCTGCGCGAGGAAGTCCTCGTCGCCGGTGTTCCGCGGCTGCGGGGCGCTCGCCGGCGCTCGGCTGGCGGGAGCGGCACCCGAGTCGCCGGTGTCCTGACCGATCCGGAGCACGCTGTCGAGGCCAGCGAGCGCCAGCTCGGCGGCGACACTGACACTCACGTCGCCGAAACGCAGGAATTGACCGAGGGGGAGGCGGAACGCCGACACCAGCGCGCTGTTCTTGTCGATGGTGGGATGGAAGAGGTCACCGCTGAGCAACGCAACCAGCTCGTCGCCGCTTTCGGCCACCGTCACCTTCACGGCGCCTTGCTGGATCCGGGCGGCACGGGCGCGTATCTCGAGAGCCGCGTGCAGCCAGTTGCCGCCCAGCGCCATGCGGCCGGCGCTCGGGACGTACGGCTGGATGGTGCGCACGTCGAAGCCGGTGATCGCCGCCAGCAGCGTGAGCGTGGGCCGCTCTCGCCACGGCTCGATCCACGCCCGCGCGTGGATGCGCGCCGGAGCGACGAGCTGATCGACGCGGGCGTCGAGACGCAGGTCGGCGAGCGCGCCAGCGAGCGGTGCCCCGCGCACCTGGAAATCGTGGACGTCGGCGTCGAGGCCGCGCAGCTCGAGGTGCACCGGCCGGACGGCGTCGGAGAGCGGGTCGTCGTAGACGATCGTGCCGCCGCGGATCTGGCCGCTTCGCAGCAGGAAGAGCGGCGGCGGCAGCTCGAAGACCGTGGCGCGCTTCGCGCCGCTCGCGGTGTCGGGTGCCAGGACGCTCGTCGCAGGTAGCCGCGCGGGTGGAGGCGCCGCGCGCGCCGATGTGGCGAAGAGCGCCTGGAGGTTGGTCTGGTTGGTGCCGACGAAGCGCAAGCGCAGCGTGGGCTGATCGATGCGCACGTCATCGACGACGAACGGCGCCGTCCGCAGCTGGCGCCGGTCGGCGTGAGCGGTGATCTGGTCGACGGTCAGGATCGGCAGCTTCTCGGTCGGCTCGTCGCGCTGCACCACGAGTCCGCCGAGGGAGACATCGCCCGCGAGCGGCGCGATTCGCAGGGTGCGGGCCGTGATCGTGCCGCGGATCTGCGGGATCACGAGGCGGATGCCGGTCGCGGTCACCACCGGCGGATGGAGCGCGAGTCGCGCCGACTCGACGGTGAACGTGCCGCCGAGGAGCGGCCCGATGCGGGGCACGAGCCGCGTCTCGAGGATCCTGTTTCGCGCCACCAGCGCGGTGCACACGCACGCCAGCGCGAGCACGACGAGCCCCGCACCGGCTGCGAGCACGAGCCGTGGCCACCGGGCGTGCGCAAGACGACGAAGCCAGCCGGGCGGCCACGGGCCGCGGGGCACGTGGAGCCACGCCGGCCTCGCCAGCCGAGCATGCGCCAGAGCACGGGGGAGCGCGGACATCGGAGCGACCCCACGGCGAGCCGGCGGCGACTCGCCGCGGCGGCACGAAACCCGAGCAAAACCACCGCAAGCGTCGTGCCCCGACCCCGCGACGGGCGCGACTTTCGCGGGCCCCCCCAATCCCCGAGCCGGCGCGCACTCGCCACCTCGGCCACGATCAAAACAGGATCGATGCAAAATCTTGACAAAACATGAACAGACAGGCAGGTTGGACGGTGCACCGGCCGCGCGGAGGGTCCGCGCGCCGCCGAACCTTCTCGTCCCGCTGCCCACGGAGCCCGCCATGCCCTCGCCACTCGCCGAACGCGCTCGTTCCCGCCTTTCCCTCGCCTTCCGCGGTCTCGTCGCCGTGCTCGTCCTGGGCGGCGGCGTGGGCTGTGCCCGCGGCCCGGTCCCCGAGACCGTGCCCTTCGTCGATCTCGGTCGCTACACCGGGGTCTGGTACGAGATCGCCAGCAACGCCGCCGGCTTCAACAACAATCTCGTGGACGTGTCCGCCACCTACACGGCGCGCGCCGACGGCCAGGTGGACGTGCTCAACCGCGGCATCGAGAACACCCCCGCGCGCACCGAGCAGACCATCGAGGGCATCGCGCGCGTGGTCGACACCGCCACCAACGCCAAGCTCGCGGTGCGCTTCCCGTCGGTGTTCGGCGGGCTCTTCGAGGGCGAGTACTGGATCGTCGCTCTCGGCGCCGACTACGACTACGCGGTGGTCACCGACAGCCTCCAGTGGACGCTCTTCATCCTGAGCCGCTCGCCGGTCATGACGCAGACGCGTTACCAGCAGATCCTCGACGAGCTGACCGCCAAGCAGATCAACACCGACTTCCTGCGAATCACGGTCTCGGGCGGCTTGGTACCTTGATCGTACGCAGCGGCGAACGCGCGAGGAGCCGCCCGCCGCCGGCAGGCGGGCGGCCCTCCGGCGCTTCCGGGGCACTTCCGAGGCGTCGCTCCCCGCGGAACGGTGTGATACGAGGGACTCTCCCACGATCGTGCCGCGCGCACGCGAGGAGGGTCCGATGGCGCAAGGCGCGTCGCTCGTCGATGTGAGCCATGCGGTCGAGCACGGCCTGGTCACCTACAGAGGTCTGCCAGCGCCGGTCATCTGCGATTACCTGAGCCGCGAGGCGTCGCGCGAGCGTTATGCGCCCGGCACCGAGTTCCACATCGGACGGATCGACATGGTCGCCAACACGGGCACCTACGTCGACAGCCCATTCCACCGCTACGCCGATGGCGCCGACCTCGCCGAGCTGCCGCTCGAATCGCTGGCGAACCTTCGGTGCCTGGTCGTGCGCGTGCCGCGCGATTCCGGCCGCGTCGTGGAACGGCTGCCGCTCGACGCGCGCGAGGTGCGCGGCGCCGCGGTCCTGATCCAGACCGAGTGGGATCGCCACTGGCGCACCGATGCGTACTTCGAGGGACACCCCCACCTGAGCGCGGCTGCCGCCCAGTGGTTGGCGGACGCGGGCGCGGCCTTGGTGGGGATCGACTCGTACAACATCGACGGCACCGACACCGGCGAGCGCCCCGCGCACTCGGTGCTGCTCGGCCGCTCGATTCCCATCGTCGAGCATCTGTGCGGGCTCGCGGCCGTGCCCGAGCGCGGTGCGCGCTTCTTCGCCGTGCCGGTCAAGGTGAAGCGCTTCGGCACGTTTCCGGTGCGCGCGTTCGCGCTGGTCTGATCGCACGCGGACGCTCGCCAGGACCTTCGCGCGTTGGCGAGAAGTCGCCGTCGTCCCTCCACGGCGTAGACGCTCCGTCACGGTCGCACCCGGTGGCGCTCGCCGTCGCGCGTGACGAGCGGCGCTGAAGATCAGGCGCATCCTACGGACGTGAGACACCGATTCGTGCGGCGCTTTCGCAGGGGCGCTCATTCGCGGGCACCACATCGTGACGAGGGCGTCGTGGTACGCGTCTCGATGCACGCCGCGCGTTGGTTTCCGTGAGCGATCCCGCGTGAAGCGCGAGCGCTGCACGGCCCACGGCCCGACCGTTTCGCGGCGCGCGCCTTGCATTTTGAACCTGGGATCGGGCGCCGCACGCACCCGACGCCGGTCAGCGCGAGCGGGGGCACGCGTGGTCGATCCGTCCACGCGGCAGTGCGAAGGGGGATGAGATGAAACGCGGACGAATCGTTTTCCAGGCGATGGGGGTGTTGCTGGTCGTCGGTGTGGCGGCGTGCGTGACGGTGCCCGGCATGTGGTCGGCGCTCAAGACGTTGGAAGGAACGTTCGCCGTGTCCTCGCCGCCCGAGCCCGCAGTGGTGTCGACGAATGCGTCGGGACACACGCTCGCGGCGTGGGACTCGATCGGCATCATTCGCTACGCCGAGCGCGTGAAGGGCGGAGCGTGGTCGCTCTCGCGTCCGGTGGTCATCGGCGCGCTCGGTCAGTTCGTGACCGCCGCGATCGGCGACGACGAAACCACCGCGGTGGCCTGGACGACGGTCGCGACGGAGTTCACGCCCGCGTACGTCGTGGCGTCCGTGCGTTCGCCTGGAGGTGCCTTCCCGGCGCCCACACAGGTGGCCCTCGGCACGTCCGTCTACTACCTCGAGATCGCCGTCGCCGGTGACGGCACCACCACCCTGATCTGGGCCGCGCCCGCCGGCATCCTGGCGAGCACGCTTCCGCCGGCGGGGACGTGGTCGACACCGGTGCAGCTGTCCGCATCCGGTGTGGGGGCTGGATTGCCGGATCTCAGCGTCAACGCCGCTGGCGCGACGCTCGCGGTGTGGCAGCAAGGAGGCGGCGGGAACCCGAGCGCCATCGGCACCGCCTATCGTCCCGCGGGCGGCGACTGGGAAGCGCCCCAGATCGTGTCGCCGGGTAGCGGCCTCGCCACCTGGAATCCCAAGCCCGCGCTCGACGCCGCCGGCAACGCGGCGGTGGGCTACCTCGACGGCTACGCGATGGTGGTGACCTCGCGAAAGCCCACCAGCGGTTGGGACGCGCCCGTGACGGTGTCGCCCCCGGCGCAGACGGTCTACTACCCGGCGCTCGCGATGGATGGCGCAGGCGACGTGATCGCCGCATGGCAGAGTCTCGACGCCGGCAACTACGGCTCGGTCTACGTCCGTCCGCGCCCGGCAGGGGGCGAGTGGGGCACGACGACGCGGCTATCGGCGGCTGCCGACGACGCGCAATGGCCCACGGCCGCGTACGCGAGCGACGGCTCGCTCGCCGTGGTGAGCTGGGTGGACAACTCGATGAACGAGGCGCGCGCGTCCGTGGGCACGGTCACGGCGAATTGGGCGCGCACCACGCTCGGCGCCGGCTGGTGGGGATCGCACGTGCCGGTGGCTGCGGGCGGCGGCAGCGCGGTGGCGACGTGGACGACGGTGGTGGGCGGCAACCCCAACGCCGCGAGCCTGGTCGCGAAGACCTACGAGTGACGTCGCTCGATCAGGGCAGCGTCGTGTAGCGCAGGTCGTCGGCGCTGCCTTTCCACGCGAGGTGAATGACGCCCTTGCGGGCTGCGGCCACGGGTGTGCTCACCGCGTTCGACGCCACCAGCACCGGGGCGCCCCAGCTCGCGGAGCTGGCGTCGAAGACCGAGCCCATGAGCTTGCCGCTCTCCACCCACAGCGCGAAGGCGCCGTCGTCGCCGTTGGCGTCGGCGGCGACCACCGGCCGCGGCGAGCCCGTCACGGTGGCGATGGTGAGCGGTGCGCTGTAGGCACCGGTGGTCATGTCGCGCCAGCGGTGGACCAGGTTCGCGCCCTCGCGCCACACGAAGTGCATGCGGCCGAGCGAGGCCGCCGCCGACGGCGTGGTGTAAGGATCGCTGCCGAGCAAGCTCGCCAGCGTGCTCGTGGAGCCGGGAAGCACGTGCTTCACGCCGTAGGTCGTCTGGAACGTTCCCCAGTCGAACGTGTTGCGATGAAGGGTCGCGTGCCAGGATCCGAAACCGGCGGCGGCATCGTAGTCCTGGATGTAAGAGCCGATGGGGGCGTAGTCGACCTGCGAGGCGCCACCCCAGGAGGTCCCGTCGAAGCCGCGCTGGCTGACCCAGGTGTTTCCGTAGCGGTCGCCGTTCCGGTCGAGAACCGCGAGCGTGGTGTCGGTGGGCGCCACCAGACGGATGCCCGGACAAGACGTTCCGATCGAGCCTTCCGCGCAAGCCACCACCGCCGCTGACCAGCCGGCGGGATCGCGGTAGCGCCACATCCCCGGCAGGTAGAGCCCGTTGCCGGAGTTCTGCTCGTAGACGACGTGCGGTCGTCCGTCGGCGGTGGCGGCGATGTCGTAGCTGCCGGCGAGCGCATCGACGTTCTCGGGCGTCGACCACGCGCCGCCGGTCTTGGTCAGGTACACGAGGGCTCCGCTCTGGGAGATCGCGATGTGCGGCTGACCGCCCGGGCCGATCGCCAGCCGCGGCGCGCCGAGCGAACCCGTAAGCGGGCAATCGATGACGCGAAAGGGCAGCGGCGTCGAGGCCGAGGGGCCAACGCGCACGACCACGTTCACGACTCCCGAGAGGCCCGCGGGAACCGCCACGGAGATCGAGGTGTCCGACCAGCTCGCGATGCTGATTGCCGTTGCCGCGCCGAAGGTGATGGCGCTCGTGCCCTGAGTGGCGCCGAAGCCGGAGCCCGCGATGACGACCTGCTCTCCCGAGCACGAATCACTCGGAGTCACGCTCGAGACTTGGACGCAACCGACGGCAGCAAGCAGCACGAACGGCGCGAGCGCGCGCAGCGCTCGTCGAGTGGCGACGATCATTCGATCCTCCGGGAGCGTTCGGTGCGGACGCGCTGCAGCGAAACGCGCAGCGTGTGCCTGCCGCGCTTGTAGCACGGCGATCTGCGCGTGGGTCAACGCGCGCGGAGTGAGGCGACGCTACCTGGGTGCCCGCCTCGGGGCTCGGCCCAAGGCTCAGCGAAACGCGAGCTGACCGCAGGCGGCGGCGATGTCGGGGCCTTTGCTGTGGCGGCGCATGACGCGCAACCCGGCGGCGTGAAGCGCCGTGCGAAAGCGCGCCACCGTGGCCTCGTCGGGCGCGCTCAACCGGGAGCCCGGGAATGGGTTGAACGGGATCAGGTTCACCTTCACCTGCGGTAGTGCCTGGCACCACGCGGCGAGCGCGTCGGCGTGGGTGGGTGAATCGTTCACCCCGGCGAAGAGCGTGTACTGGACGAAGATCGGCTGGCGCTGCTCGACGCAGAGGCGCGCCAAGCGCTCGGTGATCGCCGCCAACGACCAGCGCTCGGTGATCGGCATCAGGCCGCTGCGCGTGCGCTCGTCCACCGAGTGGAGGCTGAGCGCGATCGGCACGCGCGGCCAGCGCGCGACCAGCGTTTCGAGCCCCTCGAGATGGCCGGCGGTGGAAAGGGTGATGCGACGCAAGGGAATCGCGGCACCGGCGGGATCGACGAGGATCGCGATCGCGTCGCTCACCGCGTCGACGTTGTCGAGCGGCTCACCCATGCCCATGAAGACCACGTTGGTCACACGCTGCTCGGCCCCGAAGCCGCGCGCCGCGAGCCAGCCCGCGTTCCGCGCGAGCCAGCCGTTCGCCGCGACGAGCTGACCCACGATCTCGCCGGTCCGGAGGTTCCGCACCAGGCCCATTCGGCCCGTGTGGCAGAAGACACATCCTTGCGCGCAGCCGATCTGGCTCGACACGCACAGCGTCACGCGTGCCGCTTCCGGGATCAGCACCGCCTCGGCCTGGTCGCCGGCGATGTCGCCGGCGGGTGGGGCGCCTTCGTCCGCTGCCTCGCTGCCGCCGACCCCGACCAGCAGCTTCACCGACCCGTCCACCTCCGACCGCCGCACCTCGCGCACCACGGGCCGTGCCAGCGGATGCCGCTCGACCAGCGCCCGCGCCAGCACCGCGGGGATCGATCGATCCGCCCACGGCTCGTCGCGCCCGAGCCGGTACGTGTTCCGAATCAGCGTCCGCGCGTGAATGCGAGGCACGCCCAGCTCGTCGCACCCACGCTCGAGATCCGCGCGCGTCAGGTCGAGCCACGCCTTCGAAGCCCTTGAATCGCCACCCAAGCCCACGCCGAAAACCTTCCGCTCCTCCGCGCCCCAGATCAACCGGTCGGTAGCGAAGGATCGATTCCCGCTCGAACACCGCGAGCGCGGGCACGCGGACGGCTGGTAGGCTGCGCGGGGGATGGTGGCGAGGGGAGCGGACGCGTGGTCGCCGTCACTGTGGCGATCGTGGCCGGCGGCGCAACAGCCCGCGTGGCCGGATGCGGAGGCGCTGGCTGGCGCGCTTCACACGCTCGGCGGGCTTCCGCCGCTGGTTTCCCCGCACGAGTCGCGGCGCTTGCGCGCGGCGCTCGCGGAGGTGGCGCAGGGGCGAGCGTTCCTGTTGCAGGCGGGCGATTGCGCCGAGTCCTTCGACGAGGTCTCGGCGGAGGCGTTGCGCGAGCGGCTCAAGCTGATCTTGCAGATGGCGATCGTGCTCACGTACGGCGCGGGTGTGCACGTGGTGAAGGTGGGGCGCATCGCCGGCCAGTACGCGAAGCCGCGCTCGTCGCCGGTCGAGATCGTCGATGGCGTCGAGCTGCCGTCCTTTCGCGGGCCGATGGTGAACGGGGACGAGCCGACGCCCTCGGCGCGGGCGGCCGATCCCGCGCGCCTGGTCACGGGTTATCGGCGCGCGGCGCTCACGCTCGATCTGCTGCGCGGGCTCGTCTCCGGCGGTTTCGCGGACCTGGGGCGGGTCCACACCTGGAACCGCGAGTTCGTCGCGTCCAGTCCCGCCGGGCGGCGCTACGAGAGCCTCGCCGAGGAGATCCAGCGGGCGCTGCGTTTCATGCGCGCCTGTGGCGTCGACATCGAGGGCGATCCGCGCTTCCACCAGGTGACTCTCTGGACCAGCCACGAAGCGCTGCTGCTCGATTTCGAGGAGGTGCTCACGCGCCGCGATCCCCAGCACGGCGAGTGGTTCGACGGCTCGGCGCACATGCTCTGGATCGGCGAGCGCACCCGCGCGCTGGGCGGCGCCCACGTGGAGTTTTGCGCGGGGATCGCGAATCCGGTGGGTGTGAAGCTCGGTCCGCTGGCGACGGCGGCGGAGGTCCTCGGGCTCTGCGCGCGTTTGGATCCGCGCCGCGAGCCGGGGCGGCTCACGTTCATCGCGCGGATGGGCGCGTCCCGCGTTCGCGAGCGGCTACCGGCGCTGCTCGCGGCCACGCGAGAGGCCGGCCATCCCGTGGTGTGGGCGTGCGATCCGATGCACGGCAACACCTCGCTCACCGCCGACGGTCGGAAGACGCGCCACTTCGACGCCGTGGTGGCCGAGCTGGTCGGGTTCTTCGACTGCTGTCTCGCCGCGGACGTGTGGCCCGGCGGCATCCATGTCGAGCTGACGGCGGACGACGTGACCGAATGCTTGGGCGGAGGCGACGCGCTCGCGCCCGAGGACCTGGCGCGGCGCTACACCACCACCTGTGATCCGCGCCTCAACGGCAGGCAATCGCTCGATCTCGCGTTCCGCATCGCCGAGCGTCTGCGCGGCTGAGCGGGCTCAGCGCTGGCGCGGTTGGGCGCGATCGAAGCGCGGCGTGGGATCGGGCCGAACGGGGCGCACGCTCGGCTCGGGGCGCGACCGCGGTTGCACCGCGGGTGCGCTCGGCGGCTCCCGGAGCGTGCTGGCGGTCGGGTGCCGTCGCTCGGGCTCCCGAATCGCGTCCACGGGTGGCGCCACGCGCACGATCTGGGGCTCCGGCGCGGGCTCGAAGCGCTGCGACTGGGTGCGCGCCGGTGCCGACGGCGCGCGCTGCGGCGCGAAGCGGATCGCCGGCTCCACGTCCTCGGGCGGCGCGGGCTCGACGGGCCGCGCGGAGAAACGCTGCGAGCTCGGGCGCGCCACGTAGCGCGTGTCGCGGCGCTCTTCGCGGGCAGCGGCGTAACCGTCGTCGTCGCCGGCGAAGGGCTCGACGCGTGGGTGCTGGATGGCGCGCGCGGTCACGGCCTCGCGGGGAACGAAGTCGCGGCCCGCGTCGATCTCGTCACGTTCGTCGCGCTCGTCCACGGGTTCGGCGCTCGCCCATCCCGCCGACGGCCGCGCGTTCGGCAGCCACGTTCCCGACGGGCGCGGCGTCCAGCGCGGGTCGGACGGTGAGGTGGGACGCTCGCGCGGGTCTGGCGCGGGCGAAGGAGTCCAGGTGCGCGGCCGCCCGGAGTCGGGTCGCGGGTAGCTGGGTGAGGGGCTCTGCGGCGCCGAGGGCGCCGGGGGAGCGGTGTAGCTCGGCCGTTTGCTTCCCGCTGGCGCGCGATCGTCGCGCGAGTCCGGCGTCGCGCTCGGCGCGGGAGCGGCCGGCGCGGGAGCGGCCGGCGCGGGACGACTCGGCGCCGCGGGCGTGAGCGGTTGGGTCACGGGTCCGCGCGGATGGCCCTGCGTCGGGCTCGGGGTCCAGCTCGGGTTCGTCGGCGTCGAGGGAGCGGCGCTCGGCGGTCGATACGCCGGGGTCGTCGCGCTCGGCAGCGGTGATTTCGTGCCGTGCTGCGTGGGCACCAGCGGCGTCACGCGCGGCAGGTTCTTGGGTGCCACGTAGAGATTGTGCGGCGCCGTCGGCGGGCGCGGCGGCACACGGACCACGCCGCCCGTGGGCGGCGGAACCGGTTTGGGCTGCGGTGGCGGCCGGTAGACGGGGCGCGGGCCGGAGGGTCCGTACCATCCCGGATGGTCGTCGGCGTCGTGATGGTGGTGGTGATGGTGGTAGCGCGGGCCCCATCCCCAACCCAGCCACAAGAAGTCCGAGCACGGCCCGTCCACCCACGTGAAGCCCCATCCCCACGAGTACCGCAGCGGGAATCCCCACGTGTACGGGCGCGGATAGAAGTACGTCCCGTGCCAGGGCGCGTAGGAATAGCCCGTGCCGAACACCACGGTCGGTCCCCACGCGTACTCGCCGACGTAGCCCGGCAGATAGCCGACGTACACGTACTCCGGGGTGGTGTCGTACACGTACACGTAGCGCGTGTTGTAGACGGGCGACTCGGGCGGGATCGAGTCCACCTCGGGCGGGCGTGCGTCGGCGACCCGCCACGGCCCCTCGGGGCTCAGCGACGTGAACCACACGCCCTGATCCACGGCGTAGAAGCGATCGCGGATGCGCAGCACCTGCGCGGGAGTGTTGACCGCGTACGACACCTCCGTGCCGGGAATCGCCTCGAAGCGAGGCTCGCCGTCGTAGGTCACGTCGAGCTTCGCCGTGCGGCGATCGATCGCGGCGGTCTTCGGGATCTCGGATTCGAGCACCGCGTCCTGGGCCTCGGGTGTGCCGGCGACGCTGGCGCGCACGTGCGCCTTCGGGTTCGGCTGCGGGATGCTCGCGAAGTCGGCGGGCAGCTTGTCGGCGGGCTGGAACGTCCACGGCCCGTCGAGCGACGGCGCCCGGAACCAGCGGCCCGCGAGCAGCACGAAGACCTGCTGCGACGCGATCTCGAGGAACGCGTCGTCGGAGGTGTTCATGGCCACCAAGAGCCCGGTGTTGGCGAGCGGCGCCCATTGCGGCTCGCCGTCGAAGACCAAGAGCTCGGCGGGCTCGGTCGAGACCACGATCGCGGGCGGCGTGCCGGCGGCGGACGCGCCGCGCGGCGCGCGCTGAGCGTCCTCGCCCTCGGCAACCTCTTGGCGCGCGGCATCGGCGCGCGCGACCGCGTCGCCGATCGCCTTCGTCACGTCGGCCGGCGGCGTGGCGCCCGCCGTCCACGGACCGGTCGCGTCGGGCGCCGCGTACCAGACGTTCCCGTTGCTGGTGAAATACGTCTTCGAGCTCGGTTGGTAGATCACGGCGAACGGCGTGTTCACCACCTGCTCGAGGTCGCTGTCGGGCAGCGCGCGGCGCTCGGGCTTGCCGTCGATGAGCATCAGCACCGCGGGCACCTTGGAGACCAGGATCTTCGGGGCGCGCGTGCTCAGCGCCGCGCCGCCCTCGCGTTCGGCGGCGGCCTGGCTCGCGGCGGCGGCGAGGCGCTCGGTGGCGAGCGACGGAGCGTCGGCGCGAAAGGCGCTCTCGATCGCGCTGGCGACGCGCTGGGACTCGTCCTCCGCGAGATCCGGCATCCGCACGCGCGTCACCGCCGCTTGCTCGAGGGTCGCGGTGTGGGTCGCCGCGTTGGTGGAGATCTTGGCGGTGAAGCGCACGGCGCCGAAGACCGGCAGCGCGCGCTCGCCGGTGCGGGTGAGGGAGATCGCGGCACGGCTGGTGAGCGTGTCGCCAACCAAGGATTCGACCTGCGGCTCGAAGACGCGGATGAGCGAACCGGGAGTGGGCACCAGGCGCGGCCACGTCCCGCTCGAGGCGGCGGTGGAGGTCGCGGTGGGCGACGCCGCTTGGGCGTTGGTGGGACTCGCGATCAGCCAGCCCAGCGCCGCGACGCGCGCCAGCACCACGCACACCACGAGCGCGCCCGCGAGCCAGGCGAGCCGCGTCAGGACTTCTCGCATTCCCCGCTGACGCAGCCGCGCGACCGGATTCCAGGGGCGATTCCGAGGACTCGTTGCAAGCGACCGCGATGATTGGCGCATGACCCGCTCACTTCCCCGGTGCCGGCGGCGGCCCTGTCAGATTCTCTGCCAGCGCCGCCCGCACTGACGACCGTAACCCGTCTTCGTGCATGCCCGGTGCCCAGTGCGGCGAACGCCGTGCGCCGGTAGCCTCGCGCAGCTACGCGCGCTGCCAACGCGGGTTCGCTGGGAGTGCTTCCGCGCCGCGGCGGCGCTCCCGCGTCGCGGTTCCGCCTCGCGCCCGCCGCACGCGACCCCTCGTCGCTTATGGGCCTGATTTCAGCTCGTTACCTTGCCCGTCCTGCGTTCGGACGCGAGCCGTGGAGGGCGCCCGCGATCACGGCGCCGCTCTTGCGAAGCGTGAAACGCAACGGTTTCCGGGGGGATGCCGCGGGTTTCGATGAGCAAGGTTCTCGATCCCATCCATCGTCGCGAGCTCACCGTCGTGTGCATCGACGACGAAGCGGACCACGCGGAGCTTCTGCGGCTCGCGCTCGATCGCGTCGCGGACCTCGAGGTGCGATTCCTCGCGGAGCGGACGGTGGACGACGCGCTCGACACCTTGCACCGCCACCCGGTGGACCTGGTGTTCCTCGATTACCAGCTCGGCTCGGCGCGCGGGACCGACGTCCTGATGCGGTTGCGTGCCGCGCACTTCACCAAACCGGTGGTGATGTTGACGGCGCACGGCAACGAGTACGTGGCGGCGAGCGCGATCCGCGCCGGCGCCGACGACTACCTCGTCAAGTCCGACCTGGACCCCGAGGTGTTGAGCCAGGTGCTCACGCGCGCCGAGGCGAACGCCCGGCAACGCACCGAAGCGAGCGCGGCGCTCGCGCGCGCCTTGCGGCTGGAGGAGATGTCCCAGGCGCTCGCGGAGGCGGCGGCGTTCTGGGCCGAGCGTGCGCGCCACGACTCGCTCACGGGGTTGCTCACGCGCACGGCGTGGGAGGAAGCGAGCGCCCGCGAGGTGGAGCGGGCGTTGCGCTTCGGTCACTCGATCGCCGTCTGCCTGGTGGACGTCGACGAGTTCAAGAGCGTCAACGATCGGGCCGGCCATCTCGCGGGTGATCGCTGTCTCGAGGAGATCGCCCGCGCGTTGCTCGGCGCCTGTCGCACCATCGATTCGGTGGGGCGCTTCGGCGGCGACGAGCTGGTGGTGCTCTTGCCCGAGACCACCTTGGACGGTGCCCTGGCGCTGGCGGAGCGCGCCCGCGAAGCGGTGCAGACGCGTGAGGTGCGTCTCGTGGGCGCGCCGGCGGCGCTGTTGCGGATCAGCGTCAGCATCGGTGTCGCCGCGGGGCTGCCTGCGAGCTGGCAGGAGTTGATCGCGGAAGCGGATCGGGCGCTCTACGAGGCGAAACGCGCCGGACGGAACCGGGTTCACGGTCGCCTGCTCGGAGGTGGATCGGCGCCGACTCACGGCTGAGGTTCGCGGGCGGCGGCGGAGGAGGAGCGGATGCTCGACTGGATCGTGCGGCTTTTCGACGTCGGCGGCTTCCTGCCGCGGTGGCGCTGTGGCGAGTGGAGCGCCGCCCTCGGCTGGACGCACATCGTCGCGGATCTCGCGGTCTGGGGTGCCTACACGGCGATCCCGCTGGTGCTGTGGCGCATGGTGCGGCGTCGCGGCGACATGCCGTTTCCGCGGGTGTTCTGGCTCTTCGGAGCGTTCATCTTCTGCTGCGGCACCGGGCACCTCGTGGAGGCGCTCATCTTCTGGAGGCCGTATTACCGGCTCGACGCCGTCGTGAAGGTCGCCACCGCGCTGGTTTCGTGGGCGACGGTGCTCGCGCTCGTGCCGGTGATCCCGCGGGTGCTGGCGCTGCCGCGTCTCGCCGACGTCAACGCGAGCCTGGCAGCGGAGATCGCGCGGCGCGAGTCCATCGAGGCCGAGCTGCGCGAGCGCGCCGCGCTGCTCGAACGCTTCGATCGGGTCACGATGGGGCGCGAGCTGCGCGTGGTCGAGCTCAAGCGGGAGGTCAATTCCTTGCTCGTGCGTCTCGGTGCCGAGCCCAAGTACGGCCCCGAGGACCCGCCGCACCAGGCGCGCGTCGCGTGACCAGGGTGAGCGACGGCGAGACCACGCCGATCGCTCGGGTGTCGCGGCGGGTGCGCTCGCGTTTCCTCGCGTCGTTGCTGGGGATCTCGATCGCCTCGATGGCGGTCACCGTGTCGATCGAGCTCGCAGCGTTCCGGAGCGAGACCGGCGAGCTCGCCGCATGGGTGGCATTGCTCGATCGCGCGTCCACCGCGCGCGGTCAGATCCGCCTGGTGCTACGACAGGCCACCGCGTTGCGCGAGCCGGACGACCCCGCCCGCGAGCGCGCCGAGCTCGCGGGCGCCGTGGCCGCGCTCCGCGAGGCCCACGAGGACTCGGTGGTGGGACGCGTGGCCGAGCGGCGGCGGGTGGCGCTACCGGTCGCGGTCTCGCAGCTCTTCTTCGGCGGGTCGCGCTCGCTCGATCGCGGCGTGCGGGGGTTCGTCGCGGCGGCCACCGATCTCGCGAGCACCCCCACCGACCCCGGCTCGCCGCGAGCGCTGATCTCGCTCGCGGGCTTGGCCGCCGCGCGCGAGCTGATCGACGGCTACGACGCCATCGTCTCGACGTACATCGCGCACCTGAGCGAACGGACGCGCGCCATGGACTCGCCGCGCTATCTGGTCTCGCTCGCCGGGCACCTGCTCTTGGTGGGCTGGATCGGCTTGCTCTATCAGCGGATGCTGCACCGGCTTCGCCAGGACAACGCGCACCATCGCCAGGTGCGCCGCGAGCTGGTGCGCCACTCGCGCGAGCTCGACGAGGCGCTGCGCGGACTCGAGCGCAGCCGCGACGAGATCCAGAATCGCTCGCTCGCGATGCTCAGCGTGCTCGAGGATCTGCGCGGGGAGCGAGTGCGCCTCGACCGCGAGATCGGCGAACGAACCCGCGCCGAGGAGCGGTTCCGCGCGGTGGTGGAGGCGGCGCCCGTCGGGCAAGTGCTGGTCAGCAAGACGGGCACGATCCGGCTGGTGAACGCCGTGGCCGAGCGGACCTTCGGCTATCCCCGCGAGGAGCTGATCGGTCAGCCCGTGGAGATCCTGGTTCCCGAGCGGCCACGCGGCCTCCATCCGCGCCATCGCGAGGAGTTCTGGAAACGGCCCGTCGCGCGGCCGATGGGAGCGGGGCGGCATCTCTACGCGCGTCGCAAGGACGGCCGCGAGGTGCCGGTCGAGATCGGCCTCAGCCCGCTCGTGACCGACGAGGGCAGCGCGGTGCTGACCTCGGTGGTGGACATCACCGAGCGGCTACAGGCGGAGCGCGCGCTCGCGCAAGCGAACCGGGATCTCACCCGCAAGAACGACGAGCTCGAGCAGTTCGTCTACACGGTCTCGCACGATCTCAAGTCGCCGATGGTCACGATCTCCGGCTTCGCCGGCCACATCGCCGCGAGCGCCGCGGAGCTCGGCCACGACGGTCTGCTGGACGCGGCGGGGCGCGTCGAGCGCGCGGCGCTGCGCTTGCGCAAGACGCTCGACGACCTGCTCGACCTGAGCCGTGCGGGCCGGACCGTCGACGAGCTGGTGCGGATCGACCTGCACCAGCTGCTGGGCGCCGCGGTGGCCGAGCACGCGAGCACGCTGGAACGGGTGGGGTTGCAGGTCGAGGTCGCCCGCGAGCTGCCCATCATCCACGCCGATCCCGGCAGGCTCCGGGAGGTCTTCGACAACCTCCTCACCAACGCGATCCGGTACGCCTCGGGCGAGGGCGCGGCGCGGGTCCGCATCGGCGGGGCGCGCGGCGGCGGCGAGGCGCGGCTCTACGTCGAGGACGATGGCCCGGGCATCCCCGCGGAGTTCCACGACCGCGTGTTCGGTCTCTTCGTGCGACTGGCGTCGGCGGGCGAGGGCTCGGGCGTGGGGCTCGCGATCGTCAAGCGCATCCTCGAAGCCCATCGCGGTCGGGTCTGGATCGAGTCGCCGCCGGAAGGGCGCGAGCGAGGGACGCGGGTGTGGCTGGGCTTTCCCGACCCGTTGCTCTCGACCTGGGAGCGGCGGCGCGCCGAAGGCGATGAGCGCGATGGGTGAGGCGACGGGTGAGGCGATGGACGACGTACCGGTCCGGTTCCTGCTCGTGGAGGACGACGCGGACCACGCGTGGCTGGTGGAGCGCGAGTTCGATCTCCACCGCGACAGTGCCGCATTCGCTCGCGTCGAGGACGCGGACCAGGCGCTCGCGTATCTGCGCGGCGATCGGCCGTTCGAGCGGCGCGACTTGCCCGACGTGATGCTCGTCGACCTGAACCTGCCGCGACGGAGCGGGGTCGAGCTGCTCACGCTCGTTCGCGGCGAGCAGCTGTGGCGCGGCATTCACACGGTGGTGCTCACCACCTCGTCGGCGGGAAGCGACGCGCGTCGGGTGGCGGAGCTGGCGGAGGGCTTCGTCACCAAGCCGGTGGGGTTGCTCGAGTTCCGTCGCGCGATCGGCGAGATCGTCACCCACTGGGTCCGGGTCTGCCACTCCCGCTGAGCGGCGCCGGTGGGAAACGGGCGAGCGCGTCGAGGGCGCTGCGCGCGGCGTGGTAGCCGCGCTGTCGGAATCGCTGCCAGCGCACGTGCAGCGGCGCCCGCATCCGGAGGCCATGCACGCGCGGCCGTCGTGCAAGCGGGCGCGATGCCGTCGCACGAGGCGAAGTTCAGCGGTGGTACGTGCGTTCGACGGCGCCTCGGTCGCAAGCCGCCCGGCCATTGCCATCGCCGTCCTGAGGGCGCGTGACATCGCGCTGATCGACGTCCGGGCCGGGACAGAGCTTTCGCGGCACGGAGTCGACCGCGGGGCTCCATGCCTGCGGCTCGTGGGTGGGTGTGGGGCCACCGTTGTCGGCGAGCGGCCCGAGGCCCAGGTCGGCGACGTTCGCGAGGTCCGAACGTTCATGAAGCCGGCACGTGGAGCCCGGGCCCTCGAGGTTCCCGCCTTCGCTGTAGATGCGGGCCCAGGAGGTGGGATCCGAGCAGCTCCCCTGGATGATCGAGCTGCGAAACACCAGCTTCGGCCTCGGGTACGCGGTGTTGGGCACGGCGGCAACGGCGACCGCGCCTCCAGCCGGTGAGTCGTTGCCGACGAAGGTCACGTGCTCGAGCTTGAGATTGCTCGTGTCGACGAAGATCGCGCCGCCTTCCCGGGAACCGTGGTTGCCGCTGAAGGTCGAGTTGCGAACCGTCACCGACGAGTACCAGCTCACTTGAAGGGCGCCACCGCGCTTCCCGCGATTGCCGGCGAACGTGCAGCCCTCGATCTCGACTTGTGCGTACCACTGGGCCCACAAACCGCCTTGCCCTTCATCGCCGCCATTGCCTTCGATCCGCGAGTGTTCGAGGAAGAGCGAACCGTGGTCCACGCTGATTCCGAGCCGCGAGTCGTTGCGAAAGATCGAGTGGCTTGCGACGCTCTGCCCCTTGAAATTGACCGTGTATCCGTCGATCTCGGTACGCCGTAGCTCGCACTCGGAGCAGTAGACGCCGCTCGAGAGGTCGGGGAACGCCGGATCGCGGCGGATCGTCATGTCGACCATCTCGAGGTCGCTCGCGAACAGGGCGCTGCTCACGATGGTGAGATCGCGGGCGCGCATGGGTGCCTGATCGGCGTCGGGGTCGTTCGTGCCGAAGGACAGGATCGCGTGAATCACGGTGCGATCGACACCGCGTCCTCTGAGCTCGGTGGGGGCGAGGATGCGCAGGCCCTCCCCCGTGGTCTTGGGCTCGAGAACGCCGCGGGGAAGGTCGATGACGTCCGCGCCGAGCCCGGCTGCACAGGCGTCCACCGGCAGATCGGTGTTGGCCGCCGCCACCGCTTCGCGCAGCGTGCAGTTGCCGTTCGGTCCTTGCTCCAGGTCGTCGGCGGTCGAGTCGACGGTGATCGTCGCGGCGAGCGCGCGCTGTGGCGAGCCCGCGCCGACCGCGGAGGCGAGCGACCACGCGACGATCATCGCGCGCTGCAGATATCTGGCTGGCCGTGGTCTCGACATCGTTCCCATCCAGATCGTGACTTAAATGTTTTTGCTAGCTTGTGGGAACAATTGTGCGCTTCGGCCGGTGCGCGGCGCAAGAGTGGCCGTGCGGCATTTCGGGTCGCGGCTCGAGACCGCGGTCCCGCGCGCGGACGCGGACCGCGACGCAGTCGCTCGTCTGCCGGTCGGCGATCGGCCGTTCGAGTGCTGCTCATCGCGGGACGCAATGCCGAACGACTCGCTCGGCCGTGCCCGAATGAGCTCGGGTTGCTCGAGTTCCGTCGTGCGATCGGCGAGCTCGTCACCCACTGGGTCCGGGTCTGCCACTCCCGCTGAGCGGCGCCGGTGGGAAACGGGCGAGCGCGTCGAGGGCGCTGCGCGCGGCGTGGTAGCCGCACATTCCGTGGACACCACCGCCGGGCGGCGTGGAGGACGAGCACAGGAAGATGCGCGGGTGGGGCGTCGAGTAGGGATCGAGCCGCGCCACCGGGCGGGTGAAGAGCTGGAACGCGTCTGCGACGCCGCCGGTGATCGCGCCGCCCACGTGGTTCGGGTTCATGCGCTCGAGGTCGCGCGGCGACGTCTTGTGGCGGGCGAGGATGCGGCTCCGGAAGCCGGGCGCGAAGCGCTCGATCTGGCTCTCGATGGGCTCGGTCATGTCCACGCTCGAGCCCGCGGGGACGTGGCAATAGGCGTAGCCCGTGTGCTGACCGGCTGGCGCGCGAGTGGGATCGAGCTCGCTCTGCTGCACCACGATCAGGTAGGGGCGGGCAGAGTGCTCGCCGCGCCACATCGCGGCTTCGGATGCGGCGATCTCGTCGAGGGTGCCGCCGACGTGCACCGTGGAAGCGTCGCGGCAGCGCGGGTCCGCCCACGGAATCGCTCCGTCGAGCGCCCAGTCGAGCTTGAAGACCGCGGGACCGAAGCGGAAGCGGCGCAGCCGCGCGAGGTAGCCGCTCGGCAGCATCGTGTCGCAGATGGCGGCGAGCTGGCGGGGATCGGTGTCGAAGAGGTAGACGCGCGCCGCGGGAAGGTCGGCGCTCGAGCGCACCGTCACGCCGGTGCGGATCGTGCTGCCGAGCTGTCGCAAGTAGCTCGCGAGCGCGGCCGTGATGGCCGCCGACCCGCCCTCGGCGACGGGCCATTCCTCGACGTGCGCCGTGATGGCGAACATCAGCCCGATGGCCGCAGTGAAGGCGTGACCGAGCGGCAGGATCGCGTGCGCCGCGCACCCCGCGAAGAGCGCTCGTGCCCGCACCCCGCGAAACGCGAACCGCGCGAGCGCCTGGGCCGGCAGCGCAGCCGGCAGACCGAATCGCGCGAGCTGCAGCGGCCGACGCGGGATGCCGAGGGGGCCGAGCGCGTCGGCGAGGAGGCCGTGCGGATCGTCGAGAAACGGCCCGACGAGCCGCCGCCACGAGCCGACGTCGGCGCCCAGCTCCTCGGCGGTGCGCTCGAGCGAACGCCACAGCAGCACGGCGGGAGCGCCGTCCAGCGGGTGCGCCACCGAGGCGCGCGGCCGAATCCAGCGCAGGCCGTGCTGCGTAAGAGGGAGCGTGCGGAAGAACGGCGACAGGATGCCCATGGGGTGGGCGGCCGAGCACACGTCGTGACGAAATCCCGGCAGCGTGAGCTCCGCGGTGCGCGTTCCGCCGCCGATCGTCTCCGCCGCTTCGAGCACCACCACGGAGGCGCCCGCTTGCGCCAGCACGATGGCGGCGGCGAGACCGTTCGGGCCCGCGCCGATCACCACCGCGTCGCAGGAATCGACCCCGATCGCGCTCATGCGCGGCCACCCGCGTCGATTCGGCGCGGAGGGAGCGGCGGGATCGGCACCGCCTCGCCCACCGCGCCCCGGGCCGCGGGAGCGGCGCCCTCCCTGGGAGCGCCCTCCGAGGAACCGGTTCGCGGCGCCTCGCTCGGTCCCGCGCCGTCGCTCGCTGCACGATCGCTCACGCATCCGCTCCGCGTGTATGTGACGTAGAATCGCTCATCATGCTTCAGCCGAAATCACCGCCTTACGACATCCGCGAGTGGCGCGCACAGCCGTTTCCGGTGCGCATCCGCATGATCTGCGAGGCCTGGGCCACGCAAGGATACGGCACGCCGCCGCTCATCTACACCGTCTATCTGCTGAAGATCGCGCTGCTCTACGTCGGGGGATGGTGCTTCTTCTGCTCGTTCACGCCGGGGCTCGGGGCGCCGGGAGCGATCGCGTCGTGGGCATTCACCGCGACCGCGTTCCAGAAGGCGGTGCTCTGGACCATGGCGTACGAGGGTCTCGGGCTGGGCTGCGGCAGCGGGCCGCTCACGGGCCGCTACGTCCCGCCCATCGGCGGTGTTCTCTACTACTTGCGGCCGGGCACCACCAAGCTGCCGTTCCTTCCCGGCCTACCGATCCTGGGCGGTCATCGCCGCACCCGCCTCGACGTCGCGCTCTACCTCGTGCATTACGCGTTCTTGTTGCGCGCGCTGACGGCACCGGCGATCACGCCGTCGTTGGTGCTGCCGACGATCGTGCTCTTGCCGATCGTCTCGCTCGCCGACAAGTCGATCTACCTCATCTCGCGAGCCGAGCACCATTTCACGGCGTTGGTGTGCTTCGCCTTCGCGGACCACTGGCTGGCGGGGGCCAAGGTGGTCTGGATCGCGATCTGGTGGTGGGCGGCGACCTCCAAGCTCAATCACCACTTCCCGTCGGTCATCGGCGTGATGCTGAGCAACAGCCCGATGGTGCCCGTGGCGCTGCGGAAGAAGCTCTATCGCCACTTCCCCGACGATCTTCGGCCTGGGCGCGTCTGCGAGTGGATGGCGCACGGCGGGACGGCGGTCGAATACCTGTTCCCGCTGGTGCTGCTGGTGAGCGACGGCGGCGCGCCCACCGCCATCGCGCTGGTGGTGATGCTCGGCTTTCACGCGTTCATCTCGAGCAACATCCCCATGGGCGTACCGCTCGAGTGGAACGTGATCATGGTGTACGGCGGGTTCTTCCTGTTCGGTCACCATCCGGAGGTGAGCGTGCTCACGCTCGGTTCCGCGCCGCTGCTGACGGCGTTCCTGTTCGTGGTGCTCTTCGCGGTACCGCTGATCGGGAATCTGGTGCCGTCGCGGGTGTCGTTCCTGAGTGCCATGCGCTACTACGCGGGCAATTGGGGCTACAGCGTGTGGCTCTTCCGCGGCGAGAGCGCCCGCAAGCTCGATCGGCTCGTCAAGACCTCGCCGCTGCTCACCGACCAGCTCGCCAAGCTGATCCCCGATCCGGACGTGATCGACGCCGTGATGTCGCGGGTGCCGGCATTTCGCTCGATGCACCTCCACGGGCGCGCGCTGCACGATCTGATTCCCAAGGCCGTCGACGACATCGACCGATACCAATGGCTGGACGGGGAGATCGTCGCGGGGCTGGCGCTGGGCTGGAACTTCGGCGACCTGCACCTGCACGATGGGCGTCTGCTGCGGGCGATCCAGGAGCAATGCCGTTTCGAGGACGGCGAGTTGCGCTGCATCTTCGTCGAGTCGCAACCGCTCTTCGGCTCGTCGCTGGCGTGGACCGTCGCGGACGCTGCCCGGGGCGTGCTCGCCACCGGCGAGACGCGGGTGTCGGTGTTGCGCGACCGCTTGCCGTGGCCCACGGGCGAGGCGGCGGCAGCGTTCGCCGCGTCGCGTCCCGCCGCGTGATCGCGCGAGTGGGCGGGCGGCCTTACGCGCCGCCCGCCGGACACGCCCGCGCCGATCAGTCGTCGGGGAAGCGGATCGGGTCGCCCTCGTGCGGCACGCGCTTGCTGCGGTCGATCGGCGGCTGCACGCGGAAGCTCGTGTCCGGGATGCCGAGCTGGGTCGCGGCGGTCGCGATCGACTGATACGCAAGGCGCGCGTTGAGCACCGCGTCCTCGTAATTCCAGGCGTTGAATCCGTGGACGGCCTTGGTGGCGTACGCGCCGAAGGACGCGAGTGAGCCCGCGACCGCGCCGACGTTCGGGCTGGCCAGGACGTCGTAGTAGAGCGAGTTCGCCCAGTTCAAATATCCCGCGAACTCGTAGCGATACATGTTGTCGCGATCGAATTGCCCGAAGCCGGTGGCGAGCTGGAGATACGCCATCGTCGTGTGGCTCTCGTCGCCAGCCCAGGCGAAGTACGTGTCGTCGTTCGCGCCGTAGTCGTAGTCGAGCTCCGCGTCGTACCCGTCGTGCGGGTGCGAGAGCCCGAGGTGGTGGCCGAACTCGTGGACGGTGGTGGAGCTGAAGCCGTAGCCGATGGAGCGGTAGTAGTCGGTGTCGAACTGGAAGACGTAGGTCTGGACACCGTTCAACCAGTTGTCGTCGGCGAAGCCGAGCAGACCGCTATACGGCCCGAGGTTCGCGTCGGTGGTGTTGAATGCGAAGACTCCGCCCGCGTAGTTCGACGGAGCGTCGTACCAGGGGATGAACTTCTTGCGGTTGAGGTCGAAGTAGCAATAAAGCTCGGCGTACGGCGTTCCGTACGCGTTCCAGCAATCGCTGGCGCTACGGATCTCGGCCCAGATCCGAAACGCGTTCTCGGCACCGGCGTCGATCGGGTTCCAGTCCTGGATCTTCACTTTCCACGGGTAGTAGAACTCGAAGCTCGACAGGCGATCGGTGATGAGGTCCTTGCGGATCCAGCTCTTGCCGTACGAGCCCGGGTCGTCCTCGGAGAGCGTCACGTGCACGATTTTCGAGCCGTTCGCGCCAGGCGCCGTGACCAGCGGATCGTAGAGCGGTGAGCTGGTGAAGAGCAGGTTGATCGCGACGTAGCGCGTCAGCTTGGCGAGGTCGCCGGTGCGTGCCGCCGGATCGCGATAGCCGCCGGGCACGTATTCCCAGGACGGCGGCATGCGGTAGTCCTCGTAGCCGTTCGCGTTCAGATCGGGATCGTCCACGTTCCAGTTGTTGGTCCACGCCTCGGGGCCCGCCGAGATGTCGTGGAACCAACCGCGGCCGTGGCTGCCGCCCCACGCCATCATCTTTCGCGAGTCACGGACGACACCGAAGTTGTAGCCGGTGTCGGGGTCGGCTTCGTCGGATTTGGTGTAGACGTGGAACCGGAAATCCGGGCGGCCGTACCAATCGATGAAGAAGACCGTGTAGCCGTGCTCGGTGTCGATGTGGAGCAGGCTCTGCGCCTTGCTCATGAGCCACGCCTCGACGCTCGGCGCGTCGATGTAGAGCACCGAATCCGGCACGTCGAGGACGTTGCTCGCCTGATCGTTGTAGTACTGCTGATAGACCGTGCGCGGTCCCTGCTTGCCGATGTTCGCGAGCTGCTTGAAGAACTTGGTCGTGAACGCGTCGTTGGCGCGGATCACGTCGTACTGGAACTGGAACGAGAGCCCCAGGTCGCGACCCGGCACGCCGTAGAACCGCGGATAGCGCACCACCGGCGCGTAGCCCTCGGGCAGTTGGCTCTTCAGCGCCTTGGCGTCGATCGCGCCCTTTCCATAGCCGATCAACACGATGTGAACCGGGATCGTCTGCTGGAAGACCATCGGCTGCCCGGGTGTCGCGCCGGGAATGCCGGCTTGGGGGGCGGCCGCTCGCACGAGCAAGGGTGCGGCGACGAGCCCGAGAGCGACGATCGAGGTGAGCGTGAACAAGCGGACGTTCTTCATGACGTGCCCTCCCTCCCCTGCGAGTCGAGAATGGTCGGCGGCCAATCGGAAACGCGACGCGACGGCGGCGGCCGAACGGCCGGCGGTCGGATCGATGTCCCGGCACCCGAATGGGATCGTGCGAAAGATCACAGCGAGCAGCGCGACCCGAGCGTGCGGTCTTGCGCGCGACCGGCGCTGCGCTACCGCAGTGGATGCGGAAATGAGCCGTCTGCCGCCCTCGCGCTACGCGGCGGTGACTGGTGAACGACGAGAGGCCATCGCCGCGCGGGCTTGCGCTCGATGGTCGTCCGAGCTGCGAGATTCGCGCCAGCGCTGGTCGCGCCGGCGACGCGACGTGGCTTCACGGCGGAGGCGCCACCGCGCTCAGGGGCAGACGGGGTGCGTGGCGTCGGACCACGCGCAGGTGACGTAGGCATCGAAGCCCGAGACGAAGATGGGCTCTTCGAAGACCACGAACGCGGGGTCGGCGTCCGGTCCCGCGGACCAGCTCGAGGGAGAGACCTGAGCTGCTCGCGTAGATCGCCCAACCGAGGGTCCCGCCGAACGTGTCGAGGACGCCGTTGTCGTTCTCCGCCTCGTCGAGGAGCCAGACGTCGACAGCGGAAAGGCGCGCCGTTCCCGACAGCACCAGAAAGTCGGCCGCCTCGACGAAAGCGCCGATCGTCGCGCCGTTC
The DNA here is from genome assembly GCA_046331705.1 of bacterium. GTDB lineage: Bacteria > JADJOY01 > JADJOY01 > JADJOY01 > JADJOY01 > JADJOY01. The sequence goes on along the minus strand of JAXLQJ010000024.1, from coordinate 59,059 downwards.
ATCTTGCCGAGCAACGACCGTTCGGGCGAGCTCCGCGCCGCGATGACCGACGTCGGCGACGCCACCGCGTGCGATTGCGCTTGCCGTGATCGGCCGTCGGGCGCCATCGTGGCGCGATCATGAGCTGGCTCGTCGTGGGATTGATCGTGTTCCTGAGCGTCCACTCGGTTGCGATCGTGGCGCCGGCGTGGCGCGACCGCATGTACGCGCGCCTCGGCGATCCGGGCTGGAAAGGGCCGTACGCGCTGCTGTCGATCCTCGGCTTCGCGATGATCCTCCACGGCTATCCGATCGCGAACCGTGCCCCCGTGCTGCTCCATTCGCCGCCGACGTGGACGCGTCACCTCGCGGTGGTGCTCATGCTGCCGGTCTTCCCGCTGCTCCTGGCGGCGTATCTGCCCGGACGCATCAAGAGCTTCGCCAAGCACCCGTTGCTCGCCGCGACCATCCTCTGGGGCCTCGCGCACGTTCTCGCCAACGGCACCGTCCCCGATCTCTTGTTGTTCGGCGGCTTCCTCGCATGGGCGGTCGCGGATCGGCTCGCGGTGGCGAAGCGCGCGCCGCGCGCCGTGCCGAGCGCCCCCGCGGGCCGCTGGAACGACGCGATCGCGCTGGTCGTCGGGCTCGTGCTCTACGCGACACTTCTGGGCGGGCTGCACGCTCGCCTCTTCGGCGTCTCGCCGCTCGGTTGAGACGCCGCCCCGTCTTCCCACCCCTTCGTTCGTTCTCGAGGTCGTCATGATTCGGATCTACGGTTCTCCACGATCCAGCGCGGGGCGCTGCTACTGGCTCCTCGAGGAGCTGGCGCTTCCCTACCAGCGGCAGCCCCTCGACATGCGCGCCAAGCAGCACAAGAGCGAGGCCTATCTCGCGCTCAATCCCAGCGGGAAGGTGCCGTGCCTCGTCGACGGCGAGTTCGTGATCTGGGAATCGATGGCCATCAACGGTTACCTGGTCGACAAGCACGCCAGTCCGCTGCGCGGCGACACCGCCGAGGCGCGAGGCCTCGTCTCCCAGTGGAGCTACTGGGCGATCCTCGACCTGCAACGGCCGCTGATCGAGATGTTCATCCAGCTGGTGTTCGTGCCGGAAGCCAAGCGCGATCACGACCTCATCGAGAAGTCGAGGGCCGCGCTGCCGCCCTTGCTCGCGATTCTCGAGCGGCACCTTTCCTCGCGCGACTTCATGGTGGGCGATCGGTTCACGCTCGGCGATCTGCACGTCGCGTCGGTGGCGAACCTCACGGGTGCCGTCCAGTACGACCTCGCCGACCATCCCGCGATCCGTCGCTGGCTCGAGCGCTGCAAGGAGCGCCCGGCATTCCAGCGCTTCGCCGCCCTCGATCCCTGAACGCCGCGCCCCGCGCGCGCCGGCGCCGCGCGTGCCCGCCCGTTCCGCCCGTCCCGCCATGGCCGTGGAGATCCTCTTCAGCGACAACCACCTCGTGGCGGCGGCGAAGCCGGCGGGGATGGCGACCGTGCCCGACGAGACCGGCGATCGTTCGCTGCTCGACGAGGTGCGCGATTGGATCCGCACCTCCGCGGGCAAGCAAGGAAACGTGTTCGTCGGCGTCGTGCACCGCCTCGATCGCCCGGTCTCGGGCCTGGTGCTCTTCGCGCGCACCAGCAAGGCGGCGTCGCGCCTCAGCGAGGCGTGGCGCACGCGCGCGGTCGAGAAGCGCTACCTCGGGCTCGTCGCCGGACGTCCCGCCGAGCCGAGCGGCGAGGTCGAGCAATGGCTGCTCAAGGACGAACGCCGGAACGTCGTTCGTCTGGTCGACGCGGCCAACCCGGACGCGCGCCGCGCCTCGTCGCGCTACGAGGTGCTCGCCGAGGCTCGCGGAGTGAGCTTGCTCAGGCTGGTGCCGCTCACCGGCCGCCCGCACCAGCTCCGGGTGCTCTGTCAGTCGTTGGGCACGCCGCTGCTCGGTGATCTCAAGTACGGTGCCAGTCGAGCGCTCGCGGATGCGAGCATCGCGCTGCACGCGAGCGAGCTCGTCTTCCCCCATCCCGTTGGCCAGCGTGTGGTGTCGCTGCGCTGCGAGCCACCGGACCAGCCGTGGTGGAACGAGTGGCGCTCGCACCTCGGCAGCGAGAGGTGACGGCGTCGCGGACCCTGACCGATGATGACGCCCTCGGTCGCGCACGAATGAGGCCTGTGACATGCCCCGCAAGGACATCCGCTTCGAGCTCTTGGCCACCGACCCCTCGTCGGGCGCGCGTCGCACGCGCTTTCGCACCACCCATGGCGTGGTCGACGGGCCCGCCTTCATGCCCGTCGGCACGCTGGGCTCGGTGAAGGCGCTCACGCCGGCGCAGGTGATGGAGACCGGCGCTCAGGTGATGCTCGCGAACGCCTTCCACATGTCGCTCGAGGAGCGCGCCGAGCGCGTGGCGCGGGTGGGCGGGCTGCACGCGTTCACCGGCTGGAACCGCACCATCCTCACCGACTCGGGCGGCTTTCAGGTGTTCAGCCTCCCGGGCACGGAGATCGACGAGAGCGGCGCCACGTTCCGTTACGGCGACGACGCGGCGCCCACGCGCATGACGCCCGAGAGCTCCATGGCGATCCAGCGCCAGCTCGGCGCAGACATCGTCATGGCGTTCGACGAATGCGTCGGCTACCCGGCGGAGTATCGCTACGTGGAGCGCTCGGTGGAACGCACCTTTCGGTGGGCGCAGCGCTGTCTCTCCGTCGAGCTGGCGCCGCACCAGTTCCTGTTCGGGATCGTGCAAGGCGGAACCTTTGAGAAGCTGCGTGCCCGCGCCGCCGAGCAGATCACATCGCTGCCGTTCGACGGCTTCGCCATCGGCGGCGTGAGCGTGGGCGAAGGGCTCGGTCTCATGTGCTCGGTGGTCGCCGCCACGGCGCCGCTGCTGCCGGAGAATCTGCCGCGCTACCTCATGGGCGTGGGCTTGCCGGAGGACATCCTGGAGGCGGTCGAGCGCGGCATCGACATGTTCGATTGCGTCATTCCCACGCGCTACGCCCGGAACGGAACCCTCTTCACGGCCGAGGGAAAGCTCCGGATCGGCGACAAGAAGTATCGAAAGGATCGCTATCCCATCGATACGTCGTGCGATTGCTACACCTGCAAGAGCTTCTCGCGTCTGGCGTTGCGCCACTTCCTCTACGCCGGCGAGCCCGTCTTCGCGACACTCGCGAGCATCCACAACCTGCATTTCTATCAGCGGCTGATGGAGCGCATCCGCGCTGCGATCGAGGCCGGTCGGTTCGGGACGATGAAGCGCGAGTTCCTCGCGAAGTACCGCCGCGAGGACGAGCCGCGTACGTCCCCGCAGCCCGGGAAGCCGGGAAAGCACCGAAAACGGAGCTGAGCGCGTGACGGTCGAATCGCCCTACCGGCTGCTCGACAGCGGCCATGGCCGGAAGCTCGAGCAGGTGGGCGCTTATCTCGTCGAGCGTCAGGCGGCGACCGCGTGGTGGAAGCCGCGCCTCCCGCGTGAGCGCTGGGCCGAGGCGCATCTGGTGCACCACCGCAGCGAACGCGGCGGCGGGCACTGGGAGCGCCGGCGCTCGGCCCCCGAGCAATGGCTGATCGAGCACGGCGGCCTCACGCTCATCGCCAAGGCGACGCCCTTCGGGCATCTCGGGCTCTTCGCGGAGCAAGCGGGGCAATGGGACTGGCTCGCCCGTGCGCTTCGGGACGCGAGGTCGAACGAGACCGCGCGCCGTCCACGGGTGCTCAATCTCTTCGCGTACACCGGCGGCGCCACGATCGCCTGCGCCCGCGCCGGTGCCGTCGTCACCCACGTGGACGCCGCACGCGGAGTGGTCGACTGGGCCCACAAGAACGCCGAGGCGAATCGGCTGGCGCCCGATTCGGTGCAGTGGATCGTCGACGACGCGCTGGCGTTCGCCGCCCGCGAGGTTCGGCGCGCTCGCGTCTACGACGTCGTGATCCTGGACCCGCCCACCTACGGGCGAGGCAGCAAGAAGGAGACCTGGAAGATCGAGGAACAGCTTCCCGAACTTCTCGGGCAGGTCGCGCGGCTGCTCTCGGCCGAGCCGATCGCCGTCCTGCTCTCGGCCCACACGCCCGGCTTCGGACCGATTGCGCTCCAGAACCTGCTCGACGAAGCGCTCTGCGACCGTCCGGGCGCGGTGCGCGAGCAAGGCGAGATGACGGTCACCGACTCGACCGGCCGCAGCCTCCCCTCCGGCACCTACGCCCGCCGCCGCTTCACGGCAGGTAGTAGCGGTGGAGCAGCGCCCAGCACGTGAGGCCGAACGAGAGCAACGACGCGCCGATGGCGAGCTGCGGGAGGAATCGCGCGGCGCCGGAGAAGCGGCCGGACGAGATCGCCAGCAGCAGGGCAGGAACGACGGGAACCCAGTAGCGGCCGTGGACGCCGCGGATGTAGGGGGCGTCGAGATTGGCGCCGAGCGCGCAGTGGATGAGGTAGGGACCGAGCATCGCGGCGGCGGCTGCGGCGACCAGTAGACCGCGCGTCGCGAGCGTGAGCGCGGGCTCGCGTGCGCCGCTCAGCACGCCGATCCCCACCAGCAGCAGCAACAGCACGAGCGACGGCGCTCGGGGCAACGCGACGCCCCAGTCGATCGAGGCGATCGCGCGCATCCACGGCTCCTCGTGGACGAGGGTTCGCCCGATGAGCGCCAGGTGCGGCGCGGGATCGAGGAGCATCTCGCGGAGGTGCGTCTGGCGCGGGCCATTGGCCAGTGGATCGGGATCGCTGTCGTTGCCGAGGCTCGCGTCCTGCGCGAGACGCGTCTCGAGCCAGAGTCGGGTGGCCACGGTGGACCAGCTGCTCCAGGCGATGGCCACCAGCGCCAGCACGGCGGCCAGCACGGCGAGGTGCCGGCGCAACGGCACCGTGCGCGGTCGCGGCATCGCGAGCACGAGCAGCGCCAGCGTCGCGTACACGAACTTGCAGAGCGCGAGCGCGGCCGCCGCGGCGGCGAACGCGGCGAGATCCCGTCGCGCGTACGGCTGCGTGTCGGCGCGCGCCGCCAACGCGAGTCCGAGCGCGAGGGTCAGGAAGCCGAGCCCGATCGTGATCGAGTCGGCGTTGAGCACCGCTCCCTCGACCATGGCAACCGGCGAGAGCGCCACGGCCACCAGCAGCCAGCGACCGAAGGGCGCGACCCGGATGGCCGCGAAGATCAGCCCCAGCCAGCTCGCGAGCCCGGCGAGGCGCCCGAGGTAGAGCAAGAAGAGCGGCCGCGTCTCGGCGAGGCGCGCCAGCGCCAGCAGCGCCGACTGCGGCAGATACGGAAGCGGCGAGTAGACGGCGGTGTTCCGGAACTCGGCGAACGTGGTCCGCCCCGGATCGAGCGGCAGCGCGAGCACTTCGCGATACGCCTCCCAGGTGAGGCGACGTTCCGGGTGAAGACAGAGCCGGCCCAGCGCGCGCATGGCCGTGCCGTGCAGGCTCGTCGGCAGGATCTCGCCCGCGTAGCCGCCTTCGTTTCGCGCCAGCACTCTGCCGAGCGAGAGCTGGTACGCACGTCGCAAGTGGGCGCCCTCGTCGGGCCCCTGAAGCGGCGGGTTCAGGAAGACGAGGGTGAGTCCCGCGACGAGCCCGAGCGCCAGGAAGGTGCGATCGGGGCGCGGTGGCCAGATCGAGCGGCGCGCCAAGCCCATCGCTCGATGCGAGTTACGCGAGGATCCGCGGCGCGGCGCGACCGGTGCCGAGATCGCGCATCGCGCTGCCGGAGGCTTCCTCGAGGTGGACGGGCTCGACGTTCACGGACCACACGTCGTGCCGCTCGCCGGCGACGTTGCGCGCGGCGAGCACGCCGGTGAGCATCGAGTGGTCCTGGTTGTTGTAGCGGTGCAGGCCGTTGCGCCCGATCGTCTGCAGGTTCCCGAGCGTGGCGAGATAGGCGCGAACCAGCTCGACCGCGCTGCGGTACTGCGGATCGTAGATCGGATAAGCCTTCTCGACGCGCACCACCACCGCATCCACGACCTCGCGGGGATCGACCAGCCCGAGCGTCGCCGACTCGCGCACCGCGAGCGCGATCAGCTCGTCGTCGGACGCGGACCACAGCGAATCCCCTTGCTGCACGAAGTACTCGAGGCCGAGCGAGGAGCGGCTCGCGTCCGGCACCATCCATGGGCTCCAGTTCTTGAAGTTCTGCACGCGGCCCACACGCACCTCGGGCTCGTGGATGTAGATCCATTGGTCGGGGAACACCTGCTCGCGCGCGACCACCAGCACCACGGTGAGGAAATCGCGATAGCCCAGGCGCTCGGCCGCCGCTCGCACCTCCGCCGGGGGAGCGGGCTCGAGCCTGCGAACCAGGGTGCGCAGCGGCATGCTCGAGACGAAATGCGTGCCGGCGGTGACGTGCGCGAAGCCGTCGGAGTCGTGGTGGTGAACCGCGAGCACCCGTCGTCCATCGTGGTGGATGCGCGTGACGCGCGCGCCGAGGATCGTCGAGATCCCGTGCGCGGCGACCCGCTCGCGGCAGCGCTCCCACAGCATGCCGGGGCCGAGCCGCGGGTAATGGAAGCGTTCGATCAGCGTGGTGGCCGATGCCCCGCTGCGGCTGGCGCCGCCGAGGAGCGCCCCGCGCAGCGCCGTGGCGAGGCTCAGGTCTTGGATGCGCTGCGCCGCCCAATCGGCGGCGATCTGCGTGCACGGCACGCCCCACACCTTCTCCGTGTACGACTTGAAGAAGATCTCGAAGAGCCGTCGCCCGAAGCGATTCACCACCCAGTCCTCGAAGGTGCGCTCGTCGGGGAGCGGGAAGAGCTGCGTCTTCGTGTAGCTCAGGACGATTCGCAGCGCCTCCATCGGACCGAGCCCGCTCAGCGCGTTGATCGGCTTGAGCGGGTAGTCGAAATAGCGGCCGCGGTAGTAGATGCGCGACAGTCGCTCGCGCGTCACGAGGTCGGGGCCGAGCAGCTCTTCCCAGAGCTCCTGGACGAGCGGCACCTTCGTGTAGAAGCGGTGGCCGCCGATGTCGAAGCGGTAGCCGCGGTGCTCGACGGTGCGCGAGAGGCCACCGACGGTGTGGTCGCGCTCCAGCACGATCGCATCGAGCCCGAGCCGTCCCAGCTCGTAGGCCGCGGTGAGGCCGGCGGGGCCGGCGCCGATGACGACGGTCGTGCTCATGACGACGCCCGCGGCATCTCGGACGTTGCCGGCACGGACCGGGTGGCGACGGCGCGCGTGGCACGCCGCTCGCGCGCGAGGTAGAGCGCTCCGCCGAGCAGCGCGGCGAGGCTCGCCACGAAATGGTGGATCAACAGGAAGACCAGCGCGGCGCCGGCGAGCCGAGCGCCCTTGCGCGCCCCCACGTAGCCGAGAAAGTCGCGCTCCAGGATGGCCACGACGATCGCCGCCAGCGGCAGGCCCGAGGCGAGCCAGGGCAGCGCGGGGGCGGCGGCGAGCCCCACGGCGGCGAGCGCCACCGCCGCCGCACACGCGCGCGCCCGCCACGCCAGATTGAGCTCGGTGTGGGTGGCGCGGCGGCTACAGACGAGCTGCATCCAGGGAATGCCGCGTTCGCAGAGATCGCTCCGCGTCACGCTCGCGAGGGTCCAGGCCTTCCAATGCTTCGCCTGGATCTCGGGCGCCAGGATCACGCGGCCGCCGGCGTCGTGGATCCGGTAGCCGAGCTCGATGTCCTCGATCGCAGGTCCTGGGTAGCGCGCGGAGTCGAAGCCCCCCACCGCCTCGAAGGTGGTGCGACGCACGGCGCCGCAGCCGGCCCAGAAGGTGGAGATGCTGCCCGCGTTCGCGTGATGGACGAAGTGGTGGTGGAGGTTCTTGACCTGCGCGACCCAGCCGGGGGCCGCCGGCGCGTCGTCGTAGGCGCCGAAGATCCCGTCGAGGGAAGGATCGGCCGCGAGGCGCCGCGCGGCGCGCTCGAACGCGTCTGGCGCGATCTCGCAATCGGCGTCCACGAAGAAGAGATACGTGCCGCGCGCCACGCGCGCACCCAGGTTCCGCGCGGCGGCGGGACCGCACCGTCCGGCGGTGGCGAGCACCCGTGCGCCGTGTCGACGCGCCAGCTCCGCGGAGCCGTCGCGCGAACCGTCGTCGACGACGATCAGCTCGCGATCCTGGAACGAGGAGGCGGCGAGCGCCGCGAGGCAATGCGCGAACGGCGCACCGCCATCGAGCACCGGCACGATCACCGAGAAGAACGGCGCGGCCTCGGGCGCGCTCATCGCGTGCCCGCGCGCGGGTCGTGGCAGGGATGGCGCGCCGGTCGAGTCATCCGAAGTTTTCGAGGAGGATCTTGCCGTCCACGCGGCTTCGGCTCGCGGCGAGCGCGGCGAGCGCGTCCGCGAACGGAAACCTCCGGGTGATCATGGGCTCGACCGGGAGCCGGCCGCGCTCGAGCATTCGCAAGATCCGCGGGAACGAGCCGGCGCCCGCGTGGCCGCGCGCCCCCACGATTCGCGCCGCCTGCGTCACGAGCACGTCGAGCGCCATCGGCGCCGAAAGCCCGGTACGTCCCAGGTAGACGAGCGTGCCGCCCGCCGCGAGGGCGGGCTCGATCTCGGGCAGCGTGTCGAGCGCGGCGCCCGCGGCCTCCACGACCAGGTCGGCGCCCCAGCCACGGGTGGTCTCGCGGATCGCTTCGCCGACGGGAGTCGTCGCCGGGTCCCACGCGTGATCGGCGCCGAGCGCCACCGCCAGCGCGCGGCGCTCGGCGATCGGCTCGATCGCCATCACCGTGGCCGCGCCGCCGGCGCGCGCCAGCGCCACCGCTCCCAGCCCGATCGGTCCGCAGCCGAAGACCGCCACGTGCGCTCCCGGCGCGAAGCCGCCTGCCGTCGCGAAGACGCCGTTCCACGCCACCGCCAGCGGCTCCACCATGGCGCCGAGCGCGAGCGCGCGCCGCGCATCGCCGAGGGCCTCGGCGAGCGGGTCGAGGCTCCACAGGAGCCGTTCCTCGAGTGTGATCCAGGTGGCGAAGGCACCGGGCGCCGAGAAACCGACCATGTCCAGGTCGCTGCACTGATTGGGCCGGCCCCCGCGGCACGCTTCGCATACCCGGCAGTAGAGCATTCCCTCGGCGGCGACCAGCTCGCCCCTGCGCAGATTGCGCACCTCCGGGCCGACCTCCACGACCTCCGCCGCGAACTCGTGGCCGACGATGCACGGCGCCCGCAGTGGACCCGAGAAGAGCACGTACCCTTCGGCGTCGTGCTCGTAGCAATGCGTATCGCTGCCACAGATTCCTGCGGCCCGCACGCGCAGCACGACCTCGTCGCGGGCCGGGCGCGGCTCCGGCACCTCGGCGGCGACGAAGCGCGGATGGCGCCACACGCCCGACGCCTTCGCCGCTTTGCGCAGCGCGAGCTCGCGCGGCGACGGCTGATAGCCGGGGCGGGGATCCCACTGCGCCTCGAGCATCACCGCGCGCATCACGTTTCCTCTCGGCGTGGGACGAAGGCGGCCAGGATAGCGCGGCGCGTCGAGCGGCGGCGATCACGCGGTCGTCGCTCAGCGCGAATGCCGATTCGAGCTCGCGCCGCGCGCGCAGCGCCGTCTGCTGCCGCCGTTCGCCGAAGACCCGCGGTCACGCCGCGTCGATCACGAGCTGCAAGGTGAGGGCGGGTTTGCGATCCGGTCCTGGCACCATGCTTCGTCCTCGTAGTGATACATGAGGACACTCATGTCCCGGAGGTCGATCTGGCCATCCACTTGCAGGTCGGCTCGGCGGTCGAACCCGGGATCGTCACAGGCGAGCCCGTACGAGCGCTGGACGATCGTGAACAGGAAACCGCACCGATCGGTGCTGGCGCCCCCGGTCCACTTGGTCAGCGCTCCCGACTCGAAGCCGTCCCAGAAGACCAGCTGCTCGGTCGGCTCCTGACACGCCTCGCCGACTCCATCGCCATCGGAATCGGCCTGTCCGGCGTTGGCGATCGACGGGCAGTTGTCGCAGAGGTCCGGCACGTCGTCGCCGTCGGTGTCGAGCTGGAACGACGACCCCAAGCCAAAGGAACCGAGCAGCAAGCGAGCGCCGCCGTCCGCACCCGGGCCCACCACCTGAAACGAGCCGATCCCGGCGGTCGGCGCGGATGTGGGCACCGCCGTCACGACGTCGAGCCGCCCTTGGCCGTCGACCTTCGGCGACAACAGATCCACGGGCACCGAGCCATCGGCGACTCCGAACCGCAGCACCACCTGCGCGTTCGGAACGAAGCCGTCGCCCACGAGGCGCACCAGCTGGCCCGGGACGTATGCATGGCCGACTGCCGCGCACGGGGTCGCGAGCGCCGGTTCGAGATCGAGATCGCCGAAGGATGGCGGGGGCGACGAGGTCCGCGCCGCGGTGCGCGAGGAGGGTGCGCTCGTGCCGTGAGCGTGCGGTATCGGTGGCATGGGCCCACCGCGCCACGCATCGAGTCGCGAGCTCACGGCCTGGGCGAGCGCCAGCTGCCCGTTGGCGTTGGGATGGAACCAGCCTTTGGGCTCGAGGAAGTTCGTCAGCGGCGGGTTGAACCACCGCTGACCGACGGCACAGATGTCGTGCCCCAGAAAGTTGGCGGGCACGAAGTGAAAACCAGGGCCCGCCGCGTCCGTCGCGTTCGAGATGATCCGATCGAGCTCGTCGCCCTGTTGCGTCAGGTAGACCTGCTCGCTCGGATCCCACGCGAGGACGACGTTCGCATCCACGCACAGCCCGTTGGGCGGGAAGATCTGCGGATAGCCGACGACCAGGACGGTTGCGTTGGGGGCTGCTTGGCGTATGGCGGCGAAGGTCGTCGCCAGTCGACCGGGAAGCGCTGCGAACGTTTCGGCCAGGAGGTCCGGAACCGACTGGTCATCGAACGGGAAGAACGGCGAGTAATCGAGCTGGCAGAAGGGGTGCTCGGCGCAGAGCGTCAGCACCCGCGCGAATCCGGCGTCGTTGCCGCCGATCGTCACCGTGATGAGCCCGGTCTCGGCGCCGACGTAGGCTTGGTCGAGCTGCGCGAAGCGATCGCCGTTCGGCTGGCCCTGTCCGTTCTTCGGAATGTTGAAGGTTTCGGCGCCGCTGCACGCGACGAAGTCCGCTGCCGCGTCGAAACCGAGCGGAAGCCCTGATCGATCGATCTCGATCGAGTATGCACGCGTCGACCGGTGACACTGATTGGTCGGCGAGTCGCTGTCGTCGAAATACGCCGGCACTCCCTCGCCGGACGAATACGAGTCTCCCAGCGCGACGTATCGGGAAAGGGTGCACGACTCGTCGATGGTTGCGTTGCAGTTGTCGTCGACCGCGTTACCGCAAATCTCGAGCGCCCCGGCGTGCACGTTCGCGTTCGCGTCGTTGCAGTCGGCTTCCGGGTGCGGGCAGGAAGGCGACGCCGGATCTCCGTAGCCGTCCGCGTCGTCGTCGAGGCACGGCGGAACCTGGCACGCGGGATCCGCTCCGTCGACGAGACCGTTGCAGTCGTCGTCGAGGTGGTTGCTGCAACTCTCGGTCGCGCCCGGGTGAGTGCTGGGGTTCGCGTCGTCGCAATCCTTCGCGGCCGAGGGTGGAGCGTTCGGGTCGCTCGCGGCGCAGTACCCGTCGCCGTCCAGGTCGGCGCACGGCGCTTGGCCGGTGTTCCCATGGGAATCGGTCTTCACCAGGTAGGCGTAGGAGTAGAGCCCACCCGTGCCATAGGCGTTGGTCACGCCTGCGATCGCGAAGCCGCCGTCGGCGGTTTGCTGGACCGCGTACCCGTCGTCGTATTCCGTGCCTCCCAACGAGCGCTGCCAGACGACGTTCCCTGACCCATCGAGCTTCACGAGCGACACATCCACGTCTGCCGCGCCCGGAGCGACCGCACCTCCGACCAGGACGTAGCCGCCATCGGACGTCGGCCGAGCCGCGGGCGCTGCGTTGTTGGCGGCGTCGGCGAACGTGCGCTGCCACTCGAGATTCCCCGACGAATCCGTCTTCACCAGCTCGAAGGCGACCGGGCTCGCATCGGGAGGGTCCACCGTCCCCGCGAGGATGTAACCGCCGTCCGACGTGCGGCGCACGGATGTCGCTCGATCGTTGCCCGCGCCGCCGAACGTGCGCTGCCACTGAAGGTTTCCCGACGAGTCGGTCTTCACCAGGTAGAGCTCGAAATCGTCGGCGCCCACCGGCAACGTCGAACCGGCGAGAACGTAGCCGCCGTCCGGCGTCTGCTGGACCGCGTAGGCGGAGTCGCTTCCGCCCAGCCCGAACATTCGCTGCCAGGCCAGATTCCCCGAAGAGTCGGTCTTCACCAGGTAGGCATCGAATCCGTTGGCGCCGGGCGAGCTGGTCCAGCCCGCGAGGACGTAGCCGCCGTCCGTCGTCTGCTGAACGGCGTACGCGATCTCGTCTCGCGTCCCACCAATCAGCTTGTGCCACGACTCGTTGCCCGACGAGTTGGTCTTCACCAGGTAGAGATCGCGTCCGCCTGCACCATACGATTTCGTGTCGCCGGCCAGGATGTAGCCGCCCTCGGAGGTCTGCTGGACGGAGTACGCCTCTTCCTGGTCCGACCACCCGAAGGTCCGCTCCCACAGGAGGTTTCCAGACGAATCGGTCTTCACCAGATACGCGTTCGACGCACCGACGCCATGGGAGCTGGTGCTGCCGGCCAGGACGTAGCCCCCGTCGGACGTCTGTTGCAGCGAATAGGCCGAGGCATCGGCCGTGCCGTCGAAACGCCGCTGGAAGACCAGCGAATCCGCGACCGCAAGCGAAGACGTGGTGACCAAGGCCGCGAACGCGGCGAACGCGCAGACCACGGCCGATCCAGCGCGCCGGGGCGCCTTGCTTCGACGGGACACGAGGATCGTCACGTGGCGCTCGGCGTCGTCCGGAGCGCGAACGCGTCGCGGAATGGAGCTCGCGTGCGGCGGAGGCGGCGGGAAGCCAGAAAAAATGATAGCGACCCTCGGAAGTCGCCGCAACGCGGACGAGGACTCGCGCGGTTGCTCGTCGCGCTGCGTGCGCGGCCCCGAAGTCGATGGACACGAGAACGCTTCGTCGTCGACGCCAAGCCAAGGCCTCGAAGCTCGAGGTCTTCACCGCTCCCGTCTCGGTATCCCGCCAGCTTCTGGCCGTGGCATCGTTCGTGAGCCACGTTCATCCACGAGTGGACGGCGCGCTGGCCTCCCGCCGGGCACTTCCGTCGCCTCGTCGATCGAGCTTGGACACTTCCATACGTAGCGCTCGACGAAGGGCCGTTGGCTCTTTGCGTTCAGGGCTCGGAAAGTCACCGGGCTAGCTGGACCCTTCATGCGTTCGCCGATTCTCTCCGAGCGGGCTCGCGCGCTCTTCGACGCCAAAGGGCCCGAGAACGCGGCACGCGTGCGGCGCGTGCTGCGGCTGCTCGGCGTGGTGCACGGCCGCGCCGGCGACCTCACCGGCTTGCGGGTGCTCGATCTCGGTTGCGGCGAGGGCGTGTTCGCGATCGAGGCGGCGCTCGCGGGGGCGTCCGTGCTCGGCATCGACGGCCGCGCCGAGCGGATGGACGCGGGGCGCGCGGTTGCCGCGGAGCTCGGGCTCGACGGGGTCGAGCTGGTGAACGCGGACCTGCGCGCGTTCCCGTTCGAGGAGCGCGGGCCCTTCGACGTGGTGCTCGCGCTGGGCGTGCTCTACCATCTCACGGCGCGCGAGCTGGTGGAGGTGGTGGGGCGAGTCGCGCACGTCGCCGCGCGCGCGGCGGTCGTCGAGACCCACGTGGCGCGGGGTGCCGTGGAGTCGGTCGAGCTCCAGGGTCAGCTGCTGCGCGGTTGGCACTACCGCGAGCACCGCGCGGAGGACGCTTCCGAGACCCGCCAGCAGCGGCGGCTTGCCTCGCTGGACAACGAGTGGAGCTTCTGGCCGACGGCGGCCTCGCTTTGCGAGCTGCTCGAGGCGCGCGGTTTCGGCGCGGTGCTGGAATGCCGCGTGCCGGAGCATCCCGCCGAGGGGCTCGATCGCCGCACGTTCCTCGCGCTCAAGACCGCTGTCGCGCCGGTGCGAACCTATCCGTGGATCGACGGCATGAGCGCTGCCGAGATGCGTGCGCGCAGCCGTTCGCCGCGCCAATTGCCGTTCCATCCGCCCCTCGGCTCCGCGCGCGAGAGCGCGGTGCTGGCGACGACCGTGGCGCTCGGCGCATGGATCGGCGCGGGCGTCGGCTTTCGTCTCGGCCTGGCCTCGATCGACGATCCGAGCGTCGCCGGGATGCGCCCGCCGGACGTCGCCCTCTGGCGCGATGCGGACCTCGACGATGCCGTCGGCGGACTGGGACGCGTGCCGCCGGTGCTCGCGGTGCTGGTCGCCGATCGTTTCGAGGACCGTGAGGCACTGCGCGTGCTCGCGGCGCAGTGGGTCGCCGCGGGCTGCGAGCTGGTCTGGATCGTGGACCCCGAATCCCGTCGTGCGCAAGTCGTGGATGTGACGGAAACGCGCGCTTACGAGATCGACGACGTGTTGCCCCAGTCGCGCTCGCTCGCCGGTCTCGAGCCCACCGTGCGCGAGCTGCTCGGGCGTCCACGAGAGCGCTCTCCGTCCCGTCCCGGCGAGCCGCGCTGGCCCTCGTAGCGGCAGCGGGCGCTCGCCCGAGGCGCCTGCTCACCCGCGAAGCGTGAGCCGGCGCATGAGCTGCGCCATCGCCTCCACGTAGGGGCGGCACCAGGCCACGTCGGGACGCGGCTCGCGACGATAGAGCACGCGATAGGCCCGGTATTTCGCGATGAGCTCCCGGCGCCGGATGCTCGGCCGCGTGAATGCGAGCGACGTCTGCGAGGCGAGGGTGCGATTCATGACGCTCAGTCGCGCGTCGAGGCGCCGCATTCGGCTGGCGCCCGGGCCTTCGGCCCAGCGGCTCGCCTGGGTGTGGCGTGCGAGCGGATCCGTCGTTTCGGCGGACTTCACGAGAGCGTAGTTGTTCGTCGTGCAGATCCAGCGCGGCGGCGTGTTCGGGAAGAGCGCACGACGCCAGAGGCCCAGGCGATGAGCGAGATCGATTGGCACCTCGAGGAACGTGCTGGGCCAGCGGCAACCCGCCGCGCTCTCGTCCAGCGCGCGCTCCACGATCCGGGCGACGTCCGGCGCGAACCAATCGTCGTCGTCCACCGGTAGCACCAGCGCGCCGGCGGGGATCTCGTCCCACGTGCGGACGCGGGCATCGCGGATCTCCGCGAGATTGCTCGCGGCGATCGTACGCACTTCGTGACGGAAGAGGTGATACGGCATGTCGAAGGTCGCGTTCCACGCCTCCACCTTGGGCGCGAACGCGGGCTCGAGCTGGGCGCGAAACGCCGCCTCGTCGGACCACGCCAGCGTCGCGCGCAGCCACACGTAGATCATGCGATTGGCCGGGTGCGCGGGCGGGGGATCCGCCGCGCGCCGTCCGCCAGCGCCTCGATGCGGTCCAGCACCGCCGCGCGCCCGGCGATGGTGGCGAGCTCCCAGCCGCGCGCTTCGGCGAGGCGGGCGGCGAAGTGGCTGCGCTCGGCGCGAACCCGTTCGAGCGCCTCGCACACGCCGTCGCGGGTGAGCGGCGCCCGCGGCCCGCTCGCGAGCGGCAGCGCGAGCCCCAGCTCCGCGCAGCGCGCGGCCAGCGCGGGCTGATCGGCGAAGAACGGATACGAGAGCATCGGCACGCCGTGGAAGATCGCTTCGTGGGTCGAGTTGAGGCCCTGGTGGGTCACGAAGACGTCGGTGTCGGCGAGCACGCGCCATTGCTCGACGTAGCGCTCCACGCGCGCGTGTGGCCGCGCCAGACGCTCGTGCTCGGCGGCCATGAGCTCTTGCCCGCCGGTCGAGACGAGCAGCTCGACCCCGAGCGACCCGGTCGCGTCGGCGAGGACCTCGAAAGCGGCGAGTGCCTCGGCGCGGAAGTAGCGCCAGACCACGGTGCCGAACGAGGCGTAGATCCGCGGCCTGGCGCGCGGCTCGGCGTGCGTCGCGGCGGCGCTCGCGTCGCGCAGCGCCCGCGAGTCGAGCGAGCCGAAGAACGCCAGCGGCTCGAACGCCGAACGATCGGCCGCCCGCAGGAAGGGCTCGGGCTCGCCGTAGAGGTTGAGGTGCGGGCTCAGCGCTTCGACGTAGGAGAACGGATTGGCGCCGGGCATGCCGTGCCGCGTGCGAAGCACCTCGATGGCGCGCCAGCAGGCCGCGGAGGTGGCGGCGCGTCCGTCGGCGCGCAGCGCGGCGACCGTGCGCACCGGCTCGAACGCGTGGCCCGCGCAGAAGTTCACGTACGGCACGCCCAGCCGCCGTCCCACGATGGGGGCCACGACCGCGAACGTGTCGTAGACGATCAGCGCGGGATCGCGCGCGGCGATCCAGTCCGTGATCGCGTCCGCGTAGTGGCCCGCGAAGCTCACGTAGCGGCTCGGAACCGGTCGCGACTCGGCGTCCGCCGCCTCCACGGGAAAGCTCGCGAAGAGATCCTGAAAGGTGGCGCCCGCGCGCTCCACGTCGGCCTGGAAGCGCGCGTCGGTGAGCGCCCGAACGGTGCGCCCACGCGCCGCGAGGCCTTCGACGACCGGCAGCAGGCGGTGCAGATGCCCGCGCTCGGGCATGCAGAGCACCACGATCGCGTCACGCGCCATGTTCGCCGGTCGAGCGGGCGCTGCCGCCGCTTCGCCTCGTGCGCGAGCGCCCTGCGGCGGAAGCCTCGCGCGCCAATTGCTGGACCACCGCGAGCGGCTCCGCCACGTGCGGCGAGCCGAGCCGGATGCGCGCGCTCCAGAGAGCAGCCACGACCTGCCAGAAGGCGAGCGATGGCTCGTCGAGCGGGGTTGCGCTCGCATAGCCCGCGAGGAATCGGCGCCACGTCCTCGCGTCCATCGGCCAGCGGCACTGGCTGCGTCCCAGATCGAAGCCGGCGGGGCCGACCTCGAGCCATTCGTTGTCGATCACGCGCAACCGATCCCGCGCGTCGCGCACGATGTTCTCGCCGCAGAAGTCCCGGTGGACGAGGGCGAGGGCGGTGTGGCGCGGATCGTTGGCGGCGAGGGTCGCGGCGAGCACTGCGACGTCCGAGCGCGTGAGCCGACCCGCGGCGCTCAGCGCGGCGAGATCGGACTCGGCATCGTGCCGCCAGCGCGCGGTGGAGCTGTGCGCGGGTGCGGCGTCGATCGGGTGCGCGTGCAAGCGCCCCAGGATCGCACCCGCCTCCTCGGCGATGGCGCCGGAGGTCGGATCGCCGCCGAGCGCCGCGACGCGCGCGCCCTCGATCCACACCTCGAGCAGCAACCGATCGTCGGCGACGATCGGCGGCGCGAACGCATCGTCGAGCGTGGCGCGAATCGCGAAGAGTCGCGCTGCCTCCGCGCTCGATTCGAGCCAGCGCGCCTTCACAGCCTCGACGGTGCCACCCTCGGCCAGCGCCACGCGAAACGTGGCGCGCCCGCGCTTGCGGGCGCTCGGCGGCGAGAGGACCGAGATCTCGCTCGGCGCCCAGCCGCGTCGCGCGAGCGCTGCACGCACGGCGTCGAGAATGAAGGCGAGGTTCGCGTCCGCCATCTCGCCGCCCACCCTGGGGGCTCGGCGGGGGTCGCGTCAACTGGTCGCGAGCCGCGCCCCAGCCACCCTGACGCCGCGTGCGCGCTTCGGGTATGACTCGCGCGCTGGGGTCGGGTCACGGGGCCATCGCTCCACCGCCGCGCCAGCGATCTCGAGAGCCGCCGTGGACTGGCAGCGCATCCGCTCGCGCCACGAGATCTGGTGGGGGAAGCGCAAGCCGCTCCTCGCCAGGCTGCACCGGTTGCGTGAGCTCGAGCGCGTGCGCGACGCCGCCGAGCCGCTCGCCGCGTGGCGTTGCTGCGAGCTCTGGCCACGCGCGCTGACCAACAAGCTCAACGCGCGTGCGTTCGCCGCGCACCACGGTTGTCGCCTGCCGGCGGTGCTGTGGATGGGGCGGCGTCCCGAGCGCATCCCGCTCGATGCGCTGCCGAGGCATTACGTCATCAAGCCGGTCGTGGGCGCTGCGTGCGGCGGCGTGCTCGCCGTGAGCGATGGCGTCGAGCTCATGTGCGGAGCGCGACGCACGCACGCCGACCTTCGTGCCCAGGCCCTTGCGATGCACGGCCGGATCGCGCGCTGGCCGCTCGTGGTCGAGGAGTTCGCCGGCGCGGGCGGCGCGTTGCCGCTCGAATACCGCTGCCACGTCTTCGGCGATACCGTCGCGGCGATCGAGGTGGTGAGACGTCACGGCCCGAAGTCGCAGGAGCAGACCGTGTACGACTCCGAATGGCGAATGCTGCCGCCGCCGTTTCGAACGATCCATCCTCCGGGACAGGCGCTCGACCGGCCCCCGCACCTCGCGGAGCTGGTGCGGCTCGCGAGCGTCCTCGGCACGGCGATCGGCACGTACATGCGCGCGGATTTCTATTCCACGGAGAGGGGTTGGGTCTTCGGCGAGTTCTCGTCGACGCCGGGCGGCGGAGATGGCTTCACCGAGGTGGCCGTGGAGCTCTTCGAGCGGCTGTGGTGCGAGAAGTTCCCGGACCGATCGTGAACGAAGCGCGCGATCCGATGGTCGATGCGTCGCCGGCGTCGCACGAGCGCGTGCTTTCGTTCGGCGCGAGCGCGCTCTGCGTCCGCGCCGACGGTGCCGCCCTCCTCGACTGGCTGGTGGAGTTCCTGAGCCCTTGGTTCGACGTCGCGAGCCCGCCGATCGCGGCGAAGACGGCGGCCTCCATCGAGGTCGCGATCGATGCGCCCGGGCTCGAGCGCTGGATCGACGGCGCCACGCCCACGGGCCGCGAGCGCGTGTGCTTCCAGCTCGATCGCGCGCCGGTGCTGTGGCCGGTCTTTCGTGGCGCCGACGGCGGCGAGCGCGCGCTCGACGTGGCTGGGCGGGTCTCGCTGGCGGTGGAGCGGACCGGCGGCGGCCCCGTGTTCCGAATCGTCTCCGCCTGCGATCGTCCGGGGGCTCGGCTCGCGGCGTTTCGCGTGGTTCGCGAGCTCGCGTCCGAGGGCGCCATCGCCGCCGGCTGGTTGCCGCTGCATGCCGCGGCGGTCCAGGGGCGCTCGGGCGTCACGCTCTTCGTCGGCCCCAAGCGCGCCGGGAAGTCGTCGCTCCTGCTCCACGCGCTCGTGGGACACGGCGCGCGCTACGTCGCCAACGATCGGGTCATGGTCGAGCTCGCGGGCGCGGCGCACGCGCGCCTCGCAGCGCACGCGCGCGGCATGCCGAGCATCGTCGGGGTTCGCGAGGGCTCGCTCGCGTGGGCCGGTGGTCTCGGGTCCGCGCTGGCCTCGGGTGCATGGCATTACACCACCACCGTCGCCGAGGCTCGCGCCCACGCTCGCGCGGGCCAACGCGCGGAGGCGGCGGGCGAGATCTGGCCCCCGGGACTCACGCCCGCGCAACTCTGCGCGCTGCTCGGGGTCGAGCCCGTCGCCGGCGGTCCGATCGCGCGCATCGTGTTCCCGTCGGTTCACGAACGACTGGCAGGCGCGCGACGTTTCCTGCTGCGTGCGCTCGCGGCGGAGGAGGCGGCGCGTCTCCTGCGTGAGACCGGCTTGCTCGCGAACGGGTCGGGTCCGAGCGGTCTGGCGCCGATCGACGGCGGCGGGCCGCCTGCGCTCGACGAGCGCATCCGCCGCCTGGCGGCGTCGGTTCCGAGCGTGGAATGCCAGCTCGCGCCAGGTGCCTACGACGAGCCGTCGGTCTGGCGCGCGCTCGCCGACGAGGCGTTCGCGTGACCGCCGAATCCGTCGGTCTCGCGACTGGGTCGATCGCCGGCTACGTCGAGGTCGCACGCGGCATCGCCGCGGGCGATCCGCGCGCGGTGCTGGTGGCCGTGGGCGCGCTCCGCGAGCCGCCGGAAGCGGTTGCCCGCGCGCTCCGGGCCCATCATCTGGTGGGGTTCGTGAGGCGCGCGCTCGCCGATCTGGGCGACACCAGCACACTCGATCCGGCGATCGTCGCGGCGCTCGCGGCGGCGCAGCCCGTGCAGCGCGCCACTCCCGAGGAGCTGCTCGCGCTCTTCGTCGAGGTCCGCGGCGCCCTGGCAGAGGTGGGCATCGACGTGTTGCTGCTCAAGGGACTGTGCTTCGCCGAGCGATTCTACGGAGGCATCGATCGCCGCCCCCAGTTCGACGTCGACGTGCTGGTGCGGCGGCGGGACGCGCGGCGGGCGCGCGCAGTGCTGGCCATGCGCGGCCTGCGGCGCACCGACTACGACCTCCACTCCGACACGCTGGTGCGCGGCTCGGCCAAGGTGGACATCCACCGCTGCTTGCGGGACGCGCCCGCCTTTCGCTTGCGCGAGGACTCGCTCTGGGCCGCGGCGCGCGACGTGACGATCGCCGGCGAGCCGGTGCGGACACTCTCGGACGAGCACGCGCTGGTGCTGCTCTTGCTGGGACTCTACGAGGATCTTGGTCAGGGGATGGCGCGTCTCAAGCAGCTGGTGGACCTCGTTCGTCTCCTCGAGGACGTCGACGCGACCTTGGATTGGCCCACGTTCTTCGCGCAACGCACGAACGAGAATCTGCTCGCCATCTCGGTCAACGTGCTCGTCGTGGTGCTCGACGGGATGGCGGCTTGCGCGCGAGCTCCGCGCGTGACGGCGGCACTTGCCGCGTACGGCGGCTTGGTTCGGCACCGCGATCGCAGCCAGGCACTGGCGCTGCTCGCTGCGCCGCGCAAGGACCCCGCGAACCTCGCCTGGTTCGCCGACGTCTATCCCGGCACGTTCGCCGCGTACCTGGCGCGGTTCTGGTGGGGCGGATTTCCCGCGAACTTGCGTCGCTTTCGCGCGGCGTGGGTCGTCCCGAGCTTGCGTCGGGCGCTTCGCATCCCGTGACGGGGCGCATCACCGTCCGCGACCTCGCGGAGCGCGATCCTTCGCGTCGGCGCGCGGCCTGTGCAGAATGGGGCGCCACCGAGGGAGCGCGCGCCGCGAACGCCGCTGGACGCGCTCGCGCGGAGGGAGGGCGGTCACGGATGCGATTCGCGTTCACCGGCAACACGGAGGGCTCCCGAGGGGGGCGCGCGTCGCTGCAGGTGGGCGCTGCTGCGCTGGTCTCGGTGGCGGTCGGGATCGCGCTCTCGACCCAGGTTGCGGCGGCCGCGTCGCGAAGCACGCTTCATCGCGTGCCGGACCCGGTGGTGATCGTCGCCGAGAAGCTCGGCGCGATGAACGGGCGCAAGCTCGACCGCCTGGGCGCCTTCGCGCTCACGGACGACGGCGCGCTCGCGCCGATCCCGTTCCAGATCGACGAGAAGACCGCCGACGGCGCGAACTTCGTGTACCCGGGCGGTCGCGAGCGAAACCCGGAGGCGGGCAATGGCGTCCTCGACGGCCACGACGAGCTGGTCCTCATGGCCAGCGATTGTGGCGGGCGCGTCGTCGGCGCGGCGGACGCGCGAGAAGGGAACGAGGATTCGAGGGGCGCCGTGGGCGCCGAAGCCGCGCCCTCGCCGTGGCCGACGGGCACCGAGCGCGTGGCCGAGATCGAGGTGAGCGACCCCGCCGACGGCACTCGGGGCTTCGCGTATCTGCTCGCGTTCGCCGACGCGGCGCCCCCGCCCGCTCGCAGCCTCGAGCGCTACGTCCACTACGACGCCGAGACCGAGACCATCACCGCGTCGAGCTACACGATGCAGTACGAGCCGGGGAAGGATCGGATCTTCTTCTCGAGCATCTCGATTCCCGCCAGCGCCGGCGGCAACGGTCAGGACTTCGTCGATCGCCTCAAGATGCGCACCTCGATCGAGACCAAGCTCTTCTTCTCGGTGAGCTTCGACGAGGACGAGTGGGCGAGCGTGGTCGCGGCTTACCTCGACGGCCCGGTTCGCGCGATCCGCCAGGTCAAGAACCGGCTCTCCTTCCTCGGCATCCCGGTGGCGCCCACCATCGTCGTCGAGGCCACGTACTACCGCGACTTCCACGTGGCCCCCACGCGGATCCACCAGACCGTGGATTTCCCCAGCATCGCCAGCGCCGCTTGGTTCAAGGCCGCGGTGGATCTGAACGACGCCGCGAGGGGCATGCGCTACTACCGCCCGAGCGGCGACGGCGCGAGCCCGTGGCACGGGATCGACGGCGTGCCCACCGAGGACGAGCGCAACCTCGATCCGCACCAGCCGCCCTGGCACCTCGTCACCGGCGCGCCCGGCACGTTCCTGTGGCTGATGGAGCTACCGAAGCCGCTGGTGCCGGCGACGCGTCTCGAGCTTCACGACGACGCCGCGTCGCCGGAGCCTCCCGAGTCCACGCCCGGTACCCTCGGGGAGCTCACGTATCGGATCGATCTCATGCCGCTCGCCCCGGGCGATTACCAGATGCGCGTCTTCTACCTCTTCCCGCCGCGCTGGCAGCCGGGCGACGAAGCACGCTGGCTCGCCATGACGCGCCAACCGCTCGCCGCGACGATCGTCGCTCGCGAGGTCGATGCGGCCACACCCGCGCCGGCGAAAACGAGCGCTCCATGAAGATCTTCGTCCTCAACGTCGGCAGCACCTCGGTCAAGTACCACCTCTTCGACATGGACACCGAGGCGACCCTCGCTTCGGGGATCGTCGATCGCGTGGGCAAGCCGGAGGCGACCCACGTTTGGCAGGTGGGCGAGCAGCGTTTCGACGCGCGCGTCTCGGTTCCCGACGCTCGCGCCGCCCTCGACGTGGTGCTCGGCGCGCTCGCCGCTGCAGGCGGGGTGCTCGCGGAGGGCGGCGAGATCCGCGCCGTGGGTCATCGCGTGGTCCACGGCGGCGAGAAGCTCGTGCGACCCACGCTGGTGACCGACGAGGTGAAGGAGATCATCCGCGGTTACGCGCACTACGCGCCGCTGCACAACCCGTGGAACCTCGCCGGCATCGAGGCCGCGCAGGAGGCGCTGCCCAACGCCGCGCACGTGGCGGTCTTCGACACCGCGTTCCACGCCGAGCTGCCGCCGCAGGCGTTTCTCTACGCGCTGCCCTACGCGCTCTATCTGGAACGAGGGATCCGGCGCTACGGCTTCCACGGACCGTCGCATGCCTACATGGCGCAGCGCGCCGCCGAGTTCCTGCGCACCGATCTCGCGCGGCTCAAGCTCATCACCTGCCACCTGGGCGGCGGCGCCAGCGTGTGCGCGATCGACGGTGGACGCTCGGTCGAGACCTCCATGGGCCTGACCCCGCTCGAGGGCTTGGTGATGGGCACGCGCGCCGGCGATCTCGATCCCGCCGTGCCGCTGATGCTGGCGCGCGACGGCATGAGCGCTGCCGACCTCGACGATCTGCTCAACAAGCGCTCCGGGCTGCTCGGGGTCTCGGGGCTGACGTCGGATTTTCGCGACCTCGCGAAGGCCGCCAGCGAAGGCAACGCGCGTGCCCAGCTCGCGATCGACTCCTTCGTCCATCGCCTCCGCAAGTACGTCGGCGGCTACGCGGCGGTGCTGGGCGGCGTGGATGCGATCGTGCTCTCGGGGGGGATCGGCGAGCACGCCGCGGGAGTGCGCGCGGCGCTCTGCGAGACGCTCGTCTACATGGGGGTCGTGCTCGATGCGGAGCGCAACGAGAGCGCCGACGCGCGCGCGCACGGTGGCGTCGTGGACGTGGCTGCGGAGCGAGCACCCACGCGCGTGCTGGTGGTGGCGACCAACGAGGAGCTGATGATCGCCCGTGACGCGGCGCGCGCGGTCGCCGGTCCGACGGCGGCGCGGCACGCGGTGGCGGGCCTGCCGATCCCGGTGGGCGTGAGCGTGCGCCACGTACACCTCTCGCGCGCCCATTGCGACGCGCTCTTCGGTGCCGGCTACGAGCTGACGATGCGTCGCCCGGTGACCCAGCCCGGCCAGTACGTGACCCGCGAGACCGTGGACCTCGTGGGTCCGAAGCACGAGATCCGCCACGTCGCGATCATCAATCCGCTGCGCGAGCGCACCCAGGTCGAGCTGGCGCAGACCGACGCACGGGTGCTCGGGATCGACGCTCCGCTGCGCGAGTCGGGGAAGCTCGACGGCACGCCGGGGCTCACGCTCCGCGGCCCGTGCGGCGAGGTGAAGATCGACTCGGGCGTGATCCTCGCTCACCGCCACGTACACATGCACCCCGACGACGCGCGCCGCTTCGGCGTGGTGGACGGCGCCCTGGTTCGGGTGCGCGTCGACGGCGATCGCGAGACCGTGTTCGGCGACGTGGTGGTGCGCGTCTCCGATCGCTTCGCCCTCGACCTCCACCTGGACACCGACGAAGCCAACGCCGCCCAGCTCACCAACGACAGCGTCGCCACCTTCGACGGCGTTCAAGGATGACCGGGCCCTCGGTCGGCGGCCGTCGCGTGGCGGCGGCACGGCGCCGCCCGGAAGCGGCGCAACCCTTCCAAGGAGAATGCAGCGATGCCTGATCCACGCACCTATCACCTCGCCTTGCCGAAGTCGAAACGCCCCGCCGAGATCGCGCTCGGCGATCCGTGGTACCCGGGCGTCGGGCCCCATTGGGCGAGCTGCACCACCAAGCGCTCGGTCGATCCCATTCACGGGGTCGTCGCGGTCGTCATCCACGCGACGGCGGGCAGCTCGTCGGCGGGCGCGGTCTCGGTGATGGCGAGAGCCGAGAACCCGGCCTCCTTCCATTGGCTCGTTCCCGACGAGGACGAGCCCCAGCACGGCAAGCTGGTGTGGGCGTGCGTTCCGGAGGCGTTGGCCGCTTGGCACGTTCGCAACGCCGCTTCGCACCCCGACGTGAACGGAGGCGCGAAGCGCGTCAACCACTGGTCGCTGGGGATCGAGGTCGTGAACGCGCAGCAGAACGACCCGTTCTCCGCGTGGCAGCTCGAGGCGACGGCGCGCATCGTTCGCTACTGCTGGGCCAAGTATCCGAACCTCGTGGACGTCGTCTCCCACGCAAAGCTCGATCCGTCGCGACGGAGCGATCCCGGCGCGAACTTCGATTGGCCCACCTTCGAACGGTTGATCCTCGAGGGCGTGGACGATCCGGTGCCCGCGCTGGTGGCCGCGGCTCCCGCGCTCGACACGCTGACGCCGCCCGCGACGAACGGTTGCTGCGACGGCGGGTGAGCTTGCCCGGATCGGCGCGTCGAATCGCCTTGACTGGGCGCGTCGCGCGTTCGCAAGATCGAAGGGCACGGAGAAGCCCCTCTTCTTCGCGAGATTCGGTGTCGACCCGCATCCACGGCCGCCCTCGGCGCGGACGCGCGGGTCGAAGGAGCGGCTACCGTGACGATTCGTCGAAGGTCGGCTCGCGTTTCCGGTGTGACGGCGATGCTCGCCGTGCTCGCGTGCGTGGGCATCTCCGGTTGCCGATCGGGGAGGCCGACGACGCCGCCAGCGGCAGCGGCGCAAGCCGCGAGTCACGACGGCGGCGCAGCGGGGCCGATCGTCTATCCGCCGACACCGTCGAGCCAGCCGGCCGAGCCGCCGAGAGCAGGTGTGACGACCGTGGCCGTGCCCAGCCAGGTCGACGAGCCCAAGGTGACGTACGTGATCGCGGATCGAGCGGCGAGCGCGGCGGTGATGCCGACCGACGTGCCCGAGCCCGAGGAGCTCGACGAGGCCGGCGGTCGCGGCGTGCGCGGTCCGGTCTCGCTTCGCCGCCCCCGTGACACGCCGGAGGTCGAGGCAAGCGCCGCGGGCGCCCGTGCGGTGAGCAGCGCCCTCGTCACGCAATTCGACGCCGCCAACTTCGACTCGAACCCCACGTACAACACGGGCTTCTACGTCATCCCGCCCGATCCGAGCGGCGCGGTCGGCGCGAGCCACGTGGTGGACGCCGTCAACTCGCTCGTCGAGTTCTACACCAAGACCGGCACGCGAACGTTCATCGCGAGCCTCAAGAGCTTCTTCGCGAGCCTCGGCCCGCTCACGCTGACCTTCGATCCCAAGATCGTCTACGACCCGTACGCGAATCGCTTCGTGCTGGTCGTGATCGAACGGACGGATACCGCGCTGGGCGACGCCTCCAACACGTCCCGGATCTTCGTCGGCGTGTCGGACGACGGCGATCCCAACGGCACCTGGTTCGTCACCCAGATCGACGCGCTCACCAACATCGCGGGCGCGGATCGCTGGATCGACTACCCCGGCGTCGCGGTCGATCCCCAGGCGATCTACGTGACCGGCAACATGTTCGGGTTCGGCGCGGGCGGGACCTTCACGGGAGTGCGGCTGTGGGTGATCGCCAAGGCGCCGTTCTACTCGGGCGGTGTCGCCACCGTGTCCAAGCTCGATCCGTACGCGGGCGGCGGCAGCGCCACCACCACCCAGCCCGCGGCGACGTTCGGCGCGCTGCCGGCGGGCGTCGGCACGTTCTTCGTCGCGTACGGCGGCGCGACCTTGAGCGGAGCTCAGGTCCTGCAGCTCGCGCGGATCGACGATCCGATCGGCTCGCCGACGATCACGCAACACGTGATCTCGATGGGTACCATCGACGACAACACGCTGCCGCTCGTCGACGCGCCGCAGTCGGGCTCGGCGACCGCCGTGAACGTCGGCGATCGCCGCACCCTCACGGCCGTGTGGAGGGCCGGCTCGCTGTGGTCGACGTTCCACGTCCGTCCGCGCGCCGGCGATCCCGACGCCGGCCAGACGACGGCGCATTGGGTGAGGATCGACACCAGCAACCTCACGAGTCCCGTGGTGGTGGATCAAGGGAACATCGGCGGCGAGTCCATCGCCGCGGGCGCCTCCACGTTCTATCCGTCCCTCGCGGTGAGCTCGGTGGGGGACGCCTTCTTCGGCTTCTCCGCGTCGGCGCCCACGATCTTCCCGGGCAGCTACTGGACGATGCGCGTCGCTGGCGATGCCGCGGGGACCACCCGCGCTCCCGCGGAGCTTCACGCGGGCACCGACTTCTACGTGCGCAAGTTCGGCGCCACGCGGAACCGTTGGGGGGATTACACGAGCACCGCCCTCGACCCGGTCGACGATTGCGCGTGGGTCTTCAACGAGCACGCGATGACGCGCGGCACGGTCATCTCGGGCGAGGACGGCCGCTGGGCGACGACCTGGGGCAAGACGTGTCCGCCGACGTTCGCGCTCACGGTGACCAAGTCCGGCCCCGGGGCGGGTACGGTGACGAGCGCGCCGGCGGGGATCGCTTGCGGCGCCACCTGCGCGGCGAGCTTCCACGCCGGGACCGTGGTGACGCTGAGCGCGTTGCCCTCCTCCGGCTCGACCTTCACGGGCTTCACCGGCGCGGGTTGCGCGGGAACGGCGCCGTGTCAGGTGACGATGGACGCAGCGAAGAGCGTGACCGCCAACTTCAACGGCGTGTGCGGCGCCATCGGCTCACCCTCGGCAACGGCGGCGGTGCTGCTCGGGTTGCTGCTCGCGCCGATGCTGGCGCGACCGCGGCAGCGCGCCCGCTCGCAGCGGTGATCGCGTGGCGACGCGCTCACCCTTTCCGGACGGGTGGTTTCGGATCGCTGCGTCGCGCGACGTCCCGCGCGGCGCGGTGATCGTCCGAAAGCTCGCGGGGCGCGAGCTGGTGGTGTTTCGCTCCGAGTCCGGGCGGCTGGCGGTGGTGGGGCCACATTGCCCGCACCTCGGCGCTCATCTCGGTCACGGTGGGCGGGTGGTCGGCGAGACGTTGCGCTGCCCGTTCCATGGCTTTCGCTACGGCGTCGACGGTCGCTGCGTATCCACCGAGTACGCCGACCCGACGGCGCCGCAGGCGTGCCTGGAAACCTGGCCGCTGCGCGAGCTCGCCGGGCAGGTGATGGTGTTCGTCAGTGCCCGTCGCGCGTCGCCGGACTGGTCGCCACCCGAGCCCGATCGCAGCGGCTTCACCGAGCCGCGCTGGGTCACGCTCGCGCTCTCCGGCCACGTTCAGGACGCCGCCGAGAACGGCGTGGACCTCGGTCATTTCGCGGCCGTGCACCGCTACACGAACCTGCGCGATCCGGAGATCCGGGTGGCCGAGCGAGTGCTCTACACACGCTTCGGCTTCGATCGCGCGAGCCCGTTCGGACGCCGCTTCGGCACGATCTCGAGTGTCTTCGACACGCAGATCCACGGCCTGGGCTACTCGCTCACCGACCTCACCGTGCGCGAGCTGGACCTGCGCTGCCTGATCCTGCTCCTGTGCGCACCCATCGAGGACGGCCGCTTCGACTTCACGATCGGACTCTGCTCGGAGCGCGCGCGCCCGGCGCCGAGCACCGCGCTCGGCCGCGTGCTCGCGCTGCCGTGGGCGCGCGCGCTCCTCGAACGCTTTCTGCTGCGCAAGATCGTGGGGGACGTGCTCCAGGACCGCGAGATCTGGGCGCACAAGACCCACGTCGAGCGCCCGCTGCTGGCCCGGGGCGACGGCCCCATCGGCCTCTTCCGCAGCTACGTGCGCCAGTTCTATCCCGAGTGACGGCGGCCGTCGGCCGCGGTTGGCACGTGCAGCTATCCGGGCAGCGCGAGCGCTGCCCGCAGCTTGCCCACATCGAAGCGCTGCGATTCCGGCAGGCGGGCTTCGAGGCTTTCCATCTGCTTCAGCATCACGTCGACCGCCTCGCGACCGCGGCGCGAGCGAATCGCCTCGCGCGGCGTCAGCCCGCCCAGCGCCGGGATCGGGAAGTCGACCCAGTCGGCGTAGTGCCGCTCTTTCGCGGCGCGCACCAGGGCCTCCGCTTCCGGCGGCATGGGTGACGCACTCGTGCGCCTCACGCGCTCTCGAACCTGAGGCGAGGTGGGATCGGTGTGCTCGCGTGTCCGGAAACGAATCCGATCACCACAGGCTTTCTCGACTCGCGCGCGCAAGCGGTCGGCGCGACGAATCGAGTTGGTCTCGATCCTGAGCTTGTCATCGCGCACGCACACACGCCCCGTGAGCACGGTTTCGAGCCCGCCCGCCTGCGCGCTCGCCGCTTGCACGAATGGGATCACGTCCTCGTCGCCGTCCGTCTGGGTCTCGTCCGCTTCCTCGATCTTCGCGATCCGAGCCAGCACCTGCGAGCGCGCCGCGGGATCGACGTCGAAATGATCCACGGTGAGCAGCAGCTCGTCTCCGTCCGTGTTGAAGAGCTGTGGAGGAGTCGAGCTTCGCAGGTCTGCGTCGGCGACCGCTTGCTCCCACCGCTTGGTGAGATACTCGACGATCGCCTCGTCGCGCAGGCGATCGATCGGTATCGCGGTCTTCCGTCGCAGCTTCGTCCGCGCGGCGAGCACGACCGCGGCGGCATCGCGCGGCTCGAGCGGTCGCGAGTGCATGCCGGCGAACACGGCGATTCCCTCGTACTCGGCGACGCGTCCCAAGATCGCGTGCCGCTCGAACAGCGTCCTCGAGGCGCTCGATTCCAGGACCTCGCGCGTCTCGTTGGTGAGCAGATCCTTCACGGTCATCCCTCGACCGCGGTCCAACGCCACGACTTCCCACACCGAGAGCCACGCGGCCCGCTGGGCGTCGAGCCAACCGCGCTCGCGTGCAGTGAGACGCGCGCCGCGCTCGGCCGCGAAGTGCTCGGCGACCGACGCACCATGGATCTTCGAGTGGTAGAGGCTCAACGGCCCACGATGCTGCGCTGCGAGGGGATCGCGGCGCCAACTCGCCGTGATCTCGTGCCACTCGGCCGGGAATCGATCCCGCGCGAAGCGCAGCAGCGATTCGGCGAGCCGAGCATCGAGCTCGTGGATTGCCCTGGATGCGCCGACACCGGCAGGCACGTCGGCGGAACGTGGCAGCACCCATCTCGTGGACGCGCTCGGATCGGTGGAGGGGCCGCGACTGCGCCGACCCGCCTCGTCGATCGGCAGGTGGCATTTCTTGTACTTCTTCCCGCTGCCGCAGGGGCACGGCGCGTTGCGCGCGACCGCCGGCCCGCCGACCACGGCGGCCGGCAGCGATGGCTTTGGCGCGGCTTGGATCGGAGGCAGCGGATCGGCCTCGACTGCCTCGAAAGCACCGAACGCTTCGTAGGGAGCGGTGAAGCGCACCGTCGGGGAGCTCTCGCCGGAGATCGACTCGGAGACGGGTTCCTCGGATTCGCCCGAGAAATGACGCGCGTTCCGCATCACGAAGGTGCCGACGGTGCGCGCGCACGCGCTCACGACGCGAATGTCGTGGGCCGTGAGGGGCCGGCAGACGCCGTCGCGCTCGGGATGCTGAAGTCGCGGATAGCTCTCGGGCGACGCCACCTCCCAGCCGTGCTTCACGATCTCGCGGCGCTGGGCGGGGGAGAGCTCGGCCCCGCGCTCGAAGGTGAGCCAGAGCACCGAGGTCCCCAAGTCCACCGGGCTCTCGGGATCGTCGGCGCCGTCGGGATCGTCGGCGTGACGGCCGCCAGCGTCGATGAAGGCCTCGTACGCCACGAGCGAGGGAAAGACCGCCAGGCCGAAGGTCTCGCCGAGGGCGCCGAGGATCGACACGCACGCACCCTCGACACCCAGATCCGCGATGTCCATGCGCAGCGGCTCGTCGGATGCGGTCTTCCAGGGCGCCGATCGAAAGAGCAGCGCCGCGGCGCGAAAGAGCTCCGCGACCAGCGCGGGCTCGATCTTCCCGCCCTCGAGGTACGTCACCTCCTCGCCGCGCTCGCCCAGGTGGCTGAACATGTCCTCCTGCACCAAGTCGAGCTCGGGCGTCGGCGCGACACGGACCTCGATCGTCGGATCGAGGTCCGCGGTGAGCTCCGCCGCGAGCACGGGATCTGCCACGCGGACCAGCGTTGGCCGGCGCGGCGGGCCGACCAGCGGCTTCGCCATCGTGTCGCGGAGCGTGCGAGCGAACGGCGTGGGACGCTGCGGATCCTCGACGGTCGAACCGACGATCCCGCCCTCGGGAAGCTCGAGCCAGAGCACGAGCTCGGGCCGGAACGGCTGCTCGCGCTCGGTCACGAAGATCGGCATCGAGAAGCGCCCGCCCACCCACTCGACTTGGTGCGTGGTGCCCGGAGCGCCGGGCTTGGATGAATTCCTTTTCGAGCTCATGGGTGTGCCCACCTCTCGCGAAACGGTGATGACCGACGGGTGACGCGCGTGACCAGCGCTGCGCCGGAGCGTGGCCCGAAGCACAGCCCGATTCGAGCCGGCGCGGCAAGGCGCGCAGCGCCAGGATCTTGGCGAGCCGGATGTCGAACGCCTCCGCGCGAACCCGCAGTGTGCTCGTCAAGTCCAGCCGCTCGCCCGGATCGCTGGCGAGATCGTAGCGCTCCACGTCCTGCTCGAGGCCGTCGTCGATGTACATCCACGATCCGTCGATGGGCGCGTGACGCGACGCTCGAGCTGAGCGACGTACCCGAGCCAGCAGAGCTCGATGACGCCGGCGGCCGAGTCGCGCGGGGACCCGCGCCGGCGCCTCGCGCCCACGACGAAGTGGCCCTTGGAGCGCAAGAGCGGCTCACCGAACGTGCGAGCACGTAGGGCCTCGTGACGCGATTCGACGCCGTCACGAACGTGGCGGGCGCCAATCGCTGGATCGACTACCCGGGCGTCGCAGTCGACGGCCAAGCGATCTACATCATCCACAACATGTTCGGGTTCGGAGCGGGCGGCACCTTCGCGGGAGTGCGGTTGTGGGTGATCGCGAAGAGCCTCCCTCTTTCAATGGTTGGAGCGGCGCGGGCTGCACCGGTACGGGAACCTGTCAGGTCACGATGGACGCCGCGAAGGGCGTCACCGCGAGCTTCATTCGCGTGCGCGGCGCGCTCGGCTCTCCCGAGGCGTCGGTCGCGTGGCTGCTCGGACCGCCGATCGCGCCAGCCGTGATGCGGCGTAGCCGGCGCTGCGGTGCCGGTCGCTGAGCCGAGACCAACCCCGGGGGTACGAGGAGTGACCCACGGCGCGCCGCGCGGGTTCGCAACCTCGTTCCAGCGGACGTGATGCGCGACCGCGCAACGATCGTTGCGAGTGCATCCATTCGTCGCCACCACATCCCGCGCGGCGGTCGGCTTCGCGTATCGATCGCCATGGTGGTGGATGAGCCCGCCACCGGCGACGGAGTCCGCGACTCCCTCGAATCCGCCCATGAACCAAGCATTTTGCGGGACGCGCGGCCGCATGCTGCACGTTCCGGCGCTTGCCTGCCGCGCGAATCGCGTGTGGTACCGCTCTTGCTTGGCACGATCGAGGGGGTGCTTGGCATACCGAAGTTGCACCAGCAGATGGTTTCCCGCCACACGAGGAAAACCCTGATTTCGATCAGGCCATTGCCAACGGCGAAAGCCACGAGGAAAGGGACGACGCGATGAGGATGTGGACTCGAATGCACAAGGCGGTCGGCTTCGGCACGGCGCTCGCGAGCGCGGCGATGATCGCGGGCTGCACGACCAGCGACGACATCGTGATCTCCCCAGATCTTCACGATCGCGACTATCGCACCGTCGCCTGGGAGCCCGCAGCGGCGTACAACCCGAACGCCGACGAGGCGCTCGTGGTGTTCGATTCGACGGTCGTATTCCCCGACGAGGCCGAGCTGCGGGGGCAGCGCGTCTCGATGAGCACGGGCGCGCTCGTCGGTGAGACCCGTTTCGAGATCGGGCAGTTCGCCGCCGACAACGGCCACACCGCCGCCGCGTACAACACGCTTCACGACGAGTACCTCGTGACGTGGGTTGGGCTGACTTCAACCGACAATCACATTCACGGGCAGCGTCTCGATCCCAGTGGCGTTCCGATCGGCGACGACGACTTTCCGATTGGCAGCACCGCGGCGACGAGCCTGCCGAATACACTGCGTCTGCTCTACAACCCGGCCCACGACGAATACCTGGTCGTGTGGCGGAGCCAGTCGGGCCTACGGGCGCAACGCCTCGACGGCGCGAGCGGGGCGGGCATCGGAGGGGAGATCCTGCTCGCGAGCAGCGGTGCGACGGCCATCGACGCCACGTACACCCCCGGGGGTGATGAGTACCTGGTGGCGTGGGGGCAATCGAGGCAAGACTCCGCACCGCCGCAACAGGTCTGGGCACTGCGTCTCGACGGTGCCACGGGTACACAGCTCGGGAGCGGTGCGTTTCCGGTGAGCGAACCTGGGACCGGAGCCTCGCTGGTTCGGGTCTCCTTCAGCTCGACCGAGAATCGCTACCTCGTCATGTGGGCGTCGGGCATCACCAATCTCGAGCCGTCCCCGGAGCTTTACGGCCAGTTTCTCGATGCGGCGACGGGAGCCGAGGTGGGCACGAACGATTTCCAGATCACCAGCTTCACGAATCCGGAGAACGAGGAAGGCATCCGCGCCGCGGCGCTCGCCTTCGATTCGCTGAAGAACGAGTTCATCACCACGTTCCAGGTGAATGACGGCACGAACGCGCCCATGATGGATCGAACACACGCCGAGCTCTTCGCGCAGCGCATCGCCGCTGGCACGGGTGCGAACGTGTGTGCCTCGCCGTTCAGGGTGAGCGATCGCAACGCGACGAATCAGCCGCTGGCCTATCCCTACCAGGACGCCATGGCACTCCTCGCGCCCCCAGGCGCTTCCAAATCGCTGGCGGTGTGGCTGGCGTACACGCCCATCACCATCCTGCCCGGGTTCCCGCCGTTCCTCCAGGCCGACTACGACATTTGGGGCGACCTGATCGCCAACGACTGCATCGGCTGACGACGCACGAGCCGCGCGTGGCCGGCACCCGGTACGCCCGAACTGCCATGACGGGCAGAAGCGACCGCTCCAATCCCTGCCCGCGGATTCAGCCCCGAAGCGAGCGTTTTACGCCCGCTTCGGGGCTGACTAGTCGCCGGCGTAACCGAGGGCTTTCAGGCTCTCGGCGGCGGTGGGATCGATCTCGGCGCGGACGGGGGGGATGCGCGCGGCCTCGCGAAGCTCGAGGATCTTTGCGAGGCGTATGTCGAGCGCTTCGGTTCGCACGGGCAAGGCGTTGGAGAGGTCGATCTGTTCGCCTGGATCGCGTGCCAGGTCGTAGAGCTCGATGTCGCCTTCTCGTCCGTCGTCGATGAGCTTCCACGACCCGTCCACGAGTGCCTGACGTCGCCAGCTCGGGATGCTGCGAGCAGTGAGCGCTCGAGCCGGTGGCTCGGCGGTGGTGAGAATCGAGCCGCTCAGATCGATTCCGTCCAGGGCGGCGTTCTCGGGGTCTGCTGCGGTACCCGTGGGCGTGGCCAGGCTCACGAGCGTGGGCATGAGATCCACGGTCGTGACGGGCGTTTGAACCACGTGTGGCGGCACGTGCCACGACGCAGGCGGATGCACCACCAGGGGAACGCGGATGGTTTCCTCGTAAATGGTCTCGCTGTGCAGCATGCGACCGTGTTCGCCGAATGCTTCGCCGTGGTCGGACGTGACGACGAGTAGCGTGTCGTCCCAGAGCCTCGCAGCGCGCAAGCGCTCGACGAGCTTCGCGATGCCGTCGTCCGCGTAACGCAGGTTCTCGTCGTAGCGATCGAGAGCGAACTCGCGTTCCCAGCGCTCGAGCGCCCCGGGGAGGCGGGGGGATAGGGCGTTCCACGTGGCGATGAGATCGCGCGGCTCGTCGCGCTGGAACATCCCGCGAAAGGGCGGCGGCGCGAGATAGGGGTGGTGCGGCGGCACTTGGTGCAGGTACACGAGGCTCGGTGTCGCCGGCGCGCGCGAGAGGAACTGCATGCCCAGCTCGTTGAGCTGCTCCGGGATCAGCATTCGCGCGCGCGGCAACTCGGGATCGAGGACGGTCGTGCCGTCGCGGAACACCTCGATCAGCTCGTCGAATTCCCGCATCGCGCCGAAGGCTCCGCCGGCATTGGCGTTGCCGAGGATCGCGCAGGTGCGGGCACCCAAGCGGCGGAAAGCGCCCGCGATCGTGGGCACCTGCTCGCTCAGGCGGGTGGTGCGCGTGACCACGCCCGTTCGCTCCGGGAACTGCCCGCTCACGATCGCCGCGGCGGAGGCCACGGTGTACGCGGCGGGTGCGTACGCGCGCTCGAACCGCACACCTTCGCGAGCGAGCTGCTCCAGGAAGGGCGTGGTGGGTTGCGCGTAGCCGTAGGCGCTCGCGTGCAACGCCGACGCGGCGTCGATGATCACCAGCACCACGTGCTTGGGTGGCGCCGGGGCGCGCGCCAGCGACGGTACGGCGGTGCTGGCGTGCGAACGAGCGGCCGGCCCTTCCACGCGTAGCTCGGAGATGCGCACCGTGGCGCCCGAAGGACCGGCAACACGCACATCGAGGATGGCGAGCGCCTCGCGGCCCGCGGGCACACGCGCAGCGAGCTCGTCGCCGCGCCCCGCTGTGGCGCGCGCCGCCGAGAGCCCGAGCTTCCGAGGCGGATCACCGTCTCGCTCCACCGAGAACTCGGGGATGAGTGACGTGGCGGCGCGGTCGCGGCCGTCGCTTGCGGTTCCGTCGCTTGCGGTCCCGTCAGCCGCGCGATCCTCGGCGGCGAGATGCGCGACGAGTCGCGCGCCCGCCGGAAGCTCGACCGGGAAACGCACCGCCACCGGCGCCCGCAGCACCCACGAGCCGTCGACCAGCGCCGCGGAGGCGGCATCCATGGCCTCGCTCGCGCCACTCGGCGGGGCGATGGGAGTGATCGTCATCCGCAGCACCCGTGCCGCGAGGGCACGCTCGTCCCTCGCTGCGGGATCGATGTCCCGGGGCCGCAGCGCGAAACGAAATCGCAGCGCCAGCTCGGGCGTTCCCGAGGGCAACGCATCGGCCGGGATCGTGAGCGCGACCGTGCTCGGCTCGCGCGCGAGCGGGATCGGTGCCGGGCTCAGCAGCCGGTCGCCGGCGATCACCTCGAGGGTCTGCTGCTCGCCAGGCGGAGTCGGACCGGAGACGAGCACCAACTCGAGCCGCCGCTCGCGCGGCTTGAGAATCGTGAAGCCCAGTCGCGCTTCCTTGGTCACCGCCCAGACGCCGTGGCCGCCGGCGCGGCGCTCGTCGTTCGGCTCGGCCCAGCCGCTCACCAGCGCGATCGGCGAACGCGGCGGCGGAACGCGTGCGTGGCGCACCAGATCCCACCCATCACTCTCGAGCACCACGCGCGCCGGAATCTCGGCAGCGGTCAGATCGACGATCGACACCGGCTCCCCGCGATCGCATCGCGCCGCCGCGGCGAGGACCAGCAGCGCCACGACCACAACCCGCGCGCCGCGCCGCTCGGAGGGATGTGGAGGTCGAATGGATCGATCCAGAAGGCGTCGGGATACGCGTCGCGGCAGCACGGTCATACCGAAGGCGCGCCGTACGAGCGCGTGAGCCACGCCTCGACGCGTTCGACGCGTCCGCGAAGGGCATCGATGCGTGCCTGCCGGCGCTCGCCAGAGTCGGCGCCGGGGGCGAGCGCCAGCAGCTTCTTCGCACGTGTCGCGGCCTTCCCTGCGCCACCGATCGCCGACAGAAAGGCACGAGCGCGATCCGAGCTGATCGCTTCGCCGCGCGTCCATCGCGAGTCGTGGAGCAGCTCCATGGCGTCGAGCCATGGCTGAGGCTTCGCAGGATCCGCTTCGCCGAGCACCGACTCCAACACATCGGCGACCACCGCACGGTGCAACGCCGACGATGCAGACGTCGCACGTAACGTCTCCGTCCAGCGCTGCGGAGCCATCATCGGCAGCAGTGCGATCATGGCGCCGGTCAGCTCGGGCCCGCGCGCGCGGCCGTCGCCGATCGCAACCGTGAGCAGCTCGCGCGCCAGCACTCGTGTGGACGCATCCTTCGCTTGTGCTGCGAGCACCAGCGCGTGCGCAGCCATGGGACGTAGCGGAACGTCTGCGTCGAAGAGCGGCTGCAGATAGGGCACGTTCGCACGCGCACCGGAGACGTCGGCGTGCCAGCGCATGTCGCAAACCGCGTTGGCGAAGAACGACTCGCGCGCGAGCGGCCACACGCCCTTCAAGAGGATGGGCACCGAGGCATCCACTCCATAGGCGTACATCCAGAAGGCCTCATCGGTACGACGCCCGGTGGCAAGCTCCACGGTCAGAAGCGCGGAGGCCGCTTTGCTCGCCATGGGCGCTGCAGCGACGTCGAGGCACCAGGTGGAGGTGGCGCCTCGGAAGCTGTCGAGGACTCGCCTGCGGATCTCGAAACACGCGGGCATGCCTGCGTCCGGCCCGAGCCCCGGGTGTGCCGTCTCGACACGCTCGTCGGCCGCGAACGGAGCGCGCGCACGAGCGGCGGCGACCCAGAGCGCCGCGGTCGGCCCGATGGGCTCCGTGTCCGATCCCAGCGCGTACCTCAGCGCAGATCCGAGCTCACTGGGAAGCGCCTTCGCCTCGCGGAGGGCGTCATCGCGGCCGTCCGGCGCCAGACGCAGCAACGCCTGCGCGCAATCGATGAGCGCGAAGTCCCGTGGATCGCGGGCTTTGCGAATTCGCTCGACGAGCACGCGTGGATCGATCCAGCCGCCGGCGTCGGTTGGCAGCGCCAAGAGCGGAGCCGCGCGGCGCGTGGCGGCTCGCATCCCGATCTCGAGGGCTCGGTGATGGAGGAACCCGAGTCGCGGTGGAGCCTCGGCGAGAAGTCGCAACCGCTCCGCGATCGGGTCGATTGCGGCCGCAACGGAGGGAGCGAGCCCGCGGATCCCCTGTAGCAGTTGCGCGACCGTGCTACCCAGGCCTCCGGGCTCGTCGGCGACCTCGCGTCGCGCGAGCCATTGGCCGATGCATTGTGCAAGCAGGCGTCCGCCCAGGGCCATGTCGCCGCTCGCCTCGACGCGGGCACCGAGCGCGGCGGTGCGCACTGCGAAATCGTGAGGACGCTGGTCGGCGAGCCGGCTCACGCCGTCGAGCGCGCGCTCGAAGGATTCGAGGGAGATCACACCTTCCAGGATCCGCGAGCAGAGCTCGATCAGCTCGTCGAGATCCCGCACCGGTTCGATGCGCTGCGACGAATCGAGGCGAGGGACGAGCGTCCCGTCCGACGGCATCGGCGGAGGGAATGGTGCGTGATCGTCGTCGAGCGCCGCGAGCGCGCCATCGATGCCAGCGAGGGCACGCAGTCGCTCGGGGAGCGCGCGCGCGCGCGCACGCAGCGCGGCGATGGCGGCATCCGACTCGCCGGCCGACTCGACGTGCGCGCGCGCCTCTCCTGATGAGATCGTGCCGAGCCACGCTCGCGCACGCTGCGCCTGCGGCGGCGCGAGCTGCGGCAACTGGGCCGCGAGCACCGCCGCGACGGCGTCGTGGTGATCGATGGCGTGCTTCTCCACGAAATCGAGCGCGAGCGATTGGACTTCCGCCTTCTCGTGCTTGAGCCCGACGCACGCTGCTTCGACCAAGCGCGCTCGGTCACCAGAGGCACGGGCCGCCAGTCGCTCGAGCAGACGGTACGCGTCGCGGATCTTGCCGACCTCGCGTGCCTCCAGAACCGTCGCCAGCGCACGCACCGCGCGATCGGCCGCGATCGGATGCTCCTTGTCGATCGCGAGCAGCATCTTGAGCGCGTTGGTGACGGTGGCCGACACGCGGCTTTCGAGCTGGCGGAGGATCGCGTCCAGGTGCGGAACGAGCTCGGCGGTCGTCGGATCGAGCTCCTTCAGCAAGCGCGCCACCCACACGGCTCGCGGCTGCGCGAAGTCGCGGCCGAGACCCACCAAGCACGAGCTGATCAATTGCGGGCGTGGGATCGCGCCCGACCGCGAGAGCACCACGAACGCAGTGCCCCATCCGCCGAGATACCAAGGTTGGCGGGTCCACGCCCAATCGTGCTGATTCGGAGCCCAATCGCGTGGCCCCTCCTCCTCGACGGTGCGCAGCAGATGATTCGCGACGAAGTCCGGATCCCGTTCCAGCAGCGGGAACGGGTTCTGTGCCGCGGCCCACCAACCGGTACGCGCGTCGGTGGGGTCGAACTCGGCACAGGCTCCGAACACACCGAACACCGCCAACGGGTGGGACGGCATCGGAGCAAGACCGGCCCGCACCACCGCCCGCAGCAAGGGCCACACCAATGCCCTGCGCGGCAAAGCCCCGAAGCGACCGCGCGCTTCCAGGTTGGCGCAAAGCGCTTCGAGCCACTCGGCGATCCAGGGCCCCGGGCGCTCGCGCAGCACCTCCACGGCGAGCGACGGCTCGACGATCAGCTTTTCTTTCGCCGCGATCACCTGCGCGGGAGTAGCGGAGCGAAGCACGATGACCTGGAGCGCCTCGAGCTTTGCCCACGCAGCCCGGTCCTGACTCGGCATGTAGGAATCGCGCGGATGCAGCTCCTTCCAGAGTGCATCCAGTCGCTTCCGCGCGGTGCGACCAGCGCGCGAACGCTCGGAATCGCCGAGCGAGCGCAATGCGTCGAGGCACCCGCGAGCGTCGCCCGCCTCGACGAGCGCCTCGAGAGCCGATGGCAAAGCCGGCGGTGCGGGCGTCATGCGTCCAAGCCGTCGGTATCGCGGCCCGCTGCGATCTGGGCGGCGAGCACATGCTTGCACGGGCCCCGCGTGACGTCGTGCTTCGCGTACCAGCGACACGTGCATCGGGCGCGCTCGGGCGTGATCCGTACGAGATAGACGGCGCTCTCGCCCTGGACCTCGGCCTCGAGCTGCGCCGAGTTGGCACCGGGCCGCAACTGCACCGCCCCCGCTGCGACCAGCTCACGCGCGTCTCTCAAGCGCGGGTGAAGCGTCTCGACTCGACCCAGATCGAAAGGGAGCTCGCGGCGGAAGAAGTGGCCACTCGACGTGTCGAAGCCCACCAGCCCCGCGGTAGCAAGCCGGTTCAGCGCACCGTCGATCGCTGCCACCTCGGCTCCGAGGCGTTGAGCGAGCGACTCGCGCGAGAGCGCGCTCTGCCAAGCGAGCGTGGCGCGTACTCGCGCCACCAGGTCCGCGCCTGCGTTGGACGCGAGTGAATGCAGCACCTGTCCCTCTCCCGAGAAGCCGCGATCCACCTCGGGGCTCAGCACCAGATGAAAGCGCGCGATGTCGCAGAAGAGCGTCCAGATACTGGATCCGGTGAGCTCATCGCGAGCGATCTCGAGCCGCGACGCCCGTGCCGCGAGCGGCTCGAGGACACGCAAGCGCTCGATCCCCGCCACGACCACCGCATCGCGATCGGGTCGTTGCGTCACCTTCAGTCCGAGCCGATCCGAGGTCACGCCCATCGGACGTCCGCGCGAGCCGCCTCGCGGCAGCTCACGCAGGAAGCGCCGCGCTTGCTCGCCGCTGCAGTCGAGCGCCGGCCGCATGCGGGTCTGGTGCGCTTGCACCTCGACGAAACCCTTGAGCCAGCGAACCGGAAGCTTCACCTTCTTCTCGATCACACGTGCTGCGCCCGTCTCGAGCTCGATTCCTTCCCACCCGACCGACAGGCGCGCGGGATCGTCGCCGCGTAGCCCAGAGAGCGCGGCCCGCAGGGTGTCGTTGAAGTCGACGTTGGTCGTGCCGTGTCCGCGCCGATCGGCCTCGATGGCCTCGTCGGCCAAGTCGACCCGTGCATAGGTGCTGCAGCAAGCGGAGAAGACCTCGAAGCGCAGTTGGTCACCGCTGGTCACCACCGGATCCAAGATCGCGGCGAGCCGCTGCGCGGTCATCGGGACGAACCAGCGTGAACGCACCACGTCCGCGAGCCCGAGCAGCAGGCTCGCCACCAGCTGCGGCTGCACGAGGTTTCCCGTCAGGAAGTGAGGATGGGGCGCGACCCCACCGCTGGTCGCCAGGCGCACGTGCGGGGATCGCTCCCGCCCCGCCACCACGGCCGAGGGTTCCGCGTAGCGATAGGTGTGGGCCAGGGCGGTCGCGGTCACGGCGCGATACTACTGGACTCGCGCAGGTGATCCTCGGGATGCGTCACCGAGAAGCGCGGCGCGCAGACTCTGCTGCCGTGGCTTCGGCGCGCTCCCACATCTGGAGATAGGCCTCGGCGGAGTGGAAGAAGGTATCGAGGGTGCCATCGCCGCGCGCGGCGCTCACCTGGCGCAATCCCTCGATCCACTCGGGGAAGAGCCCGTAGTGGGCCATGCCCTCGGTCATGAAGTCGAAGGTGCGATCGCCGGTGCGCGGGCGCGTGAACGTCACTTCGCCGTCCACCGACGTGAACGGGTAGTGAATCTCGACTCCCGGCCCCGCTTCGGACTGGCCGGCAATCCCCTGCACGTCGGTGCCGATGCCGACGCCGAGCGCGAACGGAAACGGCGCCATGCTCGCGCGGTACTGCGCGACCCGATCGGCAATTCCCGCGGGTGTGCTGTTGAATGGCGCCATCACGCCGCCCAGCGCGAAGATCCTCTGGCGAATGTCCTCCTGGTCTTCGAGCCACGCGTGGGAGGAGACGATCCCCGAGTAGCCGCGCGCCTCGGCCGCTTCGAGCATCCCGGCGAGGGTGGTCTGGCTCGTGTGATCGATCTCGATGATCATGCCGAGATCCATCATGCGGTCGAGGAGATGCCGTCCGATGTCCGTGAGGGCGCGCGGGTTGCAGCCGCCCACGTCGCCCTGGAAGTCCGCGTAGTCGTCGAGCGGAGCGAGACGCTCACGGATGACCGTGTCGAGCGTCGCGGCGATCGTGGGACCGATCACCGGAATGCCGAGCAGCGCCTGGCGCACGAAAGCGAGATCGTCGTCGACGAACGCCTCCATGCTCCGCATTCGGGGCGTCCCTCGCACGCCTGCTGGACAAGCCTCGAGCTCCCAGAAATGTCCGCCGATGGCGCCGTGCTGGAACGGATCGAAGAGCGCGAGCGCCTGGTCGAGACCACTGGTCGAGATCTTGCTGGTCAGGTTCATCCAGGCCCCGAACGACCCTCCATCCGGCCGGGTGCCGCCGAATGCGTTGTCGAACCGGTGAATGGGGAAGAGCGAGCGCACACCGCGGTCGTGGACCGCTTGCAGCTCGGCGTCCACGTAC
Organism: bacterium; assembly: GCA_046331705.1. GTDB lineage: Bacteria > JADJOY01 > JADJOY01 > JADJOY01 > JADJOY01 > JADJOY01. Next base: position 17,493 of record JAXLQJ010000024.1, on the reverse strand, counting down.
TCGGGCGTGCAGCGTGGGTCGCCCTCGCGGCAATCGAAGAGCTCGCTGTACTCGATGCCGAGCACCACCGCGAGCTTGCCTTCCGCGATCACCTGGCGCGCCTCGGCGGGTGAGCGCACCACGCGGAACCAGCCCAAGCCGGGGCCGCCCGCCTGCGCGTCCACGTAGTCCTGGAGCGCCCAGATGTAGTCGACCTGGCGCGTGGTCTCGTCGTGGGCGCTGCAGTCCCCGTTGCTCTGCCCGCGATGGGTGGCGCTCATGATCTGGCAGTAGCTGCGGTTGCCGGTGGCGTCGGTGACCACGAGCTGCAGACCGGCGAGGTGCGCGCGCTCGATCCAGCGCCAATAGGTGAGCATGTGAGTCGCCGTGAGGCGGTTGGGCCAGTAGGGAAACGACGGATAGCCCGCCGTCGCATGCTGGCCGCCGGCCACCTGCGATTCGAGCAGGTCGAGCGCGCCGTTGTTGCCGTGCAGGTACGAGCAGTCCGCGAGGGCGTGCTCGATCCCGAAGCGATGGAAACCGCTGCCTGCCATCACCACGCCGCCCATCGTCGCCGGAAAGCCGAAGTGCGCGTGGAGGTCGGCGAAGCCGAAGACGGGCTTCGACGGATCGCGCGGCAACGAACGGTCGGGTGAGACCTCGGCGTCGAGGGCGGCCTCGGGGAAGGGGCGGCAGTCGGTATCGGGACGCGACTCCAGCGTGAGGGGTTCGCCGTCGAATTCCGCTCCCACGAGGGTGCGGTCGGCGAGCGTCCATTCCGCCGAGTCGTCGGGCTCGGCGAGACGCTCGAGGCCGTTGGCATCGGCGCCCAGGAATCCCGACGCCTGGTCGTAAAGCAAGAATCTGCCGAGACGTGACGGCTTGGCGAAGAAGCGATCGGCGTCATCGAGGGAGGACACGAGCGAATAGCGCCCGTCCAGGCCCGCAGCGAGCCGACCCTTGCCATTCCCCACGCGCACCGACACGCAATGCTGCGCCACGACGAGCGGCGGGTCGGATTCGTGCGACGACGAGCCGCACGCGCTCGAGACGCAAAGCACCGCGGCGGCAGCGACGATCCATCGCGGCCCCGGAGACGAGGATTCCGGCCGGGGCCCGTGCATCGCGCACATCATCCTCGCTTCGCGGCGGACTTGCCACCGAACGATCACGGCCGCGGATCGCCCGCCGGGCATTCATGGGACCCTTCGAGTCTCGTCACCGTGCTGGACGGAGTCGTGGCGCCTCCGTCATCTTGCCGCCGCTCAACGCCATTCCTTTCGACGACGACCATGTCTCGCGAACACCAACCCGCCATCTCGATTCACATCCGTCGTGGTCTCGTTGGTGCGGCGCTCGCGGCCGTGCTGCTCGCGTTCGCGGGTTGCGGTGACGGTGGCTCGCTCGAGCCGGCCGAGCTGACCGCGAGCTGCGAAGGCGGTCCGCGGGTGATCTTCGATCCGCTCACCGAGCACACGCCCGAGGTGCCGCTGCCCAACGACGTCGCGACGGTGATCGACACCAGCTCGCCCACCGGCCGGCGCGTGAACGTGCGGATCTTTGCACCCACGGTCTTCGAGCAGGCGGTGCGGCGCGGGCTCTCGTCGCTCGACGGCTGGGGGACCTTCGCGCCGATCAGCGTCGCATTCGATGTCGACCATCCGATCGACCTACACACCATCACCAGCGATCCCACACGGCTCGGCGAGCCGGGGGCCAACAGCGTGCTGCTCGTCGATCTCGGCGCCACCGAGCCGTATTGGGGGAGCCGATTCGCGCCGCTCGACACCCGCAACAGCGCCAACTTCCCGATCCGCATCCAGGGCTTCCCGTTCCCACCAGGCGGACGCTCGTTTCCGCCGTACACGTACGGCACCAACGCGCGCGGCGAGACGCAAGCGTTCTTCCAAGGCGAGGAGATCGACGAGCAGCTCGCGTTCCGCCCCGACAACCGCGAGGACCTCGACGGCGACGGCGTTCCCGAGCTGCTCTCCTTCTACGAGAAGGAAACCAACACGCTGATCCTGCGGCCCATCCTGCCGCTTCGCCCCAAGACGCAATACGTGATGGTCGTGACCAAGAGCGTGCAGGACCGCAACGGCGGTGCGGCGTGCGCTCCCGAGAATTTTCCGTACACCGCTCACGCGACACAGGTCGACGCCGTGCGCGGTGCGCTGCCGTTCCTGGCGCAGGCGGGCGTCGGCGCCGACGACATCGCGTTCGCCTGGTCCTTCACCACTCAGTCGATCTCGGACGTCTTCGACGGAGTGGCCGCGGGCCTCGACGGCCAGGGCTCGCTCGGCCATCTGCAGGCGGAGTTCCCGCCGGTCTTGAGCGAAGTCACGTCCCTCGGCGTGCCGTTCCTGGAAAAGGAAGTGGCGCCGGGCATCAAGAATCCGTACCTGCTCGACGTCAATGTGTTCGGCGAGCTGCTCGAGATCGTGACGCCGCTCTTCCCCGAGATCGGCGATGCGATGCTCTCCTTCGAGAACGTCGACTACTGCGTGCTCGGCCAGTACCAGACCACCAATTTCCGCGCCACGCCCGACGAGCTCTTCGACATCGATCTCGCAACCGGCCGCGCCACGGTGGGCGTCGAGGAGGTGCCGTTCATCCTGTGCGTTCCCAAGGCCACCGCCGCGCACCAGCCGCCCTTCCCGGTGGCGCTCTACTGCCACGGCAACCAGAGCATCCGCTTCGAGGCGATCGCGTCGGCGAACGCGCTGGCGAAGAACGGCGTCGCCGTGATGGCGATCGACGCAGTGGGGCACGGTCCGATCCTGAGCCGCAAGGACATCCTGGATCTCTTCGAAGGCCTGCCGCCGTCTCTGCAGGAGGCCGTGTTGCGGCTCCTGTCGCGGATCTTCGGCACGAAGCCGGTGGGCGACACGCCTGAAGAGATCGTCGACAACCTGCTCAAGGTCGGATTCTTCGACGCGCTCGGCGTTCAAGGCCGCGCCGTCGACTTGAGCGGCGACGGCTATCCCGACAACGGCGCCAACTTCTGGAGCGCGGACACCTTCAAGACCCGCGACGTGGTGCGCCAGACGGTCATCGACCTGATGCGCTTGCTGCGCATTCTCGAGCACTTCGATCAGGCGCAAGTGCCACCGGCGCCGTCGACACCGCCTGCCAAGCTCTCCCCCGAGGAGGCGTTCCGCCATTTGGGTGCCGGCGACTTCAACATGGACGGCGTCCTCGACGTGGGTGGCACCACGCTCTACGCGCCGTATGCCGAGGGCGCGAAACCCGCGGTGGCCGCGGCGCCGCAGCGCTACTTCCAGACCGGCATCTCGCTGGGTGGGATCGTGAGCAGCGTGATGATCGGCGCCGAGCGCCGCATCGTCGCCGGCGCGCCGGTGGTTCCCGGCGGCGGGCTCACCGACGTCATGCTGCGCAGCGATCTCAAGGACGTGATGTACCGGATCTACTACGAGGTGCTGGGACCGGTCTTCATCGGTGAGCCGGCGGGCGGCGCAGGCGGCGCCGGCCAAATGAGCGTGCGCGCCGAGAACAACTTGCGGCGCTTCGATCTGGGGACGATCGCGACGCGCGCCGGAGGGCGCATCCACGGGCGGAACCTCGTGAACGGCGAAGAGAAGTGGGCCGACGTGATGGCCGATGGCGGCTTCGTCATCGGCGTCGCGGCGGACGAGGGCGACCCCGTCTCGCTCCAATCATTCGACGCTGGCGGGACCCTCGTCGGCGAGCTTCAGGTGACATCGCCGCTCCGCGGCTTCGGTCTCGATCGCAACACGCCACGCTTCCGCCGCTTCGTGAGCCTGGCGCAGATGACGCTCGAGCCCGCCGATCCCATCAACTACGGCGTGCGCTGGTTCGTCGATCGGCCCGAGGGGTGGCCGGCGAAGAACGTCTTGCAGCTCACCGATCCCGGCGACCTGACGGTGCCGATCAACAACCAGCTCGCGCTGGCGCGCGCCGCGGGCTTGCTCGGGAAACCGGGCGACGATCTCGCCGCGCTGCTCGCGAAGAACGATTGGCTCACCGAGCGTGAGGTGCTCTTGGGTCTGGATCGCCCGGAGTCGCCGTTTGGGTTCCCGCTTTACGACCCCGAGGACGCCGACGGCAACAACTGCACGATGCCGCGCGTCGAGAGCCGCGACTTCACGTGCGCCGACGGCGACGACTCGCCGTATTGCCGGCTCTGCCGCGAGGACGCGGTGAATCCGCTGGCGCCGTTCCCGCCGGTGGACACCGGCAACGGGCGCGCCGCGCTCAGGCTGCCCTTCGGCAAGCGTCACGAGTACCACGCGTTGCCCCGACCGTCGCCGGACTACGCGCCTGGCTACTACGGCGTCTACACCCAGTCGTCCCAAGGGCAGATGGGGGCCTTCCTTGGTGCCGCCGGGAGCGAGTGGCGTCCCGAGTGGGATTGCCGGATCCAGCGCAGCTGGCAGCCCGATCCGAAGGACCCGTCGCGCGAGATCCTGGTCAGCTCGTTCGCGGACGGCTGCCCCTGGAAAGACTGAACGCGCAATCGCCCTGGAGGGCCGCGCTCCGTCGCGGCCGCAGCGCGCCGTTGGTGAATGATGCCGGTCAGAGCCGAAAGGTGAGGCGCCCGCGGACGAGGTCGACGTCGTCCATGCGATCGCCGTCGACGTTCTCGAAGACGTTGCCCGGGAAGAGATGGCCGTATTCGAGGCCCACCTCGACGCTCGACCACGTGGGCTCGAACGTGTAGCGCAGCGCGAGATCGATCTCGACTCCGAGCTCGCGATTCGAGGACGGCGCGCCGAACGGATTGAAGAGCCCGAACGCCCCGCTCTGGATGAAGTCGTTGGCGGGATCGACGTAATCGGTGGCGGTACGCGCCCACAGCACGCCGAGCACGCCTTCGAGTGTGGACCACGGGCGTATCCGCACCCGCGGGCTCAAGAAGACTGCGTTGGTGACGCCGCCGTTGGTGGCGAGCAGATCCGCGCCAAGCGTTCGCACCGGGCCGCCTTCGCCGAAGACCAGCACGGCGTTTCGCGCGGAGGTCGCCGAGGTCTCGGCGAGCAGGCTCTCGAAGAGGATCAGCCCGACGTTGAGGTCGGGATGGAAGCGGAAGTTTCGGACCTCGTCGTCGAAGGGATCGGCGTCGCCCGAGGCGTAGCCGCCTTCGAGGATCAGGTCGAAGGAGTCGAGGAGCACGCCGCCGCGGGCGATCACGCCGAGTTGCTCGACGTCGCTCGCGGGGAAGGGCGTGTTGGGCGACTGGAGCACGCGTGACACCGTGAGGTTGGTCTCGCCGGTGACGAACGCCAGCTCGCTTTCCGCGTAGAGCGAGCCGCCGCCGAGGAAAGCCGGGCGCGCGTCGAGCTTCGCGTACGCGTCGAACGCCCAGACCCGCAGGAACTCGTCGCGCGGGCGACTGCCGGGCGGGACCAGCACGTCTTGCCGCTCGAGCTCGCGGCGCGCCGCGTAGAAGCCGCCCTCGAACGGTTGGGTGTCGACGCGCACCGCGCCGATCCACTGGTGGGCATCGTCGTCCTCGGGATCGGCGACGAGCTCGATGGTGCTACCAGGCGTGGAAGCGCGGAGCAGATCGCGCTTGTCTTGCTCCGTGCGCACCAGGCTGTCGCGCACCACGTTCCAGTCGTAGGCGAAGGCGAGGACGAGCGGGTCTGCGTCTGCGTTCGGCTGCCCGCCCGCGAGTGCCTGCACCACGCTGAGCGGCTTGGTGGCGAAGAGCGCGCGGTCGACGATGTCGCCGTAGTACGCGTCGCCGAAGTCGTTGCGCCCGTGGGTACGCGGTGCGTCGCCACCGTTCGACGCCAAGAGCCCGAGCCCCCAATCGCTGCCGGTGCGGCCGAGCACCAAGCGCCCCGCCGGCGAGTTCCACTGGCCGTAGATCTGACGAAGATGCGTCGGCACGAAGTCGTCGAAGTCGCCGCCGTCGATCTCGCTCAGGCGCTGCGGCGGCTGCGCGAAGTACATGTACTCGCGGCCCGACGTGTCGCCCGAGAGCATCCCCGTGAAGACATCGAGCTGAAGGTGCACGCTCGCTTGGTCGTAGAAGGTCGCCACCGGCTCCAGCCGCAAGCGGTGCTCGGTGGAAACCTGGCTCTCGGACACCACCCGTTCGCCGGCGCGGGCGCCGAACGGAATCTCCGAGAGCAGCATCTCCGTGCGATCGGTGACACGGAAGCGGTAGTAGCCGCCAAGCTCGAGACGGATGTCGTCATTCAAGTCGTAACGTAGCGGCGCGCGCGCGGGGCTCGCGCCACCCGCCGCGGTGGCGGCGTCGGCGGGAGCGCCGGTGTTCGCAGGCAGCGAATCCGCGGGCGCGTCGGTGGCGGGAGATTCGCCGGCGACCGACGCCGACGCTGGCGCGCAAAGGCCCGCCAGCAACACCACCACTCGGGCGAGGTGAGCGGGGCGGCGGCTGCGCAAGGCGTCGACAGTCACGAGAGATCTCGCGCGAGAACCGTCCCGCGATCGGGGCGCCGCACTCTGAATCACCGCACCACGCGCGTCAACTCGCACCTGAAGGGACGCTGTAGGGCTGGGTCAGGTGCTCGATCGAGCTGGCTTTCGGAAGACTTCGCGACCGTGCCATTGGATGTGAGGAATCGCAGGTGGGGCAGTCCCAGCCTGGGGCGGGTGGAGCGACCGGTTCGCGTGGCGAAGGAGGAGGTAGTTCACCTCGTTGCTTCCGTTCACCTCGCTGGAGACAAGGATTCGTCGCGACTCGTCCAAACCGATCGCGCCAAGATCGAGCGCCTTGTGGTGAAACGTGCAGAGAGCGATCCCGTTGTCGGGAGCGTCGGGACCGTGGAACGCATGCCACTGGACGTGGGCTGCTTCGATGCCGAGATGGGATGAGCCAAGGCGACCGTCGTAGCCACAGACGGCGCATCGGTACTCGTAGTTTCGGAGGACGACGCGGCGGAAGTCGGGGTCTCGTTGTTGCCTCGGTCCAGACACCGGCGCCCAAGGAAAGCCGACCGCATCGAGAATCCCCTCATGCAGCGACGGCGGAAAATTCGCTTCGAGAATGCTCTGAGCGATCGCGTTCACCAACGCAGGCCGTTGCCGAAGCGCTGCATCCAAGTCCGGCGGGAAGCCGGCGTCCGGGTTCTGTGTTCGTAGCAGCGGCGCAGGGATGAAGTCCGGCTTCTTCCGATCTCGGGTCAGTTCGAGCAGCTCGGCATGTTTGTCGACCTCCCAGAGACGGTCGTCGTTCTGCAGCTTCCAGAACGGAAGCTCCGGCTGTGCTTGCTGCTTCGTCGGTGGACCGAACTGCTCGAGAAGGGACCGCAGCTCAGGCTCGAGGGCGCGGTAGGGCATGAGCCTTGATTCGCGTCGCTGAACACGAGCAAGTGCAAGCAGCAGCAGGAGCGGCTTGTGAGGCGCACGAACGTCGCCTCGCTCGTAGCAGCGAATCTTGCTGAATCGCTCCGCAATCTCGGCGCCGACTGGGTCCTCGACGCTCGCCACGGTGTGCCGGCCGGACGGAGTGGAGCTGGGTCTCCGTGCGCGGCGAGTGCTCGGGGCTCGGTCGTTGGGCATGGGCCTCGAATACATCGGCATCCGTTGGGACGACAAGATCCTCCAACGCGCCCACGCCGTATCACTCGCCGGTAATTCGGGGGATACCCGAGCCGCGGAACTTCACCGTCGGTATCGGAACGGCGGCGCAGACGAAGCAACGGTTCCGCGTCGGCGACACCGTGTCCAGCGCTGGAGAGCCGGTCGCGGACCCGCGCCTGGAGGTCGTCGACCTCCACAAGGCTCCCGGGCTCAAGGTCGAGGCGAGAGCGGCTGGTGCGGCGGCTCCGGAATCGAATGATTCCAGCCGGTCAAGTGGTGGAGGCGGCGGGAATCGAAGCGATTCGGCGCCGTACGCCAGCCTACGCGAGCCAACAAAAGCCAGCAATTTCGGACCTGGTGGAGACGGCCAGGTAGGGCTGAACAGGCCCGAACAGGGCCCGCTTGTTACAAATTTGTCACAGCTGCGCACCGCGCTCGAAGGCGCGAAGAAGGCTCTCGCTCGCAACGAGAGCTCCGCGGCTCTACTGCACATCGACCTGGCGCTCGCGGTGCTGAGGGAGAAGCCCGGCCGGCGTCCTCGACTGCGACGAGTCCCGCGTGGCTGACCGCCGTGCAGAGCCGCGCTCGGCGATCCCGTCGCCAAGCCGACCGTCACGCTGCCTTCCCGTCCACCAGCTCGACGCGCAGCCGTTTCCCCAGCACCGCTGCCGCTCGATCCATGGTCCTGAGCGTCACCGATGGGTTCGCCGGATCGAGCAGTCGATGGAGTGCTGCACGGCTCGTTCTCATGCGTCGGGCCATCTCGGTCTTGGTCATCCGGCTCTTCGCCATGGCCCGCTCGATCTGCCAGGCGATCACGCGCTTGAGCGCGATCTCGGTGGCGGGACCGAGGGTGCCGTCCTCTTCGAGCAGCTCGTCGAGCTTCGAGCCCACGTGCTTCCGCTTCATCGTCCACCTCCCACGAGCCTGCGACGCCGATCTCGTGCCAGCTTGAGATCCGAGTCGGGGGTCTCCTGCGTCTTCTTGATGAACCCGTCGAGCAGCTGCGGCAGCAACGGGAGGGCGAGGGGGCCGAGCACGCCGAGATCCGAGGTGAGCTCGCGACGCACCATGGGACGCTCGTCGTGGAGCGCCGCGCCGAGGGGCGCGAGCAGAAGGGCCGCTTCGGGCTTGCCCTTGGCTTCTCCGAGCGTCCAGCGGAGCGAGGCGAGTGCGTCGGACGTGTGGTAGCGGGCGAGACCCGCGAAGGGCGGAATCTCGGGGTCGGCGTCCGCCGCAGCCGCAAAGAGCTTGTCGACGTAGGCCTCGGCCGCGGGCTTCGAGCTGGGCGTCACCAGCACCGCGATCGGCTCGGATACTTGGAGCCGTACCGTCGGTACTGCTGGGACGTGACGAGCGTCGACGACCGCCGGGTGGCGCCATTTCACCTGCTGGCGAGCGAGGGCTGCCTCACCATCTACGCGATTCAAGCGGCGTTTGGCGCACCTGTCCGCCGCAGGCTGCACGGCACCGCGAGGGCGCACGTTGGACCCGGGCGTCCCGCAACTCGCTGCAGTCGGATCATGAGGTCCCGCCCACCCTGGCAGCCCCTGAAGCGAACCTCCGACAGGCGCAAGCCCGGCGTGCCCCCGAGAGCGCGCTGCTGCTTCGCATGTGAGAGAGAGGAGGAAGAAACCGCACGTCGTCGTTCGGATACACGGACGCAGAGTAGGCGTACATGGCGATGCTCCTGCCCCTCCTTCAAGGAGCGGCCGCAGACTGGCGGCACAGAACAAGCCAAATGCGGCGACGTGGGCTCGTGGAGAAGCCGGCCCGCAGAAGAAGATTCGGCACGTTGGATAGGGAGACGAGATCGAATTCGCGAGCGACCCGCCCGGATAGCTCGAGCAGGTCGCGTCGATCGTCTCGAGCACGCCCTCGCCTAGGAGGTGTCGGTGTGCGCGCATACTCCGTGTTCGATCGGAGGTATCGACGAACAGGCCCAGTGGTAGCCTGTGGAACGGCCGCAGGTGGAACAGGCCGGACGCCGCTAGTCGCGCTCCGGAGCCGGCACAGCACGCATAGGCCTGATCCCAGAAGCGCCGTGTCTCAGCCGTGAGGTTGCAGACCGGAGTCGCGCGTAGAGCTGTGAACTCCAGGGACGGCGGCGCCCTCGGATCGAATCCCCGAAGAACGCCAGAAACGACTCGAGGTCCAGGTTTCAATGGCGGCGCGCTTGAGAGCGACCAGGCCTTCGCGTGGGAATTGATGTCGAAAGGGTCACGCGTTCGCACCGTATGCAAAGGCGTTGAAGGCCTGATCCCCGGATCCCGACACGCAGACGTCGGCACCCGCCAGCTCGGCAGATTCGACAGGCACGAGTCGATGGCCTCTTGCTCATAGACGTATAGCCGTCCTTGACGGCACGCCGGCCACGTGTCCCGCCGAATACTACTGGCCCCATCTGGGTCACTGCTCACCTCACCCCTCCCCTCCCGCACGAGCAAGACTCCTGTTTCAATCCTACAGCAGGACTAGCAGCTAAACGAGTGGAGATAGGCTGGCACTGAGGGCTGATGAAAGATCTGGTGAGGCGCGTGCGAGGGCTTTAACTCCAATCCATCGGACATGTTCGAGCTCTGGTTGCGCGACGAGCATGTCGTGCGTCTGCTCGACGCGGAAGCTGCGCGGACCTACGTGTAGGGGATGCTGTCACGCACTGTGCTGCTTGAGGCTGCTGAGTTGCACAAGAGCGAAGCCGCCTTGAGTTCGGTCGGTTGGAGGCCATCTGCCTCGCTACCCTGGCGGAGAAGGTGATCGATTCCGGGCCACCCTGGAACTCGTTCGGGAGTGACAACCTCGAGGCTGCGGTGTTTTCCACCGGGCGTGCTGTCCTCGACCTGCCGTCGTCGGTGTGGAACCAGATCGATGAGAGTCTGCGCGACCGTGCAAGGCGGGAGCTGCAGGCCTGGCTCAGAGACGACACCTCCGCTGCCTTGTCGCGGTACCTACCGCTCGTCCTTCGCGCCGCACTGGGACTGCGCAAGCTGGATCCGTTACCCATCGACATCGAGGTCCGGGTTGGCGAGCAGGCTCAGCGGGACATCGATCGAATGATCTCGCGAAACGCGCTCGGCGACGCGCTAGCGATCGACCGCTGTCTGCTCGCGCTGGCCTTGGTCTCAGACGCGGAGTTCAGTCATGGCCCACTCCTTCCCCAGGAACGCAAGAGCGTCTTGGGGCTGTGCCTGGATGGTTCCTCGCTTACCACTGTAGCCCAGTCGACCATCGTACGCGTGGGGACCGACGCCGTGGGCTGCTCCGGAATCGAGGCGCTCGTGCGCCTGTTGCAGTGCGATGGCGTGCGTCCCTTGTTGGTCGACCACGGGCACCACTTCCACGCGACGCTTGACTGGCTGGAGGCAAGGTCACGGAGGTTGGAGACGGGGACGGGAAAGGTCGTCCGGGTCTTCCAGTCGGATCTCTATCCGGACCACGGAAGGTACGAGGCTTGGTTCAATGCCCTGGTCGCGGTCTTCTTGTTCGAGCTCGAGCGCTTCTGCCAAGACCAGGTCGACCGCGCGGCGAAGCACAGGTTTGACGCCCGCGTCCCGACACCAGACGTCAGCTACGACGGGCTTGTGTGCGGCGGTTACAGGTGGCCGGAACGGCTTGAGGAGCGCCTATTAAAGCCAGTCGCGGACGGGGGGTGTCTGGGCAAGTCCACTGGGAACGGCATTGTCTTGTTCGGTCCGCCAGGCACCGGAAAGACGACGATTGCTCAGACGATCGCCAAACGCCTGGGCTGGGATTTCGTGCGGCTTTCGACGGCGGACTTCCTCGTGGACGGCAGCCCAAATCTGGTCCGAACAATCAAGACCCTCTTCCGACAACTGCACGACCTCTCGAAGTGCGTCGTGCTGTTCGACGAATTGGAGCTGCTGATCGTGGACCGTCAGGCAGGGGATATTCAAGCTGGGTGGTTGACGAACGTGATGCTGCCCGAACTGCAGGAGTTCCACGACGCAATGTCCGTGCTGCCGATCCTCGCGACGAATCACGTCGAAAAGCTTGATCCTGCCGGCCGCCGTCCCGGGCGCTTCGACTACGTCCTGCCTGTGGGACTCCCGAACGTCCAGGAACGAGAGCACCTCCTTAGGATAGCCAGACCCAACCTGTCTAACGTCGCGCGCGCCGCACGCGTGTGCGACGGGGCCACTATTGCTGAAGTGTTCGAGTTCGCCCGGAGCCTCGGGACCATTAAGCGCCCGACGGACGAAAGGCTTGCCACGGCGTGGGCACCCATCTCCGACTCTAGGAGAGTGGACAGTGCAGCGCTCCTCGAATTCCAGAGCACCACCGTCACGAAGTACGCATATCCACCAACGTGGAAGTGACGATGGTGCATCCGGCGTTCGATTCCCGAGGGCTAGAGCCCGGCGCACTCCGCGACTGCATTTGCACCGCGCTAGAGGCGTTCAGCATTGACGAGCAGGCGCTCCTGACGACCTTGGTGTTCGGAAGCCGCGCGCTTGGAATGGCGCGGGCCGACAGCGACATCGATCTGATCCTCGTCACCCAGGCCCGGAAGGCTCCGGTCACAGAACACTACCGACGCCTCCGGCATGGCGACGTCGATCTTGATGCCAACCACGTCACTCTGAGGTCCCTGCATCATCTGGGGGCGCGTGCGCCCTGGGCCTACCGCTTGGCGACGGCGATCGCCGTGCGGGACGAGGCGACGATCACCCTGCGCGAGCAACGGTGCTGGCTCGACCGCGTAAAGTGTCTCATCACGAGCGATCAAGCGTGCGCCGGCAGGGCTCGCTTCCACACTGCGGAGATCCTCGGGTTACTTGATTTGCGCGAGGCGTGCCGGGAGTCACGGCCCGCTGTCGCCACCTACGCGCTCGTCCACCTGTCGGTCGTGCTGCCCATTGCGCTGCTGAACCAGATGCGGCGCGTTCCCTTCGCCGAAGGTAGTCCCGGCATCTGCGCGTTGCGTGCGGCGGGCTCGGAGGCTCCGGAGATCGTGCAAGAGCTCATTCGCTTCCGAAACGCCGTGTCCGCGACGTTGGGCCTCAGAGCGAACGACGAAGTAACGTGGCCCGACCTCTCGATCCGAGCGGTGCTGCATAGGCTCCATCTCAGGACGGCGAAGCTCTGGCCGGAGGTCATGGGTGCGGACGTAACGAGTATCCTGTGGCGAAGCGGCTCCGAACTGGACGAGCTCGAAGCGCACCTGCAGTCGGGCGGTGTTGTCGTCGAGCAGGCTGAGATTGACCCCCGTGGACTGATATCCACCACGATCGGCCGCTTGATCGCGACCGAAGACGGCGCCGAGATCGCGGCTCGCCCGCCCTCACGCGACGTGAGCCTCGACCGTTCGACCCAAGCTGTACGGTACGAGTCATTCGATGCGTCACGCGGCCGCCTGAAGCTCATCGTTGGAACCGGCGGGTGTCGCGTGCCGAGCTGCAGCTTCTGCATGTTGCCGGTGCTCGCTCACGCGAAGGCGACAATCAATGAGGTCCTTGAAGGCATCAGGCAGCATGCTGCGGAGGAGGTCCGCCGCGTCGCGATCTACACCGATGGGTCCTTTCTCGACGACCGGGAGCTCACACCGGTAGAGCGAATCGCGCTGGTCAAAGAAGTGTCCCGATGGCCGCTTCACCAGCTCGAGATCGAGTCGCTCCCCCAGTTCGTGACGGCGCGTGCCATCTCGGTGCTCGCGGCCGCCCTCCCGCCTGGCTGCAGGATTCGCGTGTCTGTGGGAATCCAGTCGATGGACCCGTCGGTACGGCGTTACGTCACCCGCTCGCCCTTCAGCCCGATCGAACTCCAGGCTCTACTCGATCGACGTACCTCGATGAACATCGGACTCCGGGTGTTCTTGCTCGCGGGCAAGCCCTTGATGAGTCCCGAGGATGATCTCCGTGACGTGCTCGACAGCTTGCAAGCGCTGCGTATGCATCTTCAAGTGGAGGATGTGGTCCAGATAAACCCAGTCTTGGCGACTCGCGGCACCGTTGTGCATCAGTTGCATGCGCAAGGGTTCTTCCGGGCGGTCGTGGGCGAAGAACTCAACGACCTTCGAGAGGTGGTCGCGGGACAAAGCTGGCCGTTCCGCGTCGAGTTCGGCCCGGTAGCTGGCAGCACGTGCACGGACGTCCCTTGTGCTGTGAATTCGGCGCCTACGCTCGACGCCCGCGCATTGCCCTGGTGTATTCTGGGCGACCTCCGCGCGAGGGCTGACTGGCTGAGAGACCTGCTGGCTGATGATCGGCCCTCAAGTGGCAGCAGGCAACTTTGACGAGGTCTCGGTGGCTGTCGAAGCCCGTGATCGTGTCGTCGACCACGGTGTCGCGGCCGATCTCGAGCTCGTACCGATCACCAGCACCCCCGCCCAGAATGGCGTCTTCGTCCACTTGAGCGGCCTTCGCCCGAACTCGACGCGGGCGATGCATGCCGCCCTCAACCGAGTCGCCGCGGGGCTCGTCGACTCGGTGGGTGAGGGGCGGCACTCTCGTCCCCGGATCGCGTTTGTGGCACGAGCTCCGATTCCAGCACGTCCAGGCGCTTCGCGCTCGGCTCGGTGAGCGCTACAGCCGAGGTGCCGCGAACCAGAGCCTCGTCGCGATCCGCGAGGTCGTGAAGGCCGCGTGGAATCTCGGGCTCGTCGAGGGCGACGACTACCGGCGGGTCGTCGACCATGAAGTCAGTGCGGGGCGAGCGGCTTCCTCGTAGCCGTGCGCTGTCACCGGCTTGAGTTCCACGCACTAGTTGGGGTCTGCCTCGATGGCAGCGTCATCGGCCAGCGCGACGCTGCGCTCGTGGGCGTGCTCTACGCCGGTGGGCTTCGCCGCGCCGAGGCCGTCGGTCTCGATCTCGATTCATGGGAATCGAGACCTGCGAGCTCGTCGTCCTCGGCAAGAAGGGCAAGCAGCAGGTCGTGTTCATCGGCAACGGTGCCGAGCTCGCTCTCCGCGATTGGATCTCGATCCGCGGCTCAGATCAGACCGCGCTTCCTGCCCGTGACGCGGCACGGGGAAAGATCGTGTCGAGACGCGCTTGAGCATGCAGGCCGTCTTCGAGCTATGCCGCCGTCGCGCCGGGCAGGCTCGTGTTCCCGCGTTCTCGCCGCACGATCTTCGGCGGAGCTGTGCCTCGGACCTGCTCGATGCGGGCGAGGATCTCGCGACGGTGCAGCCGCACCTCGGCCACGCCAGCGTCCAGACGACCGAAAGGTACGATCAACGGGGTGATGAGGCTCTCATCAGGGCCGCGACCCGGATCCCGGTTCGGCACTCGTCTCAAAGGTGAGGAGCCGCGGTCCCGATGGGAAGTGCGGTGTATCTCGGAGCTGAGATGCTGAGTCGGAACCGCAATCGCAGTCTGCTCAGAGACGATCGGGCCGATGCCTGACCGCTGGCCCCCGCCCAGATTCGCTACCTGTTCTCTGGTGTGAGGGCTACGGCATTGCTAGCATCGGGACCCAAGCCCGTCCAATGACTCGCGCACACCCTTTGCTGAAGGGGAGTTCGATGGTCGACGCACCCGCGGAACCAGGCGCCACGATCAACGATGACACCTTTGTGTATCGGGTGGTTCCTCGTGCGCGCTTCTACGCTCACCTCGACGGTTCATCCAATCTCCTTCCCCATCCGATGAGTTGGGAGGATCCGCTTGACGGGTTCGTGTTCAACACCAAACTCAGCGATTCATCAGATCGCTGGAAGGCCCTTCGCTTCAGCCCGGCGAATGTGTTCTGTCAGTGCTGGACACTTGCCAAACGGAGCGATGCGATGTGGCGAATCTATTCGCCGAACACAGACTCCCTACGGATCCGTACGACGGTTGGAGTGTTGCGAGACAAGACGCAAGAGCTACTCAAAGGGCGGATGCGAGCCGAGGTGTTCGTGAGGCCGGTGAAGTACGTGACGGACATGGAGTTGGCGACTCGTTTCTCTCGGCTCATGAATCCGGCCGTCGAGCCAATTCTTGCCGAGGGACCTGAAGAGCGGTCGGATCTCGAACGGATCGCTCAGATGCTTCTGATTAAGCGGTTGGTCTTCAAGCACGAGAACGAAGTGCGTCTCATCGTGGCGATCCCTGGAGCGCCACTAACCGAAAAGACCCTGGTCAAGGAGATCGGAGGGAATCGGTTCCTCGACCTCGGCTTCAAGGCGGCGAGCTACATTGACCAGGTCTTCGTAGACCCCCGCGTCCCGCCCCCACTTGCAGAGGTCGAGAAGGAGATAATCCGGAAAAGGGCGAGCTTCCTGAACCGCCTAGACAACCCCAAGAGCCGAGTAATGCGCTCCATGCTCTACGCGAAGCCGACGAGCATCGAAGGTGGAATCGAGGAGATCCGCCGCCGCGCTGCTCGGATCAAGCGCCGCGAGGTAGACTAAATCTAGAACCGTAGAAGTAAAGGCGCGATGTATCGCTGAGGGCGGCCCTCTGCGCCGGTGGTGTTCCCGAAGCTCAGTGAAGGCTGGTCGCTCATCGATGTCCTTCTCGTCGAGGCCAGTGAGCGGGCTGCGGAATCTCGGCGAGCCGGGCCACCGAAGGCTTAGCGACGAGTGAAGTCACTCTTGGCCGAGCGGTATGTGCCCCTCGACTCGGTTCATGATGTATCGATAGAGGCTCATCAGGCAGAGTCGGAAGCAGACCTTGGGACTCTCTGCGTTGGGCGTCCCTCGCACTTCTGCAGGGATGTTCAGCGTTCGGAGCCGCTCCCCGACAGCTGGCGTGTCGAAGTCGAGCACGTCTAGACGGTGAGCGAAATCGTTCCGGGTCCTGCGGAGGAGGTGCAGGTCTCGCCGCACAAGGTCGTTAATAAGGTTGAGCGACCAAGCAAGCTCGATCCTGGAACTGAACGAGCCCAGGGGCATGTTCGGGTCGAAGAGTCTGAGTACCTCCTTGTCCAGGCGAAGCAGCTTCTTGAGAAGGTCCACCAGCGCGTCATCAAGGAGAGCGATGCCAACCAAGAGGGCGCCCCGATCTGACTCCTTCATCAGCATGTCGACGGTCTGGGCGAAGGAAGGCTGATCGTTCTTCGTCACGATGTCGCCCTGTGTCAAGCGATGCGCCATCAGCGTGGGGTCAGGTTCTGACCTGGTCGATCGGTATGGTGAATCCGAATTAACACCACCAATCGGGTGGCCGTCCTCCCGTCGCGACCGTCCTCGCGGTAGGCCGCGCTACCGGTTGAGGAGAGCCTTAGCCACTGCCTCAAGCTCGCGCATGATCGAGGGGTCCGAGAAGCCGCGCTCAGCCAAGTCGAACGGCTTACCCCGTACGAGAACGGACCAGGGCAGTGGGACGGGGCTCCAGCTGGTGTCCTGATCTGCACGCACGCCGAACACTATCCGGGGCGTGTCGCGGGGGCCCACGAGACAGACCTTGAGCAGGACCTCGCGCCCCCCGCTATCAGTGACGCTCAGACTGCCCTCGAGCGTCCGGACACGCTCCGCCGGGAAGATCGTGCGCAGGAGACCGTCCAGCTCGGTGAAGCGCTTCTCCAACTCGCCGCCATCATGGAAGTTGATGGTTCGGATGGAGGGCCGTCCTGCTCCAATCAACTGGATGGTCAACGCCGATCCTTGGATCGTCAGTTCGAGTTCACTGTCCCGTGAGATGCCGATTGCCTCGGCCACGGCCTTGGGGAAGACCATACCAACGCTGTTTCCGATTACCGCGGCTCTTGTTCGCATTCTCAAGCCCCTCGAGTGGTTGAAGCTGCTGTTGCTGCAGCAACTATAACTACTGCGACGGAGGCGTCAAGCCCCGCGTTTATCGGGGCTGCGAGATGGTCACCGCGCCACGCACACAACGCTCGGTAGGTCTGTAGCGGATACCCGGTACGAACACGGGCCACTCGTGTACCCCGCGGGACCCCATGGGGTACAGGTCCACCGGCCTTCAGTCTTGCCGATGTAGTCTAGATGTAGTACAAATAGACCACTCCCCGAGGTCCCGACATTCCCTCTCACCCGGTACCAGCGATCGGCTATCTCCGCGTCTCCACGGAAG
>JAXLQJ010000023.1:0-103638 GCA_046331705.1 bacterium | reverse complement strand
TGAAGTTCACCGCTTCGGGTTCCGTGATCTTGCGCGCCCGCGCCGAGCAACACGCTCCCGGCGAGCACGCCCTTCACCTCGCGGTCGAGGACACCGGCGTGGGCATACCCGCCGACCGTCTGGACCGGCTCTTCCAGAGCTTCACGCAGGTGGACGCCTCCACCACGCGGCGCTTCGGCGGCACCGGGCTGGGGCTCGCGATCGTGCGGCGCCTCGTCGAGCACATGTGCGGACGCGTGTGGGTGGAGAGCGAGGTCGGCGTCGGCTCCACGTTCCACGTGCGCTTGCTCGCCGCCGAAGCGGGAAAGGTCGAGCGGCAACGCACCGTGCCACTCCCCGCGGCGCTCTGCGGCCGACGGGCGCTGGTCGTCGACGACCACGCCGTCAATCGCCAGATCCTCGAGAGCCATCTCGGGGGCTGGGGCATGGTCGTGGAACAGGCGGCGAGCGCGGCGGAAGCGCTGGAGCACTTCGCGAAGGGGGCGCGCTTCGACGTGGTCGTCACCGACCATCGGATGCCGGAACGCGACGGGCTCGATCTCGCGCTCGCGATCGCCGGGCTCGCGTTGCCGAAGCCACCGCGGATCGTGCTGTCGAGCTCGAGCGCTTACTCGAAGTCCGAGATCACCCGACGCCGCATCCCGATCGACGGCTACCTCGCCAAGCCCGTCCGACGCGCTCCGCTCTTCGACCTGCTCGTGCGGCTGCTGGACGACGCCCGGTTGCCGACCAGCGCGCACCCGCCCGTCGCATCCATCGACCTGCTGCTCGGCGAGCGGCACCCGCTGCGGATCTTGCTGGCCGAGGACAACACGGTGAATCAGAAGGTCGCGCTCGGCCTGCTCGCCAAGCTCGGTTACCGCGCCGATGTGGCCGCCGACGGTGTCGAAGCGCTCGCGGCGCTCGAGCGCCAGGTGTACGACGTGCTGCTGCTCGACGTGAACATGCCGCGCCTCGACGGGCTCGCGGCGGCGCGCCGAATCCGCGACGAGCGGTCCGCCGAGGCACGCCCCCACATGATCGCCATGACCGCCGAGGCGCTCGCAGGGGATCGCGAGCGCTGTCTCGAGGCGGGCATGGACGACTACGTGAGCAAGCCCGTGCGCATCGAGGAGCTCGCCGACGCCCTGGTGCGTGCCGCCGAGCAGCGCGGAGTGGCCGAGGTGACGCCGGAGACGATCGATGCGCAGGCACCCACGGACGCATTCGTCGAGCCCGGTGAGCTGCTGTGCGCGACGGACCTCGACACGTTGCGCGACGCCGTGGGCGACGAGGTGGCCGACAAGATCGTGAGCGACTACGTCGAGTCCTCGGTCGGTTGGCTGAGCGACCTCACGTACGCCATCCGCACCTGCGACCTCGAGCGCGCGCGGCGCCTCGCGCACGATCTCAAGTCGACGAGTCGGCTGGTGGGCGCGCTGCGTGCCGCCACGTTGGCGAGCGATCTCGAGCTGCGGGCGCGCAACGGCGCGATGGGCGATCCGCAGCCCGCGCTGCGCGAGCTCGACCGGGTGCTCGCCGCCGCGCACTCGCTGTTGCTCTCGTACCGAGCGACGGCGCCCAGGCTCTCCTCGCTCACGCTCGCGGACCCTCCCTCCGACGCAGCCCGGCGCCGGAGCAGCGTGCCGCCCGCGGCGCAGTCGACACCGCGCGCCGCGTGACCGAGCCGCGGGCTCCGGGCACGGCTCCCGACCCGCGAAATCCCCGCGCGAACCGCTCTCCCCGCGCGCACGCGCGCGGCGCAACCCGCCTTGCGGTTCCGCGCGCGTGCTGATTAGAGTCGACGGCGAACCAGGAGGACGGATCGCATGGGATTGATGGACAGCCTCGGACGCTTGCTCGGGAAGAAAGAACGCGATTGGGACGCGGCGTTTCCGTATCAACGGGGCTACCAGCCGCCGACCCCGCCTGCGAGCACACCGGGCGCGAGCGCCACCGGCTCCGCCCCGGACGCGAGCGCGGCTCCGGTCACCGGGGGAGCGCCCGCGGCGTTCGTGTCGCTGGGCTCGATGGGGCTGAGCGCGGCGCAGCCGCCCAAGCAGCGCCAGGTGATCCAAGCCACCGCCACCGTCGCCACGCTCGGCGCCCAGACGGACGCGGATGCCAGCGGGGATCCGAACGCCATCCGCATCAAGGCCGAGCCGCAGCTCACCGGTGACGCCTGCAAGTTCATGGCGAGCCGGCCGATCTTCCCGGGCCGCTCGTGGTACTTCGCCGGCCCGGGCGTGACCCAAGGCTCACCCCTCGCCGACCAGCTCTTCGCCCTCGACGGCATCGAATCGGTGCTGATCGACGATTCCACCGTCACGGTGACGCGCAAGGCGAAGGAAGGCGACTGGAAAGCGCTCGCCAGCGAGATCGGCGCGCGAATCCGGGCTCAGCTCGAATCGAGCGACCCGGCCGTGGCGGCGACCATCGCCGAGCAGATCCCCGCCGAGGACGACATCCGCACGCAGATCCAGAAGGTCATCGACCTCGAGGTCAACCCCGGCGTCGCGGCGCACTCGGGGCACATCAGCCTCACCGCGGTGCGCGGCAACAGCGTCTACATCAAGATGGGCGGCGGTTGTCAGGGTTGCAGCGCCGCCGACCTGACGCTGAAGGAAGGCATCCACCGCTCGTTCCGCACCGCGGTGCCTTTCGTGGGTGCGATCTACGACGAGACCGACCACAAGGCGGGGCTCAACCCGTACTTCCGCTGAGTCACCGAGCACGAGGAGCCCCATGCCGCGGGTGAACAACTTCGAGGTCGAGATCGTCACGGGCACAGCGGGAGCCGCCGGGCCCGTGAAGTTCGACTTCAACGGCCACACGATGGAGTTCCCGAAGCCCACGGGCGGCACCGGACCCGGCGAGACGTTCCGGGGCTCGTTCGACGCGCGCAGCTTCGCCCACAGCGTCGCCCTCGTGGGACCAGCCGAAGGCCGATGGCAGATCGCGCGGCTCGCGATCACCTACTCCTGCGACAACGCGGCGCCTTACGTCGTCACCTTCGAGAACCTCGAGCTCGACGACAGCGTGGCGCTCGACATCTGGCGCCCGCCGCCGCTCGCGACGTTCGACGTGTGAGCGCGGTCGCTCGCCGCGCGCCCGATTCTTCCGCCGCGACGGTTGCCGGGGTCACGCCCCCGCGAGCTTCGCGAGCGCGCGCGCGAGGAGCTCGAGGTGGCCGCGCGCCATTCGCGCCAGTGAGACCGGTGACTCGGCGGGAAGCAGGCCGAGCCGGTACTGGACCGCGAGCGAGAGATTCCAGAGCGCCGCGAGCGCGGTGAGCGCGGCCAGCGTCGAGCGCGCCGCCCGGGAGGGAAGCTCGCGCCAGAGCGCCGCCAGCCCGAGCACGAACGCGAAGCTCGAGCTCGCGAACATGCGTCCGCCCAGCGCCGCCCCCTGCCACCAATCGTGCCAGGCACCCACGAGCCAGAGCTGCGCGAGCCAGCCCAGCAAGAGCCCCGCCCCCAGCCCCCGATCGCGATACGCCAGGACCACCAGCCCCGCGACCGCCACCAGCGTGAGCGGGTGCCAGGAAAAAAGCCCGTGCAGGGGCGAAAAGAGCACGGCGCCGATCCGCGGGTGAAGCCAGGCGAACGTGGGACCGCGCCCGCGGCGGCGGCCTCGTGAAAGTACGGCACCGCCGCGACCGAGCCGAACGTCCACGCATACACCGCCACCTGGATCAGCGCGACACCCAGCGCCGCGGCGGCGGCGATGCCGAGCATCGTCGCCGTCGATCGCCTCCCGGGATGCGCGACGTCCCGGCCGTCGAGCGATCGCGGTGGCCAGATCCCCCAGCACCCGATCGTCACCGCGAAGAGCGCGTCCTGCGGCCGTGTCAGCGCCGCCAGCCCTGAGCGCCGCCCCCAGCGCCGCCGCCGCCCGCGGTCGACCGCGCCAGTCCCGGGTGAGCGCCAGATAGAGCGTGAGCGGACGAGCGCCTCGGAGACCGCGTGCGCCATCGAGGGCTCGAACGCCAGGTAGTAGAAGATCGGCGACGCGAACCACACTCCGAGCACCGCCACGAGCGCGCCGCCGCGCCCGGCGATCCGTCGCGCGGCCTGCGCCGCAAGCAGCAGCCCCGCCACGCCGAGCAGCGCGCTGCCGAGGCAATAAGCGAGCTCGTACGGCCACGAGTAGCCGTCGGCGCTCACGTTCATCCCGCCGCCGCGAGCCCCAGCGCGAGGCCGGCCGAGAGCGAAGAACGGCGTCAACACCAGCGCCGTGCCGATCGGGTACTTGCTGTAGGTCGGGATCTCGTGCGGCCACCGACCCCGGCGCCCAGCGCGCCACCTCGTCGTCGATGCGCAGGTCGCGGTCGAACGCCAGCGAGCGCAGCGGCGCGTAGTAGCCCACGCCATCGCCGAAGACACCGAAGCCGGTCTTCGCGAAGGTGGCGGTGAGAATGACCACCGTCAGCGCCGCCGCCGCGAGCCACACCCAGCGAGCGGCTCCCCGCGCGCTCGGTCTCGCCCATCGCGCGACCAGACTACCAGGCGCGACGCGGGCGCGACGCTCGGAACCGCGCGCTCGCGCGGCTCACCAGTGCACGGTCTGATCGGTCGCGAAGCCCGGCAGGTCGCGCACTTCGATCGACCGGCCGTCCGCGTTCACCAGCGTGCCGCTGAAGCGGCCGATCGGCTGGCGGTAGACCTTCGCCCAGATCGCGTCGCGCTGGCCCATGCGGACCACGTCCGGACGGAACGTGAGGCGCACCCTTCCATCCTCGCTGCGGACCGCCCATTCGCCGTCCTTGCGCGCCAGGTCCATCGCGAAGTTGACCCGGCCCACCGCGACCGGCTGACCATCGAACCAGAGGAAGTTCTCCGGCTCGCCCAGGCCATCGTTGGCGCGCGTCAGGTTGAACGCCACGATCCGCTTGCCGTCGGCACAGGGCCCCGCGCCGCTCATCCAGGTCCAGCGCGCGTCGCGCGGATGCAGCGCCCACTGCCAGTTGAACATCGCGAACGACTGGCCCTCGCGCACGCTGCGCGAGCGCCCGTCCACGAGCGCCTGGCCCGAGGCCGGGAGCGGCCCACTGCGATGGCTGTACACGAGGCCGTAGGGCGGCAGCCCCTGCACCGAGTTGATGGGCACGGTCGCGCGACCGTCGTCCGCGATCTTGAGGCTGAGATCGATGGCGCCCCGATACGTCCGCGAGGTCAGCGACAGGCGCCTCAGGCCGTGGGCACAGTCGTGCTCGAACTCGACCCGCACGCCGCGCGAGCGAAACCGACCAAGCCGGCGAGCGGGTTGCCGCGGAAGGTCAGTCCCAGGCCGAACGGCGCCAGCCGCGCGAACTCGTGCAGGCGGTTGGTGCGGCGATCGAGGACGTAGCAGAAGGCACTCGCCAGGTACTTGAGGTCGAGGATCGCGACGCTCGCCGCGACGTCGGGCGACACCACGTAGAGCTGATTCCAGCGCTTCTCGCGCAACCACTGCCACGCGCTGGGGCGAAACGGCCCGCGCAGGTCCTGGGTGTTGAGCCTCGCGGATCACGCCCCGGAAAGCGCCCGTGTTGGGGTGACCTCCGCGTCGACGAGCTGCGCCGGAACAGGGCGCATCGCCCGATCCGGTGGGGTCGGACGCGGGTCGATCGGCATGCCCGCAGCGGGGGTGAGGTTGGCGGCTGTCATCGCTCGTGTGCCCACGTGCACGTGCACAAGCATCCAGCATAGAGAACTCTCGCCGCGCCGCGCCATAGCGACGCGAACGATGTCCCGTGACACCGTAGCCTTGAGCCTCGGACCGGCCGGGTGGCCGCACCCCGATGTACTAGGCACAACTACGGTCGCAAGTTGGCGAATTCATGGGTCGTTGCCGCAGGAGGCGGGCCGCCTGCGACCACGAACGCCATCGCCGTTGCGACGCGGCAACGCACGCACCCGCGGCGCCGCGCGAGCACCCCGGACGGGAGCCAGCCTCCCCGGCGGGGCGGGCACGAGGGCTCGGAAAACCCCGAGCGTGCGTCAGCCCATCCTCACAACTCGGCCGACCAGTCTCCACGCTCGCCGCCCATCTCTCCGCGAGCCGGCGGCGGCCGACGAGCGAGCGAGGCGGGTGGACCCGACGCGGCTTGGCCGCGGCGGGCGGGGGTTGGAACAACCCCCCGAACACCCCGTCGAACAGCCGGCCGACTCGGTCTCCACGCTCGCCGCCCATCTCTCCGCGAGCCAGCGGCGCGCGCGAGCCGACCGTGGCCGGGGCGACTTGGGGGTGGGACCCGACGCGGCTTGGCCGCGGCGGGCAGGGAACGGAACAACCCCCGAACGAGAAGCACCCCGTCGAACAACCGGCCGACCAGTCTCCACGCTCGCCGCCCATCTCTCCGCGAGCCGGCGGCGAGCCGACGGAGCAAGCAGGCGACTTGGGGTGGGACCCGACGCGGCTGCGCCGCGGCGGCGGGGGTGGAACAACCCCGAACGAGCACGCCGTCGACCGATCGGCCGACTCGGTCTCCGCTCGCCGCCCATCTCCCGCGAGCCGGCGGGCGAGCCGACAGCAAGCGAGGCGCCCAGAAGTGGGACCCGACGCGGCCCAGCGCAGCGGGCGAAGGCGGAACAACCCCGAACGAGCACCCGTCGAACAACCGGCCGACCGTCTCCACGCTCGCCGCCCATCTCTCCGCGAGCCGGCAGGCAGCCGACAGCGAAGCGAGGCGACTTGGGGGTGGGACCCGACGCGGCTGGCCGCGGCGGGCGGGGTGGAACAACCCCGAACGAGCACCCCGTCGACCCGGCCGACCGGTCTCCACGCACGCCGTCCATCTCGCCGCGAGCCGGCAGGCGAGCCGACGAGCGAAGCGAGGCGCCTTGGGGGTGGGACCCGACGCGGCTGCGCCGCGGCGGGCGGGGGTTGGAACAGCCCCCGCAGCAACCCAGTACCGATCCCGCCTTCCGTAAAGCGTCTGCTCGATCAGGTCGGCATTGAGCGCCAAGAGCTGGATGGACTCGGCCAGCGAAGCGGGATCGAGCCCGGTCAGCCGCTCCGTGCGCCGCATGATGACCCGCCGGCCGAGGAGCGCCACGGCTCCGTACGGCGTGGTGGCGTTGAGCTCGAGCGCGGCCATCGGATCGATGTCCTCGATGTCACCGATGTGCGCATAGGCTGCCAAGAGTGGCCGGTCGAGGGCATCCAAGACGAGCCCCAGGAACACCTGCTGGTGCCGTCCGCTGTCGAGCGCCAAGCTGAGACCAAGCTCGCCCTTTTCGTCGACGACGTCGGCATCGAGCGCCTTGCCAAGGCGCTCGACGAAGCTACGAAACTCCGCGGAATCCATGGTGTCCCTTTCAGTCACGCAACGCGAGGCCCCCTTTTAGCCGAGCGCCGCGGCGCGCCGCAACGATCACCGCGATCCCGGTGCGCCGAGCGCTGGCGCGCGACCGCGGATATGCGAGGATACGGCGCTGTTCGCGACCTCCCGAGCACCTCCACGACATGCAGCGCGCATTTCGATCGCGAAGCACCGGCGCGAGGCCGCGGACGGTGCCCCTGTGGCTTGCGATGGTGGGTGGCACCCTCGCCAGCACTCTCGCCATCCAGTCGCCCCCGCGCGCCACCGCGGCCACGTTCCTGGTCACGGTGAACGACGCCAGCGACGACGGGCTCTGCGACGCGCACTGCTCGGTGCGCGACGCCGTCGCGGAATCCAACGCGAATCCCGGCTTGGACACGATTCAGATCCCGGCGGGCACCTACGCGCTCGGCAACGCGGTGGTCGATCCGGGGCTCACCCCGCCGGGCGCGATCCTGACGCTCACCGACGACACGGTGCTGCTGGGCGCCGACGCCGAGTCCACCATCCTCGACGGCGGCTTGCTCGTCGATGGCGTGCCGAACGATCTCAGCCCCGCGCTCGTCGACGTCGCTGCCGGCGCGGACGTCACCCTCCAATCCCTCACCCTCCAGAACAGCCTGGGGGGCATTCGCAACGACGGCGTGCTGACGGTGGTCGCCAGTCGGGTGCGCGACAACGGCGGCGGCGCGCCGTACGCCCTGCCCTACGACGCCTCCGGCGGCATCTCGAGCTCGGGGACACTGACGGTCACGGCGAGCCTCATCGAGTCGAACGCCGCGCCGCTCGGCGGCGGGCTCTTCAACGAAGGCACGGCACTCGTCGAGACGTCGACGCTGCAGCACAACGTGGCGATGCTGGGTGGTGGCGCCCTCGACTTCGGTCAGCTCACCGTGCGCGGCAGCACCGTCCAGGAAAACACCGCGGTGACGGTGGGCAGCGTTCCCGGCTCGGGCGGCGGCGTGGCGAGCGCCGGCGATACCCACCTCGACGGGTGCACCGTCGCTGGCAACTCGGCGATCATCGGTGGCGGCCTCTTCATCGCCTCGGCCAGCGCCTCGATGGAGGTGCTCGATTCCACCGTCGCGCGCAACGTCGCGGACTCGACCAGCGGGGCGATCGCCAACGGCTTCCCCGGCTGGCCGCCGCTGGCGCCCGAGCCCGGCGGCACGCTGACGATCGAAGGCGCGAGCATCGCGAGCAACCCCAGCGCGGGGCTCGTCGGCTTCG
Organism: bacterium; assembly: GCA_046331705.1. GTDB lineage: Bacteria > JADJOY01 > JADJOY01 > JADJOY01 > JADJOY01 > JADJOY01. Next base: position 95,123 of record JAXLQJ010000023.1, on the reverse strand, counting down.
GCGGCGCCACCACCCTGCGCCGAAGCGCGCTGGTCCAAAACGGCGGTGTTGGCCTGGACCAGCGCGCCCGCGGCGCCAACCTCGACAACGACGTGATCCTCGCCGAGAACGTGACCATCTCGGGAAACGGCACGAGCCTCGCGCCGGAGAGCGTGGCGCAAGCGCGGAGCAGCGAAGTCCTCGAGCTACGGCACGCGACGGTGGTGGCCTCCGCTCCAATGGACGTCGCGCTGCTCGCCTCGGCGAGCGGCGAGCTTCGCCTCTTGGGATCGGTGATCGCGGGCCGCTGTGCCGCCCTCGAGGAGGGCGAGACGCCGAACGTGGTGTCGAGCGGCGGCAACGTCGAGGGAGCCGGCGACACCTGCGGACTCACCCAACCCAGCGACCGGATCGGCGTCGCCGAGCTGGCACTCGCACCGCTGGGAACGAGTGCCAACGGCACCGCCGCCCACGGGCTCTTGGGCGCGAGCCCCGCGATCGATGCGGCGCTCGCCGCGAGCTGCCCCGCCACGGATCAACGTGGCGAGCCGCGCCCCATCGATGGCGACGGCGACGGCGGTGCTCAGTGTGATTCCGGCGCCGTGGAGGCCTGCGGCGGCCCGGATGGCGACGGCGACGGCATCGCCGACGCTTGCGACAACTGCCCCGACCTCGCGAATCCCGATCAGAGCGACGACGACGGCGACGGCCTGGGTGACCCATGCGACGCCGCAACGTGCGCGGCGGTCCCCGGTGCGTTCGGCCGCTCCCGGGCCGCCCCGCTCGCGGCGATGCTGCCGCCACTCGCCGCGCTGCTCGCGATTCTGGGGCTTCGGCGCACCCGAAACGCCCACCGACCCACCTCCGAGGAAGCCCCGAGATGAGCGAACGATCGCCGCGACGCTGGACCCGAATCACCGTCGCGCTCGCTTGCGCGCTGCTCCTCGGCGCCGCCACCCCTAGTCACGCCGCCTTCGTCACGACGAACGTCGCGCCCACCGCCGTCGCCACCCAGCGCGGCAGCACCGGCGCACAGCCGCTCTCGGTGCTGGCGCAAAAGGACTTGACCGGCACCGCCACCGAGCCGACCCGCGCCCAGCGCTACACGCCGAGCATCTTCGGCTATCAGGGCGTCTTCTCGTTCCAGGTTCCCGCCGGCCTCGACGTGGCAGGCGCGTCGTCGCTGTCGCTGCTCTCGAACTATTACGGCCAGCCGCGCGGCACCCAGCGCTGGACCTTCCAGGTGCGGGACTTCGCGGCCAGCAGCTGGGTGACGGTCGGCTACAACGACGGCGCCGTCTACCACACCTGGCAGCCGCTCACGTTTCCACTCTCCGGGGACTTCGCGCGATTCGTGAACGCGTCGGGCGTGATGCAGGTGCGCTACTTCACGTACAGCACCGCGGATTGGAGCGACCTCGACGTGCTGGTGTTCGCGGTCACGTCGTTCGTGCCCGATCCCCCGCCGCCGCCGTTTCCGGAGGCCGCGTCCGGCGTGCGCTCGGTGTTCTCGGGTGCCTTCACCAACGTCCCCGACCAGCTCGACTACGTGGCGAACGTCCACGATCTGATCATCACCAGCTCGGGCAAGAGCAAGATCGCCGCGGTGCACGCCACCAACCCGGAGACTCCGGTCTACCGCTACGGAAAGGTCGCCGGGGCCTCGTCCGCCGACGCGCATTGGGATCAGGTCGTCGCCAACGGGCTCCTGTGGTACGGGCCGAGCGGCAATCCCGTGGTGAACACGCAATTCGGCTGGAGCTGGCTCGACATCACCACACCGGAAAAGCGGGCGGCGTGGGCCTCCATCCTGGTGACGACGCTCCAGGAACAGCTCGCCATCGGCTACGACGCGGTCTACCTCGACAACTGCGGCATCATCGATCCGAGCCTCATCAACGAGTACCCGCTCGATTACAGCGACGACGGCTACTACGCGGCCATCGGCGACGTGCTGGCGCGAGTGCGCGCGGCACTGCCGGGCGTTCCGATACTCATCAACTCCTACACCGGCGGTCAGCCGCCGGGACGGCGCGGCCTCGAGTACCTGCCGTACGTCGACGGGCTTTCCTTCGAGGCCTTCAGCATGAAGGCCTCGAGCAAGTTCATGGACCGCGCGCGCTGGGTGCAGCAGCTCACCGACCTCGCGTACACGCTCGACCAAGGGAAGTTCGTGGTCGCGATGGATTACATGCAGGTGGGCGACATGCAGCGCCGCATGTGGTCGCTGGCGTCCTACCTGCTGGTGAATAGCAACGTTTCCTACCACCGCATCCTGGGCACCAACACCCAGGCGGACCTGCAGGAATATCCCGAGGACAAGCTGCCGATCGGCGATGCGTTGGGTGCCGCCGTGGAGCGCGAAGACGGAATGTTCGAACGCTCGTACACGGGCGGCATCGTGGTCGCGAACCCCAACCCGACCACCACCCGCTACACCCTCGGCGAGGGCGCCTGGGAAAGCCTGATCTTGAACGGCGGTGGGACCTACCCGAGCCCGAGCTACCTCTCGTGGCTCCTGTTGACCGGCAACGCGATCGACCTGGCGCCCAACACCGCCGTGATCGTGCGCCCCGCGACCGTGCTGCCGCCGCCGCCCGATGGCGAGGCGGTGGGCGTGCGCTCGGTGTTCGCCGGCTCGTTCTCGAACACGCCCGACCAGATCGACTACATCGCCAACGTCCACGACCTCGCCATCACGAGCTCGGGGGTGAGCAAGATCGCGGCGTTGCACGCAGCCAATCCCGAGCTGCCGATCTTCGTCTACGACAAGATCGCTGGTGCCGCGCCGGGCGAGCCGCGCTTCGATCAGGTGGTGGCCGCCGGCCTCTTGTGGCTGGGACCGAGCGGCAACCCGGTCACCCAGACGCAATTCGGTTGGTACTGGCTCGACATCACCACACCCGAGAAGCGCGCCGCTTGGGTGCCGATTCTCGTGGCCGACATCCTCGACCAGATCGCCAACGGCTACGACGCCGTCTACCTCGACAACTGCGGCATCATCGACCCGAGCCTCATCAACGAGTTCCCCGTCGACTACAGCGACGACGGTTACTACGCCGCCGTGGGCGAGGTGCTTGCCGCCGTGCGCGCGGCGTTGCCCGCGACGGTCAAGATCCTCATCAACTCGTACACCGGTGGCCAGCCCGCGGGGCGGCGCGGCCTGGAATACCTGCCCTACATCGACGGCATGTCCTTCGAAGCGTTCAGCATGAAGGCCTCGACGCGCTTCATGGACCGGACGCGCTGGATCCAGCAGCTCACCGACTTCGCGTTCACCCTTTCACAAGGAAAGTTCGCGATCGCCATGGACTACATGCAAACCGGCGACATGCAGCGCCGCATGTGGTCGCTCGCCTCGTACCTGTTGGTGAACTCCGACGCCGCCTATCACCGCATCGCCGGCACCAACGTCCAGGCCGACCTGCAACAATACGCCGAGGATGCGCTGCCCATCGGTGGTGCCCTCGGTCCCGCAACGGAGCGCGCCGACGGCATGTTCGAACGCAGCTACACCGGCGGGCTCGTCATCGCCAACCCCAACGCAGCCACCACCACGTACACCCTCGGCGCCGGCCACTGGGAAAGCCTCGTCCTCATCGGCGGCGGCACCTACCCCAGCCCCGGCGGCCTCGCCTGGCAAGTCCTCACCGGCAGCGCCATCCCCATGGCCCCCAACACCGCCGTCATCCTCCGCCAGTCGCCGTAGCAGCGCGGCCGCCAAATCCGCGGCCACGAGTTGAAGCGATCGCGTCGCACGGCCCCATAGAGCGGGGGCTCGCCCCCGCCGCAAACCGCCGAAGCGCCGCCGAGCTGATACTGATTCTCATTGGTTATTCCGCGGAATACACCCGCACGTTGGCGGCGCCATCTGAGCCGCCGCACCGAGAAGGCGTACGTCGGCTCGATCCGCCGCTTCGTCGTGTTCCACGGCAAGCGCCACCCGCGGGATTTGGGAGCGCCAGAGGTCCGGCGTTTCAGAGCTTCCTCGCCGTCCAGCGCCGCGTCAGCGCCTCGACACAGAACCAGGCCCTCGCCGCACTCCTCTTCCTCTACCGATGAGGTGCTCGACCAAAACCTGCCCTGGCTCGAAGAGTTGGTACAGGCCAAGCGGCCCGAGCGCATCCCCACCGTGCTCACGCGCAACGAGGTTCGTGCCGTGTTGGCCGAGCTCCACGGCACACCCCGGCTCATGGCCGCGCTCCTCTACGGATCCGGCCTCCGGCTCCTCGAATGCGCGCGTCTGCGCATCCAGGACCTCGACCTCGAGCGCCTCGAGCTCACCGTTCGCGACGGCAAGGGCGCCAAGGACCGCATCACCCTGATCCCCGAGTCGCTACGCCCCAACCTCGCCGCCCAGATCGACCGCGCCCGCAAACAGCACGAGCGCGACCTCGCCCACGGCGCCGGCTGGGTCGAGCTTCCCCACGCACTCTCCGTGAAACTGCCAACCGCCGGCCGCTCCTGGTCCTGGCAATGGGTCTTCCCAGCGACCCGCACCTACATCCATCCCGAAACCCGCCAGCGCCACCGCCATCACCTCCACGAAAGCGTCCTGCAACGCGCCGTGACGCTCGCCGTTGCCCGCAGCGCCATCCCCAAGCGAGCGACCTGCCACACCTTCCGGCACAGCTTCGCCACGCACCTCCTCGAGGACGGCTACGACATCCGCACCGTTCAGGAACTCCTCGGCCACAACGACGTCAGCACCGCCATGATCGACACCCACGTCATTCAGCACCACTTCGCGAACATACGTAGCCCCATGGATCGCCTCGAAAGCCGACCCACCCAATACCCGCTATCCCGGTCTCGAGAACGCGGTCCGCTGCCGGCTCACCCACCGCCCGCCGTCGCGAATCCGCTGGCGCCTCGCGTCCTTGCGCCCGCCCGAGCACTCCGGGCAGAATCCCCGCTACGTGGGCGTAGCCGCCCTCGTAGGGTGAACTGGCTAGTTCAGTCGAATTCTGCCGAGCAATTTGAATCTATGGGCGCACACACCCACATCCGCGGCTGGGTTCAGCTCACCGGCACAGGCGAGATGCTTTCCAGCGTTCGCAGCATCATAGAACGAGCTCCTGAGATTGCGCCCTGTTTCGGCCTAACTACAGAAGATGGACTGTTCTATCGCCGCGCTTGGGTCATACCGGACGAAACCATCAATGTAACACGGCACGTCTTTTTTGGTGCTGACATTCGAACTGCAGCGGTTCCATACATACGGACCCAATTTGAGGCCGTCGCTAGCCTCCGGCATCACTGGTCACCGTCGCTTCCACCCTCGATTCCCAGAGGTCTCATACATCTGGACGAGGACGGCACATACGGTCACCCTCGCAGGCAATGGGACATTCACAACGGCCGGGTGTATGAGCGGAACCGGTGAGCTCGTGAAGGAAAGATCCAGGGCCTCCGACGTCGCCAAGGGGCCACAGACTTCCGTGCTCTCGCACGGTCCGCAGCTGGCGAAGTTGGCTCATTTGATGGGCCGCGTGCAGAACTATTCGCTGCACCAGTCGGCTCCCAGGCTGCCCAGGGTTGATCGCGTGGTAGCCCGTGGCCGCTGGTGAGCTTGGCGTTCGTCGAATGAATCGGCGCCAACTACGTACACTCGTTTCGATAGCGTCACTTCTTGTGCCGGCTGTCGCCAACGCCGAGGTGTGTGACAAGACCGACTGCGGCTCAACACTCTCGTATTGGGCGAATGCCGCGCTGGTTTCCACCGCGCTTCTCGTTGCTTGGTCAACTCGCCTCTGGATCGGCGCCCTGTTGACGATTCCACTCTTGCTGGTCGCTCTGAATGGAGTGTGGCGTTTGGAGTCTTCGCCGTTCGGCGATGCCATAAGACACGAACTCCCCACGGCCGCTGTTGCGGGGGCCTATCTCTCACCCGTGCTGGCGCTCGCGGCCGCCGCAGCCGGCAACCTACTAAGAGTCCGGCGATCCTCGAACTCGTCGCCGAAGCTGACGGCGAGCGAGGTGCACTCGTTGTGATCTCGTGGTGGTCAGTAGCCGCAGCTCGGCTTTAGGTTGGACATGCCGACCAACAAGCTTTCAACGCTTCTGTTCGCGGGTTGGCTCCTGGCCTGGCTCGCGACCGTGGTCCTTGTCTGCGTTGTTTGCGTATGGGGTCAGGTTCGGGTGTCCACATTTCGGGCACAGCAGGCGTTCTCAAGGCGTGGTGCCTTCGCGTCGTGGGCTGTCCCGTTCGTTTTCCTGCTTCTCATCACGCCGCTCGCGCTCGCGCCAGGCACTTCGCACGATGGCTTCATTGCGTCGCTTCAGGAGTACTTCGCTCGTATCGCGGCGGGTGATCAGGGGACCTGGTTCGCGACCGCAGTGATTGCATTCATCCCTCCACTCTTCAACGCACTCAGCGCATACCGTGACAGCGACTGACCCGAGAGGGATGTCCAACTCGTCGCTGCACCTAACGGCACCCGTGGTGGCGCTCGTCTGGATCCCGTGGTAGTCCGTGGCCGCAGGTGAGCTTGGCGTTGAACTAAACCGCTGCGCGGTAGGTCCCACGGGCGCTGCCACCTTTGTCCATTGCCAACGGGTCCACGCTCCACGCCAGCTCGCTTGAGCTCGTGTCCCCCGAATCGATGCGCGACATCCGGGGCACGTCTGCCGACGGTAATCGGAGTTGCAGCCCACTCGGATCCAGCCGCAAGATCGAGACCAGGGGCTTCAGGCGTGGTACCTGGCGCGCGGATCCCAGTCGTCCGTTCGTGGGCGTCCGCGTTCGGCGGTGATGTCCGCCCACACGGTCTGCTCCCCGAGGAGCCCCTCGTGCGAGCTGGCGACGCCACCACGGCCTGCCTCGGTGGCGGCGCGATGCCCCGCCCAAGCGTTCGGGAAACTCATCCTGTGATTCTGGGTGGTTGGCCGCAATCGAACGCGGAGACGACGAGTGTCGGGGTCCGAGAACCTCCAGACCCCTATTCAATCTCCATAGCTGCGCGGTGCCCGGTCCGACGATCTGGACCACCCAAACGGCCGGTTCCCCGAACCCGCGCCCACCGGTTGGCACGGCCATGTCTGTCTCACTCTCCGGTAGCCCGTCGCGAGCGATCGTACCGGTGCCACCGACGCTCGAACGGTCCGTTCCCGGCCATCCTGCCATCCACAACCCCACCCGCCGCCCTTGACCGCGGGACCGTCCTCCTCAACAATCCCCATAGGGGAAGACGCCTACGGCCTCCCACCGCGGTCTAGTCCAACACGATCCTATCCAGACCGCTCGGGGCCGGCTCTCGCTCCGGACGACGCACAATCTCGGCCCGAGCACGCTGGACAGAATCCTTTTCGTTGGGCGAGCAACAGATTTATGCAAGGTAGGCTCGAGCTCGTGGCGACTCTGATGGCCGTCCTAGCCGCATGCACGGCGACGACGGCTCCGCAGTCCGGAGACGCTTCCGGAAGCGAGATCCGGGATAGAGTTGCCTTCGTCGGATTCGCGTTGGCTGACCGCATCACCGCAAACGACCTTCCTGATATCGGCCTTGCGTCCCAGGCGGACAGCGTGACGGTGCTGAACGAAGCGCGGTCCGGCGCCGGCATCCTGACCCTCACGCTAGCGGACATTCCCAGGCCGGCGGGCCGCAGCATTCGCCTCATCAGTCGAGACGAGGCTCAGGCGCAGGCGGATGCCACCGGCACCGAGGTCTTCTTCGTCGCGGCCTGGGAACCTCAGATTACCGGCAGCGCTGGCAGCCTGGTTCTCGGCACAAGCCTCGCCGCCCCGCAGGCATCTACCAAAAATTATCTGTGCTGCTGTACTCGTCCGGCGGCTTTCACGAAGACGGATGGGCGCTGGAGGTTCACTCGGTGGGGAATCGGCAAGTGTGTCTAAGGTCGCCCAACTCGGCGCTGCAGCAGACGGCAACCCGGGACGGGCTCGTCTGGAACTCGTGGTAGTCCGCGGCCGCTGCTGAGCTTCGGGTTCGACCAGGCAGTTTGTTTCAAATGGCGAGGTGCGTTGACCGACAAGCGGCTTCTGATGCAGGATGCGCCTGGCGCCGTGCCGAAGCATTCCGATTCAGCAATCAGTCAACAATACAAAGCGATGCCGGCGCGGGCACAACCGGTGTCCTTACGTAACTAATCGTTGTGGCAAAGAGATCCTCACTCCGGGCTCGCCCTTGAGGAGGGACGCACCATGAAGCGGATTCTACTTGCCCTCTTGCTAGTCATGTGCGGATGTGCATCATGGGTACAGCCTACGGCGGCTGAAATCGCCTCCGCCGATTACGGCAAATATCCACAAGACGTAGCCCGTCTCGTAGACGACTATATCAGTCGGTCATTTTTCGACCCGCACGCAGTTCAGGACTTGAAAGTCGACTCGCCCAAGAAGATGTGGTGGATTCGCCGCGAGGGCCGGCGGTATCTGCCTGCGTCCTTCGGCTATCTGGTGACGTTCTCGTGCAATTCCAAGAACCGACTCGGTGGCTACCTCGGCATCAGGACACACCGATTGTTCGAGCGCGATGATTCCGTCGTTAAGGAATGGACCGATGAGGAGTGGACGCAGGACAAGACCTGGATCGGATTCGGACCCGCCAGCTGAGCTGAGGAGAAGAGAGCATGAAAAATCGACTTCGAGACGTGCTGTTGACTGTGGTCGTCCTTTTGCTGGCATCTAACATGGCTGTACAGGTCCTGGGCGGGGTTAGGGAGGCAAAGGCATTAGGCAAGACGACTTACAAGATCGTAGAGCTTAGCAAGGAGGCCGGAAAGCGAAACCATATCGAGCTCGGAACGGACGACATTCAGAAGGTCTTCGACAAGTACGCAAACGATGGATGGGAGTTTGTGGGCTCAGCCGTCCCCATGTCCGACTGGCTGGTCTTCAAGAAGTAGCGGCAAAATTGCCGCGCGAGCTTGGCACGGTAGGCGTTGAGCGGCCGGGAACATTCGTACCGAGCGGTCGAACTCCTATAAGGCCCCCGTCCGTCAAGTGTGAACCTCTCCTGTGCGACGTGTTTCTCGTCGTCGATCGCATCCTCGACTCGTGGCCTTGCGCTTGACGGACTCTGACTTCGTTTCCGGTACGGCGCGGGCGCTCACGAACGTGGCGCTGCACCAAACACCTATCGAGGTTCGACCGCCTCACGGCGGTGCCGCGCAGAGAGCACGCGGCGACCTAGAAACCATTTCGTGTCCTTTCCCGTCCCATTCAAAGCGTCAGGCTCGAAGCCAGTTGGTTGCGGGCTCGGGAAGGAGCAGAGCCAGCGAAAGACCATCGTCTCGAGTACGTACTGAAAAGCGGGGCAAGCGCGGGCGGCCAGTCAAAACGAACGGTTGTCCGGGCACGTGGCTCATGACGTCCGGGTGCTGCTCGAAGCAGACGATTCGCGGAGCGTCATTGCTGGAGCTCGACCCTTGCGGATCCCAGTTAGACATCGGGCTCACCCGCGCTTCCCCAAGATCGTTACGTTTTCATGAAACGCTCCCGGTTGAAGGGTTCACCGCGGGTGAGAATGCGGGTGATCGCGCGGTGGTCCGTGGCCGCGGGTGTGCTCAGGTGTCGCTGAGCGAGCGAAATTTCGTGCGCGCGCAGCAGCTTTGGACGGTACCGGGGAGAGAAGCTGAGCCCACTTACTTTGGCTGGTTGCAGACTGCCCTGCCTTACGAGCCGTCCACGCTCAGCCTCGAGACCCAAGTTCATACGCGGCCGGTGGGAGAGCGGCCGTTCATCGAGCTCAGGGCGACTGACCATCCGTTGAGCATCGAGCAGCGCCGCGGGATCTCGCTTGCCCGGGTCCAATCGATCGTGGAGCGGGCCCTGCATGGGTGAGACGTCCGGCCGTCCGTTGCGGCGACGCATTACCGGCGCGATTCGCCCGCCCCGCGCGCGGCTGAGCTGATTCGTTCAGGCGGCCAATGACTGCCGGGACTGCGCTTGTCGTCATCGGCATGGTCTGCGCTTGGTATTTCGGGCTTGGGTTGCGTCGCGGCCGTCGTCCCAGGCTCTTCAAAGCTCGGCTCGCAGTCCTTCTCTTCCTCACAGCCAGCCTGGCGTCACAGTTCGTTTTCGGACCGGTCATGGATCGGGACTGCCGCCGAGGGCAGATGCTTCACTGCGCTGGCGTACGCCTAGGCCGAGCTGGCTGCTTCGGTGTTCGATTCTGGGCGGGATACGTCGACTGCTTGTGAAGCTGCGCCCCAGGTGGCAGAGCGACTGCCGAGCGGGGGAAGGCGGGCTCGACGCCGCGGCGTGACTACACGCGGGGTGCGCGCGTCTCGATCACGCTGTAGTCTGTTCCCGCTGCTCAAATCTGGGTTGGGTGATCGTGCCGGCGCGGGACGGCGAGCTCGGGGTCACGTGGCGCCGAGGGGCGGTGGTCGGCGCGGGTGCGCACATCGCGACACCGGGCTCGAGGGGACCGACGACTTCGTCGACGATGGATACAGCATGAAGGTCGCGATTCGGAACATCTCGCTCCTCTCGTTCGCCTTCCTCCTCACGGCGTTCACGCGCATTCCCGACCCGGACCCGGTGCCACCCGGGTCGGTCTGCTACATCGATAATTACGAGCTGGTCTGCCCGCACGAAACCACGGCCTTCGACATCGAAGACGAGCACCGCGAGGTCCACTTCGAGCTCCCGGGCGGAGCGCCGCCCCCCTCGGGCTGGCCTGCGGTGATCATGTTCCAGGGCTCGTGGATCTCGGCGGAATTCACGTGGCATGCGTCGAAGATCCTGCCCTTTGGTGCCTACTACCAGACCCAGGTGGTCGAGGACCTGCTCGACCACGGCTACGCGGTGCTGACGCCCGAGACCCATTTCGACGGCGCGGGCCAGTGGGACACGAACAACCTGTTCGGCGAGGAGTACAAGTCGTCGAACGACCATGCCTTCATGCTGCGGATCCTGAGCGAGATCGACGCGGGATCCTTCGGCCCGCTCGACGGAACGAGCCTCTATGCCGCGGGCATCTCGAGCGGTGGCCACATGACGAGCCGCATGGCGGTCTCGTATCCGGGCCGTTTCGCCGCGCTCGCGATCCAGAGCGGCTCGTACGCGACGTGCGCCGGCTGGATCTGCACCGTCGGCCCGATTCCTCTCGACCATCCGCCGACGCTCTTCCTGCACGGCGACAACGATCCGATCGTGCCGATCTGGACCATGCAGCCGTACGCCGACGCGCTCACCGCCGCCGGAATCTCGAACCGCCAGGTGATCGATCCAGACGCGCTCCACGAGTGGATTCCCGCCGCACCGGGCGAGGTGCGCGCCTGGTTCGAGCGCCGGTTCTTCTTCCTCGACAACTTCGAGTCGGGCGACTTCGCCGCGTGGACGTCGCACACGCCCTGACGCGATCGACCTGTCTTGCACGCACCTAATCCTTCTGCCTCGGGACCCACCGGTTTGCGGCATCGACGCCCGGAACGAGCATGAGCTGGATGGCGCGGGGTTGCGCCGGACCTGGCTCACCAATCGAACGAGCGGGAGACGGACAACGTGACGCTCTCGGCGCCGGGGTTGTGATCGGCGAGGCCGCCGTTCGAGACGTGAAAGACGCCGATCCCGATCCACGCCACGGCGGCGATCGGATGGCGCAGGTCGGCACCGGTGCGGAACACGATGGTCGAGCCCAGGTCCTCGCTGGGATCGGGCTTGAAGCCCGCCAGCGCGAGGCTGGGAGTGAGCAGCAGCTCGTCGCGCACCAGCGGCAGGTCGATCGATAGGCCACCGTAGCCGAGGATCGAGCCGCCGGTGGTGGCGAGAAAGCCGATGAACGGCTCGAGCCAGCCGAGCTCGATCGCCGGACGATACTCCGCGGCGATCGCGGTTCGCAGGTCGCGCCCCGCCCGCGCCGGGCGCACGAAATCGAACGCGCCGACGCTGACCACGAGCTCGTCGGGCTGGGCGCGCGCGGGATGCGGGAGCAGCCCGAGCACGATCAGCGCGAGGCACGCCCGCGGGCGCAGTCGAGAGTGCGGCAAGGCGGGCTCGCGGGATCGCGCGGTCGACAAGGAAGCAGGCGTGGCACGCGCCGAGCGGCGCCGATCGCGTCTCTAGCATGGCGATCCCGTGGGCGCCACCGCGACGACGGCACCGCGACGGCGGGGGCAAGCACGGCGAAAGCGGCGATGCCGAGCAAGCGATCGGCCCGATACCGGCGCTGAGGCTCCGCCAGCTCACGCGGCGCGGAACGGGGTCGCCCGTGCGGCTCGCGCGCTTCGACCCTGGCCCGGTGAGTCAGAGCGGCAGGTCGAGGCGAGCGCGCAGCCAGCGCATGTAGTCGGCGAAGAGCGTTGGGCTCGCTCGCTTCATGGCGGCGCGCACCTCGCCCAACTCGGCGACGCCGCTCGATCCCCGGGCGCTCGCACCCGACCCGCCCAGCACCATGCCGAGGTAGAAGAGGCGCGCCCGCTCGAGTGCGCTCGTCGGTTCCGCGCCGTCGGCGAGCAAGGCGCGGAAGATCGCCGCGGGGCGCTCGCCGGCGATGGGCATGGCCGCCGACCCGACCGGGAGCACCCCAGCGATGCACGCGCGAGGCAGGCGCCAGTCCGGCTCGCCCTCGTCCTCCGCGAGGAGCTCGCGGAGCCCTTCGTCGCGGATCGCGGCGGCGTCGATGCCGCCGGGATCGTGATACAGCGCGTCGCGATAGCTCGCCGCGGCCTCCGCACGGCGGCCCGCGAGGGCGAACGCGTCGCCGAGGTAGCCGAGCACGCGGCCGTCGGCGGGTCGCGCGTCACGTGCGGCGAAGAGCAGCTCGCGAGCGCGATCGGGGTCGCCCGCCTCGAGCGCGAGCCAGCCGAGCGGCGTGCCGTCGTCGAGAAAGGGTGGACGCAGCCCGCTCGCCGCCGCCAGCGCGCTGGCGTGTAGCGCGGCGTGCAGGCGAGATGCGGCCGACGCGGGCAGGCGAGCGCGGTCGCGAGCGAGCGCGGACAGGATCGCCGACTGGCTCGCGAGCGCGCCGCGTGGATCGCGCGGGCGTTCGCCGATCTCGGTCAGCGCGGCGGCGACGGCGTGGGCGAGCGCGCGGAGCGCCTGCCACTCGTCGGCGTGGTGGCGCGGGTCGTCCTCGGCGAGCGTGCGCAAGGCCGCGTCGGGCTGCGCGTCCAGAATCTGGCCGATCGCGCGCTGGCGAACGAGGTGCGGACCGTCGAAGAGCTCGAGCTGCCGCGACGAGTCGCTACCGACCGCGGGCTCTCCGCTTGATCGCCTCGTCGACGCCATGCGACGAGGACTCTAGCAGCCCCTTCGAGGCTCGAGATGCGACTCGGTCCGGCGAAGGGACTACGGCGCGGATCCCGCGAGATCGAGCTCGATGCGGTCGTAGACGTCGCGGGCGGCCAAGCGGCAGTCGATCGAGATCAGCTCGATGATCGCGTCGAGGGCGGTGGTGACGGTGAGCACCCATTGGCGGCCCTGTCGCACGTAGTGCTCGATCCGGAGCTTGTCCTGCGCGACCATCAGGTACTCGCGCAGCGACTCGAGCCGCTGGTAGTGAGCGAATTTTTCGCCGCGATCGTACGCCTCGGTGCTCGGTGACAGCACTTCGAGGATCACGGTCGGGTTGAGCAGCGTGTCGCCGTGCTCGTCTTCCAGCTCGGGCTTGCCACAGACCACGACGACGTCGGGATAGGTGTAGAGCCCGGTCGCCGAAACCTTCACCCGCATGTCGGATTGATAGGTCTCGCAGGGGCGACCTTTGAGCTGGTTTCCAAGCTCCCGGCCGATGTTCGCCGCGATCAAATTGTGCGCCCGACTCGCGCCGGTCATGGCCAGGATCTGGCCATTCACGAGCTCGCTGCGAGTGTCCGAGGCCCGCTCCAGCGCGAGGTACTCGGCGGCGTTGTACGTGGACCGTGCCGTCTCAGGCGCCATGACTGGCTCACGCTAGAGCCGCGATGCAACCGGGTCAAGCGCCAGCCGCAGCGGCCCTCGCAGCGAGCCGCGCCGGTCACTCCTCGACGAGCTTCAGCGCACCGGTGGGGCAGAAACGGACGGCGGCTCTCACGGGTTCGAGCAGCTCGGGCGGCACCGTCGCTTGCTTGATCTTCACGGTGGTGGCGCCCTGGACCTCGAAGACCTCGGGCGCTTCTTCGGCGCAGGCGCCGTGGGACTGGCAGAGGACGGGGTTGACGACGATTCGCATCCGGCCGCGACCTCGCGTGACTTTCGGGCTCGATCAGGCGATCCGACGATAGCGGATTCGGGCCGGGTGCTTGGGGCCGACCACCATCGCCTGGTAGTCGGGCGGGTAGTCCTGCTCCACCAGCTCGATCTCGAAGTGGTGCAGCAGCCGCGCCCAGATGGTCTTGATCTGATTGAGCGCGAACGAGATGCCGCGGCAGCGGTGCCGTCCGCCGCCGAACGGAATCCAGGCGAACGGGATCTTGTCCACGGGATCCGGCGGCGCGAATCGTTCGGGGCGAAACGCATCCGGATCGGGGAAGACACTCGCGAGCCGCCCCGACGCGAGCGGGCTCACCAGCAGGAACGTGCCCTTCGGAAACACCCAGCTCTTGTAGCGCAGGTCCTGTATCACCCCGCGCATCAACATGATGAGCGGCGGGTGGAGCCGCAGCGTCTCCTTCACGCTCCAATCGATGTGATCCATGGAGCGCACGGCGTAGTAGTCGAGGGGTTTGCCGGTGGCGACGCTGGCGCGCACCTCGGCGAGCACCGGCTCGAGCGCCGCCGGATTGCGGTGCAGCTCCACGCCCACCCATGCGGCGGTCGTCGAGCTGGTGTGGTGACCGGCGAAGAGGATCACGATCAAGAGGCCCGCGATCTCGTGCGGCGTGAGCTTGGCGCCGTCGGAATAGCGGGCGTCGATCAGGCATTGGAGCATGTCGTCGTGGCGCTCGCCCTTGCGAATGCGCTCCTCGACGATGCCGCCGATGAGCTGGGAGAGCCGCGCCCGCGCCTTGTCGCGACGGCGGAACGCCGGCAGCGGCGCGTTGGGCCACAGGAACGCGAACGGATTGAGCCCCTTCTCCAGATCGACGAAGAGATGCGCGAACTCGCCGTCGAGCCGCTCGCGGATCTCGTGACCCAGGAGACAGCGGCTCGCGATGTAGATCGAGAGCTCCTTCATCGCCTCCAGGAGATCGACCTCGCCGCGCTCGCCGAGACGCTCCACGAACGCCTCGATCTCCTGGACCATCTTCGGCGCGTACGTCCGCATGGTGCGGTCCTGCAGCGCCGGCAACGCGAAGCCGATCTGCTCCAGCATCCGCTCGGGCGTCGTGTCGTAGACGACGCCCTCGCCGAAGACCGGCACCGAGAATTTGTAGGCCTCTTTCTGCGAGAGCTGCTCGTCGGCGTCGTAGAAGAAGAACTGCTGCGCCTCGGTGCCCGAGAGCAGCACCAGCTCCTTGCCGAGGGCGAGCGGCAGGGCGGCGACCTCGCCGTGGCGTTCGATTGCTTGCTGAAAGATCGCGAGCGGGTCCTTGCCGAGATCCAGCATCCGCCCGAGCAGCGGCAGCCCGCCCTTGAGTCGCGGAATCGGCGTGGGCGGCCCCAACGCGGAACCCAGCGCAGGCCCCGGCTGCGAGGACGACGGCACGGCGGCCGGCGGAGTTGCAGCGACCTCGACCATGTTTCGAATATGCTCTCGTATTATTGAACCGTCAATCGTTTTGTGAAATGGTGATTCACGCATGGCTCGCGCACGCGCCCTCGACGCCGCCCGACAAGCGCGCACCGATCTCTATCGGCGGTTGATCCTCGACGCCGCCGAGCGCTGCTTCGCGCGCGCCGGCTACGACCCCACCAAGATCCAGGACATCGCCCAAGAGGCCGGGCTCTCGGTGGGCTCGCTCTACGGCGTGTTCCCCGGCAAGCGCGAGCTGCACGCCGCCCTTCAAGAGGAGCGCGGCGCCGAGCTCCTGGAACGAGCGCGCGAGGCCACCGCCCGCGAGGCGACACCGCTCGAGGTGCTGCTCGCGGGGATCGGCGTGTACATCGAGTTCTTCGTGGCCCATCCCGACTACCTGCGCATGCAGGTACGGCACGGGATCGCGTGGGCGCTCGGCCCCTCGCCGGAAGCCCACGAGCAGAGCGAGCAGTACGCGGCGTGGCGGCAGGGCTTCGAGCTCGCCACCCAGATCTTCCGCGACGCGATCGACGCCGGTCAGGTGATCGACGAGGATCCCGAGCTGCTCGCCAAGATGATGATCGCCATGCACCAGGTCCACCTCGCCGACTGGCTCGAGCACGGCATGAAGCTCTCGGCCAGCGAGCTCGTGGAGCGCGTGCACCGCCATTTCCGCCGCACCTTCGTCGCGCCCGAGAAGGCTCGCCGCCAAGGCGCCGTGCGCGCCCGCGCTGCGAGACCGCACCGCCCCGCCACCCGTTGACTCACCACGCCCCGAGAAGAGGAGACGCACCCATGCCCGAGTTTCCCCGTCGCGAGATGGAAGAGATGGTCGAGCGCTGGCTCGCCGCCAACGCCGAGGCCCGTGCCACCGCCAACTGGGCGCTGCTCGCGCCCTTCTACACGCCCGACGCCGTCTACACCTACGACATCGGCCCACTCCACCGGCTGGTGGCACGCGGCATCGACCGCATCAAGGAAACCGCGCTGGGCGCGGACATGATGGGCTTCGACAACTGGAGCTTCCCGTATCTCGCCACGGTCATCGACCACGTGAAAGGCGAGGTCATGGCGCGTTGGACCAACCGCGGCCCCGGCAAGCGCCCGGACGGCACCTTCTACGAGTGCATGGGCTCGAGCTGGTTCCGCTACGCCGGCAACTACCAGTGGTCGGAGCAGATCGATCTCTTCGACCTGAGCCACGTCATCGCCGTCGTCGACGAGCTGGGCGACGAGGTGCTCGAACCGCTCCGCCTCAAGATGGACATGGTGCGCCCGCTCCTGATCGAGAAGCTCGAGCGCAAGCCGCCCAGCATCGATCTCGCCGAGATCCTCGGGCGGTGAAGCGCTCGACATGGCTCGCCCCTGGCGCACCCTCGAGCGCGTCGAGACCGGCGACGGCGCGCTCGAGCTCCGGGAGCGGGGCGAGCGCGACTACCTGATCCTGCGCGACGGGCGCGTGCTCATGACGAGCACGCAGCAGCGCTCGGAGCAAGCTCTCGGGGCGCTCGCGTGCCAGTCGCTCGCGGGGATCGCCGCGCCGCGCGTGCTGGTGGCGGGGCTCGGCATGGGCTACACGCTGCGCGCCGCGCTCGACGCGCTACCGCCGGGCGCGGCGGTGGTGGTGGCCGAGCTGCACGAGGCCGTGGCGCGCTGGGTGCGCGGCCCGCTGGCGGCGCTCACCGCGAACGTCCTCGACGACCCGCGCGTCACGCTGGCGCTCGGCGACGTCGCCCAGGTGATCGCCCGCGCCAGCACCGCGCCGGCGCCGCGCTTCGACGCCATCGTGCTCGATCTCTTCGAAGGCCCGCGGCCGGGCAGCGGCGATCCCACCGACGATCACGTCTTCGGCGCGGCGGCGCTGGCGCGAGCAAGCGGGGCGCTCGCGCCCCGCGGAGTCCTCGCGGTGTGGTCGGAAGGGCCGGTGGCGTCGTTCGAACGCCGCCTGCGCGCTGCCGGCTTCACCGTCGAGGTCGCGCACCCGGCGCGTGGCGCGCGCCGTTACGTCGTCTATCTCGCCCGGCCCGCTCGCTGACCGCGCGACTCGACGCTGCTCGCGCGTCACGCGGAGGCTCGCGGCGAGCGCGGCGGGAGGGGCCAGATCCGGTCGCGAAAGCGCGCCGCGAGCGGATCCCAGCCACGCGCCAGCAGCGCGCTCGCTCCCAGATACGGGACCAGCAGCACCCAGAACCAGCGTTCGAGCGTCACGTCGAAGCGCACCAGCGTTCCCACGACGAGTCGCAGCGCGTCCTGCACGACCAGGATCGAGAGCGAGTGCTGGCCCGCCCAGCCGAGCCCCGCCCCCAGCCCCGGCGTGAGCCGCGCAGCGAGCGCCAGCCACAGCAGCGCGGGAATCCCGAGCGCGAGCGGCGCCACCGGGCCAACCACACCCGCGAGCGTCCCTGGCTGATTCGAGCGCGCCGCGAGGCCGAACGTGATCGCGACCCACGCGAGCGCAGGCAGGGCGATCGCGTAGGCGAGCGCGCGCCGCGGCGCGCGCCATGCCCGCCCCATCCCAGCGCTCGCGACCATCCCGAGCGCCACCGGCGCGAGACGAAACGGGATGAAGTAGAGGACGGTGGGATTGGGCCCGAAGCGCGCGAGCGGATCGAAGCGGAACACGAGCCAGCGCCCGAGCGCGGTGAGCGCCAGCACCGCCGCGAGGAAGGCCGGCGCGCCGACGCGATCACGAAGCGCACGCAGCGCCGGGAAGAGCAGATACGCCTGCAGCAGCAGCAGCACGTACCACATCGAGGGCGCCACCACCTGGAAGCAGCGCACGTCCTCGAAACGACCCAGCACCGCGAGCGAGCGCGCCAGGTCCAGCGCGTCGAACACGTAGGGAGCGCGCGCCAGCCGCGTGCCGTCGTGGATCTCGTTCCCGAGCGGCGTGCCGAGCAGCGCGCTGCGAAGTGCGGCGAGCACCACCAGCACCGCCGCGACCGCGACGCTCCCGAGCCAGTAGTTGGGCAGCACGTCGCGAGCGCGACGCTTCCAGAGCTCGACCGTCGGCCGGCGCGGCGCGCGCGCCAGCACCACGCCGGTCACGAACAAGAAGAGATCGAGCCGATACGCCGGCGCGGCGACGCAGATGCGCGCGACGGTGCCCAGCGCGCCGCGCGGATCGTGCGCCCGCACCGCCGCCAGGAACGCGTGCGGCAGATCCGGCGGCAGCGCGAGCCCGCGGGTATCCGCGTGGAAGTGGTACGCGGTGACCGCGGCGATCGTGAGGCCGCGCAAGACGTCGAGGGTCGGATCGCGTCCGCTGCCCGACCGCTCCACGCCGCCCATGCGGCGAACTTCGTCGGCCGCCGCGCGCCTGGCAATCGCCCGCGCGAGCGAACGACGCGCCGAATCGGCCGCACCGCGGATCGGTAGTCCCACCTAGCCCACGCGCGGTTCATCGTTCGGGCCAAACCTCGATCCGATCCGGATCCAGCTCGGAACGACGACGAAAACCGCCGAGATTTTAGATACTTAGGATTGACTCACCAACAGAAAGCGCTGGCATCGCGAGGTCCGAGGTGCCTACGATGTTGGGTTGCGACGCCGTGCGCCGATGGGTCCCGCGCGACGCGCGACGCGCTGCGATCCGGATCCTCGCGATCTCGGAGAAAGGCATCCTTCGGTGCACCGACTCGACGCTGAGCCCCTGGCAATCGTGGGAATGGCCGCCCGCCTACCGGGGGCGGCGAACCTCGACGCGTATTGGGAGCTGCTGCGGGACGGACGCAGCGCGATCGGTCCGTTGCCGCAGTCACGCCTCGACCGCGCGCTCTACTTCCAGCCCGGCGCCGCGATCTCCGGCAAGACCTACACCGAGCTCGGCGGCACGGTTCCGGACGAGGACTTCGACCCATCCGGTCTCGGCCTCGACGCCGACGAGCTCGCGAGCGCCGATCGCGCGCACCTCTGGTTCCTGGACACGGTGCTGGCGGCGCTCGCCAACGCCGGGGTCGACCCCGCAGCGCTCGCGGGACGGCGCGTGGGCGTCTACGTGGGCCACGCGCGCGGCAGCACGCTGGTCAGCGACATCGGCTTCGCCACCAGCATCGAGTCGATGGTCGCGAGCCTGCGCACGCTGCCCGAGCTCGCCGCGCTGCCCGCGGCGCTCGCGGGCGAGCTCGCGGAGCGCTTGATCCGCGGCGCCCGAGAGCGCTTCCCGCGCATCCGCGAGGACGGCGGGCCGTTCACCCAGCCCAACGCCGCCGCCGGATGGATCGCGCGACGGCTGCGCACGTCGGGTCCGTACATGGCGGTGGACGCGGCGTGCGCGTCGAGCTTCGCGGCGCTCGACCTCGCGGCTCGCGCCATCCACGCCGGCGAGATCGACCGGGCGATCGTGGGCGGCTGCAGCTACAACCAATGGTCGAGCCTGGTGCTCTTCAGCCAGGCCCAGGCGCTGAGCCGCACCGGCAGCTTCCCATTCGACGCGCGCGCCGACGGCTTCGTGAGCTCGGACGGCTATGCCGCGATCCTGGTCGAGCGTCTGGCCGAGGCCCGCGCCGCGGGGCACCCGATCCTGGGAGTGCTGCGCGGCATCGGCGGAAGCTGCGACGGCCGCGGCAAGAGCCTCTGGGCGCCGCTGCAAGCCGGGCAGGTGGAAGCGATCCGCCGCGCCTATCACGACGGCCTGAGCCCCGCCGACGTGCAGGTCGTGGAGGCGCACGCCACCGGCACGCAGGTGGGCGACGCCACCGAGATCCGCGCCCTCACCGAGGCATTCACCGCACTCGGCGGCACGACCGCGGCGCCGCGCCCGATCGGCTCGGCGAAGAGCAACATCGGTCACACCCGCGAGACGGCGGGGCTCGCGGCGCTGGTGAAGATGCTGCTGGCGATGCGCGAGGGCGCGGTGCCGCCGACGGCGAACCTGGTGAACCTCACGCCCGAGGTCGCGTGGGACGAGGTGCCGTTTCGACCGCTTCGCGCGCTCGAGCCGTGGCCCGATCGCGACGGCGAGCCGCGCCGCGCCGCGGTCGATGCGTTCGGCATCGGCGGCCTCAACTATCACGTGGTGGTCGAACGCCCGCTCGACACGGCCCCGCGCTCCCGCGCCAAGGGCCGGAAGGCACGCGCGTCCGCGAAGACCGCGAGCACCGCGGCGACGGCGCGCGTCGCCGCCGCTTCGATCGCGCCGTCGCCGGTGGTGGTCCTCGGCGTGGGCGTGGTGCTGCCGGGCGCCTTCGACGTCGAGCGCTTCGCGGCGCTCGGCGACCAGCCGATGCCGTTCGCCGAGCCCGATCCCGAGCGCTGGGACGCGCGACTCTACGTGAATCCCGAGGGCGGCCCGTACCGCGTGCGCGACGCGCGGGCCGGGTTCGTGCGCGGCTGGCAGCTCGATTGGCGCGCGTTCAAGATCCCGCCCAAGCAGCTCGAACAGGCCGATCCGCTTCAGTTCATGCTGCTCGACGCGGTCGGGCAGGCGCTACGCCTCGCTGGCCTGGAGCAGCTCACCAGCGACGACCGTCGCCGCACGGCGGTCTACGTGGGCTCGGTCTTCGGCGGCGACTTCACCGGCGACCTCAACCTGGGCCTGCGCGCCCCCGAGCTGTTGCGTCACTTGGAGGCCGAGCTCGCGGCGGCGGGCATCGCCGACGGCGAGCGCAAGGCGCTGCTGTCCCTGAGCGCCGCGCGACTGCGGGAGCGCTTCCCGATCGCCGACGAGGCCGGCAGCTTCTCGAGCAGCACGCTCGCGAGCCGCATCTCGAAGCACTTCGATTTCATGGGGCCGTGCGCGGCCATGGACGCCGAGGAGGCGAGCGGGCTCGCGAGCCTCGCCGCCGGGCTCGAGGCCCTGCGCGCCGGCGAATGCGAGCTGGCGGTGTGCTGCGGCGCCCAGCGCACGCTCCATCACACGCGCTTCGAGCAATACGATCGCATGGGCCGGCTGGCGGGCCCGGGCGGCGGCGAGTTCCGCCTCGCCGAGGGCGCGGTCGCGCTGCTGCTGGCGCGCGCGGACTCGCCACTGGCCGCCGAGCGGCAGGCGTACGCGCTGCTCGGCGACGTCTCCGCCGCGTCGAGCCGCGACGGAGCGCTGGCGGCGCTCGGCGACGCGGTGGCCCGCGCCGCGGCGCGAGACGGCGCGACGCCGCCGGCGCTGGTGGCGCGCTTCGGTTCCGCGGCGAGCGCCGCCGCCGCGACGGAGGAGCGCCTGCACGCGCGAAACGGCGGAGACGCGCCCGCGCTCGCGATCTCGCCGGTCGATCGCCTCGGCATGACCCAGGGCGCGAGCGGCCTGGTCGCGCTCGTCGACTCGCTGGCGGTCGCCACGCGCCGCGAGCACGAGCTCGCGCGCGCGCCGGGATCGAGCGGGGTGCCCATCGCGGTCCACGCGCTCGGCCTGCGCGGGCTCGCGTACCACGCGAGCGTCGAGGCGCGCGTCGAGCCGTGGCGTGCGCTGGTCGCGAGAGCCGCGCCGAGCGGCGTCGAGGTCGTGGCGGCGGCGCCGCAAGGACCACGCCTGGTGCGACTCGGCGCCGAGTCGCGGGAAGCGCTGGCGACGCGAATTCGCGCGCTGCTCGCCGATCCGGCCCTGGCCTGGGAGCTGGCCGCGCGCGAGACGCGCTTCGGCGAGCGCGACGCGTGGCGGCTCGCCATCGTCGCGTCCGAGCCGGAAGCGCTTCGCACCAAGCTCGCTTCGGTGCGCGAGGCGCCCGATTCGCACGCGCTCGCCTCGGCGCTCCACGAGCAGGGCGTGTTCCTGCACGCGCGGCCCGCAGCCACCCCAGGGCTGGCGTTCGCCTTCAGCGGTCAGGGATCGCAATACGCGGGGATGCTGCGCGGCTTGGTCGACGGTTACCCGGTCACGCGCACGGTGCTCGAGGAGCTGGACCGTGAGCTGGCTCGGATTGGTGAGCCGAGCTTCGCGGAGATCGCGTGGTCGGACGAGGGCGCCGAGCGGCTCGGGCAGGACACCTGGCGCACGCAGATCTCGGTGTTCGCGGCGGATCTGCTGGTGCACCGCGTGCTCGCGAGCCTGGGTGTCGTGCCTTCGGTGGTGTTCGGTCACAGCTACGGCGAATACCCCGCCCTGGTGGCCACCGGCGCCTGGTCGCTGGCGACCGGCCTGCGCGCGACCCACGGCCGGTGCCGAGCGCTCGACGCCCTCGGCGCGCCGCGCGGCAAGCTCGTCTCCACTTCCGCGTCGCCGGAGCAGATCGCGGCGCTGGTCGCGGCGCTCTCGGGTCGCGGGTTCGTGGCGCCCGCCAACTACAACAGCCCCGAGCAGACGGTGCTGGCGGTGGAGACCGCGCTGGTCGGCCAGGTCGTGACGCTCATCGAGGCGACCGGCGAGGTCGCGCGAGTGCTGCCGGTGCCACAGCCGTTCCACAGCGCGCTGCTCGCCGACGCCAAGCCGGCGCTCGCGACGGTGCTGGCGGAATCGTCGCTGGCGCCGCCGCGCGTCCCGCTCTTGAGCGGCATCGGCAACGAGTACGTCGCCGAGCCGAGCGTGATCCGCGCGCGCTTGGTCGATCAGCTGACCGAGCCGCTGCGCTTCGTGGAGATGGTGCGGCGAGCCTACGCCGACGGCGCGCGGGTCTTCGTGGAGGTCGGTCCGCGCACCGTGCTGACCCGGCTGATCCGCAGCATTCTCAAGTCGGAGCCGGTGGCGGTGGTGTGTTGCGATCACCCCAAGGTCCCGGCCGTCGAGCAGCTGTTGCGGGTGCGCGCGCTGCTCGAAACCCAAGACCTCTGGCCCGCGGCCCACGCGCCGAGCGCCGCGGCCGGCGGCGCCGCTGCGGGCGCCTCCGGCGTCTGGCCCTACGCTCGCACCCGCGAGCTTCCCGCGCCGAGCGTCGCGCCGATCCCTCATTTCGACGCCACCCAGCGCCGGCGCACGCGCGTCGCGCAGGCGCACGATGCGAATCGCACCCACGCGGCGCCGAGCGCGGCCCGCGCCACGCAAGCCGCGGACGCGCCGGCACCGGCGCCAGCGAGCGGCCTGAGCGAGATCGAGGCGCTACTGGTCAAGTTCGTGTGCGAGCAAACCGGCTACCCGCCGGAGGTGGTGACGCTCGATCAGGACCTGGAAGCCGACCTCGGGATCGACTCGATCAAGAAGGCGCGGCTCCTGGGCGAGCTGCGCGACCAGTTCCGCATCCAGATGCCGAGCGGCGGCGGGGGCGGCGCGAGCCTGGCGCAATTCGTCACGCTGCGCGACATCGCGCGCTTCCTCACGGAAAAAGCGCTGCTGCCGCACGCCGCCGGCGGCGCCACCGCGAGCGGCACCAGTGCCGCGGGCGCCGCGACGGCCGGCGCCGCGACCGCCGCCCCATCGAGCCTCGAGCGCGAGCTGGTGCTCGCGGTGCACGGCGACGATCGCGCGATGGGACGTCGCCACGGGGAGCGGTTCGCCGGCGCGATCCACGCCACCTTGCGACGCTTCCAGGAGCTGCTCGGCGTGCGCAGCGCGAACGAGCTGCCGCTGGCGCGCGAGGCGCTCGGCCAGCAAGCCGCCTACTACGACGAGGCCGCGCTCGACGAGATGCGTGGCATCGCCGAGGGTGCCCACGTCTCCGCCGAGTCGATCATCGCGCTCAACCTGGCGATGGAGCCGCAATTCGACGCCGCCGGTTGCACCCAGCTCGCGGTGACGAGCGCGGCCAACGGCGGCGGCCCCTTGCTGCACGGCGCCAACGAGGACAGCCCCGCGGGGCTCAGGCTCGGCAACGAGATGGTCCGCGCGGTGCTGGTGCGCGACCCGCAAGGCGCCCCGCGCGATGGCGAGCCGGACCGCATCCGCGCGGCGGTGCTCGGCGTCGCGGGACAGGTGGGCGGCATCAACGGCACCAACGCCCGCGGGCTCACCGTGTCGAGCACCATGCTCCTCGATCGGCCCCGCGACCTGAGCGCGCTCGGGCGCGTCCACCCGCTGCTGGTGCTGCGCATCCTCGAGCAGGCCAGCACCCTCGACGAAGCCCTGGCGATCGTGGAGGCGTGGCCGCGGGTCGGCGCCTGGAGCGTGCTGCTCTCGCACCGCGACACCGATGCGCTCGCGTACCTCGAATACGACGGCCCGACTCTCGCCGTGCGCCGCGACGTGGACCGGATCCTCACCACCAATCACAGCCTGTTGCTCGAAGGCGGGGAAGCGATTCCCGAGCACTCGCGACACCGCTTCGAGCGGGCGCGGGCGCTGCTCCCCGAAGGACCGATCACGCCCCAGCAGGTGCAAGCGCTGCTGCGCGATCGCTTCGATCTGGCGCGCGGACGCGAGGTCCGCCACTGCACCATGAACACCGTCTGCCGCGTGGACAACCAGGCGAGCTTCGTGCGCGCCTGCGGCGCCGACGTCGACACCTTCGAGGTCACGCCCGGACCGCGCCACGGCGCGGACGCGGAGCGCTTCCTCCACTTCGAGCCGAGCCGCTGGTGGCAGGACGCGCACGCCACCGAGAGCGCCGCCGCGCGCGCCGGACGTCGCATGCGCCGCTGGGTGCTGCGCAGCCTGCCCGCCACCCCCGAGGCCCGCCCGCGCGCGCAGCTCGCTCGACTCGCCACGTGGGTCGTGGGCAGCGATGCGGTGGCGAGCGCCGTCGCTCACGCCCTCGGCGAGGCGGGTTCGGAAGTGCGCGCGGTCGGCGATCCGACGCGCGTCCTCGACGAGTCCCCGGCGCCGGGACGATTGGTGTGGGTCCTCCCCTGCGAGCCCTCCGACACCTGGACGAGCCCCGACGCGAGCGAGCGGCGACGCCGGGTCGAGCAGCACGTGCTCGCGCCGTTTCAGTGGGTGCAGCGCTGGGCGGTGGCGCTGCGCGAGCGCGACGCGCTGGCGGGCGCCGAGCTGGTGGCGCTCACGCGCCTCGGCGGCGACTTGGGCTTCGGTACCGCGCGCGAGATCGAGCCTGCGGGCGGCGCCGCCACCGGGCTCTGGAAGGCGTTGCGCCGCGAGCTTCCCGGTCTGCGCGTGAAGGTCGTCGATTGCGCCGGCATCGAGCCGCCGGCGGTGATGGCGCAGAGCGTGGTGGCGGCGCTCTCGAGCGACGACGATCGTGTCGAGACCGCATGGGTACGCGGTCGTCACCAGGAGCTGCGCATGGTGCCACGGGAGCTGCCGGCGCTCCCGCCGCCCTGCGCGAACGCTGGCGCCACCCCGCGCGGCGCGTGGATCGTGACCGGCGGCGGCCGCGGCGTGACCGCGCACGTGGCGCGCGCCATCGCGGTGCAGCTCGGCGTGCACCTGCACCTGGTGGGCTCGACTCCCCTCGCGCCGGTGCCCGACGAATGGCTCGCGCTCGATGCGGCGGGACGCCGCGAGCTCAGGCCGCGCATCGTCGCCGAAGCGCGCGCGCGCGGCGAGGACCCCGAGCGAGCGTGGGACGCGCTCACGCGGCGCATCGACCTTCACCAGACGCTCGCCGGGCACCGCGCTGCCGGCGTCGCGTACAGCTACCACGCGGCCGACGTCACCGACGCCGAGGCCGTCGAGCGAATGCTCGCGGCGGTGCGCGCCGGCGAGCTGCCGGTGCGCGGCATTCTCCACGGCGCGGGAATCGAGGCGGCGAGCGACTTCGCCCGCAAGACTCCCGCGCAGGTGCGCGCCACGGTCGAGAGCAAGGTGCTCGGCCTTCAGCACCTGCTGGCGCTGACCGCCGGCGACGAGATCGAGCACGTCATCGGCTTCGGCTCGGTGAGCGGTCGCTTCGGCGGCCTCGGACAGGCCGACTACAGCCTCGCCAGCGATCTGCTCGCGAAGCTCGTCACCGCGCATCGCCGCCGCACGGGTGTCGCGGGCTGCACCTTCCACTGGCCCGCCTGGGACGAGGTCGGCATGGCGGTTCGACCGGAGAGCCGCTTCGCGCTGGAAGCCAGCGGTCAGACGTTCATGCCGGTGGCGGAGGGCTGCGAGCACGTGCTGCGCGAGCTCGCGGCGGGGCTGCCCGAGAACGAGGTCGTGATCCTGGATCGCGCGACCCTGCTCGATCTCGATCGCACCGCGCCCGCACCCGAGCTCGATCGCGCGCTCGACGGGAGCGTGGCCGCCACCCGCCGGACCGCGATCGTCGATGGGCTCGTGGAAGAGCAGCCGGCGCTTCGGATCGCCGATGTCACGTTCGATCCCACCCGCGACCGCTTCCTCGTCGATCACTGCTTCGAGCGCCAGCCGATCCTGCCCGCGGTGGTGGGGCTCGAGACCCTGGTCGAGGCGGCGCTGCTGGACCGCGCGCCCGGCACGGCGGTGCTGGTCGAGAACGCCTCCATCGAATCGGGGCTGCGCTTCCGCAACCGCGCTCCGCAGCGGTTGCGGGTGGAGGTGGTCGCACACGGCCACGATCGCTGGCGCGCCAGCTTGCGCGGCGACTTCATCTCCAAGGTGGGCAAGCTCGGCGAGCCGGATCGGATCTACCAGAGCGCCGAGATCGGCCTCGCGGATGCGGTGACGCGGCCGACGGACCTTCCGCCTCCACCCGCCGATCTCGACTGGTGGGACATGAGCTATCCCGCGTCGCCCGAGGATTGCGAGCCGGGACGCGTCTATCACGGCCCGGCGCTGCGCACGCTCGGACGCGTGGGCGTGAGCGGCGAGCGGGCCTGGGGCGAGCTGCTGGCGCCCGCGCCCACGGCGCTCCGGCCGACGCGCCCTCACGCCGAGTGGCGAGTGCCGAGCGCCATCCTCGACGGCTGCTTGGTGGTGTGCGGCGTGTACGCGCGACTGGCGCTTTCGGCCACCAGCCTGCCGAGCGGCTTCGCGCGCCTGGTGCTGCTGGCGCTGCCCGACGAGGCCGAGCCGTGCCTGGTCGCGGCGCGCTTCCGCGAACGCACCGAATCCCACCTCTTCTTCGACTTCCAGCTGCGTACCGCCGCGGGCCGACTCGTGGCGTGGGCCGAGGGCTATCGCGTCGAGGTGCTCGATCCCGCCGGGGGCATGCCATGAACGTGCTCGTCGACGGCGACGCCCGCCCGCTGCCCGAAGCCGCCGCGTGGCTCGCCACCGTCCGCATCGCCGCAGCCGACGATCCCGCGCGCTGGGAGGCGGCGAGCGAGGTGCGCCCGCCCGACATCCACCCCGCGGAATGGCTCGAGGCCGAGCTGCTCACCGATCCCCGCCGTCGTGCGCAGTGGCTCGCGGGACGGCGCGCCGCCAAGCTCGCCGTGGCGCGTGTGCTCGGCGCGCGCGCGCTCGATCCCGCGACGCTCGCGGTGCGCTCGCGCGATCGTTTCGGGCGTCCCGCGCGCCCGGCGCTGTGGTCGCGCGGCGAGCGGCTCGGCCTCCACGTCTCGGTCGCGCACGCCGAGCACCTGGCGGCGGCGGTCGCGAGCCCGACGCATCTCGTGGGTGTGGACGTGGTCGAGCGAGCGGACGTCGGCGAGCCCGACCCCTGGACGTGGAGCGCGCGCGAGGCCGCGTACAAGGCGGAGCTCGGTGACGAGGCGTTCGTCCCCGACGACTGGCACGTCGAGCGCGAGCCGGATCGCGTCCACGGCACGGCCACCGACCGCCGCGCGCGAGGGCGAGCGGTGCGGGTGCGCTGGCTCGGCGACGTTCCCGGCGCGCACCTCGTCGCCGTCGGCTTCCGCGCGCACGAGAGGAGCAGCGCATGATCGATCTCACCGGCCAGGTAGCCCTGGTGACCGGCTCGTCGCGCGGGATCGGCGCCGCGTGCGCGCTGCGGCTCGCGCAGGCGGGCGCGGACGTGGTGGTGAACTACGTCTCGAGCCGCGCCGCCGCGGAGGAGGTCGCCGGCCGCATCGTCGCGATGGGGCGACGCGCCGTGCTCGTGAAGGCGGACGTCTCCGAGAGCGACGACGTCGAGCAGATGGCGGAGCACGTCGCCGCCGCCTTCGGGCGGATCGACATCCTGGTCTCGAACGCGGCCACCGGCGGCTTCCGGCCCGTGGTCGAGACCACGACGCGCCAGTTCCAGGCGGCCATGGCGACCAACGTGGAGGCGCTGATCCACCTGCTGCGCGCGTTCCAGGGCCAGCTCGAACGCCGCAGCGGGCGCGCCAAGGTGATCGCGCTCTCGAGCCATGGCTCGCGCTACGCGCTGCCGATGTACGGCCTGGTCGGCATGACGAAAGCCGCTCTCGAAGGGCTGGTGCGCCAGGCCGCGCTCGAGCTCGGGCCGCGCAACGTGAACGTGAACGCGCTCCTGAGCGGGCTCGTCGACACCGACGCCGTCGCCATGATCCCGAACCGCGAGATCCTGTTCGAGCGCCGCCGCTCGCGCGAGCTGACCGGCGACCGCAGCCTCTCGGTGGACGACGTCGCCGACGTGGCGCTCTTCCTGGCGAGCCCGCTCGCCGACCTCGTGCAGGGTCAGACGATCGTCGTCGACGCGGGTACCGCGATCACGCTCGGCTGAGCGACTCGCCGCGCGCCGCGCTCGCGAGGGGCGCCAGGATCTCGACCACCTCGGCCATCTCTTGGCCGGTGGGCGTGTGAAGCTCGCTGTGCCTGCCGTAGAGCGTCGCCTCGTCGCGAAGGGCGATTCCGGCGGGCACGAGCGCGCGCGCCGCCACCTGGAAGAATCCCGAGAGCCGTCGCTGGTGCGCGACGCGCCGATCGCGGAGGATCGTCCCCAGCGGTGCCACGCCGGCGAGGATCTCGCTTCGCACCCCATCCTCGAAGCCGTCGAGGTGGAGGCGGATCGCGCCGAAGCTCACGGCGTGATCGAGACCGGCGGCGACCAGCAGGATCTCGCGCATCAGCACGCTGCCCTGGCGACGAACGCGCAGCATGCGCAGACCGAGCGGCTGTCCCAGATGGCGCTCCAGGGTGGGCGTCAGCCCGTCGGCATGCACCAGCAGCTGACGCTGGGGCTCCGGGATCGCGCTTCCGTCGAGCGCGCGCAGCGTGGCGGCGGCAACGGTCGCGATCCCCACGTCCCCGTCGAGGGCGCGGAGCAACGCCACCACCCGCGGCAGCAGCGGGCGGTGGTCCGCGCCGCCGATCGGCGCGTCCATCACGCCGCTCCCGGAGGGCGAGCGCGCGGGTGGGATGGGCGAGCGAGCATCAGAAGATCGTGAAGTAGATCCTGAGCCGCACGAAGAGCATCGCCACGGCGGTGAGGATCGTCAGGATACCCAGCGGTCGCTGCAACGCGCCGAGGCGGCGCCGGAAGACCTCGGCGCGCGCGTCCGCGCCGAGCACCCGCGTGCCCAGCTGATCGACGCACGGCAAGAGCCCGAGTGCCAACCGCGATGCCACGATGACGACGAAGAGCACGTGGCCGAATCCGTTGAGGCCGTGCGCGATGGCGAGGAACTCGCGCAGGCTGAGCACCCCGCAACCGAGCAGCGCCGCGGCGAAGAGCAGCTGGTGCACCGTCACCCACACCGCGCGCACGGCGAGCTTCGGCCCCACCAGGCGCCGAAACGAGGCCACCAGCCCCGCGAGGAACGGAACGACGATGTAGGTGAGCTCGTACATGCGGGTGACGGGATCGCACGCGGCGGGTGACGCTCACGGCGCCGCCGGAGCGGCGCTCCCGGGCCGCGCGCCATCCGTGGGCGCGGCGATGCAATAGAGATTCTCGTGGCCGCGGAGGAACATCCGGTCGCCGTCGAAGACCGGGCTGGCGCGGAACTTCTCGAGGGTGTTGGTCGCCACCGGACGGAAGGTCCGCTCGGGCGCGAGCACCAAGGTGGTGCCGGCGAGCGCGCTCAGGAACACGTGCCCCCCGCCCTGGGTGGGGCTCGAGTAGACGCTGTTGACGCCGCCCATCTCGCCGAGGGAGAGCCGCTGCACGTACACCTCGGCGCCGGTCTTGGCGTCGAGGACGGTCAGCATCTGATTGCGCGAGAGCGCGTAGACGAGACCGTCGATCACCAGCGGCGATGCGTAGAACCGCGAGCCCTTCACGTGCGCGAGCCATTCGGTGCGAAACGCGAGCGGTTCCGTCGGGTGCTCGGGGATGCGCAGCGCCCGCGACTCCTCGGCGATCAGGTAGATCACGCCGTCGCGGATCACCGGCGACGCGTAGTCGAGGTTGCCGAGGTCGCTCGCGACGATCGCGCCGTCGGCGACGCGCACGCAGTGCCCGCTCGGCGTGATCACGAAGGTCTGCGCGTCGATCGTGAACGCGATCGGCGTGCCGTTGCGATGGGGCACGTCGACGCGCCAGCGCACCTCGCCGGTCGCCTTGTCGAGGCCGATCAGATCGCGCACGAGCACCACCAGGGTGTCGCCGGCGAGCACCGGCGAGCTCGACACGTCGTTGCGGTCCGCGGGCTGGTCGAGGAAGCGGATCCAGCGGCGCTGGCCGGAGAGGTCGTAGGACGCCGCGATGCCGGTGGCGTAGAGCACGTAGACCGCGTCTCCGTCGCTGGTGGGCGTGGGCGAGCTGAGCCCGCTCTCCTCGTCGATCTGCGGCCCGATGTGGGGAGCGAGCGCGGTCAGCTCCTCGCGCATCGCCGCGGCCTCGGCGGCGTGCGCGCGGGCGAGGCTCGCGAGCCCTTCGTCGTCCGGCGCCGCGCGCAGCCGCTGGCGGATCCGCGTCAGCTCGAGCTCCTTTTCCCGGAGCAGCATCGTGAGCTCGCGCTCGCGGGCATTGCCTTGCAGGAAGGGCGGCGCGGGGATGGGGTTGGCGACCGCGTCCTCGGGCGGGCTCGCTCTCTGCCACAGGATCTCGCCGTCCGCGGCGCGCAAGCACAGCAGCCGGTCAGGCTCGGAGGACACGAAGAGCCGCTCGCCGACCAGGATCGGCGACGAGTTGCTCCAGCTCGGCATCCGCTTCATCCACCGCACGTGATGCGTGGCGGACCACTCGAGCGTGGGTGTCGCGGCCGGAAAGTTGCCGGTCCCGTCCATGCGCCAGCCGATCGGCCGCTGCGCCGGCGCGGGCGCCGCCGGCGTGGGCGCCGCCATGGCGAGCACCCCGAGAGCGAGCAGGATCGCCGTGCGGCCCCATGGCGCGAGCGCACATTCACGCGCGATTCGTCTCGGTCGCGACGCCATCGCCATCCTCGGATTCGATCGCGACGGGGGAAGCGGGTCGGGTCGTTCGAGCACGCCGCCCATCACGGCGGTGGCGTCGACGGCGCGCGAAGGGCCTTCAACATAGGTGACGTGCGCGACGACCATCAACGCGCCGGCTCGCCGACCCGGCGGCGAACGACGCGGGCACTGCGGACCGTGCGAGCGCGCTACTCGCGACGCAGCGCCGGCACCAGCTCGCCGCGCAGAGCGAGCGCGGTGGCTGCGATCGTCGCCACCAGACCGTTCGCGATCACCGCGACGGCGGTGCCGAGCAGGAAGTCGAGCGGCAGTCGGCCGCGCTCGATCGCCGCAGGCCCCACGGCGACGACCGCCGCCACGATCCCGAGCGTCGCGCCCAGCACCAAGAGCCCCACGTGCTCGAGCAACACCAGCCGGCGCACCCGCCCTTTCGAGAACCCCACGGCGAGCAGGATGGCGAGCTCGGCGCGGCGCTCCAGGACGTTGCGCAGCACCACCAATGCCAGCCCCAAGCATCCGAGCACCAGCCCCAGGCCACCCACCACCGAGAAGATCGACAGGTACGTGTTCTGCACGGCCTCGAACGCCGCGAGCCGCTCGCTCGCCGGCACGGTCGTGAGTCCGTAGTCCTCGAGCGCCGACTCCTTCAGACGCCGATCGAACGCCGCGTATTCGGCGCTCGGCAGATCGACGAGGAAGACGCGATTGCCCGCGATCGACGGAAAGCGCGCCGCGAAGGCACGCGCGTCGATCACCACGTAACCCTGCAGGATCGAGCTCGCGAGGGTCCCCACGATGCGGATTCGAAACGGCCGCCCCGCCTCGTCGACGTACGCGAGGGTGTCGCCGAGCCCCACCTTGAGGACCCATTGCGCGACCGCGTCGTCGACGACGCCCGGCACCACGTCCGGCTCGTCCTGGCGCGCGAGCAACGACCAGGGCTGGGAGACCGGCGTGAGCGTGCGCGCGAACCGGAACGGATTGCGTGCCTGGATGGCCGCGGCATCCACGCCGAGGACGAGCGGCCGCTTCGGCTGATTGAGGTTCCGGCAGCTTGCCTCGTCGCCGTCGCGCAGCCGAAACGGCAGGAAGCGGACGCCGGGAAACGCATCGAGCCCGAGACGAGCCACGCCCGCTGCGCTGCCGAGGTCGTGTGCGACGGGGATGGAGGTCCTGGCGAACATCGCGAACCCGCCGGTGCCGATCGTGGAGTCGTCGCCCTGACGGAACGCGTTCACCGCGACCACCAGGAACATCCCGCTCGCGAGCATGCCGAGGGTGGCCAGCGAGCGCGTCAGGCGGCGGCCGCCGCTCAGCCGGCCGAGGGCGAGGAAGGTGATCGGACGCGAGTGGATGCGGTCGGGTGGGCGCAAGAACGCCGCCGCCGCGTAGAGCGAGGCCAGGAGCATGAGCGTGCCGGCGCCGAAGAAGAATCCGGTGGCGCCGGCGGCGTCCGCGCCCAGCCCGCGCGACGCCAAGACCACCGCCGCCGTGGCGCACGCCGCCGCGACCACCCGCGCGCGCCGTCGCGACATACCCGCGCTCTCGAACGAGCCGAAGCGCGCCGACATCAGCGTGTGCGCATCCAGACGGAGCCGGTGCTTCAACACGCGAGCCATCGCGATCGTCGCCACGACCACGGTCGCGACCAAGCCGAGGACCGGTGTGGCGGGGGCGACGTGGAACGTGAGCGGGGTCCGAGCGACCGCCTCGGCCCAGCGGCCGGACAGCGCCGCGAGCATCGCGGCGGCGTAGAGCCCTCCCGCGGGCAAGCCCACGAGCGCGCCCACCACCGCCACGGCGAGCCCCTCGCCGACGAAGAGCCGCGCGACGCCCGCCGGTCGGAAGCCGAGGGCCAGCAACGTGCCGATCTCGTCGGTGCGCTGCTCGACGTGGAACGAGAAGAGCAACGCGATCAGCGTGATGGCGGCCACGATCACGAAGATGCTCAGCCCGACGAAGAGATAGCCGAAATACGACGCCACCCCTTGGCGACTGGCGCCGAGGGCGAGCTCCCGAACCGGCGCGAAACCGAGGCCGAGGCGCGCCGGATCGCCGATCCGCTCGCGAATGGCCTCGCGCAACGACGCCTCCGCCACACCCGCGGCGAGGCGCACCGAGGTCACGTCGCCGTAAGGCGTCCGCCACGCGCCGTCGCGGCGCGCCCAGGCGGCGCTCACGAACGCCTTCGGTGCGCCGCGATGCGCGTGCCAGTACGCGGTCTCGGCCGCGCTGATCCGCTCCACGCGCACGCCCAGCTCGGGTGCCGGCGCCCAGTCGAGCGGGCTCGCGACGTCCGTGAGGCCGGGCAGATCCGGCATCAGGTCGCGATCTCCGCCGGGAGCTTCGTCCTCGACCACGGCAGCGACCCGGAAGGTGGCCACCGCTTCGCGCAACCGCCGGCTCAGGTCGAAGACCCAATAACGAAGGGTGAGCGGATCGCCCACGCTCACCGCGAGCTGCGCCGCCAGCCAGCGGGTGACCACGATCTCGTCGGGGGCGAGCGTCGCGGGAACGGGCGCGGGTGGCGCTTGCGGTTCGGCCGCGGGGTCGTACGCGGTGACCATCGCGTAGCGCGTGAGCTTGCCGTTCGCTGCCTCGATGGAGCTCACGAAATACGTCGACGCCGCGCGACTCGGCGCGGCTCGCTGGGCCGCGTCGGCGAGCGCGTCGGCGAGGAAGACCCGGTCGCTCGCCAGGTCCCACGGTCCCTCCGGTGCGAGCCGACGCAACCGCGCTCCGGCATCCTCGAGGCGCCAGCCGCGGGCCAGCGCCTCCGGAACCACGGTTCCGGAGGGCGCGCTCGCGCTCCCGCCGGAAACGAGCGCTGTGCGCGCCACGTCGCCGGCGACGAGCACCAGGTTGCTGCGCCCGACGAGCCCCACCCGTCGCTGCAGCAGCCGCCGATCGACGAAGACGTTCCGCGGCGCCGTCGGCGCTGCCGCGAGGTCGAAGTCGCCGAACGATGCGCCGTCGATCACCTCTTCCACCGTGACCCGCAGCGTGACGCTGGCCTCGTCGTCGCTGGCGAGCGGCACGTCCCGCGGCAAGGCGCTGGGCTTGGCGACGCGCAGCAGGAGCTCGTCACCCGCCGCCACCGCGAGCGCCGCCGCGAGCTCTCGATTGATCACCGCGCCGTCGGCGGCGCGCGGGCCTCGGGGCGCGACCCCACCGAGCGCCCAGAACGACGGGTCGATGCCGAGCACGCGCACCTCGGGAGCGCGCCGGCGCCCGCCGTCGGCGATGGCCACGCCCTCGATCGAAAGCGCCGCGGTGGCGGGCTCGTCGCTGGTGGCCAGCGCCTCGCTCAGTCGCGCGGCGAGCTCGTCGGTGAACGGCCGATCGCCGGTGTGCATCGCCCAGCGCACGCGGCCGACGCGCCGGAGCGCCTGCTCCTCGAGGCTGGCGCGGAGCGAATCGCCGACCGCGAGCGCGCCGACCAAGATGGCCGCCGCCACCGCGACGCCCGCGCCGATGCCGAGGTGCGTGCGCCGGTGGTGGACCAGCGCGCGCAGGATCAGTCGCCAGCCGTGCATGCGCGGCCTCGGATCACTCGGGTCGAAGCTGCCCGTCGCCGAGGTGCAGCGTCTTCCCCACCCGCGCGGCCACCTCGGTCGCGTGAGTGGCGACCAGCAGCGCGAGCTGGCGATCGCGATTGAGCTCCACCAGCAGCTCGACCAGCGTCTCGGCGGCGGCGCGGTCCAACGAGCCGGTGGGCTCGTCGGCGAGCAGCAGCATCGGCTCGTTGATCAACGCGCGCACGACCGCGACGCGCTGCCGCTGTCCGCCCGAGAGCTGGTGCGGGCGCTTGCGGGCGTGGTCGGCGAGGCCGACGCGCTCGAGCAGCGCCTCGGCGCGGGCCATGGCCTCGGCGCTCGCGGCGCGGCCACGCGCCAGCGTCGGCACCAGCACGTTCTCGAACGCTGTGCATTGCGGCAGCAGGTGGTGCTCCTGGAAGACGAAGCCGATCTTGGTGGCGCGAACGCGAGCGCGCGCGTCGTCGTCGAGATCGCCCAGCGACTCGCCGTCGAGGATCACGCGTCCGGAGGTGGGCCGATCGAGCGCGCCGACGAGGTTGAGCAGCGTGCTCTTGCCACCTCCCGACGGGCCCTGGATCGCCACCGCCGCGCCGCGCTCGAGCGTGAAGCTCACGCCGTCGAGGACGATCTGCGAGCCGGCCTCGCCGTCGAAGCGCCGCACCACGTCGTCGAGCTGCACCAGCGGGGCGCTCACGGCGCGGGCTCGGTGGGCGGGCGGCGCACCCAGCGGCGCGCCTTGAGCTCGAAGCGCGGCAGCGCGCCCGCAGCGGTCAACGTCACCGGGATGCGGAGCGAGAGGATGCGTTGCAAGCGCTCCTCGAGTGTGGCGCGCAGCAGCTCGGGTTGCGCCGATTCCAGCGGCTCGACCTCCAGCGTGAGCTCGGTCATCGCGTGGCGCGTCCCGACCTGCACGCGGTACTCGGCCACGCCGTCGACGGCGCGGACGATCTCGTCGACGGCGCTCGGATGGACGTTCACGCCGCGCACGATCACCACGTCGTCGGTGCGGCCCAGCACGCCGCCCGCGAGCGCCAGATGAGGCCCCTCGCCGCCGCCGTCCTCGTCGACGAGCACCGGCCGCACCAGATCGCCGGTGCGATAGCGGAGCATGGGACAAGCCGCACGACCGAGCGTCGTGAGCACCAGCTCGCCCTCGCCGCCCGGAGCCACCGGCTCCTCGCTCGCCGGGTCGATCACCTCGGCGAGATACGAGGTCTCGAGGATGCGCAGGGTGCCGGCTCGAGCGGGGCATTGGTAGCTCACCGGCCCGACCTCCGTCATGCCGTGATGATCGAAGACCTCGGCACCGAGCCCGGCCCGGATCGCACGGCGCACGGCGGCCACGCTGCCGCCGGGCTCTCCCGCCACGATCGCGGTGCGCAGCCGCAAGGCACTCGGATCCAGGCCGAGCTGACGCGCGGTCTCGACCAGGTGGAGCGCGTAGGTGGGAGTCGAGCAGAGCACCGTCGACTGCGCGCGCACCATGGCGTGCAGGCGCTTCTGCGAGCTCATGCCGCCGCCGCTCAGGCATTGCACGCCGAGCTGGGTGGCGGCGTCGAACGCCGCCCAGAAGCCGAGGAAGGGGCCGAACGAGAACGCGAAGAAGATCCGGTCGCCGCGCGCCACGCCGGCAGCGCGGAAGATCCGCTTCCAGCTCTCGAGCATCCATTGCCAGCTCGCGGCGGTGTCGGGCCACGCGAGCGGCTCGGCGGTGGTGCCGCTGGTGTAGTGGACGCGGGTGTAGTCCGCGATCGGCGCGCTCAGATTGGAGCCGAAGGGCGGGTGCGCCGCGTGGTCGGCGACGATCTCCGACTTGCGCACGAGCGGCAATCGCCGCAGCTCGGCGAGGCTCGGGATCGCGAGATCCAGGCCGGCCGCGGCGAGCCGCGCGGTCCAGAACGGGTTGGCGGGCACCAGCTCTCGCACCAGCGCGCGCAGCCGCGCGAGCTGGTCTTGCTCGATTCGTGCGCGTTGCTCGGCGAGCGTGGGCGTACGCATCATCGGGAGGCCGGGTGGGTCGAGCGCCGGGGCTCGGCTGGCGGGTGCAGGTGCCGCGCGCCGATCATCGCGCGAGCCCGTCGACGAGCGCCAGGAACTCGCGCGTCATGCGATCGAGGGTGAACCGCTCGAGCACCGCGGCGCGCCCCAGACGGCCGAGCTCACGCCGCTCGGCGGGGTCCGCGAGCAGCGCGCCGAGCGCCGCCGCCAGGGCCTCCGGCTCGGCGCTCTCGGCGAGCCGGCCACCGCCGGTCGCTGCGACGAGCTCGGGAAACGACGCGACCGGCGGTTGAACGACAGGCACGCCGCTCGCCCACGCTTCCAGCAGGTAGAGGCCGAACGACTCGCCGTAGGTCGCCGGCACGCACAGCACCGAGAACGAGCGGAGGAATGCCTGCTTCTCGGCGAGGCTCAGGTTGGTTCGGATCTCGACGTCGGGTGCCGCGCCGGCGGAGCTCAGCCGCTGCCGCACGCTCTCCAGGTACGCCTCGTCGCCGGGCGCGATGGAGCCGGCCACGTGCAGCCGCAGACCCGCGAGCTCCGGGCGCTTCCTGAGCACGAGGAACGCCTCCGCGAGACGGTCGAGGCCCTTGCCCGCCGTGAGGCGCGCCAGGTAGCCGAGCACCGGCGGGGCCGGGTCCGCCGCCGCCGGCTCGTAACCGTCGACGTCGATGCCGTTGTGGATGACGTGGAGCTTCGCGCGGTCGAAGCCGAGGCGTTGCTGCATGGCGTCACCGTAGTAGCGACTCACGGCGACCAGCGCATCGACGTCGCGAATGCGCAAGCCCATCTCCTCCCACGCCGACGCGCGGTCCGGCTCGGCCAGCGAATCCAGGAACGCGTCCTCGCCCTGCAGCGTGACCACCACCGGCACGCGCAGCTCCTCGCGTAGCCGCCGCGCCAATCCCACCAGCAACGCGTTCGAGAGGCACACCGCGGTCGGCGGCGGCCGATGATCGGCGAGCAAGCTCAGCAGCTGGTCCAGCGCCTTGCGTTGATTGCCCTCTTCGCCGCGCAGCATCGACACCGTGAGCGGTCCGTGCGCGGCGGTGTTGGTCATGTCCGAGAGGCTCGCCGCCGCGCGCAGCAGCCAGGGCTGGTCGAGGAGCCGATCGATCCACGCAGGAGTCCGCCGGAAGAGCGCCGAGTGTTGTTGCAGGTAGACGTTGATCCCGCCGAAGCAGATCGGCGCGTCGGCGACCGTGCTCTCCACCTCCGTCACCTGAGGCAGGTAGAGCGGCACCATCCACACGTCGCGGCCGGCGCGCGCCAGCCCTCGCGCCAAGCCGTCGTCGCGGATGCAGCTGCCGCAATAGAACGTGCCGGTGCCGGGGGTGAGCAATACCAGCGTCATCGCCAGCCCGAGACGACCGTCATGCGACGCCGCGGCTGCGACGCTCGCGCCTCACGGGCCCGCGGCGACCGCCGCGACCGCGCCGTCGCGCGTGGCGTCCGCGCTCCGCTGGAGGGCGTTTCGCTCCCGCCACCGTCGCGCGAGCCCGCCGAGCAGCGCCGCCGCCCCCAGGCCGCCGAGCAGGATTCCGTGGGCGAAGATCACGTCCGGACAGAAGAGGAAGATGATCGCGATGCAGATCCAGCCGAAGAGCGAGACCCCCGCCGGCAAGAGCGCGTACGCGAGGACGGCGAGCCAGCGGTCCGCCTGCTGCCGGGCATGGGCGCTCACGCGCCACCCCAGCGCCAGATGCGCGGCGACGATGAGCGCCGCGGCGGGGACGCTGAAGCCGTGGAAGCGCCAGGTGTAGAGCGCGACGAACGAGCACGGCGCGAGCCACGAGAAGAGGAAGAGACGGCGCGACCATCGTTCGAGCCCCGCGCTCGGCGAGGCGGCGTGAGCTTGGGCGTTGCGGGCGATCCACAGCCCCAGCCACCCGCTGAGCGCGATGGTCCACGAGCACGCGCCGAACAGGAACAGGAAGCTCGCGCGATCCGGCTCGATGCGCGGCGGCGCGATGGCGAGGGCGTAACGGGTCAGCACGTGCATGTTGAGCCACATGACGTGGCCGCCGCTCGAGGGAATCAGCGTGCCCAGGATGAGCGCGACCGAGCCCCAGCGGACCCAGCGCAGCCACCGAACGTCGAGCGCGAGCGCCCGCACGCTCGACGTCGTGTCCCGCGCGCCGCTCATTGGAATCGATCGCGGTGCTGGATCACGTGAAGCCCCGCCCCCACGAAACCGAGCAACAACACGACGTGATACGCGAGCCAGAAGAAGACCCGATCCTGTGCGATCTCCGGGTGAAGAAACCAATAGACCGTGAGGTTGACGGGCATGTAGAGCGCGTAACCCGCGGCGATCGGGACCACCCATGCCTTGAGCTTCCACAGGCCGTACGCGTACGCCGTCAGCACCGCCCCGAGCGCACCGCCCACCACGAGGTTTCCCGGGATCGAGTGGAAGCGAGCGCCGAGAAAGACCACGCCGAGCTTGGGGCGCCACATGTGCAGCGCGAACATGGTCAAGTGCGAGATCGCCTGCAGCCCGAGCAGCACGGCGATCGTCGACAGCAGCGCGCCACGCTGCGGCTGCGCAGAAGCCGAAGGCGCTGGGGCTTCGTTCGGCACGTCCTCCCCTTTCGTGGACGAGCGCGCGAGCGGCGAGCCTGCCGAACGTGCGACCGCGGGCGCAGATTGCCATAAACTCTCGGCGCGTGGAGGCTCGCGAAATCCAACCCGCCGATCCGCTCCGTCGATGACCGTCCACGCTCGGGATCGGGATCGCCGCGCGAGCGCGCGCGCCGGGACGGGCACGCGTTGAGCCTGGAAGCGCGCCTTCGCGGGTGGTTGAGCGGCCTGCTGCTCTTCCTCGCGCTCAGCGGTGCCGCCACCTGGAGCCAACCGCGGCCGGCGCTCGCGCTGCAATTCCTCCAGCTCGCTCATCTGGCGGTCGGTTGCGCGGTCATCGCGCTGGGCATCGTCTACGTCGGCTTGCACCTGGCGCAGACGCTCTCGTCGACCTGGCGACCCGTGCGCGGGACGCCGCGCTGGCCGTTCCTGGCCGCGGCCGTCGTGGTGATCGCGATGTGGCGCGCGAGCGGTGAGAAGCTGAACGTCGGCTCCGACAACGTTCAGCTCGTGCTGTTGCTGCTCGCGTGTCTCGGGTTGCTGCTGCTGGTGGCGCGCGTGCGCGGTTGGGGACGAGCGGCGTCGGCGGCGATCGGGCTCGCGGGCATGGTGCTGATCTTCGTGGTGGTCGCGGTCGCCACGGACCAGAACGCCCCGCTGGTGCTCGTCACGGGGATCCTGATCGGCGCGCTGCTGGTGTGGGTGATCGCGCGCGGCACGGGTCGCGTGACGCGCACTCCCGGCGGGCTGGGCGGCCTCGCGACGGTGACGTCGTTCGTGGCCGCGCTGAGCGGCGCGGGCATCGCCTTCGGCCTGATGCCCTACGCCGAGGTGATGCGACGTCCCGTGCCGTGGCTCGTTCACGTGGCCTCGTCGTGGGTGGCGCTGCTGCTCGTGCTCGCCCACGTCCAATCGTCGCGAGCGCGCAGCCGCCGCCAGCAGACCGCGCCGCGCCGCAGCTATCCGTGGACGCGGCCGCTGGTGCGCCACGGGCTGCCAGCGCTGCTCATCGCCTGCGCGGGCGCTCTCGTCCTCGCGATCGGGGTGGGCACGCGCGTCCCGCGCTTTCGCACCGACGACGCCGCCGTGGTGCCGATGGACGTCGGCTTCAGCGAGCTCGTCCCCGCGACCTGCGAGGCCTGCCATCCCGACGTCGTCGAAGGCTGGACGCATTCGTCGCACGCGCACGCCGCCACCAACCCGGTCTTCACGGGCTTGCTGCGCCGTCTCGGCGAGGAGCGCGGTTCGGAGGCGCAGCGGGTTTGCCTGCGCTGTCACGCCCCGCACGCACGCGACCCGGTGGGCGCGAGCTTCGCGGCGGTGACCGAGAGCGAGGGGTATCGGGCGGGCGTCCATTGCGTGTCGTGTCATCGCAGCCGCCCCAGCGGCGGCGCCGACGGTGCGTTCGACGTCACCCCGCTCGGCGCCGACTCGTTCCAGCTCTGGATCGATCGTCCAGGCGTCTCCGCCGGGCTCACGCGGGCCTTCGGCGGCGATCGGCTGATCCGCAACACGCTGATCACGAGCCGGCTCGAACGGCATCGGGAACGGCATCGCTTCGCGATCCACGAGCCCGAGTCGTGCCGACCGTGCCACGTCCAGACCCTCGCACCGTCCACCCACGGCCGCATGACCGAGGTGCTGCAGAATCCCTACGACTCGTGGCGCGAGTCGCCCGCCGCGCGGGCCGGCCTCGGCTGCGCCTCCTGTCACATGACGCTCTACGTGCGGCGCTACGGGACGCCGTTTCGCGATCACCGCTTCCTCGCCGGCAGCACCTACGTGGCGAGCGTCGCCGGCGGCGACGCGGGTGTCCGCGAGGTGGTGACGGCCCTCGCCGGAACCGTGCCGCTACCGCTCGCCGAGCACGCGCCGCGCACCGAGCGCACGCTGCCGCAGGCGCGCCGGCGCGACACCGAGCAAGGGCCGCTGCTGGTGCTGGAGGCGCGCCTCGACGGCGACGCGCTGGTGGTTCGCACCATGAACTCGGGACGCCTCGGCCACGTCTTTCCCGTCGGCCCGACCGACCTCTTCCAGATCTGGCTCTCGGTGCGCGCGACCGACGAGCAAGGGCGCGCGGTGCTGGACATCGGCAGCCACGGCCCGGACGGCGCGCCGCGTCTCGGCGATCGGCTGCTCGACGCCGACGGCCAGACGATCCGCGACCACCGCCTGTGGGCCGTCCACGAGGTGGTCGATTCCGGTCGCATCCCGGTGGAGGGCACCCACGAGGTGCGCCTCGATGCCGCGCCGCTGGCGTGCGCGGACGGCGTGCCCGACTGTCGGTTCCAGCTCGAGGCGGCGTGGAACTACCGGCGCCTCGACCCCGCGCTCGTCGAGGCGATCACGGAAGAGGCCGCCCCCGAGCTGCCGA
This sequence comes from bacterium, assembly GCA_046331705.1. Lineage (GTDB taxonomy): Bacteria > JADJOY01 > JADJOY01 > JADJOY01 > JADJOY01 > JADJOY01. The sequence continues at coordinate 53,183 of JAXLQJ010000023.1, read as the reverse complement.
TCGTGCAAGTGGGAGCCGTTCGCACGGAGGTTTCCGTTCCCGCGCGCTCCGCCGAACGCCCTGGCTGAGCTTCAGGCGGGCGACGCCACGAACGGCCGGCCGTGCTCGAGCGGCTCCGGCACCTTCGCGAACTTCGCCACCGCCGCGAAGAGCGGATCGAGGTCCTTGTGGACGTTGCCGATCAGGCAATCGGTGATGTCCGCGCGAAACTCGGGATGCGCCTTCAGGAAGGCACCGAAGCTGAAGCCTTCGTCGTAGAAGGCGTACACGAGACGACGCATGGCCTCGATGGCGCGACGCGCGCGCTCGCCGTAGGACTCGAAACGAGTCGCGGAAACGTCGCCGGCCAAGAGCGCCTCGTGAACCGCGTCGGCGGCCATGACGCCGGTGTGGAGCGCCAGGAACACGCCCGACGAGAACACAGGGTCGAGAAACCCGAACGCGTCGCCCACGAGCACCAGCCCGTTCGACGCGCAGTGGCGCGAGCGGTACGAGTAATCGCCCGTCACCCGACACGGCGCCACCTTCTCGCCGCTCGCGACGTGGTCCTGGATCCAGCGCTGGATCTCGACCTCGCGCGCGAAGATCGCGTCGGGGTCGCTCTTGCCGTCGCGGTAGAGGTAGTCGGGTTCGGCGACCACGCCGACGCTGATGACGTCGTCGGCGAGGGGGATGTACCAGAACCAGCCCTTGTTCGGGACGTACGCCACGGTGGTGGCGCCTTCGTCGACTCCGGCGTCGCGCTTGGCGCCGCGGTAATAGGTCCAGATCGCCAGCTTCTTGAGCTGGGGATCGGGGACCCGCCAGCCGTAGCGATGGGCGGCGAACGCGTCGCGTCCGGTCGCGTCGATGGTCATGGGTGCCCGGAACGCGAGCGTGCCCGTGGCCGCCGACGCCTCGACACCCACCACGGCGTCGCCCTCGGCGACGAGCTTCCGCGCTTGGGTCTCCTCGAAGAGCACGGCGCCCTTGGCGACGGCGTTGTCGAGGAGCAGCTGGTCGAACTCGCTGCGCAGCACCTGCCAGGTGCGCGCGCAGTCGTGCTCGGTGTGCTTGAAGAAATAGAACGGCACCGACGCCTTCCCGTCCATGCTCACGAACTGGACGCTGAGCTTGCGCACCTGGAACGAGGCGGCGTCGAGACGGTCGACGAGCCCCAGCCGTTCGAGGCCGAACCAGCCGTACGGGATCAGCGACTCGCCGATGTGGTAGCGCGGGAACTTGGCCTTCTCGAGGATCGCCACGCGGCGGCCGTGCTGGGCGAGCACCGCGGCGGCGGTGGTGCCCGCCGGACCGGCGCCGAGGACGATGGCATCGAATTCGTGAGTCGTTGGGCTCATGGGTTCGTCGTTCCGATCACGTGTAACGGGCGGTGCGGTGCTCGGGGAGGTAGAAGGCGCGCAGCATCGCGTCGACCTGGAGCAGCGCGTCGCGCTCGAGGGTGATGGTGTCGCCGTCGATGGTCAAGAAACGCTCGTCGCGGAAGGCGGCGAACGGCTCGGCGAAGCGCGTGAGGATGTCGACGTCGAACTTGCGCCGGAAATAGCCGGCGTCGAGGCGCCCGAGCTTCATCTGCAGGATCATCTCGCGAACCAGCGATTCCTCGTGCGAGATCGCGAGCGCGCGCGCCAGCGGCAGACGCCCGGACTCGACCGTGGCGACGTACGCTTCCAGGTCTTTCACGTTCTGGTAATGCGCGTGGTCGACGTGGCCGAAGCTCGCGACGCCGAGCCCGATCATGTCCGCGCCGTGCCAGAGCGCGTCGCGATAGACGAAACGCGTGACGCGCGGGTCCTTCACGGCGGTGTAGGCGCTGGTGAGCGTGTAGCCCGCGGCCTCGAGGCGCGCGAACGCGTGTTTCTGCCAGCGTCGCTTGGTGTCCCAGTCCGGCATGCGCGCGCCGAGCGGCTCGCTCCCGTTCAGGTCGCGATAGAGGATCGTGTTGAGCGGCACCTCCATCGGGTAGATCGTCACGCTATCCGGTGCCAGCTCGAGGGTGTGGTCGATGTTGGCGTTCCACTCGCGCTCGGTCTCGTCGAGCATGCCCGCGATCAGGTCGACGTTGATCTGCGGCAAGCCGGCGGCGCGCGCCCAGCCGAACGCGGCGAACGCCTGCTTCGAGAGGTGCGCGCGACCGTTCACCTCGAGGATGTGGTCGTCGAAGCTCTCGACGCCCAGACAGAGGCGCGTCACACCGAGCTCGCGGATCGCGTGCACCTTGCGCTCGGTGAGCGTCCCGGGCTCGCACTCGAACGAGATCTCCTTGGCGCCGCTCCACGGCAGCGCCGTCCTCAATCCCTCCACCAAGCGCGCGAGCTGCTGGGTCGAGAGATAGGAGGGCGTGCCGCCGCCGAAGTAGACGTACTCGAGGGGCCGGCCGCGCGCGAACGGCTGCGCGGCGACCAGCGCGGCCTCGTTCACGAGCGCCTCGACGTAACGCTCCACCACCGCCGCGTTCTGATCCGTGGAGACCTTGAAGTAGCAGAACCGGCAACGCTTCCTGCAGAACGGGACGTGAACGTAGAGCCCGAGCGGCGTCGCGGCATCCGCGGGCTCGGCGAAGGCGCCGAGCGCCGCGTCGATGCGATCGGCGGTCCAGCACGAATACGGCGGGTAGTTCGAGACGAAGGAGTTCCCCGCCTCGCTGTCGATGGGCGCGCCGGGCACCCGCCGCACGGAATCGGCCGTCATGGTGCGTCTCCGAAGGCGTAGACCTCGTTCGACTCGGTGCCAACCACCACCAGCTTCGGTCCGACCGCGGGAGTGCCGCTGATCCGGCCGCCCACCTCGAACGAGTCCACGAGCTTTCCCGTTGCCAGCTCGACCAGGTAGAGCCGACCGTCGTGGGAGCCCACGACCACGCGATCGCCGCTCACCACCGGCGAGCTGTCCACGCGCCCCTTGGCCTTGAGCTCCCAGAGCGGCTTGCCGCTGCGTCGATCGAGCGCGTGCAGGCGTTGATCCTGTCCGCCGAACACCACCGCCGAGTCGGTGAGCGCAGGCGACGAGTAGTACTGGAACTCCTGATCGTGGAAGCGCCAGGCGACCTCGCCGCTCGCGATGCCGACGCGCAGGAACTCGTTGTGGAAGGTGCCGAAGTACGCGTCGTTCCCGTCCAGCGCCACGCTCGACGCGATGATGCCGCCGCCGTCGATCGAGGTGAGCGATTTGCCGTCCGCCACCGAGACCACGTGCAGCTGCCCGTCGCAACCGCCGAAGATCGCGCGGCCCGCGCTGATGCCGATGCCGCCGTTGATGGGGTCCGAGATCGAGTACTTCCACACGGGCTTGCCCTTGGGGGACGCGGCGTCGAACGCCTGCAGGGTCCCGGCGTGCGAGCCGACCAGCACCAGCGTTCGGCCCGACTTTGCCTCCACCACGGCCACCGCAGAGCCCGTCACCTTGCCCTCGGCATCGGCCTTCCAGCGCTGCTTCCCGTCGAGGCCGAGCGCGTAGAACGTCCCTCCGGTCGAGCCGACGAAGATCGTCTCGCCGTGGATGAGCGGCGGAGCCTCGATGCCGCCGTCGGCCTGAAACACCCACGCGCGCTTGCCGGTGACGAGGTCGATGGCGTGCAACGCGCCGTCGTCCGAGCCGATGTAGGTGCGTCCGTGACCGAGCACTGCCGAGGACTTGACCGGCCCACCGGTCGCGTAGACCCACCGCTTCGCGAGCTTGCTCGGCAGCGGGCCCTGGGCGACGCCGGTGTTGCGGGAGTCGCCGCGCCAGCTCGCCCAGGGCACCGCGGGCTCGGCGGCGTGGGCCACGGCGCTCACGGCGACCGACACCACCAGCCAGAGCAGCGGGGCCGCCGTGCATCGGACCACGCGGCGCGACGGCAACGTCGCGGCTCCGCGGCCGCGCGGGGAGCGCGCCGTGCGCGTCGTCTCGCACGCGCCAGCCGGCGAGACACGGGGGATCGCGCTCACGCTCGACCTCGTGCCGGTCCGGGAGCGAGCAAGGAGCGATAGAGCGAGGTGAAGTCCGCCACGTCGACCGGCCGCGGATTGAAACGCGCGGTCCATTGGTCTGCCGCATCCGCCGCCAGCGCGGGAATGCCGGTGGGGTCGATGCCGAGATCCGCGAGGCGCCGCGGCATCCCGGCATGATCGAGGATGCGCTCGACGGCGTCGAGCAGCGCGCCCACCACGCGCTCGACGTTCTCTCCCGCCGCCACGATCCGCGCCTCGATCGCCAGCTCGGCGTAGAGCCGCGCGATCGCGGGATCGACGGCGTTGTGACGGATGACGGCGGGCACCATCAACGCGACCGCGCGCCCGTGCACCACGCCATGGCGCGCCGTCAGCGGGTTCGCCGCCGAGTGCGCGGCACCGAGCATCGAGTGCTCGATGGCGAGCCCGGCGTACGCCGCGGCGAGCTGCATCGCGCCGCGCGCCGCGAGATCCCCTGGCTCGTCGAGAACGCGCGGCAGGCTCGCGACGGCGAGCGCGAAGGCACGCCGCGCGAACAGGCTCGACACCTCGTTTCGCGCGGTGGTCACCGCGGACTCGAGGGCGTGCACGAGCGTGTCGATGCCGGTATCCGCGGTCACCTGGCGCGGTTGCGTCGCGGTGAGCTCGGGATCGAGGAGCGCCACGCGCGGCGCGGCCTTGGGATCGCCGCACGCCATCTTCCGGTGGCTTCGCGCGTCGGCGACGAGCGTGAACGACTGGCATTCGCTGCCCGTGCCCGCGGTGGTGGGCACGGCGATCAGCGGCAACATCGGCTGTGTGGCCCTGCCCCGCCCCCAGTAGTCCTCCATCCGACCGCCGTTGGTGAGCAGGAAGTTGCAGGCCTTCGCGGTGTCGAGGCTGCTGCCGCCGCCGAGCCCCACGAAGCCGTCGATCCGCGCCGCGCGGGCGGCCTCCAGGCAGCGCGCGACGTCGTCGGTGTCGGGGTTCTCGCGCACGCCATCGAAGAGCGCGACCTCGATGCCGGCTCGCGCGAGCGACTCGCGCCCGCGCTCGGCGTGACCGAGCGCGACCAGCGTTCGATCGGTGACGAGCAGCACGCGGCGCGCCGCGCATTCGGACGCGAGCCGCCCCAGCTCGGCGACTCGCCCCGCGCCGAAGACGATGCGCGTGCGAGGCTGGAAATCGAAAGCGACGATCGATTCGCTCATCGGCCGCGGAAGGCGCGCGCGTGGGACGGCGCAAGCGAGTGTAGCCGTCCGGCGACCGACCCGCACCCGCGCGCGAGCGCTCGGCGCACGCGGCGGACGCGAGCGGGCGACGTCGCTCGCCGCGAGTGGCGGACCCCTTCTGTGCTACACAGGCCACACCCCTTCGGTGCGATTCCAGCTCACGGAGCGCGGTTCGTGGCTCGGTTCCAACACGCGTCGTGAACTCGACGATCCGTCCGTCGCGGCGGTGGTGGGCCGTGACGTTCGTCGGCGCGATGTGTTGCGCGCTGCCGCTGCGAGCGACGGCGGCCCGGGGCGCGGATTGGCCGCACTGGCGCGGCGCTCACTACGACGGCACGACCGAGGCCGGCGGGCTCTTCGATCGCACACCGATCGCGCTCCGGGTGGCGTGGTCGCGCCCGCTCGGGGTGGCGTACTCGGGAATATCCGTCGCCGAGGGACGCGCCGTGACGCTCTATGCGGATGGCGGGACGGACTACGTGATCGCGCTCGATGCGGCGACGGGCGCCACGCTCTGGACGCACGCGATCGATTCGACGTTCCCCGCCGAGGGTGGCTCGGAGGGCGGCGCCAAGAGCGTGCCGGCGATCGACGACGGCATCGTCTACGCCCTCGGGCCGAAAGGTCATCTCCTCGCGTTGCGCCTCGCGGATGGCGCGGAGCTCTGGCGTCTCAGGCTCGACGAGCGGTTCGGCGCGAAGACGCCGCCCTTCGGGTTCGCGACCTCGCCGCTGGTGGCCGGCGACGTGCTGGTCATCGAGCCCGGCGGCCCCGATGGCCGAGGAGTGGTCGGCTTGGACAAGCGCACCGGCGAGCTTCGCTGGGCCACGGGCGAGGACCCCACCGACTACCAATCGCCGATCGTGGCCGAGATCGGCGGCGTCGAGCAGCTCGTGAGCGTGACGCAGTCCGTGGTGAGCGGCATCGATCCGGCCACCGGCACCACGCTGTGGTCGCAACGCTACGAGACCGGCAGAGTCCCGGCGCCGGTGCTGCTCGGCGACGATCGTCTGCTGCTCACGGGGGAAGTCCGGTCCATCGCGTATCGCGTGAGGCACACGAGCGGCCGCTTCGAGGTCGAAGCGCTGTGGACCTCGGACGATCTCAAGAACAGCTACTCGACTCCGGTGCTGCACGAGGGGTTCGTGTACGGCTTCAACGGCGAGTTCCTCACCTGCGTGTCGGCCGAGGACGGCCGCGAGATCTGGAAATCGCGCCCTCCCCGAGGCCGGGGGCTCATTCGCGTCGATGGTCACCTGGTGATCCTCGCGACCAGCGGCAAGGTCGTCGTGGCGGAGGCGTCGCCGCAGGGTTACCGCGAGCAGGCGAGCATCGACGTGCTCGACCGCGCCAGCTACACGTACCCGACCTTCGCCGACGGACGGATCCTCGTCCGCAACACCCGCGACGTCGCGGCGGTGACCATCCAGGAGCCGGGCGCCGAGCCGAGCCGCGCCGGGCGCCTGCGCGAGCTCGCGCGCTCCGTGCGCATTCGCTTCCTCAGCCTGGTGCACGGCGCGCGCGAGTGGATCGTGGCTCGGCTGCCACGCCACCTCGCGCCGACCTCCTCGGAAAACCACGCGCTCAACGCGATCGCCGGTCGGGTCGTGGAACGTACGTCCGCGGGCTTGCTCGCGCCCGTTCGCGGCGCGCGGGTGTTCCGCGGCGACGATCCGCGCAACGCGATCCGGAGCGAGGTCGATGGCCACTTCGCGAGCGGCGGCGGTCCGCCCTCGCCCTGGGCGACGCGCGTCTACGCGAGCGTCGAGTGCGGCGATCACGCGATCCTCGGCGCATCGCCGCCGGTCCACTTCCGCGGCGCCGCCGTCGACGTGGGAGCGATCGCGCTGCGCGGCGAGCCGCGCGGGCTCACCGCGACGGGCCACGTGCAGCGCGTGGCCGAGCTCGCTTCGGCGCGACGCGTGGCGGCAGGCGACGTGGACGGGGATGGCGACGACGATCTGGTGGTCGCGGTCGACGCGGCGTCCGGCACGTCGTTTCGGCTGCTGCTCGCGGACGGGCGTGGCGGTTTCTCGCTCGCACCGACGCCGGTGCGTGCCGACGCACGGCTGGGCGGCGAGCTGCTGGCGCTGGTGTCCTCCGGCGAGGCCGTGCTCGCGTTCCCCACCGCCGCGCCCGCGGGGTTCCAGCTGATCCTCGGCGACGGCAAGGGTTCGTTCGACGACGAGCACCCGATCCAGGCATCGCTGCCCGATCCCGCGGATCGCGCGGTGCTGATCGACGCGCACGAGACCGCGCCGCGCGTCCTGGTCTCCACCCGCGACGCGAGCGGCCGAGGCCAGCTCCACGCCTGGACGCTCGAGCCGAGCGATCCGCCCCAGCTCGTACACGACCCCTTCGCGAGCCCCATCGAGGCGCTCGCCGCCGTGGACCTCGACGGTGACCAGCGCGACGAGGTCGTCGTCGCGCTCGCCGACGGCACCTGTCCGATCCTGGCGAGCGGCGGTGGCGGAGCGTTGCGCGACACGGCGACACTCGCCTGCGGTGCGCGACCGCGAGCGCTGGCGGTGGGCTTCGTCGATCGCGACGTGCAACCCGACATCCTGGTGACGAGCGGCGACGCGGGCGGCGCGAGCCGCGTCACGTGGATCGAGCCCGACGGGCACGGCGGCTTCGACGCGCGCGCGACCGAGCTCGGCCACCCGGTCGACGTGCTCGCGCTGGCGCGCTTGTCGCCGCTTCGCGACGCCGTCGTGCTGGCGTCCGCGCCGCCGCGCGCGCTCGAGCTGTGGGTGAGCCGCGAGCCGAACGCGCTGGTGCGCCGCGATGCGTTCCCAGACCAGGACGGCGCGGCGAACCCGTCGCCACCGCTCGTCGTCGCTGGCGATTTCGACGGCGACGGGTTCGGCGACATCGCGTCGCTGGGCGCCGACGGCATCGTGACCACCCATCTCGGCGAGGTCGTCCCCGGCGACGAGGACCACGACGGCATCGACGATCTCACCGAGCTCGCCGCCGGCACCTTCTGCGCGAGCCGCGAGCCCGCGCCGGCGCCGGCGGTGGGGACCCCGGCCGCCGCACCGCCCGCCGCGCCATGAGCGCCGCGAGCCCATGCGGCTCGATGCTGGGTAGACTCGCCTTCCCCTCCGCGGAGGACACATGCGTCACGCTCGTCTCGCCGCCATCGCTTCGTGGTTGATCCTCGGCGCGCCCGCCTTCGCCTCCGACTGGGCGAGCTGGCGCGGGCCGCACCAGGACGGAGTCTCCGATGAAACGGGGCTCGTCGCGTCGTGGTCGAGGGACGGAGCGAAGGAGAACCTGGTGTGGCGCGACGACTTCGTCGGCCGCTCCACTCCCGTGGTCTTCGACGGACGGGTGTGCGCGTTCGGGCGTCAGGGCAGCGGCGACGACCGCGCCGAACGCGTGGCGTGCTGGAACGCCGCCGACGGCACCAAGCGCTGGGAGGTCACTCTCGTCCCCCACAACACCACGATCCCGTTCAATCGCGCGGGCTGGTCGAGCCCGACCGGCGACCCCGAGACCGGCAACCTCTACGCGCAGAGCTCGGACGGTCACCTGACCTGCTTCGATCGCGACGGGCGCGTGGTCTGGCAGCGCGCGCTGCACGAGGAGCAGGGCCGGTTCTCCGGTTACGGCGGCCGCACCGCGAACCCGATCGTGTTCGAGGACCTGGTGATCGTGAACGTGATCAGCTCGTCGGTGCTCGGCTACGAGCCGCCGTCGCACCGCTACTACGCGTTCGACAAGCGCACGGGCGAGGTCGCCTGGACCTCGGCGCCAGGCAAGCCGGCGGCGGACCTCAACACGCAGTCGAACCTGGTCATCGCCACCATCGGCGGCCGCGAGCAGATGCTGAGCGGCGGCGCGGACGGTTGGATCTACTCGCTGGAGCCACGCACCGGCCGCAAGATCTGGGAGTTCCAGCTCACGAAGCAGGCCATCAACACCGCGGTGGTCGTGGACGGCACCACGGTCTACGCGACCCACACCGACGAGAACATCGAGAGCGGCGTGATGGGCGCGGTGGTGGCGATCGACGCGACCGGCAGCGGCAACGTCACCCAGTCCGCCGAGCGCTGGCGGATCGAGGAGCTGCGCGCCGGCTACGCCTCGCCGACCATCCACGATGGAGTCCTCTACGTGGTCGACGACTCGGCCAACCTGCACGGCATCGACGCCGCGACGGGCAAGGCGCTATGGCCGCCGCTCAAGCTCGGCACCGTGGGCAAGGGCTCGCCAGTCTGGGCCGATGGCCGGCTCTACGCGACCGAGGTCAACGGCCGGCTCTCCATCGTCCAGGCGGGGCGCGACGGCGCCAAGCTCCTCGATCGCGACGAGATCACGATGCCCGGCGGACGCCCCGCCGAGCTCTACGGCTCGGTGGCGATCTCCGGTGGGCGCGTCTTCTTCACCACCGAGGAAGGGATCTATTGCCTGGGCGATCCCAGCAAGCCCTTCACGGGTGCGACCGCCCTCGCGGCACCCACCCCCGTTCCTCGAGGCGGCGGCGAGCCGGCCACGCTCGCGCTGGTTCCCGCGGAGGTGCTCGTCGCCCCCGGAGAACAGGTTCGATTCCGCGCTCGCGCGTTCGACGCCCAAGGCCGTCCGCTCGGCCCGGTCACTCCCGCGAGCGTGAGCCTCGAGAAACTCGCCGGCACCCTCGAGCCGAGCGGCTCTCCTGCATCCAGCGAATCGAGCTTCACCGCGAGCACCGCGGCGTTCCAGGCGGGCTTCGTGGTCGCCAAGCTCGGCGAGCTCACGGCCAAGGCCCGGGTGCGCGTGATCGCGCCGCCGCCCTGGCACGAGGATTTCTCGACGCTGCCGGTGGGCCAAGCGGTGCCGTATTGGATCTTCGGCGGCCGCTTCAAGGTCGCCGATCTCGACGGCGAGCGGCTGCTCAACAAGTTCCCCGCGCCGACCGGCTTGCAGCGCACGCGCACCTACCTCGGACCGGCGTCGTGGCGCGATTACACGATCACCGCCGATCTCATGAGCCGGCAAAAGGGCGCCGAACGAGCGGACATGGGCTTGGTGAACGGCGGCTACACCCTCGAGCTCTTGGGCGCGCTGCAGACGATCCAGGTGAGCTCGTGGCATTCGGCGCTGCGCATGGCCCGCACCGTGCCGTACCCGTGGCGGCCCGACACGTGGTACCGGGTGCGTCTGCGCACCGAACCGAAGGGCGACCACCACGTGCTGGTGCGCGGCAAGGTTTGGCCGCGGTCGGAGGCCGAGCCGAGCGCCTGGACGATCGAGGTGGACGACCTCTTCGGCGTCACCCAGGGCGCTCCCGGGCTCTACGGCTACTCGCCCGTCGACATCTACTACGACAACGTCGAGGTCGCGCCGAACGCCGCGCTGGCTGCGCTCGAGGCCATCGCGAAGCCATCCGAGGCGCCGAGCTCCCCGCCGCCGGCGGCGCCGCCCGCGTCCACCGTTGCCGCGTCGACATCGCCGCCCGCGGCGCCCGCGGCGAGCCCCGAGCTGCTCGCGCGCCGCAAGCAGCCCGAGCCGCCGGCGACGATGCTCGGCGGGACGATCGCTCGCAACATGGCGTCGGCCGAGAAGCACCTGCCCGACGACTGGGACGTGACGAGCGGCAAGAACATCCGCTGGCAGGCGAAGCTCGGCTCGCAGAGCTACGGCGGACCCGTGGTGTTCGGGAAGAAGGTGTTCGTGGGCACCAACAACGAGTCGCCACGCGATCCGAAGATCCAGGGCGATCGCGGCGTGGTCATGGCGTTCGACGAGAAGACCGGCGAGTTCCTGTGGCAGATCGTCCACCCGAAGCAAGCGACCGGACAGGTCAACGACTGGCCGTTGCAGGGCATCTGTTCCACCGCCTTCGTGCAGGGCGATCGCCTCTACTACGTCTCCAACCAAGGCGAGATCGTGTGCGCGGACACCGAGGGCTTCCGCGACGGCCAGAACGACGGCCCCTTCACCGCCGAGACGGAGCCCGGCTCCGCCGCCGGCGACATCGTCTGGAAGTACAACCTGATGACGGAGCTGGGCGTCTTCCCGCACAACATGGCGGCGTCCTCGCCGATGGCGAAGGGCGGCATCCTGTTCGCCGTCACCGGCAACGGCGTGGACGAGGGACACATCAACATCCCCAATCCCGAGGCGCCGAGCTTCGTGGCCCTCGAGCAAGCGACCGGGAAGCTGCTCTGGAAGAGCAACCTCCCCGGCAACAACATCCTGCACGGGAGCTGGTCGAGCCCGTCGTATGGCGAGGCCGGCGGCGTCCCGCAGGTGGTGTTCGCCGGCGGCGACGGCTGGCTCTACTCGTTCGTTCCCGAGACCGGCGAGCTCTTGTGGAAGTTCGACTGCAACCCGAAGAACGCGGTCTGGGACCTCGGCGGCGGCGGCACCCGCAACAACATCATCGCGATGCCGGTCTTCCGCGACGGCAAGGTGTACGTGGCGGTGGGCCAGGACCCGGAGCACGGCGAGGGCGTCGGCCACCTCTACGCGATCGACGCCAGCAAGCGCGGCGACATCACCCAGAGCGGCTTGATCTGGACCCGTGGCGGCGAGGACTTCCACCGCACCATCGCGTCGGTGGCGATCGCCGTCGGTTTGCTCTACGCGGCGGATCTGTCGGGCTTCCTCTATTGCCTCGACGTCGCGACCGGAAAGCTCTACTGGACGTACGACGCGATGGCGGCGATCTGGTCGTCGCCGTTCGTCGCCGATGGCAAGGTCTACCAGGCGGACGAGGACGGCGACATCGCGATCCTGAAGCACGGCAAGGAAAAGCAGCTGATCCGCGAGATCAACATGGGCAGCCCGATCTACACGACCCCCGTCGCCCACCAAGGCGTGCTCTTCGTCACCACGCGTTCGCGGCTCTTCGCGATCGCCGGGAAATGAGCCTCGCTCGGCCCGCCGGCGTCACGCGCCGGCGAGCCGGCGTGCGCGTCGTCGCGACGCATCGTCGCGGCGCCGCATCCATCCACACCCTCGACGCGAGGCGGCAGCGGTCATGGTGCAGAACGTGGACAATCCAGCGGTAGAGGCGGCGGACGAGGAGATCGGCAAGCGTCATCGGCAACGCTTGCGACGCGGCGCCATCGCGCTCATCGTCGCCACCTTCGTTCCATCGAGCGGCGGGCAGGTCATGTGGATCCACATGTACAAGCTCACCATGTACGCGACCGCGTTCTCGCCGCCCCGCATGAGCCCCGAGTACAAGATGAACTTGCTGTTCCTGTTCAGCGCGTGCTCGTGGACGATCGTCTTCGCCGGCTGGCTCGGCTTCCGCATGAGCCGCAATCCCGACAGCCTCACGACTCCGCCCAGCGACGCGTTGCTGCGCTTCGCACGGCGGCTCTTCCTCGGCACGCTGTATCCGCCGTGTGTCTTCGTGAGCCTCTACACCTGGAGGTTCCGCACCCTCCCGCTACTGGCGGTGCTGGCCGGAATCCCCGCTTACCTGCTGCTGGGGCGCTGGCTCCACCAGTGCGCGCTGCGTCGCGCCGGCACGGCGTTCCAGGTGCTGTGGCTCGCGCTGCTGCCCTTCGGCGTATCGATGCTGGGGTGGACGTCCATCGGCAGCATCTTCCTGTTCTCGCCAGGGCCGATCTTCGCGCACGTGATCGTGCTCGGCTTCGGCGGCACGCTGGCGATGCTGCTCGGGCTCAACGGCTGGTGGCGCGTCTTGCGCGAGCACGGCGCGGTGATCGCGCCGTCTCCCGCTGCGCCGAACCCCGGGTGAGCGCGTGCCGCGGCCCGGATCGATCGCCCGCGGCCTCGCGTCTCGGGAGGAACGTGCGATGAGGAGCGCGCGTTGAGCACCGAGAGCCGGCTCAGGGGAGTGCTGGCGGGGCTACTGCTCTTCCTCGCCGCGAGCGGTGCGTTCACCTGGACCCAATCGCGGCCGGCGCTCGCGATCCAGTTCGTCGAGCTCGCCCACGCCGCGGCGGGGCTGATCGTGATCGTGCTGGGCATCGCGTACGTCGCGGTCCATCTGGCGCAGACGCTCGCGGCGCCCGAGCGCGCGGCGCGGAAATCGACGCGCAAGCCGATCCTCGCCGTGCGGGCGCTCTTCGGCGGCACCTGGCTCGCGCCGGATCAGCCCTTCCAGGCGAAGAAGCTCGCGGCGCTGGCGCTCGCGGTCGCGCTGGCGGTCGCGTACATCGTGACTCACGGGCCTTACACCGCGGGTCATGTCCGCGCGCTCTTCATCGGCGGCGGCATCGTCGCTCTGCTGGCGGCGGTGCGTGTCGTCGGACTGGGGCGCGCCGCCTCGCTCGCGATCGGCCTGGCGGGAGTGCTGGTGGTGTTCGTGTTGATCGCCGTCGCCACGGGCTCGAACGCGCCCCGGGTGCTGGTGATCGGCGTCGGCATCGCCGCGATCGTGCTGTGGGCGGTCGCGCGCAGCACCGGCAACGTCACGCGCACGCCAGGCGGGCTCGGCGGCCTGGCGATGCTGACGTGCCTGGTCGCCGCGATCGGCGGCGCCGGAACGGCGTTCGGGCTCATGCTCTATGCGCGGGTGCCAGGGCTCGAGAAGCTGCCGATCCCGTGGTTCGTGCACGTCTCGTCGTCGTGGATCGCGCTGGTGCTGGTGCTGGCGCACGTCCGCTCGGCGCGGACCCGCGCGGCACGGCTGGCGAACCCGGCACGCCGCGCCTATCCGTGGTCGGAGCCGCTGCGGCGCGCGGCCGCGCCGACGTTCGTGCTGGCGATCCTGGTCACGGCCATCGTCACGATCGCGGGAAGCGCGCGCGTGGGGCGCTTCGAGAGCGACGACGACGCGCTCGCGCCCATGGGCGCGGGCTTCAGCGTGGTGCTGCCGGCGGCGTGCGACAGCTGCCACGTGGACGTGGTCTACGGCTGGTCCCGCTCCTCGCACGCGCGCGCCGCGGCCAACCCGCTCTTCACCGCGATGCTGCGCCAACTCCGCGACCAGCGTGGCCCGGAGGAGGTGCGCGTCTGTCTGCGCTGTCATGCGCCGCACGCGCGCGACCCGGTGGGCGCGAGCTTCGACGCGGTGGTGGAGAGCGAGGGCTATCGGGCGGGAGTGCATTGCGTCTCGTGCCATCGCACCACTCCCGCCGGCGACGCCGACGGCGCGCTGACGGCCAAGCCGCTCGGCGCAGACGGCTTTTCGCTGCTCATCGAGCGCCCCGGACTCGGAGAGCACCTCGATCGCGTCCCCGGCGCGCGCCGGCTGATCCAGAACACGCTCGTCTCGAGCCGCCTCGAACGACACCGCGAGCGCTACCGGTTCGCGATCCACGACGCGAGCTCGTGCCGGCCCTGTCACGTGCAGACCCTCGGTCCGTCGACGCACGGCCGCATGACCGAGCCGCTTCAGGACCAGTACTCGTCGTGGCGCACGTCGCCCGCGGCGGATGCGGGGATCACCTGCACCTCGTGCCACATGACCCATTACCAGCGCGCCTATGGCACGCCCGTCCACGACCACCGCTTCCTCGCCGCGAGCACCTACGTGGCCGCCGTGGGGCACGGCGAGGAGGGCGTGAGCGAGGTGGTCGCCGCGCTCTCCGGCCACACGCCGCTGCCGCCCGCGGGCCGCGAGCCGTTCGACGAGCAAGCGCTCGCGGCGCAGCGGCCACCGCAAGCCACGCCCGGGCCGCTGCTGGTCATGGAGGCCGAGCTCGCGGACGACGCGCTGGTGATTCGCACCCGGAACTCGGGGCAGATCGGACACGCCTTCCCGAGCGGTCCCACCGATCTCTTCCAGGTGTGGTTGTCGGCGCGCGCCACCGACGCCGCCGGGCGCATCGTCCTCGAGGTCGGCGCGAACGGGCCCGATGGCGCACCCCAGCTCGGTCATCGGCTGCGGGACGCCGCCGGCGAGCCGATCCACGACCATCGGCTCCACGCCGTGCACGAGGTCGTGGAGCTGGGACGGATTCCGGTGGTGGGGAACCACGAGGTGAGGCTCGATCGCTCCACGCTCGCGTGTGATCCCACGGCGGACGGCTGCTCGTTCCACGTCGAGGCCGCGTGGAACTACCGCCGTCTCGACCCCGCGCTCGTGGAGCGGATCGTCGGTGCGCCCGGTCCCACGCTGCCGATCGTGCGTGTCGGCGAGGTGGTCGCCGACCTCGCCGTGGGTCGACCCTCGTAGTCGCGGCGGAGCTCTGGAATCGCGCCCCCATCCGAGGAAACGCGCGGAGTTTCGTTGACTCTGCGAAACGCGCGCCGGTAGAGTCCGCGCTGGCTCCCCTGCGACACGCTCACGGTTCTCAGGCTTGGTCGAGCTCGCGGTCGAACAACCCGTCGCGTCCGCTTTACCCCCGCAGCAGGGCGTTCCAGCGGCGGGCGTGACGGCGCCGACGTGTCGCGAAGAGGACGTTCCGCAGCGCGCGACCGAGGTCGCGGGCGCGTGGTCGGTGCTGCGCGCGCGCCAATGGGCGCATTTCGTCCTGGCGCCGGCGATCCCCCTCGTGGGTGAGCTGGCACGCCATCCGGTGGACGCGGCGCGTGCCTACGCGCCGGCGGCAGGGGTGGCGGCGCTCTGCCTCGGGTACGCCTACGGCCTCAACGCCATCGCCGATCGCCACGACGATGTGAGCGCATCCAAGAACCCGCTGGTGCGCGTGACGCGCGTGCCGCCCGCGGTTGCGGTCGCCGTCGCCGGGTGCGCGGTCGCGGCGGTGGTGCTCGCGGCTGCCGCGCCGCGAGTGCACGTGCTGCCCGCGGTGCTGTCGGTGTTCTGGGCCAGCCTCTACAGCGTGGGTCCCCGACTCAAGCGTCTGCCGCTGCTCTCGACCATCACCAATTGCGGGATCTTCGCGCCGCTCGCGTTCCTGATCGGCGATTGGGCGACGGCGCCTCATTTCGGGCTGCTGCTGGCGACGTTCGTGACGCTCCAGACCCAGGCCCAGCTCATCCACGAGGTCGCGGACCGCGACGAAGACTTGCACGCGGCGGTGCACAGCACCGCGGTGACGTGGGGCGGGCGCACGACGCTGGTCGCCGCGGCGTGGCTCGGATTGGCGGTGGCCGTCGCGTTTCTCGCGGCCGGGCCGTCGAGCGCGCCTCGCTGGCTGGCCGCGATCACGGTGAGCGCCGCCGCGCTGGTGCTGCACGGCGGACGACCTGCCGACGCCGCGCGCCTGCGCATCCGCCACCGGCGGCTCGCGCTCGGTCTCGCTGCGTTGCTCTTCGCGGTCTGCGCATTCGGCGCGTGACGGGATTCGCCGTGCCGGCGCCGATGCGACCGAGCCGCCGCCTGCACGGAACGGCGTCGACGGCGGGCCGCCACTCGCCGCGAGCCGGCCGAGGCTGACCATGGAGCGCTCGCTCGCGGACGTGCGGCGCGATCTCGAGCGCGACGGCTACGTCTTCTCGCGTTTCGAGTGGGTCGAGGTCGGCCGCTACGCACCCAGCGACGTGGACTGGAATCAACGCGACCTGGCACACGTGGCGCATGTCCACGGCGCGCTCGGCGCGGTGCCGGTGGCGGTATCCGACGATCGCTCGGCGAGCTTCCTCTTTCAGCGCGTGGCGGGATTTCGGCTGCCCTTGAGCGTCGCTCACTTCGCGGTCGCGCCAGGGCGCCACTTCTACTTCACGAGCTTCGCGTGTTTCGTGCTCTTCTCCGAGTCGAGCTTTTCCAGCGTCGAGGGCAAGGCGCGCGTCGAGACGTGCTTTCACGTGGGCTCGCCGCGCTGGCTCAAGCTCTTCCATCCGTGGATCGGCCGCATCCTGTTGCGCAATCACGAGCGCATCGACCGCGAGGATTTGCCGCTGCGCGCACGGCGGGCCGCGCTGCGTGGGCGCGGCTATGGCTTCACCAACGACTCTCCCGCGACCTATCGCGGCTCCTTGAACCTCGCGCAGGACAACGTCGTGGCGCCCGTTTCCGCCGGCGCGGGGTGGCGGCAGGAAGTCGGCCCTTTCGACGGCCAGCCGCGCACCGTTCTGCTCGGCAGCGACGGACACGACGGCGTGCGCGTCGAGGCTCGCGACGGAGAGCTGCGCGTCTACCCGCGCATGTGCGCCCACGATGGCGCCTGCCTCGACGACGCGCGGCACGACGGCGACGCCCTGGTGTGCCCCTGGCACGGCCGCGCGCATCGGCCGCTGGCGCGCTTGCGTCTCGACGCGCCCGAGGTCCAACGCGTCGCCACCTCCGCTCACGACCTCGAGCTCCGCGACCATCGGCTCACCGTGGTGTTCAAGGGCTGAGCGAGCCAGGGCGCGGGGACTCGGCCGGCTCGCTTGGTTCGCGCTCCCGACGCTTCGCGAGCGCGGCACCGTCGCCGCCGCGCGGCGCGATCGCGTGGCGCTTGACTTGAGCGAAGGCGCTGGCCTACATGCGCTCGAGCGATCCGACGCGAGCGTCGAGCCCGCCGCCCCCCGCCCGGCGCGTCACGATCTCAGCACCAGCGCAGCCAGCGCGCGACACGAGGTTTCGGGGCGACCCATGGAAGGCTTTCGAGCGCTGCGGGAGCGCGCACGCGGATTCGCGACGGGCCCGCGGCGGGAACGCGCGCTCGCCTGCTCGCGAGTCGCGGTGGTGCTGACCGCGCTCGCGCTCGGCCTTCACATCGATCGCGCGGGCCGCTTGGACGGCGCGCACCTGGGATGGGGCAGCGGCCCCATCGATCTCGTGCTGAGCCCCGACGGTAGCCGGCTCTTCGTCGCCCAGATCAACGAGAACGCGGTGCTCGCCCTGGCCCCGGACGACGGCCGCGTGCTGGAGCGGGCCACGTTCGCGGGCCGGCCGCTGGTGTTGACGTGGTCGGCGCGCCACGGACGGCCGCTGGTGTCGTTCCAGGATCGACCGGACGTGTGCGAGGTCCGCGCCGCCGCGAAGGCCACGCGCCAGCCGTGGCTGGCGTGGAAGGAAAGCGGTCCCGAAGTCCAGTGGACGCAGATCGCGCGCCGAACCGGCGACGATCGCTGCTTCGTGCCGGAAGGCCCGAACCCCGAGCGCGAGACCAGGTCCGCCGACACGGGATCGAGCCGGAGCCCGGCGGATGCGACGGCGGCGACGCAGCGGGAAGCCAGCAGCTCGGCTCGCTGGAACTTCGGCACCTGGGGGATGGCCACGGAAGCCGATGGCTCGCTCGTGTGCGTGCGAAACGATGGCCGTGAGCAGCAGGCGGCGGAAGCCATCCAGGTGTTGCGGATGCGTCCGCGCGAGCCGAGTGGATGGGAGCCCGCCGGGGCTTCACCGTGGATCTCGCTGGGCCGCCGCGACTGGGCGGCGCTGCCGTGGCCAGTGGTTCCCGTCGCGGCGACCGGCGAGGTCGTGGTGGTCGAACCGCCGGGCGGTCGGATCTACGTGCTCGATGCGAGCCTGCGCGTGGAGCGATCCGCCAGCGTCGGACGCTACGTGAAGTCGATCGTGCTGGACGCGGATCGCGACCGGATCTACGCGGCGGACGAGAAGGACGGAGTCGTTCGCGCCGTGGATTTCCGAACCCTCGCGGTCGTGGACGAGCGCGCGACCGGCGCGGGGCCGCTGGGCCTGCTCGCCGATCCGGACACCGGGTCGCTGTGGGTGGCGAACCACTTCTCCGATCGGATCTCGCGCCTCGCCGTGCCCGGGCTCGAGCCGCGCGGCGTGCTCGCTGCGCCCGCGCGCCCGGTGGCGCTCGCCCTCGATCGCGCGAACCGCCGGCTCTTCGCTGCCCAGCTCAGGACCGGCACGGTCGTACGCTGGGACGGTGTCGGCGGCGACGCGACCACCCCCGCGATGACGACACTGCTGGCACCATGACGGCGGCCGAGCGCGTGCGCGCGATTGCGGCGGCGGCGTGCGCCGCGACGCGGCGTGGAAGCGCCTGGATCGACGCGCTCGCCGGTTGCGCGTGGCTCGCGGGCTTCGGGCTCGGCGGCGCCATGCTGCTCTATGGGGCGCCCGCGCTGGCACCTTCGCAACACCTCAACTTTCCCAACGTCGCCACGCCGGGTCTGATGTGCTGGGTCATCAACTGGCCGCTTCGGGTCACGCTCTTCGGCACCGTGCTCACCGCATTCATGCTGCGGCTTTGGGACCATCGCAGCGTCCCGCGCGAGCAGCGTCTGGGCACGCTGAGCCGTCTCTTGCGATGTCACGCGGATTCGGCCGCGCTCGGCGTGCTCTGCATCATCGTCCTGGGAGGCTTGCGCGAGGTGCTGCAAGCCGAGCTCTTCGACAGCGCCTACGGCCGCAATCTCTACGTCGGGCCGCTCGACGGGCGCGAGCTGCTCGGCGCGGCCTGCGTGAGTGCCTGCGCGTTGCTGGCGTTCGTGGCGATCGGCTCGACCGAGCCGGCCGACGATCGGCAAGCGAGCGGCGGCATCGGGGACGCGAGCCCGTCACGCGTCACGGCGTGCGTCGTCGCGATGCTGCTCGTCACCGTGTGGGTGCGCGGCGCCATGGTCGGCACCTGGTCGCCCCAGGACCGGCACATGGAAGCGCTCACGATGCACACGTTGCTGTGGGAGCTGATCGTGGCGGCGCTGCTGCTGCTCGCCGACGATCCGCTCGCGCGTGCAAGGGGCTGGACGGATTGGATCCGGCGCAACCGTTCGCCGCTGCGATTGCTGGTGAGCCTCGAGCTGCTGCGGGTCGCCGGCCGCACCGAGTGGTATCTGGACATGCAGTGGCTTCCGCCCCACGGCGAGCACGGAGCCGAGCGGATCTTCTTCTTCGATGGTCGCCTCGACAACGTCGTGGCGCTGGCCTGCCAATCCGTCATGCTGGCCGGTGGAATCGCGGCGCTTCTCTTCCACCTGGTGCCGCGGAAAGGGACGCATGCGTCCGTGGACGGCGACGCTCGTTGAGCTCGTCCGCGAGGCGTCACGCGCGTTCGGCGTGACGCGGGGCGAGGCGCTCGAGGAGCGCCTGCACGCGCCACCGTCGCACGCGCGGCGCCCGCTGGGGCGCGCCTTCGCGCGGCTCGTGGCGATCGCCGCGTTCGTCGCGCTGGCCGCCGCCGCGTTCGAGTTCCTGGCCCACTTCGGACAGATCTGCCTGTGGGGCGCGACCCGCATCGTGGTCGGCTTCTCCCAGAGTCGTGGCGTGGGCGCGATCGCCTTCCAGGCGCTGGAAGCGCTGGAGATCGTGCTCTACGGGGTGATCGCGGCGGCCATGGCGACGTTCGCCCTGGGCGAGCTGCATGCGGCGGTCGCTCGCAAGCCACGCGATCCGCGTCACGCGCTGCGACGCATCGTCGTCGCCGGGACCGCGATGCTGGTGCTGGTCGCGATCGTGTGGCTACGCATCTCGATTCACGCCATTGCCGCCGGAATCCCCGGCTGGGACGAGCCCGCACAGGCGCCGCTCGCCTCCGGGGAACACGGACGCGGCGGGTGAGCCCCGCGATCCGGCGGCATGCGTTCCCCCCGATCTCGAAGCGTGCCCTGGCGAGCACGGCCTGCGGTTCCGGCGCTGCTGCTCGCGCTGCTCGCGACGGGCTTGCCGCTGGCACGCGCAGACGACGCGGAAGACGACGACGAACGAGCGACGGTCGAGACCGTGGTCGTCACCGCCAACCGGATCGCGGAGCCCGCGAACGAGACCGCCGTCTCGGTCACCGCGGTGGGCCGGGCCGAGCTCGAGCGCGCGGACCTGCGCTCCACGGCGCAGGCGGCGGAGCTGGCGCCCAACGCGCGGCTCGTGGACTTCACGGCGCGGGCGGTGAGCAATCCCCAGTTCCGCGGCATCGGCGGCAGCACCACCAACCCCGGGGTCACCACCTATCTCGACGGAGTCCCGCAGCTCTCGGGCGACACCTCGAGCCAGGAGCTGCTCGACGTCGAGCGGATCGAGCTGGTGCGCGGCGCGCAAGGCACGCTCTACGGCCGCAACACGCTCGGCGGCGTTCTCAACGTGACGTCGATCGCACCGACCCCGAGCTGGGGCGGCCGCGGCGAGCTCACCTTCGGCGACTTCGCGCGCCGCGACCTGCGCGCCGCGCTCGGGGGGCCGCTCTTCGACACGCCGCTCGGCGTGCGCTTGGCGTACGGCGAATCGACTCGCGACGGCTACTCGACGAACACCGTCACCGGAGATCGCCTCGACGACCGCGCCGCGCGCTTCTACGCGCTCAAGCTCGGCGGTGACGGCGATGGTGGATTCGGCGCGCGGCTCATCGCCCGCGGCGAGTCCGCCAACGACGGCGACTTCGCGCTCGGCGACCTCGCCGCGCTGCGCGCGAACCCCGATCGCGTGAGCCACGATTTCCAGGGTCGCACCCAGCGTGATCTGAACGCGCAGACGCTCGACGTCCACCACCGCGGCGATTCACTCGCGGTCGAATCCATCACCGGCTTCGTCGACTACCGCGCAGCGGAGACCACCGACCTCGACGCCACCGCCGAGCCCGATCTGACGCGGACCAGCGTTCGCGACGGCTGGCAGCTCACCCAAGAGCTGCGCGTGGCCACCCGCGACGCCGAGCCGCTGGGGCTCGGCACGACGTGGGGCGGTCAAGCGGGAGTGTTCGGCTTTCTTCACGACGACGCCCAGGACACCACGAACTTCATCGCACCCGCGTACTTGCTCGAAAGCGGCGGCATCGCCGTCCCACCGGCGCTCCGCGATCTCTTGAACGAGCGCTTCGAGCCGGCCCAGGACCGCACGCGCGCGGTGCTCGACGACGGGGGAGTGGGGCTCTACGCGCAAGCGACGCTCGGCTTTCTCGAGCAGTGGGAAGCGACCGCCGGGCTGCGCTACGACCTGGAGCGCAAGCACGCCGACATCGACTCCGTCACCGCGCTCGAGCTCCCGGGCGGCGAGCTGCCGCTGGTGGAGCCCGTGGCGGTGAACGACACCCGCTCGTTCCAGTCGGTGTCACCGCGCGCGATCCTGAGCTTCGCGCCGCTGCCCGAGCACCGCGTCTACGTCTCGGCGGCGCGCGGCTATCGCGCTGGCGGGTTCAACGCGTTGGCGCCGGCCGACTCGATCGCTTACGGCGAGGAATGGAGCTGGGCCTACGAGCTGGGCGCCAAGTCGACGTTCCTCGCGCAGCGCGTGGAGACCAACCTGGCGTTCTTCCGCGTGGAGCTCGACGACTTGCAGCTCAACGTCCCGCTCGCGGGAGCGCCGGGGCGCTACTACATCGACAACACCGGCCACGCGCGCAGCCAGGGAATCGAGCTGGAAGCGCGGGCGCGGCCGATCGCCGGCTTGAGCATCGACGCAGCGCTGGGCGTGCTCGACGCGCGGTTCGGGGCCGGCAGCCGCTACCTCGGCGAGGACGTGGGCGGCAATCGCCTGCCGTTCGCCGACGAGCTGACCGTGTTCCTGGCGGCGACCTACGAGCGGACGCTGGGCGAGCACTGGAGAATCGGCGTTCGCGGCGAATGGATTCGCCGGGGCGACTACTTCTACGAGGCGGCGAACACCGAGCGTCTCGCGCCGTACGATCTCTTCGACGCCGCGGTGTGGCTCGGCTACGACGCGCTGAGCGTGCGGCTCTTCGGTCGCAACCTCGGCGACGAGCGCGTGATCCCGCTCGCGATCCCGTTCACGACCCCGTCGGGATTCGTGGGCGAGGCCGCGCCGCCGCGCACCCTGGGCGTGAGCGTGGCTCTCGAGTTCCGCTGAGCCGGCGATCGGCGGCCGGCGAGATCCTCGCGCTCGCGAACCGTGGGGCGAGGGGCTTTTCGCGGCCGATGTCGACCGGATCGAGGCGATCGATCGGTTCTTGCGGGACGAGCCGGATCGTGTCGCTGA
This sequence comes from bacterium, assembly GCA_046331705.1. Classification (GTDB taxonomy): domain Bacteria; phylum JADJOY01; class JADJOY01; order JADJOY01; family JADJOY01; genus JADJOY01. The sequence goes on along the minus strand of JAXLQJ010000023.1, from coordinate 30,402 downwards.
GTGACGAGATCGCGGCGCGGACCGCCGAGATCGATGCGGTGCTCGAACAGCGCAGGGGTCGGCTCGGCACCCCAAGACGCCCCGGCCGGAAGAGCGCTCGACGTGTCTCGGTTCGTGGTTCGGGTGGCCCTCGGAGGGCTGGACACGTCTGGAAGCGCCCGGTTCTGCCGACGTTGGTCGCACTGGGCGTTGGCTACGGTTGCCTGGGGCGAACCGTGCCCGAAAACGTGCCAGAAAAACGGAGTCTCGCGCGGCTGTGATTGCGCTGCCCCATCTCCCGCGGGGGAGTCGCGTCCGCAAGCTCGGCTCGAGGGCAAGTCGAGCGACCTGAACGGAGCCGAGGGCCGAACGCCCTGGCTGGACGAACCCGTTCGGCCAGCCGCGCCCCACCTCGGCTCAGCAGCCAACCGATCTCGCTTGGAACCTGGTGGCCCCGCTCGCAAAGAATTCGAACCGCGGGCGAGGTGCAACTCGAGACCGTCCTGCTCGACCCGGATGACGCGCCTGCGCATCAACGGCTCGCTGCGAAAGCCGCGCATCTCCGCGGGCTTGGCATGACGCTCACCGACATCGGGCGGGCGCTCGGCGTGTCCCGGTTCGTCGTTCGGAAGGCTCGGCGCTGGGTGGAGGACATCAGGAAGCATCACGCCCCCAACTTCGGCGCATCACTGCCGGAGCCCCGACCAGACGATGGCGTCACGCAAGCGCGGGACTCGGGATGATCCCGTGCCCGGTCGACGTAGTCCACAACCGCGGTCGGTCGCGGCGCACGCGCCTGCGCTAGACTCTCGGTAGGAGACACACCGTGACGACCACACTTGATGCCGTGTTCGAGAATGGGGTCTTGAAACCCGTTCAACCGCTCGAGCTCGTGGAGGGCGAGCGCGTTCGTGTGACCGTGGAGCGTGCCGGAACGGCGCCAGCGGACGAGATCCTCGCGCTCGCGAGCTGTGTCTACGAGGGGCTTTCCGCGGCCGATGTCGACCAAATCGAGGCCATGGCCAAGCGCCGGGCGTTCTTCGGAGCGGCCGCCGATTGATGGCCCTGCCCGAAGCACTGCTCGACACGGACACCCTCTCCGCGGTCATGAGAGGGAACCCCTCCGTGGTTCGTCCAGCTCGCGCCTATCTGGTTGAGCACGGCGCGTTCACCATCTCGATCATCACTCGCTACGAGATCCTCCGCGGCCTGAAGGCCAAGAACGCATCCCGCCAGATCGTGGCTTTCGATCGGTTCTGCGGGTCAAGCCGGATCGTGTCGCTGAGCGACGAGATCGTGGTGCGCGCCGCCGAGATCTATGCGGTGCTCAAACAACGCGGATGACTCGTCGGCGACGCCGACATCCTCATCGCAGCGTCGGCCCTGGTTCACGGACTCGCGGTCGTCACCAACAACGAGGCTCACTTCCGACGGATCCCGGACCTCGTGGTGGAGAACTGGGTCGGCTCACGCAGTCCGTCAGTTTAGGAAGTCCGTCCGCGGCGCTACGTTGCGCGGATCCCTCGCGGGCGACCCGCGAGGCGCACGAACCTCGACGGCGAGTCGGCGCCGGACCATTGGCATGACGCTCACCGGCATCGGGCGTGCGCTCGACGTCTCTCGGTTCGTGGTTCGGGTGGCCCTCAGATGGTTGGACCGCATCCGGAGGGAGTCCGGGTCGACCGACGTTGGGCTCACTTGACGTTGGCTGCGGTTGCCTGGGGCAGATCGTGCCAGGGAAACCGGAATCTTGCGAGGCTGCGATTCCTTTGCCCGGCCCACGCACGAGGGATACCGGCTGGGGCTGCCGAATGCGATCGCCGTGAGGCCACTACCGGACCAGTGGACGCACCTTCCGCGACCACCGGGTGCCGGCGACGCGTCCCGCAAGCCGCCGATCCGCCGTGACCAAGCGAGCCTGCTCGACCTCGGCGAGCGCCAGGTAGACGCAGTCGTAAACCGGATGGCCGAGCACGCGAGCGACTCCGAGCGCGCGTTCGAGGAGCGTCGCAGCCGGTACCAGGCGTGTGAAGAAGCGGGGCGCCGACTCGACGATCGCGGTCGCGTGATCCGGCGAGATCTCACCCCGCTGCTCCTTCTTCCAGGCCGTGTTCGCGATCTCGAGGAGGACGAGATCGGGCGCGATGCGCGCCGGCTCTCGCTCGAGGATGCGCTGTGCAGCATCGGAGTCCGGCTCTTCCACGAACCACTTGAAGGCCACGCTCGCGTCGATGACGAGGGTCATCGAGCATCCCGATCGGCACGGATGAGATCGGTGCTGTCGGTCTGGCGGTGGCGGTTGGTCATCGAACGCAGGCGAGCGGAGTCCCTCAGGACCTCCTCGGTCTCCCGCTCGATCGCAGCAGTGAGCACCCGCCGCAGCTCCTCTTCGAGGGAGACGCCCCTCGACTTCGCGCGGCGCTCCAGTGCGTGCTTGACCCGATCATCGAGCTTCCGAACGATCACTTGAGCCATGGGCGGTCCCCTCGAACACGCTGCGGCGGGTTGGTTACGCGCTGATGATATCACAAGCGATATCACGACCGGTGTCCCCTTCGGGGAGGGGCGGGGGTGCAGAACCGATCGAGCACGCTCGGATGATCGCGATCAGCTCGCTGCGCTCCCGCGAGCAATCCGGGACGGCTTGGCGGGCGGCGCTGTGGGCACGGCGCCCTCGAGCCTCTACGTCAGCATTGCCGCCCCACCGAGAGTCGAGCGGCCTGCATGGAGCAAACCACCGCAACTCAGGGGCGTAGGAAGTCGCGTTCCCAGCCGCGTCCAACTCGGCTTCAACGGACCGACATCCTTCAGGATCTGGTGGCCAGGGACGGAATCGAACCGCCGACACGGGGATTTTCAGTCCCCTGCTCTACCGACTGAGCTACCTGGCCGTTGTGTCGCTCGCTCGCCCGCGACTCGGGTGGTCGACGCGAGAGGCGCGAGCGTAGTGAGCGCGTGAGTTGCGCGTCAAGGATCGCGTCGTACGCGCGCTCGTGTCGCGTGTCGGAGCCGACTCCGACGGCGCGCGCGGGATCAGCCCGGATCGGGCGGGTGGGTCCGGACGACCACCGTGCGCGCGACGAGGTCGTGCCAGGCGCGCCGTGGCCCCTTGAGCGCCCACAGGAAGCCGAGGCCGAGGATCGACGACGGCAGGTACATCGCCGTCCGCGCCAGGGACCAGCCGATGTTCGGTGGGCCGCTGCGATCGGCTCGCAGCACTTGCAGGCCGAGCAGCGCTTTGCCGAGCGTGGCGCCGGTCCAGGCGTGGGAGGCCGTGAAGTAGACAACGCCGATCAGCACCAAGAGGTAGTTGAAGGCATCGTCGAGGACGCCGAAGCTGTGCACGAAGTCGATGCGCTGGTATTCGGTGGCGCCGAACGCGATCACGCCGAGGAGCACGGCGACGATTGCCGTGGATGCGACGATCGCGATGTCGATGGCGAACGCGAGCGAGCGCGCGGTGAACGGCGCCAGCTCCTCCTGCGTTTCGACGTGGCCGTCGACGGCGTCGTCCATCTCGTCGAGCAGGTCGGGCTCGGTGACCTCGTTCCATCCGTGCCGCGCCACTCTGGGCGACTCGGCATCGAGCCAGCGCGCCGGTGGCGTGGCGCGGGCCTCGACCGCGGGCTGCGGCGGACGGACGCGGGGCGCCTCGGCGGCGAGGTTGCTCACGGGCTCGACCCGGCTGGCGCTGGCCGCGCGCGGGGGCTGGATGCCCGCTTCCGCGAACGTCTCGATCGGGCGGGCGACGCGGCGGCGGGGCTCGACGACGGGCTCCCGCTCGGGCTCGGCGGGGCGAGCCGTTTCGGCGATTCGCGGCGCGCTCCCCGCTTCGAAGGCGTCCCAGTCGCGGGCGCGCGCGGCGCGCAGCTCGTCCCAGTCGATGGCGACGCGCTCGCCACCTCGCGCGGCACCGTCCGCGGCACGCTCACGCGCCTCGGGTGCCTCGCGCTCGGCCGGGGCGGGGGCGACACGCTCGATCACGAACGTGGCGATTGCGGGCCCGCGCGGCATCGGGTGATCGGCCTCGTCGGCATCGATCACGGCGGGCTCGCTGGCGTGCGCGGTGGCCGGCACCACGATCGCGGGCTCGGCGGCGCGCCCGCGCTCCGTTTCCGCGGCTTGCGCGGGTGCGGCCTCGAGATCCAGATCGAAGGCATCCGCTTCGCGCCGAAGTCGCGCGATGTCGGGATCGTCGATCTGCGTGTCGGCGACGTCCACCCAGGTCCGTGCGTCCTCGCGGTCGGCGGCGCCGACGGCGGTGTCGCGGGTCTCACGCGCGGAGGTCGCCCGCTCGTCGAACGCGGCGATGTGGCCCGCGAGCTCGTTGGTGAGATAGGCGATGGTGTCGAGCGCGTTGGGGTCGGCGGACGACGAATGGAAGGGAAAATCGTCGTCGGCGTCGGTGTCTTGAACCGCGGGCGGTGCCGCGCTTCGCGCGGGTGCGCTCACTCGCGGTGGCTCGGAGGCTCGTTCGGCGGGACGCTCGGCGCTGACCGGCACGTCCTGCGGCTTGGCGACGGGGAGGCCGAGCCCGGAGTCGAAGATCGACGGCTCGTGCTCGTCGGGATCGAAGCCGTCGCTCGCGAGGTCCCGAGCGACGGGCGTGGCCGTCGGTCCGTTCGCGTCGCGGCGCGACGGACGATCATCGCGCTCGGCGGCAGCGCGCTGGTCGTCGCCTGCCGCGTCGAAGCTCGGCCGCACCCCGCGCCGATCGAACGTGGGGACGTCGAGGTCGACCTCGTCCAGCTTGGCCTGCTCGTTGGCGCGCGCGAGCAGGCTGCTCGGCGATTTGGGGCGAGCCGGCGCTTCCGGCGGGTTGCTTCGCGGCGGGCGCGGGGCCGGAGTCAGCGCCGCGAACAGATCCGGTTCCCGCTCGTCGTCACGCCCGAAGCGGTCCTCGGGCTTGGCGGGCTCGACCACGCGCGGGCCAGCCGGACGGCTGACCTTGGGCATTTCCCAGGTCATCTCGACGATGCCGTCGAGATTCAACCCGGGCGGGGGACTAGCCCCGTCCGGACCCGGTCGCTTGCCGCGGTTTCTTCTGGACACGGATGGAGGCGTGCGCGTGTGTCAGAGAGTGCGAAGGCAGCGTAGCCAAGCGTTTGCGACCGGTCAAGAAGAATTTGCTCGAAGAGATTGGCGCCGGGCTACGGGAATTCCTAGGGATATTCGATTCCATCCCCCTGTCCACCTCGTCCTGGGCGATCGCACCCCCAACCCCTAGTGGTGGCCTCGATCAGCGAACCCTAGTCGAGCGATGGCGAGACGGCGTGGCGTTCAGCCCCCCCAAGAAGACCCGGGTGGGAGGAGCCTGGCGCGGTCCGAAGCACGACCGCAACCGGGTCCTAGTCGGGCAGGATCTCGGCGGATTCCGGTCCGTCGAGGCTCGACTGGTCCGGGAAACCGACGTCCTGTGCGCCGTCGCGCCGCCCGAGGGCGCCGCCTGCCTCCGGTACCAAGATCCGGGCAGCGGCGACGGCGGCGATCGCCGCGGTCTCGGTTCGCAGGATGAACGGACCGACGTGCACCGTGGCGAAGCCCGCGCGCTTCGCGAGGTCGGCCTCGTCGTCGGTGAACCCGCCCTCGGGACCCACCAGCAGCACCAGCGCGCGGGTGGGGTCCCACTCGGCGAGCGCCCGCGCGAGCGGCAGCTCGTGCTCGCGCTCCCACAGCATCAGGCGCGTCTCGCCCCCCGGCAGCGCCTCGAGCGCGTCGCGAAAGGGCACCGGGCTGAGCACGGGCGGGACGTGGGCTCGTCCGGACTGGCGCGCCGCGTCCGCGGCGATCCGCTCCAGCCGATCGATGCGCACCGGATCGCCGCCGGGCCGCGGCACGGCCACGGTGCGCTCGCTCACGAAGAGACGCACCTCGGAGACCCCCAGCTCGGTCACCTTCTGGATCGCGAGGTCGGTGTGCGAGCCGCGCGCCAGCGAGAAGAGCAGCACCACCCGCGGTCCCTCCTCGCGGGGCGCGGTGAACTGGTGCGCCTCGATCCGCACCAGCACGCGGTGCTTCTCGAGCTTGTCGACCTGGCCCACCCACTCGTTGCCGGAGCCATCGAAGAGCTCGAGGGTCTGACCGGGCTTGAGTCGAAGCACGTGGCGCACGTGATGGGCCGCGTCTCCCTCGAGCAGCGCCGTGCCGCCGTGAACGGCCGTCGCGTCGATGCGAAAACGGCGGAGCTTCATCGGCGTTTCCCCCGAGCGCTGCTTCGGGCCGGCGTGCTGGCGGAGCGCCGACGCGCGACGGGTCGCGGCTTGCGACGCAGCGCGAAGGACGACCAATCGCCATCCCGAAGCGGCGCGCTCGCGACCAATCCGCGCTTCGCGAAGAGGCGCCGCACCTCGTCCTCCTCGCTGCGCGTGATCCCCGCGACGATCAGCGTGCCGCGGGCGCGATCGACGCGCGCGTCGAGCACGTCCGCGAGCGCGGCCAGGGTGGGCGCGGTGAGGTTCGCGAGCACCAGCGGATACGACCCGCGCACCACCTCGGGCCCGCCCGCGACCAGCGCCAGCTTGTCCGCCACCCGATTGCGGCGCGCGTTGCGGCGCGCCTCGCGGACACTCTCGACGTCGGCATCGACGCCGATCGCCGCGGGCACGCCGAGCAAGAGCGCGGCGATCGCCAGCACTCCGCTGCCGGTCCCGACGTCGAGGACCGCCGGAATGCGGGCACCCTTGCCGTCGCCAGCCAAGCGGCGCAGATGGCGGAGGCACACGCGAGTGCTGCCGTGGAGCCCGGTACCGAACGCGTTGGCGGGCTCGATGCGCACGCAGTGGTCGCCGCGCCCCATGGGCACCCGCGCGCGTGGGCGTGCGATCCACAGGCCCGGCGCCACCTGCTGGGGCCGGAAATGCTTCTTCCACATCTCCGCCCACGGTCGCTCGACCAGCGGCCGCGCCAGCACCGGCGCGCGCAACCAACTCGCCGCATGGCGCTCGATCTCGGCAACGATCGCCGACGCGTCGGCGTCGGGGCGCACGTAGGCGCGGATCTCCACCGAGCCCCGATCCTCGACGCCCAGCTCCTGCCACGCCCCTTCGGCGCCGAGCTCGGTCAAGAGATACGCGGCGTCGTCCGCCACGTCCGGCGCCACGCAGAGCACGATCTCCGTCCAACCCGCCTTCACGTGAGCTCCGAGCGCGGGGACCGGCGAGGACGCATCGGCAGCGGCGCGAATGACACGGAAACCTGCGATCCCGGGCGGCGGCGCGACCCGCGCGCGGTGGCGCGCGTCACTTCGCGGCGAGCCGCTTCTTCCAGAGATCTTGGAGCGCGCGATAACCGAGCAGCTGGATCCCCAGCTCTTCCAGCCGCTGTTGCGTGGACGGCGCGGTCACGTACTCGTAATCGAAGATGCGGTCTTCCCAGGGATGATCGTCGACCGCCACGTAGCAGAGCTCGCGCCATTCGTCGGTGTCGTCCGCGAGGTGAACCGCGATCTCGTGGACGCCGGGGGCCAGGTTGGCGAGGTGCGCTTCGTAGAGCTCGAACTTCGCCGCTTTGCCGCCCTCGGGGCTGTAGTACATGCCGAACGACTGGATGCAGGGCATGTCGTGAGCCGCCGCGACCTCGTGATAGAAGGGCACCCGCGCCGGCAGTCCGTACTCGTGCCCGATCTCGACCATCGCCTCGAAGAAGTCCTGCCGATAGTGGAGCGGGCCCATGTGATTGTCGATGTGGGTCGGCAGCATGCCGAGCGCGAGCGCGCGCTCGATCTGGGCGCGGACCTCGGTCTTCACGTCCTCGACGGTGCCGTACGCGACGGTCTCTTCCTCGCTGGCCCAGAAGAAGCCTTCGGGGCCGACCAGGCTCGGCACCGCGCGCGCACCTGCGACCGGCGCCCACCGATAGCGCCGCCACTCGCAGTTCACCGTGAGATGCAGACCCACGTCGAGCTCGGGATTGGCGGCGGCGATGCTCGCCATCTCCGCGAACCACGGGCACGGCGGCATGGCCGTGGTGGTGGTGATCGCGCCCATCTCGAGGGCGCGCAGGGTCGCCATGTTGGCGCTGTGGCAGAGCCCGGAATCGTCGGCGTTGATGATCAAGAGCTTCGCGTCGGGCGCGAAGCCGAGCTCTTCCGCGATGGTGGGGTGGTCGGCCATGAGCGCCTTTCTAGCACCGTTCGTTTGCCGGCGGTAACGAAGCGGGCAAGGGCCGCATGACCGGACGGCGCGCGTTGCTGGTGCTGGTTGCACTGACGCCGCTGGCGCTGGCGGCGCGCTGGAGCTGGTACCAGGACGGCAAGGGTGCGGCGTTCCTGCCGTCGCCGGACAGCCTCGAATACGCGGCGTCCGCGCAGTCCATCGCCGCCGACGGCACGTTCCTCCTGCAGATCGGCCCCCATCGTGTCCGGCCGCGCTATTCGCCGGGCTGGCCGCTCGTGCAGACGTTGGCGCTGCGCGCCGGTGCGGACGGCGCGCGGCTGTGGCGATTCACGGCGATCTTCGGGGCGCTGCTCGCGAGCGGGATCGCGCTGGCCACGATGACGGCGCTCGAATGCCGGCGCGGCGACCGCGAAACGGGGTGCGACGGCGAGACCGAACGCTCGCGCAGCGCGATCGCGTTCGGCCTCGGCGCGGGCGTGCTGTGGTGCTGGTCGCCGCTCTCCGCGAGCTCGGGCGGAACACTCATGAGCGACGAGCCCACGGCGCTCGCCTCGTTCACGGCGCTCGCCTGCGCGACTGTCGCGTTCCTGCGCGCGGCGCCGGTCGAGCGCACGCGAAGCGGGGCGGCGAGCGTCGGCTGGGCGCTCGGCGCGGGGTTCGCCGCGGGGCTCGCGCTCACGATGCGCACCGTCGAGGGGCTGCTCCTCGCCCCTCCGCTCGCGTTGCTCGCGCTGCGCAGCGCCAGGATCCACGGCTGGGGGCGCGCGGGGCGCTTGACGCTGCTGGCGCTGACTGGCGTGCTTCCGCCGGTGATGGCGACGGGGGTGGTGCTGGCGCGCTCCGGGCTCTCGCCCTGGCAATGGTCGGCCTACCCGTTCTGGGCACCCGAGCGCTTCGGTTCGCTCGACGTGACGTTCAGCTGGCGCTACGCGTGGATCGCCAATCCGCACATTCCCGCGGTCGTTGGATCGGAGACGGTCGGGCAGCTGCGGGCGTACGGGCTCACGTTCCTGGGGCTCACTCCGCCGCACGGCTGGGCGCACTTCGGAACGCTGTGGCCTGCGCTCGGCTGGCTGGCGCTCGCGGGGCTGGTCGCGGCGGGGGTCGTTGCGGCACGACGAGCCGGTCCCACCGCAGGAAACGCCGCGGGCAACGCCCTCACCGTGACGGTCGCGGTCGCCGGCTGGTGCGCCAGCCATTGGCTGGTGTTCGGCGCCTATTTCTATCCCGATCCGCGCTTCGTGCTGGGTGCGCTCGCGTGGTGCCCGGTCGCGTTGGCGACGGCGCTGGGGGCTCTCGCGAGAGCGTCGAGCGCGCGCGTGCGGCGCGCCGCGTGGCTCGCTTCCGCGCTGATCGTGGCGCTGGTGATCGGCGACGGGTGGGCCCATCACCCGAAGCGGCGCCTCTGGGAGCCGAAGAACGAGGAAACCCGCGCCGCCGTCGAGCGCTGGCTCGCGGCGGACGACCAAGGCCGCCGTGAGGAGACGATTCCGTTCGATCCGGTGCTGGCGCAAGCGCTCGGACTCTTGCCGCCGGAGAGGACGCGGACGATTCGCGAATGGGGCGCGCTACCCGCCACCAAGCAGGTGAACCTGCTGCGCCGCAACGGCTATCTCGAGGGCGAATCTGCTCGGAACGATCAGAACCGGTAGTGCTCGACGAGCTTGTGGCGGTCGTGGGCGAACTCGCCGTCCCAGAGCTCGGCGGCGATGCGGCCCGGCGACTTGCCGCGATCGAGCACGCGACGGATGGGATCGAGGAAGGGCGCCTCGGTCATGTCGGGGTGCTCGCCGGGCCGTTGGCGCACCAGCCCGTCACGGGCGATCTCGACGAGCTCGCGGGCCAGGTCGAGCATCGAGCGGCCGCGCGCGCGAGCGTCGAGCCCGTCACGCGCCACGTCGACGAGCAGCTGGTCGCGCTCGGCGCGCGTCAGATCACGCCCCAGGGCGAACGCCGCGTCGCACGCGGTGCGATCGTAGAGGATGCCCTTCCAGAGCGCCGGATGCGCGCAGTTCAAGTCCTTGTCGCAGCAGTCCGCGCCGCGCACCTCGATGTAGCCCTTGGCGCGGACCTCGGGGAAGAGCGTGGTCAGGTGATCGCTCCAGTCGGCGAGGGTGGCGCGATGACCTTCGAAGCCGCGCTCGAGGAACTGGCGGAACGGGGTGCCGGCGATCTCGCCGAGGTAGCCGCCGCCACGACGGATGAAGAACATCGGCACATCGAGCGCCCACTCCACGTAGCGGCGGTAGCCGAAGTCGCCGTCGAACACGAAGTGCAAGATCCCGGAGCGATCGGGATCCACGTCGCGCCAGATGCGCTGCCGCCAGCTCGTCCAGCCGACGGTCTTGCCCTCGACGATGGAGGCGTTGGCGTAGACGGCGCTGACGATCGACGACACCGCCGTCGCGGCGCGCATCTTGCGGACGAAATCCTCCTCGCTCGCGTAATCGAAGTTCGACTGGACCGTGCCGGTCTGCAGCATCATGTCGAGCCCCATCGAGCCGCGCGTCGGCAGGTAGCGCCGCATGATGCGGTAGCGGGTCTTGGGCACCCACTGCACCTGGTCCTTGGTGGCGAACGGCCGGTGACCGACGCCCAGCCACACGATGCCCAGCTCGTCCCCGAGCGCGCGCGTGATGTCGCGGTGCTCGGTGAGCTCGGTGCAGGTGGCGAAGATGTCGCGCAGAGTGGCTCCCGAGAGCTCGAGCTGCCCGCCTGGCTCGAGCGAGACGCTCGTGCCCTCCTTCACCAACGCGATCGTGTCCTCGCCTTCCTTGAAACGCTCGAAGCCGAAGCGGTCGACCAAGAGCTGGAACACCGCCTCGATGGACGCGGGCCCGCTGTACGGGAGCGGCGAGAGATCGGCCGCCACCAGGCCGATCTTCTCGTGCTCCATCCCCACTCGGAACGCGCTCTCGGGCTTCTCGGCGCGCCGGAAGCCATCCACCAACATGTCGACGCCCGTGATCTCGGGCGCTCTTTCGGATCCTCGATCGAGTGACATCCGGTATCTCGGCGTCGAAGCGCGGGGCTGGCTGAGTCGTCAGTCGCGGATCACGGCTTGTGGGGCGCGGCCGCCGGCGCCGCCGCCGGAGCGCTGCGCAGCTTGGCGAGCGCCTCTTGCGCGGCGCTCTTCACGGCGGCGCTCGTGTCCTTCTGCACCAAGGCGTCGAGCGCGCTCGTGGCGTCCGTGGCGCCGATCAAGCCGAGGGCGCTGGCCGCCTTGACCCGTAGCTGCTCGTCCTTGTCGCCCAGCGCCGCGATCAGCGCCGGAGACGCGCTCTTGGCCGCCGGACCGATCTTGCCGAGCGACTCCGCGCTGGCCTGCCGGACGGTGGGGACCGAGTCTCCGAGCGCCTTGGTGAGCCCCGGCACGGCTGCTTCGGCCATCGGACCGAACTCGCCGAGCGCGGCGGCCACGATCAGCCGCACCGTGCCGCTCGCGTCCGCGAGACCTTCGCCGAGCGCGGGGAGCGCGTCCTTCGCCGCCGGACCGATCGACGCGAGGATCGCCGCCGCGCGCCCGCGCACGTCCGCATTGCTGTCCTTGAGCGCCGCGGTGAGCGCGGGAACGGCGCCTGCTCCCGCTGCCTGGAGGCCTTGCACGGCCGCGTTGTAGCTCGCGGCGCTCGAGCTCGTGAGATCCTTCACGAGCTGCTCCGGCGTCTTGGCCCCGGACGGCGCCGCGGGCGACGCGACCGGTGCTTGATTGGCGTGCGCGGGAGCGATGGGCGCGACGGCGAGGCCGAGGCCGACGAGCCAGGCGAGCGTGGACGTCCGTGCGAGCGTTCGAGCTGCGAGCATTCCGGGCCTCCTCCGATGCGGGTGCCCGCGCGCGCCGCGGGCGACGTGGATTCGCTGCACCCTATCGCACTCGCGGACCGAGCGGCACCCGCGCGCGTCCACCGCCGGGCCACCGCCGCCATCCATCGCTACCCAGGCGGCAGCGGGTCGCGCCGCGTCGTGAGGATGCTCAAGGAGCGAGCGGGTGCCGCGCGAAGAAATCCCAGATGTAGTCGGTCGCGTTGAGGTCCTCGGTGGCCGGGCCGAGCCCGCCGATCTCCCACCGCGCGCCGGGCCAGGTGTGCCCGCCATGCTCGATCGTGCAGAGCTCCACCTCGCTGCCGCGCGCGCAATCGGGATAGGTGATGCACGCCACCTCGCCCTGGTTGCGCGATTCGAGCGGACCCATGGCGCAACCGTTGCGCGCCGCCCACTCGGAAACGACCTCCGGCACCGAGGCAGCCACGAAGCTGCTCCACCAGCGGCTGCCGCCGCGAAACGGTGCCACCGGATCCATGAGCCCGTGAATGTGGAGCACCGGCACCGGCCGCGATGGCGCGCAGCCGTCGATGTGGATGGCGCCCGCCACGGCGGCGATGGCCGCGATCTTCTCGGCGCGCTGACAGGCGAGTCGGTAAGCGAACATCGCGCCGTTCGAGGTGCCCGTCGCGTAGACCCGGGTGGTGTCCACGCGCGCCACGCGTGCGAGATCGTCGAGCAGCACGTCCACGAACGCGACGTCGTCCACCTCGTTGCGCGCGGCGGAGCCGCAACACGGGCCGGCGTTCCACGACGGGAACCAGCCCGTTCCCTCGGGGTGAACCGAGAGGAAATCGGCGCCGTCGGCCTTGCTGTCGAATCCCGTGTACGCCGCGTACTCGCGGGCACCCGCGGCCCAGCCGTGAAAGTCGAGCACCACCGGAAGCGCGTGATCGCCGCGATAGCCGGGCGGGACGTGCACCAGATAGGCGCGCTCGCGCTCGCCCACCTGCACCGAGCGGCGGAAGGTGCCCGCGACCAGCGGCGCCGAGCCCAGGGACTCGCGCGGGTCGCGGACGTGCCCCGCCCAGCCGCATCCGACGGCGGTCCAGAGTGCGGCGAGAAGCGCGATTCGCAACGGAAACCGCGGGCCGGATCGACGATTCACCGGGACTCACCTCCGCGGGCGCAGCGGCGTTGCTCGGGGCCGTCGCACCGGGACACCACGGCGAGGGCGCGGATCGCGACCAGGCGAGCGGCAGCGCGCCTCGGGCACCGTGCCTCATTCGAGGCCGAGCGCGGCGAGCACGCGCGCGGTCTCGGCGAGATCGGGAAAGAGCGCATCGGGCGAGCGGCGGGCCAGCTCGGCGAGCGGCGTGCCCCCGGTCGCGACCGCCACCGCGACCGCGCCACCCGCGCGAGCGCATTGGATGTCGCGCTCGGAGTCACCGATGACGTAGGTCCGGACGGGATCGAATCGCGCGCCCCGGGCGCTGGCGGCGCGCTCGAGCGCGATCGGGACCAGCTCGTCGCGGGTCTCGGCGTCGTCGCCGAAGGCACCGAAGCCGAACCGCTCCCAGAGCGCGAAGCGTTCCAGCTTGATGCGCGCACCCGCGCGGATGTTGCCGGTGAGAAGACCGACCGCAACCGAAGGGATCGATTCGAGCGCGGCGAGGAGCTCGTGGATGCCGGGGTGGACGTGGCCGGTGTCCGCGCGAGCGCGCTCGTCGTCCAACACCTCGAGGTAACGGCGGAAGAAGCGCGCCCGCTCGGCGGCGGTATCGCGATGGGCGAGCCCATGACGGGCGAGGAGCTCGCGAAAGATTCCGGGATCGGTCTTGCCGTCGAAGAAGAATCCCCGGGTCGCGTCCTCGATGCCGAAGAGATCGTGGAACGCCCGCCGCACCGCGCGCGAGCCGATGCGCCCGCTCATCACCAGCGTCCCGTCGATGTCGAAGAGCACGAGCCGCGCGGGGTTCATCGCGAGACCTCTCCTGGCTTCGTCGCGGGCGCTCGGGTGCGCGCGTGGATCATCGACGGCTCATAGCCTCGCCGCGACCGGCGCGAGGGCCTCGCGGGACTCGTCGGAGGACGTCCGGGGCTGGGTGCTTGCGGCTTCCATCTCCCCGGCTGCAACCGGCAGCTCGACGGTGAAGCGCGTACCGTCGCCCGGGGCGCTCTCGACGCGGATGGTTCCGCCGTGACGCTCGACGATGCTGTGCGTGATCGAGAGCCCGAGCCCGGTGCCCTTGCCGATCTCCTTGGTGGTGAAGAACGGATCGAAGACGCGCTCCAGGTTCTCGGGTGGGATGCCGACACCGCTGTCCTCGATTCGGATTCGCACGCGCGCCGTCCCGTCGTCGGTGACCATCCGAGTCGAGATCCGGATCTGGCCGCGCTCGCCCACCGCATCGCACGCGTTGGCGAGCAAGTTCATGAACACCTGGTTGATGGGACCGGGATAGCACGGCACGAGCGGCAGCTCGGCCAGGTCCTTCACGATCTCGATGCCGCGCCCCACGCGATGCGCCAGCAATCGCAGCGTGGTCTCGATCGCGGCGTTGAGGTCGGTGGGCTTGCGCTCGTGCTCGTCGAGCCGCGAGAACGTCCGCAAGTCTTGCACGATCGCCTTGGTGCGCCGCGCTCCCTCGCGGCACGACTCGATCATCTCCACCAGCAGCGCGTGGATCCTCGCGGGATCGCCCTCGCCCGTCCGTAGCCGCGCCAGGTAGCGCTCGATGTGATCGAGATTCGCGTAGAGGAAGCCGATCGGATTGTTGAGCTCGTGGGCGACTCCCGCCACCAGCTCGCCCAGCGACGCGAGCTTCTTCGATTGCAGCAGCTGTCCCTGGGTCTCGCGCAGCTCGTGAAGCGTGCGACGGAGCTCGTCGTTCGCCTCCGTCAGCTCCTGCGTGCGCCGCCCGACCTCGCCTTCGAGGCCCGCCATGACCGTCGCCAGGTCGCGGTAGGAGCGCGCGTTGTGGATCGCGATCGCCGCCTGATCCGCGAGGGTCCGCACCAGCGACAGGTCCTCGGAGTTGAAGAGCGCGCCCGAGGTCTTGGCGCCGAGCGAGAGGATGGCGACCACGTCGCCCTTGAAGACCGCGGGCACCAGCAGATTGGCGCCCATGCGCTCCATGTCGGCGAGCGCCTCCGCGCGGTCCCAGCGCAACAGCGGGTTCTCGCGCACCTCCCATTTGGAGAGCTCGGTGGTGCGCTGCTCGAGGATGCGCGCCAGCGGGCTGGTGGCGAGCAGCGTGAAATCGGCCTCGGGCTCGCGGCGCGGGTTGCGCCCGCGGCTCGGCGGATAGTGCACGAACGCGCCGCCTCGCTCGGGCCGGATGAGCACCATCGCGTGCTCGAGCTGAAGCGTGTCGCGCAGCGCCGAATCGACCTCGGCCAGGATGCGGTCGAGGTCGAGCTCCGAGACCAGCGCGTGGCTGAGCTGCTGGACGACCTCGCGATAGTCGTACGGGGTCTTGAAGAGCGTGCGGTCCACGAACGCCACCACCAACCGCCGCGCCGGCGGAAAGAGGAAGGCGTAGACGATCACCAGGAAGGTGTTGAGGTAGGGCGTGACCTCGATGCGCGGGTGGAACACCGTGTGCACCGCCAGCACCACGCCCACGTACGAGCCGATCATGAGGCTCGTGAGCAGCACGTACGCGACCGAGCGCCGCAGCACGAAGCTCACACCGAAGAGATTGAAGCGCACGATCGCCCACGCCACCGAGAGCGGGAACACGTTCGCGGTGAGCAACAGCCAATGCGCCGGCAGCCACGGCTGGAGGAGCTCGGGCCACACGCTCACGGCGAGCAGTCCGAAGCCCGAGGGCACCAGACCGACCAGCGCGCCGATGCCTACCACCATCGCGCGGCGGCGATCGATGGCGTCGCGCTCGGTGCACGAGACGCCGCGGTAGAGCGACATCAGGAAGAAGACGCCCGCCCCCGCCACCGCCAAGTGCTGCAAGCGCTCGGCGACGAGCCAGGCCCGATGCGAGAGATGCGCGGGCAGATACGCGACCAGCGCCATCGCCGCGAAGAACGCGTAGGCGCTCACCACCGTGCGCCGCGCGCGGCCCGGCTCCAGCCGCTCGCGCGGGAAGGTGACGCCGAGGTGGATCAGCGCGGCGGGCATGAGCACGTTGACCAGGAAGAAGAGCGGCTCGAGAGCGGATTCGTGGGTCTCGATCTCGAAGACCGTGACGCTCGACCATCCCGTGAACGCGCAGAAGAGCAGGAAGGCGAGCGTGCCGGCGTTGCCCGGCCGCAGGAAGAACACCGCGAACCCGATCGTCAGGATGACGATGCCCTCGACCAGGTGGATGCCGAACGTGAGCAGCAAGTCGGTGCCCGAGAACACGCGCACCGGCGCGCGGATCTCGAAGCGCTGGCCGTCCGAGCGCTCGACCTCGTAACGGACGATCGTGCCGGGCGCGAGCGCGGCCGCGTGATCGAAGACCTGCCCGGTCGAGGTCACCGGCACGCCGTCGACGCTGCGAATGAGATCCCCAGCGCGCACGGTGGCACCGCCCGCGTGCCACGCCGGCCGCGTGAGCATCCCCACCGTGGTGCGCTGGTGAAGCAAGAAGCCGGGAAACGGGCGATCCAGCCACGCCCACGCGTGGCGGCACGCCATCACCACGGTGGCCACGCACAAGAGCTCGGCCACGAACGCGACGAGCTTGGCGGCGATCCGCCGCTCCTCGTGGATCGCGTCGGCGGGAGTCATTCGTTCAGCTCCAGCCGCCGCATCATCTTCTGCAGGCTCTGACGCGTGAGCCCGAGCGCCACGGCGGCGGCCGCCTTGGTGCCGTGGACGGCCAGCGCGCGCCGGATCAGCACGCGTTTCAGCTCGTCGACCTGCTCGTCGAGGGGAGCGGACGACGGGGCGACGCCCCCCGAGCTGGCCGCGGCCGGCTGGATCGCCGGCGCGAACACACGCGGCGCCGCGCCCGCCGCCGCCCGCACGCGCTCCGAGAAGAGCTCGAGCGAGAGCGGCTCGCCGTCGCTCGCCAGCGTGACGGCGCGCTCGATCTCGTTCTCCAGCTCGCGCACGTTGCCCGGCCAGGCGTGCGCCACCAGCATCTCGAGCGCCTCGCGCGTGAGCGCGGGCGTGCTCACGCCGAGCTTCTGGCTCGTGCGCGCCAGGAAATGGTGGACCAGCAGCGGGATGTCGCCGATGCGCTCGCGCAGCGGCGGGACCGTGAGCGTGAAGAGATTGAGGCGGTAGAAGAGGTCCTCGCGAAAGCGACCCGCCGCGACCTCGGCCGCCAGATCGCGATTGGTGGCGGACACGATGCGCACGTCGACCTTCTTCACCACCGAGGCGCCCACCGGCTTGATCTCGCCCTCCTGCAGCACGCGCAGCAAGCGCGCCTGCAGGGCGGGGCTCGTCTCCCCGATCTCGTCCAGGAAGACCGTGCCGCCGTCGGCCAGCTCGAAGAGGCCCTTCTTGTCCTCGACGGCGCCGGTGAAGGAGCCGCGCTTGTGCCCGAAGAGCTCGCTCTCGAGAAGCGTCTCGGTGAGCGCGGCGCAGTTCTGCACCACGAACGGACCGTCCTTGCGGCGGCCGTGGAAATGGATGGCTCGCGCGATGCGCTCCTTGCCGGTACCCGTCTCACCCTGGATGAGCACCGTCGCGTCGGAACGCGCGATCTTCTCGAGCAAGTCGAAGAGCCGCGTCATCGGCTCGCTCGAGCCGAGGATGCCGTCGAAGCGATGCTTGCCGATCACGGCTCGGCGCAGATCGACGTTCTCGCGCGTCAATCGCTGATTCGCGAGCGTGAGCGCGTCGTTGAGGCGCCGGTTGTCGAGCGTGAGCCGGTGGAGCTCCAGCGCGCGGTGCACGGTCATCTCCAAGTCGCGCGGCTCCCACGGCTTGGAGACGTAGCGATAGACCTGCGCCTCGTTGATCGCGTCCACCAGCGCTTCCACGTCCGTGAAACCCGTGAGCAGGACGCGGACCGCGTCGGGATGCGTTTCGCGGCTGCGGGCGAGCAGCTCGACGCCCGTCATGCCGGGCATGCGCTGATCGGTGAGGATCACGCCCACGTCGGGGCGCCGCCCGAGCGCTTCCAGCGCTTGCTCGCCGCTGGTCGCCGTCAACACCTCGAGCTCGTCCATGAACGAGATCTCGAGACTCCGCACCACGTGCGCCTCGTCGTCCACGACGAGCAGCGGCGGCGGGCGGGATGGCGCGGAATCCGACATGACGGCGGGGGCGCGCCAGGTGGGCGAGCCTGGCAACTCTACCGTCAATCCCGCCGCTCGTTCAGCTTCACGGGCGCGACCGCGGGCCGCTCACGTCTGGGGGCCGCCGAGCGCGTCGAGCGCGCGCGCCATCGCCACGGGTGCCATCGCCACGCAGGCGCGCTTGCTCGCGGGCATGCCGCCGAGCCTGCGCACGAGCGCAGGGGCGTCGACGGCGCGTGCGGCGCGTTCGTCGAGCCGCTCGACGTTCACCCACTCCGTGAGCGCAGACGCGGCGGCGATGCACGCCGAGCAGCCTTGCGCGCGAAAGCCCGTGACGAGCGCGCCACCGGCCTCGCGCCGCACCGTGATCTCGAGGAGGTCCTGGCAGACGGTGCTCTTCACGCGCCCGATCCCCTCGAAGCCCTCGACCTGCCCGACGTTCCGCGGGTTCAGGAAATGATCGAGCGTCACTTCCGAGTAGAGCGGCGAGCGGGTGGGGCGATCGGTCATGCGAGCCTCGGACCTCGGCGGCCCAGCGCGCCAGGTAATACGTGTCGTCGCTCGGCGCACCCGCCTGACGGACACGCATCGGGCCCGGCCGGCGCGGCGAGCGCCTCCCAGCGCCCGTCGCGCACCGTGCCGAGCTGACTGGGGCTCGGGTGGCCGCGCGCCAGGCGAGTCCGCGGCACGCGCAATCGCACCGCGCCGGTGGGCGGCGAGTCGCCGGCGGTGTAGAGGCGGCCGGTGGGAAAGCGCGCCCGCCACGCACCGAGGGTCGTGAGCGCGACGCCTGCGCGCGCGAGATCGTCGCCGCCGTCGCGGGCGCGGCCATCCACCGCATCCCAGCGACGCGTGCGCGACGCCATCTCGAAACCGCTGCCGAGCGGCAGCGTCGGCCGCACGCTCGCCCCGACCCCGAACGCCGCGACCGAGCCCGCGAGCGCGCAATGCGCGACGGTCCACTCGCCGAGCCGCGCCACGCGCGCTCGTGCGAGCGGCGCGAGCACGAGCGCCGCGCCACCGCTCACCACCACCACCGGCTCGCTCGCGGGATACGCGCGCTCCGCTTCGAGGGCGATCGCCCGCGCCGGCGCCGCGGCGGGCAGCCACAGCCACTGCCGTGCTCGGGCGAGGCCCGTCGCCACCAGCGCGATCAAGAGCGGCCAGCCGCGCGGCCCCGCGCCGCCGTACGGACCTCCGGTGCCGAGGACCGCGGGGATCGTGAACGCCAGGGACAATGCGAGCCCCACGCGACGCGGGGCGCGCAGCCAGCCTTCGAGCGCCGCCACGTTCGCCCACGCGTAGACGTAGTAGGCCGCCACCCACGCGAGCGCCACGACCGCACCGAGCCACGCCAAGCCCTGCATCGCGGCTCTCTCGGGTACTCGATCCCCCGCTCGCGCGCAAGCGCGGATCGGCGCGCGCCGTTCGAGCCCGCCCGAGCGCGCGACGAGGCGTGCCCCTCCCCGACCGCACACGGAGGAGCTACACGATACGCATGGCCATCGACGCACGCGACCGCCTCATCCTGGCACTCGATTTCCCGAACGACCCCCACGCTCCGGATCGGCTCATGGAGCCGGACGACGCGTTTCGGCTGATCGACGCCGTCGGCCCCGATCTGCGCGTCGTGAAGGTGGGCTGGCCGCTCTACCTCTCGGGCGGCACGCCGTTGGTGCGCGACCTGATCGCGCGCGGGCTCGCGGTCTTCCTGGACCTCAAGTTCGGCGACATCGCCGAGACCGTGCGCCGCCTGGTGGAGGTCGCGGTGCGCGAGCGCGTCGCCATGCTCACCCTCAACGGCGACTTCGCCGCCGTGCGCGCCGCGGCCCAAGCGCGCGGCGCGAGCGCGCTCACGATCCTGACCGTCACGCTGCTCACGAGCCTCACCGAGCAGGATCTGCGCGACATGGGCATCGGGCTCTCGGTGGAGGACTACGTGCTGCACCGCGCGCGCGGCGCCCTCGCCGCGGGCTCGACGGGAGTGATCGCCTCCGGTCGCGAGGCGGCGATGCTGCGCGAGCGGCTCGGCAGCGAGTTCACGATCGTGATGCCGGGCATCCGTCCCAGCGGCTCCTCCGCCGACGATCAGCGCCGCACCGTCACGCCCGCGCAGGCGATCGCCGCCGGCGCCGACTACCTGGTGGTGGGGCGGCCGATCTGCAAGGCGCCGTCACCGCGCGATGCCGCCCGCGCCATCGCCGACGAGATGCAACGCGCGTTCGCCTGAGCGCAACGGCTCGAGCGGTGTCGCGGAAACGGCCACGCGCCGCGCCTGCGGTGCCGTCCCCACCGGCGAACGCAGCAGGGGAGGCCCAACCGATGTCCGTGTACGAGAAAGGGCTCGTCACCGTGCTCGCCTTGCAGGCGCTCTTCGTGGCGCTCGCGATCCCGCTGGTTCTCCGCAAGGTTCCGCGAAACCGCGTCTACGGCTATCGCACCTGCGCGACCTTGCGCGACGACCGGCTCTGGTACGAGGCCAACGCCCACTTCGGCCGCCTCCTCGTCGCCCTGAGCGCGCTCGTCACCGTGATCGCGCTCGCCGTCTACCGCTGGGGCGAGCTCGCCCCCCGCACCGCTCACGATCTCTCGATCCCGCTCATGCTCCTGCCCATTCTCGTGTGCGGCGTCTCGACCACCCGCCACGTGCGCAAGCTCGAGCGCGAGCAGCGGACGTCGGCGACGCAAGTCGACGGCGCGCGCGGTCGGCTTCCGCTCAGCCGGTGAGGATGCGGCCGACGACGGCGCGGGCGTCGGCGGCGAAGCCGCGCAGGAAGCCGCTGCGCCGGGTGCGCTGACACGGCAGGCCGACGAACGCGACGCCGGCGAGATCGCGCGAGAGCCCGTGGCGATGAAGCGGGAGCCCGTCGGCGTCGAGGCGTATGGCGTCGCCCAGGAATTCGAGGTCGCGGCGGAAGCCGGTGGCGAGCACCACGCGATCGGCGGCGCGCACCTCACCGGACTCGAGCCGCACCACCCGCGACTCGATCGCCAGCGCGCGCCCCACCAGCGCGATGCTCCCGCGCTCGACCGCGTTCCAGAGCGTCTCGCCGGCGACCGGCACGCGCGCGCGGCAGCCGCCGCGCCGCGGTAGCGCGGCGACGGGGATGCCCGAGCCCAGCCACGCGAGCTCCTGCCACACGGCTCCGCGCGGCTCGCCGCGCGGTCGAGCGTACGGCTGCGCGCTGCAGAGCGTGACGCGCGCGCCCGCCGCGCTCGCCGCGAGCGCGACCTCCGCGCCCGAGTTGCCGGCGCCGATCACCACGATGCGCTCGTGCGGCAACACCGTGGATGCGCGGAACTCGGACGAGTGCTGAATCGCCCCCTCGAAGCGAATCGAAAGCCCGCGTGGGATGCGAGGACAGCCGTACTCGCCGGTGGCGACCACCAGGTGGCCGGTGGAGATCTCGCCGGCGGTGGTGCGCACGCGCACGGTGCTGGCGTCTTGCTCGGCGGCCATCACGCGCACGCCCAGCTCGACGCGGAAATGCGAGCGCTCGGCGTAGCTCTGGATCGCGTCGCGCACCTGCGCGGCGGTGGCATGATCGCCGAGGCCGTCGGGGTAGCTGCCGTCGGGCAAGCGATCGCGAAAGCGCAGCGAGATGCACGGCATGGACGGCGGCATGCGGCTCCACGCGCCGCCGACAGCCTCGCCCTCGTCGACGATCAGCGGGTCGACGTCGTGCTCGCGCGCCGCCGCGGCCGCGGCGAGGCCCGCGAATCCCGCGCCCACGATCACCATCGGCTCGAAGCGCGGCGCGGAAACGGCGGCGCGCGCCAGGACGCGAGTGACGTCGTCGGGAGCTTTCACGAGGCGGGCGCGCGGCGCGAGGCGGGCAGGCCGGAATCCGCGCTGCCCCATGTCCTCGCACGGTTCGCGCTCGTTGTCCAAGCGCTCCCCGTGGCCGGCGCGGAGCCGGCGGTCCGAGCGATCGCGCGCCGGGCGATCACGCCGGCGAGCTCGCGTATCGCGAGACGTTCGCGAGGGCGAGAGACCGGCCGTGACCCGTGAAGGTGGCGCGCTCGCCGCGCTCGAGACGCACGCAGGTGGGGCCCGCGTGGCGGACGGGGTCGCAGCACAGGCGCTCGAAGGCGCGGGTACGGCCCGGATGCCACGACGCGGGCGGCAGCGGCATCCATTCACCTCCCTCGTGGATCGGGATCACGAAGCGAGCGCGCAGCGCACGCGCCGCCGCGAGCGCATCGCCGGGGTCCATCGTGGTGCGACGGCCGAAGATCCGCGTGCCGCCGATCGGCAGCGCCGCCACGTCCGGCGGCTGCGTCGCGCCGATCTCGGCGAAGGCGTCCGAGAGCCGCGCATCGCCTCCGAAGAAGAACGTCGTGTCCGCGAAGCGCGCCAGGAAGTTGACCTCCGCCGGCGGCGGACCGGTGTGCGAGCAAGGCGTCGCGGTCAGGGTGAGCGGACCCGCGCGCGTGGTGGCGCCAGGTGCGAGCTCGGTCACGGGCACGCCGGCCCGCGCGAAGGTGGCCGCCGAGCCCGGGCAGCTCACCGCCGCCAGCCCGGGGTTCGCGGCGCGCAGCGCGCGCGCGGCGGCGACCGAGAAGTGATCGGCGTGAAGATGCGACACCAGCAGCAGGTCGATGCGCGGCAGCTCGCCGAGCGCGACGCCGGGCGCCGCGAACACCGGCACCACCCGCATGATCCGCCCGAACCACGGGTCCGTGAGCACGCGGAAGTCGCCCACCTCGACGAGGAGCGTCGAGGTGCGGATCCAGGTGATGCGCAGCGTCGCGTCAGGCAACGGGGGCGGGCTCGAGAAGGGCGCGCGGGCGCGTGTCCCGAGGATCGCGATCCGCGCCGGGCGTGGGCACCGCAGCGGGCACCTCGGGCTCGGCGAGGAGCGTGTCGTCGCCCCAGTCGGCGCCGAACGACGCATCGCCGGCGGTCGCGTCGCGATGGCTCGGCGGCGCCAGGCGACACGAGGCGTCGTGGATCTCGTGGTGAAAGAGGATTCCCTCGCGGCGCGCGATGGCGCGCTCCCAATCGGCGGAGAGCAGCGTCCAGAAGGAATGGATCTCGCGGAAACGCGGGCTGAGCCGCGCCGCGAGCGCGAGCGCGGCGCCGAGCGTGACCCGCACTCCCGCGAAGATCACGCGCCCGAGCGCGTACTGGAGACGCGAGATCGGCTTGCCGCCCTTGTTGCCGCCGCAACAGGGCATCAGGGAGCTCGCTCGTCGACGCCGCGCGCGCCGTCCTCGCCCGCGGCGAGGATCGGGCCGTGGTCGTCGTCCCACGGTAGCGGCGGGATGCGCTCGAGCTCGGGGACGGCGCGGCCCCGCTCGTGGAACCAGCGCTCCACGATGGCGTGCGCGGTGGTGCTCTTGTCGCGGATGAAACGGGCCACGTTCGCCTCCTCGTGATCGGGTGCTTTGTGGAAGAGCAGATAGGGCGCGTAGTACGTGAGGCCGGCGTAGCATTGCGGCTGAATGCCGACGTTCCGTCCCAGGATCTGCACACCCATGCGGAATCCGCGCCGCCGGAGCTCCGCTTGCTCCTCCGCGCGCGGGATGTCGTAGACCGGCGTGAAGAACTGGATGCCGTAGCTCGCGTAGAAGAGCCGGACGAGCGACAGGCTCACCACCATCTGCTCGACCATCTCCTGGGTGGATCCCGAGGAGCCGTCGGCCATGTGGCGGATGCCGTTGTCGAGACAGTAGATGGCCGAGCGGGCGTGCATGGCGAGCTTGCAGCCCATGCACCAGATGAAGCCCGAGCCGTACTCGCGATAGTTCTCGACCAGCTTGCCCGTCACCACCTCCTGCATGAACGCCTGGGTGGTGTCGAGGGTGTGCGTGAACTTCTCGGCGCCGTAGCGCGCGCGCAGCTCCTCCACGCGTTTCGCCGACCGGCCCATCCACGCGGTGCCGTGACCGTTGTGGTAGGTGAGCAGGTGAACGCGGTCGAAGCGCTCGGCGAGGAGCGCCGCGGCCATGGTGGAGTCCACGCCGCCACTGAACATCAACGCGACATCGGGCATGAGGACCTGCGGCGGTGCGAGCGGGAGGGCCCGCGCATCATACCCGGCGAGCGCGCCGAGCCGCACCCACGCGGCGGGCGAACCGGCGTCAGGACTTGCGCGACTTGCGGCGCGGCGCCGGGCTCGCGCCCTGGGACGCCTTGCGCGCCGCGGCGGCGGCGCGGCGCAGCACCTGATCGGGCGGCGCGTCGTCGGCGAGGACGGTGTCGTCCTCGATGACGCTGGTCACCATGGCCATCGCGCGGTCGATCTGCTCGCTCATGCCGTCGAGGCGCTCGGTGAACACGCGCATCTGCTCGAGCAGCTCGCCGAGACCGTCGTCGATCGTGCTGCGCACGTGCTTGAGCTCGACCAGGATCTCGCGCAGCCCCGCGACGATCTCGGTTCCCATCTTGAACAGCGCTCCGGGTGTCAGCACAGGGCCCTCCGTGCGAGATCGTTCATGCGATGGGGTCTTCGCTCGGCCCGAGACGCGCGAGCAGCTTGGCCTGAATGGCGAAGAGCGTGGCCCAGCTCGATCGCTCGGGGCGCGACGCGGCGTAACGCACGCCGCCGTCCGGCTCGGTGAGGCTGTCGAGGAAGGCGAGCGCGCGCTCGATCGCGGCGGCGTGACGCGCACGATCCACCACCACCCAGATGCGCACCGCCTGCGCGGTGGCATCCGCGGGATGCAGCGGCGGCTCCGCGGCGTCCCCGTGCCAGCTCGGGATGGCGCCGCTCGCCGATTGCACGCGGGCCAGCCAGTCGGCGCCGGCGGCGAGCATCGCGCGTGCGCGCGGCGGCGCGAGGCCATCGCGCTGGTGGGCGAGGAGGCCTTCGAGCGCGTAGCAATGCGCATGGGCGTAACTCGCGCAGTGCGACGGGCTCCAGTGGAAATGATCGTCGTGCCAGTGAGCGGCGGCGATGCGCTGAGTGGGTGCGAGCGCCGTCGCGCTCGCCCGGCGCGCGAGCCCGAGCCGCTCGGCGCGGGTCAGCGCGTGCACCGCCTTGAGCTGGTGCGGGCCGAAGGCGAGCGACCAGCGCGCCGGCGCGATCGGCGTGCCGTCCGCGACCCGCAGCGCCGCGTGGCGCGCGCGCACCGCCGCGTCGAGGAAGCGCGCCGCCGCGGCCGCCGCGGCCGGGATCTCGGCGTCCGCGGCGCCGCCCTCGATCTCGAGGAGGCGCAGCCACGCGCTCAGGCACACGCCCGAGTCGAAGCTGTAGAGCGCGTCGTCGCGCCCGAAGCCTCCCGACGGGTGCTGCTCGCTCACCAGGGCGCGCGCCGAGCGGCGGGCCTCGCGGCACAGCTCGTCGCTGCCGGCCCGTTGATGCAGATCGAGCAGCACGCGGACCAAGAACCCGGTCGCCTCGGCGTACCGGAAGCCGGGCCGCGCGTCGTCGCACCAGCTCTTGAGGCAGCCATCGGCGTCGCGCACCGGCCCGGCGAGGAGCCACGTGAGCATGCGCTCGACGTCGGCGGGCAGCTGCCGCGCGCGCGGCTCGACGGCGCGCGGGCTGGGTGGCGTGCGGATCGCGGAAACGGGAGCGAGCGACATCGCGGAGCGAGAGCCGGGAACGAGGTCGAGCGAATGGCGAGGTCGATGATTACTCGACGTCCGATGGGGTCACAAGCACCCGCGGGCCGCGTGCGCGCGGCACCGAGCACACGACGAAAGTTCGTTGCGTCGATCCGCGCGTTCGCGCGACAATCGGTCCTCTCGCGACCCGGGCGTGACGGTCCCGCCCCCTCCGCGCGCGTTTCGTGAGGCCATCATGGGCATGCCCCTCGGCCAGTACCTGGTCACCCAAGGCGCCATCAACTCGCAGCAGCTCAGGCTGGCGCTCGAAGCGCAGATCCTGTTTGGCGGCCGGCTCGGCTACAACCTCGTCGATCTCGGCTTCCTGAGCACCGGCACCCTGACGCAGCATCTCTCCGAGTATTTCGGGGTGCCAGCGGCGGATCCGAAGCAGATCGGTCACGTGCGACCGGACGCGCTGCGCGCGATCCCCCGCGACGTCGCGATTCGCTACACGGTGCTGCCGCTCACGGTGGACCGCGGCGGCGTCACCGTCGCGATGGCGGACCCCACCAACTTCAAGGCGATCGACGAGCTGGCGTTTCGCACCGGGCGCTCCATCCGCGTGCGGGCGATGCCGGATTTCGTCATCAAGAAGGGCCTGGAAGCGCACTACGACGTGCCGACGTTCGCGGAGTTCTACCGGCCGGCGGGCATCGAGAAGCTGGCGCGCATCCGCGCGGGCGTGGAGGCGGAGAACGCCAACCCGCTCGCCGAGCGCGAATGCGACGTCGACTTCGGCGAGCTCGCCGCTCCGGAGGACCCGTACGCCGGGTTCGAGGAGGCGCTGCCGCTCGCCCGCCGCGCCCCCGACGCCGAGACCACCTTCTCCAAGCAGGCCGCCGCCGCCGAGCGTCGCCGGGAGGTGGACGAAGCCTTGCTCGAGTACGCGCGGACCTGGTTCGAGCGCGTGGCGATCTTCCGCTTGCACGGGGGCGCGTTGCGCGGCGTGCGCGTCCACGCCCCGGCGGCAGACCCCGCCGCGTTCCGGCGCGTGACCATTCCGCTCGACGGCGGGTTGGCGGAGCGCGCGCTCACCGAGCATGCGATGTTGCACGAGCCGCTGCGGGCCGCGGTGGAGGACGGATCGCTGCTGGCGGCGCTGGGTGGCGGCGCGAGCCCCAACACCGCCGTGGTGGCGCCGATCTTCCCCCGACGGGGCGGCGTGACGTTGCTCTACGGCGACAACGGCCCCGGTCGCGCGGCGCTGGGCCCCGAGCAGGCCGATCGCGTGCAACGGCTGGAACGAGCGCTGCGAAAGGTGGAGGTCGCGCTCGAGCTGGTGGTGGTGCGCCGCTGGCTGCTCTGGGCCTGAATGCCTCGTTCCCGTCTTCGCCCTCGCCCGCCGATGCGCCGGCACGATCGATCGCCTTCGTGAGCATTCGTCCCGCGCTCGTCTCCGACGCTTCCCCTCCCCCTCCCCGAGGCTCTCCATGAAAGCGTTGCTCTTCCGCTACTCGATGCCGAAGCTCGCCGCCGCCAAGATCGCGAGCTTCTTCACGCCCGAAGGCTTCGTGGGCAGCTGGGCGCCGATGCAGCTCGAAGAGGTGCCCGAGCCCAATCTGGTCGCCGACGACTGGGTGCTCGTCAAGAACCGGCTGACCGGGATCTGCGGCAGCGACGCCAAGCAGGTCTTCCTCAAGGGATCGTTCGACAACCCGATGACGGCGGTCATCTCGTTCCCGCACATCCTCGGCCACGAGAGCATCGGCGTCGTCGATCGCGTGGGGCCGGCGGTCAAGAAGCTCGCCGTCGGTCAGCGCGTGGTGCTCAACCCGTGGCTCTCGTGCGGGCCGCGCGGCATCCATCCGCCGTGCCCGCATTGCGCGAACGGTGACTACTCGCTCTGCGAGCATTTCACCGAGGGCCGCATCCCGGCGGGCATCCACATGGGGAACTGCTCGGCGGTGGGCGGTGCCTTCGCGCCCTACTACTCGGCTCACGAGTCGCAGCTCATTCCCGTTCCCGACGCGGTGACCGATACCCAGGCGGTGCTCTCCGATCCGTTCTCGGTGCAGCTCCACGCGATCCTGCGCCACCCGCCGCAGGGCGATCTGCCGGTGGTGGTCTACGGCTGCGGCACCCTCGGCCTCATGACCGTCGCCGCGGTGCGGAAGCTCCATCCGTCCATTGCGGTGTGGGCGATCGCGCGGCATCCGCACCAAGCCCAGCGCGCGCGCGAGCTGGGCGCTTCGGAGATCCTGCCGTCGCGACCGCTCGAGCTGATCGAGCGCGTGGCGGCGCTCACCGGCGTGCAACCGTACCGGCCGTGGAAGGGATTGCCCTGGCTCGTGAAGGGCACCGGCACCGTGTACGACACGGTGGGCTCGCCGGCGTCGGTGGAAGCCGCGTTCCGGTTCACCAGCACCCGGGCCAAGATCGTGGTCACCGGCGTCGAGGCGCCGGCGCGATTCGAGTGGACGCCCTGCTACTTCAAGGAGCTCGAGCTGATCGGGTGCAACGCATTCGCCACCGAGGATTTCGAGGGTAAGCGGCTGCACGCGATGGAGATCTACCTGGAGCTGGTGCGGCGCGGGCTCGACCTCTCGTCGCTCGTCACCCACCGGTACGCGCTCGCCGATTGGGGCAAGGCGTTCGTGGCGATGTACGACAAGAACGCCACCGGCGTCGTGAAGGCCACCTTCGCGTTCGACTGAGCGCCCGCGCGCGCTGGTTCGGCCCGGCGCCGCGAGAAGATCGAAGGCGAGTGCGGCACTTTGTGCTCGCGCTCTACGGGCTCATGCCGATCGTCGCGCTCCGCTCTCCCCGAGCGCCGAGCTGCGCGCGCGTGGGTCACGGCTGCGGCGCACCGGGGATTCCGCGCGCGGATGCTGCGATGCAGCGGGCAAGGAGGCCGCTGGCGGGTCGCTCGACTTGGCCCGCACCCGCGCATCGCGTAGGGTCAGCGAAAGCGCATCGACGATGCGTCTGTCGAGGGGATGATCCATGAATACGGGAAAGTGCCTGTGCGGTGCGGTCCAGTACCAGATGGAGGGGCCGTACTCGTTCATGACCCATTGCCATTGCTCGATGTGCCGCAAGCACCATGGCTCGGCGTTCGCCACCTTCGTGAGCGCGCCGATCGCCAACTTCCGCTTCACCTCCGGCGAGGCGTTGCTCGGCGAGTACGTTTCCTCCGAGCAGGGCAAGCGCTCGTTCTGCACGGTGTGCGGCTCGGTCGCGCCGATTCGCGCCGCGGAGATGGGAATGGTGTTCGCGCCCGCGGGGAACCTCTCGGGCGAGCTCGGCATTCGACCGCAGAGCCACATCTTCGTGGGGTCGAAGGCGCCGTGGTACCGCATCGCGGATGCGCTCCCCCAGCACCAGGCTTTTCCGCCGCCCTTCGACATCCCGGGAGTCCCGCGCCCCGAGGTGATGCCCAAATCGGGCGTCGCGCAGGGGAGCTGTCTGTGCGGCGACGTGACGTACGAGTACCGCGGCAAGCCGCTGCTCATGCAGAACTGCCATTGCTCGCGGTGCCGGCGCTCGCGCAGCGCCGCGCACGCCACCAACGCGTTCGTGCAGGCGGAGCAGTTCCAGTGGGTGACGGGCGAGTCGCGGGTGACGCGCTTCGACCTGCCGGAGGCGAAGTATTTCGGCGCGACCTTCTGCAAGCGCTGCGGATCGCAGGTGCCGCATTCCGTGAGCGGGCGGGATACCTACCTCGTCCCCGCGGGGAGCCTGGACACCGATCCCGGCGCTCGTCCCGTGGGCCACATCCACGTGGCGTCGAAAGCGGAATGGTTCGACATCGCCGACGACCTACCGCAGCACGCGGAGCTTCCGCCGCGCGCGTGAAGCGCGCGGCGTGACCGAGCGCTCCGGGACGCCCGATCGACCGGACGTCCGACGACGACGTGGGCGCCCGTCAGCGCGCGCCCCAGGAATTCCACGACGTGCGTTCGCGGACGGGCAGCCGCGCGGCGGGCTTGAAGCCGTCACCGGTGTAGTAGGCGACCGGGAGCAGCGCCGCTTGCGTGTACCTCTCGGGGATGCCGAGGAGCGCGGCGATCTCCTTCTCGTACGCGAGGTGGAGCGTGGTCCACGCCGCGCCGACTCCGCGGGCGCGCAGCGCCAGCATGAACGACCACGCCGCGGGCAGGATCGAGCCGTAGAGCGACGCCTGGAACACCACCGGGCCGGTCTCCACGCGCCCCTCGACGCACGGGATCACCAGCACCGGCACCTCGTGCATGTGCTCGGCGAGATAGGACGCCGACGAGTACACACGCGGCATCTGCGCGGCGCGCGGATCGTCGGCGGCGAGCTTCTGCGCGGCCATGCGCTTCTCGTAGTCGCGAAAGGATCTCTCGTAGAGCGCGCCGATCGCCCGTCGCTTCTCGGCGTCCGTGACCACCACGAAATGCCAGCCCTGCGCGTTCGAGCCGGTGGGCGCCTGCACGGCGATCTCGAGGCATCGCTCGATCACCTCGCGTTCGACGGGGCGCGTGAGATCGAGGCGGCGCCGCACGCTGCGGGTCGTGGTGAGAAGCTCATCGATGGTGGCGAGATCCATGGTTGCCTCGGGTGTGGCGCGGACTCTTCGTTGCACGAGGTTGTGCGACGGCTGCGCGCGCGACGCCCGCCATCCTAGATCAACGTCGTCGATCTGGATCCTCTCGTGGGTGCGAAGGTCGGGCTCCGGCACGCGCTGCTCGCGGCGCACGCGAGCAGGCGGCACGCGTCCACCCTGCGCGGTCTCGCCGTCCACCCGATCCGCTCCCAGTGCCAATCCGAGCTTCCCGGCGATATGACGAGGATGCACGCCGCTCCCGCCGCGCACGGCCCGGCGGG
>JAXLQJ010000022.1:0-105332 GCA_046331705.1 bacterium | reverse complement strand
GCAAGCCGCGCGCGGCCGACGTGCGGGTCGAGTGCTGGGGGCAGGATCTCACCGACGGTCACATCGGGGGCTGGAAGAGCAGCTACCCGCACTGCGTGCTGGATGACGGCGGCGGCGATCGGAACGCGATCTACGACGGTTCGTTCACCGTGTCGGGCGGCGAGATCTGCTTCGCGATGAGCGGTCTGCGCACCGAGGGCGTCCCCCGGCATCTGCTCGCGGTTGGGTTCGCGGTCGACTCACCTTCCAGCCGATCGGGGTCGCCGCCGATCGAGGTGGAGATGACGCGATTCACGGGGACTCCACGCCCTGATGCGGTCAGGAAATGCGTGCCGCTTCCCTGATGGATCGCAGTCCTGGCCGGTGATCGTTCCCGTCCCCCGGGTGGCTCGTGCGTGGCGTCGCGCCGTGGTGTGCGCGACCTTGCTGCTGGTCCCGCGTCCGGTGCCGGCGTCCTCCGGGCAGTCGCTCACCGCGGGAGCGATCCAGCAGATCCGCGACTACGCGCGTCTGCGGGAAGGCGACGAGTGGGCCGAGGCCGAGCTGCGCATGCTGACGGCGCTCTGCGCCGAGCAGGACCAGCGCGTGGACGAGGTGCGCGCCGCGCTGGCGGCCGCGCGAGCGGCTCGCGGGGACGCGGATCGCGAGGTCGTGGACGGGATCGCGAGGCGCTTCGAGAGCCTGGCGGAAAACGAGGCGCTGATCCTTCAAGACGTCGCGCTGTGGCAGATCCGCGAGCGCAAGCGCTTCGATCCCAACTTCATCCACAACCTTGCGGCGCGCTCCGCGCTCACGGCCTATCGCCTCGAACGCAAAGCGCGGATCGACCCGATCGCCGTGCTGTCAGCGGGCGCGAGTCGCGCACCACGCGAGGTCGACGAGTTCGATCGAGCGTTCCGCGATCTGCTCGCCAAGCTCGAGTCGATTCGACAGGACCCGCTCTCCGCGGACCCCTCCATTCCCGATCCCGTGCGCAGCCGCGAGCTGGTCGCGTCCACCGCTGCCGAACGCGAGCGGGTGAGCGGCGACGCCGGCGTGATCGCCTTCCCACTGGGCTCGCTCGAGCGCTTCCGAAGCTTCTTCGAGATCGTGCGCTCGATCTATCCGGACGACTGGTCGAGCAAGCGCGGCTTCGGCGACGTGTACGAGCTGACCCAGTTCCTCGGCGCCGTCGAGCTCAAGGGCGCTACCCCCAACGCCTCCTACGCGATCGGCCCCTTCAACCTGTCGCCGCTCACCGAGGAGCTGACCCGGCCCAACGCGACCCAGCCCGTGACGCTGGTGAGCTCGGCGTATTTCGTCGACGCGGCCGCTCCGCGCTCCGACGAAGCCGAGCGCGATCCGCTTCGATTCCTCGCGAAGCATTCACGCCGGGCCTTCGGCGAACGGGAGCTGCCGGCTGGCACGTGGGCGCTCTATCGGTACCTCCGGGCCGCGCCGGGCAAGGGGGGCGCCAACACCACGGTCTCGCAGCAGGTCTACGAGAACCGTCTCTTCGTGCTCACGGGCATGAGCGATCAGGGCTTCTTCGAGCGCTACCGGAGCGTGCGGAACGACCGTCTCTTCTTCGAGCAGGCCGAAGCGAAGCTGTCGATCGACGATCTCAAGCAGTTGCTGCGCCAGCCCTACGCGGTGCCCGGCGGAGCGTTCGTGCTGCCGCGGTTCGAGCTGCTCGAATACACACGCAGCCAGCTCGACGCGGAAACGTCGGTTCGTCGCGTGCTCGAGCGTATCCCGGAAAAGGTGCACATCGATTTCATCCGCCCGGTGATCCTCGCCATCTTCGACCGCTTGAGCGCGGCGGAGCGCGATGCGATCGCCAAGCAGCGCGTGCGCGACATCGCGAGCCACTTCGGCAGCCCTGCGGGAGTGGTCGGCAACGCGGACTTGCTGCGCCAGTACCTCGCGCTCTTTCGTGGCGACGTCCAGGCCGGTGCGCAGGCGCTCGCGGCCAGCGCCGGGATCTCGGAGCTGACCGCGACGAAGTGGCTGGTCATCCTGCTCGCCATCGAGTCGCGCGGAAATCTCTTCGCCGTCTCGCCCACCGGCGCCATCGGCCCGTTTCAGCACACGTACTACTTCTATTTGAAGATCGAGCCGGCGAGCATCCCGTTCGATCCACGCAAGAGCGCGATCAAGACCGGCAAGGAGCTCGGAAGGCTCTACGCCTCCTACGCCGCCGCGGGATCCGAGGAGGCGCTCGATCTCGCCGTCGCCGCGTACAATCAAGGGCCCGCGGCCGTGGCGAAGGCGCGCGAGAGCGCCAGCTGGCGCGAGGCGATCGCGCCCGAGGGCAGACGCTACGTCGAGAGCGTTCGCAGGCATCTGAACCGTCTCGGCGCGGCGCAAGGCTACGACGACGTCGCGCGGACCCTCGTCTCGGGCTTCGAGTCGCCCTGATCCCCGCGGCAAGCGTGCGCGCGCCGACGGCGCCGAGTCGCGCTGGCGGGAGAGCGCGGACGCTCCGGCCGGCACCGTGGGGACGCCGGCCGGAGTCGCCGCGGCGCGCTCACGCGCTGGGCGCCGCGATCGCGACCGCCTTCTCGGCTGCGTGGAGGCCGCGCTTGCGCGTCCAGGAAGCCGACATCCAAGCGGAGATCAGCCCGAGGAACCAGACGCACGGGAACACCAGCACCCCGATTCCCACGAACAGCAGCAACACGCACACGAGATCGAGGAGGAAGAAGATCGAGCCCTTGAGCAGCCGGCCGCAGTAGAGGTCGCCGAGGCCGGGGATCAGGAACGAGAGGAAGACCGCGACTCCGGCGCTCTTGCCCTGCATCATCTGGCGCAGCTTCTCGGCCTCGATCTCACGTCGCATCTCTTCTTGGCTCAGTGTCATGCGGAGCTCCTTCGAGCCGTCGATCGAATCGACGGCTCGTTCGTTGGGGTTCGAACGATGAAAGGGGCCGGTGCCGGAGAGCGTCCGGCGGGTTCGCTGCGATCGCGGTGGGGAAGGGAGACCGCGCGCGGGCGTAAAGACGCGAGGCGCCGTCCCCCGACTGGGGACGACGCCTCGAAGTCACGGTGCGTGATGGGAAGGCGGGCGCGCGACCGGTGCTACCAGGCACCCTGCAGGTCGATCGCGTAGTAGTTGCCGAGCGTGCCGTACGAGCCGTAACGCCCGCTCGTGTCGACGATGTGACGGCCGATGATCTCCTCGTCCTTGCCACCCCACGTGACGAGGTTCGAGTCGATCACATCCAGCGAAGTGACGGACTGGCCTTCGGTGCCCGCAAGGATCTTCACCACGACGGCGGTGTGCGTGCCGTCCTTGCGGAACAGGATGTCGCCGAGCCGCGACTTGCTCGCGTCCTTCGTGTACTTCCGGGGACCGTCGTAGTCGGCTCTCGCCGCGCTGTACGTGGGAAGGACCTTCTGGCGAACGCTGCTGCGATACAGCAAGAGATTGACGAATCCCTTGCACTGGCCGCCGCGGCCGTAGCTACCGTAGATCCCGTAGTTGCTCGGCGAGTGGTAGTAGCAGAAGTTGCCCATCTGCTTGTACGGCACGGCGCAGGTCTTGAGATCGCCCGAGTGCGGCCCACCCCACATCGACGAGCAGCCGCCATACCAGCTCTTGATCACGTTGTAGGCGTTGAGATCGTTGGCGAGATAATTCCAGTCGGAGATCGCCCAGCCGTTCAAGCTCTTGGTGGACGTGCCGTTGTGAGCTGGATCGAGGGCGTAGAACGCCTCCAGCACCACCGCCATCCGTGGGTCCGAGCTCAGCCGATCCGCGCCGCCTGCGTCCGCTGCGAGATCCGGTGCGGAGTCGGCGGTGCTCGCTCCGTCGTACGGAGCGAGCTCTTCCTCACCGCAACCGCCGATCGCGGACGTGATGGCCATCAGCCACAGCACGAGAAACGTTTTCGTCCATCGCCCGAGCGTCATTTCACTCCTCCTCCCCGAAGGGGCTCTGGCCGCGGCCGGCTCGGCCGACGGCACGTACCCCCGAGAAGGGGCGGGTGCCCGCGAACGTCCGGACCGATTTGCCAGGAGGCGCTGGGCGGCTGCGATGGGTTGCGTCGGCTGCCGTCGAGTGCTACAGGCTTCCCCGACGTGAATCCCGTCGCCGCCGATGATCGCCGATCCGCTGCCGCCGTTCGACGAGTGCTATCGCCGCCTCTTCCACCCGCTGACCGTGGTGGCTCACCGCGTTCTTCGGGATGAGGCCTTGGCTCAGGACGTGGCGCAGGAAGCCTTGACGATCGGCATTCGCCAGCACGCGCGATTCGTCCCACAAGGCCTCGGAGCGTTCGCCGCGTACTTGCGCACCGTCGCTCGCAATCGCGCGCTGGAGGTGGCGAAGCAACGGGGCCGAGCGCCGCTCTCCGGCGATCCCGCGTCCGATCCCGGACCACGGGACGGCGTCTCTGCGGGATTCGGCGGCACCCTCGACCTGGAAGGCGCCGAGCTGGCGCGGATCGCCCGCACGGCTCTCGACGACGACGAGTACCTGATCCTGGCGCTCACCTGTGCCGGGATGAGTCGCCGCGAGGTCGAAGCCTGCACGGGCGTCGCCCGCGCCACGGTCCAGGACATCCACACGCGCGCATTGCGCAAGGTCCGGCTCGCGGCGGGAGTCGCGGACGCCGCGGAGGCGTGAGATGAAGCGTCCGCCGCGACGATCACCCTCGACCCGGACGAAGCAGCGCGCGCGTCGCTTCTACGGAGGGGGGCTCTCGCCGCGTGGCTACGGTCCATCGGATGCGGTGGTTCCTGGCTCGGTGGTGACGAGGAGTTGAGCCGTGGCGGGTCCGCGACTAACCGACGACGAGCTGCTCGACGCGCTGAAGCGTTCCGGAGCGTTTCCGCAACCGGATCACGCGCGCATGGAACGTGGCTTGGCCGAGATCCTCGCGGCGGAACGGGCCGCGCAGGCGCCCGTGCGCGCGGCGGCGCCACGGTCGAAGTGGCGCTGGATCGCGTATCTCACCCCGCCGGCGCTGGCTGCGGCCGCGGCGCTCTACCTGTTCGTGCTGCGGTCCGGTCCGGTCCGCCTCGAGCGACTGGAGTCGGCAGCGGCGGTGCCCACTCCGGTGACCGAGTCACCGCTGGCGACTCGCGCGGACCTGGCGCGCGCGATGGACGAGAGCCTCGGGGCGCTGCTCAGGACTCGATCGCCCGGGGCGGTCGCGGCCGCCGCCCGGGACCTGCCGCCGATCGACCCCGCGCAAGCGTGGATCGCCGCCGGCATTCTTCCGATCGACGACGGCGTGTACGGTCCCGCCGCGCGCGTGACGCGCGGCGAGCTGGCGATGGCGCTGCACGCGGCATTCGAGAAGCTCGGTGGACGGGCAGGGAGCGCGACGGCGCACTACGCCGACGTCCCGCCCGATCACTTCGCGTTCCAGGCCGTGGCCGTTCTCGCTCCCGAGGTCGTGTCGCCCCGTTCCCAGGATGAGTTCGGGGTGAGCGACGGGGTGACCGTCGCGATCGTTCGCGAGGCCGCGTCGCGTCTCGCGGCGCGACTCGGGGCGGCGCCGACGCCGTAGTCGCGTCGGCCCGCGCTCGCGTCAGCGCGCGGTGGCCGGCAGGTCCGGCACGAGTCGCGCTGCGGCGCGGATCCACACGATCAGCAGCGCGAACTTGAGGGCGGCGAAGATCGAGGTCGCGAATGCGACCACGTCGCTCGTCGGTCCGGTTCCGGCGAGCATCCGGAAGATGCCCTGGTTCTCGATGGCATCCGCGAGCGCGGCGGCGAGTGGTGCACCGATCAGCGCGAGCGCCGGAGCGGGAGCGCCCGGCACCGAGCCCTTGCGCGCCAGCCAGCCGGTCACGGCCATGGTGGCCCCGTAGAAGACGAGGAACCCGTAGTCCGCGACCGTATCCCGTCGTGCGGCGCTGGCGATCGCGCCATCGCCTGCGCGCCACAGCGCGAGCGTCGCGTCGGCGCGCGAGCCGGTGATCGGCAGCTCGAGGCACATGATGTTCGGGTGCACGCCGAAGCGCATCTCGGCGGTGGGACAGGCGGTCGTGCTGCACAGTAGCGAGACGACCAGCAGCGCGCTGGTCGTGACGGCGAAGATCAGGAACTTGCGCATCGGCTCACCTCGTCTCGGCGGCGGCCGCGGCGGTCGCCATCCATTCCTCGGGCGTGTGAGCGACGCCGGACTTGATCGACCAGCTCACGCCGCGCAGCGCGGAGATCGAGGTCGACGGATCGCCCTTCACGAGCACGAGGTTCGCTCGCTTGCCCGCCGTCACCGTGCCGACCTCGTCGTCGATGCCGAGGACACGAGCGGGCACCGAGGTCGCGGCCTGGATCGCTTGCATCGGCGTCAGGCCGGCCTCGACCAGGAGCTCGACCTCACGGATGGTCGTGAAGCCGTGGAACAGGCTCGAGAAGAGCGGCCAGCATCCCGAGTCCGTGCCCACGATCACCGCGATGCCGGAATCGTGAAGCGCGCGCACGCCCTGCTCGGCGAGCGCGACACGCTTGCGCAGCATCCGCTCGCTCAGGAAATAGCCGGTGGCCAGCGGCGCCACGAAGCGCGGGACCCAGCTCGGCATGCTGATCTCGGTGGTGCCGGTCGCGAGGGCGTCCCACGACGCGGGATCGCGCGCGGTCTCCACCTCGATCGGCGGCGTGACGAGCCTGAGCAACGGATCGTCGAGTCGGCTCGGCTCGTGGCTCATCAAGAACGTGTCGGTGACCGAGAGCGTGCTCACCACCGTCACGCGCTCGTCGCGCATGCGTGTGAGGGTCTCGGGCGACGGCTGGTCGTCTTGGTAGCCGGCGTGGACGAGCACCTTGGGCGCCAGGTCGAGCGCGAGCTGGTGCTCGGGGTCCGACATGCTGTGGACGAAGAGGGGCATCCCGCGGGCGGCGGCCTCGGCGCGGATGCGCGCGCGCATCTGCGCATCGAAGACCGGCCACACGTCGAAGGGGCCGAAGCCCTTCTCCATCGTCACCTTCACGCCCACCACGCCGGGCACCCCGCGCGCGGCGTCGAGGTGACTCACGAGTCGCTCCGGCCCGTCCACCGGCTCCCAGAGCGCGTCGAAGCTCGCGCCACGGAGCTTCTCGTCGCCGAAATAACCGCCCTTTGGCGTGAGGAACGGTGCCAGCATCAGGATGTCCGGACCGGCGCCCGTGGCGGCCACTTGCTCGCGCGCCCACGCCAGGAAGTCCTTGGGTGCCGCGGCATCGACGACGGTGGTCACCCCCGCCGCGACGTACGCGGGCAGCTCGGTGCGCCGCAGACGCTCGTACACGTCACGGGCGTCGTGGCGAACCATCGAGCCCGGCACCGAGTCGAGGTGCACGTGCGAGTCGATGAGCCCGGGCAGCACCGTGAGGCCCGAGGCGTCGAGGACCTCGCGGCCAACGGAGTCGAGGTCGCGTCCGATGCGGGCGATGCGGTCGCCGTCGATCCAGATCGTGACGTCCTCGGCGGGCGGCCCGCCGGTGCCATCGACGAGCCGTGCGTGAGTGATCGCGTACGAGCCGGAATACGCGGTCGCCGAGCTCGTGCTCGCCACGGCGCACCCGATGGCGATGGCGACGACGGCGACCCCGCGAGCGAGTTGCGCGGGTCGGCTCACAACAGGCCCGCGTAGGCGCCACCATCCACGGGGATGGCGGCGCCGGTGACGAAGCGCGCGTGCTCCGAGCACAGGAACGCCGCCACCCGCCCGAAATCGCCAGGCGCGCCCACGAAACCCGCGGGAATCGTGGCAGCGAGCGCCGAGAGATCGTCGCCGTGCAGCTGCGTCACGCGCGAGGTCGCGTGGAGCCCCGGCTGGAGCGAGTTGACGGTGACGCCGTCCTTGGCGACCTCGCGCGCGAGCGTCTTCAAGAAGCCCGTGGCACCGGCGCGCGCGGTGTTCGAGAGGATGAGATTGGCGATGGGCTGACGCACCGCGATCGAGGTGATCGCCAGCACCCGCCCCCAGCGCCGCGCCTGCATCGCCGGCACGGCTTCCTTGCACATCGCCACCACCGACAGGAGGTTGAGCGCCAGGGCGTCCGGGTAACGCTCGAACGGCGTGCCCGCGAAATCTCCCGGCGGTGGGCCGCCGGCGTTGGTGACGAGGATGTCGACGCCGCCCAGCGCCGCGCCGGCCTCGCTCACGAAGCGCGCGGCGTTCGTGGGATCGGACACGTCGATGGTCAGCGCGATCGCGCCGCCACCGAGGCGCGCCGCGGCGTCCTCGACCCGCGCGCGGTCGCGGCCGCAGATCGCGACTCGCGCTCCCTCGCGCGCGAGCGCCTCGGCCGTCGCGAACCCCAGCCCCGCCGATCCGGCGGCCACGGCCGCCCGCTTCCCCGCGATCCCGAGATCCATCGCTCTCCCTCCGCCTGTGCGCGCGACCTTACCGCATCAGGGAACGAGCCAGCGCGCGGCGCGCGCGAGGATCTCGGCGTGAGTGGGGTGGGCGTAGGACCGCCGATCGTGGCCGAGGGCGTCGTAGACGACGCGGCCGCGACCGTAGCTTCGCGCCCAGAGCAGCGGATGATCCGTTCCGCCGTGCGCCGAGCTCACGAGCGGCACGACGTCGGGCTCGAGGTCGAGGAAGCCGTAGCATTCGTCGACGAGCTCGAAGTCGGCGAGGCCGGCGACGATGGGATGCTCGCCGCCGCGAATGCGGACCGTCATCGCGGCGAGCGGCGGATGGCTGGATCGCTCCCAGTTCCATGCGCCGCCGACGATCTCGCGCCATGCGGGCCAATCGTCGAAGCAGATGGCGGCGGTGTGGACCGCGAGCAGCGCGCCGCCGCTCGCCACGAACTCGCGAAGCGCGCCGCGCGCGGTCGCCGAGAGCGAGAACGCCCAGCGGTCGCGATGAGACGCGTAGCGCTCGGCCGCCATGCGCCAGCGCAACACGTTGACCGTGAGCATCGGGTAGCGGCCGGACGCGAGTGCCGCGATGCCGGCTTCGATGTCTTCGTGGACGTGTGAGCGCACGCCGGCCGCGCCGAGGATCGCGGTGAGGGCCGGCGTGGTTTCGTGAAACGGATGCGAAAAGCCGCCCGTGAGCAGCAGGTTCTCGACCGGCGCGGACGTTGGTCCGGCGTGGGCGACTCCGCTCATCACCCGGGCCCGCGGAACAGCACCGGGTAGACACCCCAGTTGGCACGCGC
Source organism: bacterium (assembly GCA_046331705.1). GTDB lineage: Bacteria > JADJOY01 > JADJOY01 > JADJOY01 > JADJOY01 > JADJOY01. The sequence continues at coordinate 96,241 of JAXLQJ010000022.1, read as the reverse complement.
GGTCCGGGTGTCCGCCACGGGCGGGTTCGCGGGATCGGGCCGCGCGCCAGCGTCGAGAAGCATCTTCACCAGCACCGGAACGCTGCCGTAGAGGTGCTCGGCGGCATCGGTGTCTGCGCGCGGCGCGAGCCCGGCGTCGAGATCCTGACCGATGCACGCGTGAACGCCGGTGCCGAAGGTGAGGCCGAAGGGCGGGACGTCCTCGGCCAGGACACGATCGGGGTTGAAGGTCGCTGCGTCGGCGCCGAACACCTCGGGGTCCTGGTTCGCCGCCAGGAGGTCGAGGACGACGCGATCGTCCGGCGCGAGAGCCGCCCCGCTCGGCGCGTGCGCCGGGCACACGGCGCGCCGCCACGCCACCGGGCTCGCCGGATGAAGCCGCATGCTCTCGTGGACGCAGCGCTGCAGGAAGAAAGGCTCGCGGTCGATCCGGCTCCAGCCCTCGCGGTGCGCTGCGCACCACGTGAAGATGTCGTGGAGGGCGTGCGTCATCGAGTTCGCGGTCGAATGGGAGCCGGCTTGCAGGTAGAAGGCGACCTCGCGGCGAATCACGTCCTCGCCGAGCGCGAGCTTGTCGTCGTTGCGGAGCAGCACGGTGAGGACGTCGCGGGGCAGCTCGCTCTCGGGCAAGCGCCCCGCCGCGACCTCGGCGAGGAGCGCGCGGCGGCGTGCGACCGAGCGCACCAGGAACCGCTCGTCGAGCCGCCGCATCGCCTCGCGCACCTCGGCTCGCACCTCGTCCTTGTCGCGGGTCGAGTGGACCAGCGTCGCGCCCTCGCTGAACGTCATCACCAGCGCGAGCAGCGCCTCGGTCTCCTCGGGTGTCTGCTCGACGCGATCGAGCCCGGCGAAATCCGCGGTGAGGTTCATGGTGATGCGATAGCCGAGCGCCACCAGGTCCGCGCGGCCCGCGGCCACGAAGGGCGCCATCGTCCGGGTGGCGAGCGCCGGGATCACCTCCCGCTCGTAGTAGCGGAACACGTCGCGGCGGAAGAGCCGATTCTCCAGCCGGCGGCGCGCGCGGTGCGCCTCGCCGTGGAGGTTGAGCAGCACGTCCGCCATCACCACCGCGCCCTCGTCGTAGAGCGATTGGGCGAGGTCGGGATGGCGAAAGGCGCGCGCGACGTCGTCGAACCGCGTGAGGGTCAGCGTGCTCATGGTGATCGCTCGTCTCCGTACGCACGCTCCCAGGTGAGCAACTCGTGCGAGTAGAGGACCACGCGCTCGCCGGCGACGCGGCGGCGCTCCGGCCACGGTCGCGCGAGGTCGACCGGGCGACCGCCGGCGAAGACGTGGCGCAGGCGGCGGCGCTCGCCGAGGATGCGCACGTCGGCGAGGGGGTCGCCGGCGATCACGATCACGTCCGCGAGACACCCGGCGGCGATCGTGCCGACCCGACCTTCGAGCTTGAGCGCGCGGGCTCCGTTGCGGGTGGCGCAGGTGATCGCTTCGAGCGGCGTCATCCCGAGGTGTCTCACGAACACCTCGACCTCGCGGGCGTGCCAGTGGCCGTAGGGCGTGAGCGAGAAGCCGGCCTCGGAGCCGGTGAGGAAGGGCACGCCGGCGTCGTATGCCTTGCGCAGCATCACGCTCGACTCGGCGATCTCGCGGCGGAACAGCTCGATCACGAACGGGTCGGCGCCGACCTTGGCGCCGAAGTCGGCGAGATTCGCCTGGAACGTGAGGGTCGGCGCGATCGCCGCACCCGAGCGCACCACCGCGTCGAGCGCCTCGTCGTCCATGAAGGTGGCGTGCAGCACGAGGTCCACGCCCGCGCGCGCCGCGTCACGGGTGCTGGTGGCGTTGCGGCAGTGGGCGACCACCGGGATGCCGAGATCGTGGGCGGTGTCGCACACCACCTTCATCTCGTCGTAGGTCCACACCTGGATCTCGCCGCGCCCGCGCTGGCGTGGGATGAGCCCAGTGGCGTGCACCTTGATCCAGTCCACGCCGTACTTGATCTGTCGACGCACCTCCACGACCATCTCGTCGCGCGTTCGCACCACCTTCGCGTAGCCGCGCCGCCCTTCCTCGGGGATCAGCAAGCCGGCGGTGCCGCCCACCGAGGTGAGCAGCGCGTTGCCGCCGGTCGACATCCGCGGTCCCTCGACGACGCCGCTCTCGATGGCGTCGCGCAGGTCGGGGCCGAGGTCGAAGATGCAGTCGGCGTCGAGAAAACCGGTGACGCCGGCGCGCAGCAGCTTGCCGACGTTCCACGCCGCGAGGATCGCCGACAACCCCTCGCGACGGTGGAAGAAAAGCTCGTCGTTCGAGGCAGGCTCGGCGAAGGTGATGTGGCAGTGGGCGTCGATGAGCCCGGGCATCACCGTGAGGCCGGTGACGTCGATCCGCTCCACGGCGTGTCCGCTGGCAGCGAGCGCTGCCGCGGCGTGCTCGGCATCGGCACCGACGGTCGTGATCCGCTCGCCCTCGATCAGCACCGAGGTGCGCGGGCGCACGGGCGCTCCGCTGCCGTCGATCACCACGCCATTGGCGAGCAACGTCACGCGGCTCACGACGCGCCTCCACCCGCGTCGTCGGATGCATCGCCGAGCAGGATCGGATACGTGCCCCAATACGGTCGCCTGGTGTGCGGGTCCATCGTGGGAGCCTGGTGGGGATCGGGACGCGCGCCGCGGGCGAGCACGCCGTGGACCGCGATGGCGACGAGGCCGTGGAGGTGCTTCTCGCCCGGCACCGTGTCCTCGAGGACGCCGGCGGCGAGATCGCGACCGATGCACGAGTGCGTGCCGCTGCCGAACGAGAGCCCGTAGAGCGCTACGTCCTGGGGCAGCGAGCGGAACGGATCGAAGTCCGCGGCGCTGGGGCCGAACACGCGCTCGTCGCGATTCGCGCTCATCAGGTCGAACACCACTCGGTCCCCGGCGTGGATCTCGACGCCGCTCGCGAGGCGCACGTCCTCGAGCGCCCAGCGCAAGCCGATCGGGCTCGAGGGGTTGAGCCGCACGGTCTCGTGGACGCAGCGCTGCACGAAGCCGAGGTCCGATCGCGCGCGGCGGCGATCCTCCGGATGGCGCGCGATCCATTCGAAGATCGCGTGGGTGGTGCGGGTGGTGGCGGTGGCCGAGGTGTGCGCGCCCGCCAGCAGGAAGAACGCCACTTCGCGCCGCACCACTTCGCGCGGTAGCTCGAGGTCGTCCTGGTTGCGCAGCAGCACGGTGAGGATGTCGCGCGGCAGGTCGTCCTCGCCGACCTCCCCCGCGGCCAGGCGCGCGAGCAGCGCGCGGCGGCGTTCCAGCGCAGGCGCGAAGAACGTGGCGTCGAACTCGTCGAGCGCCACCAGCACCTCGCGCCTGACCTCGTTCTTGTCGCGCGTCGAGTGGGCGAGTGTCGCGCCCTCGATGAAAGTCATGAGCAAGCGGAGGAGGTGGGCGGTCTCCTCGGGCGTTCCCGCGATCCGGTCCACCCCCGCGGCGGGCGCCGAGAGGTTGAGCAGCAGCGCGTGCCCGAGGTGCACGAGGTCCGCGCGCCCGGCGGCCACCAGCGGCGCCATCGTCTCCTCGACGATCTGGGGAAAGACCTCGTCCTCGTAGTGATAGTAGGTGGCGCGCCGGAAGAGCCGGTTCTCGAGCCGCCGGCGCGACCGGTGTGGCTCGCCGTGCAGGTTCACCAGCACGTCCGCCATGATGACCTCACCCTCGTCGTAGAGCGCCTGACGCAACGCGGTGGAGCGGTACGCGTCGAGGCAGTCGGCGTAGCGATCGAGGGTGATCGTCCGACCGGTGGCGGCGGGACGCTCGTTGCTCATGCGTGAGTGACTCCGAGGCCGAGTCCGCCGTCGACGGACACGATGCTGCCCGTGGTCCATTCGGCGCACGCCAGGTGCGCGATCGCCTCCGCGATCTCCTCGGCGGTGCCGATGCGTCCCAGCGCGTGCTCGGGGGCCAGGCTGTGCAGGCGCTCGAGCGCGCCGCGGTCGTCCGCCAGCCCGGCGCGCTGATTGATCTCGGTGAAGACGGCGCCGGGACGCACGCAGTTGACGCGGATCTTCTTGCGTCCCAGCTCCGCGGCCAGCACCCGTGTCAGCGCCTCGATCGCGCCCTTGGTGGCGGCGTACGGCGCGGCGCCGGGAAACGCCCGCTGGGTGTGCACCGAGCCGATGAAGACGATCGCGCCGTGGGTCTTCGCCAGATGCGGCACGCACAGGCCCGAAAGCATCATCCCGGACACCACGTTGGTGTGGAACACGTCGAGGAGCTTCGTCTCGTCGAGCTCCTCGATCGGACCGCGGTACATGTTGCCGGCGTTCGAGACCAGCACGTCCAGCTTGCCGCCGCCGAAATCGAGCGCCGCATCGACCAGCCGCTGGCGGTCGGTGGCCACGGTCACGTCGGCCGGCACCGCTTGGCAGAACGAGCCGATCTCGGCCGCCACCGACTCGATCCTCGGAACACGTCGCCCGCAGATCGTCACGCGCGCGCCGCGGCTCGCGAAGTAGAGCGCGGTGCCCGCACCGATGCCGGAGCCGCCGCCGGTCACGATCACCGACATTCCCTCGATGGGTTTCACGTCCCCTCCTCTTTCCGGCCCACGGAATCCACCGCCGCCGGACGCGGCAGGTTTGCGATCAGGCTCATCGAGACGCCGCCATCGACGACGAGGTTCTGGCCGGTGACGTACGACGCGTCGGCGGAGCCGAGCCAGAGCACGGCGCGCGCGACGTCGTCCTCGCTGCCGAGCCGGCCCAGCGGGACCTTCGCGGTTCGCAGCCGGCGAAAATCCGCATCGGCGAAGATCGGCGCGGACATCCCGCCGTCGATCATCCCCGGGGCCACCGCGTTGACGCGGATGCCGAACGGCGCCCATTCGAGCGCCGCCTGCTGGACGAAGAGCGCGATCGCCGCCTTGGTCGAGCCGTAAGCGCCGGCATTCGGACCCGGCAACACACCGTTCATCGACGTGATCGCGACGATCGCCCCGCGCTTGCCTGCGGCGATCATGCGCCGAGCGGCCGCGCGCGCCGACAGGAAGGTTCCCGTCAGGTTCACGTCGACCACCGCGCGCCACGCGGCCGCGTCCAGCTCGAGGAGCGGACCGAAGCGCACGATGCCGGCGTTCGCCACCAGCAGATCGGGCGCCTCGCCGAGCGCGTCGAGGGCGGCCTCCAGCGAGGCTTCGTCCCGGGTATCGGCGGCGAGCGCGACCGCGTCCTCGAGCTCGACCGCGAGCGCGGCGGCGCGCTCGATGTCCACGTCGAGAAGTGCCACCCGGTAGCCCGCCGCCCGCGCGCCACGAGCGATGGCAGCGCCGATGCCGCGCGCCGCGCCGGTGACGACGGCGAGCGTCACCACAGCACCCACAGCACCACGATCGCGGCCACCGCGACCGCGACGAGCACCGCGCCGCGGCCGAGCGCGGTGTCGGCTCCGAGGCTCACGAGATCGATCGGTTCGGCCTCGCGAGCGTGAATCCGCCGTGCCGGCGGCAGATTCGTCTCGTCCGCTCGCGCGGAGGCGGCGATCTCGCTCGCCACCTCGGGCGAGCTCGGCTCGGCGCTGACACCGCTTGCCACTTCGCCGTCGGGCGGCTTCGACGCCTCGCGCTCGGTCGCTGCGGGCGCCGCCGGCACGGCAGCGCCCTCCGCTGCGAGCTTCGCTTCCAGCGCCTCGACGAACTGCGCGATGAGCTTCGCCGACACGTCGGCGATCACGCCGCGCCCGAACTGCGCCACCTTGCCCGTGAGGTCCACGTGAGTCTCGACCCGCACCTCGGTGCCGCTGCCGGACTCGGAGAGGGTCACGCGCGCGGTGCCCTTGGCGCTGCCCTGGCCCTTGAGCTCGCGGGCCTGGGCCGCGAGCACCAGCACCCGGCTCGCTTCGTCGATGGATTCGAAACGCGCCGTGCCCTGGTAGTGCGCGACGATCGGGCCGACCTTCACCTTCACGACGCCGCGGTACTCGTCGCCGGCGATCTCCTGCAGTTGGGCGCCCGGCAGGCACGGCGCGAGCCGCTCGACGTCACGCAGCCAGCGCCAGGCGACGTCTGGCGGAACACTCACGCGAAACTGGTTTTCGAGCTGCATCGCTTCTCGATCTCCGCCAGGTCGGCAGGGGTATCCACGTCGAACGGGTCGCCGGTGTCGTCGCATGCGACGTCGATCACCGGCTGGGTCGCGAAGAGCTGCCGCGCGCCTTGGTCTCCACGGAGCTGCATCGCCGCCCGCCACAGCTCGCGGCCGAGCAGCGCGGGATTACGGCGCTCGCCGCCGTAGGTCGCGACGGCGAGCGCCGCGCCCGCCGCATGCGCCGCGGCGAGCCGCCGGTACGCATCCGCGCCCACCAGCGGCTGGTCGCCGAGGCCGATGCAGCACGCGCCGACTTGCGGGTTGGCGCTCAGGTGCGCGAGCGCCGCGCGCAAGCTGCTGGCGATGCCTTCGGCGGCCCGGGGATTGAGCACCAACGTCACGTCCGCGGGCAGCACGCCCCAGAGCTCGTCCTGCAGCGCGTCGACCACCACCAGCACCGACGACGCGCCGCTGGCGCGCGCCGATTCCACGGCACGCAGGAGCATGGGCGTTCCGCGAAGCGGCGCCAGGAGCTTCGCGCTGCCGAACCGAGACCCTCGACCGGCGGCGAGGATGGCAATGGCGATGGCGGACAGGGCCATGGGTCAGTCGTGGATCGGGCCTTGACCCTCGACGAGGCGCGCGCCGGCACGGCCGGTGCGCAATGCGACGATCTCGGCGAGGATCGAGATCGCGGTCTCCTCGGGTGTGCGCGCGCCGATGTCGAGGCCGATGGGCGACGCGATGCGCGCGATGTCTTCGTCGCGCAGCCCGGCCTCGCGCAGCCGCTCGATGCGCTTGGCGTGGGTCTTCCGGCTCCCCATCGCGCCCACGTAGCTGGCGCGCGAACGAAGGCTCTCCACCAGTGCCGGCACGTCGATGCGGGGGTCGTGGGAGAGCACCGCCACCGCGCTGCGCTCGTCGAGCGCTCGTCCGGCGAGGAACTCCGCGGGCCACGCGACCGAGACCACGTCGGCCTCCGGAAAGCGCTCGGCGGTGGCGAACGCGGCGCGCGGATCGACCACGCTCACGCGGTAGCCGAGGAGCTTGGCCACGCGCGTGAGGGCACGCGTGAAGTCCTGGGCGCCGAAGATCACCAGCTCGGGCGGTGCGGCGAGCGCGTGGACGAACACGGTGACCGCGTCGAGGCCCGGCTGGCCGCAGGCGCCGTAATGGCGCAGGGCGGTGCCGCCTTGATCGAGCAGGCCGTGGGCGTCGCGTGTCACCACGCGGTCGAGATCGGCGTTGCCGAGGCTGCCGACGAGCGGCGGTGCGTGCGCATCGTCGGTGACCAGCAGCTTCGCTCCCGCGTGCCGACCGCTCACCACGCTCGCGAGCGCGATGGGGCGGTCGGCCTCCAATGCCTGGGAGAGCTGCGGAACCCAAGGCTCGTCCGGCCCGACCGGCTCGACCAGCACGCTGATCTTGGCGCCGCAGGTGAGGGCGACCGCGAAGGTCTCGTCCTCGTCCGACGAGAACTGAAGGATCTTGCGCTCGCCTCCGCGCGCGACCGCGCGCGCCTCGCCGGCAACCGCCGACTCCACGCAGCCGCCGGAGAGCGAGCCGCTCAGCTCGCAGCGCTCGTTGACCGCGAGACGAGCCCCCGGCTGGCGCGGGCCGGAGCCCTCGACGGCGACCAGCGTCGCGAGCGCCACGCGCTGGCCTTCGCCGAGCCAGCGGATCACGTCGCGGAGCACTTGCTTCATGGCACGTCCCCGGCTGCGCGGATGGGTGCGATCTCGCGCCGCCGGCCCGGCTCAAGCCGCGATGGACTCGAGCGCTCGTCGCGAGAGCACCCGTGCGAGGTGCGCGCGGTACTCGCGGGTGGCGTGGGCGTCCTCGGGGGGCTCGGCGTCGTCGGTGGCGTGCTCGCTAGCCTGCGCCACCGTCGCTCCGCCGGCCAGTGCCGTCTCGACGGCAGCGCCGCGGACCGGCGTCGGGCCGAGGTTGGTGAAGGCGATGCGCTTGCCGAGAACACGATCCGCGAGCGCCGCCACACCCACGATCGCCCAGTCCTGCGCGCGCCGATTGAGCTTCACGTAGGTGAAGGAGGCGCCGGCGGCGAGCTTGGGGACGCGGATCGTGGTGAGGATCTCACCAGGAGCGAGCGCGGTCTCCCAGAAGCCGCGGAAGAAATCGCGCGCCGCGACCGAGCGTGCGCCGTCGGGTCCCTGGATCTCGAACGTGGCGTCGAGGGCGACCATCACCGAGGGCAGGTCGGAGGCGGGATCGCCGTGGGCGCAGCTTCCGCCGACGGTCCCGCGGTGGCGCACCTGCGGATCGCCGACTTGGTGCGCCGCGGCTGCGATCAGGCCGTTGTGCCGTTCGAGCAACGGGTCGCGTTCGAGCTGGGCATGGGTGGTGAGCGCGCCGATCGCGAGGTGGTCGCCGCCATCGGTGACACCGGTGAGCCCCGCGATGCGAGCGATGTCGACGAGCACGCTCGGCTGCGCGAGGCGCAGCTTCATGAGCGGCAGGAGCGAGTGACCGCCGGCGAGCAGCTTGGCCTCGTCGCCGTGCTCGGCGAGCAAGGCGATCGCGTGCGCCACCGATTCGGCGCGGACGTATTCGAAGGGAGCGGGATACATGTTCGATCGCCTATGTTTCCTCGGGGGGCTTTTCAAGCCCCCCGCCCCGCAAGAAGCGTGGTTCTTGCGGGGCCCCACCCCCGAGTCGCCTCGCTTCGCTCGCGACGCGCCTCTGGCGCGTGTCGGTCATCGCCGCTGCAACTTGGGCCCATTCTGTCATTCGCTTCGTTCAGGACTGCCGGGCGCCGCCCCGCTCGGCCGCCCAGCGGATCGAGTCGACGATCGTCGCGTAGCCGGTGCAGCGGCACAGGTTTCCCTCGAGCCCCTCGCGGATCTTCGCCTCGCTCGGATTCGCGTCGTCCTTCAGGATCCCCACGGCCGCCATGATCATGCCGGGAGTGCAGTAGCCGCACTGCAGCCCGTGCTTCTCGATGAAACCGCGTTGCACCGGGTGGAGGCGCTCGCCCGTGGCGAGCCCTTCGATGGTGGTGACGGCGGAGCCGTCGGCTTGCACCGCGAGCACCGTGCAGCTCTTCACCGTCTCGCCGTCGAGGAGCACCGTGCAGGCACCGCAGTTGGTCGTGTCGCAGCCGACGTGGGTGCCGGTGAGCCCCAGCACGTCGCGCAGGTAGTGGACGAGGAGCAGCCGCGACTCCACGAGATCCTCGAAGTCCGTGCCGTTCACGGTGATGCGGATGCGGTGCTGCGTCGAGCGACTCATGACGGACTCCCGGTGCGCACGATCTCCCAGATCTTCTGGGGCGTGATGGGCATGTCGATCTCGCGCACGCCGTACTCGGTGAGCGCGTCGATGACGGCGTTCACCACCGCGGGCGGCGCGCCCACGGCACCCGACTCGCCGATGCCCTTGGCCCCCAGCGGATTCACGGGGGTCGGCGTCTCGACGTGGCCGAGCTCGAAGCGCGGAAGCTCGGTGGCGGCCGGCACCAGGTAATCGACCAGCGTCGAGGTCTTGGGCTGACCGTTCTCGTCGTAGCGGAACTCCTCGAACAGCGCCTGCGCGATCCCTTGCGCGACGCCGCCGGCGACCTGGCCGTCGGCGAGCATCGGGTTGATCACCACACCGCAGTCGTCGACGGCGACGAACCGCTCGATGTCGACGAAGCCGGTGTCGCGGTCGATCCCCACCACGCACGCGTAGACCCCCGAGGGGTACGAGAAGTTCGGCGGCTCGTTGTGGACCAGCTCTTCGAGGGCTCCCACCGCGATCCCCGCCGGAAGCGCCACGGCGCTGAAGCTCGCGTTCGCGACCTCCTTCCAGCTCACCGCCCGCGCGGCCTCGCCTCGCACCTGGAAGCGTTCACCCGCGCGCTCGATCGCCTCCACCTCGACTCCGAGCAGATGCGCTGCGATCGCCTTCGCGCGCTCGAGCACCCGTCGGCACGCCTCGATCACCGCGCCACCGCCCACCGCGACCTGCCGCGAGCCCATCGTGCCGATCCCTTGGGGCGTCGTCTCGGTGTCGCCGTGGACCACGCGCACCGCTTCGAACGGCACGCGCAGCTCGTGGGCCGCGATCTGCGCGAACACGGTGACCGTCCCCTGCCCGTGAGGCGAGGCGCCTGTCGAGAGCAGCACCGAGCCGTCGGGCTGCACGCGGAGCCGTACCGATTCCCAGCTTCCCATGTGCCCGAACGCTTCCAGCGAGCCGCGCGGTCCGAATCCCGCGATCTCGACCCAGGCAGCGAAGCCGATGCCCATGAGCTTGGCCGCGGGATCGGCGTTGCGCCTCGCGCGCTCGGCACGCAAGGCGTCGTAGTCGAGCATCTCGCACGCGAGGTCCATCGCCGCGGGGTAATCGCCGGCGTCGTAGAAGACGGCCGCTGGGTTCGCCTGGCTCTGGTACGGGAACGCGCCCGGCTGGACGAAGTTCTTGCGGCGGACCTCGACCGGGTCGAGGCCGAGCTCGTCGGCGATCCGATCGATCGCACGCTCGACCAGGTACATCGACTCGGGACGTCCCGCGCCGCGGTAGGACGAGATCGGCACCTGGTTGGTGAAGACGTTCACCACCTCGGCGGCGATCACCGGAATCGTGTAGCAGCCGGAGAGCATCCAGGTGGTGAGCACCGGCAGCGAGAATCCGATGGTGTCGGCGTAGGCGCCGAGGTTCTGGTGGATCCGCGCCCGCAGCGCGAGAACGCGCCCCTCGCCGTCGAAGCCGACCTCGACCTGATCGAGCTGATCGCGACCGTGGAACGTGTTGACGAGATTGTCGGTGCGGGTCTCGACGTAGCGCACCGGTCGCCCGAGCCGCTTCGACAGCGTGGGCACGATCCAGTGCTCGGGGAACCACGCGATCTTCGAGCCGAAGGCCCCGCCCACGTGGGGTGCGACCACTCGGCACTGCTGCTGGGGGATGCCGAGGGTCGCCGACAGCATGTTGCGCACGTGGTGCGGCGCTTGGGTGGTCATGTAGAGCGTGAGCCCGGAGGCGCTCCAGTCCGCCAGCCACACGGCGGGCTCGATCGGCGCAGGCGCCACGCGGTGGTTGCGGACCGTGAAGCTCACCTGGTGGGGTGCTGCTGCCAGGGCCGCTTCGATGCGGGCGCGCTGAGCGTCGTCGAGCTGGACGATCGGCAGCCGGTTGGTCCCGAGGTCCGGATAGAGCAGCTCGCTCTCCCCGGCGATCGCCTGTTCCAACGATGCGACGACCGGCAGCGGCTCGTACGACGGAATCACCGTCTGTGCAGCGTCCGCCGCGACGTACGGGTCGCGCGCCACGACCACCGCGATCGGCTCGCCGACGAAGCGGACGCGATCCGAGGCGAGCAGCGGCCGCGCCAAGAGCGGGCTCTCGGGGCTCGGCACGGGCACGTGCGGCAGCGACGGCAGGTCGGCGAAGTCGGCGGCGACGAAGACACCCAGCACGCCCGGCATCGCGCGCGCCTCGCTCGTGTCCACGCCGACGAGCCGTGCGTGCGCTTCGGTGCTGCGCACGTAGGTCATGTGCACCATGCCGGGCAGCCGCAGATCGGCGGTGAATCGCCCCCGGCCGGTGACCAGCTCGGGATCCTCCTTGCGGGTGACGGAGCGGCCGATGAGCGCGGTCATGATCGAGGCCCTTGCGACGGAGCGCCGCCCAGGCGCAGCAGGCGGCGGGCGTTGCCGGCGAGGACCGGAGCCAGATCGCCCAGCTCGAGCGAATCGCCCTGATCCCAGCCGGCGAAGTTGGTCCCCAGCACCAGACGCTCGTTTCCCACCACCTCGACGAGAAGCTCCAAGGCGCGCGCGTCGTGCACGTGGACGTCGAACCAGATCCGGCGCATCCCCTCCTCGAACGCGCCATCGGCACGGAGCGCCGCAGGAGCCCAGGCGCGCTTGCGGGCGGCGGCGGCGAGCCGCCCGACCAGGAAGGGTGCCGCGCCGCCGCCATGGCTGATGCAAACGTCCAAGCGAGGATGGCGCAGCAGCACCTCGCCGTAGAGGAGCGTGGCGATGGCGATCGTCTCGTCGGTGGCGAAGCCCACGATCAAGTCCAGGTCGAAGCGCGCCAGGCGCGGATCGGCCGGCGGGCCGTCGATGCCGTGCGGCGCGGGGTGGAGGAAGAGCGGCACGTCGAGGGCGACCAGCTTCTCGTAGATCGGGTCGAGCGACTCGGAGTCGAGCGGCGTCCCGAAGTCCGTGCCGACGTAGGCGCCGAGCAAGCCGAGCTCGCGAACCGCGCGCTCGAGCTCGTCGCACGCGGCCGCGACGTGCTGCATCGGCAGCGCCGCGAAGCCGGCGAGGCGCCGCGGATGACGCCGCACCAGCGCGGCGAGGGCATCGTTGTGGCGGCGGCAGAAGGCCACCGCATCGTCGGCGCCGACGTAGTGGAAGTACGTGAGCGGATTGGGCGAGAGCACCTGGAAGTCGAGGCCAGCGCGCTCCATCGCGGCGAGCCGCACGTCCACGTCCATGAACGGGCTGCCGCGATAGCGCACGCCGCGCAGGCAGTAGCCGCCGGCGCGGAACCAAGGCCGGCCGCCTTCGTCCTCACCGATCTCGGGCCCGTGCGCGCCAGCCGCGCCGAGGGACTCGTCGAGGACGACGTGGGCGTGCACGTCGAACGTTCGCGCGTGTGCCGCGCCTCCGACCGATTCGCCACGGCGGGTCACGTTCGAGCGCGCGCCTCAGGCCTCGGTGCGGGCGATCGAGAGCGCCTTCTCGGGCCGGCGTGCCATCGCGGCCATGCCCTTCGCGGCCTTGACGAGCGAGCCCATGCGGCTCGGCGAGAAGCCGCGCAGCGCTCCCCACGCGTCGCGGTACGGGTCGACGGCGTAGCGCGAGTTGCGCGGGCCTCTGCGCGGCGCGTAGTAGCACGAGTGGAGCAGCAGCGGCGGGTTGAAGGTGGGCGCGGTGGCGCGCGCGAGCGGTCCGCGCGAGAGGTTCGCGGCGTCGAAGATCTGCACTTCCTTGGGAGCGCTCTGGTGCACCACCACGACCACGTAGCCATCGGTGTCGTGCTTCGCGTTCTTGCGCGGCACGAAGGTGGGCGGGTGCGGGAACGTGCCGGTCGGGTACTCCCACCACTCGGCGTACTTCATGGTCTCGAGATCGATGCGCCCGAGCTTCCCGGGGATGTAGTGGCTCGGCAGCTCGTCCATCGGGACCACGGCGCTCGGATAGTCCTTGTAGAGGCGCCACATGGTCGACGGGATCATGTCGGGGTCCCAGCCGAGGGCGCCGTACCAGAGGTTCTGCGCGTGGTCGATCGAGTCGTCGCGGGTGATGTTCTGGCTCCACAGGATTCCGCCCCAGAACTCCTTGTCCCAACAGTGCTTCGTTTCCAGCACCTCGCCGGTCTCGGCCTTGATGCGGTAGCGGCCGGTGATGGGCGGCTGGAGCCCGAGGCTGATCATGCCCTCGAAGTTGGGGTCGATCATGCGGCCGTGGCGGGCGTCGGTCTCGCCGCGCTCGAAGGTCACGGTGAGGTCCGCGGCGCCGATGTGCTGCAGATGCACCGTCAGCTCGCCGTTCGGGTTGCGGTAGTCGATGGCGATGTGGCCGCTCGCGTACGGGATCGTGAGCTCCTTGACCGGGACGTCGTCCTCCGGTCGTGCGCGTTCGAGGTCGGCCTTGCGCACGATCCACATGCGCGTGAAGTCCTGGGCCGCGCGGCGCCGCTTACCGCCCATGAAGGTCTGCGGTTCGACCACGAAGGGCAGGTCGGTGATGACGACGTAATCCTGGGTGACCTTGACGTCGTGAATCGAGTCGAAGGGCGTCATGCCGGCGAGCTTCCAGCGCTTCACCGCGCCTTCGAGATCCCAGCGCGCGAGCCAGCAGCCGGTCGGGATGCCGGGGATCGGCATCATCACGTAGTTCACGAACCACAACGCGTGCTCGCGGTCGTCGGGGCCGGGGTGGGCGGCCACCGAGACCATCGGCTCGAGAAGCCCCGGCGCCACGTTGGTCCATTCGTCGTTGGCGCCCACCGGCGTGAGGAACTCGAGGGTCTCGGGATCGACCTCCACCTGGCGGCCGACGTCGTAGCCGACGAAGAGCCGTCCATCGATCACCTGGACGTTGGTGTTGGCCAGGTTGGTGGTGCCGAAGGGCGACATTTCCACCACCCACACCTTCTTGAACAGGCTCGGGAACCGGTCGCGGATGCGCTTCACCGGCGTGTCGACGAGGCGATGGCGCACACGGATGCGGCCCTCGGCGTCGGGCACGCAGTCGATCTTGCAGAGCAAGCCGTGCTCGTTGAACCAGTGACCGCCGGGACGCCGCTTGTCGGGCCCGACGATGAACACCGCGCCTTCGACGTCGGTGGGCCACGTGCCATCGACGACGTCGAGGCGGTGCTCCCCCTCGCCGAAACCCCAGAACAGGTTGTGAGTCACGGTCGGCATGCGGGCCTCCCGCGCGGTGGACGCGCGCGCGACGATCGGCGGGCGGAATGGGTGCTAACAGTGTTAACATTCTGCGGGCAGCCTCCCGGAGAGTCAAGCCATTCGCGTTTTCCCGATCGGCGCGAATAGTCTTGGGGCGCGTCTCCTTCCCGCTTCGCCCATGCCGCCGCGCCCGCCGATCCGCCGCGCTCCCCCTCGCCGAATCGCCGGTGCGCGGGGTGCGTCCAAGCACCCCGGGACACGGGCCAGCCGCGGCACGTCGCGGGCCGCGGCGCCCACCGCGTACCACCACGGCGATCTGCCGAACGCGCTGGTAGCCGCCGCGCTCGACCTGATCCGCGAGGCCGGCCTCGAGGGGCTCACGCTGCGTGCGGTGGCGCGCCGCGCGGGTGTGAGCGAGGCCGCGCCGTATCGCCACTTCGCCGACAAGGACGCGCTGCTCGCGGCCGTCGCCGAGCAGGGCTTTCTGGCGCTCGGCCGCAAGATGGATGCGGAAGCGAGCCGCGAGCCGGGCGCCGACGTGCTCACGCGGCTGCGTCGGCTCGGCGCCGCGTACGTGCGTTACGCCGTGGAGAACCCGGCGCACTTTCGCGTGATGATGGGACCGGTGGTGGCGAGGCGGAAGGACTACCCGAGCCTCGATCGAGTCGCGAACGCCTCCTTCGGCCGGTTGCTGGCGGTGCTCGCCGAGGCGCAGCAGGTGGGCATCGTCGCCGAGGGGCAGCTTCAGGACATCGGCCTGGCCGCGTGGTCCTTCGTCCACGGCCTCGCCGCGCTCGCCATCGAAGGCCATCTCGACGAGTGGCTGAGCCGCGAGTCGGTCGCGGCACTCATGCCGCGGATCGCGCAATACCTCTTCCTCGGCCTCGGCCCGCGCGAGTGAGCAGGGCCGCGCCGGATCACCGACGGAAGGAACGGACCTACCGAATCGGAATCGGGTAATCGCTGCGCGAATGGGGTATGGAAATCGCCCCGGTACCGCGTTGCGATCGGCCCCGAAGACCGGGCCGCGCAGATCCCGCATGAGCACACCCGCAGCGAACCCCGCGACGTTGGTCTTCATCTCCCATCACGACGACGAGCCGTGTGTCGAGTGCGGCGATGCGCTGGGCAAGGGACGCTTCGTGACGTCCGACGAGGGCCGAGGCGCGCTGTGCTTGGAATGCTCCGATCTGGATCATCTGGTGTTCCTGCCATCGGGCAACACGGCGCTCACCCGGCGCGCAACCAAGTACTCGACGCTGTCGGCGGTCGTGCTTGAGTGGAGCCGCACCCGCAAGCGGAACGAACGTCAGGGCGTGCTCGTCGAGGAAGCGGCGCTGGCGCGCGCGGAAGAGGAATGCTTGGCGGACGCCGAGCTGCGCGAGCGGCGCCGGGAGCGTGAAGAAGCGCGCCGCGAGCACCTCGACGAGCGATACGTGGCCCAGTTCGCGGCGCGGATCGGCGAGCTTTTCCCGCGCCTGCCGGGTGACGAGGCGCTGGCGATCGCGCGTCACGCGTGCACCAAGCACAGCGAGCGCGTGGGTCGGAGCGCCGCCGCGAAGGCACTCGATGCCGAAGCGGTGACGCTCGCTGTTGGCGCGCACGCCCGACATCGTCATACGGACTACGACCGGTTGCTCGCGCGCGGCGCCGAGCGCTGGGACGCGCGCGAGCAGGTCGGCGTGCTCGTTCGGCGGCTCCTCGCCGAGTGGAGCGCCATGGCCAGCGTGGATGAGGCAAGTTGAGCTCGCCGATCGAGCCGCCGCTGCTGCGCCGGCGGCGCTTCCTCGGGCTGGTGGGTGGAGGAGCGGCGTCGCTCGCGCTCCCGCTTCCGCCGTTGGTGCTCGGCGGCTGTGCCACCGCTAACGGCGGCACGCCGCGGTTCTTCGACGCCACCGAGCGCGCGACGCTCGAAGCCCTCGTCGATCGCATCTTCCCGGCGGATCACGATCCGGGCGCGCTCGCGCTCGGCGCGGTGAGCTACATCGAGCGTCTGCTCACCGCGTTCGAGGGCGCCGATCCGCCGCGGATCTACGCGGGCGGTCCGGTGAGCGGTCGCCAGCCGCTTCCCGATCCCGCAACCGGCGCTCCCACCGGCGACTTCCCGCCTGACGACTTCGCTCGCTTCCTGCCGCTCGATCGTCTCCAGGAGCTGCGCTGGCGAGCGGAGCTCTACGGCACCAGCGCGACACCCGGCGCCGACTTCAACGACGCGCTTCTCGGCCCTCGGCGCGGCCTGCGCGAGCTCTACCGCGACGGTCTCGCTCGCGTGGACGAGCGCTCGCGCGCGGAAGCGAACCAGCCCTTCGCGGCGCTCGACGCGGATGCGCGCGACGCGTTGCTTCCCGTGCTCGACGCGGCCTTCTCGCCCGAGCCGCGCCGCGGCGCTACGTTTCTGGATCTCGTCATCCAGCACACGCTCGAAGGCTGTTTCGCAGCGCCTGAGTACGGCGGCAATCGCGGCCGCGAGGGTTGGCGGATGCTCGGGCTCGACGGCGACGTTCATCCGCTCGGCTATTCGATCTATGCAGCCGACCGTGGCGAGTACCTCGAGCGGCCGGACCGCCCCATGTCCACGCCGAATCCGGACGAGATCGACGCGCACGGCGTCGTCGTGCCGCGCCCGCTCGGCGCCGACGCCGAACGCATCCAGCGTTCGATCGTGCTGGTCTCGAATCTCGTCGGCAATCGCTGCGACGGATTCTGAGCGGTTGTCGTGAGCACCCGCGCGGCCAACGATTGCATGCTCGGCAATCGCGCCTTGGAGCGCTTCGACGCGTGCATCGTCGGCAGCGGTGCCGGCGGCGCCACCGTCGCCCACGCGCTCACGAGCGCGGGGCTCGCGGTGCTGATCCTGGAGGCAGGCGACAATCCGTTCCCGGGCCTCGACGATCCCGGCGAGCTGCCGCCGCCGCTCCACTCGAACGACGAGCTCAAGTACGCGCTGCGCGACTACCTCGAGGTGCAGTCGTTCCTCGAGCCGCGCTCGTTTCGTACCGACGAGCACCACGCCGCCGTTCCGACCGACGACGTGAACGTGCTGCCGAAAGCGGTCGGCGGCGCGTTCCAGTTCTCGGGTGCGTGCGCCGCGCCGCGGTTCACGGAGATCGACTTCGAGCTGGTCACCGCGATGCGCCGCGCGCGCGACGCGCAACCGGGGCTCGCCGTGCCCGGCTTCGGCGCCGACGCGGCGAGCGCCAACTTCGCCGATTGGCCGTTTCGCTACGCCGACCTCGAGCCCTTCTACACCGACGCCGAGCGCCTCTACGGCGTGCAGGGCGCGGCTGGAAATCCGTTCGAGTCGTGGCGCAGCGCGCCGCACCCGATGCCGCCGGGTGTGCCCATGTACTCCAACCTGCTCCTCGCGGAAGGCGCGCGCCGCACGCTCCTCGACGGCTCGCCGCTCACGCCCCACGTCTTTCCGCTCGCCACCAACTCGCGGCCCTACGACGGCCGCCCGCCGTGCATCGATTGCGGCTTCTGCAGCGGCTTCGGCTGCCCGAACCACGCCAAGGGCTCCCCAGCGGTCACGGTGTTGCGGCGCGCGTTGCTCAGCGGACGCTGCCAGCTCCGCTACCAATCGCCGGTGCGCAGGCTCACCTGGAGCGGTCGCTCCGTCACCGGCGTGGTTTACGTAGATCCCGCAGGACGCGCGCAAACGGCGCGTGCCGATCGCTACGTGCTCGCGGCCAACGGCATCGAGTCGCCGCGCCTGTGCTTGCTCTCGGATCCCGGTGGTCCCGGGCTCGGCAACGCGAGCGGCCAGCTCGGCCGCAACCTGATGTTCCACATGATTCACCGCGTGCAGGGCTTCCTGCCGGAGCGCACCCATGGCGAGCGCGGCCGCACCAACACCCATGGAGTCAGCGATCTGCGCGGCGTCGAGCCGGGCGGCGCCACGCCGCGCGTGTTTCGCGACGGCACCGACCCGCGGGTGGTGCTGGGTGGCACCTGCACGTTCACGGTGGCGGGCGGTCTGCCGATCACCAACGACGGGCTCGTCTACACCCGCGCTCTCCCCGGCCCGCTCGGCGCGCGCTACGGCCTGGCGCTCAAGAACGCGATGCGCGATCAGCCCCTCGGCCAGCATCTGATCGGCCTCGAGCTCTACGGCGAGGACGCGCCGCAGCTCGCGAACCGCATCGACCTCGATCCCAGTCTGCGCGACGTCCACGGCCGCCCGGCGGCGCGGATCACCTACCGACACCATCCTTTCGAGCTCGGCGCGCGCGCCTTCTACATGCCGATCATGGCCGCGATCGTCCGCAACACCGGTGTGCGCGAGCTTTCGTTCGCGGGCCAGAGCGCCTACGCGTTTCCCGAGCCGTGTCAGCCGGCGCTGGCCGGACCGCCGCGCACCCGTCACGTCCTCGGGACGCTGCGCATGGGGCTCGACCCCGCGATATCGGTCACCGACGCGAGCGGCCGCTTCCACGACCTCGACAATCTGTGGGCCGCCGACGGCAGCCTGCTGCCCACCAGCTCGGGCTGGAACCCCACGCTCACGATCATCGCGGTGGCCCTCAAGGTGGGCCGCGGCATCGCCGCGAGCGCTGGCGCGATCGCGCCGGGCGCGACTCACGACGAGCGTCGCGGGCTCACGCGCCCGGTGGTGTTCGTGAACGTGGCGAGGTGATTCACCTCCACGTCAGTACCCGCGCTCGCTTCGAGGACCTCGCCGTTCGGGTCGACCCAGCCAATCTGGTCGGAGCGGCCCGCGGGGCTACCGTTTGCCGATCGTCAGGATCCGGATCTCCACGTCGCCGGTCGGGTGCGTGTGCACGTGAAACACGCGGTCGAGGGACTGGCCGTCGACGATCGTGATCTCGGCTCCGGCACCTCGAGTGATCGTGTCGTCGAGCCGGTCGCTCGGCCCCGTGTCCTTGACGCGGTGACGGCCGCTGGGGTTCAGTCGACGCACCATGGCGATCCCGAAGAACGCGGCCCGAAGCCCCGGCTCGATCCCTTCCTACAACCCGGCCACCGGCGAGGCCTTGGAGTCGCTCGCCGCCCATTCGCCCGAGGACGTGCGGGCGATGGTGGCGCGCGCGCGGCAGGCGCAGCTCAACTGGGGCGAGACCCCCGCGGCGGCGCGCGCCAAGATGCTCCATCGGCTGCGCGACCTGGTGATCGAGCGTCAGGACGAGCTCGCCGCGACCGATAGCCGCGAGACCGGCAAGAGCCTCTTCGAGGCGCGCGCGGTGGTGCTCGGCGTCGCGGACTTCTGCAACTACTACGCGGCGCTCGCCCTCGAGCTGGAGCAGGGCAAGAAGGTCCGCACGGGCCCGTTCCCGGGGCGTTCGAACCGAATCTACTATCGACCCGCCGGCGTCGTGGCGGTGATCTCGCCCTGGAATTACCCGTTCTTCCTGGCGATGGCCCAGGTGATCCCGGCGCTCGCCGCCGGCAACGCCGTGGTCCACAAGCCGTCCGAGCACTCGCCGCGGGTGGGGCTCCTGATCGGAGAGTTGTGCCGCGCGGCGGGAGTGCCCGAGGGCGTGATCCAGGTGGTGATCGGCGACGGCTCGGTGGGAGCCGCGATCATCGACGCGCGGGTCGACGTGGTCTCGTTCACCGGCGCTCCGCCCACCGGGCGCCGCGTGATGGAGGCCGCCGCCAAGCACCTCACGCCGGTGGTGCTCGAGCTGGGCGGCAAGGACGCCGCGATCGTGTGCGACGACGCCGATCTCGAGCGCGTGGCCAACGGCATCACCTGGGGCGCCTTCCTGAACGCCGGTCAGACGTGCATCGCCGTGAAGCGTGTGATCGCCGACGAGAAGGTCTACGAGCCGCTGGTGAAGATGCTCGCCGAGCGCGCGCAGAAGATCAGTCCGGCGCGTCCCGACGGCGCGATGGGCGCGCTCACGATGGAGCAGGAGCTCGAGCGGATCGAGCGCCACATCGCGGCCAGCACCAAGCTCGGCGCGCGGATCGTCACCGGCGGCAAGCGCCTCGACCGCCCCGGCGTGTGGTTCGAGCCCACGATCCTGGCCGATTGCACGCCAGAGATGCCCGCCGTGCGCGAGGAGACCTTCGGCCCGCTGCTCACCGTGCTCAAGTCACGCAACGACGAGCATGCGCTGACGCTCGCCAACGACTCCGATTTCGGTCTCGCCGGCTCGGTGTGGACCCGCGACGGCGCCCGTGCGATGCGCATCGTGCGGCGCTTCCGCACCGGCGGCGTCGCCGTGAACGACGCGTTGATCCAGGCGCTCAACGTCCGCCTACCGTTCGGCGGCATCAAGCATTCGGGGATCGGACGCGCGTTCGCCGAGCAGGGCTACGTCCAGTACTGCAACGTGCAAGCGGTGATGATCAGCAAGCTCACGCCCAAGCGCGAGCCGCTGTGGTTCCCGTACACCAAGGCGAGCGAGCGCCAGCTCCGCTTCCTGGTGAACCTCTTCCACGGCGCCAAGGGCGAGATCACGCGCCGCGTGTTTCGCTGACGACGTTCGG
Organism: bacterium; assembly: GCA_046331705.1. Classification (GTDB taxonomy): domain Bacteria; phylum JADJOY01; class JADJOY01; order JADJOY01; family JADJOY01; genus JADJOY01. Next base: position 75,392 of record JAXLQJ010000022.1, on the reverse strand, counting down.
CCGATCGCCGCGGCGTCGTCTCGGCTGGGCCACGGCGCCGCGCTCTCATCCCGCCGCTCGCGCCGACTCACGGCCGACGAGTCGGCGTGCCGCGGTTGCGGCCGTCGTCCAGGATCAGTACTGGCAGATGAGGCAGGGCGGGTTCTCGCACTGATCCGCGCCCCCCACCACGCACTCGCCGATCTGCCCGGTCACCGACTTGCACTTCTGCCGCTCGGCGGTGCACTTGAGCACCGGCTTCGGGCCCGTCGTCTTCTTCGGCAGCACGCTCTGGCACTGCGACGGGAGCTGGAATGCGAGCGGGAGCAAGAGCCAAGCGAGCTTCATGTAGGCCTCCGGGCAGGTCGCGTCGCGGGCGAGTGACGTTCGGGAAGGCGAACGCGCTGGGATAGTAGCAAACGCACGGCGACGCGCGCATCCGCTCACCCCGCGCCGACGGTCCCACGCGATGCCCGCGGCCGTCCCGGCTCGGGCCGCGAGCCGCGCCGTCACCCGGCGCGCTCACGCCGAGTCGATGTCGCGGGAGCGTGTGCTCGGTGCGGCGCGCCGCGGCCGCGGCGAGCGCGGTGGCGACGCGGGGCGCGAGAGGTTGGCCACCAGCGCCAACGCGTTGGCCGCGGCGGCGCCGGCGGCGGTGTTGTCGAAGATCACCCACACCCCGGCGTTGCTTCGCTCGGCGAGCAGTCGTTCCGCCAAGCCGCGCAGGAACGGGCGCGGATAGGACGAGTGATACATCTGTGGCGTGCCGTGGAGGCGGTAGTAGGCGAGCGAATCGTGCCCGCCCGGCTCGCTTCCCGCGGTGGTGGGTGCCGGGTCGGCGGCCACGCGCGCGATTCGATGCTCCACCAGCGCGCGGCCGGCGGCGCTCGAGAACCAGCTTCCGTGTCGGGGCTCGCACGCGACGGCACCGTCGTGGATGGCGCGGAGCTTGTGGAAGAACGTGCGCGCCACGCCGTCGTCGTAGACGAGGCTCGGTGGGAGCTGGAGCAGGATCGGGCCGAGCTTGCCGCCGAGCTCGCGCACGCCCTCGAAGAACCGGGCGAGCGGCTCGTCGCAATCGGCGAGCCGGCGCACGTGCGTGATCTCCCGCGCCACCTTCACCGCGAAGCGGAAGTGCTTGGGGACGCTCGCCGCCCAGCGGGCGAACGTCGCCGGCTCGTGCATGCGGTAGAAGGTGGTGTTGATCTCGACGGCGGTGAGCGAGGTGGCATAGCGCTCGAGCGCCGACCCCTCGGCGCCGAAGCGCTCCTTGACGGGGCTCGGGATCGCCCAGCCCGCCACGCCGACGCGGATCTCGCGGAGCTTCGAGGCTCGCCGGCTGTCGCCGCGGCGCGCTTCGCTCATGGCGCCTCGTCGTAGGGCAGGACTCCGGCGGGGATCTCTCGCGGCAGCACCCGCTCGGCGCGATAGAAGCGAAAGCCCGTGAGCCGGAAGCCGCCGGTCACGCGCAGGTCCCACACCAGCTCGCCGCCCGCGGTGATCTCCATGAGCCGCGCGGTCTTGTAGGGCAGGATGTTCGCCGTCCCGGAGGTGACGAGGACGTTGCCGTTGGGCTGGCGATCGGCGTCACCCACGACGCCGTCGAAGAAATCCGGCGTGTCGCGCCACTCGAAAGTCGGCGTCACGTCGCCGGTGCGCTCGTTCCATTGGAACGCGGCGACCCGTGAGTATTTGGGATCGCTGTCGGGACGATTGTCGAAGTAGAGCACCGAGCCGTCCTTCTCGATCTGCGGTGCGTGCTGGTGATTCATCAGGCTGGCGCCGCCGAGCGCGTCCTTGCCGAACGTCGCGCGGATCTCGCCCGATGGGTAATCGATGGCGAGGATCTGATCGAAGTTGCGCACCGAGTACCAGATGATGCTGCGCTTCTCGTCCCACACCACCGCGTTGCCGTGAGTCCAGTCGAGTCCGATCAGGCTCAGACCTGGCAGCAAGATGTCCTCGGGATCGACGCGGTTGGTATCGAGATGATCGAACGAGCTCCAGCTCCACAGCACCTGGTTGGTCGCGGGATCCGCCAGCTCGATGCCGTCGCCTTCGAAGGGCAAGATCCCACCCACCGGTTGCACCAGGCTGGTGAGGTAGAGGTAGTTGCCGCCTGGACCCACGCCGATCTCGTGGTGGAGGATCGCACCCTCGCGGCTGCGCCACACGATCGTGCCGTCCCAGGTGCTCTCGAAGCCGCCGCGATCGGCGCCTTCGTCGGCATCGTAAAGGTAGAGCAGGTTGCCGTTGGCGAGCACGCGGGCATCGGTCATGTACCCACGGGGCCGTTGCAGGTACCACGCGATCTCGCCGAACGCGTTCACCATCACCAGCGCTGCGATCCGGTCCTCGGGCTGCGGCGGCACCGGATCCTGCAGGTTCATCAACGTGTAGCCCGGCTGGATGCGGGCGCCGTCGCGCACCACGATCTCGAAGCGCGGAAAACCATCGGGCACCACCACCACCGCGAAGCGCGAGTCGTGGTGCGCGAGGGGTGCCCCGCCCGCGTCGAGCGCCTCGACGCGCGCGTACACCAGCGAGCGATCGGAGAGCACGGCGCTGGTGCGCATCTCGGTGCCGTCGACCTCCTCGCTCTCGATCGTCGCCGTGTGGCGCGGGTCCGCGAAGAGCGTGACGCGATAGCGCGCGGCGCCTTCGAGTGGGTTCCAGCGCAGCGTGGGCTGCTCGTCGTTGGCGTAGCCGTCCGGCGAAGGCGAGATCATCGCGAGCGGGCCAGGGTCGCGGGACGAATCGCCGCTGCCACTGCCGCAGCCGAAGCCAACGAGCAGCAACGCGAGGACGGTGAGCGACGCGAGGTTCGGCTTGCTCATGAAGAGGAAGAGCGCGAGTCGAGGACGGGGATGCGGTGCGGGAGGCCGTGGGGTGAGCGGCGAAGTGTATCCCCGGGTCGCCATGAGGCGAGAGTGGCTGGGAACGGACGCCTGCGCGGCGCGGACCCGAGCGTTACCGAGCGACGGCCATTCGCGCGCGCCGGGCGGCTTGCGCCCCGCGCGCTCCCGATCGCGATCGGAAGCGCGGAGGGGGAAAACGCGATCCCGCGACGGGAATTCGCGCACCTCGGCGCCGCGACCCGGAGCCGCCGCGATCGCTTCCGTGCGCTGGCACGACTCTTCCATGCGAGCCATGCGACGCCGCGGCGTGACCGGATACGTCGCGGATTTGCCGGAGGACGCATGCGCTCACGCCCAGTCCTTGCCTGGATGGTGATGTTGGTCACGTTGGCTCCCGGGGCCGCGCGCGCGGCGGGGACGTGTGCTGCGCTGGCGATCGGCGCGCCGGGCGACGGAGAAGGCGCGGCGAACGCGGGCGCGGTGAACGTGCTCTCCGGTGTCGAGCTCGGGTTGACCACCACGGGCGATCAGCTCTGGCACCAGGATGTGACCGACGTGGGGGGCGCCTGTGAAGCGGGCGACGCCTTCGGTGCCGCACTGGCGAGCGGCGACTTCGACGGCGATCGCTGGCCCGATCTGGCGGTGGGCGTGCCGGGAGAAGCGATCAGCACGGCGAGCGCGGCGGGCGCGGTGAACGTGCTCTACGGCGTGTCGACGGGCCTCATCGCCACCGGCAGCCAGTTCTGGCACCAGAATGCGAGCGGCATCGCGAGCACCGCCAACGCGGGGGAGCAGTTCGGGTACGCGCTGGCGGTCGGCGACTTCGACGGCGACGGACTCGACGATCTCGCGATCGGCGCACCCTTCGACGACACCTCGGGTGCAGCCGGCGGCGCGGTGCAGGTGATCGTCGGAGCCCCGCTCGGCCTGACCGCCACCGGCAGCCAGCTCTGGTCTCAGGCGACCGCGGGGATTCCGGGGAGCGTCGAGGACGGCGATGCTTTCGGTGCCGCGCTCGCTGCCGGCGACTTCGACGCGGATGGCTACGCCGACCTCGCAATCGGTGCGCCGGGCGAGACCCTCAGCGCGTCGGGATCCAACCAGGCCGACGCCGGCGCGATCCACGTGCTCTACGGCACCGTGAGCGGGCTCGCCTCCGCCCGCACGCAGATGATCGAGCAGGGAGATCTGAGCGGCGGGACCACCCAGGCCGACCATCGCTTCGGCAGCGCGCTCACGGTCGGCGACTTCGACGCGGACGGATACGCCGACCTCGCGGTGGGCGCGCCCGGCGACGACGCCTTCGACCCGCCGGTCGCGGCGGGCGCGGTTCACGTGCTCTACGGCACGCCTGCGGGATTGACGACGATCGGTTCCCAGCGCTGGGACCAGGCGGGCTTCGGAGTCTTCGACGCCCCCGAGAGCGGCGACGGCTTCGGCGAAAGCGTCGCCGCCGGCGACTTCGACCGCGACGGGTACGCGGACCTGGCGATCGGCGTGCCCGGGGAGAGCTTGACCATCGATTCGATCAGCTACAGCCACCTGGGCATGGTGCAGCTGCTGTTCGGCTCGTCCTCCGGCGTGACCGGAAACGACTCGGACGAACTCCACCAAGGCTGGAACCTGGGCGGCGCGCCGGTTAACGAGGAAGCGCTCGGCTCGTCGCTCGCGGTGGGCGATTTCAACTGCGACAACCGCGCCGACCTCGCGATCGGCATCCCCGGGAAACCCACCGGAGGTCACGCCAACGCGGGCGCGGTGACCATCCACTATCCCCAGCGTTCCGGCAGCTTCAGCACCGAGTGGACCCAGAACAACTCCGGCATCGAAGGCGCGGCCGCGGCGAACGATCTCTTCGGAACGGCGGTCGTCGCGATTCCCGAGCTGCGCGGCATCTTCCGGGACGACTTCGAGCTGGGAAACGTGGGCGATTGGTCGAGTGCCGTCGGCGACTGAGTTGCCGCGGCGCAGCGCCGCCCGCTGCCGCAAATCGTCGCCGACAGCGACGGATCGTTGACGATCGTCCCACCGGGCGCGATCCCGCGTGACATTCGTGCGCTCGCGACCGAGCGTCGTGTGAATGCCGGCGGCGCCACGGCGGCGCGCGCGAACTGCTCGCCACCACGCGAGAATCCGCTTCGCCAGCGCGCCGGCTCGTGGGGGTCGAAGAGGAGTGGCCTCGGCGAATCGAGCGGCGGACCCCGCAGGCACGTCGGTTGCTGCGCTGTCACCGGTTCGCCTCGGGGGAGAGGGAGCGTCGCGGTGAAGCGTTCATGGATCGTGTTTCGGCGCGGCCGAAACACGCGTGCAGGTCGTCGCTCGAGTCTCGGGCCCGTTTCCGCGATCGCGCTGGCTTGTGGCGCGCTCGTCGCGCTCTTCACCTCGGACGTCGCCGCCGCGGCCGTCCTGGGCTGCACTCCCAACCGCATCGCGTACGACATCGTGTACGTCCACGCGCCGCGCTACGGCGATCTGCTTTCCCAGAACACCATCTGGCCCGACACCGTGCGGCCGCTGGTGCCGGATCCGGGTTCCGATCTGCGCGTGCTCCATCCGGACTGCACGGAGACCGTGCTCTTCCCATTGCCCCAGCACCAGCCCTCGGTGGACGCACCCATCGGCGCCGGCGCGGTGCAGGACGTGAACGTGTCGTTCGACGGGCGCTGGGTGGTCTTCGCCTACTACCACGACCAAACCGACGTGAACGTTCAGCGCTGCGCTGGCGGAGCCATGTCGAGCGGTTGTCTCTCGCAGAAAGGCGCCGACGTGTATCGCCTGGAGGTCGCGAGCAAGAGCGTGGTGCGTCTCACGCACCAGGTGCTCACGCCCAACCTCGGCAATGGCGCCGACTTCGACTGCGACGTGCCGTACACGAACTGCCCCAACGTGGGCGTCTTCAACGTCGGTCCCGCGTTCGTGGCACGGCCGGTGGCGGCGGAGCCGGCGATCGTGTTCACGTCGAGTCGCAACGACTTCCTGCCGCCGCGCAGCTTCAACGGCGCCGAGCGGGTCTTGCAACTCTTCACGATGGACTGGGACGGTCGCAACGTCGAGCAGATCGGCTACCTCAACAACTCGCAAGCGCTTCACCCCTACCAGCTGCTCGACGGGCGCCTCGCGTGGACGAGCTGGGAGAGCCAGGGTGCGCGCGACATCCGGATCTTCCCGCTCTGGGGCCTCGCCTCCGACGGCACGGGCTTCGAGTCGCTTTCGGGCTTCGGCGAGCAGGCGCTCACCCACCACTTCATGACCCAGCTGCCCGACGGCGATCTGGTGGTCGCGCGCTACTACAACCTGAACAACAACGGCTTCGGCGATCTGGTGCGCTATCCGATCGCGCCCTCGGGGCCCGATTTTCGCGGCATCACCGAGCCCGGCACCGACATCCCCTTGCAACGTGTCGAGCAGGTGAAGCTCACGCCCTGGACGCACCCGGAGGATTACCCCGCGCCTTGCCCGGGCCAGGAGGACAATCCCTACGGATCGGCGATCGACCCGAGCTGCAGCCCGGCGAATCGAAACGGCAAGGTCACGCACCCGGCGGCGGCGCCCAACGGCGAGCTGCTGCTCGTCTACACACCGGGTCCGGCGAATCACAACGGCGTGTGGTCGTCGGAGGACGAGCCGGTCTACGACGGCGGGATCTACCGCATCGCGGGCGGCAACCCCACCGCGAGCGCCGGCGAGCTCGTGAAGATCGCCAACGATCCCAACGTGAACGAGATGTTCCCCAAGCCGTTGGTGAGCTACGCCGCGCTCTTTCCGGGACACGAGCAGCCCGCGCCTCGCCCGCCCCTCGCGAATCCAGGGCAAGGGCCGCTTCCCGCGCACTCGCCGTTCGGGCTGGTGGGGTCGTCCTCGCTCACCTGGCGCGACACCAACCCGCGCCCCGGCATCTACGGCGGCGATCCCGATCCCTTCAACGCGAGCCACGAGATGCTGTGGGCATGGGTGGCGCAGGGTGCCGACGCCGGGCTCTACGACGAGGACGACATCTACGCGCTGCGCATCCTCGCGATGCTGCCGGCCACCGATCGCACGTATCCGAACGGCGGTGCCGCGTTCGCGAACACGGGCCAGGAGCGGCTTCGTATCCTCGGCGAGATCCCGGTTCGCCACGAGGGCGTGATCGACGCCAACGGCTACACGGACACCTCGTTTCTGGCCCGGGTGCCCGCCGACGTGCCGTTCACGTTCCAGGCGCTGGATCGCAACGGCATGGTCGTGAACATGGCGCAGACGTGGCACCAGGTCCGGCCGGGCGAGAAGCGCACCAACTGCGGCGGATGCCACGCGCACGCCAAGGAGCCGCTCGACTTCGCGACGACCGTCGCGGGTCAGCCCGGCTTCGCGCCCACGGACGTCGCGATGGCGACACCGCTGCTCGCGCTCACCCAGCTCGACGGCAATCCCACGACGGTGACGAGCTCGGCGCGCGAGCGAAGCGTCGAGTACTTCCGCGACGTGAAGCCGATCCTCGAGAGCCGCTGCGCCGGCTGCCACGCCAGCAACACCACCGACGGCAAGCTCGATCTGCACGCCGACGCCACGACGGTCTCTTGCGCGGGAGACTCGTGGCCCGGCACGTACTACCGGCTGGTGCTGGATTCCAATCAGGACGGCTGCCCCCGCTTCGGCCTCGGCGTTCCCGCCGGCAGCCCGGCGACCTATTTCCTGCCGCCGCAGCAGACGCGCTACGTGCGCTCGTTCCAGGCGCGGCAGAGCCTCTTGATCTGGAAGGTGTTCGGGAAGCGCTTGGACGGTCGCGTGAGCGCCACCCGCGGCGGCGACATCGATTACGACGCCGCCGGCGACACGATCCATCCCAATCTCGCGTCGTTGCGCGGGCTCACGTGGGACGAGAAGCTCACACTCGCGCGCTGGATCGACCTGGGCGCGCCGATCGATCTCGGCTCGCCGTGGGGCTGGTTCGAGGACGACCTGCGGCCCACGCTGTGGGTCAGCCCGACTGTCGTGGAAGGACGGGCCGCGCCGGTGAGCGCGATCCGCGTCGGTGCCTACGATCTCGAATCCGGCGTGGCACCCGAGACCCTCTCCGTGACGCTCGACGTGGCCATCGGGCCGAAGCCCGCTGGCGCCAACCTCGCCGCGGGCGTCGCCGCTCGGGACGGTGGGGTGGTCGAGGTGACACTGCCGGCGAGCGTGGACCTCGCGGCGCTCGGCGCGACGCTCACCGTCCGCGTGGCGGATCACGCCGGGCACGTGACCACCGTGGTGCGCAGCTTCGGACTCGCCGCCGGCGGTTGCGACACCGTCGACACCGATCACGACGGTGTGGGCGACGCCTGCGACAACTGCCCGGCGCGCGCGAATCCGGATCAGAGCGATGGTGACGGCGACGGTGTCGGGAATGCGTGCGATTCCACGAGCTGCGGTGCCGTTCCTGGTGGCGCGTGCGCGCTGCCTTCGATCGCGGCGGTGCTCGCGCCGCTCGCGTGGCCGAGCTCGCTGCGGGCACGGCGCGCGCGTCCCCGGCCCTTCATGGCCGGGTGGCTGACTCGTCGGCCGACGACCCGGGCGATCCGCGGGAGCGCGCAGCGCGTGCTTCGCCGCTGCCTCGCCGCAGCGAAGCAACGCGCCGCGCTCGTGACGAGCTGACAGCGCCACGTTCGTCTGATTGGCTCCGCCGCTTCGCGCCGCGCCGGCGCGCGGTGTCGCATGCGATTCCTGATGGCTCCGTGGCTCGTGGTCGTCGCGCTGCTGCTCGGCTGCGGCGGTGCTGCCACCGAGACCGATGCCCCCGAGCTGCGCTTGGTCTCGCCGTCGCCCGACGGCGTCGCCAACGCTGCCCAGCCCCGGCTGACGTGGGAGGGCAGCGAGCGCGCGGCGAGCTACCGCGTGACGCTCTTCGCCGACACGCAACACACGCGATCGATCGAAGCGCAGACCGTGGACACGCCGTCGGCGACCGCACGGACCGCGTTCGCCCTGGGCGACCTGGTCTACGCCCGCGTCGAGGCGCTCGACGGCGCCGGGCTGGCGTTTCGCGCCGCCGACTCGCGCTTTCGCGTGGTGCCGGTGCCGAGCGATTTCCCGCCGATCGCCATCTCGATCCGTGACGCCCGGCGGATGCAGCCGGGCTACACGCTCCTCAACGTCCAGGATCCGCTGCCGCCGCACCAAGAAGACCGCGTCGCCGCGCTGCTCGTGGTGAACGATCACGGCGAGGTGGTGTGGTGGCTGCGTTTCGAGCCGGGCTTCGTCACCGACGCCCGCCTGCTGCCGAACGGCCATCTGCTCTATGTCTACTCGCCCAACGGCGGACCGTCGCAAGCGTTCGAGTCCACCTGGGACGGTGCCGTGACGTGGCGCAGTCGCGACGGCGTGGAGGCGCACCACGAGGTCACGCCGGGGCCGGACGGCCACTACCTCTACATCACCGCGATCGTGCGCGACGTCCTGGGCGTGCCCTTCGAGGGAGACGGCCTGGAGCTCGTCGACCCGCTGACCAATCGGGTGCTGTGGTCGTGGGACATCTTCGACCACGTCGCCGTCACCGACGTGAGCGCCGCCGACTTGCTGCTGCCGGGAACGACGCTTCAGGGTCAGGACTGGACCCATTCGAACGGCGTCGTGTGGGACCAGGCGCGGGGCGTGCTCTGGCTCTCGGTGCGAAATCTCGACCGCATGCTGGCGATCGACTATCCGTCGGGCGCGGTGCGAGCGGTGATCGGCAAGAACGGCCTCGGTGGCGACGGCCTCATGGATCATCAGCACGCCCCCGAGCTCGAGTCCGACGGCTCGATCCTCTACTACGACAACGGCAACCAGCGCGGATGGTCCCGCGTCGCGGGCTTCCAGTGGAACGAGGCGGCGGGCACCGCGACGTCCACGTTCGAGTGGCGCGGCGAGGAACCCTTCCTCGATCCCGCGCTCGGCGACGTCGACCGACTCCCGAACGGGAATCTCATGGTCGTGTCGGGAGTGGGTGGGGAAGCGCTCGGCAAGCCGGCGCGCGTCCTCGAGCTCGGCCCTTCCGGCGACACCGTCTGGGAGCTGGATCTCGGCAACGGCGTGCGGTTGCTCGGCTACTGGATCTACCGTGCCGAGCGCCTCGCGCCCGATCAGCTCCCTGCGTTCGCACGCCCCTTCGGCTGAGTACGCGCGGCGCCGATGGCGCCGACGAGTCAGTCGAGAAGGCGTGCTTCGGCGATGGGGTGCGGCAGCGCCTCGGCGCGGGCGGTGCCACGCACGTCGAGCCAATGCCCCGAGCGCCGCGCCTTGGTGGCGAGGTACGCGTGGTTGTGGGCGTTGGGCGGCATCGCGTGTGGGATTCGCCCGTTGATGCGGACACCGTGGCGCGCGAGCTCGCGCAGCTTGGTCGGGTTGTTGGTCATGAGCCGGATCGACTTCACGCCGAGGGCCTCGAGCATCGCCGCGGCGATGGCGTAGTCGCGTTCGTCGTCGCGGAATCCCAGCGCCAGGTTGGCCTCGACGGTGTCCAGCCCCTGCTCTTGCAGCGCGTACGCCTTGAGCTTGTTGACGAGGCCGATCCCGCGTCCTTCCTGGCGCAGGTAGAGCAAGAGCCCGCGCGGCTCGCGGCTGAGCGCGCGCAACCCTTCTTCGAGCTGCTCGCGGCAATCACAGCGCAGCGAGCCCATGACGTCGCCGGTCAAGCATTCGGAGTGGACGCGCGTCGGGAGGTCCTCGGCGCCCAGGACGTCGCCGCGGACCATCGCCAGATGATCGGCGCCGTCGCGGTCGTTCTCGAACGCCACCAGATGGAACGAGCCGAAGCGGCTCGGCAGCTCGGCGACGGCGACCACGCGGGCGCGAACGCTTCCGCCGGGCTGCGCGCCCGCGGTCCTCGGATCGCTGGGCCCGTCGGCTTCGATGAGCGCGCGCAAGCGATCTCCGGGGGTGAGGGTCCTCATCGGTTGGCCTCGAACGATGCCGCGCTCGGAATGGAGCGTCGGCCCGCGGTGGACAGAGCGGTCTCGATCAAGCGACGTGATTGCGCAGGCCGAGATCCTTGGGGTGGGGTGCGAAGAAGAGCTGATCGCGGACGTACGGAACGTCGCGGGTCGCGACGTGGTGCCTCAGCAACGTAACCGGAACCGCGAGGGGGATGCGCTCGTGGCGATAATCGTCGATGACTTCCAGCAAGTCGTGGCGCTCGGCCGCCGAGATCCGGTCGTGGAGATGGCCCACGATGTGGAGCAGCACGTTGGCGTGCCTGCCGGTCGTGGGCATCTCGGCGAGGGCGGCCATGAAGAGCGCCGTGTACTCGCTGGCGACGGCGTCGCGCTCGAGGCGCGCTGCACCGGCCACGAGCTTGCCCAGCTCGCCGGCGAGACGGGGGCTGTGAGCGAGGAGCAGGTACTTGTGGCGGGCGTGGAAGCGGACGAGCGCCCCGAGCGTCCAGTCCGGATCGGCGAAATGCGCGCGCACCCGGTGGTAGCCGAAGACGCGCGTCACGAACGACTCGCGCAGCCGCGCGTCGTTGAGCCGCCCTTCCTCCTCCACGGGCAAGAGCGGGAAGCGATCGAGCAAGGCGCGCGCGAACACGCCCACACCGTCGCGCGTGGGCACGCCGCTCGCGCCGTACACCCGGACGCGCTCCAGGCCGCAGCTCGGCGAGTCGCTCTTGAGGATGAAGCCTCGGAGATCCGCGAGGTCCGCCCGGGTCACCCGCGCCGTCGCGTAGCTCTCCATGCGCTCGGTCCAATCCACGGCGCTGCGCGACGTCACGAGCCGTGGCCGCTCCCGATCGCTCACGAGACGCACGGTCTCGCGTGGCGTGCCCATGCCCACCTCGACCTCCGGACAGACCGTCACCAGCTCGAAGTGGCGCGCCAGCGTCTCGGCGACCCGCCGGTCGCGCTTGTGGCCGCCATCGAAGCGGACTTGCGCGCCCACCAGGCAGGCGCTCACTCCCACGCGGATTCGGTTGCTTCCGGGATCACTCGTGCGCATCGGTTCTCCCTGCTCAATACGTTGTCAATACCTATACAAAATATCAACAACCGCCCTGGTGCGCAAGCTCTGGGTCGGAGCAGCGTCGAATCCGCGTGCGCCGTGCCGTAGATTCGGCGACGGCGCTCGCGCGGGCGCCCTGCGGCGCGGCCGGACGGGGCCCGGCGGCAGCTCGAGGAGGGGGAGACGATGTCGCACCAGTCGGCGCTCGCACGGCTCGTTGCTGCAGCGGGGTTGTGCGCGTGGCTGTCGGCGTCGGGCTGCGATCGGTCCGCCGGTGACGGAGCCGGCGGTGGCGGCGGAGTGCCGCAGGAGCTCGCGTGCGAGGACACCTGCGTCAGCGACGATCCCTGCCGGGTCGGTGTCTGTGACGAACGCGAGGTGTGCACGTTTCGCGCGGCGGCGCCTGGCACCGGTTGCCCGGAGGGCGCGTGTGACGATCACGGTACCTGCCACCCGCCCGTCTGGTGTGATCCCAAGACCGGCCTGTGCTGGCAGGACCCGCAGAAGGACGCCTACACCGCCGCCGACGTCGGTCTGCGTCCCGAGGAAGCCCAGCGCTACTGCGACGAGCTGGTGCTGGGCGGCTACGACGATTGGCGCGTGCCCACCATCGACGAGCTACGCACGCTGGTGGCGGGCCACGCGAGCACCCAGACCGGCGGCTCGTGCGGCGTCCGGTCCGGCAGCAAGACCGGCGACGGCCTCGATCCCGCGTGCCTGGGTGGCGACGAGTACGCGGGACCGGGCGCGGACGGCTGCTACTGGGCCGGCGCCCTGACGGGTACCTGCGACAAGCCGGACCCTGCCGTCCACGGCCATCCGCTCGAGACCTGGGCCAGCGACCGCGCCGTCGACGATCCCGAGCGCTGGGTCGCGTACGTCACCTTCGACACCGGCGCCGTCGGCTTCAACCACGTGTGCAGCTACGGCGACGTTCGTTGCGTGCGCACCGGCGACGCCGCGCCACCCGAGCAATGCGGTTGCGGACCGTGCGTGAAGACCGACTTCTCGCCCGATCCCTCGGTCGCCACCGAGTGCGACATCGACGTCTGTCCGCAGAGCGACAAGCTCGCGCTCACCATCCACGTGCCCGAGAAGCTCCCGCACGTCGCGAGCCAGCTCCTCGCGTTCTTCTACACCGACGCCGACTGGGAGTTCCCGCCCGCGCGGCCACCCGACGGCGGCACCGATACCAACCAGATCTTGAGCCCCGACATCGACGTGGAGAAGCCGCTCACGATCGAGATTCCGGGTTGCACCTACTACCGCGAGGCGTTGCTCTCGGGTGCCTACCACCTCTACGTCCATCTGCAGCTCGAGCCCAAGTTCCCGCCGCTCCCGGTGGACGGTGACTTCTACTACGGCAAGGACGCCGCGCCGCTCACGTTCCCCTTCGACGGCGAAGCGCATCGCCAGACCGTGAAAGCGATGGACATCACGCTGGAGCCGGTCCACACGGGGTGCTCGGGTGACACGAGCTTCGCGTGCCCCGATGGCTCGTGCGTCGCCGACCCGAGCCTGTGCCCGCGCAGCGCGTGCGACCCGGTACCCGTCGACGGCGAGGTGCTGACCTGCCGCTACCAGAGCAGCTTCGCGCCGAACAACTGCGCGGACTTCCCCGCGGCATTGGGCTGGAGCGAAACCGGTGTCGCGAGCTTCTGCGCCGCCCAGGCCGGTGCCGACCCTGCGACCGTGGTGGTGCGCCGCGGTGAGAGCTGCTTGGTCGAGAAGGGCGGTGCCGCATCGACCCACCGCTGCGCCGCATCGTCCGACGGCAAGGCGTGGTTCGCCTACGGCACGCCGGCGTTCGTCTGCAACGCGATTCTCGGCGGCACCGATCAGGTCGGCCCGTTCTGCCAGGGGTACTGAGCGGATCCCCGGTCGCGTTCAGATGCCGAGATCCAGCATCAGGCCGACCACCGGGCTCGGATCGAACGAAACGGAGCCGACGCGTCCCTTCGCGGCCGAGTCGATGCGGACCTCGTCGCTGAGCGCGACGCCAGCGCGCAGGCCGATCGCGAGCCTCGGTCCCGGCCGCCAGGTGATCCCGCCCAGCGCCGTGATCCGCTCGTCTTCGAACGTGCCCTCGTCGTTCGCCGCGAGATCGATTCGGTAGATCTCGTCTTCGAAGCGACCCGCCAGCGACCACCACCAGTGGTCCGCAAAGCGATGGCGAGCGCGCAGCGTGGGGCCAGCCACGTCGCCAGTCAGCTCTACGGTGAACCCCGCGGTGGGCGTCCACTCGAAGCCACCCACCGGCAGCACCTGCACGTCCCGATCGAGCCGCGTCTTGACGATGAGCACACCGGCGATGGTCAGCGTATCGGTGACCCGATGGGACAAGATCGTGATGCCGCCGTAGGTGAGCGAGTCGCCGAGCTCGGCATCGTCGGCGAAGGACGAGTCGAGGTCGCCGGCGACGATGAGCGTCCAGCCTTCGGTGATCGAGAGCACGAACCCGGGGCTGAAACGCGCGGTGTAACGGTCGCGGATCGGCTCGGCGAGCGCGAGCTTCGTGGAATCCTCCCACCGATGGCTCGTGTACGCGAGGTCGATCCCGGCGGTGAGCAAGAGTCCCTCGGTGGGCGGAAACGCGGTCCCGAACGATGCGTCCACGCGGCGTTCGTCGAGGGTTGCAGCCCCCGACCTCACTCGGGGCTGGGCGAACGCTCCGAGCGCGACGGTCAGGTACGCCGGCCGCTCCGTGCGGGCTGGATCCTCGAGGACCTCGGTCACCACGCTCTCGAGAGTCGATTCGGCGGCTGCTCGCGTCACCGTCGCGAAGGGCGAGAGCCCGAGGGCAATCAGCGCGCCGGTCAGCCCGCAGCGACCGCGCTTCGTGGGCCTACCTGGGATGGCCCGGCGGGGCCCCTCGGGCCGGATCTCGGACATGGAACGCTCGGTGGCTCAGGCATCCGAATCGCGCGCAAGGACGTCCGAGTCGCGGGGCTTCCAGCAATGCGCAAGCTCGTCGGGGTCAGCCCGACTCACCCAACCCCTCAGCCGCGCATCCGCCACCGGCCGGCGTCTCAGCGCGCGGAATGGAGCGGCGCCGGTCAGGGAATGGCCGAGTCCCAGTAGCTCGTCGCGCCGATCTCGAAGCTGTCACGGAAGATGGTGGTGCAGCTCGGGTAGGTGAACGACGCCACGCGGGTATGCCAGCTGAAGGCGCTGCCCGTCGTCGGATCGACGTACTCGTGCGTGTACCAGAACGTGCAGTCGTTGCGCGGGTCGATCGTCAGGTCGCTGTAGTCGCCCCAGCGGGACGCGCCGAACTGCGAGCGCGCGCTGGTCAGGAACACCGTCTCGCCTTGCGGCAAGCTGTTGAGCGAATCGCTCACGAGGCGGCCGGTGAAGCGCAGGTCGGGATGCTGGCTCGCGCTCGAGCCGCTGTAGCCGAGCGCGATGTCACCCTCGGAGTCCATGGCGATGCTGCCCATCCAGCGGTGCAGCGAGCCGGGCGCGAAGGTGCTCTGCTGATAGATCGTGGGCGGATTCGCGCGCGGGTTGCGGATCTCGTACCAGCGGATCGCGGAGCGATCGCTTCCCGCGTCGACGGTGTGGTTGAGCACCAGCGCCTCGTGATCGCCGAAGTTGCGGTAGGCGAGCCGGAACATCAGGCGGTCGGAGAGCGTGTCGAGCTTCTGGGCGACGGTCTGCTGGGGCACGCACTCGGCGAAGCTGCAGAGCAAGCCGTCGAAGGTGGAGACCGCGAGCTGGATCGGGCTCGAGTTGAAGGTGGTGTTGGCGGGCGTGGCCCAGTCGACGTGGAATTGGTGGAACTGGAGCTCGTCGTTGGGCCAGTTGACCGGATCCCAGGCGCCGTCCACGACCTCCGCGAACACGTTCACCGCACCCGACGGCGGGAGCGCGAAGCCGTCGATGTCCGACGGCAGCATGCCGCCCCAATCGGACACGGGCAGCTCGAAGAACTGCATCGTGGCGGCTGCACCCGTCAGCATGCTGGCGCGATCCATGACGTAGGCACCGGTGCCGGCCCAGCTGTTGCCGATGAACAGGTTGGCGCTCATGTAGTAGCCGTCCGGCCACACGCCGAGCTTGGGGTAGTCGTTGAACTTGGTGGTGCTGGTCTGGAACGCGTAGCGGTACCAGGAACCAGAGGGATCGCCGGTGGCCGAAACGGCGACGCACTCGTAGTAGGGGGCGGTCGAGTCGGTGAACTGGGAGATCACCCAGCGGTCGGCGAGCTGGTCGTAGACCACCACGGGGTCGCCTGCATTCTCCGTTTCGCAGGAGCCGCCGAACCCGGCCCAGATCGTGTTGATGTCGGCGGGACCCCACACGCTGGTGCCGGTTCGATCGAAGACCTGCAGCGCGCTGTTCACCATCTGCACGAAGTGGTGGGGGCCGATCTCGCCGTTGGTGTCCGGGGGCGTGCAGTTGCAGCCCGCGGTCGCGTCGCTCATCCCTTCGAACTCGAGCGCCGCCGACGGCATCGTCTTGCCGGTGCTCGGTATGGACGTCTGCAGCGCGGCGTCCGGAGTCTGCGTCGTGCCGAGGGGGCGCCGAGTGCGCTCGGGCTCCATCTCGTGATTGCGCGGGCGGACCGGCACGATCGTCATCGTGCGCAGCGGCTTGGTCATGTCGTGCTTGGAGGCCTTCACCACGTGGACGGAGCCGGGATTGCCGGCGGGATCGCCGAGCTTCACGGGCCCGGTGGTCGCGCCGACGCCGAGCGGCAACCCGAGCGTGATCACGAACGCGAGCAACGCGGGCCAGCGCAACCCGCGGGAAGACGACGCGAGAGCACGATCGGATCGGACGGTCATTCGAGACCCCTTCTGTGTGACGCGGGAGAGCCCGCCGAGATGCTCCTCGGCTGGCGGTCCCATTCTCGCCCGCCAGGCATGGCCGGGGGAATGGGGTCTTGCACGAGGTCGCGCTTCGCGGCGGCGGAACCGGTGGGCTCGGTCTCCGCCGGTCGCGTGCGCTCGCGCGTCGATTCCGGCCGTTCGGCGCGGAAAAGCGCCTCCGCTCAAGGCGCGTCGGGCGCGATGAAGCCCGCGTAGCGCGCCATCCAGTAGGGCGCGAGCACGTCGGCGCCGTCCATCTCGATCATCGCGTCCATGCCGCCGTTCATGCGGTATTGGCTGGTGTTCCAGCGCTCGCAGGCGCGCTCGTCGTAGGGGAGGATGCGGCCGTCGCTGCGCTGGCGGCCGCGATCCGCGTAGAAGAGCGGTGGCGGCGCCAGGTCGAGGCGGTGCCAGTTGTGGATGTTCCAGCGGATCATGTCGACGGGTGCGGTGCGCAGCCAGCGCGCCGCGTTCGCGAAGCCGGGGGCGACCTCGCCGCCGACGAAGCCGTCGAGCACGTCCCACAGCGCGCCTTGCTGCTGGGCGGTGTGCTCGTGGTGACGCTTCCAGCCATCCAGCCAGCGGGCCCTGAGCGCAGGGTCTTGTTCGTAGCGCAGCAGCGCGAACCACGCCTGCGCCGAGAGCTCGTCGCCGTCGCCGCTGTAGCTCAGGCCGCGCAGCGGATAGTCGACTTCCGCCTGCGCCTTGTCGGCGTAGCCGTGCTCGTCCACGAGCTGCTTCTTGCCGTCGAGGAAGCGCTGCTCGCCGGTCATGTAGTGCGCTTCGGTGAGACCGGCGAGGATCGCCAGCGCCCGCTGACCGCCGTCGGCGAAGCGTCCGCCCACGGGCGAATCGACGTAGCCGGGATCGAACTGGCCGTAGGTGGTGACCTCGTTGGTGATGGGGTCGATGAGCTGCCAGCCGTGGTCCATGATGCCGCCCACGATGCCGCCGACGTGCTTGCGGATCCGGGCGCGCTGGCCGGGGTCGGCGCAGAGGTCGTACGCCGGACCCATCATGAAGAGGTGGGAGATCACCTCGTCGTTCGAGGTGTCGCGCTTGATCCACCATTCGCCGTCGGCGGACGTGTACCAGGCGCCGTCGTCGGGATCGTCGCAGTCGTCGAGATCGCACGTGGACTTGCGAATCACGCTGCGCGCCAGGAAGTAATCGGTGCCGGTGATCTCGGAGAGCCTGAGCATCCCCTCCATCGCGCGATCGAAGTTCGCGCGGGCGTCGGCGGCGCCCGTGACCTTCCAGCGGTAGCACTCGCCGAGCACCCAGTAAGCGGTCCAGCCGCCGTCGTTGTCCGAGTCCCACTTCACGTTCGAGCTCAGGTCACCGCGCACCACGAGATGCGAGTCGGCGACGGCGCCGTCGCGATCGTGGCGCTCGACGATGCGGTCCACGAATGGGCCGAGCTTTTCTTCCAGCGTCAGGCGGCGGGCGGTGACGGTGGCGAGTCCCTTCGCCGTGGCGAACCAGAGCGGGCCGTCGGGGGTGCTCGGGTCGGTTGCGACGGCGCGCACGTCCTCCGAGGGCAGCCAGCGCTCGGCCGGGTAGACGCGCCACTCGAAGCCGTCGACGCGCTGGATCGCGCGATAGGCACCGCCCGAGGTGGCGACCGCGAAGCCGCCGTCGGCAGCGCGCGTGGCGCCGCGCGGAAGTGCCGCGGCGCCTCCGAGCGGCACCCGGCCCGCGCGCAGCTCGGGCACGTCGACGACCTTCGCGCTCACGGCACCTTGCGAGCCCTGCGTCACGGCGATCGCGTACACGCCGCCTTCGCCGATCGCCACCACGTCGATCGCGCGCGGTGACGACACGTCCGCGACCAGCGCGCGAATCCGATCGTCGGAGAGCACGCCGCCGCTCACCGTCCAGGCGGCGCGTCCGGCGAGCAGATCCTCCGCGCTCGCATAACCGGCCACGAAGCCCGCGCCGGCGCCGACGATCGCGCCGGCTCGCTCGGTGGCCGCGAGCAATACCGGCGAAGCGGCGCCGGGCCAGCTCGGCTCACCGCTCGCGCGCAGCGCGCCCGCGCCCGCCGAGCCGAAGAACACGATCGCGTCTCCGGCGCTCGCGGCACCCAGCAGCTCCACTCCCGCGGGTGCGGCGAAACGCTCGATGTCCTGGCTCGAGCGCGCGCGGATCAACTGGTGCGGCGAGACCAGCACCACGCAATCCCCTGTGGCGGCCGCAGCGACGAGATCCGCGTCCCCGGTGGTCAACGTCACCAGCTCGTGTAGCTCGTCGTCGCTTCGCGCCACCAGCGCCCGCGGCGTCACCTGCAGCGGTGTTCCCCACTCCGCGAACGCGGGGGGCGGTACCAGCACCGCAACGAGGCTCGCGAGCAGCGGGTCCACCTCGTTGGTGGTGTGGTTTTGCTCCTGCAGATACGCCGCGTCGACGTACGGCTCGGCGATCGGCGCCGGTTCGAAGGGTTTGGCGCCCGGCAATCCGGGCTCGCTCGTTCCCGAGTCGCCCCCGCAGCCCACGAGGCCGAGCGCGATCGCCACGAAGCACGTGAGCCCGTCGCGGAAGATCGATCTCGAACGCAGCATGACGCGCGAGACTAACAGGCTGCCGAAGCCGGCACGCGCCGGGCCGCGCGCAGGACGCACAGCGGTAGGTTCTCGGCAGCCTGGAAGCACCGACCCGCCGGGGTGGAGAAGGTACGGGCGCGCACCCCTCTCACGAGGAGCGCGCGCCCGCTGGGTGGCGCCGAAGGAACGTGAGGTCAGACCGGCGCCGTCGCGGGATCGTGATCCCACCGTGGCGAATCGCCGATGTCGAGGTCCGCGGCGTGGACGGGTTCCACGCCGTGGCCGGTCCACAAGCCGATCATGAAGTAGCCGAACGCCGCGACACCGCCGAGGAACACGACGTCGCCGACCATCCGCAGCCAGCGCAGCGTCGTGACCCACGGAAGCGCCGAGAACTCGGCGCTGCGCGCGTACCACAGCCCGTGCTCGACGCTCGCCCAGGTTTGCGCCAGGCCAATCGGGAGCAGGCTCAGCACCACCATCAACGCCAGCCCGGCGTTCATCGCCCAGAACGCGATGGCCAGAGGCCGCTCGCGCCACGCGCGCTCGCCGGTCAGCAGTCGCGCCACCAGCAGCGTGAGCCCGAGCGCCAAGAGCCCGTACACGCCGAAGAGCGCCGTGTGCGCGTGCACCGGAGTCGTGTTGAGCCCCTGCATGTAATAGAGCGCGATCGGTGGGTTGATGAGGAAGCCGAAGAGGCCCGCTCCCACGAGGTTCCAGAACGCGACGCCCACGAAGAAGCGAATCGGCCAGCGATAGCGCGCCGCCCACGCCGCGGCGTGCTGCTTGCGATGCGTCTGGAACGCCTCGATGCCGATCAGCACCAGCGGCACCACTTCCAAGGCGCTCGCCACCGCGCCCACCGCCATGATCGGGGTCGGCGTGCCGCTGAAGTAGAGGTGGTGGAAGGTCCCTGGAATGCCGCCCGCCAGGAACAACGTGCTCGACCCGATCACCGCCGCGCCGGCGTGCTTCACGTTCACGAGCCCGAGGCGAGCGAACACGAAGGCCAGGGCCGCGGTGGCGAACACCTCGAAGAAGCCCTCGACCCAGAGGTGAACCACCCACCACCGCCAGTACTCCATCACCGAGAGGTGGGTGCGCGCGCCGAACAAGAACCCGGCGGCGTACATGAGACCGATCGCGGCGCTGGCTCCCGCGAACATGAGCACCAGCGGTCGCGATTCCTCGCGCACCCGCAGCGCCGGCCACAAGCCACGCAGCATCAACGTGAGCCAGAGCACCAAGCCGACGAAGAGCGCCACCTGCCACGCTCGGCCCAGATCCACGTACTCGTAGCCCTGATGGCCGAACCAGAAGCCGGCGCGCAGCCCGAGGCGCTGCTGGATCGAGAGCCATTCGCCGCCCAGCGAGCCGGCCACCACCAACAGCAACGCACCGAAGAGCACGTTCACGCCGAGCCGCTGGAAACGCGGCTCGCGTCCGCCGATCACCGGAGCCAGGAAGAGCCCCGCGGCGAGGAAGGCGGTGGCGATCCAGAACACTCCCGTTTGGATGTGCCAGGTGCGCGTGACCGCGTAGGGGAGGATCTCGCCGATGGGGATGCCGAAGAACGATTGCCCCTCGACGGTGTAGTGCGCCGTGAGCGCACCGAGCAGCACTTGCACGACGAAGAGCGCCACCACCACGCCCAGATACTTCGCGACGGCGCGCATCGACGGGGTGAGCGTCACTCGCGCCAGCGGATCGCGGCGCGGTGCCGCGACCGCGGGCTCGCGCTCGCCGCGAAACGCCGTCCACCACACGACCGCGCCGATCGCGCCCAACAGCAGCACCACGCTCACCATCGACCACACCACGTTCGCGCCGGTGGGATGATTCCCGATGAGCGGCTCGTGGGGCCAGTTGTTCGTGTAGGTCACGTGCGAGCCCGGGCGCTCGGTGGCGCACGCCCACGCCGTCCAGAAGACGAACCGAGTGAGCTCGGCGCGGCGCGTGGCGTCCGGCACCGTCACTGATTGCATGGCGTAGCTCTCGCGCAGCGACGCGAGCTCGGGCGCGCCGCCGAAGAGCGCCTCGTAGTGGCGCGCGACTCGCGCGATCGCCTCGGCGCGGTCGGGATCGAGCGTGAGCACGCCGCTCGCCGGATCGAAGCCGTTCGCGCGCATCGCCGCGGGCAGCCGTGACTCGAGCGTGCGCTGGCGCTCCGACGGCAATGCGCCGAAGGAAGCCGCACCTTCGCGCTCGGCCCACACGTCGAGCAGCGCCGTGCTCTCGCGGTGCAACCAGTCTGCAGACCAGTCGGGCGCCTGGTAGGCACCGTGCCCCCAAACCGACCCGAGCTGCTGGCCGCCGGTCGACTGCCAGACCTGTTGGCCGTTCAGGATCTCGTCCTTGGTGGTGAGGACCGTTCCCGAGCGCGTCACCACCCGCTCGGGGATCGGCGGCGCTTGGCGGTACACCTCGCGTCCGAAGAAGCCCAGGATCGTGAACGCCACGATCACCGTCCCGCCCAGCCAAGCGAAGCGTTTGCCGATGTCGTTCATGGCACGTGTCTCGATTCTCTCTCTCGAGGCGCTCACTCGCAGAGCGCGCGGGGGAAGACGACGTTGTTTTCCAGGTGGATGTGCTCGATCAGGTCCGAAGTCAGCCGCTCGAGCCCGGCGTAGAGCGCGCGCCACGAACCGCAGGCCTCCGCTGGCAGCTGGAAATCGCCGGTGAGCGAGCGCAGGAGCTCGAGCGAGCGACCGTGGTCCTCGTGCTCGCGCTCCATGACTTGGACCGGGCAGGCGGCCATGCGGCCGCGTCCCGCGCGCACGATCGGGAAGAGCACCTGCTCTTCCTTGGCCAGGTGCTCGTCGATCGCTTCCTGCATCCGCGTGAGGTGGGTGGAGAGACCGCGCGGGCAGCTCGCCTTGTCGGCGTGGACGCGCTCCACCTTGCGCGCGAGGTCGATCAGCATCGGCAGGTCGCTGCGCAGCGCCGCGTGGTAGCGGCTCTCGATGAAGTCGAGCACCTCGCCGAGCGGACGCGCGGCCCAGTCGGTGCCGCGGTGAAGCTGCGGCTCGGCGGCGTCGATCTCGCTCGAGATGGCATGCGGATCGATGCCCTTTTCGGCGCACGCTTCGGCGAGGCTGCGGCGCCCGTGGCAACAGAAGTCG
This sequence comes from bacterium, assembly GCA_046331705.1. Classification (GTDB taxonomy): domain Bacteria; phylum JADJOY01; class JADJOY01; order JADJOY01; family JADJOY01; genus JADJOY01. The sequence goes on along the minus strand of JAXLQJ010000022.1, from coordinate 53,136 downwards.
AGACCGTGGTGTCGAAAGACGTGGATGGCTCCCGGTCGCGTGACCGCGAGCTCGGCGAGCGTGATGTGGCTTGGGTTCATGGCGCTTCCTCCTGCTCAGGTCCCAACGCAGGTCCGATGCCGATCGAAAACTCCTGTGATGGCAGAAGTTTGGACTGATCGTTATGGTGCGAATAACGATCGAGCGTTATGCGTTGGATAGCGGAGTTATCGATGCGACAACCGCCCATCGGTGAGCAGTTCGACGTCTTGCTGGACATCGCCCGCGATCTCACGGCGTCGCTCGCGTCCGAGGATCGCTATGCGCGCCTGCTCGAAGCCGTGACGCGGCTGATTCCGTGCGATGCGGCGTGCCTGCTTCGGCTCGAGGGCGACGAGCTGGTGCCGGTGTCGGCGCGCGGGCTCGTTCCCGAAGCGCTCACGACCCGCTTTCCGCGTCGCCTGCACCCGCGCCTCGAGCTGATTCTCTCGTCCGAACCGCCGGTGCGCTTCCCGGTGGACAGCCCCCTCGCCGATCCCTTCGACGGCATGATCGAGGGCGATCCCCACGCGCTCGCGCACGTCCACGCGTGCCTCGGCTGCCGCCTGATCGACGACGGCCGAGTGGTGGGCGCCCTCACCGCCGACTCGCTCGCCCCGCACGCCTTCGATCAGATTCACCCGCGGCTGCTGGTGGCCGTGGCGGCGCTCGCCGCGGCGGCGATGCGCACCAGCTCGCTCATCGAGGCGCTGGAGCGAGTCGCCGAGCGGCGCGGCGCGGTGGCGCGCGATCTCCAGCGCGCGGCGGCGCTGTCGAGCGGCGGTCAGCTCCTCGGCGTGAGCCCCGCGACGCGGCGGCTGATCGGCGAGATCCAGCTCGTCGCGGGCTCGGAGCTCGCGGTGCTCGTGACCGGCGAGACCGGGGTGGGCAAGGAGCTCGTCGTGCGGCAGATCCACGAGCTCTCGTCGCGTCGCGACGAACCGCTGATCCAGGTGAACTGCGCGGCGCTACCCGAGTCGATCGCGGAGAGCGAGCTCTTCGGGCACGTGCCGGGAGCCTTCACCGGGGCCGTCCGCGAGCGCGCGGGGAAGTTCGAGATCGCCGACGGCGGTACGCTCTTCCTCGACGAGATCGGCGAGCTGCCGCTCACGCTTCAGCCCAAGCTCTTGCGTGCGCTGCAGTCGGGGGAGATCCAGCGCGTGGGCGCCGACCGGGTGCGGCGCGTGAACGTGCGGATCCTCGCCGCCACCAATCGCTCGCTCGAAGCCGAGGTGGGATCGGGGCGATTCCGCGCCGATCTCTACCACCGCTTGGCCGCGTACCCGATCCACGTGCCGCCGCTGCGCGAGCGCCGCGAGGACATCGCGGTGCTGGCGGCGCACTTCATCGACGCGGGGCGCCGCCGCTTGGGGCTGGGGCCGGTGCGTCTCACCGACGATGCGCGTGAGGCGCTGGTGGAGGCGGACTGGCCGGGGAACGTGCGCGAGCTGGAAAACGTGATCGCGCGCGGCGTGCTTCGCGCGGCGCGTGCCCATCGCGGCGAGGCCGGGCCGATCCGGATCGAGCTCGAGCACCTCGACGTGGTCGCGCCGAGTGGTGAGCGCGCGCACGCGCCGAGCCCCACGCCGCTCGAGCCGGTGACGAGCCGACCGGCACCCCTCGCCGAGCGCGTCGATGCGTTCCGGCGCCGCGAGATCGAGCGCGCCGTGGCGCGAAACGACGGCAACTGGGCGGCGGCGGCGCGCGAGCTGGGTCTGCACCGCGGCAACCTGCACCACCTCGCGCGACGCCTCGGTCTGCGCGATTGATCGCTTCGTCCCGGTTCGCGTCGAGGGCTCGCGCCGAAGGGAGCGGGCGGTACCAGGCTGGGCGCATCGGCGAGGCTTGCGGCGTGGGTTCACGCGAGCGAGCACTCCCGCGCGCATGCGCGAGCACCCGAGCGCGAGCACCCGAGTGGCGCGTGCGGGGGGCGATGCACTAGCGTTCGCGTCATGACGACGGCCGATACCCGCGTCACTGGCCTACGCCAGCGACCTTCTCACCTACGCTTGGCGCTGCTGCTCTTCCTCGCGCTCGCCGTCGGCTCCGCGTGCGGCGATTCGACTGGGAGCGCCCGCCGCCTCTCCGCCGACATCCGTCGCACGGAGTACGGCATCCCGCACGTGACCGCCGGCGACTGGGAGAGCCTCGCGTTCGGCTACGGCTATGCCTATTCCCAAGACGACTATTGCGTGACGATGCGCGAGATCGCGCTCGCGTCGGGACGTTCGGCGGAGCGGATGGGCGAGGACGAGGGCGATCCCGGCGCGGATTTCCTGTTCCGCTTCCTGAACGGAACCAAGGAGCAATTCCGCGCGCGCTTCGTCGACGCGTTGCCCGGCGAGGTGCAGGCCCTGGGCCGCGGTTTCGCGGCGGGGATGAACCGTTATCTGCGCGACACCGGTATCGATCGGCTCGCCCTGGGACCCGCGGGGTGCCGGAGCGCGCCGTGGGTGTACGAGGTGGACGACGTCGATCTCTGGATGTACCTGCGGCGCATCGCGCTGGCGGGAAGCTCGGATCTCGGAGTCATCCGTGACGCGATCCTCGCGGTGAACGGCCCCGGCGGCGCGCGCACCGCTGGCGCAGCGTCGGCCGCGGCGCGCACCGAGGACGCGCTTGCCGCGGCGCTCGCGGTCGACGCCGTGCCCGGCCTCGCGCGTCTCGCGGCGTCGCTCCACGATCACGGTGGCTCGAACGGGATTGCCCTCGGCCGCGACCTCACGCGCAGCGGCAAGGGCATGTTGCTCGGCAATCCACACCAGCCGTGGAACGGCAGCGGCCGCTGGTACGAGGTCCACCTCACGATCCCCGGGGTCTACGACGCCGCCGGTGCGGCGCTGCAGGGATTGCCGTGGGTGGGCATCGGCTTCAACCGCGACGTCGCGTGGACCCACACCGTCTCGCAAGCCACTCGCTTCACGCTCTACCAGCTCGAGATCGATCCCGCGAACCCGCTGCGCTACCGCTACGACGACGGCTGGCGCGACATCACCGCCGACACCATCGAGATCCAGGTCCGGCGCGCCGACGGCTCGCTCGAATCCCGCAGCCACACCTTCTACAGCTCGCATCACGGCCTGATCCTCGACCTCGCCGCCTTCAGCTCGCTGCTCGACGGGTGGCCGATGGTGAACGGCAAGCTCCTGGCGATGCGCGACGCGAACCTCACCACGCCGTTGCGCTCCGCACAGCAATGGATTGCCGTGGGCCAGTCGCGAAACCTCGACGACTTCACGACGGCGCTGCGCTCGATCGGCAATCCCGTCTTCCACACCCTGGCCGCCGATCGCGACGGCGAGGCGTTCTACGGCGAGGTGTCCGCCGTGCCGCACGTCACCCAAGCCCAGCTCGAACGCTGCTCGAAGAGTGTCGTGGGGCAGGTGCTCGCGCGGGCGACCTCGAACGCGATCCTGGCGCTCGACGGTTCGACGTCGGCGTGCGAATGGGGCGAGGACGCCGACTCGCCGCCCGGCTCGAACGCCTTCGGCTACGCCTCGCGCCCCGTGCTGCGCACCACCGACTACGTGGCGAACGGCAACAACAGCTACTGGATCGCCAACCCGAGCACGCCCCTCACCGGTTTCCCGCTGGTGATGGGCTGGACGCAATGGGAGAACGAGCCGCAGAGCCTGCGCGCACGGATGGGGCACGTGCTGGTCGCGGCGCGCAAGGATCGCAGCGACGGCCTCGGCAGCGAGGCCGGCTTCGATCTGCCCACGCTCCAGGCGCTCATGTACGCGAACCGCGTCCTGGGTGCCGAGATCGCCCTCGACGACGTGCTCGCGATCTGCGACGGCGCCGCACCCGCGACCGACGACATCGCCAGGCGCGCCCTCGCGGCGTGTGATGCGCTGCGCGGCTGGGACCGCAAGGTGAACCTCGAGAGTCGCGGTGCCCAGGTGTGGACCGAGCTCTGGCGCGGCATGGAAGCCGAGCGCGGCGACGAGTTCCAAGGTGTGGTGCGCTCGGGCGAGCTCTGGCGCGTGGACTTCGATCGCGCCGATCCCGTGCACACCCCGCGCGGCATCGACACCAGCGTGGAGGCGAACCGCACGCTCGTGCTGGGCCTGCTCGCCAACGCCGTCACCGCGCTCGACGACGCCGGCGTCGCCCTCGATGCCCGCTGGGGCGAGGTGCAGTTCTACCCCCGCAACGAGGTCGTCGTTCCGCTCCACGGCGGCGACACGGGTCTCGGCACCTTCGGCGTCATCGGCGCCCCGCTCGAACGCGGCGGCTACTTCGACGTCGACTACGGCAACTCGTACATCCAGGCCGTCACCTGGGATGACGGCGATTGCCCCATCGCCGAGACCATCCTGACGCACTCCCAGTCGACCGACCCCGAAAGCCCCCATTTCGGCGACCAGACCGCCCTGTACTCCCGCAAGGAATGGGTCCGCTTCCCTTACTGCGAGACCGAGATCACCACCCACCAGATCGGCGAGACGCTGCGCCTCGCGGAGTGACGCCCGCTGGGACGGGTGTCGGTGCGGGAGCGGCGCTCTCGTGGGCGCCTGCGGGCACCGCGTGCCCCGGGATTCCCCGGCTCGTCGTCGAAGGCTCGAATCGGCGGCGCGCCGACTTGCGGGCTCGTGATCGTGATGTTAGTATGACTAACATGAAGAAAGCATCGACAACATACGAGTCACCGTTGCGCCGCGCGCAGACCGCCGCCACCCGGCAGCGCATCCTGGAGGCGATGTCGTCGCTGCTCGGCGAGAGCGACTCCGCCGAGACGCTGACCTATCGAGCCGTGGCCGCGAGGGCGGAGGTGACCGAGATGACGGTCTACCGGCACTTCCCCACGCGCGACGCGCTGCTCACGGGGCTCTGGGCGTGGATCAACGCGCGCATCAGCCCGGAGATCGGGATGCCGACGAGCGAGGCATCGCTCACCGAGCAGCTCGCGCCGCTGTTCACCGGCTTCGATCGGATGCCGGCGCAGATCAAGGCCTCGGTGCTCTCGCCGCGCGGTCGCGAGATGCGCGCGGCGCTGGATGCCGAGCGCCAGCGCGCGTTCCTGGCGGCGATCGCCGACGCCACGCGCGGGCTCGATGCGCAGCGCCGGCGCCGCGGGGCCGCGGTGATCCAGCTTCTCCACAGCGCCTACGCCTGGCTCTCCCTGCGTGAGCAGTGGGGCCTCGCCGGCGAGGAAGCGGCGGCGGCCGCCGCGTGGGTCATCCGGCTGATTCTCGCCGATCTCCGCAAACAGTCGCGCGATGGCGCCGCGGATGCGCGCGATCGCGTCTCGTCACGTTCCACCAGGAGGTAACGCCATGATTGCTCACTTCTCGATCGCATCCCGTGCGCCGGAAGCCACCGCGCGCGCACTCGCCGAGCTCGTCTCGGGATCCGTGTTCGCCTTCCCGGTGGTGCCGGGATCGTTCGTCGCCGTCGCCAACGACGGCTCCGGCCTTGCCATCGAGGTCATGCCCGAGCGGATGGCCCACCATCCCGGCGAGGGAGACGTCGATCCTGCGCGCCAGCCGTCGGGCCCGGAGCCGATGCCCTGGGAAGATCAGATCCGTCCCGACGGGCCGCGGCTCGGTGCCTCGGCGTTCCATGCGGCGATCGTCTCCGACCTGAGCGAGACGCGGGTGCTCGAGATCGCGGCCCGCGCTGGCTGGCGCGCGCTCGGCTGCGAGCGCGGTGGTGTCTTTCGCGTGATCGAGGTGTGGATCGACGGCACCTTCCTGATCGAGGTGCTGACGCGCGCCGAGGCCAAGCGTTACCGAGGGTTCATGAATCCCGACGCGTGCGCGCGGATGTTCGGGCCGGCGCTGGCCGCGTGAGCACGCGGCCCGGTGTCCCAGGCTGCTGAACAGCTCGCAGTCGCGAGTCGTTCGAGCCCGCCGATGCTTGCTCGGGGGTCTGTTCCAGACCCCCGACCCCAAGCCGACTCGCGACGCTCGTCGGCACGCCTCGGGCGCGTGTCTTCTTCAGCAGCCTGCTCGCCCTGGCAGACCCCGTCACGACGCGCTGAGCTCGGCGGCGTGGCGACGGACGTAGTTGTCGACGAGGGAAACGACCTCGTTGTTGTTGAGGGTCGCGCAGGTGAGCATCGCGGTGTTCACGATCTGGAAGGGGCGCTCGAGGCCGGCTTGCTTCTTCGCGTCGGTGGGCGCGGCGCCGACCAGCGGAAGCGGCTGGACGTAACGGGCGCGGTGGACGCCGGCGTAGTCGATGTCGGAGTCGCGGAACTCGGGGAAGATCGTCTTCAGGCCGCGGCCGACGAGAGCGTCGAGCAGCTCGCTGTCCGGGGCGGCAAGCCGCTCGTCGTCGGCGCCCAGGTAGCGCGGCAGATAGACCAGCGCGCGGCCGTTGGTCTCGGCATCCCGATCCACCAGGTTCGTCATCTCGATCACGCCGGTGAGCTCGACGGACTCGTCGCCGATGTTGAGAACGTAGTAGGGCGTGAGCGGCTTCTTGAGGGCGAGCACGGCGCACGCGACGCCCAGATACGCATTCGAGGTCGGAAAATCCGCGGCCATCCGCTGCACGTGCGAGATCAGGTCGTCCCCGACCAGATGCTCGGCGAGGCGGGTGGGGGCCGTGAAGAAGACCTGGTCGAACTCGTCGTGCGCCGGCTGGCCGTCCGCGGTGGACCACGCGAGCGCACAGCCCTCGCGTGCGCCCGCTCGCGCGGGGACGCGACGGATCCCGGCCACGGGTGTCTGCAGGTGGATGACCGTGCCGCGCTCGGTGAGCTTCGTCGCGAGGGTGCGCAGGATTCGCGCGTAGCCGCCGCGCGCGTAACCGAGATTCTCCTTGGCGCCGGCGCCGCGCCGCGCACCGAAGAGTCGTGTGAGCGTGGCCCAGATGAAGACCGCGGCGACTTGATCGTAGAAGGTTCCGAACTTCGCCTTGAGCAACGGTCGCCAGAAGACCTCGTAGGTGCGGCGACCGCAGATCTTGGTGAGCCAGTCCTGGGCGGTCACCCGGTAGAGCTCGAAGGGGTCCGCGAAGCGGGTCGCGTACACGATCGCGGCGCCGAGACGCCCCTTGTCGACGAACGAGAGCAACGGAAAGCGCAGGAAGTCCGTGTTGCTGCTCATCGAATGGAAACGATTCGCCGACCAGTACCCCGTGCCGGTGGTTCGGAAGCAGAGCTCGCTGCCGAGGCCGAGCTCCTCGAGCAGCGCGATCAGCGCCTGATCCTGCGGCAGGATGCAGTGGTAGAAGCGGTCCCACGTGAAGGAGCCGTAGTCGTGGGAGCACGCCAGGCCACCGAGCTCGGGCGCCGCCTCGAAGAGCTCGACCGCGTGGCCGAGCCCCGTGAGCCGGTGCGCGAGCGTGAGCCCGAGAAGACCGCCGCCGACGACGGCGGTCCTCATCACCCGTCCTCGAGCGGGCGCAGACCCTCGAACGCGTCGAGTCGATAGCGGCGCTGGCAGCGGTGACAGTCGAGCTGGCGCGCGGCTTGCCCGGGCGCGACCTCGCCGTCCTCGCCCTTGGCGAGCGGCTCGCCACAGGCGCACACCCACGCCACCGGCCGCGCCGGATTGCCCGCCACCAGCCGAAACGGCGGGACGTCGCGGGTCACGACCGAGCCCATGCCGACCATCGAGAACTCGCCGAGCGTGATGCCCGGCCCGATCGTCGCGTTGGCGCCGATGGTGACGCCGCGGCACACGCGCGTCGCCAGCGTCTCGTCGGTGACGTCCGAGGTCTCGAGCCCGGTGAGCGCGAGGTTGCCGGCGCGCGGGTAGCGATCGTTGGTGAAGACCGTGTGCGCCGCGATCATCACGAAATCCTCGATGGTCACCTGGGCGCACACGTAAACCGACGCGTTGAGCTTGCAGAAGTCGCCGATCTGCACCTCGTACGCGACGTACGTCTTCTCGCCGATGATGCACGACTTGCCGATCCGGGCGTTGCGGCGGATGTGGACGTTGTCCCAGACCTTCGTTCCCGGTCCGAGCTCGACGCCCGCCTCGACGAGCGCGGACGGGTGCGTCCAGGCCGGTTCGAGGGCCGGCGCTGTCGCGCCGCTCACGCTGCCCTCGGCACGACCAGCCAGTTGTCGCGCCCGGCAGCGGCGTAGGCCGCTTCGATCACGCGAACGGAGGCGAGCGCGTCGGCGGTCGTGATCCGGGGCACGTCCGAGCCGCGGATCCAGCCCAGGAAATTCTCGAGCTGGCTCTTGAACGCGGCCACCTTCTGGTAGCCGGTGCCGAAGCCCACCCAGTTCGAGTTGCCGTCCTGGCGGTAGCGGCTTCCCGCCCAGCCGATGTGCAGCGTGCCCGAGGAGCCGTGCACGCTGATGTAGCTCTCGGAGTCCTTGTTCAGGCTCCAGCTCAAATCGATCGTCCCCATCACGCCGCCCTCGGTGCGGAACTGGATGCGGGCGGTGTCCTCGACCTCGAGGCCCTGCGCCGAGATCCCGAACTCGGCCTGCACCGACTGGATCGGGCCGAGGAGATAGCGGGCGATGTCGGCCGAGTGACAGCCGTTGTCGATGAGCACGCCGCCGCCGGCCGCCGCGCGCTGCGAGTTCCAGCGGTCCTTCATCAGCACTTTGCTGCAGAAGGCGTTCTCGAAGAGGATCAGCTTGCCCAGGATGCCGGCCTCGATGATCGCCTTCGCTTTGATGATGTCGTCCACGTAGCGGAACTTGGACGCCATCATGAGCCTGAGGCCCGCACGCTCGCTGAGCTCGACCAGCTCTTGCGCCTCGGAGGAGGCGATCGTGAGCGGCTTCTCGCAGAGCACGTGGACGCCGTTCGAGAGGAAATGCTTCGCCATCGCGAAGTGGGTGCTCGGCGGCGTGCAGATGATCGCCGCGTCGATCGACGCCAGCAGCGACGTGTCCCGGTAATCCGTGAGCAGCTTGCAGCGGCGCTGCTCGGCGACGGCCTCGGCGGCGGCGCTCTTCACGTCGACCACGGCCTCGAGCTGGATGTCGGGGATGTGCGCCAGCGCTTCGAGATGGGACTGGGCGATGCGCCCGCAGCCCACCAGGGCGGCGCGCAGCGGTTGCGTGGAAGTGGACATGGGGATTCTCCTCGCTTGCTTCGGTGCCGGCCGTCAGATCGCGAGATCGGCGGCGGCCTTGCGGATGATGGCGGCGATGGCGTCGACGTGCTCGGTGGTGTAGCGCTCGTTCCACGGCAGCACGACCACGTCGGCGAGCGCTTCCGTCGAGCCCGGGTACTCGGCCTTGTCGTAGACGACGGGCGGCTCGCCGGCGCGGTGCGGTCCCTCGTACGGGAACTTGCTCTTGCCGAAGGTCACGTGATCGCGCAGCACCTCGCACTCGAAGGCGAGCTTCTGGATGTAGCGCGGTGCCGACATCACGCCGAGCGGCTTGAGCGCGTCGCCGAATCCCACCGAGCCGCCCTTGATCTTGTGGGGATCGATGCGCACGCAGTACTTCCAGTAAGTGTGGCGCCCGCCCGGCGTGACCTTGGGCACGGCGACGCCGCGCACGTCGGCGATGGCCGCGGTCAGCCGATCGGCCATGGCGATGCGATGGGCCACCATCGCGTCGAGCTTCTCGAGCTGCGCCAGCGCCACCGCGCCCTGCAGCTCCGTCATGCGGTAGTTCATGGCCAGGAAGTAGTGATCGGGATTGCGGTCGCCGTAGCCCCACGCCTTGTCGATGAAGAGCCGCATGCGGCGCTCGTGGGCGGGATCGTTGGTGACCACGAAGCCACCCTCGCCGGTGGTCATGTGCTTGCCCTGCTGCAGGCTGAACGCGCCGATCGCGCCGATGTTCCCGACGTGCTTGCCCTTGTAGGTGGTGCCGTAGGCCTGCGCGCAGTCCTCGATCACCGGCAGGCCCTTCGCGTTGGCCAGGTCCATGATCGGATCCATGTCGCACGGGTTGCCGAAGAGGTGCGTCACCAGGATCGCCTTGGTGCGCCGGGTGATCTTCTTGGCGATCGTCTCCGCGGTGACGTTGTAGGTGAGCGGATCGCAGTCCGCGAACACCGGGATCGCCGTCTGGTAGAGGATGGGCGTGATGCCGCCCATGTCGGTGATGGGAGTGGTGACGATCTCGTCGCCGGGCTCGGGGTCGATGCTCGCCACCGCGGCGTGGATCGCGGCCGTGCCCGAGGTCGTGGTGCGGCAGCTCGTCGAGCCGACCTTCTTGGCGAAGCGCGCCTCCAGCTCGCGGACCACCGTGCCCTTGGTGCAATTGAGCGTGCCCGACTCGATCACCTGCCGCAGCAGCTCGAGCTCTTCGGCGCCGAACGAACGGCCGCTGGCGTTCTGATCGGAAGGAAGGCTCACGGGTTTCACGTCACTCATGCGGTACCTCCTGGGAAGCGAATGCGCCGAAGGGACGAGGCGCGGCTCAACGCGCGCGCGGCGTGCTCGTCCATGGTGATCGGCGTGAAGTTACGGCGGATGCGCGTCATCGCGCGCGCCACGAACTCGAGCTTGGTGGCGGTCGTGAGGTCCATGCCCGGGAAGAACCGCAGCCCGGCGACCTGGTCGCAGCCGAGGAAGTCGAGCGGATGAAGCAGGAACGACGGCTCGACCCCCGCGACTCGACACAACGCGAGCGCGAGCTCCAGGTACGCCAGCGCCACGATCTTCGAGTAGCGCGAGAGATAGAGCAGGTAGCTCATGTGGAACGGGGCGCGCGTGAGCGGCATCGTCGTCACGGGGATCTCGACCAGATCCTCGCGCGCGTCGAGCTGCCAGAGGTAGGGCGCGAGTGGGCGCAAGCCGTCGGCGAGCGTGCCGAAGAGCTGGCTGCGCTTGGAGCGCTCCTCGGCGCTCAGGTTGCGCGCGCCCCAGAAGTAATAGAGCCGTGCCAGCGGTCCCAGGAACGTCGGGAACGTGGAGGCGTCGTAGCGATAGCCGCGTCGCGCGAGCACGTCGAGCGTCGCGCCGGAGAGGCTGAAGCCCGGTCCGCGAAACCCGCGCGGACGGTGCCCGGTGCTGGCCTCGATGTGCTCCTCCGCCGCGCCGAGATCCCGGTCCAGGTCCTCCGCCGAGTAGAGGTGCAGCCACTGCTCGTGGAGGAACGAGTGGTTGCCGATCTCGTGCCCCGAGGCCCCCAGGCGACGGAACGCCGCGCGGTTCGCGTCGAGCGACGCGTCCTTGCCCACCACGAAGAACGTGATGCGCGTGCGCTCTCGCTCGAGCCAGGGGAGCACGGTGTCGAAGAGCGGCTCGAGGTAGGTCGGGAACTCCTCCCAGCCGGCATCGCCGTGGGTGCGCATGTACGCCCACTGGTTGTCGATGTCGAGCGAGAGCGAGATGACCGCGCCCGGGGGCGCGGCGACGCTCGGATTCGGATCGGTCATGAATGGGAAGGAGCCGCGTTCACGCGGGCGGGCGAGGGATCGGGCGCGGGCCCGTTCGCGAGGTGCAGGACCTGCCGCCGACGCGCGAGGTCGCGAAGCAAGCCGAGATGCGCGGCGATGGTGCGCACGATCTTCATCTTGGACTCGCCGAAGAGCCGCGATTCGAGCGTGGCGGGGTGCTCGGAGATGCGTGCGCCCGCGAGCTTCGCCTGGATGAGCAGCTCCGCCACGCCGAGGAAGCCTTGGTTGCGGAGCTGGATCCGATCCACCGCGCTCTTGCGGTAGACCCGGCAGCAGCTCGTGTAGGTGTGGATGCGATCCCCGAGTGCCGCGCTGTAGAGCCGCGACAGCGTCTTCGACAGGAAGAGCCGCCACGGCGGCACGTTGAAGACGTGTCCCTGCGGGTGGTACGGCGACGCCGTCACCAGGTCCGCGGTGGCGAGCATCGGGATCATCGCCTCGAGCTCGCTGGGGTCGTACGAGCAATCGCAATCGAGCGAGCACACCACTTCCGTGGTCGCCGCGCGGATGCCGGTCACCAGCGCCGCGCCGATCCCCTTGTTGGTCGGGTGCCTGAGCAACCGGCAGTCGGGCACGCTCTTGAAGCGCGCCTCGAGCGCCGCCCAGGTGTGGTCGCTCGACCCGTCGTCCACCAGGTTGAAGTAGATGCGGTACTTCTGCGCGAGCTTGCGGCGCAGCTCGATCAGCGTGCGGTGCAGGTAGGTGACGTTGGCTTCTTCGTTGTAGAGCGGAATGACCAGGGTGACGGGCTCGGCGTCGGGCGCGATGGCGGGCGGTGCGATCGCGTCGGTGCCGAGGTCGATGATCCCAGCCGGACGCTCGCGGCGCGGCGCCGCCGTCGCGCGGGCGATTCCCAGGTCGTCGCCGATCGCCTGGAAGCGGTAATGGCTCAGGTAATAATCGAGGACCTCGGGCATTCGCTCCAGGTTGCGGTAGTGGCGAATGCGGTTGAGCCGAGGCAGCGCGCGCACCTCGGGCTGGTCCTTGTCCATCTCCCAGCTCATGAAATAGAAAACCAGCGGCGAACGTTTGTGCTTGTCCCACCAGCGCACGGCGCTGCGCATGAGCGGGTGCGGGAACTGGCGCAGGTAGTTGCCGCCCGAGATCGCGATCCTGAGCCCGAGCAGGCTCAGCGTGGAGATCGGATATTCCCAGAGCGTCAGGTCGCTCGCCGAATGGCGATGGCGATTGACCTCGAAGCAGCGCGGGTCCCACGCGAAGCGGCGCAGGATGGGATTGATGCTCGAGTCGTACTGGTACCCCTCCTCGGCGAGGATGTCGAGAATCCACGCATCCTGCGCGTGGATCCACTGAGACGAGCGATAGCCCACGACCGGTGACGCGCCGGCGTCCTCGAGCGCCACCCGGGCGCGCCGGATGTCCTCCCGGAACTCCTCGCGGAGCCGGCTGCGGATGCTGCCGCCTGGCCAGTAGCCGCGGCTCGCGACCTCGTGGCCGGCGTTGACGATGTCGGCCACCACGTTCGGCTGGCGATCCGCGATCCAGCCGAGCACGAAGAACGTGGCCTTCGCCTGGTGGCGGTCGAGCAACTCCAGCACCTCTTGGACGTTCTTCTCGAGGCGGGACGGGAAGCGTGTCCAGTGCTTGCGCAACACCGTGCCTTCGAACGCGCCGACGTGGAAGTAGTCCTCCACGTTCACCGTCAGCACGTGACGCTGTCGCATGCCGCCGGACGGCGACTGACGATCCGTCACGGAATTGACTTCCGCATGCGAAGGGTCTTGGGGAGCCACGGAGGAAGGGGCGCGATCTGCGCTAGGCCGCGCGTCTCCCAGCTCGGCGCGCTCGTGCGACGCCTGGAAATGCGTGGGAAAATTCGCGGTTGGTCCGATTTCTCTCATTGGTGAGGCTGCCACTCGATCCGGGCGCGGGTCAAGCGTGACGCCCCACCTCGGGCCTCACGAGACGTCCCCGCCCTTGCGATCGAGCAGGTTCTGTGCCACTCGTTGCCGTCGCCGCATTCGACAAACGTTGGCCGAAGCGCTCGAGCTCGCGAGCGCCGCGATATCCGAGCGAGGTCCTGGATCCAGCCCAGGCTCCGCGACCGCGGCAGCGCCGCGATCGAGCACGCGCCGATCCGAACCCCCGCATGAGCACCCCCTCGCGCTCTCGAGAGTGGCCCGCCGCGTCCCATCCTCCGCGCGCGATCGGACCGATCGTGCTCGCACTGGTCGCCGCGCACGCGGTGCTCGCGGGCGTCCTGGCGCGCGCGCTCAACGTGTGGCTCGACGAGGCGTTCTCGCTCGAGACCACGTCCGCGGGGCTGGCCACGGCGTTGCGGCGCTCGATCAGCTTCGAGATGCAGCCGCCGCTCTACTTCACCTTGCTCGCGGCCTGGCGAAGTCTCTCGTCCGACTACGTGTTCGCCCGGATCCTGTCGCTGGTGTGCACGATGCTGGTGCTGATCGCCGTGGCGCGACTGTGGCGTCGCTTGCGTCCCGACGTGCACCCGGGCTGGGTCGTGGCGGCGCTGGCGTTCCATCCGTTCACGGTGTACGCCGCAGTGGAAATTCGCCTCTACGCGGTGGCGATGCTCCTCTCCACGCTGGTCCTGGCGCTCTATCTCGGTGAGTACGTCGGCGACGGAAACTCGCGTGCCCGGAAGGCGGCCTTCACGGCCGCCTCGCTCGCGGCGCTCTGGACCCAGTACTACTTGGGCTTCCTGCTCGCGGTCCAAGGCGGCGTGCTGGTGCTGCTGCGTCGCTGGCGGGCGGTGCGCGGCTATCTGGTGGCGATGGCGATCGCCGGCCTGGCGCTGCTGCCCTTCCTGGGCGCGTTGAGCGGTCAGCTCGAGGGTCACGCGCAAGGCTCCCACGAGCCGTTCGGGGTCGTGGCGCAGGTGAAGTTCGTCTACACGCGCCTCGCGTACTACGTGCTGCCGCGGGAGACCGAGTCGCCGCGGCTCGTGAAGCTGGCGCGCGACGCCGTGATGCTCGCCGCGTTCGGCGCGATCGGGCTGCGTCTGGCGCGCGGGCCGCGACCGCGGCTCGCGCGAACGACGTGGGTGCTGGGCGGGATCGTGGCGGGCAGCACCGCCTGTTACGTGCTCACCGTGCACCTCACGGGAACGCAGGACATGGTGCTGGTACGGCACACCGTCGGCGTCTTCGTGCCCGTGGTGCTGTTCGCGTTCCTCTTGCTCGCCGAGCTCGGGGGACGGCGCGCGGTGGCAGCCGGCGCCGGGGTGGTGCTCGCCTTCGACGTCGCGGCGCTCGCCGCCACCTACCTGCCGCAGCCGGCGAAGCGCGGCGATTGGCTGCGCGTGGCGCGCTTCATCGAGGCTCACGAGCAACCCGGTCAGCCGATCCTGACCTTCCGCGCGCCCACCGAGCTGCCGCTGCGCATCCATTACGCCGGTCCCAATCGCATCGTTCCGATCCCGAGCGCCAACGATCCGGACCATTGGCGGCTCGCCGACACCCAGCTCCACTCGACCGACGACGTGATGCGGGTGGTCGCGGCGTTGCCGGGACAGCCGGAGCGGATGTGGCTGGTGACCGACACGATCTGGTCCTCGGTTGGCATCGACTTCCACCACGACATCCTCGAGCGCGCCGTGGCGGAGCACTTCGACGTCGAGCTCGATCAGCCGTTCCTGGCGTCGCGGGTGCGGCTCGTGCGGCGGCGCCTCATGGCTGCGGCCGCCAGCACCACCGCCGCGAGCGGCAGCAGCGCCGACGCCGGCGAGTCGCCGGCGCCAGCGACCACCGCGCCGCAGATCCGGCCCTGACACGCGTCGCCGACGCCGTTGCCGTCCGCGTCCGCCTGATCGGGGTTGGGTATCGCCCAGCAGTTGTCCTGGCCGTCGGGAACGCCGTCGCCGTCTTGATCGGCCACGAACGTCGCGACGAGGGTGGTGTCGGCGTCGGGCGCCACCAGGTTGTGCGTGACGTCGCCCCCGTCCGACCACGAGCGCCAGCGATAGACCGTCGCGGCGCCGTTCTGCGGCGATTCGGTGCCCACGCCCAGCGCCGAACCGGCGATCACGGTGCGCGTGAGCGGCGCGGCCGCCGTGTCGCTGCCGAGCGTCACGGCGAGCCCGGCCGGAACCGTGTCGAGCGTCAGCGTCACGGTCCTGGGAAAGATCTCCACGGCGGCGGAACCCGTGAGCCCGCCCGAGTCGGTCACCTCGAGGCGGATCTCGAGGTGCGACGGGTAATCGTGATCGGGGGCGGAGAGGGTCGCCGTCGAGGAGCCCTCGATGGTGTTGATCACGTGCGCGTGGCAATCGCTGGGGCAGTGCATGAGCACGACCTCCCAGCGGAACGCGGATTCGGGCAGCGTCTCGTCCTGCGCGTCGCTCGCCTCGGCGGCCAAGGCGATGGTGTCGCCCACGTGCCACGCGAGGTCCGGCAGCGGCGCCGCGATGGTGGCGACGGGCGGCGTGTTCTCGGCGTGGATGACGACCGAGGCGGTGGAGCTGGCGGCGTGGGAGTCGGTGACCTGCAACGTGACCGTGTGATCGCCTGGTTCCTCGAAGACCCAGGTCGGTGCCGCGTCCGTGGAATCGTCGAGCTCGCCGTCGCCGTCGAGATCCCACGCGAACGTGATCGAATCACCCGCGTCCGCGTCGCTCGAGGCCGATCCGTCGAAGTCGATCGAGAGCGGCGCCGGCCCCGCCGTGGCGCTCGCCTTGAGGTCCGCCACCGGCGGCTGATTGATCGGGAAATACGCGATGCGCCGGATGCTGTCGCCATTGAGATCGGCGTAGAGCAGCTCGCCGCTCGGGCCCACCTGAAGATCCACCGGCGACGCCACCGACGAGGCGAAGGTCGCGATGGTGGCGGGATCGGGATTGCCGTTCGCATCCTTGCCGAGCGTCCAGATGCAGTTCCGCGCGTAGTCCGCGAACGCGAGCCGGCCCGCCCATTCGGCCGGGAACGATCCCGCGCTCAGGAACGCGATGCCGGTGATCGAGGCGCTGGTGCCGCCGCCACAGCGCTCCGGATCGGGGATGGCGTCGTGGGCGTAGCTGAAGAAGGGGGGAGTCGCCGCGCTCGGGGTGGCGTAGAGGTTGTCGCAAACGCCGAGGTGCGCCGCGGCGTAGCTGCCCTGCTTGGGAACGCCCTCGTAGCAGGGCCAGCCGAAATTCTTCACTCCCGCGATCGGGTCGAGGATGCGATCGATCTCTTCCCAGGCGCTCCAGCCCACGTCGCCCACCCACAGCTCGTTGGTGCCGGGACGGAACGTGAAGCGAAACGGGTTTCGAAAGCCGTAGGCGACGATCCGGTCGGCATCGGGCGTGGCAGAGCCGAAGAGCGGATTGCTCGGGAGCGCCGCGCCGGTGTCCGGATCCACGCGCAGGATCGTGCCGCCGTAGGCCGCGGGATCGCCGGTGGTGCGCAGGTCCTGCGCGCGAAGTGCGCCGCCCTCGGCGCTGGGGGGAGCTTGATCTCCACCGATCCCGCCGGGCGGATCGCCGCACGGGTTCTTGGGGGTGACGCTGCCCGGCGAGCCGCCGCCCTGACCCCAATCGGCGAAGGTGAAGCTCGCTCCCTCGCCGGCGCTCACGTAGAGCGCGCCGTCGGCCCCGAACCGCAGATCGCCCAGCGAGTGCGATGGATACTGCTGACACCATTGGCCGGAGATCAGCACTTGCTCGGGGGCGCCCAGCGTGTTGCCAGGTCCGACGGTGAGCTTCGAGAGCCGCCCGGTCACCACGCAGCCGTCGGTGGTGGGACCGGGCGGGCTCGGGCAGGCGTCGTTCCAGGTCGGCGCCGTGCCGCCCGGCGGCGCGTCGTACGCGTAGAGCACCCAGACGTAGGGTCGTACGGGGAATTGCGGATCGATGGCGAGCCCGAGCAACCCGCGATCCCAGTAGTTCATGACCTGCGGGCGCAGGTCGGCGAGCACGTCCGGCGTGGTGTCGGCGAGGTCGCTGAACACCTTGACGAGGCCGGATTTCTCGGCGACGAAGATCCGCCCGTCGGGAGCGAGGCGGACGGCCGTCGGGTTCTTGAGGCCGCTCCACACCACGGTCTCTTGGAACCCGGGCGGAAGCGAGGCCGCACGGGCGGATCCGTTCGCACAGACGAGCAGCGCGAGCGCGAGCGAGAGAGGGCGAGCACGAATCATCGGAACGTCGGCGTTACCGCGCAGTGTATGGAGGCGAGCGATTCGCTGTCATGCGGGTCAGCGCGACATTTCTTGACGATTTCGGCGTGATATATGGCGCGCATGCGAATCCTGTTCGTCGGTGCGGGAGGCGTGGGCGGCTACTTCGGCGGCTGCGTCGCCGCGCGTGGCGGCGACGTCGCCTTCCTCGCGCGCGGCGTTCACGCCGATGCGATCCGCGCCGAAGGCTTGCGGGTGCGCACCGGTGGGACCGAGATCGTCGTTCGTCCCCAGGTGGTCGCGCGCGGCGACGCCACCATCTCCGCCGACGCGCTGGTGGTGGCGGTCAAGCACCGCGACCTCGAGGACGCGCTCGCCACGGCTCAGCCGCACCTGAAGCCGGGCGGGGTGGTGCTCTCGCTGCTCAACGGCATCGGCCACGAGCCCGTGCTGCGGCGGCTGGTGCCACAGGGTCACGTGCTCTTGGGGATGGCGTTCGTCGGGGCTTCCATCGAGGCACCCGGAGTGATCCGCCACACCACCGAAGGCCGGATGGCGTTCGGCGAGCCGGACGGTCCGCCGAGCGCCGCGGCGCAAACGCTGTGCGACGCCCTCGCCGTGGGCGGCTTCCCGGTGCGCGTCGTCGATCAGGTCCAGGCCGCGCTGTGGCGCAAGGTCATGTGGAATGCCGCGTTCAACTCGATCAACACGCTGGTCGGTGGCACCTGCGGCGACCTCATGCGCGTCGACGGCATGCGCGTGGAGCTGCGTGCGGTGATGGAGGAAGTGCGCGCCGTGGCGCGCGCCGAGGGCGTCGATCTGCCCCTCGATTGGCTGGAGAAGAGCCTCGAAGCCGAGGTGAACTTCAGCCCCTACGTGACCTCGATGCGGCTCGATCGCGAGCGCGGCCGCGTGCTCGAGCTGGAGCCGATCCTGCGTCGCCCCTTGGCGATCGCACGCCGCCACCGCGTCCCCGTCCCGCGCCTCGAGCTGCTGGAGCGACTGCTGAGCGCCGCCGAAGCGACCTCGGAACGCCGCGAGCGGGGCTGAATCGATGGCTCGTCGCCCGGCGATCCGACGGACGACGAGCCAGGCGGCTCGTGCACGATCACTCGAAGACCAGGCTCGGGTCTTCCTGAAGGCGGTGCATCCAGTGGCGAGCCTCGAAGGCCAGCTTGGGGTGAGTGTCGACGAGGTTGCCGATCTGGCGCAGCACGTCGACGGTGCGCCACGCGAGCCGCACGAGATCGCCTTCGTCGCAGTCCACCGCGGGCCAGCCGTCGCCGGTGACGATCCGGTCCATCGTCCACGCGGCGCTCAGGTTCACGTTCGGGCGCTCCGCGACACCCAGCTCGCGCTCCACGTGCGCGATGTGCTGCGCGATCGCCACCAGCTTCACCATCGGCTGGCCGATCTCGGCCGCGAGCTCGGGATCGCGCTTGAACTCGCGGTCGCCACCCGCCAGCGCCGCCGCGATCGCCACCAGGCTGCGGTCGGGCACCAGCACGCCGTTGCGGATTCCCTCCGCCAGGAGCAGCGGATGGTCGAGCCGCAACAGCGCGGCCCACGAGCCTTCCGCCGTGGGCCGGCGGTCCTCGCCCAGATAGCCGAAACGGCGCAGCACCGCGACGTAGCGCTCGAACTCCTCCCACAGCCCTTCTTCCAGCTGCGCCGCCCGGACCCGCAGCTCCTCGGCGTTCTTGCGCCGCCGCCTCAGCACCGCGCGAGTCTCGCCGCTGGTGGGCGCTCGGCGTTCCAACGCGTCGGCCTCGGCGCGTAGCTCGCCGACGGTGATGGCGCGCTGGTACTGGGCGAAGCTCTTGTCGAGCAGCTCGCGCACCTGGCGCGGCTCGAAGGCGCCGAGCAGGTTGAGCGCCATCGTGTAGCTGGCCTTGAACTGGCTCGCGATGGGCTCGGGCTGGCTGCGCAGCGCGTGGGCGATCTCGTCGACGTCCATCGCCGGTCCCGGCACGACGATGGCGAAGCCCACGCGGTCCTTGCCGCGGCGCCCGGCGCGGCCGGTCATCTGCTGCAGCTCGCGCGCCAGGAACGGCCGCTCGTCGCGACCGTCCCAGGTGACCGACCGCGTGATGCAGGCCGAGCGGGTGGGGAAGTCGACCCCCGCTGCCATCGTGGTGGTCGAGAAGAGCGCGTCCAGGAGCCCTTCGGCCATGAGCGTTTCGAGCGCCAGCTTCCACGCCGGGTGATGTCCGGCGTGGTGCGCCGCCACACCGGCGCGAAGCACGCTTTCCATGTGGCGATGACCGGCGAGCGCCGGGACCTCGCCGACGATCTGGCTCAGCACCGCTTGGATGCGCCGCCCGCGCTCTCCTTCCACGTGCCGCGCGTGGCGCGAGCACCACTCGGCGGCGTCGTCGCACGCCGCGCGCGAGCCCATGAAGACCAGCGCCGGCAGCAGATCGTGGCGCCGAAGCAGCGCGATCAGGTCGCGCGGTCGCACGGCGTGGCGGAAGCGCCGCGGTCCGCGCTTGCCGGTGGCGCCGCCGCGCGCCTCGCTGGCCGCGCGCTGCACGTCGGCGTGGATGCGTCGACCACTGCTCCAGAACGGCCCCAGGCGCCACCCGTCCGGATACGTGAACAGCGTCTCCATCGGTACCGGGCGATGGCGGGTCGCGACGATCTGGACCCGGGTGCCGCGCACCCGGGCCATCCACTCGGCGAGCTGATCGGCGTTGGCGATGGTCGCGGAGAGCAACAGGCAGCGCACCGCGGGCGGCGAGAAGATCCACGCCTCTTCCCAGGTCACGCCGCGATCGAGATCGGCCAGATAGTGCGCCTCGTCGAAGACCACCAGGCCGTGGTCGATACCGCACTCGCCGCGCAGGAAATCGTAGAGACGGTTGCGATAGATCTCGGCGGTGGCCACCAGGACCGGCGCCGCCAGATTCTCCTGGCGGTCGCCCGTCACGATGCCCACCTGGTCTTCGCCGAAGGTGCGGCAGAGCTCGACGTACTTGCTGTTCGAGAGCGCCTTGAGCGGCGACGTGTACCAGGCGCGGCCGCCGCGCTCGAGCTCGCGTCGAATGGCCTCCACGGCGATCCAGGTCTTTCCGGCGCCGGTGGGCGCCGTGACGATCACGTCGTGGTCGCGGATGGCCTCGAGCGCCTGACGCTGGAACGGGTCGGCTTCGAACGGAGCGGGAGCGGGGACGCCGATGTTCGCCAGCAACGCCGCGAGCTCGCGGTCGCGCGGCTCGTCCGCTCGCCGTGGCGGGCGGTCGTCGCGCCGGCGCTTGTCGCCGCGCTTGCGGTAGACGTGCGGCCCCACCGGCTCGGCGTCGTTGTTTTGCGGTCGGCGGCGGGTGCCCATGGGGATGTCGATCACCCGATCTCGCGTTGCCGAGACGAGCCACGCGAAACGTCCTCGCTCGTGTACTACATGCAGACCGTCCCGGCCATCGCGATCGACGCCACGCGTGAAGCCGGGTCGATTTTGCCCGCCCACGACCGCGCGCGGGATTGGCGAGATCGCGCCGCCGCCGCGCCATCTCGCGCCAACCCCCCGGCGCGAAAGCGATTTCGGCCGCGAGCGGATGCCTTCGATCGATCCGGCACGAAGTTGGCTTCCCGTCTCCCGCGTGCGGGTGGCCCGAGGTGCGTGCGGCCGGGGCATCCGCGGCTGCGAAGCGTTGCACGTCGGCGCGCGCCGCCCCATCCGCCGCGCGCGCTGCGAAGCGACCGGAAACCATGGCCTCGAGCCCCTCACCCCTCGCTCCCCGCGGCATGCAGCGCATGACCTCGAAGCCGGTCGTCACCCGTGTGCAGCTCGGCGCGCTCGAGCGTTCGCGTGGCCCCGCCGCCCGCTCGACCCGCGTCCTGCGATCGATGCGCGACGGTTCCTCGGGAGCGGGAGGCGCCGCCGGCTCCACCAACGGCGCGGGCGGGACGAGCAGCGAGCCCCCCCGGCGCTCGTCGCGCGGCCGGCACGCGCTGGTCGTGTTGAACGCGATCGCCCTCACGATGCTCTGGGGCTCGCTTCGGCGCCACGACGTCGGCGAGGCGCTCGACAGGATCGATCTGGTGGCCGCCGCGGCGTTCGGCGCGTGCCTCGCGGGCACGGCGCTGGTGCTGCTCGCCTCGCGGCGCGTGGTGCGACCCTTGCGCCGGCTCGCCCATGCCGTTCGCGAGATCGCCGGCGGCAACCTGGAGCTGGCGATCGAGCCCTCGTCCCAGCCCGACATCCGCGAGCTCGGCGAATCGCTCGCCTTCATGCTCAGCCGCATGCGGGACTGCCGCACCGAATCGGAGCAGATCCAGCGGACCCTGGAGGAGCGGGTGGCGACCCGCACCTACGACCTCGAGCGCGCGACCGCCGAGGCCCGCGAGCTGGCGCGCTTCGCGCAGGATTCGAACCGCGTGAAGGCGCAATTCGTGGCGAACATGAGCCACGAGATCCGCACCCCGATGAACGGCGTGCTCGGCATGACCGACCTCCTGCTCGGCACCGAGCTCAACCCCACCCAGCGGCGCTTCGCGCAGACCGTGTACCGTTCGGCGGAGGCGTTGCTGCACGTCATCAACGACGTGCTCGATTTCTCCAAGTGCGAGGTGGGCAACCTCGACCTGGAAGCCGTCGACTGCGATCTCAGGCGCTTGGTGGCGGACGTGGTCGAGCTCTTGGGCGAGCGCGCGCAGCGCAAGGGCCTCGAGCTGATCGTCTCGCAGGCCGCGACGCTGCCCGAGGCGATCACCACGGACCCGGCTCGCCTGCGGCAGATCCTCACCAATCTCCTCGGCAACGCGATCAAGTTCACCGAGAAGGGCGAGGTGGTGCTGGACGTCGACGTGGTGGAGCGCGACGAGCGCACCGCCATGGTGCGCTTCCAGGTGCGCGACACCGGCATCGGCATCCCGCGAGCGCTGCTCGCGACGCTCTTCGAGCCGTTCACCCAGGTGGACGCCTCGATGAGCCGCCGCTACGGCGGCGCCGGTCTCGGGCTCGCGATCTCGCGCCAGCTCATCGAGCTCATGGGCGGCACGGTGAGCGTCGAGAGCGAGGCGGGGGAGGGCTCGCTCTTCACCGCGCTCATCCCGTTCCGGATCGCCGAGCCCACGGACTCCACGCTGCGCTCGCGGGCGGCGGCGCTGAGCGGCCGGCGCGTGATGGTGGTCGACGACAGCGCGACCAATCGCGAGATCGTCCAGCTCCAGCTCGCCTCGTGGGGGCTGATCTCGAGCTCGCAACCGGGCGGCATCTCCGCGCTCAAGGAGCTCGTCTCCGCCGCTCGCGCGGGCGCCGCGTACGACATCGCGATCCTCGACCTGCACATGCCGGAAATGGACGGCCTCGCGCTGGCGCGGGCGATTCGCGCCCATCCCGACCTCAAATCCATGGCGCTCGTGATCCTGACCTCGGTGAACGCCACCGGTGCGTTGACCCAGACGCTCAAGGACGTCGGGATCGGCGTGTGGCTCACCAAGCCGGTCCGTCAGGACGAGCTCTTGAACGCGCTTCTCGCCGTGACGGAGAGCGAGGACGCGCCGCGCGACGAGTCGGGCTTGGGATCGCGCACCGCGGACCTGCCCGCGCTGGCGGGGCACGTGCTCCTGGTCGAGGACAACCCGGCGAACCAGGACGTGGTGCTCGCCATGCTCGACCGCTTGGGGCTCGGCGCCGACGTGGCCAGCTCGGGGCTCGAAGCCGTGCGCGCCGTGCAGCGCCAGAGTTACGACCTGATCCTGATGGACTGCCAGATGCCCATCATGGACGGCTTCGAGGCGACTCAGCGGATCCGCGCGCTGGAAGCCGATCGTCGGGCCCAGGATCCGGATGCACCGGACTCGGCGGTGCCGGTGGTGGCGCTCACCGCCAACGCCCAGCGCGGCGACCGCGAGATCTGCCTCATGGCGGGGATGGACGATTACCTCGCCAAGCCATTCACCCTGCGGGCGCTCGCCGAGCGCCTCGCCCGCTGGCTGCCCCGACGAGGCGACGCCGTCGCATCGCCGGCAGCTCCAGGCGCCGCCGCGGTCGCCGCGGCGCCGAGCGCACCCGCTTCGGCAGCAGCGCCCGTAGCCGTCTCCGCCGCGACAACCGCCGCTGCGCCATCCGCGAAGCCGCGTGTGCTGGTGGCCGACGACGACGAGTCGAGCCGTGGCCTGATGGAGAGCATCGCGCGGCGCCTCGGGCACGACGTCGAAGCGGTCGTCGACGGCGCGCAGGCGATCCAGGCGTTCGAGGAGCACGGCGCGAGCGTGATCCTCATGGACATCAACATGCCGGTCGCCGACGGGCGCGTGGCGACCCAGCGCATCCGCGCGATCGAGGCGGCCCGCGGTACGCCCGAGGACGCGCGCGTGCCGATCATCGCGCTGTGTGGCGACGCGCTTCCGGGTGACGAGGAGGAATACCGCGCGCTCGGCATGAACGATCTGCTCCCCAAGCCGTTTCGGCTCGACGAGCTGCGCGGCATGCTCGACCGCTGGCTCGAGAAGCGTCCGCGCGGCGCCCGCGCCGCGGCGGAAGCGCCCGCGGTGGCGCCGGCTGCCGCGGCCCCTGCGCCCGCCCCCGCGCCGGTCCCTGCGCCTCCCGCCAGCACGCCGCGCGGGGACGTGCCGGACTCCCCGCCATCGGCCCCCGCGCGCGAGCTGCCCGTGATCGACGAGCAGGCGATCGCCGAGATCCGCGCGCTGGCGCGACCCGGATCGCCGAACGTTCTGGCGCGCGCCATCGGCTCGTACCTCGACACCACGCCGCGCCTGCTGGAGGCGTTGCTGCGCGCCGCCGAGCAGCGCGACGCGCAGGGCGTGGCGTACTCGGCGCACACGCTCAAATCGAGCAGCGCCTTCTTGGGCGCACGCCGGCTCTCGGCGCTCTGTCGCGAGCTCGAGATCCTCGGTCGGGAAGGTCGCGTGGACGACGCCCTGGGCATCGCCGAGCGCGCCGAGAAGGAGTTCGAGCGCGTTCGTCACGCGCTCCTCGAGCACCTCGACCCGCCCACCTGAGCGCGGCTCTCCGGTGTTGCCGCGGCCCCGCGGCGCTGCGCGCGGCGCCTGCGTGGCTCAACCGCGTTCCAGCGGAAACCGACAGGGGGCTCCGCCGCGCTCGTGGGAGCGCTCGATCGCCAGCGTGCATTCCTGGTCGAGCAATCCCTGCGCCGCGTCGTACTCGAGCGGGGTCCCGTCGCGAAGGGCGGTGGCCATGTCCGCGAGCCCTTGCGCCACGGCGATCTCGTCGTCGCGCAGCGGGACGTCGGGGAAGGGATTGCGCCACTCGACGGTCGCGCCGCCGCGCCACGGCGGCACCGTCAGCCGGAGCGCGCGGACCCAGGTGCGGCCGTTCGCCTCGTGGGTCTCCCACTGGATCGCCAGTGGGTGGGGCTCGCGCCCGTCCTCGTCGAGCACCGCGAGCCGATCGTCCACGCCCATGCCGTGGGTCGCGAAGAAGCGCACCTGACGATGCCAGCGCAGCGGCGAATCGTAGCCGTGGTCGGTGAAGAGGAAGCTCAGGAAGCTGCCGTCGGAGAGCTCGATCGAGCCGTGATCCCAGCGTTCCCGGGCGCGCCCGAAGCGCCCCTCGATCCGCGACCAGTGCGGAGCCACGTCGAACGCGCGCTGCACGCCGAGCGCTTGCACCGGTTTGCGATCGAGGCCGAGCAGGCTGCGCGCGAGCGCCATGCCGTGATAGCCGTGGCCGGCGAAATCGGCGGCGGCGTGGAGCACGCGGCCGAAGATCCCGTTCGCGATCGCGCGCCGCGTGAGCGCCGCGATCGGGAAACGGGGGAACTGCTCGGCGACGCCCACCACCAGTCCGCGGACGCGGGCCCGCGCCACGATCGCGTCGCCGTCGGCGAGCTGGTGCGCGAGCGGTGTCTCGGCCAGGAACGGCACGCCGCGCTCGACCAGCTCGAGCCCCAGGGCGCCGTTCGAGTGGTAGGGCACCGCCACCACCACGAAGTCCGGCCGCGCTCGCGCGAGTAGCTCGTCGAGGTCGCGGAACGCGGGAGCGTCGAGAGCCTGCGCCACGGCAACGGCGCGTTCCCGCGTTCGCCCCACGCATCCCACCGCGGCGAAGCCGGGCAGGCGCGTGAGCAGCGGGACGTAGTAATCGCGCGCGCGATTGCCGCAGCCGATCAAGGCCACGCGCAGCGTTCGGGGGTCGGTCGATTGCGCGCTCAACGCGTCGTTTCCCGTGCGATGATACCTTGCGGAAGCGAGGCGAGAGGAAACCCGGCGCATGCGCGATCCGCTCGATACCGCCGCCGATTGGGTCGCCGAGGCGCGCCGGCCCGTCGCGTTCTCGGGCGCCGGCGCCAGCGCCGAGAGCGGGATCGCCACCTTCCGCGACCCCGGCGGGATCTGGGAACGCTTCGACCCCGAGCTGGTCGGGACGCCGTCCGGCATCCTGAGCCTGCTCAAGAGCGGCCCGGCGCGGCTCTACGGCTTCCTGCGCGAGGCGCTCGACTCGGTGCTGCGTGCCCAGCCCAATCCCGGCCACGAAGCGCTCGCGGCGCTGGAGGGAAGCGGCCGGCTGGGCGGCGTCATCACCCAGAACGTCGACGATCTGCACCAGCGCGCCGGCTCCCAGCAGGTGGTGGAGCTGCACGGGAACGTGTTCCGCCTCAAGTGCATCGAGTGCGGCCGCACCGAGAAGATCGATCGCAAGACGCTCGCGGCGCGCCTCGAGCGCGCGTTCTCGGGCGATCTGAGCGTGAAGGCGATCTTCGACCGGCTGCCGCGCTGCGAGGCCTGCGGCGAGCTGGTGCGGCTCGACGTCGTGCTCTTCGGCGAGGCGGTGCAGAGCCTCGACGAAGCCTACGAGATGGCGGGGGCTGCCGATCTCATGCTGGTGGTCGGCACCTCCGGCATGGTCTATCCCGCGGCGGATCTGCCGCACGCGTGCCGCCAGGGCGGCGGGCGGATCATCGTGATCAACCCCACGGAGAACAACTTCGCGCGCCTCGGCGGGCTATTCCTGCAGGAGCGCTCCGGCGTGGCGTTGCGCGAGCTCGCCAACCGGGTCGCCGCGCGCACCGGCGCGTCGTCCTGAGCGGCCCGCCTCGAGCGAGCTCGCGCATCCGTCAGTGCAGCGGGTGCGGGTGGCGGACCCAATGGCCGCCGAGCCAGAGCCCGTCGACTCCCGACGCCAGGAAGGTGCGCAGCGCGTGGTCGGCATCGGCCACGATCGGCTCGCCGTGCAGGTTGAGGCTGGTGTTGACGAGCGTCCCCACCCCCGTGCGCTCCCGAAAGCGCGCCAAGAGCGCGTGCAAGCGCGGCGCGCTGGCGGCGGTGACGAGCTGCGCGCGAGCGCTGCCATCGACGTGGACCGCGAGCGGGCAGCTCGCGCGAAACCCATCGGTGGTGGCGAGCGCCGCGGTCATGAAGCGCGCGGTCCGCCCCAGCGCGGCGAGCCCGAGGTAGCAGCGCTCCGCTTCGTCGGCGAGGGTGGCGGGCGCGAAGGGCATGTGGGTGGGGCGCGCGAGCGCCCGCGAGACGTGCGCGGCGAGCGCCGGCCGGCGTGCGTCGAAGAGCAGCGATCGCTGCCCGAGCGCGCGCGGCCCGAACTCGAGGCGGCCGTCGGCGAGCGCCACGACCGCACCGTCCGCGAGCGCTTCCACGGCGAGCTCGAGCGCGTGCTCGGGGTCGCTCGCGATCACCCTCAAGCCACTGCGCTCGAGCGCCTTGGCCGCGCTCTCGCCCGTGATCTCGGGCCCCCACGCCACCGACTCGCAGGCGTCCGGCGCGATGCTCGGGCTCTGCGCCAGCGCCGCGCCCAGCGCCAGGCCCTCGTCGCTCATCGCCGGGCACACGTCCACGCGCGTCACGCCATCGAGCACCGCGAGACGCGACGCGAGCCGCACGTTCGCGAAGAGCCCGCCGGAGCACGCCAGGCGCGTGGGGACGGATGGGCCGGCGGCCGAGTGGCCGAGCGCGACCTCGGCGAAGCGCACCACCGCGTCCTCGACCCGGTCCTGGAGCGCGCGCGCCACGTCGGCGGGGCTCGCGCCCGCGAGCGATTTGCGCAGGCTGCCGTAGAGCAGCTTGCGATCGACCGTGAACGGGCTCGCGCCGGCCTCGGTGACGTCCCGCAACGGGATCAGGTTCGCGAACGCCGCCCGACAACGCTCGGGATCGCCGCTCGCGGCGATCGCCGTGACCTGGCCCTCGTCGCCCTCGGCGAATCCCAGGTGCTCGGTGATCGCCCCGTAGACGAGCCCGAGGCTCTCTTCCCAGGGCAGGCTCAGGTAGCGGCGCAGCACCGGCGCGCCCCGTTCGTCGCGGGTCACGAGCGCCGCCGCTCCCGAGATCCCGTCTCCGTAGCCGTCGAGGGTGAGCGCGATCTCTCGCTCGGGACCGCCAGCGCCGCCGTCGCCGCGCGGGGTTCCCGCGCTCAGCACCGCGCCCAGCGCGTGCGCGGTGTGGTGCTCGACGGCCACCAGCGGCCGGCCGCCCAGATCGAGCTCGGCGAGGCGCTGCTCGAGCAGCTTGCGGCTGGCGCGAGCGTCGATCTCGCGCACGCCGGGATGCTGCGCCACCTCGTTCTCGAACGCCGCGTGGAAGCGGGCGGGCCAGCGCGTCGGTCCGCCGCCCTCGCGCCCAGCGCGGTACGCGTCGTCGAAGAACCGCGTCACGGATCGGCCCCAGAGCGAGGCGTAGGCCACACACGCGAGCTCCGCGGGTGCGACGTGGGTCTCGCGCAGCACCCAGGCGATCGCCCGGCGCGGAAACCCGCGCTCGCGCTTGCGGCCGGAGAGCCGCTCCTCGCTCACGGCGGCGAGGACCCGGCCGTCGTCGATCAGCACCGCGCCCGCGCCGTGGCCGTCGCCGATTCCGAGGACCTTCACGGCCCGCCTCTCCGAGCCCCCGACGGGTTGCGCCTTGCCGCTTCCATCGGATGCATCCTAGCGCCTACCATGGGCAGGCCTCTGCAGGATCTCTCGCGTCCCCCGCTGGGTCCGCGCTCGGTCCGCGCCGTCACCGCAATCGTTCTCGAGGGAATGGATGATGTCGTCGATGCGCCGCTCCACCCGGTTCTTGCTTCCACTCTTGCTCGCGCTGAGCGGGGCCGATGAATGCCTCGTGCCCTCGCCCACCAATCACCAGATCCCGTGGGGCGAGGGGTACAGCGACGTGTCGCCGCACCAGATCGTGCGCACCACGGCGAACGTGATCTACACCGTCGCTCCCACCTGCTCGGATTACCCCGACTGTCCGAACAACGTGCTACGCGTTCACAAGGGCAATCAGGCGGGCACACCCGCCGCCTTCAGCGAGCTCGATGCGGTCCACGCGCCGGGCGGTGGCGTGGGCTCGCCAGCGGTCGCCATCGACGGCCAGAACAAGATCCACGTGCTCTGGCACAAGCGCAGCGGCACCATGCGCTATGCGGTGTTCGACACCGCGACCGACACCTGGGGCGCCGCCGAGAGCCTCGGCTCGACGGGCTGGACGGACTTCGGGCAAGGCGAGCAGGGCGCGGCGTTGGCGCTCGATTCCGCGGGGATCCCGCACGCGGTCTGGAACACCCGCACCGGCATCAACAACCGGCTGCGCCTCAAGTACGCGCGCCGCTTGGCGGCGGGCTGGGAGACGCCCGTGGACGTGGCGGACGTCGTCGACTGCAACCCCGCATCCGACTACTGCAACGCCTGGCACCCCACGCTCGCCTTCACGCCCAGCGGCGAGCTGCTCTTGGCCTGGCTCAACGGCACCTACGACTACGTGCCCGATGGCCGCGTGCGGGTGCGCAAGCGCACCACCGCGGGCGCGTGGCAAGCCTCGGTGGCGATCGCGAGCAGCGCCCAGAGCGGCATCGACCAGGGGCCGTCGATGATCGTGACCCCGGACGGCGTCGCTCACCTCACGTTCCTCGATACCAGCAACCGCATCCGCTACTGGTACGACGACGGCACCGGTTGGAAGGGCGATCTCCAACCGCCCACGCAGATCACCCACAACCCATCGCTCGGCACCGACCTGACCGGCACGATCTACATCTACGGCCACGGCACCCCCAGCGGTCCGATCAGCGGCCACGGCAACAACCTGTATTACTTCTCGCGGGTGCAGGGCGGGTTGTGGTCGGCGTGGACGCTCTACGCGAACGGCAGCATCGACAGCTCCGTTTCCACGCGCTGGTCGCAGTTCTTCCATCATCACCCCGAGAACCGCGACCTCATCTACTGGGGCGATTCCTACCCGAACTACCTCTATGTCGGCGTGAACTAGCCGCATCGAGCGCCTGGCGCTCGTTGCGGATGGGTGAGGTGGTTGCGGGGGATGTTCCACCCCCCGCTCCCGAGGCGCCGCGCTTCGGGCTCGCCTCGCTCGTTCGAGATCCTGCGCTCGCGCAAGTCCGACGTGCTCGTTGGGGTGGAGGGCCGCGCTCCGTCGCGGCCACGGGTTCCGGCTCGCGAATGCTCGGGATCCCGGAGTCGAGGGAGTGAAGCGACCGAACCCGTCGGTCTTCAGCATCTCCACCGCTGCGACGGTTCGCTCGTTCCGCCCGTGAGCGCCAGACCTCCGTCACGCGTGGTGGCGAACGCGTCGTCGGACGCGGCGGCACCGTGCGTTCGGATCGACGAGTGTCGTCGACCGCTCGACCTCGCCGCTCCAGGAGGTCTTCGTCACCCGCGCCGCGACAGGCGTGATCACGACGCTCCCGCCGCGGCGGCGGCCACCGCGCGCAGCTCGACGTGGGCGGCTGCGAAGCCGACCGGTCGCGCCCATCGCGGCCCACCCGTGGCGCCGAGCTCAGCGTCTCACCTGGTGCGGGCCAGATGAAACCGCTCCGCCACCACGCCGGGGCCGAAGGCGTGGGCCTCGGCGGACGGCAGGCCGTGGGGATCGTCGAGCCAGCGCGAGAGAATGAAGAGGATCGTGCCGGACGACATGTTCCCGTTCCGGGCCAGGACCTCGAAGCTGTAGCGGATACCGTCGGCCCCGGTGCCGCGCCCTTTCGCGAAGGCTTCGAGGATCGCCTTGCCGCCGGCGTGAACGAGGTCTTGGACCCGTTCGTCGCCAGGCCGCTCGCTCGCGACGCCGCGCTCGGCGACGAAACGCTCGATGGCGTCCGGCAGCTCGGGGCTCAGGTCCATCTCGAAGCCCACGTTGCCGATCCGCCAGCCCATCAGCGCCGAGGTGCCGGGGACGCGTTGCGAGCGGAAGCCGCCCAGCTGGCCGCGCGCCCGCTCGCGCCACGCCGCGCCGCCGATCAGCGCCGCGGCGGCGCCGTCGGCGAAGATCGTGCAGGAGAGCAGGTTGTCGATGCGATCGCTGAAGTTGAAGTGGAGCGAGGAGAGCTCGTTGGCGATCACCAGCACCAGCGCTTCCGGATTCCCGAGCGCGAACGCGTGGGCCACGCGGAGCGCGTTCACGGCGGCGTGGCAGCCCATGTAGCCGACGTGCACCCGCCCCGCACCCTCGGGGATCCCCAGCTCGTCGATCACCCGGAGGTCCCAGCCAGGGGCCACGAAGCCGGTGCAGCACGAGGTCACCACGTGGGTGATCCGCTCCGCCACCGCGTGTCGCTCGACGAGCGGCCGGGCGGCGCCCAGCGCCTGCAGCGGCGCGAGCGCGGCGAAGAGCCGCATGCGGTCCTGGGTCGAGGGCTCGACTCCCGGCTCGCGGTAGAGAACCGGATCGGCCCCCTGCGCGAAGTCTGGTACTGCCATGAAGCGTGTCGTGATGCCGCTGCGCCGAAACAGCGTCTCGAGCAGCCGCCGCGTGCGGCGCTCCGGCCGCGCCTGGCGGAGCACACCTTCGAGCAGCTCGAGCTGGGGATACTCGTGAGCCGGCGCGTACGTGTGGACGTCGAGGAAGGACGAGGTTGCTGCAGGGGAGCCGGCCACGAAACCCTTCCTTGCGCGCTCGCGCGGATCGCGGCGCGCAACCGCGCCAGTATCCGGTGATCGGCGCGCGCGCGCCACACAACGCATGTGGCATTCGTCCGGGGGCGGTGGATGGTTCGCAGCGGCACGAGCTCTGCTATAAACGCGAACCTCCTCGCGCCGTCTCGCGAATACATGCCGAGCACGGACCCGCGGCCCTCGGTCGCAATGCCGCCAGCGGATGACGAGCTGCTGCTTCGGGTCGCCGGAGCGGAGCGCGACGCGCTACGGGTGCTCTACGAACGGTTCGCGCGACGGGTGTATGCCAGTGTCTTCAAGCACACCACCGATCCGGATGTCACCGCGGACATCGTCCAGGACGTGTTCGTGGCGGTGTGGGTGGGCGCCAAGGGCTTCCGCCCCGAGCGGGGCTCGGTGGAGCAGTGGCTGTTCGCGATCACGCGCAACAAGCTGCACGATCACTGGCGACGGCTGGGCCGGCTCGGCGAAGCGCTCGGCGAAGCGGTCGACCACGCGCCGCCCGCGCCGCCTGGCGTCTCGGCCGAGCTGGATCGCCGACGGTTGGCGCAGCGAGCGCTGGGCACGCTCACCCCGGAGCAGCGCCAGCTGGTGGAGCTCGTGTACTTGAAGGATCTGCGCTTCCAGGAAGCCGCGCGCGAGCTGGGGATCCCGCTCGGGACGGTCAAGTCGCGAGTTCACGCGGCGCTGCTGGCGATGCGCGCCGCGATCGAGGGCGAGCGATGATCGCCCCGCGCGCCGAGCGCGTTCGCGTCCCCACGCGTCATCCGCCCGCCGAGCGCTTGCTCGCGTTCGCGGAGGGACGCGCCTCTAGGACCGAGCGCATCGTGCTCGAGGCGCATCTCTTCCACTGCGACGCCTGCACGAGCGCGGTGACGGCGGCGCGCCCGCCGCTCGACGAGCCCTGGCGCGAGGCACGCGGTTCGGCGGCGCCGCGCGACCAACCGCTGCCGGCCTTCGATCGGCTCTGGTCGCGGATCGAGTCGCGCCGCGCGGTGCGCTGGCCGCCGGAAGCGGCCGTGCTGCCGCCGAACGTGCTCGCCGAGCTCGAACCCGCCGAGCGCTGGTCGTGGACCAATCTCTGGCCGAGCCGCACGCGCTTCACCGTGCTGGTTCGCGAGCCCGCGGCGGGTACCGAGCTCTACCTGACCTACTACGG
This sequence comes from bacterium, assembly GCA_046331705.1. Classification (GTDB taxonomy): domain Bacteria; phylum JADJOY01; class JADJOY01; order JADJOY01; family JADJOY01; genus JADJOY01. The sequence goes on along the minus strand of JAXLQJ010000022.1, from coordinate 20,770 downwards.
CAAGAACAGCGCGTTTCCGCTGCACTATCACCTGGAGCGCGAAGACAACGTCATCCTCGCGGGGGGCTACAAACGTGGGATGGCGCCGCCGGTCGAGCTTGCCGAAGATCAGGTGCTCACCGGGGACTGGATCGAAGGCGAGCCCGGTACCCGCCACTCGCCGTGGACGGACGTGGAGGAGGAGTGCTGGTGTCTGAGCCAGGTCTCGCTGGGTGGCTCCAGGCTCGAGACCTTCCACGGCAAGCTCCAGTCGTGGCTCGATGCGTGGGATGCTCGCCGCGAGCGCTTGCGCTGATCGGATCGCTCGCGTGATGCACGTGCTGCGCGTTTGCGCGTTCGGATGCCCATGACGGTTGCGCCGTCACGACTCGAGCCTCGCGACCCGGTCTTGCGCACGCGAATCGCGTTGGCCCGCCGCAGCGGGGCGCTGCGGATCGCGCTCGGCGCGTGCGCGTTGGCGCTGGCGGTGGGTTGCGCGGGTGACGACGGCGCCGTGACCACGGCGTCCGCCTTCTGCCTCGACTGCCACCCCGCCGCGACGCTCACCGGCGTGAAGGTGCGGGGCTCGGCGCGCGAGGTGGTCGATCAACTCGGCGACGGCTTCGGCTACGAGCCGGGCTCGCGCGTGGTGTTCCCCCGCCGCGGCGCTCACGCGGCGCGCGACCTCGAGGCGTGCCGCACCTGTCACGTCGGCCACTCCACGGCGCAGGACTATGCCCAGAACCGCAACGTCTACCCGCAGCCGGCGCTCGGCCTGCTCTACGCGGGTGGCACCGACTGCGCCTCGGGCTGCCACGACTGGCTCAAGGAGCCCGTGTTCCAGACCGGCTTCACCAACCTGTTCCGGCTGCTGCCGTACTGGGAAGGCCCGCTCGATCCTTACTCGCTGCTCGAGACCTCGGCCGCTGCCGCCGGCGCGATCCTCGTGACGGGTGACAACGCTCCCAAGCACCGCCAGATCCTCCGCGAGGGCTGGCAATGGGACGGCCAGAAGCTCCAGTCGAGCACCATGTCGGTGGAGCGCGTGGCGCCGGGGTGTGGCGGCTGTCACGATCTGAGCGGCGAAGCGCGCCACGGCGAGATGCCGTCGTGCAACGACTGCCACTGGTTCCGAACCACCAACCCCGAAGGAGCCAACGGTCGCTTCACCGCGCACCGGTTGCTGATCACCACCACGGACGCGTTCGTGCCGTTCGCGGCACCGCCGCAGCGCACCAAGGGCTCGTGCGTCTTCTGCCACGTCTCGGGCGAGAACGGTGAGCTGCCCGACGATCCGCTGACGCGCCGGCAATGCTACAACTGCCACGTTTCGGGTCATCACACGCTCACGGCACCGGCGAGCACGTCGTTCTGGGAGACGTTGCCGATCGGCGAGCCCGAAAGCGCCGTGCGTCAGAAGAAAGCCGAGTTCGACGCCGCGCATCCCCAAGGATGAGCGCCGCGTCCGAGGACGAGCCGGCCGCTGCGGCGGCGCGGAAGAGGCGCCGGCGTGTCGACGTGCGATGGATCGGGAGGCTGTTGGTGATCTGGCTGGGACTCGTCGCGCCCGCTTCCGCTCGCAACCTCGAGCCGGCGTTCGACTTCGGCGCGACCCCGAGCTGCGAGAGCTGCCATCCCGGCAAGATGACCTCGTCCATGGAGCAGGATCACGCCCGAGGGGCGGTGCTCGGAGGTGAATCGCTCGGGCGGGTGTGTGCCTCGGGGCTACCGGGCTGGGCGGTGTTCCTGGCGACGCTCGCCGCGACCGATCACGCGCCGCTCGCAGGCTGCGCGAGCTGTCACGTCGAGGGCGTCGATCCGCCGCGCGCCACCGGCACCCGTGCGCCGGGTCCGCGCGGCGCCCCCGCGGGGGAGGCATGCGTCGGCTGCCACTCCCATTCGCTCGATCTGCTGGTGGCGGGTGGGTTCCCGAGCGATGCGCGCGTGGGTGACGCGTCCGGCACGCGTTGCCTCACCTGTCATGGCGGCTCGCTCGCGACGGCGGTCGCGCGCGCCATCGCCGAGGCGCCGCCGGATGCGTCGGGAAAGCCTGGGCGGGACGTTCACCTGCGCGGTCTCGACTCGAGCGATCCCTCCGCCGTCGAGAAGACGTGCTTCACGTGCCACCTCGCGACGTCGCACCGACCGCAGACGGTGGCGAAGCAGCAAGGCGCGGCCACGTCCGTCACCGGTCGAGCCGATCCCGCGCACGATCGCCGCGAGTCGGCTTCGTGCCAGGCCGCGCACTGCCACGCGGCCCCGATCCACCACGACGAGCGCATCGAGCGGCACCAGGAGATCCTCGCGTGCGGTGCCTGCCACACCCGCGACGTGCCGGCGTTGCGGATCGATCTCACCCAGCTCGCGCCACGAACGACCGGTGCGGCGCCGCGACCGGCGATCACCTTCCGCGGCATGCAGCGACCGCGGCTGCGCTGGGTGTGGGAGCGCGATCTCGCCGCCTACGACGCCACCGCGGGTGCCGGGCGTCAGGGCGCGTTTCGCGCCAAGCTCAAGCCCTTCCTGCCGATCGAGGTCGTGCTCGCCGCCGACGGCGCACGCGCCTTGCCGGGCACCTACGACGGCGCTCTGCCGCTGCCGATCGACCCCGCCGCGCTCGCCTCGGCGCCGGACGAGTGGGCCGCGGCTGCCGTCGCCGGCGGAAAGGCGGCGGGCTTCTCGCCGAGCGGCGAGGTCGCGCGCGTCACCGTGGATGCGAGCGATCTCGTCTCGGTCGATCACGCCACCCAGCCCGCCGAGGAAGCGGCGCGCTGCGGCGACTGCCACGTGGCGAGCGAGGGCAACGTCCTGAGCCGCGTGCTCCGCGAGGGTATTCCCCTCGACCCGTACCAGGGCGGTCAGCTGCGTCCGGACTTTCCCGAGCGGGTCCCCTCGAAGAAGCACGCCAAGCTCGAGAAGAGCTGCAGCGCTTGTCATGGCTCGTTCCGTCTCGACGGCATCGACCTGCGCTGCGCGACCGCCGGCTGCCATCCCGGGATGGAAGGCACGCATCGGACGGAGGGCCACGAGGACTGTGCCGCGTGTCATTTCGAGCACCGCGATCGCGCGAGCCTGGCCGAGCTCGCGCCGGCGACGTGTCAGACCTCGGGTTGCCACACGCTGATCCACGGCGGCACCGAGCTCGAACGGCCCGAGGGACGATACGCGGCGAGCGGTCGCGGCGAACCCATCCACACGACGCTGGTCTTCTCCCATCACGAGCACCTGAAGACCAACGAGCAGGAGCATCGCGAAGGCGGCTGCTTGGGCTGCCACACCGAGACCGAGAAGCGCGAGTTCGCGATCCCCTCGCACGAGGGTGCCAAGGGTTGCGCCGGCGGCGAGGGCGAGAGCTGCCACACCGCGGCGGTGCCGATCGCGGAGGCGAAGAAGGCGCCCAACCGCTTCTGCAAGGAGTGCCACACCACCGCCGATGGTTCGGTTCCCGCCCTCCCCCGGCGTTCGGTGCACGTGCGCTTCACGCACCGCGAGCATCTCGAGGCGAAGAACGCGCGGCAGCTCTTCACGACCGAGGGAACGCTCGATTGCCGCCGTTGCCACGTGGGTGACTTCGACGGCAACGAGGAGTTCGAGGAAGTGGTGCGCAAAGCCGGCGAGTACCCGCGGCCGATGGAAACGTGCGTCGCATGTCACCGCGACGGCCGCGCCGCGGAGCTCGCGTGCGAGTCGTGCCACACCTACCACTTCCGCCCCAAGGATCGGCTCGCGGACGCGCGTGGCCAGCGGCCCGGGACGCTGGCGGACGAACCATGAGCCCGGCGGAGCGTCGGCAGCGGAGCGCCCGTCCCGTGGCGTTCGCGCGTCGCCCGCGTGCCGCCACCGATCGCGCCGTCGGCCTCGCGCTCGCGTCGCTCATCTCGATGCTGGCGCTCACGCTCGTGCCGGTCTCGGCGCTCGCCGATGCGTTCGCGACTCCCGAGGTGTGGGGGTCGCTGCGCAGCCGTTATCGCCACGAATGGGGCACGACCGAGGATCCGACCCACGCATCGGTCCACGACGACGATCTCTTCGAGGATCTCAAGCTCCACCTGAGCGGCATCGGCACGGAGGGACTCTCGGCGGCAGCGACGCTGCGCTACGAGCAGGATCTGGACGGCACCGGCGACGGCTCGCCGTTCGTCGACGCCCGCGATCACTACGACGGCAATCGCGACGTGCGGCTCCTCGAAGGGTGGGCCGATTACCAGGGCTTCCCGGCGAGCGGCGAGGTCCGGGTCGGGCGCGCCTATCGCTACTTGGTCGAGCCGCTTCATTTCGACGGCGGCGAGGTTTCCTTCGTGGCGCCGCTCGATGGCCGTTTCCTGGCGCTCGCCGGGCGCCGCGTCACCTACGACACGGATCCCGAGGACGAGCTGGTCGCGGGCGGCAGCTGGATCTTCCGCCCCGCGAGCCACACCCGCGTCGAGCTCTCCGACGTCTACTACGCCAAGAACGAAGCCAACCTCTACGTCTTCCAGGAGCTCTCCGATACCTGGGACGGCTCGTTCGAGATCACGAGCCTCGATGCCGGCCTGCGCGAGCTCACGCTCAACACCTCGTGGTTCGATTCCGGGGAAGGCGGGCTCGAAGGTCGCGATGCCGCGGTCTTCGGCTCGTACCTCTACAAGGCCGCGGACGCCGAGGACGACCTGCGCTTCGATCTCACGTCCGCCGCCCAGCTCCCCACCGACTCGTCCAAGCTCGATCGCCTGCTCTTGCCGCCATTGCCGCCGTTTCACGAATGGCAGCTCGACGGCAGCGTCACCGTGCTGCGACCGAGCTGGGCTTCGCTGGGACTCACGGCGTCCTTGGTCGCCCGCGTCTTCGAGGGAAGTGCCGGCGCTGCGACGAGCAACTCGGATTTCGTCGAGGTGGGCGGCGGTGCCTACGTCACGGATCTGCGCGGGCTCGGCCCGATCGAAGCGCTCGATCTCTCGCTCACCGGGCTGCGTCACGAGATCTTCCGCGCCGACATCCCCGCCGATCTGGGCGCCGACGATCTCTCCGACACGACGGGCGAAGGCGAGACCGCCTACACCGAGGTGCTCGGCGAAGCCACGCTGCGCGCGCTCGGCTCGCGGCTGCTGCTCGTGGTGCGACCGGGCTACCGGTTCTTCGACGAGTCGCGCACCCGATTCGCGACCAGCAACGATCTCACGTCGTGGGACGTGACGGCCTACGTTCGCTATCGCTGGCCCAGCCGGATGGTGCTCACCGCGGGCTACGGTTACCTGAAGGATCTGGTGGTGCGATATCCGGGCTCACCGATCACGGTGCCCGCCGACGAGTTCCCGACCGTCCTTCCCGATCTGAGCCGCGTCCAGCAGCTCTTCGTGGACGCGACGGTGCATTTCTGAGGCGATTCGCGAGCCATGAGCCAACTCGAACGTGTGCGCCGCGCGGCATGGACCCGTGCCGTCGTCGGGATCGCGGCGGCGGCGATGCTGGTCGCGGGCGGCTGTCTCGGATTCGGCTACGACACGGGGCTGCACTTCTCCCATGGCGAGCACCCCGACCAGATCAAGGACGAGCCCGGCTACGACCGATGCGTCGCGTGCCACGCGCTCGACGCCGACGGTCGCGAGTACACGCGCCCCTCGCACCAAGGCGCCACCGGTTGCTACGGCAAGGACGGCGGCTGCCACGACGTGGCCGTGCCCATCGAGGAAGCGAAGGCGAGCCCCAATCGCTTCTGCAAGGAATGCCACACCGCCGAGACCGGCGAGGTCATCTGGAAGCCGCACGTCTTCCAGGACGTGAAGTTCCGGCACGCCGACCACACCAAGAATGGCGTCGGCGAGCCCATCGATTGCCAGCGTTGCCACACGTTGCCGATCGACAACCCCAAGTTCGGCGCGGTGAAACGGTCGGTCTTCACGTATCCGCTCTCGATGGAGGCGTGCATGACCTGTCACGCCGCCGAGGGCGCGCCCAGCGATTGCGCCACGTGCCACGAGCAGCGCCGTCCCGACGTTCGCCCGCCCTCGCATCGCGGCGCCGGTTGGCTCGAATCCCACGGCTTCGAGGCGGAGCGCGCCGCCGCCAACTGCCATTGGTGCCACGAAGGATCGCGCCGGCTCGCGTTTCCCGAGTCCGGTCTGGCCGCCACCGAGTTCTGTGTTTCCTGCCACACCACGATGCGGCCGCGCAGCCACGTCGCGCGCTGGGACCAATCGCTTCACGGGCGCTTCGCCCAGCACGACCGACGCCGCTGCGCCACCTGCCACGAGGCCGAGTTCTGCGAGGCCTGCCACGCGATCCCGCCGCGCAGCCATTCGTTCCCGCGCTTCCAGTTCCCCGGGGACGGACATCAGCGTTTCGCGCGCACCAACGTGCGCGCCTGTCTCACCTGCCACGAATTCGGCGCCACGTGCGCCGCGTGCCACGAGCGATGAACGTCGACGAAGAGGGGGCGTGTGTGAACGGGACGGCCGGAATGTCGCGAATCGGATGGTGGTTGGGGATCGCGCTCGTGCTCGCGAGCGCGGTACCCGTGACGAGCGCTGGCGCGGGCGAGCCGCTTCAGTACGAAGGGGTCTACGTCTGCAAGAAATGCCACTCGATGACCAAGCGGGACTATTACGACAACGTTTACGAGCTGTGGGAGAAGTCCCCGCACGCCACGGCCATGAAGACCTTGGCCAACGCTCAATCGAAGGAGATCGCCGCCAAGCTGGGGATCGCCGACGCCACCACCGACGTGAGATGCGTGAGATGCCACGCCACCGCCGGTGAAGCCGACGTGGCCCAGCAGGGAAAGTTCTACGCTCGCGAGGAAGGAGTGACGTGCGAGGGCTGTCACGGCCCGGGCTCCAAGTACAAGAAGAAGGAGGTGCACGCGGAGGCGTACGCCGCGGCGCTCGAGGTGGGCTTCAGCCACATCAAGACCAAGGAAGAGGTGCTCGAGACCTGCACCCGCTGTCACAACCCGGAGAGCCCGACCTATCACGCCGACTTCCTGACCCGCTGGTACAAGTGGCAGCACCCCACGATCCAGGGGAAGGACGGCACCGAAGGTCCCGCCAAGAAGGACCACGGCGATTGGGCGCCGCTGCCGGCTGGCGCCACCCGCGGAAGCGGCTGAGCAAGAACCCCCGGATGCCCGCGATCGACCATCGAGCGGCTCCTTCGGTTGCGACGGAGGGCATCGCTCCAGGTCCGGATCGCGCTCGGTTGGCGGGCTGCGCTCCGTCGCAGCCCTACGGCGCGCGTGGCTTCGGCCGTCCGCGGCGGGCGACGTTGCTTCTCGCGCTCGCGGTCGCGATTCCGTCCTCGAGGTCGCGCGCCGCGAACGACTGGACTGCGCTCACCGTCGGCCCGACCGCCTGGTCCTCGCCGGTCGTGGGCGACGATGGCTACCTGCTGGCGCTGGCACGAGACCGCGCCGGAGTGCGCCTCGTGCGGTTGCCGCTCGCCGGCGGTGCGCCGGCGCTCCCGCCCGACGCAGCTCCCAGCGCGCTCGTGGAAGCGTCGAGCGAGCACGAGATCACGGCGATCGCGCGCGGCGCGCGATCCGATCGGCTGATCGTGATTCGCCGTGCCACGCGCGAGGATCGCGACGAGCTGGTGGCGCTCGGCGCCACCGCCGAGACGAGCCGGGTGCTCTTCGCCGGCGGTGTCGGCGGCGAGCGGCTGGCCGATCCGGTGATGTCGCCCGACGGCGAGTCGATCGCGCTGGTGGCGCGCCGCGAGCCCCGTGCCCGCGGCCAGACCGTCTCGACCCGCGTGCTAGTGGTGCCCGCGCAGGGGGGCCCGCCGCAGACGATCGCGACCGGCGACGACGATCGCGCGTCGCCCGCCTTCGTCGCGACCGAGAGCGGTGGCCGCGCGCTGGCGTTCGTCCGTGTGGCCGGCGAGTACTCGCTCTGGACGCGCGTGCCGATCGCCGCGGATGGCTCGCCAGCTGGCGCGGAAGAGGTGGCGAATCGCGACCGAGCCGCGTGGAGGAGCGTGGTTCCCGTCGACGCCGCCGGGCGGCACCTCCTGGTCGCCCGCGATCTCGGCCACGGGCCCGCGCTGTGGCTGGTCGAGACGGGATCGATGCGCGCCGAGCTCGTGACCGCCGAAGGCCGCGCCGCGTTCGCACCCGCGCTCACTCCCGATGCTCGCGAGGCGGTGTTCGTCGGCGCTCGGCTCGGCGGCGTGAACCTCTTTCGCGTGCCGCTCGCCGGTGACCGCGCACCGCGCGCCCTCGATGGTGAATCCGCAGGGACGCGCTCCGTCGCGTCCTCGCCGTTCGACGACGAGTCGGACTTTCGCGGCGAGCGCGTCTTCGACGAGGCGCGCGCCGCTCGGCTCGACCAAGAGTGCCGTGCGTGTCACGACCACGAGCGCGGGCTCGAGGTCGTGGGCCGCTCCGCACACGCCAAGCTCGCGTGCACCGATTGCCACGTCGACGTGACCGAGACGCCGCATCGGTCGATCGCGCGCAGCGAGCGGGTCGCGGCGCCGCTCGACGGTCGCGGCCGTCCCGTGACGGACGACGGCTCGCCGCGAGCGGCTACGGGCGCCGGCTTGCGCGGCGTGGGTGAGCGCGTCACGCAGGTCTCGGCGGCGTCGCTCGCGTGCGGCTCGTGCCATCGCCCCGAAGCCGTGAGCTGGCGACAGGATGTCCACGGGCAGGCCTTCGACGCGCGTTCCGCGGCGGCGCCCGGTTGCCCCACCTGCCACGGTGACCACGACGTGCGGAAGCTCGGTGACGCGGGCTCGCAGGTCGCGCGGACCCGGATCGCGACGGGTTGCACCGAGTCGTGTCATTCGGGAGCGTGGGACGTCGTGAGCGCGACGGGCGACGGCGAAGCGGCCACCGCGGTCGCCTATCGCTCCGATCCGCTCGCCACCTACCGCGAGAGCATCCACGCCAAGAAGCTGCGCCTCGGCAAGCGCGACGCCGCCACCTGCGCGAGCTGCCACACGGCTCACGCGGTGCTGAACGCGGCGCACCCGGACTCGAGCCTCAACCCCGCGAAGAGCGCCGCCACCTGCGCCGCGAACGGCAAGTGCCACGTGGGTGCCGACGCGAACTACGTGACGCTCGTCGATCACGTGGTCGCGGTGCCGCACGGCAAGACGCCGCGCCAGCACGTCCATCTGGCGATCTCGCTGGTGGGGGTCGGTACGGTCGCCTGGGCGGGCGGCGACGCCCTTCTGGATGCGCTGCGCCGGGTCACGCGCTGGGCGCGCCGGCGCAAGGGAGCGACGAAGTGAGCGAGGTCGTGACACCCGAGCGCCTCGAGGAGTTCCGGCGCGGCGGTCCCGTGACCACCTACCCCAAGGTGCTGCGCGTGCACCACCAAGCGCTCGCGGGCTGTGTGGTTGCGCTGGTGCTGTCGGGCTTCTCGCTTCGATCGGAGACGGTTGCCCGGCTGGGTCGCAGGCTCGGCGGTGCCGACGTGCTGGGCTACGTCCACCGCATCGCCGCGCTGGTGCTGGTGGCGATGTTCGTCCACCACCTCGTGGTGGTCGCGTTGCCGGTCGTCGTGCGAGCCGTGCGCGCGATGCGCTCCGCTGCCGGCGGCTTCGGGGTCAAGCTCGGCCTGCTGTGGCGCGGCATCCCGATGCTGCCCAACCTCGACGATGCCGCCGACGCGCTCCACACCGCGCGCTACTTCGCGGGACGCGAGCCCGCCGATCATCGTGCCGGACGCTGGCATTACCGCTCGAAGCTCCACTACCTCGCGATCCTCTGGGGTGTTCCGGCGATGGGGCTCACGGGCCTGATCCTGGCCGTCCCCACGATCGTGCCGTTTCGGATCGCGGCGCTGCTCGCGCTCGTCGGGCTCGAGGTGAAGCCGGGCACGGTCGTTGCCTTCGCCGAGACCATCCACTCGCACGAGGCGTGGTTGGTGGTCGCGGTGTCGATCGTGTGGCACGGCTACCGCGTGCTCTTCCCGCCGCGCAGCGACGTGTTCACCGGCACGCTGACTCTCGCCGAGATGCGCCGCTGGCATCCCGAGTGGTACGACGCCCACGTCGCGGCGCTCGGACGCGATCCGCTCGAGTGAGAGCCTCAGGGGCGCTCCGCACGCGCGTCGGAGCCCGCGCAGCGCCCTCGAAGACAGTCGTCGCGTGCCGAGCGATCGGGTAGCTTCGGCGGATGCGCATCGAACGGCTGCCCCCGGAGCGAATCGGCGACGCGGCCTACGTGCTCCGGCGTGCGTTCGACGCCGATCCGATGTTTCGCTTCCTGCTTCCGAGCGAGCGCGGGCGCCGTGCCTGGTTGCGCTTGGTCATGGCGTCGGCGCTCGAGGAATGCCTGACGCGCGGCGAGATCTGGGCGGCGCACCTCGACGCCCTCGCGGGAACCATCGCGCTCGTTCCGCCCGGTCGCGTCCATGCGTCGCCGGCGCGTCGTGTCGGTCGGTTGCTCACCCTCCTCGCGACCACGCCTGCCGCACCACCGCCGCTGCGCTTCCTGGTCACCGGACCGCGCGTGCTGCGCGTCATCGCCAACCGGCATCCACGCGAGCCGCACCTCTACGTGCAAGTGCTGGGCGCCGACCCCAGCTTCCACGGCCGCGGCGTGGGCGCGGCGCTCGTCGAGAAAGCGCTCGCGCGCGCCGCCGAAGCCGGCGTCTTCACTTACCTCGAAACCACCAACCCGAAGAACCTCGCGTTCTATCGGCGCTTCGGCTTCGAGGTCACCGAAGAGATCGCCCCCAGCCCCGGTGGTGGACCGCCGATCTGGACGCTGCGGACGTGAAGGGAGGCGCCCTCGTCGCTGCGTGGCTCGCGGTGACCGCGATGGGTGCCGCGCGCGTGGCGAGCGCGGCAGAGCCGGCGACGAACCCCCTGCGTGGCGCACGACCGTGCGCGGTGAAGCGCTACCCGCCTCCCGTCACCGTGGATCTGCCCGGCTATCCGTTCGCGAGCTGCATCGCCGTCGATGCCGCGCATCGCCTCTGCAAGGCGCGGCCGGACACCGACCCCGAAGTGCTGCTCTTCCTCGAGGGCACCACCGAGCGCTGGCGTTGGCCGGCGCTCGGCTACCTGGGTGACACCTCGGATTTCGCGCTCTACCGCGCTCCCGACGCGCGCGGCGCGCTCACCTGGGTCATCGCCAACCACTGGTCGTCGAGCAACGGCCTGGGAGTGGAGTCGAGCGACTTGCTCTACGTCGGTGGGTTCGAGCCCGGCATGCGACCGTTGGCGTTCGCCGTCGAGGACTTCGGCCCGAGCGCCTTCGTGCAGCTTCCCTCGGCGCCCGGCTGCGCGGTGCTCGCCACCGATTGGTATCCGGCCGACGACCGCCGGCGCGGTGGCGGGATGTACTACGGCGGGCAGCTCTACCGGCCCACGGCGGGCCACCTCGAGCCTGTGCCCGCGGCACCCCCGCTCGCGCGGCGGCTGCTCTTCTCGTTCGACGCCGAGCGTGGCCGGGACATGTGGGAAAGCCCCGATCGAACGTGGGGGATGGGCAATCCGCTGAAATGGCTCGCGAGCCCTCGAGCCGAGCGCCGCGTGCACCCGATCCCACAGCTCGAGGTCGCGAGTCGCCAATCGGGCACCGTTCGCGCGGCGAGCTACGACGACGACGTCGACGGCTCCACGCCGCTCCTCGAGATCGCTCTCGACTCGGGCACGGCAATCCGCGTCCGGGAGCACTACTGGCCGGGCGGCGACTGCGATCGGCAGGGGCAGGAAGTCGTCGTGAGCCGCCTCGGCGATCGCACGAGCGGTGCCCTCTTTCCGCAGCTCTATCGCCCCGCGGATGCGGCGGCGTGGGTGGGCCGTCCCGTCGAGCTGGTGACTTACCGCGAGCCCGAGCCCGCGGTCTCGCGCTGCCCGCCGCGTGTGTTGTGGGTGAGCGCCGCTTCGGCAACGGGCAACGCCGACGTCGGTGCCGAACGCCGTGCGGACCTCGACGTGATCGAGCGCGATTACGTGGCGGTGGCACCCGGCTTCCCGGCACGCGCCCGAGCGGAGGCACGTGCACGGCTCGCTCGCTTGCGCCACGACGCTGCCACGCTCGACGACGCCGGCTTCGCGATGGCGCTCGCTCGCATCGCCGCGCTCGCCGACAACGGTCACGATGGCGTCTACCTCGACGAGGGCGCCTGGCACCCGACGCTGCGATTGCCGCTTCGGCTGATCTGGTTCGTCGATGCGCTCGTGGTGGCGCGCGCTGCACCCGAGGCACGCGACCTTCTCGGCGCTTCCATTCTCGCCTTCGAGGGCCGCTCGCCCGCCGAGCTCATGCGGCGACTGCGCGAGGTCCAAGGCGGCACCGACGCCCTGCGGCGCTGGCAGCTGACCTGGATCTTCCAGAGCCCCGAAGCGCTCCATGCGCTCGGGTTGGCGCGAGACGCCGACCGGGTTCGGTTGCGGGTGCGGCTTCGCGATGGGCGAATCGTCGAGCGCACCGTGGAGGCGGTGCCGGTGGATGCGCTGCCGCCTCCCCAGCCGCCGCAGCGCTATTGGTTGCCCGAGCCGTGGTCCGGCGAGGTCGAGCGCGGCTGGAGCGTGGCGGCCGATCCCGCGTCGGCGCCGCTCTACCTGCAACGACCCGACGAGCCTTTCCGAGCGCGGTCAGTTCCCGGATTCGACGCCCTCTACGTGCAGTTTCGAAGCAACGAGGACGTGAACGAATCGAAGATCGCGCCCTTCGTCGCCAGCGTGGCCGAGCGCCTTCGCACCGCTCCGCCCGAGGACATGGTCGTCGACCTACGCTTCGACACCGGTGGCGACAACACCCAGAACCGGGGGCTGATGCGCCTGATCGCCGACTCCGTGCGAGGCGAGATCTACCTCCTGGTCGGCAACTACACGTTCTCGGCGGGAATCGCGAGTGCCGCGGCGCTCGCCCACGACGGCGGCGAGAAAGTCGTCATCGTCGGCGACGAGGTCGGCGACCGGACCCGTTGGTGGTCCGAGGGCACGCACGTGTGCGCACCGCGCGCGAAGGTCTGCTTCTCGATCAACACGGGCCTCTGGGACATCGTCCACGGCTGCAGCGGTCAACCGGCGTGCTACGGCGACCAATACGATCTCGAGGTGCGAACGCTCGCGCCCGCCTGGCGCCATCCGCTCACGTCCCGCGACTGGCTCGCCAACCGCGATCCCGCACTCGAACACGTTCTCGGCGATCTGCGGCACCGCCATCCGAACCGGTAACCGCCATGCTCGTGGTCAGCCCCACGTCGCCTGCGCAACTCGCGCGACCCGCTCGATCCAAGGTGGAGCGTGCAGGCGGGCGAGCGTGTTGGATACGCGGCTCGCGCCGGGGGGCGCGACGGCCGCTCAACCCAGCGTCGCAAGGACGCGAAAGGAGGCAGCGTGCGGGGATCTTGTCTGTGCGGAGGAATCGTCTACGAGGTCACGCAGCTCGACTCGGACATCGCGCACTGTTCGTGCCGGACGTGTCGCAAGGCGCACGCGGCGGCGTTCAACACGGCAGCGATGGTGAAGCGCGAGCACTTTCGCTGGCTCGCGGGCGAGGAGCTGCTCGCGGGCTTCGAGTCGTCGCCCGGGAAGACGCGGATGTTCTGCTCGCGGTGCGGCACCCCGCTCGTCGCGCGGAAAGATGGGCGCGATGTCTTGGTGTTGCGGGTCGCCACGCTCGACGACGATCCCGGCGGCACGCCGCGGTTTCGGATCTGGGCGTCGCACGAGGTGCCCTGGCTGGACTACGCGAGCGCGATTCCGACGTATCCGGAGTGGGAGCCGGGTCACGGCTGAGCAGCACACCGGAGCAGCCCAGCCGAGCCGCACCGTCGAGCAGCGCGGCTGGGGTGCGCAGCGCGTGAGCGCGGCCCGACGATCCCGTGAGGGAGCGCCGTCGCCGGTCGCGGGAAAGGTGGTGTCGTCGTGAAGCGGCTTCCCCTCCGCCAGGCATTCACGCTCATCGAGCCGGGTCCCGTGGTTCTCGTCACCACCAACGATGGCGAGAAGGACAACGTCATGACCATCTCGTGGACGATGGTCGTGGACTTCACGCCGGTGTTCGCCATCACCACCGGACCTTGGAACCACTCGTACGCCGCGCTCGCGAGGTCCCGGCAATGCGTGATCGCGATCCCCACCGTCGATCTCCTCGATCGGGTCGTCGGGGTGGGGACGTGCTCGGGAGCGAACACCGACAAGTTCGCGAAGTTCGGGCTCACACCCGCGAAGGCGAAACACGTGAAGGCTCCGCTGATCGAGGAGTGCTGGGCCAACATCGAGTGCAAGGTGATCGACATCGTGAAGAAGCACGCGATCGTGGTGCTCGAGGGCGTCGCCGCGTACGTGGATGGCTCGCGGAAGGAGCGGCGCACCATCCACGCCATCGGCGATGGCACGTTCGTCGTGGACGGGCGCAGGCTGGATCGGCGAAGGCGGATGCGGACGAAGATTCCTCCGGGTGTTTGAGCCCGCGGAGCGGGGAGCCCGAGCCATGCGCCACTGCGATCCGCTCGCTGCGATCCTGCGCGGGTGGGTCGCGCGACCGCGATTGCCGCGGGCGGTGGCCAGGCCCGGGTACGGCGTGTGACGCTTCGGCATGCAGGTTTCCGCCGTGCAGGCTTCGTCTCCGCTCGAGCCGTTCGTTCCCGTCTTCGACGCGCGCGAGCGGTTCCAGGTGGCGGTGGACGCTCCCGCGGCGCTGGTCTACGAAACGGCGACCACGTTCGACATGCAATCGGTCGGCTTGGTTCGAGCGATCTTCCGCCTGCGCGAGATCGCTCTCGGCGCGCGCGGCGGCGGCGCTCGCGTGCCGCGGGGCTGGCTCGAGGAAGCGGCGGCGTTGGGGTGGGGAACGCTCGCGGAGGTTCCCGGGCGGCTCTTCGTGGCGGGCGCGCACTGCCAGCCATGGCTCCCCGACGTTTGCTTCGTTCCGATCGCGCCCGCGGCCTTCCGCGGCTATTCCGAGCCGGGTCAGGTGAAGATCGCCTGGACGCTGGAGGTCGTGCCGCTGGCGGCCTCCCGCAGCCTGCTCGCCACCGAGACGCGGGTGGTGGCCACGGACCCAGCGGCGCGCGAGCGATTTCTTCGCTACTGGCGCTGGGCCCGCTTCGGCATCGTTCCCATCCGCTGGCTCCTCTTGCCGGCCATCGCTCGCGAGGCGAATCGTCGCGCTTCGCGGTCTTCGACTCGCGCAGCGTGAGTCGGCCTCGCCATGCGCTGCTGATACATTGCGCCGCTTGCGCCGGGCTCGGACCGGCGGAGAGGGGGCGGCGCGATGCAACACTTCATGATCGACGGCTTTCGCGGCTATCGCTCGCGGTTCGACGACATCAAGCTGGTGCAAGAGATCCTGGAAGAGTTCCCGGCCCAGCTCGGGCTGCAGCCGGTGATGCCGAGCTTCCTGCTCCCTTACTACAACGGAGTCGTGCCCGAGGATTGCGGCGTGAGCGCCTTCCTCTTCCTGCGCGGCGGGCACATGACGATCCACACGTTCTCGTTTCGCGAGTGCTACTTCGCGGACCTCTTGAGCCTGGTGCCGTTCGACGCGCGAAAGCTCGAGCTCCAGCTTCAGACGGCGCTGCATTGCTCGACCGTCACGGTGCGTAGCGCGGAGCGCAAGGACCGCGTGTTCGGCGAGGTGCGCACCACGCCGGAGAGCGACTTCGGGCCGCACGTGCTGATGGAGGTCGCCGACTACCGCGGGCCGCGGACCATGGACGCGATGTTCGAGCTCATGGACTCGCTGCCGCGGCGGATCGGCATGACCCCGATCATGCGGCCCTACGTGGTGCGGGAGCACACGGACGCGCGCGGGCCGATCTTGAGCGCCATGACGATGATCGCCGAGAGTCACGTCAGCCTGCACGTGCTGGAGGCCGAGAACCGCGCCTTCTTCGACATCTTCTCGTGCACGTTCTTCGACTACGAGCCGGTGATGAGGACCATCCGCGCCGACCTTCCCGGGACCATCGTGCAAGAGGTGCTCACGGCGCGCGGCAAGGAGTACAAGACGCTGCGCCGTGGCCGCGACGAGGAGCAAGAGCGCTCCAAGGTGTGGTTGCGCGCGCTCGCCTGACCCGCACCCTCGCGCTGGCGGCGGCGCGCGCGCCTCGCGGCAGCGACACAGCCCGCGCCTGCGTTTTCGGGGGCGGTCGATCCAAATCGCGAATCGTCGTCTAGACTCGACCACACCTCCTCACCGAGGGCTTCACCGTGGGTGTCGTGTTGGTCTTCCTCAAGAGCTACTTCCTCTTCATCCACCTCGTGTGGATGCAGATCGCCGACCTCCCGCTGGCGGTGTTGCTGTTGTTGCTGGCCGTCGCTGGGCTCGCGGTGCTCGGCGGCGCGACCCTCTTCGCCCGCCTGGCGTCTCGCTATCGTTGGCGTTGGCCAGGGCTCTGGATCGCGCTCGGCTGCTTCGTTCTCTTCGGCGTCCTGACGGCGGTGGTGGTGTTCACGCCGGCGGCGCCGGTCGCGCCGCTCATCTTCCTGCCGTTCATCGTGCTCGGCGCGATTCACGCCGTTCGGCGCTGGCCGCGCGGCGCCGCCGGCGCACCAGCGCGGCGCCGCCTGGCGATCGTGCTCGTGTGCGTGCTGGTGTTTCTCTTCGACCTCAAGAATTTCGCGCTGCAGGCGGACGTGCGCAGTCTCGAACGCCAGTTCGACACGGCGACCTTCGAGATCAAGGCGGTCAAGTCGGGCGCCGCGGTGGCGCCGCTGCTCGACTTCGGCACGATCTCGAGCACGCTCGTCGAGCAGCTGCTGGGGTTCCGCACGTCCTTCCATCGCGTCGCGCCGCCGATCGTGGTCGCCCGGCTCACCCGCGGTGGCACCGCGCCCGCCGCCGCCTACCTCGCGATGGTGGATCTGAAGGCGCCGGGAATTCGGATCCTGATCACGCCCGAACGTGGGCCCAAGCGACTGACCTCGCAGTTCGCCGAGGAAACCGGCGCGGTCGTCGCGATCAACGGTGAAGCGGGTGACTCGCCCGCGGAGAACGCCGAGCTCAAGGAATGGACCGGCAACTGGATCGTGCGCGGCAAGCCGATCCTGCTCGAGGATTCCGCCGATCGGCCCTTCCTGAGCTTCGACGCGCACAACCACGGCAAGTACTTCCCCGCGGCAATCGTCGATCGCGAGCCGACCCCCGAGAAGTACAACACCATCTGGGGGCGCTGGGATCTCCTCGTCGATGGCCAGCCCCGGCGCGCGCAGGGCTACATCCCGCGCGCTCGCACGGCGATGGGGCTCGATGCGACGGGGGACCGGCTCTACCTGCTGCAGGTGGACGGCGACCAAGCGAGCTACAGCCTCGGCATGACCATGAGCGACGTCGGGCGGCTGCTCTCCGCGTTCGGCGCCGTCAACGTCATGGCTTGCGACGAGGGCGGATCCGCCGCGATGTACGTGCGTAGCCAGGACGGAATCGTCGGGCGCCCCGCCGACGGCCAAGAGCGCCCGATCTACACGCACTTCGGCGTCGGCTACTCGCCTGAGGAAGCCAGCGCCGGCTGAGCGCGGCGTGGCGCGCCCCCAGCGAGCGGGGGCGGGCGCGGGTCCGGCCGCGCGGATCGAGCGAGCGGCGCCCGCGCGGTGGCGTTCGCGCCGCTTCCGATGTCAGGATGATCGTCCGCGGCTCGGACGCCGTCCCACGGCCGCTTCCGCCGAACCCAAACGAACGAGGAAGAACACGTGCGAGCTTCGAGCGCATCGCGTCGGTCGACCGCCACTCGCTTCGCCTCGCTGGGCGGCCTCCTGCTGCTCGCCACGAGCCTGGCCTGCGACCGCACCATCACGGTGACGAGCCTCTTGGACGAGAACACGGCGAGCGCCCCCGATGGCAACTGCACGCTGCGGGAGGCGCTGGTGGCTGCCAACACCAACGTGGCGGTCGATGCCTGCATCGCCGGCCAGCCCGGGGCCGACGTGATCGCGCTTCCTGCGGGCACGTACGCGCTCACGCTCGCCGGCGGCGGCGACGACGTCGGCGACCTCGACGTGCTCGAGGACGTGAGCTTGGTCGGCGCCGGCGCGGCCACGACGAGCATCGATGCCAGCGCGATCGGCGATCGCGTGCTCGACGTGGCGGCGGGAGTCACGGCGTCGGCTTCCGACCTCACGATTCGCGGTGGTCACGTGACGGGTGCCGTGGGCGAGCTCGTCGCCGGCGGCGGCATTCGAAACGCTGGCGCGCTCACCCTCACGCGCGTCACGGTCGCCGCGAACGAAGCGCGCGCCGCGCGGAACTCGCTCTTCTCCCCCACGGGAACCCACGCCGAGGGCGGCGGTATCGCGAGCTCGGGCTCCCTCACGCTGGTGGCGAGCGAGGTCACCGACAACCTCGCGCTGGGTGGCGCAGGGGGCGTGGATTGCTTGAGCCTGAGCTGTTTCGTGGTCGGGGCGGCGGAGGGCCGAGGCGGCGGGATCTTCGCCTCCGGGCCGGTCGAGGTCACCGACACCACGGTGGCGGGGAACCAGGCCCGAGGTGGCGCGGGCATCGACGGCAATCCGGGCGGAATCCCCGGCTACATCTTCGTTTCCGCGGGCGGAAACGGCGTCGGCGGCGGCGTGCGCGCGTTGGGAACGCTCGCCGTGGCGCGCTCGACGTTCTCCGCGAACGCGGCGCTCGGCGGGCGCGGCGGCAACGGATTTGCGACCCCGTACAACATCGCCGGAGGGCGCGCGGGTGATGGCGCGGGCGGCGCGATCGCCGTTGCGGCAGCGACGACCGTGGTCAACGCGACGATCACCGGCAACACGTCGCAGGGCGGGGC
This sequence comes from bacterium, assembly GCA_046331705.1. GTDB lineage: Bacteria > JADJOY01 > JADJOY01 > JADJOY01 > JADJOY01 > JADJOY01. Next base: position 2,135 of record JAXLQJ010000022.1, on the reverse strand, counting down.
TGGCGGCGCGAACGGCGGCGCCGCGGGTGGCTCGAGCGGCGGTGCGATCGTCAGCAGCGACGCGCTCGCGCTCACGCACGCGACGCTCTCCGAGAACGCGGGCGGCGCGGCGATCGCGGCCTCGGGCGCGACCACCCTCGCCAACAGCATCCTGGCCGCCACCTGCTCCGGCGTCGCCGGCGCTTCGCTGGGCGGGAACGTCGAGAGCCCAGGCGATACCTGCGGCTTCGCCGAGGCGGACGACATCGTGGGCGCCAGCGCCGCGGCCGTGGGTCTCGGGGCGCTCGCGGCGAACGGCGGCCCCACGCAGACGCAGGCGATCGCCGCGGGGAGCGCGGCTGCCGGCCATGGCCGGGCCGCGAGCTGCGAGCCCATCGACCAGCGGGGCGTCGCGCGTCCGGCTTCCGGGTGCGACAGTGGCGCGTTCGAAGCCGCGGAGTGAACGAGAGCGCGCGCCGCGGCAACGCGCTGGCGCGCGCAGGTGAGACAGGGCTCGAACGCTCGGGGAAGGGAGCCTGACGAAGTGAGAGTATGAGTCTCGAGCAGCGGCAGGCTTGGGATCAGGTCACGAAGCCGATCCCCTCGGCGTAATCAAATGGTGGTGACGCCGTCCCTTTCCCGAACGTTCGAATCGCTCTGTCCCCTCCTCGTTCCCGTCAGCCGCTCGAGCGCCGATCGTAAACCGGCCCGCCGGCGAAGTAGTTGCTCGCGTCCGTCGCGGAAACCTCCACGACCTTGATCGAGCAGTCGCAGCCTGCATGCGCGCGGTGGGCGTCCGCCGCTGCAGCGCTCTGAAACAGCTTGAAGCGTGCGTGGTTCTTGCAGGCGGTGCAGCCGCGGTGACCACGGCTCGACAGCTTGAAGACCTGGACGCGCTCGTTGCCCGGCGGGGGTGGTCCACCGCCGCCATCGCCGCCGCTGCTGCCGCAACCGGTGGCACCCATCGTCGCGCCTGAGAGCCCCAGCACGGCGAGGATCCGCAGGAAGGCTTTGCGAGTGAGTGGACGGGTCTTCATACGTGTTCTTGCTGCGGGTCCCTTCATCCTCACTCCTCGCCGTTGCCGAGCGCAAGGCCCGCGTGCGGCGATTCTCGATCGTGCCGAATCCCCGCCACCGAGAGTCCCGCGGCTCCGTGTCGATGCCGATCTCCGAATCTCCGTGGGCACGACACGTCGGCCTCTTCCATGCCGACCGGGAGCCTCGGCTACATTTCGGCGCGTTCCACATCCTTCGTTTCGTGCGGCACGGCGCGGAGCGGGCATTCGAGGTCGTCAGGAGGCGCCATGTTCGCGATGCTCTTTCGTTCACGGCGAGCCCGTCCACGCTGCAGCACTCGTGTCTCGGCGCCAGCGTCGGCGGCCTGGCGCGTGGCCGCGACGCTCATCGCGCTGGCGTGGCTTTCCGCCAGCGGGTGCGCGGATTCGGGCAGCGCCAACATCGTCGAGAGCTGCGACGGCCAGGTGCTGCGCGCGCGTCCCAAGGACCCGGGTCAGCCGGGGCCGTGGCCGGTCGGCGCGCTCACGACGACGCTCGGCGGCATTCGCACCGAGGTCTGGTACCCGGCGCGGCCCGGCAGCGAGCAGGGGCGAGATCCGGTGATCTACGACGTCCGCGATCACATCCCCGAGGCCGATCGCGCCAAGGTCAGCGATGCCGAGAGCCCGCCGCAGGTGTGCGCGTGCTATCGCGACCTGCCGCTCGACACCGCGAGCGGGCCGTATCCGATCGTGGACTTCATCCACGGCACCGCGGGCTTTCGCACCCAGAATCTCGAGAACGCCACCCACTGGGCGAGCCGCGGCTTCGTGGTGGTCGCGTCCGACCATCCCGGCATCGAGTTCAAGGACCTGGTGACCTTCCAGAACCAGCCGGCCGATCAGGTGGGCGATGCGCGGCGGGTGTTCGCCGAGTTCCAGAACCCGACGGGCGACATCGCGTTCCTCGCGGGGCACGTCGACACCTCGCGCCAGGGCGCCACCGGTCACAGTGCGGGCGGATTCGCCGCGAGCCTGCTCGGCGACATCGCGCAAGTGCTCATCCCCATCGCGGGCGGCACGGGAGCGCCGCCGACGCCGCCGGCGTCGGTGCTCTTCATCCGCGGCACGCAGGATTTCGGCGACGGCCGGCCCGGCGAG
>JAXLQJ010000021.1:0-107942 GCA_046331705.1 bacterium | reverse complement strand
CTCGATCGATCCTTTCCTGGACTCGCGGATCAGCCGTTCCGGGTACGCACCCAGCGTCGCGGTCTCACCGCGCGAGCCGTCTGGGTCGGGTGGCGAGAGGACATCGCGGGCTCTCACCGCCGCGCGTCACGCGACGACCGACTCGAGGATGTCGAGCTGGCCCGAGGTCGTGTCGAGTCGCGCCCGCGCGCCGAGCGGCAGCGTGCGGCAGGGCACACCATGACCCGTCTCGAGCCCCATGGCCACCGGGATCGCGAGCGGCGAGAGGCAATCACGGAACACGTCCTCGATCGTCGTGCCCTCGGGTGCGCGCACGTCCTTGAGATGACCGATCACCACGCCGGTCACGCCGTCGAGGGCGCCCGCCTGTCGCAGATGCGTGAGCATCCGATCGATGCGGAACGCGGGCTCGGCAATGTCCTCGAGCAAGAGGATGGAACCGCGCAGGTTCGGCTCCCAGGGCGTGCCGATCATCGTGACCAGCATCGAGAGGCAGCCGCCCATGAGGCGGCCCTCGGCGTCGCCGGTGACCAGCGCCGCGAGCGGCTTGGCCTGGAACGGACCGGGAAACCGACGGCCCATGAGCGTGTCGAGGAGATCGTCGAGCGAGGCCTCGAAGCCGTCTTGCGCGAGATCCACGGCGACCTGCGGGCCGTGAAACGAAACGACGCCGGCGCCGCCCGTGATCGCATTCAGCAGCACGGTGGCGTCGCTGTAACCGACCACGATCTTGGGCGCGGCGATCGAGCCCACCGAGAGCGTCGCCATGCGCTCGAGCGCCCGCGACGAGCCGTAACCGCCGCGCGCGCAGAAGAGCGCGCGGATCGAGGCGTCGGCGAACGCCTCTTCCAGCTCGCGGGCGCGGCGCTCGTCGCTGCCAGCCAGGTAGCGCACGCGCTCGGTGATGTCGGCGCGGTGCACCACGTCGAAGCCGCGCGCGCGCAGCCGCTCGATCCCGCGCTTTAGCGCCGCGGGATCGAAGGCTCCCGCGGGCGCCACCACCGCGATGCGGTCGCCCTCGCGGAGCCGTGGCGGACGGATCACCTCGCCGGGCGACGCTGCCGAGAGCGTGATGGGGAGGGCGGACTCGGCTCGCGCTGCCGCCGGCGGCGCGGCTGCGGGGGCCCGCGCGTCCGTCGATCGTCCGTGCTCTTCCGAGACGAGGTCGTTGCAGCGATCGATGCACTCGTCGCAGATGTAGACCGTCGGACCGGCGATCAGCTTTCGCACGTCCGTCGCGCCCTTGCTGCAGAAGGAGCAGACGAGCTCGCGGTTCGGCATGTCAGGCGGCCTCGCGCGGAATCATGCGCGCTCGGCGCGGGCGGCGTCGACCCACGCCAGCGCGGCCTCGTGGATCCGCGGGCGGAACCCCCGGATCGCCTCGTTGGCACGGGTGGGGTGGACGCGATTGCTGAGCAGCACCACCACGGCGCCGCGCGTGGGATCGATCCAGAGCGACGTCCCCGTGAATCCCAGCCCGCCGATCGCCTTGCGGCCGATGGTCGGCCCGGCGCTCGACTCGCCGTGCGACGGCGTGTCCCAGCCCAGTGCCCACGTGGTGCCGAGCGGGCGCGTGGCACGCCGCGAGAATCGCCGCACGGCGATCGCGCCGAGGAGCGCGGAGCGGCCACGCCACGCGGCGAGCACCTGCGATCCGAAGCGCGCCACCTCGCTCGCCGTGCCGAAGAGCCCCGCGTGCGGGGCCACGCCGCCCAGCGCCCAGGCGTTCTCGTCGTGGACCTCGCCCGCGAGCACGCGGCCGCGCCACGGGCAGTCCTCGGTGGGCGCGATGAGTGGATCGGGAGCGGACTCGGGATAGAGCTCGGTGGCGCTGACGCGGCCGAGGGGCCGGAAGTCGAGCCGTCCCAACCCGAACGGATCGCGAACCTCGCGCTGGTAGAGCGTGCGCAGGTCGGCGCCGAGGGACGCCTCCAGCACCACGCCGAGCAGCAGGAAGCCCAGATCGCTGTAACGCGTGCTGTGGCCGGGAGGGTCGAGCGGACCGCCGGCGAGGATGCGATCGATCACGAAGGCGCGCGCCTCGGCGCCGCCGAGCGGCACACCCGCGTCGCAGAGCATCCGGTGGAACGGCTCCCACGCGGCCAGGCCGGAGCCGTGCGAGAGCAGGTGATGGATCGCGACGTCGCGGGTCCAGCTCGGCGCGCCCGAGGGCAAGAACGCGGCGAGCGGCGCCACCAGGTCCAGCGCGCCGCGATCGACGGCGCGCATCGCGATCGCGGTGGTGGCGATCAGCTTGGTGAGCGACGCCAGGTCGTAGCGGGTCTCCGTCGCGACGCGCGCCGCGCCGGGCTCACGGCAGTGCTGACCGGACGTGGCCTCCAGCACGTCGCCGTCCTCGGTCTCCACCCGCAGCACGGATCCGGGGAAGACGCCGGCGCGCACGGCCTCCGCCAACAGCTCGCGGACGCGCCGCTCGAGATCGGGACGCGAGAGCATGCACGACGACGCGTGGTGGTGCGGCGGTTTCGACTCCAGGCGCGCTCAGACCGCCGCCACGGGCCGAGCCATCGCGCAGCGATTGCGGCCGTCGCGCTTGGCGGCGTCCACGGCGACGTCGACGCTGCGCACGATCGCGCGGGCGGTCTCGTCCGACGTCCCCGCCGAGCCCGTGACGCCGACGCTCACCGTGACCTGCACCGCCCACGGCGGCGACTCGAAGCGATGCGATTCGATCAGTCGTCGGGCACGCTCGGCGGCGACCATCGCGCCCTCCGGGGTGGTCTCCGGCAGGATCGCCACGAACTCGTCGCTCTCGAATCGGAACACGGTGTCGCAGCGCCGCAGATTCCGAGACAGCAGCTCGCCGACCTCGCGCAGCACGTAGCTTCCGAACAACCGGTGCGTCTCCTCGTTGATGGTCCGCAGGCAGTCGATGTCCAGCATCATCACCGCGAGCGGGCGACCGTAGCGGCGGCCGCGATCCAGCTCCTCCTCGAGACGCTCGAAGAGATGGGGCTCCGAGGGCAGACCGGTTACGTCGTCGATCATGGGTCTCGCGGGCCTCCGTGGCGTGAGGTGGAGCGGCGCGAGCCAACGGGCGTGATGCTGCTCGCGCGGCTCGGCCCGAGCCACGCACGCGTGCGCGCCGCGCGTCGCTTCCTCACCGCCGCAGCACCTCGAGCAGCGCCTGGTGCGCCTGTTGGATCGATTGGACGGTCTGCGCCGTGTCGCATGCGCGCTGCAGGTCGTCGAGCGCCATCCGGATGCGCCCGCGATGGTCGTCCTCGATGTCCTCGGCCTCGCGAATCATCCGTTCGGCCTGGTAGATGGTCTGCATCGCGGCATTGCGCCGGCTCGAGAGCGCGCGGAACGCTTCGTCGCGATCGCGCTCGTTCTCGGCCTGCGCCACCATGCGCTCCAGCTCGACCGGCGACACACCGCCGCGCGCCGAGACCCGCACCGAGCGCGCCCGTTGCGTGACCATGTCGCGCGCCTCGATGTGCAAGATGCCGTCGCTGTCCATCGAGAACGCGATCTCGATCTGGGCGCGGCCGCGCGGCGCGGGCGCGAGCCCCACCAGATCGAGCACGCCGAGGAGCAGGTTGTCGCTCGCGCGCTGCCGCTCGCCCTGGTACACGTTCACGCGGATCATCATCTGGTTGTCCGCGGTGGTGGTGAAGACCTTGGTGGCGCGCGTGGGGATGGGCGTGTTGCGCGGAATCAGCGGCGTGAACAGGCCGCCCGCGGTCTCGACACCGAGGGAGAGCGGACAGACGTCGGCGACCACCCGGTCGACCATGTCGGTCTCGCTCAAGCTGCCCATGAGGGCGGCGCCCATGGCCACCGCCTCGTCCGGCTCGACGCCGCGCGTGGGCTCGCGACCGAAGAAGTTCGCGACCGCGCGCTTCACGATCGGTGCGCGGGTCTGCCCGCCGACCAGCAGCACCTCGTCCACCTGGTGCGGCTCGAGCCCGGCGTCCTTGAGCACCGATGCGCACACTTCCAAGGTGCGGTCGACCAAGGGCCGCATGACTTGCTCGAGCTCCGAGCGATAGAGCTCGGTGTCGAGGTGCACGGGCCCCTGCGGGCCGGTGCCGATGAACGGCAGCGTGACGCGCGTGGCCTCCACGTTCGAGAGCGCCTTCTTGGCCTCTTCCGCGGCGGTGATCACGCGCTGGCGGGTGGCGGGGCTGGGATCGAGCGCGAACCCGTGGGTCTTCTCGAAGCGCTCGTTGAGCAGGCCGGCGATCAAGAGGTCGATGTCGTCGCCGCCCAGCCGGTGCGCGCCGCCGGTGGCGCGCACCTGGAAGGCCAAGGCTCCTTGCTGGCTCGACAGCACCGTGATGTCGAAGGTGCCGGCGCCGAGATCGTAGACCGCGAACACCCCCGCCTTGCGACGGCTGTAGCCGTACGCGAGCGCGGCGGCGGTGGGCTCGTTGACGAGCCGCACCACCTCGAGCCCGGCGATCTGCGCCGCGGTGCGCGTCGCCGTGCGCTGCAGGTCGTTGTAGTTCGCGGGAACCGTGATGACGGCTTGATCGATCGACTCCCCGAGCACCGACTCGGCGTCGCCGCGCAGCTTGTCGAGCACCATCGCGAGCAGCTGCTCGGGTGCCCACGCCTCCGCGGCGTCGCCCACGCGCACGTCGCCGCTTTCCGCCCGCAGGGTGGGGAAGGGCAGGACTTGGACGAGGTCTTGGACGTCCTGCTCGTCCCAGCGGCGGCCGAGCAGGCGCTTGACCGAGTGGAACGTGCGCGTCGGGTTGAGCACCGCCTGACGCTTGGCGGTGATGCCGACGATGCGCCCGCCCGCTTTGGTGAACGACACGACCGACGGTGTGAGGCGATCTCCTTCCGAATTGCTGATGACCTTGGCCTCGCCGTTCTCCATCACGGCGACGCACGAGTTGCTGGTGCCGAGGTCGATTCCAATGATGCGCCCCATCGCGGCGTTGGTTCTCCTTCGATCGTTCGTTCGAATCGCGGGCGAGTTTTAGTACGGTTCGCCCGTAGGCACAATCGCGGCATCCGCGCGTTGACGGACCTTGTTTCGCAGCCAGTAGCCGACCGCCAGCAGGATCCCGAGCACGGCCACCAATGACGCGAACGTGGCGACGCTCGGATTCCGCGCGAGCTCCCCGATGCGATCGCCGAACAGACTCGACAGGATCACGCTGGGCGTCAGCAGCGCCACCGTTCCCCACCAGTAGTCGCGAAAGCGGATGTCCGAGGCGCCCGCGACCAGGTTCACGAGCCCGAACGGCGCCACCGGGACGATGCGCACGGTGGCGATCGCCGCGAAGCCGTGCGCTCCCAGGAAGCGATTGAGCTGCCGGAGCCGGGGCGAGCGCACCCGATGCACCAGGTCGCGGCCCAGCGCCGCGCCGATCGCGTAGTTGAGGACGGCGCTGAGCAAGCAACCCGAGAGCGCCAGCGCCGCGCCGAGCACGGGACCGAACGAGAGCCCGGTGGCCATCATCACGAACGACATGGGCATCAACGTGAGCCCGGCCGCCACGTAGATGCCGAGGGTCGCGGGAACGGCGAGCGGGCTGGCGCGGAACCGCCCCATCCACGCCACCAGGTCGACGGCGCCGCCGCCGCCGCGCCAACGCATCACGCTCCACCCCACCGCTGCGCCCACGAGCAGCAACGCCACGACTCCGGCCAAGCGTAGGCGCAACCGATCCCGCGCGCTGGCGGATGGCGTGGCGTTCGAGCGAAGCTCCGGATTCGTCATGCGAAAGCGCCGGCGGCGCAGGGCCGGCGGTCGGTTGTGACGCCCGTCGACGCAATGTTATACACGCGCGATCGAAGCCGCCGCCACGCGGCGCCTCGATCCACTCGTAGCATCGGAGGGAGCGAGCATGACCAAACGAGTCATCGCATACCTGTTCGTCGCCGCGCTCGCGAGCGTGAGCTTCGCGCCGGGCGCCCACGCCGCGCGCTTCTACCTGGGCGGCGACCTGGGCTGGACTTTCTTGCTGGGTAACGACGAGTTCGACGACGACTTGGTCTACGGCGGTGCGATCGGCGTCGACTTCGATGGCCCGGCCATCGAGTTCACCGCCAAGTACGCGAGCTTCGACGGCAACGAGGTGAGCCTGCCGATCGTGGGCTCCGCCGGCGGCGATCTCGACGTGCTGTCGCTGGGTCTCTCGGCTCGCTACAACATCGACCTCAGCCCGGTACGCCTCTACGTCCTCATCGGTGGCGCCTACCACGTCGTGGATTTCCAGGCCTTCGACTCCATCAACCAGGCCGAGAAGCTCGTCCAGAACGACCAAAACGAGTTCGGCCTGATCCTGGGCGGAGGCCTCGAGATCGAGCTCGGCGACCACATCACCGTGGGTCCGGACGTTCGCTACAACCTGATCTTCTCGGACAGCTTCGACTCGATCCCGCAGATCAAGGACACCGACCTCACCGATTACCCCGACTTCCTGCAGATCACGGCGCGCGCGAACTTCTACTTCTGAGCCCCGTTCCAGCGCTCGCCCCGCGCGAGCGATCCAGCGGCCCGACGCCTCCCGGCGTCGGGCCGTTCGCATCTCAGCGCGCCGGGTCCGCGGCGGGGAGTGGACCGGTGCGACCCTCGGCGTCGGTGCGGACCAGCCAGGAGTCCGTCGTCTGCGTGCCGTCGGCAAGCGGCGCGCGACCGAGCGCGCCGGCGATCACGAAACCGCCGTCGGCGGTCGCGTCGATGGCCGAGAATCCGTCCTCGAAGTCGCCGCCGTACGTCCTCACCCACGCGAGGTTCCCTCCGAGGTCGAGCTTCGCGAGGAACCCGTCGGATGCGTTCGTCGCGGTGGTCATCGTGCCCACGACCGCGAGCGTGTCGGCGGCGCCAAGTGCTACGCCGCTGACGGAGATCGCGCCAGCGCCCGCGAGGACCCTCGTCCAAACCAGACCGCCGCTGGCATCGAGGCGCGCAACGAAGCCATGCGGCGCGACGGTGTCGCCAGGTGGAACGCTCGTCTGACCCGCGACGATCATGCCGCCGTCCAGGAGCCCAACGGCGGCGCTCGCTCCACCCACGTCGCTGCCGCAGAAGCTGCGGCGCGACGTCACGGTTCCGTCCGGCGCGACTTCCGCGAGGAAGAGACGCTGGCCGAACGCGTCGTGGCTGCCGCCTGCGAGGCGATACCCGGCGGCGCCGAGCTCGACGATCGCATCGGCGAACGCAGCACGTCCGGCCTCATCCAGGCTCGTCGCGCTCGCGACCCCCTGGCCGGCGACATCGACCGCCACGACGAACGCGGCGCCGGGCGGCACCTCCCACGGAGGCAGGTGGTACGGCTCGGGAACCGTCGCCCCGACCAGCAGCAAGCCGCCGGCAGCGGTTCCGAGGCCGTCCTGAATGGCGTCGTAGCCCAGCTGAAATGCGGGCCAAACGATCCGATGCAGCTCCGACCCATCCGTGTCCAGCTCGACCAGGTACGCCTGCGTCAGCGCCACCACGTTGAGCCACGCTCCGACTGCATACCCCGCGGCGAAGAGACCACCATCCGCGGTGGCTCCAACGACGCTCGCGGAGCTGCCGGGGAAGCCCCCGATCGCGCCTGGATACGCGTGGTCCCAGACCACCTGCGCCGAGGCGTCGGTTCGCACGATTCGCATCTCCTGGAACGACGAATCGGCCGGCGAACCTTCGCCGGCGACCACGAAACCACCGTCATCGAGAGCCATCACGTCGTTCGCACGGCTCCGAACGCCGCTGGGGAACGTCCGCTGGTATCGAGAGACCGACGCTGTTTCGGTGCTGCCCGGCTCGGCTGCGGCGAGTGACAGCGGCGCGCTATCCGCTGCGACCGCGGGACGCGCGTCGCACGTGAGGTGGCCGAGCTGGACCGCCACCGTCGCTGGAAAGTAGCCGCAGCTACAGCGCTCGGGATTCGCGTCCACCGTCGTGTCGAGCGTCGTCGACGCGAAGCCGGGAGCGGTGATCGTGAGGTGGTAGTCGCCAGCGCTCCCGTCGACGGAGGTGCACACCGTCGCGCCCGGGACCTCGCTGCACGCGAAGCTGGCGCCCGAAATGCCCACGTCCTTCACCGCGCCGCCTCCGTCGTTGGCGGTGATCTCGAGCGTGAGCGCGGGCGGACACGCCCCGATCTCGCACGGTGGCGCGCCATCGGTGCCACCCCCGCACGTGGTGAGCCCGAGCACGCAAACGACGAGAAGAGCCATCCCACCGAGCGCCGCCGTGCGCGGCGCCGGTCGGCGCGCAGATCGAGCAACCATGGCGTCCTCCGAAACGCGGAGGGCCGCGCGAGGCGGGAGATTCGAGGCGCGGACCCGAACGGGACGCCCCGGGTAGGCGTCGTTCGCAAGCATGGTAGCAAAGCGCTGTTGACCGGCCTACCGCGTCGTGCAAAGTAAGCAACGCCTCACCACCCCTCGCGAGCGATCCCATGCACCGACCTTCCACACGGCCTCGCTTCCCGTGGTTTCGTTCCTGTTTCGCGACCGTCGTGCTGACCGCCGCCGCGCTCTCGGGATGTGGCGGCGGCGAGCCGACCACCACGGCGCTCGGTGTGCCGGATCAACCGCTCGCGTGCACGAGCGTCACCGACACTTGCTACTTCCCGTTCCCGACCAATCTTTTCGCCAAGCCCGCGAGCACTCCGACCGGCCTCACCCTCGACATTCGCGCCGAGAACTTCCCGTCGCCGGTGACCGAGCAAGTGCTGACGACGTATCCGCCGGCGCTGCTGAATGGCGCCGACGGGTTCAGCCCGGTGGCACCGGTGGTCGTGCCGCTGCCCGAGCTGCCCGACGTGGCCACGCTACCGACGGATCCCGCCGCATCCATCGCCGCCGACGCGAGCATCCGGATCTGGGACGTCGACGCGGCACGTCCCGTCGCGTTTCGCGCTCGCCTCGACGATCGCGCCGCGAACGACGCCGCGCCGCACGCGGTGCTCTCGCTCATCCCGCAAGCGCCCTTCGCCAATCGCCACACGCTCATCGCGCTGGTGACGGATCGCGTGCGCACCGCCGACGGTCGCGCGATGCCGGCGTATCCCGGCTTTCAGCGCTTGCTGGATCCCACCGCGGCCTCCGACACCGACGCCGCGCGGGCTCGCGCCGCTTATCAGCCCGTGCTCGCCTCGATTCGCGGCGCGATGGCCGAGGACCCGGCGCACGTCGTGGTGGCCACGGCGTTCACCGTGCGCTCGAACGATCCGATCACCCGCGGCATGCGGGCGCTCGCGAACGCGAACCTGGAACGCGCCAAGCGCAACCCGCCGCGCTTCGAGATCGTCGCGATCAACCCGCCGCTGCCGGCGCTCGAGACCAAGGGAGTCGAGCTCGGCGTGATCGGGCGCATGAGCACGCCCGACTATCGCGGGGCCGATGGGCGAATCGTGTGGGACGAGCAAGGCCGCCCCGTCGAGCAGCGCGAGCACCAGCTCGAGTTCCTGCTCAAGCTGCCGAAGGCGAGCGCCGGACACGCGCCGGTGGTGGTGTTCGGTCACGGGCTCGGCGCGATCAAGGAAACGATGCTGCAGATCACCAGCAAGCTGGGTGAGCGCGGCTACGCCACCATCGGCATCGACGTCGCCGCGCACGGCTCGCGCATCGGCGAGGACGGCTTCATCGCGAGCTACTTCACGTTCACGCGGTTGCTCGAGACGCGCGATCTCTTCATGCAGACCATCGCCGACGAGATGCAGCTCGTGCGCTTGGTGGAGGGTGCGCTCACCACGCTCGACGTCTCGCCGGGCGGCAGCGGCGACGGGGTCCCGGATCTCGCCGCGGGCCCCATCGCATTCGTGGGCCAATCGCTGGGCACGGTGCTGGGCGGCACGTACCTGGCGGTGGAGCCGTCGATCGGCGCGGGCGTCCTCAACGTGCCCGGCGGCGGTTTCGCGTCGCTGCTCCAGCAGAGCGAGCAGCTCGGCGGCATCCTCGACGGCTTCCTGCCTGCCGGCGCCACGCCGGACGACCGCATGGTGCTGATCCCGCTCGCGCAGATGCTCGTGGACGACGTCGATCCCGCGAACTTCGGTCCGCACGTCACGCGCGACCCGTTCCCCGGCTACGCGCCGAAGGACGTGCTGATCCAGGAATCGATGGACGACGGCATCATGCCGAACGCAGCCACCGAGCTGCTCGCCGCGTCGCTCGACCTGCCGCAGGTCGAGCCGGACCTCGACCCGATCTTCAGCTTGGCCAAGATCGCGGCACCCGCCGAAGGCAGCGGGCTCTATCAGTTCCGCGTCAGCGACAGCGGGTTCATCAACCACGGCTTCCTGCTCTCGCGCCCGGGAGCGCTCGACCAGGTGGCCGAGTTCATCGACAGTCGCGCCAAGACCGGCACCGCGCGAATCGACGCCGAATGATGCGCGCCGTTCCAGCGCGGCGGGCGGTCGCCGCCGTCGCCTTCGCGGCACTCGCCGCGCCAACGTCGGGCTGCGGCGACAGCCACTCCGTCGCGCGCACGCCGGCTTCCGTGCCCGCTCGCGCGATCACCTGCACGGGGCTGACCGACGACTGTTACTTCCCGTTTCCGACGAACCTCTTCACGAAGCCGGCAGCCACGGCGACCGGCCTCTCCCTCGATCTTCACGCGGAGAGCTTTCGCACCCCGGCGACCGCGGAGATGATGCGCCGCTATCCGCCCGAGTTGCTCGCGGGAGCCGACGGATGGAGCGCGCTCGCCCCCGTGATGATGCCGCTTCCCGCGCTGCCCGATCCGGCGTCGCTCCCCACCGATCCCGCGCAGTCGATCCAGCCGGACGCGAGCGTCCGCCTCTGGGACGTCGACGCGGGCCAGCCGCTCGCGTTCCGCGCGCTGCTCGACGGGCGCGCCGCTGGGGAGGCGATCCCGCGCGCGCTCTTGTCGCTCGTTCCGCAGACGCCGTTCGCCAGCCATCACACGATCGTGGCGCTGGTCACCGATCGCGTGCGCACGGCGGATGGCGCGCCGATGCCCGCGTTCGAAGGCTTCCGGCGCGTCCTGGCCCCGGCGACGGGTGGCGACTCCGACGCCGAGCGCGTGCGCGACGCCTTCCAGCCGGTGCTCGCCACGCTGGTCTCGGCGCTGCGGGAGGATCCCGCGCACGCGGTGCTCGCCACGGCATTCACCGTGCGCAGCAACGAGCTGGTCACCCGCGACCTGCGCGCGCTCGCCCGCGCGATCTTCGAGCGCGCCAGGACGAATCCGCCGCGGTTTCGCGTCGGGCAGATCGTGCAGCCGCTGCCGGCGCTCGAGACCAAGGGAGTGGCGGCGGGAGTGATCGGCTACTTGACCGCGCCGGACTATCGCGACGCCGATCACCGCATCGCGTGGGACTCGCGCGGACGCCCGATCGAGCAGCGCGAGCACGAGCTCGAGTTTCTCCTCAAGCTTCCCAAGGCGGGAGCCGGCCGCGCGCCGGTGGTGGTGTTCGGTCACGGGCTCGGCGCGTTCAAGGAAACGATGCTTCAGATCACCTCGGCGGTGGGCCAGCGTGGTTACGCGACCATCGGCATCGACATTCCCGGTCACCACTCGCGGCTCGGCGAGGACGGGCCGATGCCCGAGTACCTCACCTTCGAGCGGCTGCTCGAGGGGCGCGATCTGTTGCTGCAGACGGTGGCCGACGAGCTGCAGCTCGTGCGTCTCGTCGAAGGCGCGCTCACGACCCTCGACGTGCTGCCCGCGGGTGGGGACGGCGTGCCCGACCTGGCGCCGGCGCCTGTCGCGTTCGTGGGCCAGTCCCTGGGATCCACGCTCGGCGGCGCGCTGCTGGCGGTCGAGCCCGCGATCGGCGCGGCGGTCCTCAACGTTCCTGGCGCGGGTTTCATCTCGCTCTTCCAGCAGAGCCCCGGGCTCGGTTCCATCCTCGACGGCATGCTGCCTGCCGGCGCGACGGCCGCTGATCGGCTCGTGCTCGTCCCCATCCTGCAGCTGTTCTTCGACACCATCGATCCGGGGAGCTTCAGCCCGCACGTGATCGACGATCCATTCCCGGGCCAACGCCCGAAAGACGTGCTGCTTCAGCAGGCGATGGACGACGTGGACGTCCCGGCGAGCGCGACCGCGCTCTATGCGGGTGCGCTCGGCGTCCCGCAGGTCGAGCCCAGCCTGGACTCGGTCTTCGGGCTCGAAACCGTCGTCGCGCCGGTGACCGGAAGCGGGCTCTATCAGTTCCACGTCAGTAACGTCACCGCGCTCAATCACCAGCTCCTCTTGTCACGGCCTGGTGCGCTGAATCAGGTCGCCGACTTCATCGACACCCGCGCGAAAACCGGCAGCGCGCGCATCGACGCGGAATAATCGGCGTCTTCGGCGGCGATCGTCGTTTTCGCCAGCGTCCACGCGACGGCTGGCACCCGACTTGCGTGGCCTTGCGGCGTTCGGGGCGCCCGGTGGTTTCGCGGCGGGGGTGAGGGCCTCGGCCGCGAGCGTCACGATCGGGATCCCGCACCGACGACGCGGGCGAGCTGTCACGGGCTTGCCGCGCCGCGTCGAAATGCGGCAAAACCTCAAACCGCGTTCCGCCCTTTCCTCGACGCCCACTCTCCATCCGGGAGGTTCCATGATCGCCGGAGTGCTCCGGGAAACGTGCCCCGGTGAAAAGCGCGTGGCACTCGTCCCCGCAGTCGTTCCCTCGCTGACCAAGGCCGGCATTCAGGTCTTGATCGAAGCCGGTGCGGGCGACGCGGCAGGCTTTCCCGATGCCGGGTACAAGGACAAAGGTGCTGAAATCGTTGCGAATCGCGACGAGATCCTGGCCAAATCCGATTGCTTGCTCCAGGTCCGCACCTTTGGCGCGAATCCCGAGGCGGGTCGCGCCGATCTGGACAAGATGCGCGCCGGTCAATGGGTGGTCGGGCACGGCGATCCGCTCGCGGCGCCCGAGCGCATGAGCGAGCTGGCGGCGCGCGGCGTGAGCACGTTCGCCCTCGAGCTGGTGCCGCGCATCACGCGCGCCCAGTCGATGGACGTGCTGTCGTCGCAGGCGAACATCGCCGGCTACAAGGCCGTGCTCATGGCCGCCGAGGCCGTGCCGCGGATGTTCCCGATGATGATGACCGCGGCCGGCACGGTGACGCCGGCGAAGGTGTTCGTGATCGGCGCCGGTGTCGCGGGTCTGCAGGCGATCGCCACCGCGCGGCGGCTCGGCGCCGTGGTGGAGGGCTACGACGTGCGGCCCGCCGTCAAAGAGCAGGTCATGAGCCTCGGCGCCAAGTTCCTCGAGATCCCGCTGGATACCGCGAGCGCCGAGGGCTCGGGCGGCTACGCCAAGGCGCTCGGCGAGGAGTTCTACAAGCGCCAGCGCGAGCTCATGGGCAAGTCGATCGCCGTGAGCGACGTGGTCATCTGCACCGCCGCGGTGCCGGGCGGCAAAGCACCGGTGCTGGTCACCACCGAGCAGGTGAAGGGCATGAACCCGGGCTCGGTGATCGTGGATCTCGCCGCGGAGCGCGGCGGCAACTGCGAGCTGACCCAGGCCGGCAAGATCGTGGTCGAGCACGGCGTCACGATCATCGGCACGCTCAACCTGCCGGCCACCGTCGCCTATCACGCGAGCCAGCTCTACGCGAAGAACGTCGTCACGTTCCTGCTCCACGTGGTGAAGACCTCGGGCGGCGACGCCAAGGCTGGCGCCGTCCCCGTGCCGCGCGAGGACGAGATCGTCCGCGAGACGCTCACCACGTTCGGCAACGAGGTGGTGCACGCTCGGCTGCGCGAGATGCTCAAGCTGCCCGCGCTCGTCGCAGCGGAAACCGCGAAGTCCGCCTGATCGTTCGGCTGCCCGCGAAGTTTCGGAAAGGAGCGACCCCGCCGTGGACGTGAAACTCACACTGAGCCTCTACATCTTCATGCTCGCCACGTTCCTCGGGATCGAGGTGATCCGGGGCGTGTCGCGCCTGCTGCACACGCCGCTCATGTCGCTGACCAACGCGATCTCCGCCATCGCGGTGGTTGGCGCGATCCAGATCGCGGGCGCGGCGCCCGAGCACACGACGCCGTTCGCCGAGTGGCTGGGCGCGATCGCGGTGTTCGCGTCCACGACCAACATCGTGTCCGGCTTCCTCCTCACGGACCGGATGCTCAAGATGTTCAAGAAGCGGGAGCCGACGAAGCCATGAGCTCTCTCATCACACTCATCTATCTCGTCGCCGCGGCGGCGTTCATCCTGTCGCTCAAGTGGATGAGCGACCCCAAGACCGCGCGTCGCGGTGTGTTCGCGGGCGTGCTCGGCATGGCGGCCGCCATCATCGGCACGCTGGCGCTCCCCAACGTCAGCCACTTCACGCCCATCCTGGTCGCGCTGGTGCTGGGCACCATCGTGGGTATTCCGATCTCGCGGGTGGCGATGACCGCGGTGCCGCAACGAACCGCGGTGTCGCACGCGTTCGGCGCGCTCGCCGCGGCGCTGGTCGGTACCGCCGAGTACTACTTGCACGCGCCCCACATCACCAAGTTCGTGATGGGCGCCATCGTGTTCGAGACGTTGCTCGGCTTCCTGACCTTCACCGGCAGCGTCATGGCGTTCGCGAAGCTCCAGGAGCTCATCCCCACCCGCCCGATCACGTTCAAGGGTCAGAACAAGTTCAACCTGTCGTTGCTCGGGCTGGCGGCGGTCATCGGCGTGATCCTGGTCATCTCGCCCGGGCTCAAGTTCCTGTTCCCGATCTTCGCGCTCTTGGCGCTCGCGTTCGGCGTGCTCCTGATCATCCCGATCGGCGGCGCCGACATGCCCACGGTGATCTCGCTCTTGAACTCGTACGCCGGCCTGTCGGCGGTGGCGATGGGGTTCGTCCTCGACAATCAGCTGCTCATCATCGCCGGCGCCCTCGACGGGTCCTCGGGTCTGATCCTGTCGATCATCATGTGCCGCGCGATGAACCGCTCGTTCACCAACGTGCTCTTCGGCGCATTCGGCCAGGTCCAGACTGCGGCCGCCGGCGAGGCCGAGCAGCGCACGGTGAAGAGCGCTAGCGCGGAAGAGGCGGCGCAGATTCTCGAGAGCTCGCAGCTCGTGGTGGTGATTCCCGGTTACGGCATGGCGGTGGCGCAAGCCCAGCACAAGGTTCGCGAGCTTCACGACATCCTCGCCAAGAAGGGCGTCGACATGAAGTTCGCGATCCACCCGGTCGCGGGACGCATGCCCGGCCACATGAACGTGCTGCTCGCCGAGGCCGACATCCCCTACGACAAGCTGATCGAGATGGACGACATCAACCCCGAGATGCCGCAGGCGGACGTCGCGCTGGTCATCGGCGCCAACGACGTCACCAACCCGGCGGCGCGCCACGACAAGTCGAGCCCGATCTACGGCATGCCCATCATCGATTGCGACAAGGCGCGGACCGTCATGGTCATCAAGCGCTCGATGAACCCTGGCTTCGCCGGCATCGAGAACGAGCTCTATTTCGACGAGAAGACGCTGATGCTGTTCGGCGACGCCAAGGGCTTCGTCGCCGACATCGTGAAGGCGCTGAGCGGCGGCAGCGGGATGGGGCATTGAGTCGTTGCGGGGTCTGTTCCAGACCCCGCCCAACGCGGCCAAGCCGCGTTGGGTCCACCAAGTCGCCTCGCTTCGCTCGTCGGCTCGCCGCTGGCTCGCGGAGAGATGGACGGCGAGCGTGGAGACCGGTTGGCCGAGCGGTCCACGGGACACTCCGTCGGGTCTGTTCCAGACCCCCGCCCAGCGCGGCCAAGCCGCGTTGGGTCCCCCCCAAGTCGCCTCGCTTCGCTCGTCGGCTCGCCGCTGGCTCGCGGAGAGATCGACACCGTGCGTGGCGCGGGTGCTCGGGTTTCGCGCTTGCCGTTGGGCGCGTGCTTGACGCCGAAGCTCGACTTCGCGCGGAGGAATCCCCACGATGAACGCCTATTCCGAGATCCGCTTCGAGATCGCTGACGGGATCGCGACGCTCACGCTGAATCGCCCCGAGGAGCGAAACGCGATGACGCCCGCGATGGGCGAGGAAGTCGCCGATGCGTGCCGCGAGGCGAGCGCGAGCGCGGAGCTGCGCGCGATGATCGTGACGGGTGCGGGCTCCGCCTTCGCGGCCGGCGGGAAGTTCGACTTCATCGAGGAGGTGACGACGCTCCCCGCGGAGCAGCGCCGCCAGCGGATGAAGTGGTTCTACCGGCTCTTCCTCGCGGTGGCCGACGTCCCCGTGCCCACCATCGCCGCCATCAACGGCCATGCGATCGGCGCCGGGCTTTGCTTTCCGCTCGCGTGCGATCTGCGGCTCGCCGCCCAAGGCGCCAAGCTCGGGCTCAACTTCGTGACGCTCGGCCTGCACCCGGGAATGGGCGGCTCGTTCCTGCTGCCACGCCTCGTGGGCGCGGCCCGCGCCGCCGATCTCATCCTCACCGGTCGCCTGATCGACGCCACGGAAGCCCGCGAGATGGGCATCGTGAGCGAGGTCCTTCCCGCCGAGCGCCTGGTCGAGCGAGCCCGAGAGCTCGCGCTCGCGATCGCGCGCAACGCCCCCATCGCCGTACGGCAGGCCAAGGAATCGCTCCAACGCAATCTCGTGGGCGACCTCGACGCGGCGCTCGAGCGCGAGGCGTTCTGCCAATCGATCGACTACGGCACCGCCGACCTCCGCGAAGGCATCACCGCCGCCCGCGAAAAGCGCCGCCCGAGCTTCCGCGGCGAGTGAGGAAACGCGTCGGCGCCGACGGCGCACGGCGGTCCCCCGCAGCCGAGGGTGTTCCGTGGTGGGCGCGACGGAGCGCGTCCCGCCCGAGCTCGTGAAGCGCGGCGAGTCAGATCCCCGTGGGAGTGGGGCCGCCGACGGGCTTGGCGGTGAGGGCGAGATCGGCGGCGATCGATTGGCGATGGAACGTGCCATCGCCGAAGGCCATCTGGCCCCAATGCAAACGTTTCCAGTAGAGGTGAACGTCGCACTCCCAGGTGAAGCCGATGCCGCCGTGGGTGCGGAGCGCGGCGTCGGCGATCTCGGGGCCGACGTCGGAGACGTAGGCTTTTGCCATCCGCGCGAGACGCTCGGCGCGGGCCGGCTCGTGGACTTGCGCCCAGAGCGCCCCGTAGACCAGCGAGCGAGCGTTCTCGAGCGACACCATCCGATCGACCAGTCGGTGCTTG
Source organism: bacterium (assembly GCA_046331705.1). Lineage (GTDB taxonomy): Bacteria > JADJOY01 > JADJOY01 > JADJOY01 > JADJOY01 > JADJOY01. The sequence goes on along the minus strand of JAXLQJ010000021.1, from coordinate 90,921 downwards.
ATGCCCTGGAAGCTGCCGATGGGACGGCCGAATTGCTCCCGGATGCGGGCGTAGTGGACGGCGACCTGGAAGACTTTGTGGGCAGCACCCACCAGCTCGGCGGCGAGCACGCACCACACGTGCGGTAGCGTGCTCGCGAGCAACGCCTCGCCGCGGCCCAGCTCGCCGATCCTGTCTTCCGCGGAGACCTTCACGTTTCGGAACGTGACGGTGGCGCTGCGGCGGGTTTCGTCGGCGAGCTTGTCGGGGAGGATGTCGATCCCTTTGCTCCTCGCGTCCACCCAGAAGAGCGTGGTTTCCTTTCCGGTGCGCGCGGCGACCACGAAGTGCGAGGCGTTCTGGGCGTCGAGGACGTGGAGCTTGCTACCCGAAAGCGTGTAGCCCGCGCTCGCGTCGCCCTTGCTCGTGGGCCGGGCCTTGAGCCCGCCCGCCGCGACGGCCCAGCCGGCGTCCTTCTCGAACAGGGCGAGTGTCGGGATCGCTTCGCCGCTCGCCACGCCCGGTAGCCAGCTTCGCTGCTGCTCATCGCTCGCTGCGCCGCGCAGTACCAGCGTCGCGAGCTGCGCAGCCAGGTACGGCCCCGGCATCACCGCTTCGCCCATGCGCTCGAGGAGCATGCCGAGATCGAAGACGTCGAAACCGGCGCCGCCCAACTCCTCGGGAATCAAGAGCCCGTGCCATCCGAGCCCGGCCATCTCGCGCCAGGCGTCGGCATCGTGGGCGCGCTCGGTCTCCATCAGCTCGCGGACGCGTGCAGTGGAAAAGCGCGCGTCGAGAAACTTCTGCGCCGACTCGCGCAGCATCTCCTGCTTGTCGCCGTACACGAACCGCGCGACCGTCGGCGCCGCCGCGCCGCTCTGCTCCGTCGTCGTCATCGTCGCCCCCGCTCAGCCTTTCGCGAGCCCGAGCACACGCTCGCCCACGATGTTCCGCTGGATCTCGCTGGTGCCGCCGCCGATGATCGGGCCGTAGGCATTCTCGAACGCCAGGTGCCACGCGCCGCCGTCGACGGCCGAAGGCGAATCCATCCATTGGGTTGCTGCCGGCCCGAGGATGTCCTGGCCGAGCCGGTGCAATCGCATCATCAGCTCGCTGCCCATGAGCTTTCCCATGAGCGGGATCGACATCGGGTGGTCGTTGAGCGCGGGGTAGCGCACGCGGGTGATGTGGTGGCGGATCGCTTCGACCTCGGTGGCGAGCGCCGCGAGGCGATCGCGGATGATCGCGTCGTCGATCATCGCGCGCCCGCCGCGCTGGGTGCGCTTCGCGAGGTCCGCGAGGCGCGCGATCATCTCCTCGAACGCCGCGTGCAGGTCGCGCTCCGATCCGCCGGCAGCCCCGCGCTCGAAGAGCAGCGTGGTCATCGCCACCTGCCAACCCTGGCCGAGCTGACCGAGCAGCGCATCGAGCGGCATTTCCACGTCCTCGATGTGCACCTGGTTGAACGTGGCTTCGCGGGTCATCTTGACCAGCGGCCGCACGTCCACGCCGCGCGCCTTCATCGGCATCAGGAAGTACGAGAGCCCGCCGTGCTTGCTCGCGTCCTTGTCGGTGCGGCCGAGCAGGATCATGAAGTCCGCGAACTGGCCGAGCGTGGTCCAGATCTTGTGACCGTTGGCCACCCAGTGTTCGCCTTCGCGCTTCACGAAGGTCTGCACGGAAGCGAGATCGCTGCCGGCGTTGGGCTCGGAGAAACCCTGGCACCAGATCTCCTCGGCCGAGAGGATCTTCTGAACGAAGCGCTGCTTCTGCTGCTCGGTGCCGTGGGTGAGGATCGTGGGCATGGCCATGCGCAGGCCGACCACGTTGAGCAGCGTCGGTGCGGCGGCGCGGATCAGCTCCTGGGCGACGATCCGCTGCTTCCAGCTCTCGCCCTCGTGGCCGCCGTAGGCCCGCGGCACGTCGATGCCGACGTAGCCGGCTTCGTAGAGCCGCATCTGCCACGCACGGAGGAACTCGCACTGATCGGCGCTCTCCACCTCCAGGAAGCTCTGCGGCAGATGAAATGCCGGCTTGGGCGGCAGGTGGGTGCCCAGCCATCGCACGAGATCCTGGCGATAGGCCGCTACTTCCGCGGTTTCTTCGCGGTCGACTAGGTCGGGAATCACGGTCTCGAGCCCTCCGTTGTCACGAACCGATGGCGAGGCTTGCACGCACTCGAACGGCCGTTCAAGCCGTGACCGAGTCGTGATCGAGCGCCGACCGAGTCTCCACCGATGCCTGCGACTCCCGCGCTACATCGTCCGTCATGCGATGCAACGTCGACGGTCGAACGATCTCGTCCTCGGTGCGGCGACTTCTCTTCCTGGCGCTCGTGACGCTGGCGCTCGGGCCGCGGTGCGGCCACGAGCTACCGCGCGACGCCCACCGCGAGAGGGTGTCCCCCACGGCTTCGCGCTCGCTGGACGAGGACGCGTCCGGCGTCTCGAAGAAGGCCTTTGGCAAGGGCACCCACGCCGATGGACCCGACGCGAGCGGGGGCTCGCCGTGGCTGGCCTTCGACCTCGACGCCGCCGTGCCCCAGACGCTCGACCGGCGCCTGCTCCACTACAGCGGCTGGCTCGAGCTCCAAGTCCCCTCGCCAGCCGATGTGATTGCGAAGGCCTCGGCGCTCGCCACCGCGAGCGGCGGCTACGTCGAGCACGCCCGCGATCTGCATGCGAGCTTGCGCGTGCCGGTGGCGCGCTTTCGCCAGGTCTTCGACGCGATCAGCGCCCTCGGCACGCTGCTTCACCAATCGGTCAGCGTCGAGGACCTCTCCCACGCGTACCGCGACACCGATCTCAGGCTGACGACGCTGCGCGCCACCCGTGATCGCCTGCAGGTGCTCCTCGCGCACTCCAAGAACGAGAAAGACCGCGTCACGATCCTGAAGGAGCTGGAATCGGTGGTGGAGGAGATCGACGTCCTCGAGACCCAGCTCGCGACCCTGGCCACGCTGGGCGCGCTCTCCACCATCACGCTCGACCTGCGCCCCTACGCGCCGGCCATCGAGAACCCCGCCGACACCGACATCGCCAGCCTGCGCTGGATCCACTCGCTCGGCGTCGGTCGCTTCGAGGTCGCACAGAGTGGCGCGCGGCTCACGCTTCCCGTGCCCGAGGGCTTCGTGCTGCTCTCGCCCGCGGGGATGTTTCGCGTCGAGGCTGCCGATCGCACCACGATGTGGACGAGCCGTCGCGCCAACGAGCCACGTGGCGATACCGCGTTCTGGGTGGAGGCCATCCGCAGGCGTCTCGCGCCGGCCTTCGCCAGCGTGACCACGAGCAAGGCCGGCGAGCTCCAGGTGCTCGAGCTCACCGAGCGAGGCAGCGATCCGTATCGCTACTGGATCGCCGTGCACGCCCACCAAGACCAGCTCGATCTCGTCGAGGTCTACTTTCCGTCCGAGCGCGAGCACGACCGCCACCGCGACGCCGTGGCGGCGGCGATCCGCGCGGGGGTGCCGTGATGCGATCCATCGCTTTCGCCACCATGGCGCTCGCCCTCGCGGCCACGGCGGGAGCGCACGCCGCGAGCGCCGCGCCGCCACGCAACGCCATCGAGGCGTCGCTGACCGTGCAGGTGCCCGACCCCCGCAGCGCCGCCGAGGAGACGGTGCGCTGGACGGAAGCGCATGGCGGCTACTTCGCGAGCTGGACCGACGACCAGCTCACGCTCCGGCTGCCGGGCAACGCGGTCGACGGCTTGATCCAGGCGGTCGGTGCGCGCGGCGAGCTGGTGGACCACGATTACCAAAGCGACGATCTCGGCGCCGCGATGGCCGAGCTGGAAGCCAGGCTCGCGTCTCGCCGCGAGATGCTGACGCGCTATCGCTCGGTGCTGTCCACGGCCGATCCCGAGGCGGTGGTGGCGGTCGAGAAACAGATGGTGGAGCTCATCGCTCGCATCGAGGATGCGCAGGGCGAGCTCAACCTCCTGCGCCATCGCGCAGCGTTCGCGCGCGTCGCGGTATCGCTTCGCTCGCGCAAGACCGAGGCACCGGTGAACGTGGGCGAGTCCTCGTTCGCGTGGATGAACACCTTGAGCTCGTCCGAGCTCGTGGAGAGCTTTCGCCATGCACGCTGATGCTCGACGCGCGAACCCATGCTCCTTCGCGCTCCGCTGGACCGCGCGATTGCTGGTGCTCGCGGCGCTGCTCGCGCTGGTCGATTGCGGTGCCGCGCAACCGATGACGCCCATCGGATTCGCCGCATGCTCCGGCGACGGGCGCACGCCGTTTCGCGCGGTGAGCGCCGATGGCGTCGTGTATCGCGTACGACGCGAGCCCAACCCCGGCGCCGCGCCGCTCGCCTTCTGGAAGGAGGCGCTCGCCGCGCGGATGCGTGCAGCGGGCTACACCGTGCTCGCCGAGGACACGCTCTCCGATGCGGGCACGGCACCGGGGACGCTGCTCGATCTCGTGGCGCCGCGCGGCACTCGCGACCAGGGCTATCTCGTGGGGCTCTTCGTGCGTGACGAGACCTTGGTGATCGTCGAGGCGGCGGGCGAGCGCGCCGCGCTCGACGCCCGCCGCTCGGCGCTGCTCGCCGCCATCCACACGTCGCGCTTCTGACTCGCGGGCAGCGCCGCGGGTACCGCCGCTGGGCCGCGAGCGCGCTCACACCGCGAGCGTCACGAGCGTGGCCTCGACGACGCCGTCGCGTACCTCGAGCATCGCCACCGCCACCGGGAGGCGGAACCGCCGCGGCCCGGCGCTGCCGGGATTCACGTGGAGCACGCCTGCGCGCCGCTCGATCGAGGGGCGATGCGAATGACCCGCGATCACCGCGTGGTAACCCCGCGCGAGCGGATCGAAGGCGAGCTCCTCGCGCGCATGGATGACGTAGATCCGCGCGCCTGCGATCTCGATCGCACGCTCGTGCGGCAGCGCGCGCGCCCAGCGCTCGGTGTCGTTGTTGCCGCGAATCGCGTGCACCGGCGCCACCCGCGCGAGGGCGTCGAGGACCTCGGGCGATCCGACGTCGCCGGCGTGCACGATGCAGTCGCTGCCGCCGAGCGCGTCGAGGGCCTCGGGACGCACCAAACCGTGGGTGTCCGAGATCACACCCACTCGCTTCGCGCGGCTGCGGCGTGCGTGCATCGACGACGGAAGGATACCTGTCGTTGCAGCGGGGCCGCACCGACAGCTACGATTTTCGTTTCTCGCGCGCGCTGCTCGTGCCACCCATGTCGAATCCTCCCACCGGCCCCAGCTCGTGGTCTCGTCTGCTCGAGGATGCCCAGGCCTATCTCGAGGAGGGCGAGCTCGAGGAAGCCCTCGCGGTCTGCGAGCAAGCGATCGACCACGAGCCCGAGCACCCCGACGGCTACCTGCTCGCGGCCGAGATCCTGTTGCGCATGGACGATCCCGAGAGCGCCGCGGAGAACGTCCGCGAGGCCCTCGAGCTCGACCCGGACGACCGCGGCGCCATGGCGCTGCTCGGCGCCGCGCTCTTCGAGAGCTGCGACTTCGACGGCGCGCGGCGTGCGCTCGAGCCGCTGCTGAGCGAGCCCGGCGAGCACGCCGAGGCCGCGTTCCTGTGCGCGGTGATCGCGGAGCGCGACGGCCGGTCGACGGAAGCGCAGGCACTCTACGCCGAAGCGGCGCGGCGCGACGAGACCTATCGCACGGTCGCGCCGCTCGATCGCGCGGCGTTCGACAGCGTGGTCGACGACACGCTGGAGCAGCTTCCGCGCGACATCCAAAGCGCGCTGGAGAACGTCAGCATCCAGGTGGAGGAGTTCCCGTCCTTGGAGGAGCTGCGGGCCTCCACGCCGCCGCTTTCACCGCTGATCCTGGGGCTCTTCCGCGGCGTGCCGCTTGCCGAGAAGAGTGTGCTGGACGGCGGCGCTCCGCCCGACACGGTGGTGCTCTACCAGCGCTGTCTCGAGCTCACGAGCCGCTCGCCGGAGGAGCTGATGGAAGAGATCGCCGTCACGCTCATCCACGAGATCGGGCATTACCTCGGCCTGAGCGAAGAGGACTTGATCGCACGCGGGGTGGGATGAGCCGCACGCCGGAACGCAACGAGCGGTTCTGGGCCGTCGCGTGCCACGTCGGGTCGCTCGCGGTGTTCCTCGGGCTGCCGTTCGGCAACCTGATCGTGCCAGCGGCGATCTGGGCGTCGTACAAGGGAGAGTCGCGTCGCGTCGAAGCCGAGGCGCGCGAGTCCATCAACTTCCAGCTCACCGTGCTGCTCGCGGGGCTCGCGTGCGCGGGACTGTCGATCGTGGGCCTCGGCGTTCCGTTGCTCGTGGCGCTGGCGGTGGCCGACGTGGTGCTGGTGGTCCAGGCCGCGCGGGCCGTCGGCCGCGGCGAGCGCTACCGCTATCCCTTCGCGATCCGGCTCGTTCCTTGACCCGGCGCGCATCGTCCGCGGGCGCAACGTCACAGCCGCCGGGCACCGCAGCCATCCGTCTGACATCGGAGCGGGCGCGCTTCGGCGCGTCCGCAGCGGGCGGGCGATCGCGGCAGAACGCGTTGCACCAGGCGACGGCGCGCCGGTAGGATGCGCTGCAAGCGGGGTTTCCCGCTCGTTTCCCCACGCGGAGCTCACCCGGGCTCATCGAGACTCCCCCCATGGCGACGACGAAGGACACCGCTCGCGGCGCGAGCAAGGCGCCGGTGGCGGCGTCTCCGATCGCCCTCGCCCTGGGCGGTTTGATCCACTCGATGCAGCAAGGCGCCTTCGACCTCGAAGGCATGGCGCGCCAGGCCATCGACGCCTGGCTCGCGACCCCCGACGCCACGCTGACTCTCGACGGCACGTCGCTCCTGGTCGACGGCCAGGAAGCGCTCGGCCCCAAGGCCAAGGAAGGTCGCTGGGTGCTGCCCGCGTTCATGGCCGGGCTGCGCGAGATCCGCATCGACGAGGTGGGCCCGGAAGTGAACGACATGCTGCGCTTCGCCGAGGAGCTGGCGAACCTGAAGCCGCAGGCCGAAGCGGTGGAGGGCTTCCGCGATTGGCTGTGGATGGACGGCGCCGAGGGCTTCGTGTGCGTCTGCGAGGACAGCTTCACCGACGCGCTCGACGCGGCCTTCGTCGACCCGACGACCGCCAAGCAAGAGCTGCTGGCGCTGCGCTCCGAGGCCGCGATGAGCCTGAGCGACACGACGCTCGCGGTTCATTCGCGCGATCTCGACGCCGCGGCGGTGCGCGAGGAGTTCCAGCTTCCGCTCGACGCGCTGCTCGCGAGCGCTCGCGAGCACGGCTTCGACGTCGACGACGCGCGCCGCGCCGAGCTCAAGCGCGGCTGCGAGGACCCGGCTTTCTGGGTCAAGGCGCAGGTGGACTTCGCGGCGGCGCACCCGGCGCTGGCACCCTCGCTCGATCCGCGCAAGCTCTCGATCTCGGTGGTGCAGATCCTCAAGCACGACGTCGACCTGGACTTGGTCGCGGTGCTCGGCGAGCTGGCGCAGCGCAAGGACCCGTTCGCGGTGGCGCTCTCGGCCGCCATCGAACGCGAGCCCATCGGCGAGACCATCGCCGCGAGCGTCCGCCTCAACGAGATCGCCAAGCCCGAGGTGGAGCGCTTGCTGTCGGGCGATCGTTCCCGCATCTCCCAGGGCTTCGTGCACGGGTTCATGGAGCGCGCCGGCGCCGACCGTGCCGCCCTCGACGCGGCGATCGCGCTGGTGCAGAAGGTGGGGCTCAAGACCGTCTGGAAGCACCTCGACTTCGCCAAGCTCTCGGCGCCCGCGCAGCGCGGCCTGGTGCAGGTCCTGCCCAGATGCGATCCCAACCCGGCGATCGCCCGCGATCTGCTGCGCAACGCCAAGACCGCGGGCCCGTTGCTCGCGGCCATGCCCGCCGCGGCGCTGATGCCGCTCATCGGCGAGGTGAAGTCGTTCCTGGAGAAGGCCGACCACGGTGCCGCGGAGCCGGTGGTGGACGCGTTGGTGAAGGCCGGCGATCCCGCCACGATCGCCATGCTCGGCGAGCTGGCGCTGGCGCGCGACGGTGCGGGCTGGCGCAAGCAAACCGTGGAGCCGCTGCTCAAGGCGCTGGTGGCCGCGGGGCACGGCGAGAAGCTGGTGCTGCCGTTCGCGAAGAATCGCAAGGTCGATCCACCCGCGCGGCTGGTGGCCTACCAAGCGCTGCGCGCCGAGCCCGCGCTCTTCGACAAGGCCATCAAACGCAGCATGGCGGACGGTTCCGAGCCCGCGCCGATCAAGGCCTGGCTCGAATCCGTGCGCGGCGGTGGCACCAGCCCGATGGTGTACGTCGCGGCGGCGATCGTCGCGGTCTTGCTGCTCGCCGGTGGCGGTGCGTTCGCCTACATGAAGAAGGAAGGGCTCGACTTCGCGGGGTTGCTGGCGCGGCTCAGGGGCACCTCGACGAGCGCACCCGTCGCTTCCGAGCCCACGCCCGCGGCGGCGCCGTCGCCCACCTCGCCTGCGGCACCCACGGGCAGCGCGGTGAAGCCAGCGCAGCCGGGCGCGGCCGCCGCGAAGCCCTCCGCCCCGAAGTCGAGCGGCGGGAAGACCGCCGAGGGCAAGCCGAAGCCGGCAGCATCGAACACCAGCCCGAAGCCCGCGAACCCCTGAGGAGACCATGCCGGCACACGATCCCCAGGGAACGCGCGGTCTGTTGATCGACCTCTTCTTGCTGATGAAGACGATCGGCACCCATGGCGCCGATCATCCGCTGACCGCCAAGGGCGGCAACCTCGTCGCGGAGAGCCTGAAGAAGGCGGCACCGCCCATCGAGCTGCATTTCGTGGGACGCGCGGTGTTCCGCGATCGCGTGCTGGTGCCGCTCGACATCGACGAGTACGGGAAGATCCAGGAGCTCATCGGCGCGGCCATCGGCATGGGCGCCACCGAGCTCGTCATCGACGCGCTGCCCTCGGTGGCCGACCTGGTGCGCCTGGGCGATCTGCTCGCGTCTGGCGCGCGGGGCGTCGCCGCCCCATCGAGCGCCAGGATCCGCGGCGTGAGCTGGCGCGACCTGCCAGGCGCACGCTGGGGACGCGACGCCGAGGACGTGGACCCCGAGATCTTCTGTGCGACGCACCTCGCTCTCGCCGTCGCCCGCGCCGAGGAGCTGATCGCGCGGAACCGGATGCCGTGGAATTGGAGCCACGGCATGGCCGTCGTGCGCCGGCTCGAGAACGCCGTCGACCGCAGCTCGGACGGCCTGGCGCGCGCGCTCGAGGTGGCCCCCGGCGAGTGGTCTCCCGCGCGCCGCGCCGTGAGCGTGACCTATCGGCTGCTGAGCGCGATGGGTGCGCTCGGCGTGCAGAAGCAAGCGGCGCGCGCGGCGGCGCACGCCGCCCTCGGCTTGGCGTGCCACGGGCTGGCCACGGTCGGCGGCATCACCACGCCCAAGGCGGCGAGCGCCGCATTGCCGCAGATGGTCCCGCCGTCGGCGGGCAAGGCCAGCCGCATCGCTCCCCACCGCCTCAAGGTGTGCGCGCTGCTCCACGAGATCGCGCACACCTCCATGGCGCCTCGCGATTGGGAGGGCCTGCCCGCGCTCATCCACCTGGTCTACGACCTCGAGAAGGGCCGCATCCCCGGGAACGTCGACTTCGCGCTCACCTACGCCGATCTGCTGGCGCAAGCGGCCGCTCAGATGGGCGACGGCTTCGACGAGCGCTCGGTGCGAACGCTGGTGTATGCCTCCGGCGAGATCCCGCTCGGCGCGCACGTGACCCTCGCGGACGGCCAAGCAGGGATCGTGATCGACCACGGCGGGAGCGGCGATCCGCTGCGCCCCAAGGTGCTCGTCGGAACCCAGATGATCGTCCCCGATCGACCAGTGGCGCTCATGCCGCCGTCGCCGCGGCTCAAGACGCGCACGGGAACCCGGTTCGGTGCTTGAGCGCGGTCAGCGCGTCCTCGATCGTTACCTGGTCGAGCGAACCCTCGGTGCCGGGGGCATGGGCTCGGTCTTCGTGGGCAAGCACGAGCGGCTCGGGTTCCCGGTCGCGATCAAGCTGCTGCTCGACGCGCAGGACGCGGGGCTGAAGGAGCGCTTCCAGCGCGAGGCCGAGCTGATGGGGAAGGTCCGGCACCCGAACGTGGTGTCGGTGCTCGATTACGGCTTTCTGGAGAGCGGCTACCCCTGCATCGTCATGGACTTCGTCGAGGGCGAGCCGCTCGATCGGCGGCTGGCTCACCTGAACGGCGTGCCGTGGCAGATCGCGTGCGACTGGACCGTCAGCATCCTGGGCGGCATCGGTGCGATGCACGAGCAGGGCGTGCTGCACCGCGACCTCAAGCCCGCCAACATCGTGCTCGCGAAAGGCACACCCGAGTACGCGAAGATCATCGACTTCGGAATCGCCAAGGATCCCCACGATTCGAGCAGCAAGCTCACGCAGACCGGCGGCATCATCGGCACGCCCGCGTACATGTCGCCCGAGCAGCTGCTGGGTGGGGCCCTCGACGAGCGGTCCGATCTCTACTCGGCCGGCTTGATCCTGTGGGAGATGCTCGCGGGCGCGACGCTCACCAAGGGCAACGACGTGAGCGCCGTGGTGGAGCGACTGCGCACCACTCCCTTGGCGCCCAAGGCGCCCAACGGCCTGCCCGCCGTGCCGCGCGCGCTGCAGGATCTGGTGCTCGCGTCGCTCTCGGTGGCTCCCGAGCGGCGGCCACGCACCGCGGCCGAGTTCATCGAACGGCTGCGCAAGGTCGCCACGGCGGCTTCGGTGGTGGTGTCGAGCGGCGAATCGCCCTCCACGCGCATCCCGGCGCCACGCGTGCCGGGCGCGCCCGCACCGAACCCGGACGGCTCGACACGCGTGCCGGGCGTGCGAGCGGCACCCGCCGTCACCGACGATAGCCCCGCCACTCGCGTACGCGCGCGAGCGGTCGAGCCCGCCGAGGACGGCGCCACGCGGGTACGCGCACCCATCGCGGCACCCTCGGCCGAACCCGGTCCGACACGCGTGCGGCAGCGGGTCGAGGAATCGTACGAAGCGCCGCACGTCGACGAGCTGCCGAGCACCATCGTCGAAGACCAACCCGAAGAGCTGCGCTACCTCGTCGCCGCGCGGCTCCCACCCAGCCGCCTCGTGCGTCAGGACGAGCGCCGCTGGCTCGCCGCGCTCACCAGCAAATCCGGCAGGGGCTTCACCCTCGGACAGCAATTCTGGTTCGCCTGGCAGAGCCAAGGCACCAGCATGGACGACGCTTCCGGAGAGGCCCGCGGCATCGTCGACGCCCTCGAGCAGCGCTACGGCGACTCCGTGCGCACCTCGTGGAAGCTGGTGGACGCCGGCTTCTCGGTGACGACGGCTTCGCTCACCGGCGCGGCCCCGCTCCCCGATCCGCTCAAAGCCCTGATCGAAGAGATCTCGAGCTGACGCGCGGCCTGCGGACACCCGCTCGGATCCTCGCGTACCGCGCGCCACCCGAGCCGGTTGCTGCGCGTTGGACGGCGTCGACCATCGCCCGCGAGGTCGAGGGCGTCGTTGCTCAACGCGCGACTCGTGCCGCCGCGACCTCGACCCGGCACCTCTCGCTGCCCCGCAGTTCGGTGCCTCAGCCCATTGCGGCCTTGTCCGTGCGACGAAGCGGGGACGAGCCCGAAGCACACGGAGCAGCACGGTCGTCGCTTGGCTCGTTGCCTCGGCTACGGGCGGCACGCCGCGTCGGCCAGCCGCGCAGGATGGCTGAGGGAGCCGACACCGCCGGAGCACTCACGCGCGAGGGAAGAGCACGGCACTCGGAATGGACGTCGGCGCGATCGCTCGCAGCAGGACCGTGAGTGCGCCGGCTGCGCCAGTCATGAGTCCTGGGGCTGCGCTCGCGGTTCCTAGCCCGTCTGGCCAGCGCTCGGCGTCGTCGCCGAGGGCGGCCAGCGCGCGATCGAGGATCCAGCGAGCGGTCACGAGGTGTTCTTGTTCGCCGAGCACGGCGTGGGCCATGAGAAAGAGCTCCACCGTCCCACCCAAGCCGTGACAGAGCGTGAGGCCATGGATGGGAGCCTCGGCGGCGTCGATCGAGTTGATGGCCTCGTCGAGGGCACACTGAAACGCTGCGCCGGCTTCGGCGAGAATTGCGGGATCCGACCGGCCCAGAGCGTGAAGTCGCAGTCGGACTAGTCCCTCGCCCACGGCTCCGTGGCACCACCAGCTCTCGAAGCAGGGCGCCCCATCGGTCGCCCCCACGCCGACGCGCAGATCGGGCCAGTTGCTGCGGCGTCGATCGAACCAGCTTCGCTCGTAGCGCAACGCATGGTTCGCAGCCAGTCTGAATCGTTCGTCGCCGGTGAGTTGGTGGAGCTCTTCCAACGCCCACGCTACGCCCACGGCACCGTGCGCCAGCCCGCAGAGCCCTGGCTCGCGCTCCTCGCCCGCCGGCCAGCACCAGCCCCAAGCGAGCCGCTGCGCCCCGTCCACGACGGCCTTTCCCAGCGCGACGGCACGGTCGAGCCAGCGCAAGTCGTTCGTCTGCTCGTGGGCTGAGAGCATCGCGAGGAGCGAGCCGGCCGCGCCGGTGATGATGTCGCTGCCGCTTGGTTGTGAGGTCGCGGCTTCCGACAGTAGGTCAATCGCGTCGCGCCGTAAGACAGGATCGTCAAGCACCGCCGCAACCTGCAGCGCGGCCGTTGCGACGCCGCTCGTGCCGTCGTGGAGTCCTGGCCCTGCGCATGAGCTGGCGCGCCGCAGCGCGCAGCGGGCACCGGCGCGCGCCAGGGCGCCGAGATCCGAACGATCGAGGGCACGCGATGCGTGCGCGAGCGCCCAGGCGATGCCGGCATCGCCCTGGTAGAGCGATGGATCACCGGTGCGGTGCAGGATGCGCCGCTCGCCACTCGACAGGTCGACCGTCGCTGTGAGCCACGTGCACTGGTCGGCGGAGACCACCGCGGTCGCGGCCAACGACTCGGCCAGTGATGAAGCGAGGGCCAGGAGGTTCTTTGCGCCGTGCATGTCGCTCATTCCCAAGGCAATCGGCGCGTCTTGTCTGCCAAGTAGGGCCGATCCGGCGGGATGCCCGCATCGCGGAAGCGCATCACGATCGCGTCGAGCAAGGCGTCGGGTGACTCGGCCAGGGTGGAGTCCGCGTCGGTGCCCAACACGGCCTCGGCGATGAGCGTGCAGCGATGTTGACCGAAGCTCGCACCGGTCGCGGGGTCGTCGCACGCCGCAACGCCCCGCGCGATACCGAACGTGAGCGGTGGAGAGCCCGCCCGGAGCACCGGTCGCAGATGGGCGCGAACCTCGCCAAGCCGTTGGCTGAGACTCACGACCGCCGACCGTAGCAGGTAGAGCACCACGACATCCGCGCGGCGATAGGCATCGGGATCCGTCGCGCACTTGAGCATCCACGGGGTCGTGTTGGAGAGCATCGCGCTCGTGATGCGCTCGACCACCGTCGCCACTTGGGCGACGCCGACGTTCCAGTAGAAGCGCACCAGAGGTCCCGGGGGCGCATCGAGCTGCCAACCGGGTGAATGCGTGAACCACCAGCCACCCTCCACGTCCACGTAGTCGTACCGCAGCGACACGCGAACGTGTTCGCCTGGTTTGGCGACGAGTCCCGGGTGTTCCGGGACGATGTAATCGCAACGATGGAGCACGCGCCGCTCACCCCCTTTGCGCGCGATCACTTGCCCATCGCGGCCGGTGTGCTCGACCTCCCAGCCGTTCTCCCAGATGCCGCTACCTGCGTGTGCGGACCGTAGTAGCGAATCCAGGCGAGGCGGGATGCCGAACGGAGGACCGTCTGCGGCGACCGGTGCCGAGTACCAAAGCTGGTAGAGCCGGACCGCAAGTGCTTCCACACCACTACATTCGTGGATGGCGGTCCTCGCCGCAGCCAACGCGGCGAGGAAGTCTCCGTGGACGCTCGGTGGAAGCGCCGTCATCACCGCCCCGCGTTCTGCGGCCCGATGATGTCTGCGATCCATCGCGACGGCTCGGCCGCGATCGAGCGTGCAACGTCGAGGACTAGCCCGAGGTCTGCGCTCACCTCGATCCCGATACCGGACATCGCTGCGAGCTGGATCGCAACCTGTACGAGACGCACGGCGACCAACTGGATCAGTTGCTCCAGGCGCAGCGCGATGGTCGCGTCCACCGATTCACAATAGGTGGATATGGCAAGCGCCACATCGTGCCCGGCCGCGTGCACGTCGAGACCTCCGTCGAAGAGCCCAAACCGGCTCAGCACGTTCTCGACCAGCGCCGCGACATCCCAGGTGGGATCGCCCCAGCCCGCCAGCTCCCAATCCACCAGCCAGATGCGCCATTCGCTCGAGCCGTCGCCGTGCGTACCGCGCCGGGCGAGCACGTTGTCCCACTTCACGTCGCCATGCATCAGCGACCGTGCGCACCATGCCGCGTCGGCCGCTCGTAGCAGCTCGACGAGCCAAGGCAGATTGCGCAAGCGTACCGTCAGCTCGTGGGCGCTCGGGTTGCGCGTCACGAAATCGGGTGCCGTCGACGCAGGTAGGCCGAGCACCCAGGGACGCCGCGCGCTAGGACGGTGAGCTTGCTGCGCCGCCCGAGCGCTAGAGCCGTGAAGGTGCGCCAGTGTGCGCGCCAACGCGATCGTGAGCCCACGGATCTCGCGATCGTCTCCGCGCCAGAATGCGTGGGGCGTGCTGGCGTCTGCCACGGCATGCGTGATCAGGAAATGCTCACCGCCCTCGCCCGCGCCGGTCGGGACGAAGGACGGTGCAATCTCCGCGAGGGCGGGGTAGCGCGCGAGCCACCGGTACACCTCGCGTTCCACGGCGACCGGCGGCTCGCCATCGATGGCGGGACCGTTCTGCTTCACGACGAACGCCGGTGTCGTGTCGATCGCAACGACATGCACGGGGTTGGATCGCGACAGATCGATGAAGGACACCGCTCCCTCACAAGCCGTCCTGCTGTCGACGAGGCCGGCGCGCACCAGCGATGCGAGTATCCGTGCGGGCGGAACGCCCGGGATCTCAGCAGGAACCACACTTGACCTCGTCCTCCAGGTCGCTGGCGCACTCGAGGGCGGCGTAGTAGCCCTCCCAGAATGCATCGTGAATCGCGTCGCCGCTCGGCGAGCCGTACCAGGCGCGCGGATCGAGCGCGCCTCCCTCGGATGCGCGCCCGAGCGGGCCGGGGTCGGGGCCGGGACAGGCGCGGGTGACGATCGGACAGGTACGCGTCACGATTGGACAGCTGGCCTTGGTGACGATGCACACCTTGGGTGTCGTGAGGATTGTGCAGATCGATGGCTTCGTCACGAGACCGCACGTGTTCGGCTTGGTGGTCACGCACACGACCGGCTTGGTGAAGATTGGATCGCAGATCACGGGTCTGGTCACGATCCGGATGCCGCCGGTGCACATGTCGACACTCAGCTCGTCGAGGACGAACTGGATCGGGTTTGCAACCCCCGTGGTGCCGGTCGTGCTGCCGGCGAAATAAAGCCCCACGACGTTGCCGCTTCCGTCCACCACCACCGACCCCGAGTCGCCGTGGTCACCGAACTGGGTGCTCTTCGTCGAGTCGACGGTGATGCGGATCTGGTTCTTCAGTGTGCGCGTCCCCAGCCCGTTGCCGTACGGAATCGCAACGCTGTAGTCGACCGATGCCACGGTTCCGTAGGTCAGGCCCGTGGTGCGGCCGCGCTTGCGCACGGCCATGTCGGCCACAGCCGTAGCCGTTCCGTTGACGTTGCCGATCTCGGCGATCTGGCAGGCCCACGTCCTTCCGCTGTCGAGGGTGATGACAGAGCCGTCAACGTGCTCGCTCAGCGCGGCGCGCGTGAGGCTTCCGAATTCTCCGCCCGGGCACGTGCCGCCGTCGACACGACCCGGTTGTGTCATGCCGTCGCCGATGGACCAGCTGGAGTCGACGCACGCGACGTGGAAGTTCGTGAGCGCCATGGCTGCGCCGGTGTCCCGGTCTCGCACGATCGCGCCCAGCGTGCCGACGAAGATGTAATCGCCCGGCTCTTCCACGTCCGGCGGTTCCAGGTGAACGGACCGGCAGGGTCCCATGCTGATTCCGCCTTGCAAGGTGGCGTATGTCGCCGCGTCCACCATGGGTTCAACCTCGGCGAGCGCGACCCGTGCGGGATGCAGCACGATCTCTTCCTCGACCACATCGGTCACGACCCCGTCGATCTCGGTGGGAATCAACTCCGCAGCCTTGAGCGCGCTCTTCGCCTTCTTCTTCTTCACGTAGACGACGATCGCCACCTTGTCGGTCTTCTGCCCCTTCGAGACCTTGTGGGCGATATCGACTCCGGTCACACCGGGACGCGCGAGCAGCTCGTCCTCGACGCGCTGCTTGATCGGTCGAATCCTGGCCCGTGCCTTGTCCAGCTCTGTCGTCGCCATTGGTCGTCTCCTCCTCAGCGGATCGCGGTTTGAGGGAGTCCCGCCCTGGGACCCGCTCTGGTCTTGGCGGTCGCACACGAGTCGAACTCGATGCGCCGCGTGAGCTGTGGTGCCCCGCTGCGGCTCGGTGGGGTGCGCGTCGAAGCTTTGCGTTCGACCTCGTGTGGCTCGGCTCAAAGCAAAGCCCACGCCGCGATTCACTCCATCGAACTGCCCGCCGTGACTCAGTCTCTCGAACGGAGGTCGTCGCGCAGCGTTCGACGATCGAACGACGGCGCTCGATGCAGTTCGCTTCGTGAACGCTTCGCAGCGATCTCGGATTTCCTGGACGAAGCCGAGGCGGGAATTCGGTGGAGCAAGCGACTCAGCGATGGGTGTCGCGGTGGAAGGGGAGGCTCACCGCTCGCGGAGGCGGTGCTCGAGACATCCGCGCTCGGGCTCTGGGTGCGTGAGGGATGCCGCAGGTGAAGGCGAGGCGCAGGCTGTCGTCGGCGAGGGTGAGATCGTCCACCGGTGACTCGCTGGCCGCGGCCACGCTCGCGGCGATCTTCGATCGGTTGGCGTCCAAGCGCGGGCACCGTCGCAGCGAGTCGATGGCCTTGACCCGGCCCACGGAGACCGGCCACGCGTACGGGTTCTCGGGGACGGCGTCCCGCCGCGGCGTGCATCGCCTCCCTGGGTCCGCGCGACCTCGGCGACCTTGGCGCGGGATCTCCCGCGCGGGGCACGCATCCCGCTCGTTCGGGAATCAAACGGAGCCGTTCAAGTCGCGAACGAGGGGTGAGCACGCCGTCCGTAGCTGGATGGAAAAGATCAACGGAATTGCAATGAATCCCGTATCCGTGTCGCCTCGAGCGCTGGCACGCAGCTTGTAGTCCCCACGGTGATCCACGGCGGAACCGAGCGGCACGGAAACCCGGGGCAAATCGGACGAGGGGCGGTGCTGGTTCGCACCAGCACGCAGCGCTGTCGCTCGCGTTCACGCGGCTTCGTGGATACCCCGAGAGCCACCAACGACACGACGGGCGCGATTGGTGTCGCGCCTGTCGGCCGAGGAGATCACGCATGTGCGAGCACGAGCAGCGCAGGAATCCCGTCCATTGCATCGTTCCGCCGTTCATGGCCGAGCGACTGACGCAGTCCGGCAACAAGAAGGTCCGAGAGGCGGCACTGCGCAGCTTGCAGGCCTCGAGTCACATTCGCGCGTTCCGGTCGCTGGCGGGCGCCATGCCGCGAGCCTTGACGCCGTACGCCGGGGCGGCGCCCACCAAGGCGAAGGTGCGCCGCGAGATCTACGATCAAGGCAGCCAGGAGCCAGCCGAGTTCGACGGGTTTCTCCCCGGCAAGCTGATCCGTTCGGAAGGTGACCCCAAGTCCGGTGATCCCGCCGTGGACGAGGCGTACAACGGCGCCGGGGTGACCTGGAAGCTCTACAACAAGGTCTTCGGCCGGAACTCGATCGACGACGCGGGGATGACGCTGGTCAGCAGCGTTCACGCCGGAAAGGGCTACGACAACGCCTTCTGGAACGGCCGGCAGATGGTGTACGGCGACGGAGACGACATCATCTTCCGTCGCTTCACGCTGTCGCTCGACGTCATCGGCCACGAGCTGACGCACGGCGTGGTGCAGTTCGGCAGCGCCCTCGAGTATCACAACGAGCCCGGCGCGTTGAACGAGCACTTCGCGGACGTGTTCGGCTCGCTGGTCAAGCAGTACAAGAAGAAGCAGACCGCAGCCAAGGCCGATTGGCTGATCGGGAAGGAGATCCTGGTTCCCGCCCCGACTCGCACGGCGCTGCGCAGCATGAAGGCACCGGGCACCGCATTCCAGAACGACCCGGATCTGGGTGACGATCCGCAGCCCAAGCACTACGCGAATCGCTACAAGGGCTCGGCGGACCACGGTGGCGTGCACATCAACTCGGGCATCCCGAATCACGCGTTCTACTTGGCCGCGACCAAGATCGGCGGGCACGCCTGGGACAAGGCGGGCCGCGTTTGGTACAAGGTCATGCACGATCTGCTTCCGACCAGCTCGTTCGCGGACTGCGCCGCGCAGTGCCGGATGGTGGCGGGGGGCTTGTTCGGCGCCAGCTCCGCGGAAGCGAAGGCCATCGATGACGCGTGGACCGCGGTGGGACTCTGACGAAGACCCGCACGGCGGCCCGCCGAGGGCCGAACCACGTTCCAGTGGGTGGCAGCACTCGGTGATGGCTCGTGGGGCGTGGGCGCTTTCGCCCACCCCCCACGAGCGCGCTTCGGCCCGCCGAGCACGCCTCGATGCAACCCCACGCAGCACTGCTCCCCGCGCTCGACGCGGGATGCACAGCGAGCACGGCGCATGACCAAGCGGATCTCGTTTCGACAATCCGGTGGGTTCGCCGGGCTGATTCGCGGCTGCGACCTCGATTTCGACGAGCTGCCGGCCGCAGCCGCGGCGGCGCTGACGACCCTCCTGGAGCGGCGTCCCGGCGCCGAGCCGGCCTCGCGCAGCGCACCGCATCCCGACGCGTTCCAGTTCTCGCTGCGCGTGCAAGACGAGACGGGCGAGCGCGAGGTTCCCTTGAGCTCCGACGAGCAGACACCCGCGATCGATCCGCTGCTTCGCTATCTCCAGAGTCGCTCGAAGCCCTGCAAACCGTGACCGCCGGGAAGCTCGAGGTGGGCTGGGGCGAGGCCAGACTGCGGCGGACCGGCGCGCGGCGCGAGAGGAGACTCACCGCTCGCGAAGGCGCCGCTCGAGAAATCGGCGCTCGGGCTCCTGGTGTGTGAGGGAAAGCGCGCGCTCGTAGGCGGCGCGGGCGTCTGCGGTGCGGCCGAGGCGGCGGCAGAGGTCGGCGCGGGCGGAGTGGGCGAGGCGGTAGTCGGTCAGGTCGCCGCGGGCGAGGATGGCGTCGATGAGCGTGAGCCCGGCTTCCGGGCCGTCGCGCATCGCCACCGCGACGGCGCGGTTGAGCTCGACGACCGGCGACGGTTCGGCGCGCCACAGGACGTCGTAGAGCCCCACGATCTGCGGCCAGTCGGTCGCGGCGGCGTTCGCTGATTCGGCGTGCACGGCGGCGATGGCCGCTTGCAGCGTGTACGGGCCGAAGCGACGCGACGACAGCGCTCGCTCGACCAGCGCGCACCCTTCCGCGATCCACTCCCGGTTCCAGAGCGCGCGGTCCTGAGCGTCGAGCAGGATCAGCTCGCCCTCGGGCGAGGTGCGGGCCGCGCGCCGGGACTCGTGCAGGAGCATCAGCGCCAGGAGGCCGATCGCCTCCGGCTCGGGCAGGAGCGCGCTCAGCAGCCGGCCGAGTCGGATCGCTTCGCCCGAGAGGTCGGGGCGCGTGAGCGCTGTGCCGGACGACGCCGCATAGCCTTCGTTGAAGACCAGGTAGATCACGCGCAGCACCGCATCGAGTCGCTCGGGAAGTGCCGCGGGTCCTGGAACCTCGTACGGGATGCGAGCGCTGCGGATCTTCGCCTTGGCGCGCACGATCCGCTGCGCGAGCGTGGACGCCGGCACGAGGAAGGCGTGCGCGATCTCCTCGGTGGTGAGGCCGCAGACCTCCCGGAGCGTCAATGCCACCTGCGCTTCTGGTGGCAGCGCGGGATGGCAGCAGGTGAAGACGAGGCGTAGGCGGTCGTCGCCGAGGGTGGGATCGTCCACCAGTGGCTCGCTGGCGGCGGCCATGCGCTCGGCGATCTCCGTCTGGTTGGCGTCGAAGCGCGCGCGCCGTCGCAGCGCGTCGATGGCCTGGAAGCGGCCTGCGGAGACCAGCCACGCGTACGGGTTCTCGGGAACGCCGTCGTGGGGCCACTGCTCCAGCGCCGCACGGAAAGCGTCGTGCAACGCCTCCTCGGCGAGGTCGAAGTCGCCGAGGAGGCGGATCAGCGTGGCGAGGACGCGGCGCGAGTCGGCGCCGTAGACGGCGTCGACCGTCGCCCGCGCGCGGTCGAAGGCGTCGTCGCTCACCGCCCGACTTTGGCCGCGGCGACCTCGACCCGGCACATCTCGATCGGCCTCACCTCGATGCCCCAGCCCAGGTGCTCGTTGATGCGCGCGGCCGGGTGCTTCGAGGCGACCTGGATCGCCTCGTTGAGGTCGCGCGCCTCGATCAGGAAGTAGCTTCCGAGCTGTTCCTTGGTCTCGGCGTAGGGACCGTCGGTGACCGTGACCTTGCCGGCGCGTGGCCGCAGGCTCACGGAAGCGTTGCTCGCGGCCAGCGAGCCGACCTCCAGCAGGTGGCCGCTCTGGCGCAGATCCTCGTCGAGTGGCGCGCAGTCGCGCGCGATCGCGGCCATGTCGGCCTCGGTCAGCGCCTCGAACTTCTTCTCGTCGTAATAGGCCAAGCACAGGTATTTCATGGGTGAGATTTCCTTTCTGACAGGTAGTCGATCGGCAACGCACGAAATCGACAACGCCCCCGGTCGATCTCGTCCGCGATCGCGCACCGTTGCGGGGGCGACGCGGCCGGGGGCACCATCACCGTGCAGCGAATCGCACCGGATGGCGCCTCGACGGACACGCGTGGGGGCCCCGGGTGAGCGATGGCCGAATCGGCGCGCGTGTCGCTCGCGTAGCGTGCGGGTGTAGCATCGCGAGCAGCGTGGGAGGATCGACATGACTCGCCGGCGGATCTGGTGGATCGCGTCGGCGATCTGCTTGACGGCGTCCGTCGTGGCGCACGCTGCGAGCATCACGGTCGATTCGACGGCCGATGACATGGACCTCGGCTCGAACGGCAACTGCACGCTCCGTGAGGCCCTTCAGGCCGCGAACACCGACGCCGCGGTCGACGGTTGCGCGGCGGGTGCCGGGCACGACCTCGTTCTCCTTCCGGCTGGCACGTACGGCCTGGTCATCCTCGGGACTGGCGAGAACGGCAACCTGACCGGCGACCTCGACATCGCGAGTGATCTCGACCTCGAAGGTGCGGGGACGCATCTCACGGTAGTGAACGGCAACCACGTTGATCGCGTCTTGCACGTGGTGAGTGGCAACGTGACGGTGAGCAACGTCCGAATCCGCGGCGGCAAGTCGGGCAGCGAGGGTGGCGGAATTCTGAACGCGGGACAGCTCACCGTGTCGCGCTGCCGGGTCGACGGGAACGAGGCCGGTAGTGAGAGCCTGCTGGCCTCGGGACTCGGCGGCGGCATCGCAAACCGCGGGACGCTATCGCTCGTCGACACGATCGTCGACGGTAACACGGCGGTGAGCGGGGGCGGCCTCGGTTGCTTTCCGTGTCCGCCCATCGCGTGTTGCGTGGGGCCTGGGGCGGCCACGGGCTCGGGAGCGTGGAACGAGGCCACCGCGACCATGCTCGTGGAGCGCTCGTCGATCACGGCCAATCGCGCGCTCGGCGTCGGATCTCGATACGGGATCGGCCTCCACAACGACGGGATCGCGATCGTCCGGAACTCAACGATCGCCAAGAACGGCGGGGCGGCGGGCGAGTCGGCACGCGAGATCATCTCGACGCATTCGACCTACGTGCCGGGCGATCTCACGCTCGTGCATGCGACCGTCGCTCGGGAGCAGGACACGAATGATGTCAGCACGATCGAAACCAGCGGCTCGTTCACGATCGCGAACTCGGTGATCGTCGGCACCTGTCTCAATCGCAGTGCGACGACCACACTCGGAGGCAACATCGAGTCACCGGGCGCGACCTGTGGCCTGACCGGTGCCACGGATCAGCCCAACACTGCCGACCCCTCGTTGGGCGCGCTGACCTGGCGTGGGGGCCCCACGACGACGATGGCTCCGTCGATCGGCAGCGCGTTGGTCGATCGCGCGGACGAGGTCGGCTGCTTGCCGATCGACCAACGCGGTGAGGCGCGGCCCCAGGATGGCGACGGCGACGGCACGGCCGCGTGTGACGTCGGCGCCGTCGAGATCGCACTGTGTGCTGGTCCGGACGGCGATGGCGATGGTGTCCCCGACGCCTGCGATGACTGTCCTGCGAGCGCGAACGCGGATCAACTCGATGGTGATGCCGATGGCACCGGAGACGCGTGCGACCCGTGCTTCGACGCGGATCGCGACGGAGTGTGCGCGGCGGTCGACCTCTGCCCCGACGACCACGATCCCACGCAGGCGGACACGGACCGCGATCGCATCGGAGATGCCTGCGACAACTGTGACGCGATCGCGAACTTCGATCAGGGCGACAACGACTACGATGCCTGGGGCGACGCGTGCGACAACTGCCTGACGACGCCAAACGGAGCGCAGACCGATCGCGATGCCGACGGCATCGGGGATCTCTGCGATTCATGCAACGATGTCGATCATGACGGTTACGGAGAGGTGGGCTCGCTCGCCTGTCCGCACGCGCAGTACGATTGCGACGACGCCAATCCCTCGGTCAACCCCGGTCAAGTCGAGATTCCGCAGAACGGCGTGGATGACGACTGCAATCCCGCCACGCCGGGCGGCTGCACGCCCGCGATCGCGGACGTCGGCGGCGCTGGCGATGCAGCACCACACGCGCAGGTGCCGCCGCCCGACCTCATCCTGACGATGCTCGTGTTCGCTGCCCTGTCTCGGTCGCGACGTTCGCCCTCGCGCTGACCGACCGGGCTGTGTGCCCGGTAGTCCGAGCCGTCTCGTCGGCGCGCGCGGTGATGCACGCGACTGCACGCGGTTGCATCACCGATCGCGAACCTTCTCGGCGGCGATCAGGGACCATTCGCCGGTGCCTTCGGCGGCGAGGCGGCCGCGGCTGTCCTCGACCGTGGCACGGACGACGGCAGCCTCGCCTTCGATGCGCTCGACCCAGCCGCGCACGACGTACTCGTGCTCGATCATCACCGGCCGCGCGTAGCGCACGCGCAGCTCGCGGGTGACGCCCGTCTTCTGCGCGAGACCCCACAGCGCCCAGCCCATGCCTTCGTCGAGCAGGGTGGCGATGACGCCGCCGTGCACCATCTTCTTGTAGCCGGCGAAGGCGCCTGCGGGGTGGAAGCGCGCCTCGACGCGCTGGTTGGCGGCGTCGAGACGGAAGTCGAGTCTGAGGCCCAGCTCGTTGGCGGGGCCGCAGCCGTAGCAGCGCACGAACTCGGGGGATCGGGGGATGGGGCTCAGCTCGGTCACGGTCGGGCTCCGGTTGCCGGGGAAGGAACGCGCGGGTCAGGATCTCGCCGCTTGCGCAGCGGGAGACTACCGGAGGAACGAATGAGCACGGTATCGACGTCGCTGGGGCCGCTCGAGATCGCGCCTCATCCCAAGCTCGAGCTGGGCGTGCTGGAGATCGGGTTCGCGGCGTCGCTCGGGTCGCTGGCGAGTCCCGATTGGCTCGCGACCCTGCTCGCGAACGATGCCGCCGGCGCTCCGTTTCGCTCCGACGATGCGATCCGAGGTGCGATCCGCGACGTGCTTCGGCACACCGGCTACAAGCCCACGGGCCGAGGTAAGCCCGCGTCCGAGTATCTGCTGCGGGCCGCCGCGGAGGGTGGGCTCGCGCCGATCAACGTCGCGGTGGATCTGGGCAACGCGGTCTCGCTTCACAGCGGGCTGCCGATCAGCGTCGTGGACGCGGGCCGTCTCGAGGCGCCGCTGCGCGTCGTGCCGGGTGCGCCGGGCGAGAGCTTCGTCTTCAACGCGGCGGGACACGTGATCGACGTCGAGGGGCTGCTCGGCCTCGCCGACGCCGCGGGGCCGTGCGCGAACGCGGTGAAGGACGCGATGCGCACCAAGACCAGCGCCGAGACCACCCGCACGCTGATCTTGGTGTGGGGGGCGTCGTCGTTGCACGAGCGCGTGGCGGCGGCGCTCGGCTGGTTCGAGGAGCTGGCGGCGCGCGCGGGCGCTGCCGAGGTGGCGCGGCTCGCGTCCTGAGCCGCACCTCGCGAGACCTTCGGCGGACGCGCGGAAGCGCGTGCCGCGGCGCGGGCCGCGTTCCGAACCGGCTGGTGAAGGGCGCGAGCCGCGACGTAGGATGCGAGCCCCTCGATCCGCGAGTCTTTCGGTGCGCTCGACGATCCTCCCGCTCGCGTTCGCGGCGCTGCTCGTGGCCGCTGGCTGTTCCAGTGGCCACGAGGAGTCGGCAACCGCGGCGCCGGTCGCGGATGCAGACGCGGCGGCGCGGGCCTTCTCGCTCTTCTACCGGGAGCGCGTCGAGCGTGCGGTGTTGGCGTGGAACCGTTTCATGCTGGTCGGCGACACCGGTGCCGCGACCACGATCGGCACCGTGGCCGTGGCGCGCGACGGCCACCACTTCGAGATCGTGCCCGGCCCCGCCGACAACAATCGCATCGGTGCATCCACGTTCGCCGTCGCTCAGGCGTACGCTCTCTATCGCTCGCGCTCGCTGGCGCTGACGCTGGTGCGCATGCTCGAGGGTCTCGCGCTCATCTCGGAGGTGACCGGGCACCGCGGCGTCACGGCGCGCGAGGCCTTTCCCGGCTGGACGCGGACCGTGGATGGCACGACGGGCACGGTCACCCGTACGCGCGACGGGGCACCCGTGGTCTCGCCGGCGCGTCTCGAGCCGGCGCTCGAGGCCGAGATCGTCCGCGCGTTCCATTCGGGCGTCTCGTTCACCTACCGAGAGAACCCCGCCGAGTTCTATTTCTCGTTCAAGCCCGGACAGGACCCCACCGCCTACGCGATCACCTACGTCTTCTCCGAGCTGCCGCGCTTCATCCGCTCCAGCGATTGCTGCTCGTCGCTGATGCGCACGCCCGAGGGCAACGTCTGGGCGGGAGCTTTCTGGGGGAATCACAACTCGCGCGACAACTCGCAGGACCTGGCGCTCGGGTATCTGACGGCGCTGGCGCTGGTCGGCGACGAGGGCGCCGATCCGCTCGTTCGCGACGCCGCGCAGCGAGCGCTCGCCGTGGGCCACGACGTCGGCGATCTCATCGAGGAGAACGGCGGGCGCATCATGACCGTGGACGAGCACCACGACTACGACACGCTGACCGTCTCGGGCGAGCTGCGGCCGGACGGCGTCCGTGAGCCGGAGGATCTGGGAAGCATGTCGGAGTGTCCGCGCGCCTACCTGGCACGTGCCATCTCGACGCCGGGGCTCTCGACACCGGTCCCCGCGCTGCCGCTCCCGGGTTCCATCGAGAAGCTCATCGCGGAGGCGCTCGGTCCGTTGGTGCGTCTCACCAGCTGCGCGATCCCGACGGGGGAGCGCCTCTGCGCCGGCCTCGACGACGCGTACTGCGGCGCGACCGTGGCCGAGTTTCCTCGCCTCGAGATCGTGGGAATCCCGTGGTGGGACGCGATCGCGCTGGCGGAGCGGTTGGCGCCGGGGACCGCGGTGGGGTTGCTCGGTTCGTTCCAGGACGACTATCGGGAAATCGTCGCCGCGGGAGCGGCGCTCGTCCACTACGCCGATCTCGTCCGCGATCCCGTGCTCGCGGACCAGGCACGCGCTGCGCTGCAGCAGGAGACCGATCTCCTGCGTGCGTTCGCCGATCTGCTCTACGGCAGCCGCTCGCCCGCCGAGCGGGAAGCCGAGCGCTACGAGGCGGCGCTCCACGACGCCATCGCCGGCCTACCAGTGACGCGCGCCGATCTCGGCGACTTCGCCGCCGCCGAGGCGAGCATCGCGAGCATCGAGGGCTTGCTCACGATGGCGGACACCGAGCCGTGGCCGCTGCGTTCCGACGAGGAGATCGCCGCCGCCATCGAGAATCGCCTCGCGAACGCCGGCCCCTACGACGTTCCGCGCGTGGCGCGCTATCGCGAGCGTTTCGGCGACCGGCCGCCGGTGCGGCGCACCAGCGACGGCTACGAGGCCCAAGGTCCCGACGGCGAGTGGCGGCCCGTCGAGAATCCGCGCCATCGCTCGGTGGGCGGGCTGAGCCTGTTCGACGAGCTGTCGCTCTGCACCTTCGCGCCGCAGATCCTCGACTGCACCTGGGCGGCGGCGGGCTGTGGACGCGCGGACCTCGACGGGAACGGGCGCGTGGATGCGAGCGACGTCCGGCGCTTCGAAGCCGCCGCGCAGGCGCCGGGCTCGCGGCGGTGCGCTCAGCGGAACGCCTGGTGCGACGGCGCGGATCTCGATCACACCGGCGCGGTCGACGCCCTCGATCGCCGCTTTCTCGCGGCGGCCGACGGCTGCTGGTACGAGCCGTGAAGGCGGACGCCCGCGGCGCGACGCGGCTGGTGGTGCTCGTCTCGTTCGGCGCGCTCGCCGCTTGCGGCGGCGGGAGCGGCTCCTCGGTGGCCGACGGCTTTCGCGTGATTCGCGCGCCTGGCGAGGTGCGGGTCGTCACCGATTCGCTGGATCTCGCCTACGATCTCACGCACGGCTCGTTCACGCTGGGGGCGCCTGGCGACGGCAACGACGGAGGCCCCGACGCAGCGCGGGTGCTCGTGGCTGCCACTTCCGAGGCACGCGGACGAGCGTTTCGCGCCAGCTCACGCTGGTCGAGCGACGAGCTGGCGCTCGGCGATTGGCACGTCGAGCGGGCGGACTCGCCGCTCGGCGCCATGGCTGCCCTGACGGTGACGCGCTCCGGCGATGGCGTGGAGCTCGAACAGACGATCGCGCTGCCGCTCGGCGGCGCCTTCCCGGGTGCCGTGGTGCGCCTGGCCGCGACCAACGTCGGCGCGGAGCCGATCGTCATCGGCGATCTCTCGGCGGTGGTCGCCGGCCGCGACCATCCCGGCGGACTGTTTCCCGAGAGCGATCCCGGCACGCTGCGCGTCCTCGAGAACGGCGCTGTGAGCTACTTCGATTTCGCGGCGCGCGTGGTGCCTGGCACCGCACCATCGGCCGCCAACTGGAACGCCGGGATCGCGGACCTGGCGCGCGGCACGAGCGTGGTCATCGGTGGGCTCTCGTTCGCGCGCGGCGAGCCGCTGGTCTCCACGGCGGCGTCCGCCACTTCCGACGGTGCCCTCGCCGTCGAGACGCTGAACGTGCTCACGCCGGCGGTCCGAGTCGCGCCGGGCGAGCGGCTCGAAGCCGAGCCGCTCTACGTGGACATCCGCGGCGCCGATCTGCTGCCCCAGCTCGAACGCTACGCCGACGCGGTACGCACCTGGCTGGGCATCGTGCCGTGGACCGAGCGTCATCCCGAGATCGGCGTCCCCGACGGCTGGAACTCGTGGACGGGGTCGAGCGGCTCGGGCGGCTATGGCACCGACATCGACGAGCAGATCATCCTCGCCAATCTCGACGTGGCGGATCGCGAGCTGCGCAAGTGGGGGATGCGCTGGTTCCAGATCGACGACGGCTGGCAGGTCGCCCAGGGCGACTGGGAGGTGCGCGCCGATCGCTTTCCGCGGCACGGAGAACAGAACGGGATCCAGTGGCTGATGGGCGAGATCGCGCGGCGCGGCTTTCGCCCGGGTGTGTGGATCAGCCCGTATTCCGCGCGCTTCGACTCGAAGCTGGTGCGCGAACACCCCGAGTGGGTCGCGCAGAAGGATCTCGTCGGCACCTTCACCATCGACGACGATCAGGTTCCCCTCGATCTCACGCGCCAGGACGTGCGCGCGTGGCTCGACGCGCTCATGCGCAAGGTCGTGGGCTGGGGGGCGCGCTGGATCAAGCTCGATTTCGGCTACTACTTCCTGATGAGCCACGGCTGGCAGCAGCAGGACGTCACGCGCGTCGAGGCGTTTCGTGCCGCGCACCGCGTGGTGCGCGACGCCATCGGACCCGACACGTTCTTTCTCACGGTCTCGGTGGTCGGCCCCACGTACGACCTCGTGGACGCCAATCGCGTCACGCTCGATACCCAACCGGTTTGGGACGGCGAGGATCCGCGCCCGAGCAACGTCTTCGAGGACCTGTCGAACCAAGGCATCAAACCCACCGTGCGCGCAGCCGCGCGGCGCTGGTTCCTCCACGATCGCGTGTGGCTGGTCCATCCCGATCTGATCTTCTTCCGCTCCCACGCCGACACCAGCCTGCCGCCGCTCACGCTGAGCGAGTCGCAGGCGCTGGCCCAGTTCGTGGCGATGAGCGGTGGGATCGTGAAGCTCGGTGACAAGCTCGTCGACCTCTCACCCGAGGCGATCGCGTCGATTCGCGCGTTGCTTCCCATCCACGGACGCGCCGCTCGCCCGCTCGACGTGCTGACGCGCGAGTATCCCGAGGTCGAGAGCCTGCCCGTGCCCGACTTCCCCGAGC
This sequence comes from bacterium, assembly GCA_046331705.1. GTDB lineage: Bacteria > JADJOY01 > JADJOY01 > JADJOY01 > JADJOY01 > JADJOY01. Next base: position 62,562 of record JAXLQJ010000021.1, on the reverse strand, counting down.
CTTACCACGTGATCGGTCTCACGCATTGGGGGCGCAATCGCGATCTCGCCGTGAACCCGTACCTGGCGCTACCCGACGAGCCGCGGCGCATCGACGTGGATCTCGCTGCCGCGGGGCTCGACCCCGCCACCCCCAAGCTCGCGTGGGAGTTCTGGACCGAATCGTTCCTGGGCGAGATCGAGAGCACGCTTTCGGTCGACGTGCCGCCCCACACGGCGCGCGCGATCGCGCTTCGACCCAAGCTCGACCGGCCGCAGCTCCTCGGCACGAACCGCCACGTGCTGGGCGGCGTGGGCGTGATCGAGTCGCTGGAATGGGATGGCGCGGCCCGCACGCTGGCCGGCGTGCAGGAAGGATCGGTGGGGACGGCCTTCGCGCCGTTCGTGCACCGGCTGGCGTTCCACGTGCCGAGCGGATTCGCGTTCGCCGGCTTCGACGTGCAGGTGCCCGACGGCATGTCCGTCGAGGAGCTGTCCACCCGCCGTGAGCCGGCCAGTGGCGGCGCTTCGATCCTGCGCGTCGCGTTCCGGCTCGTCGACGCGCGCCCGCCGAAGGCGGCGGAGGGCTTCGAGCGGATCCGCTGGCTGGCGCGCTTCTGAGCCGGGAAGGGCCGAGTCGCGTTCGGGACGGCTCAGTGGTGCAGGTCTTCGGATTCCACGATGGCGTCCCGCGCGGCCGGGTCTTCCGCGAGCCGGACGAGCGCGCGTGCGAGCACCGTGTTGGTCGTCGAGCGATAGCGATCGCGGACGCGGCCTAGCCCGATCGCGCCGACCACCGTGAGGAGCCCGTCGATGGCCCGTGCGCCGGCGAGCTCGGCGGGACGCGGCTCGTCGCGGCCCGCGCCGACGATGAACGAGGGGCGCGCGATCGTGAACGGGAGGCCGCTCGCGCGCACCGCTTGCTCGGCCTTCCAGCGCGCCCGACCGTACGCGCCGCCGGCGCGCGCCGAAACTCCCGCCGCCGAGAGATAGACGAAGCGCGGTCGGCGGCCGGAAGCGACCGTCGCGTCCGCCAGCAGCTTGGTCAGGCCGTAGTCGACGCTCTCGTACGTCTCGGCCGGTCGCCCCGTCTCGACGGCCTGGCGGCCCCGCTTGCGCGTCGTGCCGATCAAGCAGAACACCCACTCGGGATCGAGCTGGCGGATGGTTTCCGTCATCGGCCCGAGCGCCCAGGGGGTGGCATCGACGCGGGCACCCATGCTCGCGAACCGCTCCTGCCAATGGCCGAGGCTGGGGGAGTCGGGGCGCACGTGGGCGATCGCCGTCGCGCCGGACTGCGCCAGCAGCCGCACGACCTCGCGGCCGGTGAATCCTGTCGCTCCCGCGACGAATGCAGTGGGCATGGTTCCTCGCGCCCGCCGCGCGAAAGGGGAGGAGCTCGCACCCCGACGCGCGGCGAATCAGGTCTTCGGCTTGGCGTGGCTGGCGGGCTTCGAGACGTGCACGGTGGTGCGGACCCAGGCGGGCTCGTCGAGGGGCTGCGGGCAAGGTGCATCCACGACGATGGCCTCGCCGCCGTGCTCGGTGCTGCTGCGGTACTCGACTCCAACGGCCCGAGCCACCAGCTCGGCGAGCTCGATCGCGGTCGGCCGCAGATTGGCCTCCTTCGCCATGCAGCGCATGACCACCGTTTCCAGGTCGGACGGAACGTCGGGCACCAGCGTGCGCGGCCGAGGCGGCACCGCGGTGAGGTGCTGCAGCGCGACGGCGACCGGATCGTCGTCGCGCGACTGGAACGGCAGCTGGCCGGTCAGCATCTCGAAGAGCATCACGCCCAGGCTGTAGACGTCCGATCGGCCGTCGTAGGGATCGTTGCGCAGCCGCTCGGGCGCCATGTACGCGGGTGTCCCCACCCACGAGCCCTCGACGGTCAGGCTGGCCGAGGTGTTGAGGTCCGTGAGCAGCTTGGCGATGCCGAAGTCGACCACCTTGACGATCTCCCGACGCCCCATGTGCGCCAGGTAGATGTTCGACGGCTTGAGGTCGCGATGGATGATGCCCTGGTCGTGAGCCTCCGCGAGCACGTGGCAGACGGGCAGCAGGATCTCCGCGCATTGCCGCGGGCTGAGGCGAGCGCGCTGGCGCAGCAGATCGGACAGCGAGCGTCCGTGCAGCAGCTCCATCACCAGGTACGGGAGGCCCTGGGCCGTGACGCCGAAGTCGAGGACCGTGATCGCGTTGGGATGGTTGAGCTGCCGCGCCAACGTGGCTTCCGCCCGGAAGCGGGCCAGCGCATCGGTGCGGTCGGCGATCTCGGCGCGCAGCACCTTCACGGCGACCTCTTGGTCGAGCGCCAGGTGCCGCGCGCGGTAGATCGACGCGAAGTTGCCGGCACCGATCTCCAGCAGGATCTCGTAGCGGTTCGCGATGACGGTCCCGGGGCGCAGCTCGATGCGCCTCGCGGCGACACCGTCCGCTGCCGGTGCCCCGCCCACCGTCCCGCTCTTCGCCTCGCGGACCCGAAGCTGCGCGCGAATGCGCGCCAGCAGGACGGGGAAGTCGATGGGCTTCGAGACGAAATCGTTGGCGCCGATCTCGAGCGCCTCGATCATCTCCTCGCGCTTGGTGTAGGCGGTCTGGATGATCACCGGCAGCTCGGCGGCGGAATGGTCGGTGCGCACGTGGCGCAAGACCTCGAGGCCGTCCATGCCGGGCATGGCCATGTCGAGGAGCACCAGGTCGATCGGATGGCTCGCGATCGCCTCGATGGCATGGCTGCCGTCGGCGGCGGTGAGCACCTCGAATCCTTCGCGATGGAGCAGGCGGCGCAGCATGTTGCGCGCCGGCTCCAGATCGTCGACGACCAGGACGGTACTGCGGGTGGCGGTCATCGTCGCTCGCTCGCTCGTCTCGCGTCACTGCACGGAGGCGGTACGCGCTGCGCCGAGACGTCGATCGAAAACAAGAGCATACCCCGGTGGAAATCCCAATGCACGCCGTGTGCCTCGCCCGTCGGGCTTCGCGCGTGGCACGCTTGCCGAGAACGAGGAGCGTATCCGGGAGCGCGCGGCGCTCGCAAGCGAGATTGGCGCCCGAAATTGCAGTGCGCGTTTCCTCGAAACCCGAAGCAGCGGAGGCTCGATCGGCGATGAAGATCCCCGTGGGCGCGACGGTCGGCGAGAGGCTCGGCGCGTGGATCGCCACCGTGCGCGTCGAGGACGTGCCGCAGCGAGTGCTGGAGCTGGCGCGGCACCAGCTCGTGAACGTGGTGGCTTCCATCCACGCCGGGACGCCCACCGAGGAAGCGCGCGCCGTCGAGCGCGCGGTGGCGCGACACGCGACGCCGGGCCGCGTCACGGTGTTGCCCACCGGCGAGCGATGGTCGCTCGCCGACGCGTTGACCGTGTCGAGCGCCCGCAGCATGGCGCTCGACTACGACGACTATCTCTACCTCGGCCACACCGGTCACTCGGCGGTGCTCGCGAGCCTGGCGATCGCGGAGCTCGAGGGGCGCACCATGGACGAGCTGTTGCTGGCGCAGGTGGTGGCCAACGAGATCGCCGGGCGCGTGGGCGCGAGCTGCGTGCTCGGCCCGCAGAACGGGCAGGCGTGGAGCTTCATCCACGCGGCCGGCGCGGCGGCGGCGGGCGCCAAGATCCTCGGCCTCGACGCCGCGCGCACGGCGCACGCCCTCGCCATCGCGCTCTACCAGCCCACGTTCACGTTGTGGCCGGGGTTCATGGGGCCCGGCAGCAAGGTGCTCACCGCCGCCGGCCCGACGATCGCCGGTGTCCAGGCCGCGTACTGCGCTGCGGAGGGGCTGACGGGCGCGCGCGAGATCTTCGAGCACCGCCGCAAGGGCCTGTGGCGCTTCTTCTCGTTCGTCCCCATCCCGCACGCGATGACCGGGCTCGGCCGCTCGTGGGTCACCGACACGCTCGCGTTCAAGCGCTATCCCGGTTGCGCCTACATCGATACCACCATGGATGCGCTCTTCCGGTTGCTGGACCAGCAGCGGGTGACGGACGGGCATGCCCTGGCGCCCGAGGCCATCGAACGCATCGAGGTCGACGCGAGCCTGCTCACCGTGGAGATGGACAACCTCTCGGCCGAGCATCGATCCGAGGTGGGCCTGAGCGCGGTGTTCGCGAATTTCTCGATCCCGCTCAGCGTCGCGATCGGCGTGGTGGCTGCCGCGCTCACGCCGCGCGAGCTCGAGCCCGAGTTCCTCGCCATGCACGAGACCACGCTGCGCGCGCTCGCGAGCCGCGTGGTGCTGCGCCACGATTGGGGCGCCACGCTGACCGTCGCCGAGGCCTTCGACGGGGCGTTCGGTTCGAGCTCGGTGGTCGCCGCGCTGCGTCTGGTCGACTTCTGGAAGGTGGCGCGCGGCTATGCGCGCGAGCTGGGAGGGCGGCGCAGTCACGGCCTCGACCTCGCGGGATTGCTCGGCGCGCACCGCCGGCGGCTGCGCGCGGCGCTGCGCCGGGGGCGCGCACGGCGAGCGGATGCCCGCCTGCGCGGCACACGTCCGGACCTCGGCTCGGTGGATCTCACGGCCTTCCGGATGGCCTTTCCAGCGACGGTGACGATCGTGCTCCACGACGGCCGCCGGCTTTGCGCCACCCAGGAGGTACCCGTCGGCGCGCCGGGGGAAAACGATCGACTTGCGGCGGTGCGGGCCAAGTGCGAGCGCGAGCTCGGGAGGCGCCACGGTGGAGAAGCCGCGGGGCGCCTGGCCTCGGTGCTGGACAGCGGGAATTCCCCGGGAATCGCGGATTTGATCGCGCTCGCCTGCGCTCGGCCCCCCGACGACGAGCGTTGACCCGTTCCCGGTGAGCCGGGCGTCCGAGTCGCCGTTTGAATCGGCCCGGCCCGCGGTGGTGTAATGGAGACGATACGGTGAAACGCGGAATCCGACCGCTTTAGTTGGAGTGCATCCCATGGGACGGCAGCTCGGGCAGTATCTGGTGGCCAAGGGCGCGATCAACGGCGAGCAGCTGCGGGTGGCGCTCGACGCCCAGACCCGCTTCGGCGGGCGGCTCGGGTTCAACCTGGTGGACCTGGGCTTCCTCTCTCCACTCGATCTCACCCGTCACCTGGGTGCCTACCACGGCATCGACTCCGTCGAGCCCACGGAGGTGCGGGGGATCCGCTGGGACATCCTCAACTCGGTGCCGCGCGAGCAGCTTCTCAAGCACCGCGCGATTCCCATCGCCATGACCAAGGGGCGCATCACGGTGGTGATGAGCGACCCCAGCAACGTGCAAGCGGTGGACGAGATGGCTTTCGCGACCGGCAAGGCCATTCACGTGCGTGTGGCACCGGATTTCATCATCAAGCGGGCGCTCGAGACGTATTTCGGCGCGAGCTTCGTGGAGCTGGTCCGGCCGCAGCAATCGGAGACGGTGGCTCAGTTCAAGGCCCAGGCGCAGGCGCGCAGCGGTTTCGCCGCGTCGAACGGCACACGCGCCGCCGGTGCCGTGGGCGCGACCGCCTCGGGGCTGGCGAACGTGGAGGTCGAGCGGATTCCCGGCCTCATGACTCGGCCCACGGAACGCCAGGAGGTCGAGGACGAGTGGCTCGGAGTGCGCAGCACGCCGTGGCCGGTCGAGCAGGCCAGTCGCGGTGTCGCCGCACCCGCCCGCGTCACCGCGCCGGAAGAAGAGCTTCCCTTGGTGGTCGGCGAGCCCGTCGAGGAGGCGGTGCCGCAGCGCGGGGAGATCGTCCCCCTCTCGAGCCTGGCGGCGGCTTGTCGCCAGCTCGCCGACGCCCGGCATCTTGCCGACGTCGCCGCCGTGCTCCTCGGCTACGCGTCCACCGTGTTCGATCGCGCGGCGCTCTTCCACGTGGGGCCGCGCGGCCTGCGTGGCTGGCGCGCGATCGGCGGCACCGTCGAGGAGCAGCGGTTTCGAGAGGCGCGGGTCACGATCGGCGCCGGCTTCGCGCACGAGATCGTCGCGCGGCGCGAGCTGGTCGTGCGTGAGCTTCGGATCGATCCCACCGGCATCGCCCTGGCTCGGACGCTCGGCATCGGCGCGACGCCGCGCTCGGTGTGTGGAGTCCGGATCGACGTGCGCGGCCAGCCGGTCGCCGTCTTCTACGCCGACGACGGTGGCGCTCGCAGCACGGCCGCTTCGATCGGCGCGACGCTCGCGACGCGGTTGGCGAGCGGCGGCCACCGCGGCGACCTCGAGATCCTGCTGCGCAAGGTGGAGGTCGCTCTCGAGATGGTGTCCGTGCGCCGCTGGTTGCCGAGGGTCTGAGCGCGGCGACCGCGGGCGCCGCGGGATCAGCGCGGAGCTCGATCCTCGAGCCAGCGTGCGAGGCGCGGCCAGACTTCGGTGGCGGCCTCTTTGCTCACGATCATGTCGACGTGGCCGTAGTCGCGAACGAAGCCGTTGGTGCGACCCAGCTCGACGAAGGTCTTGTCGGGGCTTCCTGCGAGATCGAGGAGCGCGCGGCATCCGCTGGGAGGATCTTGCTCGTCCGCTGCGCCGGCGAAGCTCGCGAGCGGCACGGTGACGGCGGCGAGCCCTCGCCCGTAGTCGAAGCCCTCGCTGCTCCGCCAACGACCGCGCCAGCCTTTCCAGCGGATGAACTCGATCATCTCGCCGGCGGGCTCGATCTCGGGGCCCAGACCGAATCGCGGCGCGGGTAGATGACCCAGCGCGCGTAACGCCAACGCGAGCAACCCCGCGACTCCGGGAACGCGCAAGAAGGCCTCGCCGTCACGAATCTGCGAGCCGAACGTCGCCACGCCCAGGACTCGCTGCGGATCGAGCCAGCCCGCCGCGAGCGCACCCAGCACGTAGATCCCGCCCGCCGAATGCGCGACCCAGAACGCCGCGCGCGCGCCGTGCGCTCGCACGTGGCGCTCGGCGGCCGCGAGGTCGAGTCGCATGTGATCCTCCGCGGTGATCGCGGAGAATCGCGCGCCTTTCGGCGATAGCCCGTGGCCGCGCAGCTCGAGCACCCACACGTCGAATCCGCGCTGCGCCAGGAACGGCGCGAGGCCGATGCCCTTGGGCGAGATCCAGAAGTTGCGGCGGCTGTAGTTGCCGTGCACCAGCACCACCGGCGTCGCATGCGCATCGGCTGGCGCCGCCGGAACCCGCGTGAGCGCCAGCTCGGCGCCGTCTTCGGCGTCGAGGCGATGGATCTCGGCGGCGATCGGCCCGAGCTGCTCGGGCTCGATGCGGGCGGTGGGCGCGGAAGTCCGCGCGGCGGCCGAGCGTGGAGAGGGTGGCGCCATCGGCGCGGAAGATAGCGTGTCGCGAAACGAGCGCGGCGAGCTCGCGAACCGCGAGGGTTCCCGCCGGGTGCGCCGGAGGTAGATTCGGTCGCGATGCTGCGCGTGCTGCTGGACGCGCCGCGCCGTGAGCACGCAGCGAGCGGGGGAGCGAGGATGATCACGATCGCGCTGGACGCGATGGGGCCCGATGCCGGTCCCGGCGTGGTGGTCGAGGGCGCCGCGCAGGTGAGCCGCGAGGACGTGCCGATCCGGATGGTGCTGGTGGGCGACGGCGCCCAGATCGAGCCGTTGCTCAAGCGACAGGCCTACGACCGCAGCCGGCTGTCGCTCCTGCACACCGCCGATTGGGTTCGCCAGGACGAGAAGCCGGCGGTGGCGCTCGACCAGAAGGCGCAGTGCTCGGCGCTCCTGGCCGCCGATCTGGTGGCCCGGGGCGAGGCGGACGCGCTGGTGGGGGCCGGCAGCACCGGCGCCCTGATTCTCGCGGCGTCCCGCAAGCTCGAGCGTGTGGCGGGTGTCCATCGCTGCGCGCTCGCCACGGTCCATCCCACGGAGCAGCAGCACGGCCCCCACGACGATCCCTTCGCGTTGATGCTCGACGTCGGCGCGACGCTCACCGTGGAGGCGCGTGATCTGGTGAGCTTCGCGGTGATGGGCTCCGCCTATTCGCGCATCATCTCGTCGATCGAGTCACCGCGGGTGGCGCTGCTCTCGAACGGCACCGAGCCCACCAAGGGCACGGCGGCGATCGTGGAAGCGCATCGGCTGCTGGCGGCGATGCCCGGCATCAACTTCGTGGGGAACGTCGAAGGCCTCGACATCCCGAAGGGCACGGTGGACGTGGTGGTGTGCGAGGGATTCCTCGGCAACGTGGTGTTGAAGATGCTGGAGGGCGTGAGCGAGGTCGTCTCCGACATCGCCAAGGATGCCTACGCGCGGAAGTTCCTGTGGAAGCTCGGGCTGATGATGCTCTCCGAGGGCATCCGTCAGATCCGCACCATGACCGACTGGCGGCAGTACGGCGGCGCGCCGGTGCTGGGCTTCACCAAGCCGGTGATCAAGGCCCATGGACGCTCGAACGCCTGGGCGATTCGCAATGCCATCCGCGTCGCCCGCAAGACGGTGGAGCGCGATCTGGGCGGCGCCATCCGCGCCGGCATGGCGACGGCCGGCTGACCTCCTCGCGATCGCCCGAGCGAGTTGCTGCGAACGCGAATCTCCTGAGACATTAGGCCCCTCCGGCGCAGTCCCCGTACCACTTCTTCCGGCGCGCGGCTCGGCACCAGCGAACGCACGCCGCCGCACGAGAGCTCATTCGATGACCGATCCCGTGAATCAGGCGCTCGCTCACCTCGACGCGAGCTGGGACTCGTACCTGGCGCAGCTCGTGGAGCTGTCGCGCATCCCGAGCGTGTCGGCCGACGCCCCGCCCAGCGCCGCGGTCGCGGCGAGCGCCCGCAAGACCAAGGAGCTCTTCGAGGCGGCCGGCTTGGAAGGCTGCAAGGTCATCGAGTTCCCGGGTGGCCATCCGTACGTGTACGGCGAATGGCTGCACGCGCCTGGCGCGCCCACGGTGCTGCTCTACGGGCACCACGACGTCCAGCCGCCGGGCCGGCCGGAAAAGTGGGAGACGCCCGCGTTCGAGCCCACCCTGCGGCGCGACGGGCGGCTCTACGGGCGCGGCGTGGTCGACGACAAGGCCGGCGTGCTCATGCACGTCGCCGCGTGCGGCGCCTATCTCCGGACCGCCGGCAAGCTGCCGGTGAACGTGAAGTTCATCGTCGAGGGCGAGGAGGAGACCGGCTCGGAGTCGCTCGAGCCGTTCTTGCGCGAGTATCAGCGCGAGCTCGCCGCGGACGTGCTGGTGCTGACGGATACCTCGAACTACGACGCCGGCATCCCCTCGATCACCTACGCGCTGCGCGGGATCGTGGGGATCCGCGTCGAGGTCCAGGCGCTCGATCACCCGGTGCACAGCGGGATGTGGGGCGGGCCCGTGCCCGATCCCGTGATCGCGCTCTGCAAGGCGATCGGCGAGCTCATGACCGACGAAGGCACCCTGAACCTGCCGGTGTGGGGTGACGTCCGGCCGCTCGATCGCAAATCCCACCAAGCGATCGCCGCGTTGCCCTTCAGCGAGAAGCAGTTCCGCGAGCAAGTGGGGTTGGTGGAGGGCGCCACCCTCATCGGCGACCAGCGCATGCCGGTGTGGGGACGCGTGTGGCGCCAGCCGGCGGTCACCGTGCTCGCGTTCGAGGCGCGGCCGTTCGAGGGCTCGACGAACCAGATCATCGAGAGCGCGCGTGCCCGGATCTCGGTTCGCATCGTCCCGGATCAGGACCCCAAGAAGGTGCAGGACGCGATGGTCCGCCACTTCGAGATGCGCGTGCCGTGGGGTCTCAAGGTGAAGGTCGAGCGCGAGCACGCGGCGGGCTGGTGGATGACCGAGCCCAACGGGCCAGCCTTCGACGCCGCCGCGCGCGCGATGTCGAAGGCCTATGGCCGCGACTGCGTCTTCATCGGTTGCGGCGGCTCGATCCCGTTCGTGGACCCGTTCGCCAAGGTGCTGGGCGGCGTGCCGGCGCTGCTCATGGGCGTCGAGGACCCCACCTGCAACGCCCATTCGGAGAACGAGTCGCTCAACGTCGACGACTGGAAGAACGGCACGCGCGCCGCGGTCTACCTCTACGACGAGCTCTCGCGCCTGCCGCCGCGGCCGGCGTGACGCGCCCCGTTCAGAACGCGAATCGGGCCGAGAGCTCGAAGCGGTCGAGATGACCGCTGGCGTGGCTCTCGAGCTGGCGCGACGCCCAGATGTACTCGGGGCCGATCGTGAACGGGGTGACGGGGTTCCACAGCAGGTTCACGTGGACCGATTGCACCTCGCGTGACGTCGACGCGGGCACGCTGCCGGGATCGGGATCGGCGGTGAGGTAGCCGTAGACGAGCGACGAGCGCAGCGTCTCCGTCCACACGTGCCGATAGGCCGCGAAGCCGCCGTACACCGGGATCGCGGCGATGTGGCCCGCGACGTCGACGCTGGCGTCGTCGAAGACGTTGAGGCCGACGTAGCGACCGATTCCCTGGCCCCATTCGAGCGAGAAGCGAACGTCGTCCTTGCCCCACGTGGCCACCTTGCCGGCGATGTTGAAACCGCCGGCGATCGCGGTGTCCTCGACGCCCGCCACCACCGTTCCCGAGCTGCGCAGCTCGCGCAGCAGGCCGGCCATCGCGACCTCGCCCCAAGCGCCGCTCGTCCCCACCCGCAGGACGAAGTCCGGGAGCCGGTCGTCGTCCGGGGTCTGCCGCTTGCCGTCGGGATCGCGGAGCGTGGTCTCGGGCGACTCGACGGCGACGTCGACGCTCACCGGCCCGAGGGGCTGCGTCCACCGCATCTGCGGCTGGCGCACGAACGTCGCGGCGACGGGTCCCACGAAATCGTTCACGTCGGGCAGGTTGCACGGCGTCATGAAGGTCGACCACGTCTGCCCCGCCAGCAGCGGACCGACGCGCCCGTACGCGTGTCGGATCTGCGGTGAGTAGCCGTTGCCCACGCGCTCGTCTCCCGGAGCCTGAAACGCATAGAAGTCCACTTCCGCGTAGGTGGTGACCTTGCCCCAATCCGTCGGAGTGTCGCTTCGCATGAAGAGCCGGCTCTGACGTGGGTGGAACGTGATCTCACCCGATTCGCCCTTCGGGGGGTCGACGGGAATCGTTCCGGGGAGCAGGAACTGGTCGCCGGTGTTCGAGCCGCCGGCGCCGCCGACGCTCTGGCTGCTCCACAGCATGTCGAGCTTCACGTAGCCGCCGAGGGTGAGCACGGTGGACGTGCCCGGCACCTGGAAGCCGCCCGGCGTCGCCGGGGGCGGGGCGGGACAGGCCTCCGGCGTGGGAGGAGGCGCGCCGGCCGCCGTGCCCTCGGCGTGCGCAGCACCCGCGACCGCGAGGAATGCCAGCGCGAGCGTCGCGAGCGACGCGTGCGCGTGGCTCGACGCGCGCTGGCCGTGACCCCAGTGCGCGCCCGCGCTCGGCGGCAGGCTCGCGCTCGCGCCACTCGACTCGGGCCGCGCGGCGATCGCGGCGGCGAGCGGCACGTGGGATGCGTCGTCGAGGTTGAATCGAGAGACCAGCGAGCGCAGCGAATCGGCGCCGAGCGACAGTTGTTGGCTGGTTCGGTTCACCTCGTCCATCGCCCGCGCGACCTCGCCGGTGGATGCGGAGACTTCCTCCGCGCCGGAGGCGTTCGTGAACGTGAGCCCCTTCATCTGGCCGAGGGCCTGATCCACCTCGGCGACGAGCGCGGGGATCGCCTCGAACGCGATCAGCGCCTCGTGCACGGCGCGCTCACCCTCCGCGACGTGCGTGCAATTGGTTCCGATCACCTCGATCGCGTTGCCGACCTCGTGCTGGATGCCCGCGATCAATTCCGCGATCTGCGCGCTGGCGCGGCTCGACGCTTCGGCGAGGCCGCGTACCTCGCCAGCGACCACGGCGAAGCCGCGGCCGGCCTCACCGGCGCGCGCGGCCTCGATCGAGGCGTTGAGCGCGAGCAGATTGGTCTGGTGGCTGATCGCGGAGATCGTGTTGACGATCGATCCCACCTCGTTCGACTTGGTCTGAAGCGTCGCGATCCGTTCGCCGCTGCGCTTGGTGGTGTCGCTGATGACCTGCATCTGCCGCCGCGCCGCTTCCGCCGCGCTCGACCCCGTGGCCGCGTGCTCCTGGGTGCGCGCCGACACGCGCTGGCATTGTTCGCTGGCCTCGGCGACCGTGTGGGCGCTGCGCGACATGTCGGCCACCGCCTGCGACACCTGCGACATCGAGGTGCTCACCTCCTCGGCAGACGCGGAGAGGCCGGTGATGGCGTTGAACTGCGAGTCGACGTTGGAACGAACGCTTCCGACCAACGTGCGCAGGCCCTCGAGCATTCCGGCGAGCGCGCAGCTCATCTGTCCGAGCTCGTTGCGCCCGCCGGGTAACGTGGTGCCGTCGAGCGGCGCGAGGTCGCCGTCCGCCACGCGCTGCAGGTGACGCGCGAGGGTGCGGAAGAGCCGCGTCCACGAGGTCGCGAACCAGAACGCGAACGCCACGCCGATCGGCACCGCGGTCCCCATCACCGCCAGCACCGCGTGGCGGATGCGGACGAGACCGTCGAGGAACTCGTCCTCGTAGGCGCCGACCCCGATGTACCAGCCCCAGGTGTCGTACTTGGTGAACGCCACGATCTTCATTCGCGGCGCGGCCTCGCCCTTGTTCTGCCAGGGGTAGCGGGTGAGCCCCACCTTGCGTGGGCCCATCGCGTCGGCCTCGTGGATGATCCGTTGGATGAAGAGGTTTCCGCTCGCGTCCTTGGCCTCCCAGATGCGCTCGCCGTCTCGCTTGCGCCCCGCGGAGACGACGTAATGACCCTCGGCGTCGAGCACGTACACGTAGCCCGTCTTGCCGACCAGCATCGCGGCGAGATCGCTCTTCAGGGCCTCCAGCCGACGAGCCGCGAAGCCGAGATCCGCGATCTCGTCCGTGTACGCGCCGACGCCGAGGACCCAGTGCCGCTCCGGAAGGCTGAAGAAGCCGACGATCTTCTCGCGCGCTTCGCTCTCGCCGGGGTTTCGCCAGGGATAGACGACTTCGCCCACCTCGTCCGGCCCGAGATGCTTCGCCTTCTCGAAGAGCGCCGGAAAGACCGAGTTTCCCTCGGCATCGGGCATGTCGATCAGCCGCTTCCCGACGAGCTGCTTGTTCCGCGTGTGGAGCAGCGTCCCCTCGTCGTTGGCGATCCAGACGTAGCCGGACTTTCCGACGTCGATCTTCCCGATCGTCTCGGCGAGATCCGCGTCCGTCCCCGGGTGGTGGCGGACCATCTCCTGGAGCGCCTCGGCCTGGGCTCGAACCATGCGCCCGGCGATCTCGTCGGCGGCCTCGTGCTGGCTCGCGATCTCGCGCTTCACGGCGTCCAAGAACAGCACGATCTCGTTGGCGCGTTGCGCGATGTCGGCCGCGACTTGATCGTGCGTGGCGCGAGCGGCGGATCGATAACTGAGCGCGCCGAGGACGATCGCGGGCACGCAGACCAAGGCGGCGCTGACCGCCGCGAGCTGCCATCGGATGCTCAGGTTGGAGAATCGCATGCTCGTTTCCCTCGTCCACGGCGTCCTCGCGGGCGCGCGGGCTTCGAACGTTGCGGAAGGCCGCGCGCACCCAGTGCGAAGGCCGTGCCGCGTCCGCTGCGTGTCGGGCGCGTGGAGGAAAGGTCCGAAATTCGGGCAGTGGTGTCCGAGTGTCGGCGGAGCCGGGGAAGCTCGATGCCCCACTGGAGGATGCGAATCGGCAAGAACTGCCGAGTGGGCGCGCTCGTGCGTGCTCTGGCGCACACGCCGACCGCGTCGCGCGCGCAGGGGAGCGGGTCCGCGCCGGACCCAACCGGACGGGCCGCGCTCGCGCGCGGCGATCGGAGGAGGCGGGCGGTCACGACGCGCGCTGGCGGCGCGCTCGGAGCCCACGCGATCGGAACCGGCTCGTCAGCCGGGAGCCGTCGGTCGAGCTCGACGCTCGATCACTCGTCGTCGCCGGACTTGAGGACGGCGAGGAAGGCGCTCTGGGGGACCTCGATCGATCCCACCATCTTCATGCGCTTCTTGCCTTCCTTTTGCTTCTCGAGGAGCTTGCGCTTGCGGCTGATGTCGCCGCCATAGCACTTGGCGGTCACGTCCTTGCGGAAGGCGCCGATGGTGGAGCGGGCGATGATCTGGCCGCCGATCGCGCCCTGGATCGCGATCTTGAACTGGTGGCGGGGGATCTCGTCCTTGAGGCGCTCGCAGGCGTGGAGCGCGCGGGCACGGGCGCGCTCGCGAAAGACGAGCTGGGAGAGGGCGTCGACCTTGTCGCCGTTCACCAGGATGTCGATCTTGATGATGTCGCTGGCGCGGTAGTCGGTGATCTCGTAGTCGAGCGAGCCGTAGCCCTGGGTGATGCTCTTGAGGCGATCGTAGAAGTCGTAGATGACCTCGGCGAGCGGGATCTCGTAGCGGACCTCGACGCGCTTCGGCGACAGGTACGTGTAGCTGGAATTCACGCCGCGGCGGTCGCGACAGAGCTGCATCACCACGCCGAGGTAGCGGTCTGGCACCATGATGGTGGCGCGGACGTAGGGCTCCTCGGTGCGCGCGATGCTCGCGGGGTCCGGGTAGTGGGCGGGGTTGTCGACCTCGAGCAGCGAGCCGTCGTTCAGGAAGAACCGGTACTTGACACTGGGAGCGGTGAAGATGATCGAGAGCCCGTACTCGCGCTCGAGGCGCTCCTGGACGATCTCCAGGTGCAAGAGGCCGAGGAACCCGCAGCGGAAGCCTTGACCGAGGGCCGCCGAAGAGTCCTTGGTGTAGACGAGTGCCGCGTCGTTGAGGATGTATTTCTCGAGCGAGTCCTTGAGATCCGTGTAGTCGTCGGCCGACACCGGGTAGATCGACGAGAAGACGAACGGCTTGACCTCGCGGAAGCCGGGCAGGGCGCTCGGCGCCGGGTTGCTGGCGAGCGTGAGCGTGTCGCCGATGCGTGCGTCGCCGATGGTCTTGATGCCGGCGATGACGTAGCCGACCTCGCCGGCGCTGAGCTGGTCGCGCTTCTGCCGGACGATGCGGAAGTGGCCGACCTCCTCCACGCGATGGGTGGCGCCCGTCGACATCAGGCGCAGGCTGTCGCCGGCGCGAATGCTGCCGTCGAAGAGCCGCGTGTGAACGACGACACCGCGGAAGGAATCGTACTGGGCGTCGAAGATGAGCCCCTTGAGCGGCCCGTCCGGATCACCCGTGGGCGGCGGGATGCGCGCGACGATCGCTTCCAGGATGTCGTCGATCCCGAGCCCTTCCTTGGCGGACGCCAGGATGGCCTCGTCTGGGTCGAGCCCGAGCTCGGCCTTGATCTCCTCTTTGGCGCCGATGACGTCCGCCGATGGCAGGTCGATCTTGTTGATGACCGGGATGATCGCCAGATCCTGCTCGAGCGCCAGGTACAGGTTCGCGAGGGTCTGCGCCTCGACACCCTGGCTCGCGTCCACCAGCAGCAGCACGCCCTCGCTCGAGGCCAGCGAGCGCGACACCTCGTACGAGAAGTCCACGTGCCCGGGAGTGTCGATCAGATTGAGCTGATAGAGCTCGCCGTCCTTCGCCTTGTAGGGAAGGGTGATCGCCTGGCTCTTGATGGTGATGCCGCGCTCGCGCTCGATGTCCATCGAGTCGAGGAGCTGATCGTGGAACTCGCGCGCGTCGATGATGCCCGAGCGCTGGATCAACCGGTCGGCGAGCGTCGATTTGCCGTGATCGATGTGCGCGATGATCGAGAAGTTGCGGATGTGCTTCATGGAGGCGCCCGAGGCGAAATCAAACGGTTTACCCTCCCTGCGGACGCGAGGCTACGGTTGGGCGTGGCTGCCTTGCGGGTCGGAAGTCAGGTCGTCCAGACTCGGTGCGAGGAGGATGCATCTCGTGATCGACATCCGACGACGAGCATGGACGTTTGGCTGCTGGGCAGTTCTCGGCCTCACCGCCGCCTGTCAGCCCATCACGTTCTGGGAGCTCTACGGCGACGCCGCTTCGCACGAGGAAGGCCGGGCAGTGGCCCAGCTTTCCGACGGCGGGTTCGCCGTCGCCGGTGCCACCGGCCCGGCGAGCGGTCCCACCGACCTGCTGGTCGTGAGGTCCGACGTGCGCGGCGAGATGCAATGGTCTCGGGTCTACGGTACGTCGAAGTCGGACTCCGCGTCGGGCGTGGTCGCGTTTCCCGACGGCGGTCTGCTGGTCGTCGGCTCGTCGTTCGATGCGAGCGACACGCGCGGCCTCCTCGTCAGGACCGATCCCGCTGGCGAGGAGATGTGGCGTCGCGCGCTGCTCGCGCCGACCGGATCGTCGCAGGCGATTCAAGCGATCCGGCCCACTGCGGACGGTGGGTTCGTTCTGGTGGGAAGCCGCTGGATCGGGAGTGCGTCGAGCGTCGCCGACATGCTGCTGCTGAAAGTCGATGGCGACGGCGTCGAGGAATGGAGCAAGACGTACGGCGGCGCGGGCTACGAGGAAGCGTACGGCGTGGCGCCGGCGGTGGATGGCGGTTTCTTCTTGGCCGGCGTCACGACCTCGTATGGCGCCGGCAACTTCGACGCATGGCTCGTGAAGACCGACTCGAGCGGCACGAGGCAATGGGACAAGACCTTCGGTACCGCCGGCTACGACGACGGTAGCGCGGTGATCGCCATGGCCGACGGCGGGGCGGCGTTCAGCGGAACGCTGGAGGTCCAAGGGGCCAGTCACCCCTATGGCGACGCGCTCGTCGTGCGCACCGATGCCCTCGGCGAAGTGCTCTGGTCGCGGCACTTCGGAGACCCCGATCGAGACGAGCACGCGCGGGACATCCAGCATGCCCTCGCCGGCGGCCTGATCGTGGGCGGCTACGGCGACGTCGGTACGAGTCCGACCAACATCCAGGTGATGCTCGCCAAGCTCGACGACGCAGGCACGTCGGCGTGGACTCGCTACCTGGGAGGCGCGGCGCAGGAGAAGGGCCAGAAGGTCCTGTCGACCTCGGACGGCGGTTATGCGCTGGCCGGAACCTCTGGACAGACGTTCAGCGACGGACAGGTGCTGCTGGTCAAGACGGACGCCGAGGGCGGCACCACGCCGCCTCCTTGACCGAGGGGCGCGGACGGGCGCCTCACCCGCCGCGGGTGTGCATCTCGAGGTGCGGGTTGGAGCGCAGCTCGGGTGGCGGGGCCAAGGGCTCGCGGGCCGCCAGGGCGAGCCGGACCTCGGCGCCGCGGTCGCCGCGCCGCGCCCAGCCCGCGGCCACCCGCTCCGCGATCGCGGCGGCGTCGGCGCCGCCGCGGATCACCGCGCGCAGGTCGATGCCGGTGGGTGCGTAGAGGCAGTGGAGCCACATCCCGTCCGCCGTGAGCCGCGAGCGGTCGCAGGCGGAGCAAAACGGCGCGGTGGTCGAGGAGATGATGCCGAACGTACGTCCGTCGCCGAGCAGGAAGCGCTCGGCGGGAGCGCTGCTCGCCTCGGCGAGCGGCTCGATCGGGCCGAGGACGGACGCCAGACGGCGGAGCATGGTCTCTCGGGAGACCACCTGATCCATCGACCAGCGCGTGGCACCGCCGACGTCCATGTACTCGATGAAGCGCACCTCGGCGTTGGCGTCACGGCCGAAATCGAGCAGATCGACCAGCTCGTCGTCGTTGACGCCCGCCATGACCACCGTGTCGATCTTGAGCGGCGCGAAGCCGGCGTCCCGCGCGGCCTCGATGCCGCGCAGCACCGCCGGCAGCTCGTCCCGCTGGTTGAGGGCCCGGAAGCGATCGGCGCGCAACGTGTCGAGGCTCACCGTCAGCCGGCGCAGCCCGGCTTCGGCGAGCGCACGCGCGTGCTCGGCGAGCAGCACCCCGTTGGTGGTGAGGGCGAGATCGCGAATGGCGGGCTTCTCGGCGACCATCCGCACGAACCGTGCGAGCTCGTGACGCAGCAGCGGCTCGCCCCCGGTCAGCCGCACCCGATCGACGCCGGCCAGCGCGAAGCCGTCGATCAGGGTCGAGAGCTCCTCGAAGCGCAGGATGCCGGCGCGCGGCAGCCACACGTACTCCTTCTCGGGCATGCAGTAGGCGCACCTCAGGTTGCACCGGTCGGTGACCGAGATGCGCAGATTGCGCAGGGGACGGCCGTGGAGATCGTGCGGCGCACGCATGCGCCGGCAGTATGACCGAAGAACGCCGCTCAGGCGGCAGCGGTGTCCGCGCGCGGTCGCGCCCGGCGCGAAGCTCGCTCCTTGCTCGGCCCGGGCTCGAGCGTCGGTTCGCGGAACGCCGCTTCGAGCGCCTCCTCGATCCGATCGACGAGCACGAATTCCAGGCCCTCGCGCGCGTTCGGCGGCACCTCTTGCAGGTCGCCCTCGTTGAGCTTGGGCAGGACCACCGTCTCGATGCCGGCGCGGCGCGCGGCGAGCACCTTCTCCTTGATGCCGCCGACGGGCAGCACCTTGCCTCGCAGCGTGATCTCGCCGGTCATCGCGGTGCGCGGGTTCACCGGCTTGCCGGTCACCAGCGACACGATCGACGCGACGATCGCGACACCCGCGGAAGGACCGTCCTTGGGGATCGCGCCCGCGGGGACGTGGATGTGGAGGTCGACCTTCTGGAAGAAGTCGTCGGCGATGCCGAGCGCTTGGGTTCGTGCGCGCACCACGGTGAGCGCGGCCTGCGCCGACTCCTTCATCACGTCGCCGACCTGGCCGGTGATGGTGAGGCCCTTCGAGCCGGGCATCTGCGCCGATTCGATGAAGAGGATGTCGCCGCCCGCCGGGGTCCACGCGAGGCCCGTCGAGACTCCCGCGATGCCGCCGCGCTCGGCGACCTCGGAGAAGAAACGGCGTGGTCCCAGGATCCCTTCGACGTCCTCGGCGCGAAGCGTCCGCGCCCGAGTGCGTCCCTCGGCGCGCTCCCGCGCCACGTGGCGGCAGAGCCCCGCGATCGCCCGTTCCAGGTTTCGAACGCCGGCCTCGCGGGTGTAATCGCTGAGCACCTTGGCGATCGCGTCGTCCTCGATCGTCACCTGGTCCGGTGCTAGGCCGTTGGCCGCCACCTCGCGCGGCACCAGATAGCGCCGGGCGATCTCGCCCTTTTCCTCGGACGTGTACCCCGGCAGCTCCAGCACCTCCATGCGGTCCTGGAGTGGCGCCGGCACGTTCGAGAGCACGTTGGCGGTGGTGATCCACATGACCTCGGAGAGGTCGAAGGGGATCTCCAGGTAGTGGTCCGAGAACGAGTGGTTCTGCTCGGGATCGAGCACCTCGAGGAGCGCCGAGGACGGGTCGCCGCGGAAGTCGTTCCCGAGCTTGTCGATCTCGTCGAGCATGAACACGGGATTGTGGCTGCCGGCGCGCTTCAGCCCCTGCACGATGCGCCCCGGCAACGCGCCGACGTAGGTGCGTCGGTGACCGCGGATCTCGGCCTCGTCGCGCACGCCGCCCAGGCTCACGCGCACGAATTGCCGCCCCAGGGCCCGCGCGATCGACTTGCCGAGGCTGGTCTTGCCGGTCCCCGGCGGGCCGACGAAGCAGAGGATGGGGCCGCGCGCGTCCGGCTTGAGCTTGCGCACCGCGAGCGTCTCGAGGATGCGCTGCTTCACCTTCTCGAGGTCGTAGTGATCGGTGTCGAGGATCTCCTTGGCGCGCGGCACGTCGAGCTGGTCGTCGGTGCGCTTGCTCCAGGGCAGATCCAGGATCCATTCCACGTAGGTCCGGATGACCGAGCCCTCGGCCATTCCGGGCGGCATCTGCGCGAGGCGCCGCAGCTCCTTCTCGACGACGTTGCGCGGCTCCTCGGGGAGGTTGGCGGCAGCGAGTCGCTTCTCGAGCTCCTCGACCTCGGCTTGGCGCTCGTCCTTCTCGCCCAGCTCGCGGTGGATGGCCTTGAGCTGCTCGCGCAGGAAGTGCTCGCGCTGCTGGTCGCCGACCTCCTTCTGGATCTCGGTCTGGATCTTGTTGGAGATCTCGAGCCGCTGCAGCTCGCGCTGCGCCAGAAACTGCACGCGATCGAGCAACTTCGCGAGCGACGGCTCGCCCAGCAGCTCGACGTTCTCTTCGATCGAGAGCGTGAGCCCGCTCGCGACCACGTAGGCGAGCGCCTCGGGGTCGTCGATGGCGAGCGCCATGCCCGCGGCCTCGGGCGGCAAGAGGCTGTTGCGGTCGGCGACGCGCTTGAAGATGTTCTTGAGCGCTTGTGCTCGCCCTTCGATCTCGACCACGTCGGCGCCGGGCTCGGTCGCGAGGGTCTCGGTCTCGGCGGTGAGGAATGGCGTGCTGGACGGGTAGCCGCGCACGCGCACGCGCCGCTCGCCTTGCACCAGCAGGTTCATGCCGCCGCTGGGCGGCTTCACCATCTTGATGATCTTGAGGACCGTGCCGACGGCGTGCAGATCCTCGGAGTGGGGATCCTCCTTCTCGGCTTCCTTCTGGGGGATGCCCACCACCAGACGATCGCCGATCACCGCGGTGTCGATGGCCTGGATGGAGGCGGTCCGGCCGATGGCGAGCGGCGCCATCATGTTCGGAAAGACCACCAAGTTGCGCAGCGGCAACACCGGCAGCGTGCGCGCGACCGGAGCGGTCTCCGCGGGGCTTGCCGACGACGTCAATCGTTTTCGACCGAACACGGTGAGTTCTCCTTCGTCGCCGACGGCTCGCGAGCGCTCAGCCGTCGCCCTCGCTGGTCACGGCGACGCGAACCCGCCCGGGGCGCTTGAGCTTCGCGCAGCGGATCTCGAGCAATCCGTTGCGGTGCTTGGCCTCGATCCGGTTGGGATCGATGGGGACGGGAATGGTCAGGATGCGCTCGAAATGGCCGTAGCTCAGCTCCATCTGGTGTTGACAGATCCGCTGCTCCGGCACCGCGAACGGCTCGGGGCGAGTGCCGCGGATGGCGAGCTCGCGACCCTCGAAGTGGACCTCGAGGGATTGGTCGTCCACGCCGGCGATCTCGGCGACGACGACGACCTCGGTCGGGGTCTCCCAGACGTCGACCGGCGGGGTCCACGTCGAGGCGCCGACCCGGACCCGCGCGATCGGCACGCCGTCCAGGAAGGCGGTGATGAATCGGGATCCTTCACGTGGCACGAGTGAGCCCTCCCCAACGTCGACCAGGCTCGGCGGTGCATCGAGCCGCCGAGCCTGCGACGCGTTGAACCTAAGGCGCGGCAGCCGCATGTCAACGCGCGCCGCGCCGCGCGCGACCGCGGCGAGTCAGGCGTCGATGCCGAGTCGGTCGCGCTTGCGATAGAGGATGTTGCCGAAGAGCCCCATGATCGCGAGGGTCGCGTAGACCTGGATCCAGGGAAGCGCGAGCGCGATCCCCGTCGGGATCGTGCTGGCGTCGAGCAGCTCGAATGCGCCGAGTGCCAGGCTTCCGAGGAGCAGCACCAAGTAGTCCGCGCCGACCCGGCCCATCAGCTGGACCGTGACCACGGGATTGAGCGCCACGGCGACCGATTCGGTCATGGCCGTGGTGATGATGACCCCCGGCAAGTAGAAGAGCCCGGCTGCGAAGAGAATCCAGAACGTGGGGTCGCTGGCGCCGCGCCCCGGCGAATCGCCGAGCCCCAAGATCAGGTAGATCCCCGCGGGGAGCATCACGAGCCAGCAGCCGAGGAAGAAGCGCAGCGCCGGGAAGATCAGGTCGTAGTACCAGTCGGTCACCTCGCCGCCCTCGGGGAATCCCTTCCCGCCCGTCGCGGCGTGCCGCACGATCCGCAGGAAATAGGCCACGGGCAAGAGCTGCAGCACGCCGCCGAGGGCGATGCCCTCGAAGAACCGTCGGCTGAGCTCGGGGACCGCGAAGAGCAGGCCGCAACCGAGCCAGACGAAGGCACCCCAACCGCTGAACGGACGCATCAGCGCGTCGCGCAGCGCCCATCCGAGCGAGTAGCGGTCTTGAACCTGGCGTTGCTCGCGCTGCATCTGGCGCTGACGCCGCACGCTCGGCGTGCAGCGATCGCGGCATGCTGGGCACTGAACGAGCTCGGCCTTGGTGTGCACCGCACGGGTCACCAGCGCGCATTCGGCGCACCAGGTCTTCGCGCAGCGCGTGCAGACCCAGTCGGCGAAGCGTTCGCGGTGTTGCTCGCAACGCGCCAGCGCGCCGGTGGTCGCGGGTGGCGGCGCGGCGGGGCGTGGTGACGTGGAGGACGTGGGCGTGGGGATTCGGGGCTCGTTCATGTCGGCGATCGGCGGTGCGCGGTTGGGGGGAATACCCGGGGCCGGCCGATCTTATCTCGATCGGCGCGCGCCGCACGTGCGTGCGGATCGCGCCGCAGGCCTCGCGCTCAGCCGTCGTTGCGACGGAGGAACTTGAACAAGCGTTCGGTGGTGGTGCGTCTTTGCGGCGCGGGCTGCTTGCCGCTCAGGTACGCATCGATGGCCGCGATCGCGCCGGAGTGATTGGGCTCGATGTCGCGGACGCGCTTGAAGTAGGGCATCGCGCGGCTGGGCTGGCCCCGGGCGCTCCACATCTCGCCCAGCGCCATGAGCACCTCGAGGTTCTCGGGCTCGAGCTTGAGCGCCTTGTCGAAGGCGCGCTCGATGGCCAGCCAATCGGGCTGCTTGCCGGCGAACGATGCCTCGCGCAGCAAGGCTTGTCCGAGCCTGAGCAGGAAGAAGCCGCGCTCGGGGGCCAGCACGGTGCAGCGCTGGTAGGCGTTCTTGGCGTCCTCGTAGCGCCCTTCGTCGAAGGCCGCGTCGGCCTCGAGCTGCTCCTTGATGAGCGCGGCGTGGGCGCCGGTCACCAGGTCGGTCTTGACCTTGCGCTCGGACGCCGCGCTTCGCATCTGGTGGGAGCGCCGCCGCCGCTCCACGTCGCCGAGCTCGTTGAACGCCTCGTCGATGCGCAGCATCAGCTGCCACATGCGATGGGATTCGTCGTCGCTGAGCAATCCCACCCAGCGCGAGGCGCGATAGCGCTCGGTGAGCCGGAAATAGGCATCCATCACTTCCTGGTTGGTGCTGTCGACGTGGACGCCGAGGAGCGCGAACGGGTCGCGCTTCATCAGATCGTCGTAACGCTCGTCGATCTCGCGCAGGATGTCCTCGAGCTCACGCGGGCGCGCCGACTCGGAGCGCGGCGCGGGCACCGGCGTGGGCGCTGCGCTGGCGGGCGCCGCCGGCGTGGCGCGAGGCGCTGGGCGCGGCGTGGCCGGCGAGCTGGCCGGGCTCGCCACGACCTCGCCGGTCTCGATGTCGGCGTCGAAGCGTGCCTCGCACCTCGAGCAGCGCGCTCGGAAGGTTCGCCCTCGCGCCACCGTGGGCTCGAGCTGAAATCGGTTCTGGCAGCCTGGGCAGACGATCCACATCGCGTTGGCGCCCCGCACTCGTGCCCACGTCGAGATCGCGTCGAGGAAGCAGTCAGCCCCGCATGGTACGACGGGGGCACCCCCAACGGCAGTCGGAAAAACCCGCGAAATGCTCGATGGCTTCCGTCCGGATGCCGCCCCGTGACGCTGGCCGAGGCGCACGTGCCGCGCTTGCGTCGCCGGGGAGCTGCGCCGTAAACCTGGGAACCCGTCGCGATCCGGTGGCCCGGCCGCCGCGTGCTCACGGCCCGGGTCGCCCGCACATGCTCCGCGCGCCGCCGACGCCATCGCCCACGCCCGAACGCAGCCACACGCGTGCCCTGGCGGCGGTGCTGCTCGTGGGGCTCTTGCTGCGCATGCTCGGCATCGGCTGGGGGTTGCCGTCGGCGCGGGTTCCCGGCGAGCCGCCTTTCCATCCCGACGAGCTGGTGCCGTACGAGGAGGGTGGCTCGCTCTACACGGCCCCGGATGCCATCACTTTCACCTGGGGCGGCGCCTTCTATTTTCGGGTCGCGTGGGTGGTGCGCGCGTTGGGCGACGGGCTGCATCCGGGCGACTCGTTCGCGGCGACCCACGCCACCGTCGCGGGCCTGCGCCTCGTCAGCGCCTTGGTCGGCGTGCTGTCGGCGCTGGCGATTCATCGCACCGCGCGACTGCTCTACGGACGGCGCGCCGGATTGCTCGCGGCGTTCCTGTTCTTGGCGTTTCCCGCGCACGTCCTCGAGTCCCATTACGCCCGGCCGGACGTGATCCAGGTCGGTCTCTCGTGCGTCGCGCTCGCGTGTGCCGCCACCGTCGCCACCCGTCACTCGCCCCGGGTGCTCGCATGGTCGGTCGCCGGCGGGCTGGCGGCGGGGCTCGCCATCGCCACGATGATCTGGGGTGTGCTGGCGCTGGTGCCGCTGGCGCTGGCGGTGGCGATCGCGCAATGGCGCGGAAGCGTGGATCGCCGCTACCTCACCGGCGTGGCGACGATCGGGCTGGCGATCGCCGGCGCGACGGTGCTCGGCTACCTGCTGGGCAGCGTCGAGACCTTCCTCTTCTGGGACACGTTCCTCGAGGGCCGCGAGCGCGCCGCGTTGATGCACGGCTCGACGCATTACCACGCGCCGACGGCGCTCCTGGGAGGCACGGCCCTGTTCGCGTTCGGCACGCTCGCCACCGTGTCCGCGTACGGCGGCGCGGTGCTCACGGTCGCGCGCCGCACGCCGGCAGCGCGCTGGATCGTGGTGGCGGCGCTCGCCGCGGGCGCGGTGCTGCTCGGGATGCTGGAAGGGCAGATGCTGCGCTACGTGCTGTTCCTGGCGCCGGAGTTCGCGGTTCTCGCCGGCGGCGCCCTCGACGAAGCGATCGAGCGCGCGTCCTCCGGTCTGGGCGCGCGGCGGGCCGCCGCGTGGCTGCGCCCTGTCGCGTACGCAGCGGTGGCCGCCGCGGCGTTGCAGGCCTCGCTCGCGTACGTCGTCGAGATGCACTTCGCGGACGATGCGCGCTACCGCACCGGCCGCTGGATCGCCCAGCACGCCCCGGAAGGTGCCCGCGTCGGGATCACCCCCTCGTTCTACGGGGACTGGACGTACGTGCCGCGGTTCGCCGACAGCCCGGCGCGCGGCGTGCTGCGGATCGAGGAGCTGATGCTGCGCGAGAACTTCGATGCCTCGGGCTATCTCGCGCGCGGGCTCGACTTCATCGCCCTCAGCGACGCGACGGCCTCGGGCGTGAGCGGCCCGACCGCCACGCGCTTCGTGGACGAGCTCGTCCACGGCAACGCGTATCGCGCCGTGGCCAGGATCGGGCCGCTGTGGCATCCGTTGTGCTCGGGCGGCCGTGCCGGGGCGCCCTTGCCCGGCGACTTGCTCTACCTGCGGCAGACCTTCACGGTGTACGAGCGAGCGGACCGCGTCGCTCGCCTTGACTCCTGATTTTTGCGAGCCGTACCCTAGCGTCGCTCTCGGCAATCCGTTCCACCCCGCCCGCGTTCCCCCGCGTTGGACGGGCCGACGGCTCGCGCGCGCGTGGCTTCGTGACCAACGCTCAGTCCTCGGCCTTCTCCTCGACACGACCGGCTCGCGACGGCGCCGCGATCCGAGCGCCGCGGTCGCTCTCGTTCAAGCCCGGCACGGTCTTCGACGTCGCGCCGATGCCGGCGAGCGCGCCCGAGCGGCCGTTCGACCTCGTCGCCGAGCGCACCCGCAGCGTCTGCCCCAACTGCCAGCGGTTGCTCGACGCCGAGCTGGTGGTGCGGGGCGACGACCTCTACATGCGCAAGCGCTGCCCCGAGCACGGGCTCTTCGATCTCTTCTTCTCGCGAGATCAACGCTTCGTGCGCGAGGTGCGAAGCCTCACCCAGCCGCCGGCCGACGGCCGCCTCCGCAAGCCGCGCTTCGAGGACTTCGGTGGGCTGCGCTCGCTGCTCATCGACGTCACCGACGCGTGCAACATGGCGTGCCCGAACTGCATCACGGACTCGCGCTACGCGCCGACCCGGGAGCCGGACATGGCGGCGCTCCTCGAGAGCCTGCGGGCCATCCCGGGACGCAAGCCCATCGTCTACCTGATCGGCGGCGAGCCCACGCTGCGCAAGGACTTGGTGCCGTTCCTCGCGACCCTGGTCCGCGAGGGCTTCATCGTGAAGCTCGAGACCAACGGCATCCGGCTCGTCGACGAGAGCTATTGCCAGGAGCTCAAGGACGCCGGCCTGGAGTGGGTGTACCTGCAGTGGGACAGCCTGCGCGAGCCGACGCTCGAGAAGCTGCGCGCCCGGCCGATGTCGAACGTGCGGCGCCGCGCGCTCGAGAACTGCATCCGCTTCGGCTTCAAGGTGCTGCTGGCGTGCATGATCGAGAAGGACGAGAACGACCGCGAGATCGGCGAGCTGCTCGAGTTCGCGCGCACGACGCCGCAGGTCTTCACCATCTCGCTGCTGCCCTCGTCGCGCCAGGGGCGCAACGAGCTCACCGACGCGCCGGCGAAGATCGGCGTGGTGGACGTGATCGAGGAGATCGAGCGCGCCACCCACGGCCAGATCGCCAAGCGTGATTTCCTGTGGTTCCTGCGCGCGCTGCGGCTCATCCACCGCGTCACCGGCAATCCCGACTACAAGCCGCGCTCGTGCCTCTTGCACCTGGCCTACTACCACGACGGCGATGCGCTGGTGCCGCTCAATCGGTTGCTTCATCCGCTGACGCTGGCCCGTCACTGGCGCGCGGTCCCGCGGCTCTGGCCGCTGGTGCGGAACTTCTTCCGCATCGATCGAACTCCTTATTCGAAGCACCTTTCGTTCGTGGTGGTCGAGGCCCTACTCGATCGCCAGACGATCGACTTCCGCGAAGCCTCGGATTGCGACAAGGCCTACTTGACCGAGGACGGGTACTCGCTGCTCTGCAGCTACAATGCGCTGGAGCGGGGCGTCGCCGAGCCCGTGCTTCCCGCCTGACGGTCCACGATGCGCGTCGCCTTCGTCTACCCAGCCTTCGAGAACCTGGGAATCGAGTACCTGTCGGCGGTGGCGCGACAGGCGGGGCACTCGACCGCGCTCGCCTTCGATCCCTGCCTCTTCGACGACCAGTTCACCGACCTGCCGTTCCTGGCGCCGTTCTTCGATCGCGCGCGGCAGGTGATCGACCGCGTCGTCGCGCTCGATCCGGAGGTCGTGTGCTTCTCGCTCGTGAGCGACCGCTACTGGTGGTTCCTGAGCCGCGCCGCCGAGATCAAGCGGCGCCTTCCGCACGTACCGATCGTCGTCGGCGGCATCCACGTCACCAGCGTTCCCGACGTGGTGCTCGAGCAGCCGTGCTGCGACTTCGTGGTCACGGGAGAGGGTGAGGACGCCTTCGTCGAGCTTCTGGATTGCCTGGAGCACGACCGCGATTTCACCGCCGTGCGCAATCTCGGCTACAAGCGCGGCGGGACGCTCCGCATCAACGAGAAGCGCCCGCTCATCGACGATCTCGACATCCTGCCGTTTCCCGACAAGGACCTCTACCGCGACACCTCGATCTCGAGCCGTGACCTCTACACCGTGATGGCGTCGCGCGGGTGCCCGCTGCGCTGCACGTTCTGCAACAACAACGTCTACCACCGCGAGTACAAGGGCCAGAGCTGGAGCCGCACGCGCTCGGTGGACAGCGTGATGGCCGAGCTGCGCCACGCGATCGCTCGCCATCAGCCGGCCGAGGTCAACTTCTACGACGAGATCTTCGCCCTCAAGGACTCGTGGCTCGAGGAGTTCGCGTCCCGCTACAAGCGCGAGATCGGCCTGCCGTTCATGGCCTGTCTCTATCCGGGCTTCCTGCAGGAGCGCCGCATCGCGCTGCTCGCCGAGGCCGGCTGCGTGAAGGTGGACATCGGCGTCCAGGCGGTGAACGAGGAGATGCGCCGCGAGATCATGCTTCGCAAGGACACCAACGAGGAGATCGCACGCGGCATCCGCTGCCTCAAATCGCACGGCATCACCGTGGCCGCCGAGAACATCGTGTCGACGCCGGGCGAGCGCGAAGAGCACCTCGTCGAGATGGCGCGCTTCTACAACGAGCTGCGTCCCGACATCCTCAAGTTCTACTGGCTCAAGTACTACCCGAAGACCGAGATGGTGGACGTGGCCCACCGCCTGGGGCACATCGACGACGCCACGCGCGATCGCTTCCATCGCGGCGAGGGCGGGAAGTCGATCGCCACCGGCGGCAGCTTGCCGAGCGCCAGCGCGCGCAAGTTCTACACACTGTTCGTGCTGCTTCCGTTCCTGAAGCCCAGCACCGTCGACGCGATCCTCGATCGGCGTCTCTACCGCTTCCTGCCCAATCTGTGGTTCCCGCGGGTCTCGTACCTCATCCTGCGCTGGCTCAACCGCACCAAGGACCACCGCTCGGAAGCGATCCTGCATCGCTACACGAAGCATTACCGCCATTACGTGGCCGAGTGGCTGCGCGAGCGCGTGCCGGCGCTCGTTCGCCGCCGCGCGCCGTTGCCCGCCTGACGCGCGCCGCGGTCCGAGCGGCCGCACCGCACCGATCGCGCGGCGTCGCTGGCGCGCCAACGCCTGCCAAGCCCGGATGCCTCGGACGGGCCCGTTGCGGGACCGGCGAGTCGCCGGTCGTACGGCGAGGGCCGCCGTGAACGAGTCCCCCGCGGTCTCGCGGGGAATCATCGGGCGCAGTAGAAGACGGCTGGGGATTTCGGGCTAAGCTCGGTCCGCCAAGCGAGTCGCCCGCGAGCGAGGAGAGCGAACCGTGGACCATCCAATCGACGAAGCCGGGACGATGTGGGCCGATCTGGAGATCGGCATGTCGCACACCGGCCGCAACAACCTGGCGGAGACGCCGTTGCTCAAGGTCGTGGGCGACATCCGCTGGCTGCACATGGCGCGGCTCACCGGCGTCGACAGCCGGGACGTCAAGGACGACCAGCTCAACCGCCTCTACGCCACGTTCTTCTACGTCGACGTCGTGTTCCCCGAGAAGACGCCGATGGCGCACTTCGGCGAGAACGACCGGCTGACCCTGGTCAACACGCTGCAGAGCTGGGACAACAACTCGATGCTCGACGGCTACCACTTCCTCTATCCGTACGAGTGGCCGGAGGAGAAGAAGGTCGCCCTTCCGGACGGCGCCGCGGCGGTGAAGCTCGGCATCCCGTACGTCCGCACCTCCAACACCTTCGTGCTCATGTTCCAGGGCGCGAGCTGGCTCAAGAAGGGCGTACCCGCGCACCCCGGCATGGCGAAGATCCCCCGCGCCAAGGATTTCTTCGATTCCTACACGCTCATGATGAACGCCCACGAGAACGGGCGGTTCAAGGTCGCGCCGAAGATCATGAGCCCGCTCAACGACGAGCGTTTGCACACCAGCTACCAGCCGCTGCCGGACCGCGATCTCAACGGCGTGGGGCTGCTCTACTTCGCCAACTATCCGACGATCCTCGATCTCGCCGAGCGCGAGCTGCTCTCGACCAAGACCCGCATCCGCTTCGATCATCATCTGCTGGACCTGCGCACCGTGGTGCGTCGCCAGAGCGCCTACCTCTCGAACGTCACTCCCGACGACTCGGTGGACGTGTACATGGACGCGTGGATCGAGAACCCCTGGCTCAAGGCCGTGCGAGCCCCCGCCAATCCCATCCGCTTCTTCCTCAATTTCGAGATGTTCCGACGCTCCGACCGGCGCAAGATGATGGTCTCGACGGTGGAGAAGGTGATCTACGGCAAGACGCTCGAGGAAGCGGGGCTCATGGACGCGCTGGCGAGCCTCGCCTGAGCCGGCGACGATCCGGCTGAGCGCGCCGCGGCTGCGGCCGCCGCGCGCCGCGCGCGTGGCGATGGGGTAGGGCCATGGCCGAGCTTCACCACGCGTTCCTGATTCCCGGATTCTTCGGGTTCACCAACCTCGGCGAGCTGGATTACTTCGCGCACGTGCGGCGTGCGCTGGCGCGCGACGCCGAGCGCGCGGGCGTCCGGCTCGTGATCCGCGACGTGGCGGTGCCGCCCACCGCGTCGATCCGGGCACGCGCTCGAGCACTGCTCGACGCGATCGTCGAGCACGCGTCGGAGGACGGGCCGATCCATCTCGTCGGCCATTCCACCGGCGGGCTGGACGCGCGCTTGCTCGTGAGCCCCGGCGTGTCCCTCGCTCGAGGACCCGATGCGCCGGATGGGAACGATGTCGAGCGCTGGGCTGGGCGGGTGCGCACGGTCCTCACCGTCGCGACGCCGCATCGCGGGACCCCGGCAGCGGCATTCTTCCGCACGCTCTTCGGTCGCGAGCTCTTGAGCGCGCTCTCGCTGGCGACGATCGCGGTGCTCGGCGCGGGGCCGCTGCCGGTGTGGACGCTGGCGACGCTCGCGCGGGTCGCCCGACGCGTCGACCGCGAGCTGGGGCTCGCCGGCGGGATCTTCCACGCCCTCGAGGAGCAAGTGCTGCGCGGGTTCTCGGCGGAGCGCCGCCGCGAGATCGTGGCGTTCCTGCGGCAAGTGGCCTCCGAGAATGCGCTCGTCACGCAGCTCACGCCGGAGGGCATCGATCTCCTCAATGCGGCAATCACGGCTCGCCCGGGTGTTCGCTACGGATCGATCGTCTGTCGCGCGCGAGCCCCCGGAGTGGGCACCGCCTTGCGCGTGGGGCCGAGCCCGACGGCACTCGCGTCGCACGCAGTGTTCGTGGCGCTCCACCGAGTCACCGCACGGGCGGCGGACGTCTCGCCCGAGAGCTTCGACACGGCCCAGCTCGCGGCGCTCAGGGTGGGCTTCGGCGGCCTCCCCCGGCCGAGCGACAACGACGGTGTCGTGCCGACGCTCTCGCAGCCGTGGGGCAAGGTCATCGCGGCGGTCTGGGCCGATCATCTCGACGTCCTCGGACACTTCGACGGCGAGCGGCTGAGCCCGATCCACCACGATTGGCTGTCGAGCGGCACGCGCTTCACCGCCGCATCGTTCGAGGACACCTGGCGCCGAGCCGCTGCGTTCCTCTTCGGCTGATCCCCGAGCGGCGAACGTCGACCGCGTTGCGCGTGTCCCGAAAAGAAAAAGAAACGGCCGGCGGCCCGAAGGCCGCCGGCCGTGGTGTGCCCGCCGCGCGCGTGCGTCAGCGCTTGCGGCGCGAACGCCAGCCCAGCGCCAGCAAGCCGAGCGGGGCCAGCACCAAGCCGAGGTCGACGGCGTTCGACGCGCCGGCGCGCGACGCCACGTGGCTCCGGCAGCCACCGGTGCAGAGGTCGGCCACCGCGTTGCCGGCCTGCACGAGCCCGCTGCCGTAGAGATCGTCACGCCCCGGATCGCCGAGGTCGAGCGACGTCGACGTGAGCGCGTTGCGCACCTTGGCCGGGGTCACGTTCGTGCCGCACGCGTAGAGCAGAGCCGCGACGCCGGCGACGTGCGGCGTGGCCATGGAGGTGCCGCTGAAGTACGCGTAGTCGGCCGTGCTCACGCCGATGGTGACGTCCTGGGCGTCGCCGAGCGCCTGCAACAGATCGCCATCCTCTTGGGACAGCGAGACCACGATCAGCGGCGTCGTGCCGTTGAGCGTGGCGTTGAAGTTGCCGGGCGCGTTGTTGGAGATCACGACACCCGCTGCGCCGAGCGACGCGGCGTACGCCACCTTGTCGGCGAACGAGATCGTGCCGCGGCGGATGTGGGCGATGTTGCCGGCCACGGCCGCCGGGCAGGTGTTGCCGTCGGTGCCGTCGCCGACACCGCAATAGTAGACCTGCGCGTTCAGGACGCCGGTGGCGGTGCCGTCGACGGGATTCGCCGAGTAGTCCACGCCCGCGAAGTTGGTCGTGGCGAGCAAGCCCGAGCCGAGCGGCACGGTCGAGATCACGTCCACGCCCGGAGCCGAGATGTCGATCGTGGGGCCGAACTGCGAGAAGCTGGCGTGGGTCCCCGTCGAATCGACCGCCGCCACCGAGATCGCGTTGGTGTACGCGGCCGGATAGCTCTTCCCATCCGTGCCGTCGTTGCCGGAGGCCGCGACCACGGTCACGCCAGCGGCCACGGCCGCGTCGACCGAAGCCTTGAGCACCGCGGAGGGAAGCGGTCCGCCGAGGCTCATGCTCACGACGTTGGCGCCGTTGGCGACGGCCCAGTCGATGCCCGCGGCGATGCCGCTGGTCGGGCCGCTACCGGCGTTGCTGAGAACCTTGCCGATGAGCAGCTCCGCCTCCGGAGCCACGCCGACGACTCCCTCGGTGTTGTCGAGCGCCGCCACCGTGCCCGAGGTGTGGGTGCCGTGCCCGTTGCCGTCCGCGACGTCCTCGCCGGCGATGAACGAGGCGGTGAGGATCACGTTGCCGTGGTCGGGATGGTTGAGGTCGATGCCCGTATCCAGCACCGCCACCTTGGCGCCGGCGCCTCGGGTGGTGGGCCAGGCCGACGGCGCGCCGACCATGTTGATGCCGTACGGCGTCTGCTGCGTCCCGCCGCCGAGGGCATGGTAGAGCTGGTCCTCCTCCACCGAGAGCAGCCCCGGCGCTCGCCCCTGCAGGCTGGCTGCCTCATCGGCCGTCAGGTTCGCGGCGAAGGCCGGGATCAGCTTGTAGTCGCGCGCGAGCTTCGCGCCGACCTGGCTGACCAGGGCCTGCTTGTGGGCCGCGTTGTCGAACAAGAAGAGATACGTCTTGGATCCGGTCGCCGCCTGCCCCGAGCCTGCCGAGGCCAGTGACCAGACCAGCGCCATCCCCAGCGCCAGCTTGCGATTCCTGCCGTGCATCATGAGCAATCCCCTCCCTGAAGCTCGAGGTCCGCCCACCCGGCGGACCGGCTCGTGCGAGCCGTTGAATAAGCGAATGCGACACCCGAGCCCGCCCGCCCCGGGGTGATCGCGTCCGCTGCTTGTTCGGTACCTTCGATGATACGGAGGTGCCCTCGCTCGGAGCAACCGCGCCGCGCCGCTCGCAGGCTCGGCGTCCGCGCGGCGCTGTTGACGCCGCGCGCGCCCTGCGGTCCATGCTTGGCGCTCTCACGCCGAGCGGGCGCTCGGCCTCTCCACTCGAGGAGTCGGTGACACGATGATCTCCACCAGCGATTTCAAGCGCGGCGTTCGCGTCCAGCTCGACGGCGAGCCTTTCGTCATCGTCGACGTCCACGTGCAGCCACCTTCCGCACGCGGCGCCAGCTCGCTCACCAAGGTGAAGGTGCGCAACCTGAGGACCGGGCAGGTCTTCGACAAGACCTTCCGGGGCGGCGACAAGGTCGAGGAGCCGAACGTGGAGCTGCGCCCCGTGCAGTTCCTCTATCAGGACCGCGACGGCTACCACTTCATGGATGCCCAGTCGTACGACCAGTTCGCGCTGAGCGCGGAGGACCTGGGCGACGTGACCGGTTACCTCACCGACGGGCTCGGCGACATCCGCTCGGTGCTCTTCAACGACGAGGTGATCTCGATCGAGCTGCCCAACACCGTCGAGCTCGAGATCGTGGAGACCGCGCCGGTGGTGAAGGGCGCGAGCGCGCAAGCACAGACCAAGCCCGCGAAGCTCTCGACCGGGATCGTGATCCAGGTGCCGGCCTACCTCGAGAGCGGCGAGGTGGTGAAGGTCGACACCCGCGAGGCCCGCTACCTCTCGCGCGGGAGACGCGAATGAGCCTCTCGATGGCACGGCGTCGCCCGCTTCCCGCGCTCGTGCGCCGCGCGCTCTGCGTGGTCGCGACGTGCGTGCTCGCCGTCGCGGGGCAGGCGCTCGCGCAGCCGGACGGCGCAACGAAGCCGGTCCGAGTGACGTTGGTCCATCTCAACGACATCTACGAGATCGGCGCCGTGGAGGGCGGCAAGTACGGCGGCCTGGCGCGGGTGGCGACGGTGTTCGCCGAGCTCCGCCGCGCGCAGCCGCCGGTGCTCACCACGCTCGGCGGCGACTATCTGTCGCCCTCCGCGCTCGGCACCGCGCGCATCGACGGCAAGCCGCTCGCGGGCCGACAGATGGTCGAGGTGCTGAACGCGAGCGGACTGGACTGGGCGACCTTCGGCAATCACGAGTTCGACGTGTCCGAAGCCGCGTTTCGCGCGCGCCTCGCCGAGTCCAAGTTCCGGCTGGTCTCGAGCAACGTCACGGACGTGAAGGGTGAGCCTTTCGCGGGAGTGCCCACGTCGGCGGTGGTGCCGGTCGAGGCGGGTGGCCGAACGGTGAGGCTCGGGCTCGTCGGCGTGACGATCCCCGCGACCAAGAACGAGTGGGTGCGCTACCGCGACCCGATCCTGGCGGCGCGTGCGGAGGTCGATCGCCTCGCGGGCCAGGTCGATGCGATCGTCGCGCTCACGCACCTCTCGCTCGCGGGCGACACCGAGCTGGTGACGAAGGTGCCCGAGATCGACGTCGTGCTCGGCGGGCACGAGCACGAGAACTGGGAGCTGCGCCGCGGCCCGCGTCTCGTGCCGATCATCAAGGCGGACGCGAACGTGCGCACGCTGGCCGTGGTCACGCTCGAGATCGGCGCGCCGGGCACCCGCCCCGAGGTCTCGTCGCGGTTGCGCGTGATCGACGATGCCGTGCCGTCCGCGCCAGCGGTCGAGGAGGTCGTGAAGAAGTGGACGGCGACGGCGTTCGAGGCGTTTCGCAAGGACGGCTTCTCGCCCGAGTCCGTGGTGACCACGACCACCGAGCCGCTCGACGGTCGCGAGTCCACGGTTCGCAACGCTCCCGGTCGCCTCACCCAGATCCTGGTGGCGGGGATGGCGCGGGAAGCGAAGGACGCCGACGTGGCGTTGCTCAACGGCGGCTCGGTTCGCATCGACGACGTGGTCCCCGCGGGGCCGATCACCGAGTACGACGTGATCCGCATCCTGCCGTTCGGCGGGCGCGTGGTGAAGGCGGTCTTCGAGGGCGAGCTGCTCGCTCGGGTTCTCGACGCCGGCGATCACAACCAAGGGTTGGGCGGCTACCTGCACACCTGGGGCGTTCGCCATGACGAGCGCGGCTGGCTCGTCGGCGACGAGGCGATCGACCCCCAGGCGCGCTACCGCGTGGCGCTGCCCGCGTTCCTGCTCACCGGCGGCGAGATCAACCTGGGATTCCTGAAGCGCGACAACCCACAGGTCCACGAGATCGAAGAGCTTCGCGACGTGCGCCAGATCGCCATCGACGAGCTGCGCGCCACCTATCCCACCAAGCCCTGACGCGCGCGCCGGGGGACGGATCCCCCGGCGCTACGCCGTCATGCGGCTTCCACGCCACCCCGAGCAGGTCAAACCGGCACGACGCCGTGTTTGCGGTAGGGGCGCTGGACGGTCTTGTTGCGGGTGAGCTCGAGGAGCGTGGCGAGGACCTTGCGGGTCTGGCGTGGGTCGATGATGTCGTCGATGTAGCCCCAGCCGGCGGCGATCACGGGGTCGATGGTCTCGCGGATCTTGTCGGCGAGGAACTTGGCGAGCGGCGCCGGATCCTCCTGCGCGGCGAGCAGCTTCCGCGCGAAGATCGAGACCATGCCCTCGGGCCCCATCACGCTGATCTCGGCGGTGGGCCAGGCCACGATGTGATCCGGCTCGTAGCCCTTGCCGCACATGGCGTAGTAGCCAGCGCCGTAGCCCTTGCGCAGCACCACCGTCAGCTTGGGCACGGTGGCGCACGACACCGCGTGCACCATCTTGGCGCCGTGCCGGATGATGCCTTGCTCCTCGGCCTTGGTGCCGATCAGGAAGCCTGGCGTGTCCATCAAGAAGACCAGCGGGATGTTGAAGGCGTCGCACAGGTTGATGAAGCGCGCGCCCTTGTCCGAGGCGTCCACGTCGAGGACGCCGCCGTAGAACATCGGGTTGTTGGCGACGACGCCGGCGGTGCGACCACCGATTCGCACGAACGCCGTCACCAGGTTCCGCGCGAAGAGGGGCTTCATCTCGAAGAGCTTGCCGTGGTCGGCGAGGCGCTTGATGACCTTCTTGACGTCGTAGACCTTGCGCGGCTCCACGGGGACGATGTCCAGCAGCTCTTCGTCGGCGCGCTCGACGGGATCGTCGCAAGGCACCACCGCCGGCTGCTCCTCGGCGTTCGCGGGGAAGTACGAGAGGTAGTCGCGGATGGCCGCGATGCACGCCGCGTCGTCCGCCACCTCGAGATCGGCCACACCGCTCTTGGTGTTGTGGAGCTTCGAGCCGAGGTCTTCCTCGGTGATGTCCTCGCCCACGGCGGCCTTCACGAGGTACGGCCCGCCCAGCCCCATGGAGCTGGTGCCCTTCACCATCGGCACGAAATCCGCGAGGCCCGGGATGTACGCCGTTCCCGCCGCGCCCGGGCCCATCATCGCGCACACCTGCGGGATCACGCCCGACAGGATCGACTGCTCGCGGAAGAGCGCCCCCGAGTACGCGAAGATCGAGGCGCCAATGCCGGTGCGCCGTGCTTCCTTGCGCAGATCCCCCTCGCCGCGCGCCATCATCCCGCCGAAGCCGCCTTCGGTGTGGATGCGTGCGCCCGCCGAGTCGATGAGCCACACGATGGGGATGCGCCACTTGCACACCATCTCGCGCAGCTCGGTGACCTTGCGTTCGCCGGTCTCGCCGATCGAGCCGCCCATCACCGTGAAGTCGTAGGCCGCGCACGCCACCCAGCGACCGTCGACCTTGCCGTAGCCGGTGACGACACCGTCCGCCGGCGTGCGCGCGTTCTCGGGCTTGGGGTGGTGATACGCGAGCACGCCGAATTCCTGGAACGTGCCCGCGTCGAACAGTGCCTCGATGCGTTCGCGGCAGTTCATCTTGCCCTTGTCGCGCTGGCGCTGGACGTGCTTCTCGTCGCCGAGCCGAAGCGCGTCGCGCTTCAGCTCCTCGATCTCGGCCACCAGCTCGCGCATGCTGCGAACGCTCGGCGCTGCGGGCTTCTTCGCTTCCTCGCTCATGGGACGCTCCTCGGATCACCCCACCCTCGAGGGGAGTGGGTGTCGCGCGTGGGGAACCTCGTCGTGCCGCTGGCGAGGCTACGCCGCCCCGCGCGACGAGTCTACGTCGACTCGCGCCGCCGCGAGCGGACGTGCGCAGCAGGTCGCGTTCGCGACTCGCGTCGTGGGTTTGTTCCCTCCGGACGAGACCGTATGATCCGCGCCTCGCCGCCGGGTGATTGGACTCCGTGAGCCTCCCGACCCTCGCCGCCGA
Organism: bacterium; assembly: GCA_046331705.1. GTDB lineage: Bacteria > JADJOY01 > JADJOY01 > JADJOY01 > JADJOY01 > JADJOY01. The sequence goes on along the minus strand of JAXLQJ010000021.1, from coordinate 25,928 downwards.
TTCGCCGTCTCGCCGTGCGCCCGGCGTGGCGGCGGGCGTGTGGCTCGCCATGGACGCGCCGCTCTCGGTCGCGGCGATCTATCTGGCGATTCGCGCCGGGCTCCAGGGCGCCGACGGCGTGCTCGCGCCTGGCGCGGCGAGCACGGCCGTGGCTGGCTGGCTCGCGGTGCTCGCGGCGCTCGGCTGGATCGCGCGCGCCACGGCGCTCACGCTGCGCCGCCCGCGCGAGCTGGTGCTGGAAGCCGGCTTCATCGGCGTGACCATCGCGGTGCCGGTGGGTTTGGCGGTGTGGGGCGGCAACGAGGGCATCTCGTGGCTCTGGCTCGCCCAGGAATGGGCGAAGATCCCCGCGAACTTCGTCTTGCTCGGGCGGCTCACGCCGTGGATCGGCTGGGCGGGTGCGGCGCTCTTCGCCCTGCACGTGGTGTTCGCGGCGCTCACGCGCGACTCGCGCCGCGCGGGTCTCGCGACGGCGCTGGTGCCGATCGCGATCGCCGCGACGTTGGTGGTGTGGCTGTCTCGAATCACCGCGGGCGCGCGGATCATCGTGTACTTGATCGCGTACGTGCTGCCCTGGGCGGTCGCCGCCGTCGGGCTCGCGCGCGGCCGCGCGCGGCTGGCGGCGCGCGCGGCCGCGATCGGCGTGACGATGGGCGGCCTGCTCGTTCACTACCTCGGGGTGCTGCCGTTCGGCCACGCGGACTTCGCGTCGCACCCCGGTGTGACGCGGATCTATCCGGTGGGCGGCGCGGCACCCGAGGTGCCGCTCGCGTTCCTGCGGGATTTCGAGCTGGACTCGGGCCGCAACGCCATCTACTCGGCGTACGGACCCACCTCGGGGATCCTGCGACTCGATCTCGGCAACGGCACGCTCGCGCCCATCGAGGTCGGCAACGGATTGGTGCGTCATCTGCGTCCGTCGCCCGATCCCAGCCGCCTGCTGGCGCTCGATTGGGTGCTCGGCACGATGCTCCGGATCTCCAAGGATCCGTTCGCGATCGAGCCCGACGCGATCGCGCTCAAAGGCCCGGGGCGGCGGGTGCCGATGAGCTTTCTCGTGGGCTCCGAGTCCGCGTACGTCGTCTACACCGAGCTCCCGAGCGTCGCCGAGGTGGATCTGGCGAGCGGCGCGATCCGGCGCACGCTCTCCTTTCGCGATCAGGGGCTCACGCGTTACCGCAGCGGTGCCTGGGAGGCCGTCGGCGACGCGGAGCGGCGGTTCCTGGTGGTCGAGCTGGGCGCGGTCGACGCCGCCGGTCGCTACCTGCTCGTGCGCGTCGACCTCGACACGCTCACGGTGGTCGCCCAGCACGAGGTGCCCGACGGCGGCCTCGCGATCCTGTGGGTGCCCGAGCGCAACGCGATCTTCACGGCCGGGTTCTTCACGGACCGCGTCTTCGAGCTCGACGCGACGACCCTCGCGCCCCGCCGCACCATCGTCGGTCCGCTCAACGTCCGTGCCATGGCGTACGACGCGCGCCGCGACCTGCTGCTCGCGATCGCGTTCTTGCCTGGCGAGCTGTGGGCGATTCGCTACGGCGACGAGGCGGTGCTCGCCCGCGAGCGCGTCGGCAACAAGTCGATGTCGCTGGCGCTCGACCCCGCCACCGATCGCCTCTACCTCGGCAGCGAGGACGGCGTGTTCCGCGTGGAGCTCGGCGCGTTCCTCGGCGAGGCTCAGCGTGCGCCGGCCGCGGGCGCCGGGTAGAGCCAGCGGGTGAGGTCCACCGCGAGCAAGCCGCGATCGCCGCCCACCAGCACGCGGTCGTGCTGGAAGTCGAGGACCATCGCTCGTGGCACCGCGGCCAGCGCGGATGCCTTGACCGTGCGTCCCAACCGCAGGTCGACCGCGGCGAGCTGACGCGACATCCGTCCCATCGCCAGCAGCACCTCCCGGCGCGGTTCCCAGGCGACGGCGCGCACGTCGACCGGCCCGCGCGCCTCACGCAGCAGCGCGAGCGTCTCGCCATCCAGCATCTGGATGGTTCCCGTGCGAGCGTTGGCCACGAACACCCGGCTCCCGCCGCCCGGATGCGCCGCCACGGCGAGCGCGTCGGCACCGGCGATGGGCGCGGTGATGCGCTTGCCGTTGCGCCCGGGCTCGATCCGCGTGAGCTGGCGGTCGCCCGTCGTCTCGACACTCGCCACCGCCGCGTACCACGCGCCCGTCGCCGGGTCCGCGGCGAGCTGCGTCGCGACGTAGTGAAGCGCGGCGTCGGGGGTCGAGCTGAGCGGGTGCTCGGCCACGAAGCTCAGCGTGTCGAGGGCGTATTCGTCGAGGCCGGCGCCGGGACGATTGGCGAGCAGCACGCGTCCCGAGCGCGCCGCCACCGCGCTCAGCGAGCCGATGGGATGGCCCGGCACCAGCACGCTGCGCAGCACCGTGAGCGGCTCGAGGCGCAACGTCAGCAGGACTCGGTGCTGGGGGGCGCGCGCCGCGACGGTGCCGGTGCGCGCGTCCACGGCCAGCGCCGCGACGGGCGCGCCGAGGCCGAGCAGCGCCGCTTGCCCGCTCGCGAGATCGATCTGCGCCAACCCTTCGTCGCTGGTGAGCGCCGCCGCGGCGAGCCTCCCGTCCTGGGAGATCGCCAGCGCGGCGACGGGTAGCGCCGTGCTCCCCTCCGCGGCTGCGACGCTCGCCGCATCGGCCAGCGCCCCATCTCGCCCACGGGCGCTCAGGGGAGCGAGGCCGCTGGCGTGCAGCCCCACGAACGAGAGCAGCGCCGCCGCGAGGGTCACCCGGGCCGCGCCGTGGGGTCGTCCCGATTCCGCCAGCGCGAGCGCGATCAGCGGCAGCAGCGCGAGCAGCGCGGCGAGCGGCCGCACGGCCGCGAGCGCGTCCGCCCTGAACACCAGGCCGACGGCGCTCGCGCCCCAGATCGTGAGCAGCAGCCGTGTCCAGCCACGCGACACGGGTCCATCGAGCGCCAACGCCCACACCAGCGAGAGCCAGATCGCCAAGGCGGCCTTCGCGAGGTCGCGCGAGACGTGCATCGACGCGTCGAGGTTTCCCACCAGCGCGTGCCAATCCCACGTGAGGTTCGCGAGCGGCGTGGGCAACGGCACGAGATGCTCGCCGAGGATCACCGCGAGCACGGCCACACCCGCGAACGATGCCGGGGCCTCCCACCATCGGGCGGCCCGCGCGCGCGCCGGGTGGGATCGGCACAGCCGCTCGGAGGCCAGAGCGAGCGCCGCCGCGGCGCCGAGCGAGAGGCTCGCGGAGGTCGCGGCCGCCCCGAGCGGCAGCGCGTCGGAGATGCCGAGCAGCAGGCGATCGATCCCGCGGTACGCGAGCGCCACCGTCGCCAGCGCGTCGGCGGCGATGAGTCCCGGGATCAACGTCCGGCCGCGGATTCCGTCCGGCGATGCACGTCTCAAGCGACCGGCTCCCGAGCGAGCCTCGCGCCACGCGAGGCCGACTCGCGTCTGCAGCCACGGCTCGGCGCCGCGCCGCTCACGCCGACGGCTGGGTGCTCGCCGGTGCCTGCCTCGATGCCTCGATGATCCCCGGCAGGAACGCGCGGCAGTAATCCCAGCCCGAATAGAGCGTGTAGAAGACCGCGAAGACCAGCATCACGTTGCCGATCGCGCGCACGTCGAGCCCCACGCTCCGGTAGTGCAGGATCAACAGATTGATGCTGATCGCCTGGAACGTGGCCTTGCGCTTGCCCAGGTCCTGCGCGGCGATCACGACACCGCGGGTGCTGGCGATGCCACGCAGCCCGGTGACCAGGATCTCGCGCCCGATGAGCACGAACGCCACCCACGCCGGCAACCGCTCCATCGGGATGAGCATGATGCAGCCCGCCGCGAGGACGAGCTTGTCGGCGAGCGGGTCGAGCAGCTGGCCGAGCACCGTCTGCGTGCCGGTCTTGCGCGCGATGCGGCCGTCGATGAGGTCGGTGATCCCGGCGACCAGATAGAGGAACGCGGCGCCGAAGGACGTCCATCGTCCTGGACCGGCCGGCGAGGCATCCGCGGGCCGCTCCCAGCCCATGTGGTGCTCGTACCACAGGAGGAAGATCACGAACGGCACCACCGCGATGCGGGACGCCGTCAGGATGTTGGGGACGTTCCACACGCTCCGGCGCGCGGAGCCCGAGGGGTTCGCCGCACCGTCGGGTGGCGTCATTCGCGGGTCCGGGGGGATTCGAGGGAACGAGCGACGACGCGGATCAGCGGCTCGCGACGCGCGTCTCGGGCGCCGCCGAGAGGCTCTCGGTCGTATACACGCGGTGCTGGTAGGCGACCGATCTCACGTACTGTTGCGTTTCTTGGAAGGGCGGGATGCCGCCGTATTTCTCGACGTTTTCCGGTCCCGCGTTGTACGCGGCAAGCGCCAGCCGGACGTCGCCCTTGAAGCGCTCGAGCATCTGCTTGAGATAGCGGCAGCCGCCGTTGATGTTGTCCGCCGGATCCCAGGCGTTGGCGACGTCGACGAGGTCGGCGGTGCCGGGCATGAGCTGCATGATGCCCATCGCACCGGCCGGTGACCGCGCCATGGAATTGAATCCCGACTCGATGTGCGCCACGGCCTTGACGAGGTTCGGATCGAGCCCCTGGGCCAGCGCGGCCTGGTTGATGAGCGGTTCGTACAGGGCCCGCCGTCGCTTGAGCTCGGCCGAGCTGACCTTGCGGTAGAAGTCCGCGCTCCAGATGCCGGTGCGGTAGCCGAGGTAGACCGAGCGTCCGGTCTTCTTGGATTCGGCCACCATGCGCTTCGCGTTCTGGGCGCCGGGACCTCGGGGGATGTTGCTGAAATGAATGACGCCTTTGGCGTCGACGTAGCGGTAGATGTCGGCTTTGCCGGTGCTTGGCATGAGCATGAGGCCCACGCTGGCGAGCACGGCGGCGACGGCGGTCTCGACTCGTCTCATGCGCACGATCTTCTCGAGCTCGCTCTGAACGCCCCGCTGGGGCGGCCCCATCGGATCGGCGACCGTAACCGGTGCCGATGCGGAGGCGGGCTCGTCATCGAGAGGGGCCATCCTAGGAAGGCCCCTCGAACGTTGTCAACGCTGGGGCTCGATGCGAACCTCGTGCCAACGTCCAGTTTGGCGACCGTCGGAGTGAGATCACCGGGTGAGGACATGCCGAGCAGCGCTTCCACCGAAGACCGAATCCACGTCGACTGCCTCGTCATGGGCAGCGGCATCGCCGGCCTGGCGTTCAGTATCTACCTCGAGGGCGCGGATGTCTTGGTCGTCACCAAGATGCAGCGCGACACCTCGAACACGAGCCAGGCGCAGGGCGGCATCGCCAGCGTCCAGTCGGCGGACGACTCGTTCGACGCCCACATCGAGGACACGCTGCGCGCCGGCGCGGGGCTCTGCGATCGCACCGTCGTCGAGGCCGTGGTGCGGGAGGCCCCCGACCGGATCGCCGATCTGCTCGCCTGGGGCGTCGAGTTCACGCGCAGCGGCGAAGGCGCCGCCGCGCACTACGACCTGACGCGCGAGGGTGGGCACTCGGCCCGCCGGGTGCTCCACGCGGAGGACTGGACTGGGCGGGAGATCCAGCGCGCGCTGCTCGCGCGTGCGGACTCCACCTCGCGCATTCGCATCCTCGAGAACCACATCGCCATCGATCTCATCACCCGCCGCAAGCTCGATCCCAGCGCCGCCGTGGATCGCTGCGAAGGCGCCTACATCCTGGATCGGACGACCGGCCGGGTGACGACCGTGACCGCCGATGTGACGTTGCTCGCCACCGGTGGCGCCGGGAAGGTCTATCTCTACACCTCGAACCCGGACATCGCGACAGGCGACGGCGTCGCGATCGGCTACCGCGCCGGAGCGCGGGTGGCGAACATGGAGTTCTTCCAGTTCCACCCGACCTGCCTCTATCACCCGCGCGCCAAGAGCTTCCTGATCTCCGAGGCCGTGCGCGGAGAGGGCGCGATCCTGAAGCGCACCGACGGCACGCCGTTCATGCGCGGCTACCACGAGCTGGCCGAGCTCGCGCCGCGCGACATCGTGGCGCGCGCCATCGACGCGGAGATGAAGCGGCGCGGCGACGAGTACGTGCTGCTCGACCTGAGCCACAAGCCGGCGGACTGGATCCGCGAGCGCTTTCCCAACATCCACGCGCGCTGCCTGGAGTTCGGCTACGACATGACCACCGGCCCCATCCCCGTGGTGCCCGCCGCGCATTACGCGTGCGGCGGCGTCATGACGGACCTGCACGGCGAGACCTCGATCCCCGACCTCTTCGCAGCGGGAGAGGTCGCGTACACCGGGCTCCACGGCGCGAATCGCTTGGCGTCGAACTCGTTGCTCGAGGCAATCGTGTTCGCGTACCGGGCCGCCGAGGCGGTTCGGGGTCGGTTGCGCGATCCAAAGCGACGCGTCGGTCCGGAGCCGCCGCGCTGGAACCCGGGCCACGCGGTCGACAGCGACGAGTCGGTCGTCGTCACCCAGAACTGGGACGAGATCCGACGCTTCATGTGGAACTACGTCGGCATCGTGCGCACCGACAAGCGCCTCAAGCGCGCCAAGGCGCGGATCGATCTGATCTGGAAGGAGATCCACGCGTACTACTGGGATTCGGTGGTGACCGCCGATCTGATCGAGCTGCGCAACATCGCCATCGTCGCGGACCTGATCATTCGTTCGGCGCTCGAGCGCCGCGAGAGCCGTGGGCTGCACTACACGCTCGACCATCCCGAGACGAGCACCGCGTGGTTGCACCCGACCGTCCTGCAGCGCGAGGTCGGCGCCTGAGCCCGACGCCGCCCGCGCTCAGTTCACGGCGATGCTGAAGGTGCGCAGCGGCGCGCCCACGCGCGGGTATTGCGAGAAGAGAATGCGGTTGGCGCCGATGGGCAGCAGTCCCACCTGCGCGGGGACGATGTCCTCGGGGCCGCCCAGCACGTACGCGTGCTGATTGCGGTCGAGCGGGTTGTCCTCGTCGACGTGCTTCGCCACCACGCCGCGCGCCACGAACTGCGCGGGCGTGAGTGCCGCCGCGTCGCGCGGCGCCGGTGGAAGCGGCGCGGGAGGCGGCGAAGCGGCCACGATCGCGACCCGTGGCACGAGCGCCGGCTCCGCGTCGCGCTCGACGCCGAGCCGGTAGCTCGCCACGAGCGACGTGAGCCACGCGATCGCGAGCAGCGTTCGCCCGTGGCTCATCGCCGTGCCTCGGCGATCGGGCGGCGCGCGGGTCGCGGCGAGCGGCGTCGCCGGCGCGCCCAGCCGAGCGTCGCGGCCGCGGCGAGCGAGAGCGGAAGCGCGATCAGCAAGCCGTCTGCGGCCACGCGCCCGAGCGCTTCGGCGAACCGCGCCAGCGACGCGCGCATCGCGGCCGCCCGTTCGGCCAGCCGGCCGCGGAAGCCGCGCGCCTCGCCCGTCGCTTCGTCGATCCGAACCTCGAGCGCGGCGAGCTCCACGCTCGAGCTCAGGCCGGCGCCGCGACCGACGAGCGTCTCGATCTCCTCGCGCACCCGCGCCAGCTCCGTCTCGACCGCGAGTGTGTCCGCGAGGTTCGCCGGTGCGCGCTCGAGCAGCGCGAGCAATCGCGTTTCCAGCGCCCGCTTCGCCACCAGCCGCGCTTCGAGGTCGGCGTGGTCGTCGGTCCGATCGACGGCCTTGGCCGTTTGATGCTCGACGTGACCGAGTGCGGCGAGCTGCTCGGTCACGGGCTGGAAGGTGGGAGTTGGCACCCGCAGCGAGAGAGTCGCGCTGGCGGGCTCGCGCCGACCGCCGGTGATGGTTTGCGCCACGACGGTTCCGCCGACGCTCTCCGTGATGCGCACCACGCGCGAGGCTGTCCGTCGCACGTCGAGCGCCACGAGCGTCATCTCGCCCGAGTAGACGACGGCTCGTGTCGCGGATCGTGGCAGGCGGGCCGGCGGTGGAACCACCAACGCCGCCACGCTCGGGACGGGACCGAGCGTGCCCGTGCCGCCGTTGAGCGCCCCTTCCAACTCGCTCGCGACCTCGCCGCTGAGCGCGACGTAGAGGTTGTCGGACGTCGCGCTGCGCGCCTTCTCGCGTGCGCCGAGAAGCTGCGGCGCGCCGATCGCCGCCGCCACGCCCATCGTGAACAGCGCGCCGAGCCAGGGGATCCACCGCGAGGGACCGTCCGGACCAGGCAAGACGGGCCGGCGCAACAGCGCGACGACTCGAGACGCGAGGCGAGCAGAGACGTCGCGCGAGCGCGTGCGGGGCTCGTTCATGGCAGGCGATCGGTAGCGCAAGCCGCGTGCCGCCGGAGGCGAGCGCTCGCTGCGCCGAGATCACCCGCGAAAACGGTCCGAATGGTCGCAGACGCGATGCCCGCCGCGACCCACCTGGGTCAGCCCGTTCTCAGGTGGTCAGCGCCCGATCGAGGGCGAAGCACTGGACGCTGGCGGCGGATGCGGCGCTGGCACGACGGGCCGGGTTCGCGCGCTACGCATCGTCCGCGGAAGAGCCTGCTTCGCCGGGACGGGTGACATCGACCTCGACCCGCGTCTGGATGCCCAGCTCGCGCAGCTTGTTGAAGAGCGTCTTGTAGCTCACGTCGAGGATGCGCGCGGCCTCGCGCTTGTTGCCGCGTGCGGCCGCGAGCGAGTCGACGATCGCCTGGCGCTCGGCGCTCGCGACGGCGTCCTTGAGCGTGGCGGCGCTCCGGCGGGCAACGCTGCTCGTGACGAAGGGTGCGATGGTCGCGGAGGGCGAGGGTGAAGCGAGCGGCCCGAGGCTCGCGAGCATCGCGTCCTCGCCGAGTAGTAGTCCCTTCTCGACGGCGTTCTCGAGCTCGCGGATGTTGCCGGGCCACGCGTGGGCGCAGAGCGCGGAGATCGCGTCCGGCGAGAATCCCGCGAACGATCGGCCGTGCCTGCGCGCGCTTCGCTCCGCGAAGTGGCGAGCGAGGTCGGGAATGTCGTCGCGACGCTCGCGCAGGGGCGGCAGGTGAACCGCGATCACGTTCAACCGGTAGTAGAGGTCGCTGCGAAACCGCCCCGCCTGGATCGCCGCAGCGAGATCGCGGTGGGTCGCGGAGATGAGCCGAACATCGACCTCGAGCTCGCGATCGCCGCCGATCCGCGTGATCCTTCGCTCCTGGAGCGCACGCAGGATCTTCGCTTGCAGCGCCTGCGCCATGTCGCCGATCTCGTCGAGGAAGAGGGTGCCGCCCTGCGCCAGCTCGAAGGTGCCGAGCTTGCGCGCATGAGCGCCGGTGAACGAGCCCTTCTCGAAGCCGAACAGCTCGCTTTCGAGCAGCGTCTCGGGGAGCGCCGCGCAGTTGAGCGAAACGAACGGCCCGCTCTTGCGGTTGCTGTTCGAGTGCAGCGCACGCGCGATCAGCTCCTTGCCGGTGCCGCTCTCGCCAGTGATCAGCACCGAGGCGTCGGTGGCGGCCACCTTGTGTATCGTCGCCAGCACGTCGCGCAACCCGCGCGAGGCACCCACGATCGGCAGCGTGTCCTCGCTCGCGTCCACCCGCGGGCTCGCGAGCCGTGCCCGGTCGGCCAGCTCGCCCGACCCGCGCACGCGGCGCACCAGCTCGCGCATCCGCGACACGTCGACGGGTTTCACCAGGAAGTCGAAGGCGCCGCGCCGCATCGCGCCCACGGCCGCGTCGATGGTGCCGTGCGCGGTGAGCACCACCACCGGCAGCGACGGGCGGCTTGCGCGGATGCGCTCCAGGATCTCGAGGCCGTTCACGTCCGGAAGCCTGAGATCGAGGACCACGAGCTCGAACGGGACGTCGCCGTCCAGGCAATCGAATGCCGCGCGTCCATCGGCGGCCTCGAGCACCGTGTAGCCCTCGCCGGTCAAGAGCTCGGCGAGCATGAGCCGCATGTTGCGCTCGTCATCCACGACCAAGGCGCGTGTCATGGCGACCTCGCTCGATCGCACGACGCCGGTTCTGGAAGCGCGAGCCGGATCGTGACGACGGTGCCGTGGCCGAGGCGGCTCTCGACGGCGATCGTGCCGCCGTCCGCCTCGATGGCACGCCGGGCGATCCCGAGCCCCAGCCCCACGCCGTCGGCGCGCCCGCTCACGAATGGATCGAAGATGCGCGCGAGCCGCTCCGGCGCGATTCCGCAGCCGTCGTCCCTCACCTGGACCTCGATCCCTCGTTGCGCTTCGCCGCGCAGCGCCGTACACACCTCGATCGCCCCTTCGTCCGCGACCGCATCGAGGGCGTTGAGCAGCAAGTTCACCATCGCGCTCTCGAACGATCGCCGTCGCAGCACGAGCGGCGGAAGCTGGCTGGTGGCGGCGAGCGCCGAGCCCAGCCGAACCGCGCGTCGCCGCGACGCGTCGCCCGCGACCAGCAGCATCGAGCGCTCGAGCATCTCGTTGAGCGCGCAGGCGCTGGGAGTCTCCGCCCGGTCGCGTGCGCGATCGAGCAGCTGGCGGATTCGCTCGTCGATCCGCTCGACCTCCTCGACGATCACGCCCACCCGTCGCTTGAGCACGTCACGGTCGAGCGGCGCGTCGGCGCGCTCGAGGTCCTCGGCAATCATCTGCGCGAACCCCTTGATGGGGCCGAGTGGGTTCTTGATCTCGTGAGCGACGGTCGCCGCCAGCTCGCCGACCAGCGCGAGCCGCTCGCTCTCGGCCAGGCGACTGCGCAGGCTCTCGCGCTCCGCCGCCAGCTCGAGCGCGAGCGCCCGGTAGCGGGCTCGCTCCGGAAAGAGCGTTCGCTCGACGATCGGCTCGATCCACCGCGCCGATCCGCCGAGCAGCCACGTGGCCGCGAACGCAAGCGCCGAGAGCGACGTGACCGCCGATGGGTCCATCGAGACACCGGCGTAGCGCTGCACGATCGCGACACCCACCAGCACCACCGCCGAGGTGGCCACCGCCTGACACAGGCGCACGACCACCGAGCCGGCCTCGGGCTCGAGATCGAGCTGGCGCGAGCGGATCATCGCCAGCACGGCGGCTTCCGAGGCGAGCACGCCGACCACGTCGAGGCGCGGTCCGGGAACGTGCGCGATGGCGGCGAGCGCGTGCCAGAGGCCGCCCGCGGCGAGGATCGGAGTGGCGGCGCGAAGCTCGATCGCGACACTCGACGCCGGCACAGTCGTCGCGCCGCCGCGCCGGACGCGCCACGCCGTGGGAGCGAGGAGATAGATCCCGCCGGCGGCACCGAGCCAGGGCGCGGCGAGCGCGGGTGGCCTCGAACCGGCGAGGGCGTGCCCGAGAAAGAGCGCGACGCCGGAAATCGAGAGCGGTAGCACGATGCGGGTCGCGCCGAGATGCCACGCCAGCGCGACCACGCTCGCGAGCCCGGCGAGCGTCGCGATCGACAAGCCCGTCTCGGTGGCGTTGGCGAAGGTGAGCAGACGGCCCGCGCTCCACAGGAATACCAACCCGGCCTGGATCGCGAAACGCTGCGCGGCAGGCGGCGTAGGGCGCTTCGTGAGCGCGAATCCCACCAGCAGCGCGTGGATCGCCAGCACGGCCAGCACCGCGAGGGCGCGTAGGTCCATCGTCGGGGAAATGCTCATCGCGGGGCACCCGGATCCGGTGGCATTCTACCCCTCGATCCACGCGCAGCTCTCAGCTGCTCGCTCGCGCCAACGGTTCGGGCCGGGTTCGCACGCTCGCGCGAATGCCGGCGCCCAAGAACGCGAATGCGACCACCAAGCCGATCGCACCCCATTCGGCGAGGGTGCGAGGGACGAGCGCCGAGGCGGCGAGCCAGGCGTCGTCGGCGCGGGTCGCGAGCGCGTGGGCGGTCTCACGCGGCGTCTGACCGCAGGCCGCGGCGATGGCGGTGCAAGCGGCGAGCACCCCGAATCGGGCGGTGCCGAGACGCAGGAAGGCGAGCACGTACACCACCGCGGCGCCGGCCAGCACCAGCCAGTACGGCGAGATCGTGACATCGCCCAGCGCGGGAATCGGGCGCAGCGCGCCGCGCGGCGGCGTGAGCTCGAGGGCGATCGCAACCAGCGGCAGCAGCGCGATCGAGCGGAGCCGCAGGCGCGGCGCCACGTTCTGGAAGCGCTCGCGCGTGAGCAGCGCCGCGAAGGCGAGCAGGATGGGCGACGCGTTGCCGCGGAAGTAGGTGACGTCGTGGACGAAGTGGAGCACGGCGAGATGCGCCACCAGCGAGCCCGCGAGCGCGACCAGCAGCACGCGGCGAAAGAGCGCCTCGACCGAATGGCCGAGATCGGTGCGCACGTCGACGTGGCGGGTGACGACGTGATCGGGTTTCGTCGAGAGTGCTGCCGCGACGCACCACCACGCGGCGTGCAGCACCATCGGATGGACTGGCCCAACGGCGATGCAGCGCATCAGCACTGGCGGGAGCGCGTGGAGCAATCCCAGCAGCAGCACGAAGTGGGCGCGCTCGCCGCGCTGCCAGCCCAGGCCCATGCCGGCGTTGACGGCCGCGAGCTTGGCGAGCGCCAGCACGAAGGCGCCCGCGCCCAGCCACGTACCCGCGCGAGGATCGAAGGTGGCCGCCTCGCCCAGGAAATAGGTGACGTCCACCAAGAACGGAGCCTCGATGAGCGCCAGCATGCGAGCATCGCCGGGGGCGCGCTCGGTGCGGACCAGGAAGATCGCCGTCGCGAGCACGAGCACCTCGTAGATCTGCAACGCGACGAGCGGTCGCGCGATCTCGGCAAGCGATTCCGGGCCGCGCATGAAGTCGTAATTGAGCGCATAGCAGCTCGCGAGCATCGAGAAGGCGCTCAGCACGTAGAACGGATTCCAGCGCTGGGTGGCCCGCGTCCGCGCCCACCGCTCGACGAGCGGCTGCGGAACCGGTTGCGGTGACTGTGCGCGCACCGCACCGATCGGCGTGTCGCCCGGGCCGGCCGCCGGATCGGTCTCGGAGGCGGGTGTGGCTCGCAGGATCTCGTCGCTCATGGTTTCGTCCCTTCGCGGTGGCCTCGGGGCGTGCCGCCGATAGAGGCGCAGAGAGCAACGCGTGTGCCCGAGCGCGATCGAGCTCTCGAGCCATCGATTTGCCGTGTCCGTAGGGGCGGCCGTGCGGCCGCCTGGCGCGGCGAAAGTCGTTGCGGGAGCCGCGCCCTCGATGATGCAGGGTTGCCGTGGCGCCCGTGAGCGTCGTCGAAGGCCAACCGGAGACGTTCTCAGGTGGGAACGGGATTTCTCACCTGGGAACGAGTGCGACAGGGCCGCACCGCGGCAGGCGCACGAAACCTACTCATGAAAGCGATCGGACTGGGCGAGGCATGTGGGTTGCTCTCGGCGTCACGCCACGATCAGCCCGGCAAACATGGGTACCTCACCGAATGACGACCGGCTCTTGCGGTCCGCCGAACGTGCGAGACGCTTGGCGCTCGCGTCGTCGAGCGCGGGGTTTCGAGCGTCGTCGGCGCCCATCTGGATCCTCGTGCTCGTCTTCGCCTCGGCCATCACCGCGTGGTGGCTGCGACAGGCGGGGGAGTGGGGTTGGGCCGCGGTGCTCACCGTGCTGGTCACGCCGCTCGCTGCGTTGGCGCGCGAAGCTCGTGCTTCCGGGCCGATCTGTGTGATCGCGACATTCGCTCAAGCGGGAATCTGGCTCGCGCTGTGGGCGCGGCGGCATTCCAACGACTCGAGCGGGCTCGATGTCCTGGCGTTGGTGATGCTCGCAGCCGGCGCGCTTCCGCACTTGTCTCACGAGCTCCTGTTCCACGGCGAGCGCAGCCGCAACGCAACCTGCGACAACGTCTACGTCGCGCTCAACGGCGAGGTCGCCAACGAGCTCGATGCCGCGTTGCGTGGCGACGTCAATCGACGCTGCGCCGGGGACGATCCCGCGGCGATCGCCCGCTGCATCGTCACCGAGCACCTCGACGAGGACAATCCACTCGACAGGAAGCAGCACGCCTACACGCTGGGCATTCCGGATGCCTGCCAGGTCCAGCTCGCGCCGCTCAGCACCAACGGCATCACGTTCGCGCAGAGACCTCACGTCGGCGGTGCGACGCGGACCTTCTCGATCCGGGTGGATTGATCCAGCGGATGGAAGCGCGAGATGGCCGTGTGAAACTGGATTCTGGAACGATGCTGCGAGAAGCTCGTTCGACGACCAACGTCAAGACCGATTGGCTCGGTTTGCTCACGATCGTCACCGTGGGAGTTGGCACGATCGTGTACGTGCTGGCTCACGATCCGATGGTCGAGGCGCGGCGTCGTCAGGCGGCGCGGCAATCCGCTTGCGACGCGCATCTCGTGGTGCTCGCCGAAGAGGTCGCTGAGGAGCTGAAGACGGTGGTGCTGCCTGCGCGCGATGGCTTCTGCCACGAGGTTGAAGCCACGGGAGTGATTCGCTGTCTGTTGCGGCGCCACGTGGACGAAGACAACCCGCGGAACCGGAATCAGGCGGCGTACACGGCGGGGCCGATCGACTCGTGCCAGGTGCGCGTCGAAGCGGACGGACCGCGAGCGATCCGTCTCAGCCAGATCCCGCTGCCCGGTGCGCCGATGCGCACGCTCGTCGTGCGCGTGGAGTGAGCGCAGGGCGTCGTCGCCAAAGGATCGGTGGCACGCCGAGCGCTCGTCGCGTGCTCATCCTGCGGGCGCGGCGTCAGCCGCCGTGGAGCGGTAGCCCGAGCAGGCGTCGCGTGCCGAGGATCGCGATCGCGCGCAGGACTCGCGTCCATGCGCGAGCTCGATGGGCGAGCGAGAGCTCGGTCAGGATCGCTTGGCCCTTCACGATCTCGACGCGAACGGCCGCGCCCTCCATCGTGTACCAGTCGACGTGGCCCGTGACCTGGCGTTGCCATGGGCCGAGGAACGTTGCATCGAGATACGCGATCCACTCCACGGGCGCTTCGAACGAGTCCTCACCGGCCCATTCGAGCGCGCTGCCGTCGCTCGTGGGCACCCAATCGCAATACAGGCTCGGTTGGCCGAGCGCTGGGCGATTCACGTCGGTGACTCCGGATCCCGTGGTCTCGTCGTTGACGTCGGCCACGAAGTAGACAGCCTCGGGACCGAGCGGCAGGTGTACGGCGTCGCGCGCTGGATCCGGAACGTCGCCGAGGACGGCTGGGTCGCGAGCGACACGACGGCTGGCGTGAAACGCGCCGAGGTACGCGCGCTGCGCCGGCTCGAGCGGCGGCGTGATGGTGAGAGAGCCCTCGGTGCCCGGCCACTCGCCGAGAATCAGCCACGCGGCGACAGCCGACGCCGTCGCGGTGAGCCCGGTGGCTCGGCGCCGCCAGCGCCGCGACGGCGGCGGGTCGATCGGCATCTCCGCCGGCTTTCCTGCGCCGGCCTCGCTCAGTCGGCTTCGCTCAGGAAGCCGTGGTAGCGGCCCAGCCAGTAGGCGACGAGGTAGTCCTCACCTGGATATTCGAAGGCCGGGTCGCTGCCGCCGCAGACCTCGTACGGCGGCGTCTGCCAGCGGAAGCCGGTGACGCAGCGTTCGTCGAGCGGGAAGGGCTCGAGCGCCTGCTCGTTGAAATGGGGCAGGTCGAGGGTGGGGAGCAGCGTCTCGATGAACTCGATGATGTCGTTCATCTGGGCCGGGAACGGATCCCATTCGAACGCGCCTTGCGCGGGGTTGAGGCGTCGCTTCGGCGGATCGGGAAAGGCGGCGAGCGCGGCGCGGTCCTGGTCGAGCTGGTCGGGGGTCGGCGTCGCGGCGCCCATGCCGAACGCGATGTAGTCGAACATCACCTGCTGCGTGTCCTTCACCAGCGCGTAGAGGCGATCGCGCAGCATCGTCTTGTGGATCTCGGCCCAGAACGGCATCGTCTCCCACTTCATCACCATGTGCTGCGCCATGTGGCCGAGGTGAAACGCGTAGTACTGGAACCAGCGGGTGATCGGGTAGAGCGTGAGCAGCAGGTAATCGAGCAGGTTCTCGCTGTAGATCTGCGGCAGCATGCTCGCGTACGGCTCGCCCACGGCGTGCGCCGTGATCGAGATGTACGACATCATCTTGTGGCCGTGCTGGTCGGGGCCGGCGGTGCTCACGGTGCCGTCGGGATCGACGATCAGGTAGTTGTCGGCGAGGAGTGTGTCCACCACGCGCGAGAAAGCACCGCGGATGCGCTGGCGCGTCGGCTCGTCGTCGGGCGAGTCGAGCAAGTAGTCGTAGGCGTGCGAGAGGCCGTACCACCAGCCGAGGTACTGGTCGGAGCTCGTGTTGCCGAGCCAGAAGGTGCCGGCGTACGGCCCCTCGGTGACGAGATGGCAATCACCCTCGCAGCCGCCGAAGTAGTACGGCGGCTCGGCGGGGCCCACCCAGCGCGCGATGAATCCCGGCTTCCCGGTGACCTCCTCGAGCGCCAGCAGGCAGTTCACGCTGCGCAATCCGAACGCCTTGGCTTGGGGATCGTGGGTGACGGCGTAACGGTACGCCTCGGCGGCGACGTAGTTGCCGGTCCAGATCGAGGAATCGCCCTCGTCGTGATAGGCGACCACCGTGGGGTCGGAGGGGCTGGCGAACTGCACCTCCACCGAGCAACCGAACGCCGGCGAGTGAACGTCCTGGAAGTTCTGCGAATACGCGAGCGCTTTGTCGAGAAGCGGCCCGGCTGCAGCCGGTGACGCCGAGAACACTCCGAGCGCGAGCACGGCGCCGAGGAACGGGCTTGCGCGTGTCGCGCGCGGAGCACGGACCCGAGAAGCAGAAAACGACACGCATGGCGTGAGCGAGACGCCCATCGAGACGACCTCCGGTGTGTGCGGGACTCTGTTTCGATTATCCAGACGCCGTCGCAGCGCGTCAAAGCCGCGCGCACGCGACGGTGAATCGCATGTGCAGGATCGCGCGGTTGAGCCGCGTGGGGCGGATCGGTAGGGTAGGGGCGCTCGTCGGTGAGATCCCCTACGAATCGCGCCTTCGCCGTCGTTCCGCCGCCACGTGACTCGCGATCCGAACCGTCCCGCGATGGCCACGCTGGCGACCCTCGCGACGCGGCCAGGGTGGGACGTGGTGTGGGTGGTCGGTGTCGCGGCGGCGCTGCGCTTGTCGGGGCTCGACGCCGTGCCGTGGGACCACAATCAGGTCGAGATCCTGAAGCTCGTCGATCCCATCGTGAACCAGGGCGCCTGGCCCGCGGTGGGCTGGGAGATCTCCGGGCGTTTCGGCGGCTCGCTGCCGGCGCTGCTCTTCTGGATCCTGGCCTTGCCGCGCTTCGTCACGCGCTCGCCCCTGGCGTTGATCGCGTTCGGCGCACTCTTCGACGTGGCGGCGGCGGGCCTCACCTGTCTGGTGGCGCGGCGCTTGTTCGGCCGCGTCGCCGGGCTCGTCGCCGGTTTGCTCTACGCGTTCGACGCCACGCTCGTCGCGTATTCACAAACCCTCTGGAATCTCACGATGGTGCCGTGCTTCACGGCGCTGCTCTTGCTCGGGCTGGTGCTGGTCCTGGTCGAGCGCCGCTCCTGGGGCGTGATTCCGTTGCTAGCGGCGCTCTCGGCGCTCGTTCAGCTTCATTACGTGACGGCGTACTTCGTGCCGCCCGTGGTGTCGTTGCTGTTGATCCATCGGCCGCGCTTGCGTCCCGCGCACGTCGCGATCGGAGTGGCGCTCGCCTTGCTGGGGTGGGCGCCTTATCTCGCCCACGAGGTCCGCGCGGGATTCCCGAACCTGCGCGCCGCGCGCGACATCGCGGCCTCGGTCTTCACGGGATCGACTCCCCTCGAAGTCGACGCAGTCCCGAACCGATTCAACGCGGCCGTGCTCGCGCGCGGCGCCACGTTCCGCGGCGTGGCATTTCCGAGCTTGCCGACGCGCTTCCTGCCTGCTGGCGTGCAACCCGCGTGGTTCGTCCGAGCGCTCGACGAGCTAGGCGTGCTCCTCGGGACATGCGCCGCCGCAGGAGCGCTCGTGCTCCTCGGGTTCGTCCTCCAGTGGCTCCGTTCGGGGCGCTCGGCCGAACGCGCGGGACGAGCGCGCGGCGCGGCGCTCGTGCTCGCGCTCTACGCGGTTCCGCTCGCGGTGCTCGCGCTGGCTCGATTCCGTCTCTACGATCGCTACCTGCTGCCGCTCTATCCGTTGCCGATGATTCTGGCGGTCGCACCGCTCGCGCTCGAACGGGTGCGCTCGGCTCGGCGCGGCGCCCGCGTCGCGCTGGCCGCGCTCGGCGCCCTCGTGCTCGCCGCGTGGTGCCTCGTGCAGATGAAAGTGATCGGCGAGACCCGCGCGGACGCTCGTGCCACCGGGCTCGTCGCCAACGACGGCACGCTGGGCGCGAAGCTCGAGGTGGCGCGTTTTTTCATCGAGGACATCGGCCTCGACGCACCTGCGTTCGCTCGCGACACGTCGTTCTTCTCGTGGCCCGACGTGCCGGCGCCCGATCGCCATCGTGGGTTCTTGCCGCTCTTCTCGTATCTGATGGACGAGGTCGGAGTGAAGCGGCGGCTCGATCGTCCGCGTGGTCCGCGTTACCTGGTCGTCTACCGCGGTGAGCAAGCTCAGGTCGTGCCCGAGCTCGTCACCACCGAGGAATACGAGCGCGAACGGTTCTCGGTGGTGCGCTTCGACGAGGCCGTGACCATGAGCTACGCGTTTCGCGCCAGCCACGTGCCGGAGGACTGGCAGCGTGTGGGCGGCCACTCGAGCGATTGGGTGATCTCGAAGTTTCCGCTCTCGTGGGGCGGAGCAACCGCGCTCGACGAGTCGGTGGCGGCGCAGTACCTCGAGGTTCCGTTCGAGCTGCACGAGCCGCGGGCGCACGGGCTCTTCGTGATCCAGACGCGCGAGTGCGTCGAGTGGGTGGTGCTGAACGGCGAAACCTTGGCGAGCAACCACTGCCCGCCGGGACGCTCTCGCGACGAGCTCGAGTCGACGATCCACACGTATCCGCTCGACGACCACTGGTCGGTGGGGCCGAACGTGCTGCGATTCAAGCTGGTGCTGCGCTATTCGACGGCGAGCATCGACGCCTACGTGCTGACCCTCGAGAGCTCGGATCGAGCGTTGCGCGCGCCGCCGGAGGTGGCGCGCCTCGCGCGCTTCGTATCTCCCGATCCGCGCCGCTTCCGCATCGCCGCCGACGTGCGGCCGACCGGCTGGCTGCCGGTGGGGCTGCCCATGCCGCACGGACCCAAGATGGTCGAGGCGTTCCGTACCGGCCCGGATACGCCCGCGACCGTCCGGCTCGCACACGCACCCTGGTCCTTGGCGGCGTGGGAAACGCAGTTCTCGTTGCTGTCGGAGCGGGCGTATTGGTTCGTGACGATGTCACCCTATCCGCGCTCGGATTTTCGCGGGAATTGGGGGCTCGCGACGGAACTCGAGTCGAGCGGACGCGGCGGCGAGCTCCGCCTCGTGCTGCACGAGCACGACGGCGATGAATGGCGTCACGCCGATCCCGTCGTGTTGTGGGAGGAGGGATGGAAGGCCTTGGCGGTGCCGTTCGCCGCCTTCGAGCGGGACGCGAACCAGAGCGCCGGCGACGGCCGTTTGTCGCTCGCGGCGATCGACGCGGTGATGGTGCAGGTCGTCCCGGGAAAGACCCAGACGCCGCTGCGCGATCAGACGATCCGCTTCACGCTCCCGGTCTTGCTCGAGGAGCGACCATCACAGCGTTGAGCGCATCGGCGACGACCGGATCGACGCGCTCCGTGGGACGCGCGCGACGCGTCTGGCGCGCAGCGCCGCCGCGATGTACTGGACCCCACGTTGCGCGTACTCGCGCAGGTTCTCGCCGGTCTTCGAGACGCCGTAGAGCCGCGGCGCGATGACGTAGGGCACCTCGCGCACCCGGAAGCCGGCCCCGATCGCGCGATAGACGAAGCTCAGGAAGTACTCGCCGTAATCGCCTTCCAGCGGCACCGCGTCGATCACGTCGGCGCGCACCGCGATGAAGCCGCTGGTCCAGTCGGTCACCTGATCGGTCAAGAGGCGCCGCAGCAGCCAATTGCCGAAGCTCGACAGCGCGACCGCGATGAGCGAGTCCTCGGTGCCGCGAAGCCGGCGCGCGACGCCCAGCCACCCGAGCCTGGGGTGCGCCGGGTTCTGGCCCTTGATGCCGCCGCCCGGCAGGAAGCGGGAGCCGATGACGATGTCCGCGTCGCCACGCTCGATCGGTTGGACGAGGCTCGGCAAGAGCTCCGGCGGCATCGAGCCGTCGGTGTCCATCCAGGCGATCACCGGGTGGCGCGCCTCGGCGGCGCCGCGGGCGATCGATGCGCGGAGCCCGCGCGGCGGCTCGCGCACGATCACCCGCACCGCGGGATTGCGTCGCGCGTGCTCGGCGGCGATCGCCGCGGTGCCGTCCGGGGAATCGTCGTCGACCACGATCGCCTCGTAGCCGATGGCGCCGAGCGCGCGCTCGCAGCGCTCGAGCAGCGGCACGATGTTGTCGCGCTCGTCGTACGTCGGAAGCACCACGGAGACGGGCATGCGCGCACGTGGGGGCGATCGTCAGGAGACGACGCGCAGTCTCGGGGAGGGCGTGCGGCTGGAGTCGCGCTTCGCGATCATGGCGTCGAGCGCGGCGAGTACCTGCTCGACCGAGATCGCTTCCAGGCAGCGCGCGCGCTGGCAGGCGCTGTGGCGATGGTTGTGGGCCGTCACGCACGGGCTGCACGCGAAGCCGGCGTAGAGGTTGGTCTGGTGCGGGCCGAGCGGGCCGTAGAGCTGCGGCGTCTCCGGGCCGAACAGCGTCACCGTCGGTAGATCGGTGAGGCTCGCGAAGTGCGCCGGGCCACTGTCGTTGCTCACCAGCGCGGTCGCGAGGGTGAAGAGCGTGACGAGCTCGCGGACACTGGTCGTGCCGGCGAGATTGAGCAGGCGCGGCGACGAGATGCGGGCGCAGATCGCGTTGGCGGCGGGCCGATCGTCGCTCGACCCGATCAACGCCAGCAGCGCCCGCGGATCGGCGAGCAGCCGCTCGGCGAGCTCGACGTAGCGCTCCACCGGCCAGCGTCGAATGGGGATGAGCTCGCTCGCGTTCGGGTTGAGGAGATAGAGCGGGCGATCCGCCACGCGCGTGCCGGCGAGGACGTCGAGCCGGGTCGCGAGGTCGCGAGACTCCTCGGGGCGCGGCACGAAGCGCGGCATCGGCAACGCCAGGCTCGCGACGCGGTCCTTGACCAGCGGTGCTTCGCTGGGATCGTGAGCGAGCGCCTCGAGCAGCGTGAGAAACGCGTGCGCGGTGTGCAGGTACGGGTTGTACGCGACCGGGTGGGTGAGCAGCGCACCGCGATAGAGCCCCTCGGTGTGGAAGCGGTGGAAGCCGACCCGGCTCTGCGCTCGCGTCAGGTACGCGAAGAGCGCGGAGAACCGCGCGAAGAACTCGAGGTCGATGACCGCGTCGAAACCGAGCGCCCGCACCTGCGCCAGCACCCGGACGACGCTCGCGACGAATCGCCCCGGACCGCGAGTGCTGATCGTGAGGACGCGCTCCGCCGGGATCGAGCCGAGCAGCGCCAC
Source organism: bacterium (assembly GCA_046331705.1). Classification (GTDB taxonomy): domain Bacteria; phylum JADJOY01; class JADJOY01; order JADJOY01; family JADJOY01; genus JADJOY01. The sequence goes on along the minus strand of JAXLQJ010000021.1, from coordinate 4,631 downwards.
CACCGCGCGGCTCTCCTCGAAGGTGACCAGCCAGATCTCGCACTCGGGCCAGCGCTGGCGAGCGCGCTCGAGCAACGGGTGGAGCAGCACGACACTGCCCATCTCCGGTAGCTTGAGCAGCAGGATCCTTCGCGGCGGCCAGGTTGCCACCCCGCGCGGACGGCGCGGGCGCAGCCTGTCGAGCACGCTCAGCGCGAAACAGAGCGGAACGCCGACGAGGCGGTCGACGCGGCGGAAGAGATCGACGTTCATCACGCGCGTCGGACCGGTCCGAGACGGGCGCGAGCAGGAGGGCGCCGCGACGATAGCACACGCCTCGCGCGCGCCGCCTGCGCCCCGGCGTGACCGCAGCCGCCCTGCCCCGCGCCGAGCCTCAGCCGATCGATTCCCAGTGGCCGCGCCGGCGGCGCAGCGTCGGATGGGTGACCAGCAGGTGCCCGATCACGGCCTGCATGGCCTCGGTGTGCGCGGTGGTGTGCTCGGGGTTCACGGTGGGCACGATCACGCACAGGTCGGCTTCGCGTCCGGTGAAGCCGCCGTCGCGGCCCACGACTCCCGCCACGCGGGCGCCCACCCGTTTGGCCGCGCGTATCGCTTCGATCAAGTTCGGGCTCACCGGGGGTGCGACGCTGCCGCCGCCCACCGAGAGCACCACGAGGAGGTCGTCCGCGACCACTCGGCTCACCTCCAGCCAGTCGGCGAAGACCCGCGGCCAGCCCTCGTCGTTGGTCCGCGCGGTGAGCTCCGCCACGTTGTCGGTGGGCGCGTAGGCCTCGACGTCCGCGAGCTTGCGCAGGTCGCTCACCCAATGGGATGCGTTCGCGGCGCTTCCGCCCACGCCGATCACGAACACGCGGCCGCCGCGCTCGCGGGTGGCGGCCAGCAGGTCGACCAAGCGCTCGATGCTCGCCGTGTCGATCGCCGCCGCGATCTGCGCGGCCTCGCGCAGATACGTCGCCGTGAAGCTCATGATGGGTGCTCCGCTGCCGACGGGCGCGACGGCGCGTCGGGCGAGGTGGCCAGGCGGGTGCCGCCGGCCAGGTGGTCGCGCAGCTCGGCGAGGCCGCGCGGCGAGCCGATCTCGTAGAAGCGTTCGGGCACCTCGTGCGCCGCGAGCTGACCGCGCGCCGCGAGCGCTGCGTACAGGTCGGCGAGGTCGGCGGCCTCGCCGTCGGCGAGTGTGTCGAAGACCGCTGCGCGAAAGAGCCCCAGGCCGTAGTCGATGTGACGCATGCGGCCGGTGGGCGCGCGCTTGTCGTAGTGGCGCACGATGCGGCCGTCGCTCTCGACGTTGCTCGGCTCCCAGCGGTTCTCGTTGCGATGGATGGTCATGAGCGCGGGCATCGTGCTCGCGACGAAGCGCGCGTGAACCGCCCGGTGGTCGCACGCGAGGTACGAGTCTCCGTAGAGCACGAAGAACGGATCGCCGAGATGGGCGAGCGCGCGACGAATCGCCCCCGCGGTGCCGAGCAAGCATGGCCCGTCCATCCGGACCGAGATCTCGAGCCCGGGCGGCCACGGCAACCGGTCGCGGGCTTCGGCGACCTGCTCGCCGCGATGGCCCGCGAGCACCACGACGCGCGTCACGCCGCGGCTCGCCAGCAATCGCGCCTGGCGCAGCAGGAACGGCTCGCCGTTCACGTCGACCAGGCATTTGGGCGTTGCGGCCGCCGCGGCGCCCAGGCGGGTGGCGAGCCCGCCGGCCAGGATCGCGACCGTCGGCAGCGAGGCGCTCATGTGCGGCTCACCACCTGGGTGCCGTCGTGCTCGAACCGGAACCGGACCTCCGGCAATCCGGCCGCTGCCATGGCGCGACGCAGCCGGGCTTTCTCCGTGCAATAGAAGAGCAGGAAGCCGCCGCCTCCCGCTCCCACCAGCTTGCCGCCTCGCGCTCCGTTCTCGAGGCCGAGGCGATACCACGCATCGATGCGGGCGTTGCTCATCTGGCTCGCGCGGCCGCGCTTGAGCAGCCAGTGCTCGTGCAGGAGGTCGCCGTAGCGATCGAGATCGCCGGCGATCAGCAGCTCGTGGCTGCGCTCGCCCAGCTCCTTCACGCGATGGAGGTGGTCGATCATCGCGGGATCGTGCGCGCGGCTGCGCTGATCCTGCTCGGCCAGGATCTCGGAGGCGGAGCGCGAGAAACCCGTGAAGAAGAGCAGCAGATCGTCTTCCAGGTCGTGGAGCGTCTCGCTGCGCAGCGCGAGCGGCTCGACGGTCACGTGGCCATCGCGAGCGATCCGAAAGCCGTGCAACCCGCCGAACGCGGCCGCGTAGGTGTCTTGCTTGCCGACCGGGTTGCCGAGGGTCTCGATCTCGATGCGCGAGGCGTGCTCCGCCAGCTCCGCTGGCTCGATGCGCCGCCGATCGAGCGCCACCAGCGCCAGGATCAGCGCGGTCGTGAAGCTTCCCGACGAGCCGAGGCCCGTGCCCGCCGGGATGTCCGCCATGCTCGCGATCTCGAGCGACGGCTCCGCGTGTCCGAGCGACAGCAGCACCTCGCGGATCAGCGGGTGCTCGAGCTCCACCGTCCGCTTCACCCGCTCCATGCGCGAGTATTTCGCGATCAGCTCGGGCTCGAAGGTGCGGTGCAGCGTGACGTACACGTAGCGATCGATGGCGGCCGACATCACGAAGCCGCCGTGCTCGCCGTAGTACGACGCGAGGTCGGTGCCGCCTCCGCCGAGCGTGATGCGCAACGGGCTGCGGGTGATGATCACGGGCTCGATCCCGCGTAGACGCGCTCCACGATCGCCAGCACCGCGCGGGCGTCGGCGATGCCGGGAACCGACTCGCGGCGCTCGGCGACGTCGTCGACGAAGGCCGCCATCTCGAGCGCCCACGAGCCGTCCTCGCCCGGGTATTCCCAGATCGTCGTCTCGGGCGGACCGAGCGTCGGCAGCATGCGGTACCACGCGAGGCGCTCGGTCCCGTAGCTACCGCCGAGCCCGGTGACCTCGAGCTTGCCCAGGCTGCCGGTGATCTCGAACGAGAACGTGTTCTTCCACTCGGTCCAGCTCGAGTGGAGCCAGGCCACGCGCCCGCGCTCGCCCGCGAGCAGCACGAACGCGTTGTCGTCCACGGGCGTGTCCCAGAAATACGTGCGCGTCATCCCCGCGGCCACGTCCAGCTCCCCCAGGAACCAGCGCGCCAGGTCGATCAAGTGGACTCCCTGATCGAGCAGCTCGCCACCGCCCGAGCGCTCCGCGTCGGCGCGCCATTCGCGCTCGTAGCCGAGCCGCCCGCCGTGCCCGTAGCGGCCGCGAACGTAGTGGAGGTCGCCGAGCTCGCTGGCGTCCACCAGGGCGCGCGCCGTGAGCAGCGCCGGGTGGAAGCGGTGGTTGTAGCCCACCCGCACGCACACGCCGGTGGCGCGCGCGGCGTCGGCGAGCGCGGCGAGCTCGCTCACGTGCTTGGCCGCCGGTTTTTCGACCAGCACGTGCTTGCCCGCGGCGGCGGCGGCGGTGGCGATGGGCGCGAGGCCGTCGTGAGAGGTCGCGACGACCACCGCGTCCACGTCTCGGGCCGTGAGCACGTCGCGCCAATCGGTCGAGACGCGCACGTCGCCGCCCACCTGGACGGCGATGTGCTCGGCACGCGCGCGCTCGACGTCCACGCACCACGTGAGCCGTGCCCGGCCGAGCGCGTACGCGCGCTTCGCGGCGACCCGCCCACAACCCACGATCGCCAATCCCAGGGGACGACTCATGGCGCTCACCACTCCTTGCCGCGGTCGCTCGGTGAGACGCGCCGCAGGGTGTACACGTCGGAATGCGCGAGCTCCTCGCGGCGGGCGGCGAGCGCTGGCCACGGGTCCCACACCGCGCTCACCAGCCGGCCGGTGATGCCGGCGCTCGCGGGCGAGGCGAGGAACACCGCGAGCGCCGCCGCCCGCTCCATGGGGGCGCTGCCGGCTTCGAGCACCTCGCGCGCCAGGCGCGACATCGCCGCGCCCGCGGCGGCCTCGCCTGCGGCGCGGATCTCCGCGTGCATGCGGGTGTCGAGCGGTCCGGGTGCCAGGCAATTCACCTCGACACCGGTCCCGGCCAGCTCGTTCGCGAGGGTCTCGGAGAACCGCACCAGCCCGGCCTTGGCCGTGGCGTACGCGGAGAAATGCGGCAGCGGCGTGCTCGCGCCGCCACCCGAGACGTTCACGATCCGGCCGTCGCCGCGCTCGATCATGCTCGGGACCACCCGGCGGCAGAGATCGACGGGCGCCAGCAGGTTCACGCGCAGCGTCGTGTCCCACGCTTCACGATCGGTTTGCCAGAGCCGGCCGATGGGGCCGAGGAGCGCGGCATCGTTCACCAGCACGTCGATGCGGTTCCAGCGCGCGAGCGCGGCGGCGGCGATCCGCGCCGGCGTGGCGGGGTCGGCGAGGTCGGCCGCGCAGGCGTCCACCGTCTGAGCGCCATCCCCGCGCTCGCCGAGCGTGCGCGTCAGCTCCTCCAGCGCGGCCGCGCCGCGCGCCACGAGCAGCAGCGACGCGCCCTCGGCCCACAGCGCTTCCGCGATCGCGCGGCCGAGCCCGCGCGAGGCGCCGGTCACCACCGCGACTCGACCCGCGAGCGTGCGCGGACCGTCGCCGGCGGGATGCGAAGCGTCGTGGGTCATCGGTGCTCGAGCAGCCAGGG
>JAXLQJ010000020.1:0-111242 GCA_046331705.1 bacterium | reverse complement strand
GCGCAGGACGCGAATCGCGAAATCGTTCACGTTGATCGTCTGACCGGGCTCGAGGGCGACGGCGAGGCCGGGGATCTTGTCTCCCTCGATCGCGGACGCCTGGACGGGTGCGCCCGTGGCGCTCCCCAGCTCTTCGTTCGCCCCGCAATGGTCCCAATGGTGATGCGTGTTGAGGATGGTGTTGATCGAGGCGCCGATCTTCTGCGCGGCGGCGAGCAGCGGCCCGGCCTCCGCCGGATCGATGGCGATCGCGTCTCGCGTCGCGGGGTTCACGACCAGATAGGCGTAGTTGTCGGCGAGCTGCGGAACCGGGACGATCGTGGGCGTGGGCGAGGTGCTCATGATGCGGGGAAGGTAACGCGTTTCGTCGCCGAGAGCGGGTGACGGCGATCGGGGCGCCCGGCGGCCCGCGCGCTTGGCGGCGCCGGGCCGGCGACGCCGCCCGCCACGCTGGGCGCGCCCGAGTAATCTTGCGGCGCCGGCCGTTCTGCTCGCACTCGATCGATCGGAGTCGCGCCATGAAGCCCGAGCATTGGCTGCTTCCCGAGAAGCCGTACGCGACCTACCAGCAATACCTGGCGGAGAATCGTCCCAGCGCGGTGGCCGAGGCGCTGGCGCGCGAGCCGTCGGAGCTCGTCGCCGAGCTCTCGCGCTCCGGCTTGCGCGGCCGCGGCGGCGCGGGCTCGCCGACGGGCCTCAAGTGGCGCGCGGTCGCCGAACACGCCGCGTCCACCCGCGTGGTGGTGATGAACGCCGTCGAGAGCGAGCCCGGCTCGTTCAAGGATCGCTACCTCGTGCGGTTCAACCCGTACGCGGCGCTCGAGGGACTGCGCATCGCCGCGCACATCGTGGGGGCGCGCGACCTCTACGTCGCCACGCGCGCTCGCTTCCGTGCCGAGATCGACAGGCTCCGCGACGCCGTGCGCGAGCTGAGCTCGGACGGAGTCTTCGACGGGGTCCGCCTCACCATCGTGGAAGGTCCCGAGGAGTACTTGCTCGGCGAGGAGAAGGCGCTTCTCAACTACATCGAGGAGGGGCAGCCGTTGCCCCGCGAGGCGCACCAGACGCCGGTCGAGCGCGGGCTCTTCGCGAGCGTCGGGTCGCCCAACCCGGCGCTGGTGTCGAACATCGAGACCTTCGCGCGGGTCCCCGGCATCGTGCGCGCCGGCGCCGACTCGTTCCGCGCGCTCGGCACCACGGACACCGCCGGCACCATCCTCTTCACCGTGAGCGGGGACGTCACGCGTCCGGGGGTCTACGAGCTGGAGGCGGGGACGCCGCTCAAGCACTTGCTCTACGACGTCGCGGGAGGACCGCGGCCGTGGCGGCGATTGAAGCTGGTGCTGCCAGGGCTCTCGGGTGGGGTCATCACGCCCGAGCGCTTCGACACGCCCGCCGACTTCGGCTCGCTGGCGTTGATCGGCGCGGCGCTCGGCTCGGGCGGGTTCATCGCCTACGACGACACCCGCAACGTGCCGCGCATCGCGTCGAGCCTGGCGCGGTTCTTCTACGTGGAGTCGTGCAACCAATGCCCCGCGTGCAAGCAGGGGCTGCGGCTCGCGTCGAGCGCAATCGACGAGCTCTTCGATTCCTCGAAGGCCACCCACGACGACCCCGAGCGGGCACTCTACGGCGCGCGCTCGGCGCCGCAGGGCCATCGCTGCTTCCTGCCGGTGCAAGGCGCCACGGTGATTCCCAGCCTGATCTCGCGCTTTCGGGGCGAGTTCGAGGCCCGTTATCGGGAGCCGCTCGCGCCCACGGAAGCGGTTCCCGTGCCGCTGCTGGTGGATTACGTCGCCGCGACGCGGAGCTTCGCGCTCGACGAGTCGTACGTACGCAAGCGCCCCGATTGGACGTACGCGCCGCCCGTGCCGAGCGAGCGCGCCGACGTCGAGGCGCGGCCCGAATCGCTGTCCGGTGCGCTCGGCGTGCGCCTGGCGCCCGATCTCGCCGAGGCGCTGCGCAAGCAGGCCGATCGCGAGGGAGTCGATCTCGATCGCTTGGTCGATCGGCTGCTACGCCAGCGGAGCTGATTCGCCGCGCGAGTCGTCACCCTCGACTTCCGGGTCCGCGAGGACTCAACCCGCTGCGGAGCGCGGGTGGCGCATCGAAGCGGCCGTTTCCATCGACGTCCGCGAACAGCGGGTTGGTGAGCGCGAGCGCGGTCACGCCGCCGCGCGGCACGCCCGTGACGAGATCGCCTGGGTCCTGGCTCGGGTCGACGTCGTTCGGGATCACCGGGAAGAGCGGCGCCGAGACTCCCGGCGTGCCGCGCACCAGCACCACGAACCACGAGTCCGCGGTGAGGCCCTCGAAGGTCTCGGTGAGCGTGCTCTCGAGGCGGCTCGCGCCGCCGACGGCGACGGTCTCGACGGTGAGATCGGTGCCGCGGGTGCGCACGCGCTCCGGGATGGGCTTGTAGTAGGGCGGCGTGGCGGGGTCGCCGTCCTCGTCGGTCGCGGTCGAGGCCGCGTTGCGGTAGATCGCGACCTCGTCGTAGGCCGCCCAGGTCGGCGACTGGACGCGAATCTCGAGGGTGACGCGGCCGTCGGCCGCCCCGACCACGCGATTCTTGCCGAAAGCGAGACTCGCTTCTTCGCCGCTGGCGGCGTCGACGAGGCGCACCGACACGAAGGGCGCGTTCGACATCACCACGTGGCCGCCGCGCACGGCGTCGGCGATCTCTTGCGCGTTCACGGCGGCCGGCGAGTCGGTGCTGGAAGCGACGAAGTTGCGCGGCGAGCCGACCGGAACCTTGTGCTGGGTGTGGGTGTCGGAGTTGCCGGTGGCGGTGCTCACGATCCCGGCGTCGAGCAGGTTGGTCCAGTCGCCGAAGTTCTGATCGAGGAAGCGGGTGATCGAGTCGGCGTCCGACTGGATCAAGAGCTCGAGGGCATCGAAGCGCGCGTCGAAGAAGTTGGCGCCCGGCTCGCCCGGCAAGCGGAAGGTCGCGGGCGGATGCGCCGCGGTGAAGCCGGACGTCGAGAGCGTGCGCGTGTCGACGCCGAGCAGCTCGAACATCCCGATCGAGTCGTTGATGTGGTTGATCTGCACCACCTCGGGCGCCGAGTCGCGGTCGAGGATGTTGTCGCGGATCGCGGCGAAGATCTCCCCCGGTGTCATCGCGAAGGCCCCCTGCGAGGGGAAGTTCTTGCCAGGCGCCGCTTGGCGCCCACCGCCCCAATCGAGCGCGCCGCCATCGAGCTTGGTGGTGTCGATCGTCAGCGGCCACGCGTTGAAGTGGCCGTAGTCGGGTGAGGTGATCTCCTCGCCGATCCCGGCGCTCACCCAGGCATCGGCGCCCATGGCGTGGATGGTGGGCGCCAAGTCCGTGAGGAAGTCGTGGTCGGTCGAGACGGCGTGCTCGAGCCCCTCGCCGAGGTGGGTGCGGATGCGCTGCTCGATGGCGATGTTGGAATCGAAACTGTTGATCAGGTGCTGGTGGAAGTCGGCGCTCACGAAGCCCGCCGTGTCCACCACGCGGGTGAGCTTGGCGTCCACGTTGGTGGTGTTGCCGGCACGCACTTCCACCACCTCGTCGTGGGTCGAGTACTCGGGGCCACGCGAGACCACCACGCGGTAGCGGCCGGGCTCGACGAGGACGTCGCCCGAGTCGCCGCCGAGGTCCACGAACAGCACCCGCGAGAGGCCGTGGGGGAGCGGATCGCCCGTGACGTCGCGGAAGAGGCCGGCGCGGTTCGCGAGCAACGGCAAGTCCTGGTCTTGCGCCGCGGGTGGGCTCGGGTCCTTGCCGACGAGGCTCACCTTCGCGGGAAGCGCCGTCCCGGTCGGGCCGTCGGCGACGTGGACGCGCAGGTGGCCCGTCGACGGCAAGGCGATCTCGACCTCGGCGGTCTGGCCAGCGACGACGTCGATCTCGTGCCGCGTCGGAGTGCTCGAGCCGTCCCACGGATAGCCCGTCGCATCGGCTTCCAGCGCGTAATGGCCGACGGGAAGCGTGCCCGTGAACGTGCCGTCGCCCGCGGCCTCGAACGAGGTGACGACGTTGGTCTGCGCCTGATCGGGCACGCCCTCGCTCGAGAGCGCCGCCACGCGTGCGCCGGCGAGCGGCTGTCCGTCGACGGTGACCCGACCGCGGACGGCCGCCGTGGATCGCCCGATGAGCTGGTGCATCGGACCCTGCACGGAGGCGATGTCGCCGTTGCCGACCACGAACCAGCGCACGTAGAGCGCCTCGGACCCTGGTGGAACCGCGAGCGCCGGGTCTTCGAGACCGAGCAAGAGTCGCAGCACCTTGTTGCCGGCGAGGACGAAGTGCAGGCCCGAGGCGCTCACGCTGGAGTTCGCGGTGGGGCTCGGCGCGTAGCCGTAGCTCACGCCTCTGCCCTCTTCGATGCCGGTGAATGCCACGAAGTCGGTCTCGCCACGCAACGTCAGCTCGCCGGTGAGATTGCCGCCGAAGCCGAGGCCGGGAACGAAGGCTTCGAGGCGTCCCGAGCCGCTCAGGAAGTCGCCCACGGGAATGTGGAGCGTGGGAGGCTTGCGGCCGCTCGCGTCGTTCCGAATGGTGGTGCGCATCTCGATCGCGTTCGAGCCGGGGGCGAGCGTGTACTCGGTGGCGATGCTGATCGGTAGGTCGTGATCGTCGAACGCCGACGGCAGCTTCACGATGCCGCCGCCGAGCGCCTGCACCTGCGACGAGAAGTTGAGCGAGTCGAGGAGGTCGTCGACACCCGTGACGCGGATGGTCGCGGGCCCGCCGTCGCTGCCGTCGGCGACGATCTCGATGTCCGTCGGTCGCAGCGTGGACTCGAGGTTCACCATCAACGCCAGCTCCTCGAACTGGTCGTTGCCGGGATCGCCGGGCGCGCGCACCACGTCCGCGTCGAGGATCGTGCCGCCGTACTGGGAGATGCCGTGGATCGAGCGCTCCGCGTCCACGTCCTGGACGATCACGCGGATGCGGCCGTTGCCGATGAGCCAGTCGCCCACGCGGCCTTGCGCACGCGTCCCGCCGATGAGCTCCGCCGCCGAGGTGATGCGCCTCGCGTAGGCGGCGGAGCTGGCGCCGCCGCTGCCGTTCGTCTTGTCGTTGCTGCACGCGACGCCGACGAGAAGAGCGACGAAGACGACGCACGAACGAACGCGGCTGGGCTCAAGCATCGGATCCTCCCTCGAACCACGAGGCACGATCCGACTTTTACGCGAGTGTGACGTTTCTGAGAACTCGCCGTGGTGGATCGGGGTGGAGCGAGCGCTGGCCGAGCCCGTACGGGCACGCGCGACCCCCGAGGACCCGAGGAAGGTTCCCGACCACCTCGTGGCGCAGATCGTCGATCGCGAGTCGATCGTGCTCCTGCGTCCCGGGCTGGCGCATCAACGGGTGGCTTCGTCGCTCGGGATCGCGCTGGGCGGTCCCTTCGATCGAGGTCGCGGCGGTGGCTTCCGCCCGCTCCGACGACCCGGCCGCGGCCCGTCGCGCCGTCACACGGCGGGCGCGACGCGCACGTCCTCCGAGAGCGAGGCAATCGTCCGGTCGTTCTCGAGCTGGCGGCCGCGGGCGTCGCTCGCGGTGCTGCGCGAGAGCCCGTCGACGATGAGTGTCGGGCTCGGCAGGGGCTCTTCGCGCGCGTCCGTGAACGGTGCGGGGCCGCACACGACGACCACGTCGGGGTAGGTGCAGCGGCTGGCCCGGCTCATGACCATGCGCCTGCTGGGGCCGAGGAGCGTGCGCGGTCGATCGCGCGCGGTCGATCGTGCAGCGCCCGGTTCAGCGCGGTCGCCACCTCGATCGCGAGGTGCGTGTGTCGCCGCGTTCCCTCGTCGTCGCCGGTCACGATGCCGCGATCGACGTCGCCACCGACGTGGCCGCCGTGGGGGTCGCCACCACCACGCGGTCGCGGCCGTCTTCCTTGGCGCGATAGAGCGCCGCATCCGCAGCGCGCAGCAGCTCGGTGGCGTTGGCGGCGTGATCGGGGAGCACGGCGACGCCGGCGGAAAGCGTGATCGGTCCGAGCGCTCGGTCGTCGACCTTGAAGCTCGTGCCGCGCAGGTCGCGGCACAAGAGCTCGGCGCGCTCGATCGTCTGCGCCGCCGCGGACTCGGGGAGGATGATCACGAACTCCTCGCCGCCGTAGCGGCACACGATGTCGCTGGCGCGCACCCGCGATTGGAGGAAGCCGCCCAGCGCGCGGATGATCGCGTCGCCCGCCTCGTGGCCGTACGCGTCGTTGAAGCTCTTGAAATGGTCGAGGTCGAGCATGATGAGCCCGATCGGCCAGCCGCGCCGCTCGGCCCGCTGCACTTCGCGGTCGAGCGATTCCTCCATGAAGCGGCGGTTGTAGACCGACGACAGCGGATCGCGGATCGATTGATTGCGCAGCGTCTCGCGCAGGTTCACGTTGGCGAGCGCCAGCGCCACGTGCTCGGCGGCGTTCACGATCAGACCGGAATCGAGGTCGATCCCGCCCGCGTGCCGCCCGGGATCCGCGCCCGCGACCTGCGGCGACCCGTCGACGCGGCAGTGCAGCACGCCCAGGGCCTCGCCCTGCGCCATCATGGGCACGCACAGGTAGCGCTCGCTCGGCGAGTCGCCGAGATGGGCGCAGCGCGGCCCGTCCCCGGGCGCGAGCACCGCGTGCAGCTTGCCGCGTCGCAGCGCCCAGCACTCGTCGGGCGCAAACGACTCGCTCGGCGCGACACCCTCGCCCCAAGCCGCGACCTCGTCGACGCTGTTGCGCGACGGCGAGATCATCGCGATCCAGCCCTTGGTCCCCGCGAACAGCTTCGCGAGCGATTTGGCGACGATCGGATACGCCTCCGCCGAGCCCTGGCACGCCTGCAGGAACTCGCCCATCTCGCTCAGCACCTGAAGCTCCGCCTGCTGCCGCTCCAGCCGTGCGTTGGCGGCGCGCAGGCTCTCCTCGACCAGGCGACGATCGGTGATGTCGTCGCTGGTGCCCACGTAGCCGGTGATGTCACCGGCCGGGCTCACCACCGGCGCGCCGCGGATGCGCACCCAGCGGATCTCGCCGTCGGTGCGCGCGAAGCGGATCTCGGTGACGAAGTCGGCGCCGTCGCGCGCGGCGCGCAGGAAGATCTCGCGCGCGGCCGTCAGATCGTCCGGGTGGACCGTGCGCATCCAGCCCTCGCCGAGGGCCTGCTCGAAGCTGAGCCCCGACATGCGCTGCCATTGCGGATTGGTGTAGGTGCAGCGGCCATGGCGATCGCAGCGCCAGATGCCCGTCGGCGATGCGTTGCTGAGCGCGCGGAAACGCTGCTCGCTGTCGCGCAGCTCGGCCTCGGCGCGAATGCGATCGGTGATGTCGCGGGCGATGCCGATGATCCCCACCGATCGGCCGTCCACGTCGCGCTGCACGGTCTTCGTGGAGAGGAACGTGCGCGCGTATCCGCCGATGACGCGGGTCTCCTCGAACGAGGCCGAGCGGCCCGTGCGCGCCAGCTCGACGTCGCTGGTGCGCGGATCGACGCCCTCGCCGGCGCTCGGCATCACCTCGCGATCGAGGCGCCCGACCACGTCTTCCGCCGCCGCCCCCACCGAGCGCGCGAACGACGAGTTCACCATCCGGAACCGTCCCTCGAGGTCCTTCAGATAGACGAGGTCGGCGGTGCCGTCGGTGACGGCGCGCAGCAACGAGGCGTTCTCCTCGACGGCGCGCTCGGCGCGCTTGCGCTCGGTGATCTCGCGGCGCAGCAAGTGCACCGCCAGCGCCACCAGCGAGAACGAAAGCGCGCCGCACAGCACCACCACCACGATCTCGAACTGCGCGCGGAAGCTGCGGCTCGCCGCGCGGTGCTCGGCGGCGGCGCGCTCCTCGTTGGTGAGGCGATTGAGGACTTGGTCGAGCTCCGTCGTCACGTCGCTGCGATTGCCGTCGACGAAGAGCTTGCGCGCGGCGTCGAGGCCGCTGGTGGAGCGCATCTGCACCAGCTGTGCGGTGATCGCGAGCTTCTGGACCACGAGCGCGCGCAGCTGCGCCACGTCTGCCTCGCGGTGCGGGGCGAGCTGCGCCAGCTCGTCGAGGGCGGAGAGGATCGTGCGCCGACCGGTCTCGTACGGCGTGAGCGACTCGCCCTTGCCGGTCAGCAGATAGGCCTCGACGCCTTCGTCGATCTGGATGAGCAGCGCGCGCGTCCAGGAGATCTGGCCGAGCAGGCGATGCGACGTGATCAGCGCGGCGCTCGTGGACATGGAGCTGTGCGTGATCTGGATGGCGGTGAGCACCATCACGCCCAGGAACACCACGCCGAACACCAGCGCGGTGGATGCACGTCGCGAGCGGCTGAGCCGAATCATGCGCGGCCCAGCAAAACAGGGCCTGACGCGCCGCGCAAACGGCTGCGGCTTCACCCCGTCGCTCGGCCCGTCGGCGATCGCGGGGCCGCCAGCGCGCGGCGCGCCGGTGCTGCTAGGATCGGCCGCCGTCTTCGTGGCAGGGGCTCGATCGAGCCTCGCCGCCACCGAATCGCCAGGGGAGGAACGACGCATGCGTGGTCAGATGATGGATTTCCCGCTCACCTTGACCTCGATCCTCGAGCGCGCGGGAGCGCTCTTCGCCAGTCGCGAGATCTGCTCGCGTCTGCCCGACAAGTCGATCCATCGCACGGATTACCGCGCCTTTCATCGCCGTGCGCGGGCGCTCGGCGAGGCGCTCACGCGCGCCGGCCTGCGCCGCGGCGACCGAGTCGCGACGCTGATGTGGAACCACGCATGGCATCTGGAGGCGTACTTCGGCATCCCCGCCGCGGGCGGCGTGCTGCACACGCTCAACTTGCGGCTGCACCCCGACGACATCGCTTACATCGCGGGGCATGCCGACGACCGCTTCCTGATCGTCGACGACGTGCTGTGGCCGATCTACGAGCCGTGGCGGGACAAGCACCGCTTCGAGCGGGTGATCGTGGTGCCGCTCACCGGCAAGCCGGTTCCGCCGGGAACCACCAGCTACGAGGACTTCATCGCTGGCGCGAGCTCGGAATGGACGCCGCCGGCGCTCGACGAGAACGAGGCGGCGGGCATGTGCTACACGTCGGGCACCACGGGAAAGCCCAAGGGCGTTCTCTATTCGCACCGAGCGATCGTGTTGCACACGTTCGCCGCCGGTCTCGTGGACACCCTGGCGCTCTGCCAGCGCGACGTGATCACGCCCGTCGTGCCGATGTTCCACGCCAACGCCTGGGGGCTACCGTTCACCGCCGTGATGGTGGGCGCCAAGATCGCGTTCCCCGGGCCGCACCTGGCGCCCGATCTGCTTCTCGACCTCTTTCAGGAAGAGAAGGTCACGATGTCGGCAGGCGTGCCCACGATCTGGATGGGCATGCTCGATGCCATGAATCGGAACCCCGGCCGCTGGAAGACGCAACCCGGGTTGCGCATGGCCGTGGGCGGCTCGGCGCCTCCCGAGAGCATGATCCGCGAGTTCGACCGGCTCGGTTGGAAGCTCATTCAGGCCTGGGGCATGACCGAGACCGCGCCGCTCGGCACCGTGAGCTACGTCAAGGACCACCTCCTCGATCGGCCGCTCGACGAGCAGTACGCGTATCGCGCGAAGCAGGGCATTCCCGCGCCGTTCGTCGAGTGCCGCGTGGTCGCCGAGAGCGGTCCCGCGCCGTGGGACGGCAAGAGCATGGGCGAGCTGCAGGTACGCGGGCCGTGGGTGGCGGGCAGCTACTACCGCCTCGACGACACCGACGAGAAGTGGACGGCCGACGGCTGGTTTCGAACCGGCGACGTCGCGACCATCGACGGCGATGGCTACGTGAAGCTCACCGACCGCACCAAGGATCTCATCAAGTCGGGCGGCGAGTGGATCAGCTCGGTGGATCTCGAGAACGCGCTCATGGGCCATCCCGACGTCAAGGAGGCGGCGGTGATCGCGGTGCCTCATCCGAAGTGGGACGAGCGGCCGCTGGCGGTGATCGTGCGCGAATCGGGGCGGGATCTGAGCGAGGCGGATCTGCGCGCGTATCTGGAAGGGAAGATCGCCAAGTGGTGGATGCCGGACGCCTTCGTCTTCATCGACGAGATCCCACGCACGTCCACCGGCAAGTTCCTCAAAGCCGCGCTGCGCGATCGCTACAAGGACTGGCAGTGGTCGTGAGCCGTCCGCCGGGTTACCGGCGAGCGACGTTCGCGAGCGCGCCGCGCGGCGCGTGACCGGGTCGAGCCCGCGCCGCGCGTGCAGCGTCAGCCGAGGAAGCGCAGCACCAGCGGCAGGATCATCGACGTCGCCACGCCGTTGAGGCCGATGGCCAGCCCGGCCACGGCACCCGCCAGGGCGTCGACCTCCAGCATGCGCGCCGTGCCGATGCCGTGGCACGCGGTGCCCATCGCCAGGCCCATCGCGACGGGCTCGCGGATCCCGAACGCGCGGCAGAGCTGGGGCCCGACCACCGCGCCGATGCAGCCCGTGAGCACCACCACGCACGCCGTCAGCGGCGGGATGCCGCCGATGCGCTCGGAGAGCGCGATGGCGATCGGCGTGGTCACGGATTTGGGCGCGAGCGACAGCGCCACGGCACGGCTCGCGCCCAGCAGCCGCGCGGTGCCGACGGCGGTGACGATCGAGGCGACCGCGCCCGCGACGATCCCGGCGAGGATCGGAAGCACGCGGCCCGCCAAGCGAGCGCGCTGATCGTAGAGCGGCACCGCCAGCGCCACCACCGCTGGTCCGAGCAAGAAGAGCAGGAGCTTGCCGCCCGCGGCGTAGGCCTCGTGCGGCACGCCGAGCAGCGTGAGCGCCCCGATGATCGCGACGATCGACGTGGCCACGGGGTGCGCGAACGGCGTGCGCACGCGGCCGTAAACGCGCTCGGCGATGGCGAAGACGGCGAGCGTCAACGCCACGCCGAAGAGCGGCGATCGCGCGAGCTCAGTCGGCACGGCGGGTCCGCTTGCGGGCGAGCCAGCGCTCGGTCCAGCCGGTCACGACGAGGACCGCCACCGTGCTCACGGCCATCGCGACCACGATCGGCATCCATTCCTGCCGCAGCAGGCGCCCGTGCGCCATGACACCCACCCCGGCGGGAACGAAGAAGAGTCCGAGTCGCGAAAGCAGCGCGTCGGCGGCGCCGCGCACCCACTCGATCCGCACCCATCCGGCGAAGAGCGCCACTGCCAGCAGCACCATCCCCGTCACCGATCCCGGCATGGCGAGCGGGAGATGGGGCGCCAGCGCCTCGCCCGCGAGCTGGAACGCGAGCAGGATCGCGAGACCGGGAAGGATGCGGCCGTTCACGACCCGAGCTTGGCCCGAAACCCGCGCCGCTGCGAGCGGTCTCGCCGCGCCGCGATGCTATAAGCACCGTCATGCGCGCGCTGGTGCTGGATCACGGGCTTCACTATCGACCCGACCGTCGCGAGCGGCGGCTGCCGCGCGGCGAGGCGCGAGTCGAGGTGTTGCTCGCCGGGATCTGCAACACCGACCTGGAGCTCGCTCGCGGCTACATGGGCTTCGCGGGCGTCCCCGGCCACGAGTTCGTGGGGCGCGTGGTCGAAGGCCCGGCGAAGCTCGTGGGCCGGCGTGTCGTCGGTGAGATCAACGCCGGCTGCGGTCGATGCGCGGGCTGTCGGCGTGGCGACTCGCGCCACTGCCCGAAGCGCACGGTGCTCGGCATTCTCGGTCGGGACGGTGCTTTCGCCGATCGGCTGACGCTGCCGATCGCCAATCTGCGCCGCGTCCCGGACTCGTTGCCCGACGAAGCGGCCGTCTTCGTCGAGCCGGTCGCGGCGGCGTTCGAGATCCTGGAGCAGATGCCCGCCGACGCCGGCCGCGAGGCGGTGGTGCTGGGCGACGGCAAGCTCGGGCTGTTGGTCGCGCAGGTGCTCGCGCAGGCGGGCTACGCGGTGACGTCGATCGGGAAGCACGAGGAGAAGCTGCGCACGTTGCGAAAGAGCGGCGTGCGGGTGCGGCTCGTCGAGCGCGTCGGTGCCTTGCGCGCGGACGTGGTGGCCGAGTGCACGGGAACGGCGGGTGGGCTTCAAGCAGCGCTCGCGATCGTGCGGCCGCGCGGCACCGTGTTCCTGAAGAGCACCGTCGCCGGCCAAGCGTCGCTCGACCTGGCGCCCGCGGTGATCAACGAGGTGCGCATTCAAGGATCCCGCTGCGGGCGCTTCGAGCCGGCGATCGCGGCGCTGGCGGCGAAGCGCGTCGACGTGTCGGCGCTGGTGAGCGCGCAATGCCCGCTCGAGCGGGGCGTCGAGGCGTTCCAGCGCGCGGCGGCGCCGGGAGTGCTGAAGGTGCTGCTGCGCGTCGCCCGCTGAGTCGAGCCCGTGCCGCGAGCGAAGCAACGTCCCGGGAGTGGACGCTCGGCGTCCGCGCTCGCCGTCGATCTGCGCAGGCGGCGCGCGCTGGCGCGCGCTCGCGCATCCGCGCCGCGCGCGTCGTCTCGGCCGCAGACGAGCGCGGGGATCGTCGGCGTGGACACGGGCGGCACGTTCACCGATCTCGTGCTCCTCGACGGCGATCGGTTTCGCATCCACAAGGTCCCGTCGACACCGCGCGATCCCTCGGAAGCGATTCGAACCGGCATTCGCGAGCTCGTGGCCGCCGCCACGCCGGCGCAGGTGATCCACGGCACCACCGTGGCCACCAACGCGGTGCTCACGCGTGAGCTGGCACCCACCGCACTCGTGACCAACGCCGGGCTCGAGGACGTGATCGAGATCGGTCGCCAGGATCGGCCGGATCTCTACGACCCATTCGTGACGCGGCCCGATCCGCCCGTGCCACCGGCGCTGCGCTTCGGCGTACGCGGACGACTCGGTCCCCACGGCGAGCGCATCGAGCCGCTCGACGAGCGCGCGCTCGCGCAGCTGATCGCGCGGATCCCCCGCCGCGGCGCCCGCTCGATCGCGATCTCCTTCCTGCACGCGTATGCCAACGCCGCGGACGAGGAGCGCGCCGCGGGCATCCTCGCGGCCACGGGTCTGCCGATCACGTGCTCGTCGCGTCTTCGGCCCGAGTTTCGCGAGTACGAGCGCACCGTGACCACCGCGCTCAACGCGGCGCTGGTGCCGGTGATGGCGCGCTATCTCGCGCGGCTCGGTGCGGCGCTCGGCGACACCGCCCTCAGCGTCATGCATTCGGGCGGCGGCATGACCAGCGCGGAACGCGCAGCCGAGCGCCCGATCGAAACGGTGCTTTCCGGCCCGGCGGGCGGTGTTGCGGCAGCCGAGGCGCTGGCACGAGCGCTCGGCGTGTCCCGGCTCATCACCTTCGACATGGGCGGAACCTCGACGGATGTCTCGCTCATCGACGGCGTGGCGCGGCTCGCGTCGGCCACCGAGATCGCGGGGCTACCGGTGCGCATGCCGGTGCTCGACATCCACACCGTGGGCGCCGGCGGCGGATCGATCGCGCGTGTCGACGAAGGTGGCGCGCTGGCGGTGGGCCCGGCGAGCGCCGGCGCCGTGCCCGGCCCCGCTTGTTACGGACGCGGCGGACGCGAGGTGACGGTCACCGACGCGGATGTCTTCCTGGGGCGCATCCAAGCGCGTCATTTCCTGGGTGGACGGATGTCGCTCGACGAGGCGGCGGCCGCGCACGCGATCGAACGGCTCGCGCGACGCGCGGGTCTCGGGACCGCCGCCGCGGCGCTGGGCGTGACGCGGGTGGTCGAGGCGAGCATGGCGCGCGCGCTGCGCAAGGTGAGCGTCGAGCGCGGCCACGATCCCGCGGGGTTCGCGCTGCTCGCCTTCGGTGGCGCCGGTCCCGTGCACGCCGTGGCGTTGGCGCGCGAGGTCGGGATCGGCACGGTGCTGGTGCCGCCGGTGCCCGGGATCTTCTCGGCGTTGGGCATGGTCCGCGCGGACGTGGTGGTCGACGCCAGTCGCACGCGCTTCGCGAGTGGGCGTGACGCGGCGGTGCGCGCGCTGCGGCCGCACTTCCACGCGCTGGTCGCAGCGATCCGAGGCGAGCTGCGCGCGCGCGGCTTCGCGGCGAGCGCGATCGAGATCACGCCGCGCGTGGACGTGCGCTACGTGGGCCAATCGCACGAGATCGAGGTGCCGTTCGACGACGATTACGCGGACGCGTTTCATCGCGCGCACCAGCGCCTTCATGGCCACGCGCATCCCGATCGAGCCATCGAGGTCGTGACGCTCCGCGTGCGGGGGCGCGGTCGCGTCGCGCGGCCTGCTTGGCCCGTGGCGCCGAGCCGCGGTCGCTCCCGAGTCCCGGCGCCGGTCGGCAGCGCAGCCATCGTGGAAGCGCGGCGGAAGCGGGCCGTTCCGATCTTCGCGCGTGCCGGCCTCGGCCGCGGGCAACGCCTGATGGGGCCCGCCATCGTCGTCGAGGAGACGGCCACCACGTTTCTGCCGAGCGGGTCGCGGGCGAAGGTCGGCCGGCTGGGTGAGCTCTGGATCGAGGTGGGCTCGTGAGCGCGGGCTCGCCGAGGAGGCGCGCCCGATCGCCGTTCGATCCGGTGCGCCTCCAGCTCATGAAGGATCTCTTCGGATCGATCGCCGAAGAGATGGGAACCACGCTCGAACGCACCGGCCTCTCGCCGAACGTGAAGGAGCGGCGCGACTTCTCGTGCGCGCTCTTCGACGCGCGCACCCGGCTCGTCGCGCAGGCTGCCCACATTCCCGTGCACCTCGGCTCGATGGCGCTCGCGGTCGAGGCCGCCGTCCGGCACCTGACGCTCGCGCCGGGCGATGAAGTGCTGGTCAACGATCCATTCGCCGGCGGCACCCACCTGCCCGATCTGACGCTGGTGACGCCGATCTTCCTCCAGGGCGGCCGGGCGCCCGCGTTCTTCGTCGCGAGCCGAGCGCATCACGCGGACGTGGGCGGTATGGCGGCTGGCTCGATGCCGCTGGCACGCGAGATCTTCCAGGAGGGACTGCGAATCCCACCGATCCGGATCGGTCGCGGCGGCCAGCTCGATCGCGAGGTGCTGGCGCTGGTGCTCGCGAACATGCGCGTCCCCGACGAGCGGCTCGGCGACCTCGCGGCGCAGCGCGGGGCGAATGCCGTCGGTGCCAGCCGCGTGCGGGCGATGGTCGATCGTTTCGGCGCGCGGACGCTCGTGCTCGCGATCGACGAGCTGCTCGATTACTCGGAGCGCCTGGTGCGCACGCTCGTCCGCGAGATTCCACGCGGCCGCCATCGCTTCCACGACGTGCTCGACGACGACGGGCTCGGCCACGGTCCGATCCCGATCCGGGTGGAGATCCACCGCGAACGCGCTGCGGACGTCGTCTTCGACTTCGCGGGCAGCGCCGCGCAAGTGGAGGGTCCGGTGAATGCGGTGCGGGCGGTCACGCTGTCCGCCGTCTTCTACGCGCTGCGCACGCTGCTGCCGCTCGACGTTCCCACCAACGCGGGCATCTTGCGGCCGGTGCGTCTCGTGACGACGCCCGGCTCGGTGGTGGACGCGAGCTCGCCGGCGGCGGTGAGCGCCGGCAACGTCGAGACCAGCCAGCGAATCGTCGACGTGGTGCTGGGCGCGCTGGCGAGAGCGCTTCCCGGCCGCGTCCCCGCGGCGAGCGCGGGCACCATGAACAACCTCGCGATCGGCTCGAGCGGCGCCGGCGGACGCGCCCCCGCTTTCGCGTATTACGAGACCATCGCGGGCGGCATGGGCGCGCGGCCCGGTCTCGACGGGCTCTGCGCGGTGCAGACACACATGACCAATACGCGCAACACTCCCATCGAGGCGCTGGAGCACGCGTATCCGCTTCGCGTCACCGAGTACCGCGTGCGACGCGGCTCGGGCGGTGCGGGCGCGGCGCGAGGAGGCGACGGAGTGGTGCGGGAGATCGAAGCCCTGAGTGCGATGACAGCCACGCTCGTGAGCGAGCGCCGGGCGAGCGCGCCGTACGGGTTGGCCGGTGGAGCGCCGGGCGCGCGTGGCCGGAACACGTTGGTGCGTCGCGGCGGGTCGCCGAGGTCGCTCCCGGCGAAGCGGACGCTCGAGCTCGAGCCCGGCGATCGGCTGCGGATCGAGACGCCGGGTGGAGGCGGATTCGGGAGCCCCCAACCGCCGCGCACCGCGGATTCCGCGGGGACGGCTGGCTCGCGACGACGTTCGCCGGCGAAGGCGCGGGTGAGCCGATGAGCACGCCGAAGGCCGACTCGATCGCGCTCGCGGTCTTCGATGTGGATCACACGCTGGTGCGTGGGTCCTCGGGCGGCGCCTTCATCGGCTACCTGTGGCGAAACGCGATCCTCACTCCAGAGCAGCGCAAGCTCGTGGCTCGCGAGCTGCTCGCTTATCGTTTTCGCCGACGGACCGGCCGGGACCTCGTGGAGCTGGGAGCGCGGCTCTTCGCGGGGCTGGCCGAGGACGAGCTGCGCCATCACGCGCGCCGGTGTGTCGCCGAGGACGTGCACAAGGCGGTGTATCGGGAAGCGCTCGACGCCATCGAGCGCTGCCGCGCGCAAGGGCTCACGGTGGTGCTCGCATCCGGCTCCACCGAGCTCGTCATCGAGCCCTTGGCCGAGTTGGTGGGAGCTTCGCTCGGCATCGGCTCGCGCGCCGCGATCCGTGGCGGGAGGCTCACCGACGAGGTCGAGCAACCCATTCCGTACAAGGAAGGCAAGGTCGCGAGAATCGAGCGCGCCTTCGAGGGCCGTGCCATCGACTGGGCGCGCAGCACCGCGTTCACGGACCGAGCCATCGACGTGCCGCTCCTCGAGCGCGTGGGGCGCGGAGTTGCGGTCAATCCCCGCGGATCGCTCGGCCCGCTGGCGCTCGAGCGCGGTTGGCGCGTCGAGCGCTGGTCGCGGGTGATGGGTGTGCCGCACGCATCGGCGCATCGACGCCATCCTCGGAAGCGCTGAGCGAGTGGCCCGGACGTGGCCGCGGTGGCCGCGCGATCGCTCGGGTGTCGTACACCGGTGTTGCACGGCTAACCGGACCTGCGTAGGATTGAAACGCCGGTGCGCATTAGGGTTGTCACGCACGCCTCGCCAGCACGCCGGCACGATCGTCTTCTCGGGGGAGGGGATTCATGGGCAGTGAACGCTCGACGCCATTTCTGCGCCCGCGATCCGGCTTGGATCGAACCGGCAACCGCGCGGCGCTCGGCCGCTGGTTCGTCGCCGCCACGCTCGCCATGGCGCTGCTCGGCCTCGCCGGGCCTGCCGCGGCGCAGACCGCGCCTGTCTTCGCGCCGAGCGGTGGGCTGATTCAGGGCCCGCTCAGCTCACCGGCATCGATCGCCGAGGTGCCGATCTCGCTCAATCTTGCGCCGCTCGCCGCTGGTGAGCCGACGATCGAGCTGTCGCGTCTGGATGGCACGACGTTCAAGGCTGCCCGGACGGGTTTCGAGTCGCGAGGCAAGAGCGGCTACGTGTGGCGTGGCCACGTCGTAGCCGAGAGCGACGCGACGGAGGGCGACGTGACGCTCACCGTCTCGAATGGACTGCTCGCTGGGCTGGTGACGCTCACGGGCGAGGCTTACGAGATCCAGCCTCGCGGCGGGAACCATCGTTTGATTCAGCTCGATCAGGGGCTCTTCCCACCGTGCGGCACCGGCGAAGGGGACGGCGTGGTCGCCGATCCCATTCCAGGCCGCCCGGTTCCGAACGTCGCTGCCGGCAACCTGACGGGGCAGGCCGTCTCCGAGGTCGACGTGATGGCGGTGTACACGCCTCAAGCGCAGACCGGCGCGGGCGGTCAGGCCAGCATCCAGGCCACGATTCAGTCCGCCGTCGACGTTGCGAACACCTCGTTCGCCGCGAGCGGCATCGACGTGCACTTCAACCTGGTGCACACGGCGCTCGTGAATCACAACGACTCGGCCAACACCGGCACCGACCTCGCGTGGGTGGCGGGTGATCCCACGGTGAAGGCATTGCGCAATCAGCACTACGCAGACCTGGTTGCGCTGATCGTCGAGAACGGCGGCTCGGGCGTGTGCGGCCAGGCATACGTCCAGCGCTCGATTTCCTCCGGCTTTTCCGAGTCGGCGTATCAAGTCACGGTGCGCTCCTGCGCCGTCGGAAACATCTCCTACGCCCACGAGCACGGGCACAACATGGGCTTCGAGCACAATCCGGAGAACGGCATCTCGCCGCCCTCGTCGGCGTCGTATCCCTGGTCGTACGGCCACTACGTCAACGGCTCGTTCCGCACGGTGATGTCGTACGCCGATCCGTGCACCTCCGGCTGCACGCGCGTGCAGCGCTTCTCCAACCCGAGCATCAACTACAACGGCGTGCCCACGGGAATCGCCGACGCGCGCGACAACCACCGCACGGGCAACATCTCCGCACCCATCGTCGCCGGCTTCCGCGTCGCCGGTCTCGACACCGACGGCGATGGCATCGAGGACATCGCCGACAACTGTCCGACGACACCCAATTCCGACCAACTCGACACCGACGGCGACGGAATCGGCAATGCGTGCGATCTCGACATCGACCAGGTGCAGAAGATCAACCCACCGGAGAACCAGTCCGGCGACGCACTCGGGTGGTCGGTGGCCGTCCGCGGCGATCGCGCCGTGGCCGGCGCCTGGCTCGATGACGACTTGGGTACTGACTCAGGCTCAGCGTACCTCTTCTCCTGGAACGGAAGCGCATGGACGCAGGAAGCCAAGGTTCATGCGTCTGACGGGGTGGCAAACCAGCACTTCGGCTACCGCGGCGAAGTGAGCGGCGACGCAGCCGTCATCGGCGTGGGCGCCGGCAACAAGGCTTACGTCTTCCGGCGTAGCAGCGCTGGCACGTGGTCTCAGGAGGCGATCATCACGGGAATCTCGGGTGACACCCTGTGCGGCACGGACGTTTCGATCGACGGGAACACCATCGCGCTCGGCTGCCCCGGATCCACCGCGCGCGTGCACGTGTTCACCTTCACCGGCGGCACCTGGACCCTCACCCAGACCATCACGCCTCCGGCGGGTGGGAGCGCCGCTGAGATCATCCGCCTGCGGGGGAGTCTCTTGTTGGTGTCGGCCTGGAGCGCGTCGCCTGCGGGGCGCGTCTACGTGTATCGGAAGTCGACGACCTGGACGCAAGAGGCGACGCTCGCGCCGCCCGCCGGCACGACATCGGACTTCTTCGGCCTTGGTCTCGACGCGAGCGGCGACACCGTGGTCGTGGGAGCGCAATTCTACGATCAGCCAGCGACGAACGCGGGCGTGGCGTACGTATTCAAGAAGAACGGGACTTGGTCGCAGGTCGCGACGCTCGCGGCATCCGATGCAGTCGCCGGAGATTCGTTCGGACGAAGCGCATCCATCGACGGCAACTTCATCGCCATCGGTGCTTCTGGCGACGACAGCTACAGCGGCTCCGTGTACCTCTATAGGCTCATCGGATCGACGTGGTCGCTCTACGCAAAGGTTGCGGGATCCGAGCGCTCCGCCTCCGACCAGTTTGGCCAAGACGTGAGCGTGTCGGGACGCCACATGCTGGTCGGGGCGAGCGGGGAAGCTGGGAAGGGTGCCGTGTACGCGTTCCGCCTTCCAGCGCCCGATGGTGACGGGGACGGTATTCCCGACAGCGTCGACAACTGCCCCACCGTGGCAAACCCAGGTCAGCAAGACGTCGACAACGACGGCATCGGTGACGCTTGCGATACCTGCACCGACATCGATCACGACGGCTACGGCTCGCCCGGTCACGCCTCGTGCACGGCGGGGGCCGCCACCGATTGCGACGACTCGAATCCGAGCGTGAACCCTGGCCACGTGGAGGTGGCGGGGAACGGCGCGGACGACGACTGCAATCCCGCGACGCTCGATTGCGTCGACGGGGACGGCGATGGGTACTCGGTGTCCGGCGGCGTGTGTGGCCCGGTCGACTGCAGCGACTCCAACGCGAACGTGAATCCCGGCCACGCCGAGGTCGCGGGCAACGGCGTGGACGATGACTGCAACGCCGCGACGCCCGATTGCGTGGATGCCGACGGTGACGGCTCGTCGGTGAGCGGCGGTGTTTGCGGCGCGCTCGACTGCAACGACGGCGTCGCCAGCATTCATCCCGGTGCGACGGAGGTCTGCAATCAGACCGACGATGACTGCGATGGGCAGTTCGACGAAGGCGTCACGACCACCTTCTTCCGCGATGCCGACGGCGACACCTACGGCAACGCGGGCGTCACCACGCAGGCGTGCTCGGCACCGGGCGGCTACGTCGCCAACAGCACCGACTGCAACGATGGCAATCCGAGCGTGAATCCTGGCCATGCCGAAGTTCCTGGCAACGGTGTCGACGACGACTGCAACCCGGCGACGACGGATTGTCTGGATGCCGACGGTGACGGCTACTCCCCCTCGGGTGGGTCCTGCGGCCCGGTCGACTGCAACGATTCCAACGGCGACGTGAACCCCGGTCACGCCGAAGTCCCAGGCAACGGCGTGGACGACGACTGCAACGCCGGCACCGCGGACTGCGTGGATGCGGACGCCGATGGCTACTCGTCGTCCGGTGGCGCCTGCGGTGCTGTCGATTGCCTCGACAGCAACGCCAATGTGAACCCGGGCCGGACGGAAGTGCCCGGCAACGGCCTCGACGACGACTGCAACTCCGCCACGAGCGACTGCAAGGACCTCGACGCCGACGGCTACGGCAACCCGGCATCCGCGGCGTGCGCCCACGCACAGCTCGACTGCAACGACTCCAACGTGAACGTGAACCCCGGTCGCACGGAGATCCCGAGCAACGGCATCGACGATGACTGTAACGCCGCGACCCCCGGCGGGTGCTCGGCGCCCTAAAAGACTCACGATGAAAGGGAGGATGATTCGATGAACGCTGGATCTCGCGGGGTGATCTGGTGTTGGTGGCGTTGCCTCCAACTCGTGTTGATCGCGATCGTGCTCGTTGGTGTTGGGCTAATGCCGAGCGCAGCGGTTGCCTCGGACGCCGACAATGACGGTGTCCCCGACTCGCTCGACAACTGCGTCGACGTTGCAAACCCCAATCAGGCCGACGCAGATGTCAACGGGCTCGGCGATTTCTGTGATGTCACGGTGAATGAAGATGCGAAGCTCGTGCCGAGCGATGCGCTGCTCTACGACTACTTTGGTTATGGCGTCGGAGTCGATGGGGATCTGGTCGTAGGTGGCGCTTACGGATCCAGCGCGCATGGCGCAGCTTCCGGCTCGGCTCGAGTCTTCACGACGAATGGCACGACGTGGTCGCAAGGTCCCAAGCTCGTACCCAACAACGCCAGCCATGAGTTCGCGGGACGATCCGTTGCCGTCGATGGTGACACGATCATCTTGGGCGCACCGTATGACTTTTCGATCTCACCGCCTCCAGCGGTTGGTAAGGCGTACGTATTCCGGCGCAACGGAGCGA
Organism: bacterium; assembly: GCA_046331705.1. GTDB lineage: Bacteria > JADJOY01 > JADJOY01 > JADJOY01 > JADJOY01 > JADJOY01. The sequence goes on along the minus strand of JAXLQJ010000020.1, from coordinate 90,000 downwards.
ACTGGGTTCAAGAAGCGACTCTAACACCGCCACCGCCGACGGAAGTGGGTGATCATTTCGGGGTCTCGGTGGCTCTGGTCGGAGATTTGGCTTTCGTCGGATCCTACTTGAATGACGCAGATAAAGGCGCCGTCTACGTTTACGCGCGGTCTGGTAACTCTTGGACTTTCGACTCGAAGCTCACAGGTTCGCCAGCCCAGGTGGGTCAACACTTTGGATCTTCGATCGCCTTCCGAGACGGATTGCTGGTCGTCGGAGCCCCGTACGACGACGGTGTTGTACCTCTAAAGGTCGATCAGGGCGCGGCCTTCGTCTTCCGAAGGACCGGCACGACGTGGAGCACTGCGGTCAAGATCACGGCACCTGACGGCGCGTATCAGGATTACTTCGGGAGTTCGGTCGCTACCGATGGATCAAGAATCGTCATCGGTGCGCCGTTCGTCGATGCCGTCGTGGCGCAAGGTGGCGCGGCGTATTCCTACGAATGGGATGGCCTCACCTGGCAATTCCGTCAGAAGCTTTTGCCGCTCGATTCGAGCTCGGGGAGTTTCGGTCAGACGACGGCAATGTCAGAATCCCTGCTTCTGATTGGTGCGCCATTCGACAGGCAAGGCTTCACCAGCGCAGGGGCTGCGGCGCTCTTCAAGCGAAACGGCCATGTTTGGCTACCGGTCAAGAAGGTCCGAGCAACCGACGCGAAAGCATTCGCGTTCTTCGGTCAGGGAGTTGCCGTCGATGGCGCGCGTTTTGTCGTTGGGGCTTACCAGGACACGTTCGGGTCGGACACGTCTCGGGGGGCTGCGTATGTCTACTCGGTCCGGGCGCTCGACACCGATAATGACGGAACTCCTGACGCAAGCGACAACTGTCCAAGCGTCGCGAACCCCGGTCAGCAGGATGTGGATTCGGACGGCGTCGGAGACGCGTGCGACACCTGCACGGACGTCGATCACGACGGTTACGGCGCGCCTGGTGACGCCTCGTGCACGGCGGGCGACGCCACCGATTGCGATGACTCGAGTCCGAGCGTGAACCCCGGTCATGCCGAAGTCACGGGCAACGGCGCCGACGACGACTGCAACTCGGCGACGCTCGATTGCGTGGATGGCGATGGCGACGGCTACTCGGTCTCGGGTGGTGTGTGCGGTCCGGTGGATTGCAGCGATTCCAATGCTGACGTGAGCCCGGGCCACGCGGAGGTCGCTGGGAACGGCGTAGATGACGACTGCAACGCGGCGACGCCAGATTGCGTGGACGCCGATGGTGACGGTTCGTCCGTCAGTGGTGGCATTTGTGGCACGATCGACTGCAACGACGGTGTCGCCAGCATCCATCCCGGCGCCACGGAGGTCTGCAACCAGACCGACGACGATTGCGACGGGCAGCTCGACGAAGGTGTCACGATCACATTCTTCCGCGACGCCGACGGCGACACCTACGGCAACGCGGGAGTGACGACGCAGGCTTGCGCTGCGCCAGGCGGCTACGTCGCGAACAACGCGGACTGCAACGACGGTGATCCGAGCGTGAATCCCGGGCATGCCGAGGTGCCGGGCAACGGTATCGACGACGATTGCAGCGCCGCGACCACCGACTGCCTCGACGGCGACGGCGATGGCTACTCACCCAGCGGCGGCGTCTGCGGTCCGGTCGATTGCAGCGACTCCAACGCGAACGTGAACCCCGGGCACGCGGAGATTCCCGGCAACGGCGTCGACGACGACTGCAACGCCGGCACGCCGGATTGCGTGGACGCGGACAGCGATGGCTATTCGGTTTCCGGCGGCGCTTGTGGCGCGATCGACTGTCTGGACACGAATGCCAACGTGAATCCCGGGAGAGCCGAGATCCCGGGCAACGGCCTCGATGACGACTGCAACGCCGCCACCAGCGACTGCAAAGACCTCGACGCCGACGGCTACGGCAACCCGGCGTCGGCCGCGTGCGCCCACGCGCAGCTCGATTGCAACGATGCCAACGCGAACGTGAACCCCGGGAAGACCGAGATTCCGAGCAACGGCATCGACGACGACTGCAACTCGGCCACGCCGGGAGGCTGCTCGCAGCCGTAGCGGGCACGACGTCGGCCCGGTGACCGCGGCGGCGCGGTGACCGGTTCGCGGGGGCGATATCCGAACGGGTATCGCCCCCGTGCTATCTCCACCGGTACCGCGTAGATCCCGAGGCTCGCATGCGTCCCGCTACCAGCGCCTTCGACGACGATCGCCCGTTTCCGCTCAAGATCTTCCTCTTCGCGTTCTTCGGCTGGACATTCGATTTCTACGATCTGGTCTTGCTCGGCTTCCTGAAGGAGCACGTCGGCCACGACCTGGGGCTGACCCACAGCGCCGAGGCGTGGATGCTCGGCGTGGCGCTCGGTACGTCAGGACTGGGTGGGATCGTGGCGGGTGCGCTCGCGGATCGCATCGGCAAGCGCACGATGCTGGCCAGCACCATCGGGCTCTATTCGATCGGCTCGCTGGTCGCAGGTCTGGCGCCGAGCCTGCCGGTCTTTCTGATCGGCCGGGGGTTGGTCGGGCTCGGCGTGGGCGGCGAGTGGGCGATTGGCCACGCGCTGGTGGCGGAGTCCATCGGCAATCGCATGCGCGGCCGGGGCTCGGCGTTCCTTCAGTCGGGTGAGCCCGTGGGGGTGGCGCTGGCGGCCGTCGCCGGGTTCCTCATCGCGCCGCACGTCGGATGGCGCTGGGTGATGATCGGCTCGAGCGCCACGGCGCTCCTGGCGCTCGCCGCGCGTCGTTCGCTCCATCTCCCCAACGAGCCCGCTGCGGCGCGTGTCTCCTGGGGACGGTTGCGTGGCGCCGGTGTCGGACGCCACATGCTCGCCGCGTGGTTGCTCGGTGTCTTCAAGCTCGGCACGTACTGGACCTGCTACACGTGGCTGCCCAGCTTTCTCTTGAAGGAGATGAACCAAGGCGTGGGTAGGAGCTTCGCGTGGGTCTTCACCGCGCAGCTCGGGCAGCTCACGGGAATGCTCGCGTTCGGACAGCTCTCGGATCGCGTCGGCCGGCGCCCCGCGTTCACGCTGTTCTCGCTGGTCACCGCGGCGGCGATCGCCATGCTCGCGTTTCGTTGGCAATACCTATCCGCCAATCCCATGCTCTTCTGGGCCACCATGCTGACGCTCGGCCTCGGCTCGGGTTGCACCGCCGGATTCGGCGCGCTTCTGGCCGAGCTCTTTCCCACGGAAGTTCGCGGTCTGGCCATGGGGACCACGTACAACTGTGCGCGCGCGGTGCAGGTGCTGGCACCCGTGCTGGTTCAGCACGCCGTGGATGCGCGCGGGTTGAGCGGCGGCTTGAGCGTTCCGCTGGTATTGGCCCTCGCGACCGCGAGCTGGGTTTGGGTCTTGCCGGAGACGCGCGGCATCGCGCTTCCGCGGCTTGCGGATGCGGGCGACTGATTCACGCTCACGGAGACGGATCGTCGCCGAGCGACGCCCAGAGATGGAGAACCGCGTAGGAACGCCACGGACGCCAAGCCTCGGACTGCGCCGCGGCTTCGCGCGCGCCAAGGCCGCCGAGGGCTTTGCGGATGGCGATGTCGGCTGCGGGGAAGGCGTCGGGATGCCGAAGCGCGCGCATGGCCACGTAGTGGGCTGTCCACGGTCCCACACCCGGTAGCTCTTCCAGGCGCCGCATCGTCTGGTCCACGGGGGCGTGGCGATCGAGCCGCAGGCTGCCGTCCGCGACCGCGGCCGCGAGGGCGACGATGGCGCGCGCGCGGGCGCTGACGATTCCAAGCGAGGCGATGTCGCCGACGCGCGCGGCGGCGAGTCGTGAGGCATCGGGGAAGAGGTGCGTGAGCTCCGCTCGCGACTCGGTGACGGCATCGGCGGCGAGCGGTCGCCCGAAGCGCGCCACCAAGCGGCCGGCGAGGGTGGTGGCCGCGCGCACCGTCACTTGCTGCCCGAGAATCGCGCGCACCGCGGCTTCGAAGGCGTCGAATGCACCCGGGACGCGGAGCCCGGGCCGGCGGCTCACGAGCGGCGCGAGGCGGGCGTCGCGGCTCAGCACCTGGCCGATCGTGTGGGGGTTGGCATCGAGATCGAAGAGCGACTTGAGCCGTGCGGTGATGGGCATCAGCGCGCCGGCGAGGCGTGGCGACACCGTCACCACGATCGCTGCGCGATCGCGGTCGTTCGCGACGGCGAGCGTCCCGACGTCGTCGTCGACCGCCACCGTGCGCCGATAGATCCCGTTCGCCACGTGCTCCACACCGGGCACCGCGCGGCCGCGAAGGAAACCGAGCAGGCCATCCCAGTCGAGCGGGGGGCGGTAGCCGAGTCGCAGGACCAGCTCTGGACCCCGCGATGCGATCGTTGCACCGTGATCGCGTCGCATCGCCGACGGCGCGCGCCCGAAGCGCTCGCGGAAGAGCGAGTTGAAGCGGCGCACGCTGCGAAAGCCGCTCCCGAGCGCGATCTGTGTCAGGCTCGCGTGGGAGTCGTGGAGCAGCTGTTTCGCGAGCGCGAGGCGGCGTGTCTGCGCAAGCTCGATGGGCGTGACGCCCAGGAAGGCCTCCATCGCCCGCCGGAGGTGGCGGCTCGTGACGCCGAGCTCGGCGGCGAGCGCGTCGACCGAACGATCGTTGAGGAAGCCTTCGTCGATCCGGCGCGCGGCTTCGGCCACCAGGCGTGGGATCGAATCGAGCGGCGCGAGCCCGGGGGCCAGCTCGGGCCGACAGCGGAAGCACGCGCGGAAACCTGCTCGCTCCGCTTCGGCGGGGGTACGGAAGAACGCACAGCGATCCCTGCGCGGCGTACGCGCGCTACAGATCGGCCGGCAGTAGATGCCGGTCGTCGAGACGCCGACGAAGAAATGACCGTCGAAGCGCCGATCTCTCGCGAGGATGGCGCGGTAACAAACGAGCGGATCGAGCAGCGCCGTGCGCATGCTCGGCAGTATGCCGCGCCGGGGTGGCATCGCTAGCCGTTTTCGGACCCGAGCGCGTGGGCCGCTGGCTCGCTGTGCGCCTCTGTGGCCCGCTGTGACGGTGCCCTGTGACGGTGCCCCCTGTGACGGTGCCACCCACCCTGTTTCCCTGTGACCCCGCCTCGGTCAATGCGACGCATCGGGGGCGCCGCGCGAGCTCGATCGAGCGCGTAAGCGTCGACCGCGGTGATGACTTCGGACGCGCTGCGCGCGAAGCAGGGAACGATTGCGGGCACCGCGCGTGTCCGCGCAAGATCGCCGCGTCCGCGGTTGTTCACGACGTTGCGAGCGTGCTCATGCGTAGTCGAGCTCGTCGTCAGCGCTGCAGGGGGACGACCAGAGGCCGCCAGGGCGGGAACGTGAATGCGGGAAAGCGAATTCGGAGCTCTCCCTGACGGAAGCGTGCGGAGATCTCGCGATAGGTCGAAACGAGGCTTCGCCAACTTTCCCGAAACTCGTCCCACAACGTCCGCCGCGTCGTATGGCAGAGCGGCCTCGGCGAGCGATCGGAGTGTTTCGGTGCGTCCCTCGCGTCCTGGCGCAGGATCCTCGCCACGCCGAGACATGGCTTACCGCGATGCTGGTCGCGCAGCGCCTGTGCGCGCCGCTCGACGGCGCAGCGGATCTGCTTCGGGTCGAGGAGGTGTCCCTCGCCGTCGTCCACCGGTGTGATCGTGACGACTTCTTCCTCGAAGAAGTCCTCTTGCTTGACCTTCTTGCCCACGTGTTCGGCGTGGGCTTTCGCTGTGACGTACGCCGACTCATTGAGGCGGCGAAATCGACGTGTTTCGGGCTGGTGTGTCTTGGTCCAAAGCAGGACGCCCGGCCAGTCGCGCCAATCGTCGACAAGGCGATCTTCGGTCGGGTTGTTCACGAGGTATGCGATTCGTTCCGCGACGGCCTCGTCGTCGAGGATCGGCTCCGCGGAGAACCTTCGATGGAAGAGCGGGCCGCTTCGCTCGCGCAGCGCGTTCACGTCTCTGGCGAGATTCCCGAGGAAGTAGCCCACGAAGTCCGAGAGCGAGCCATCGAGATCGCTCACGCAGGCGTGCACATGGTTGGACGCCACGTAGAGCGCGTGCGCTCGGATTCCAGGAAAGCGCTTCAACGCGCGGCCGAGCCAGAAGCCGACGCGTTGGTTGATCGCGACGCTGGGGACCAGAAGGCACCGCGCCTCGAGTGCGCGCGAGGTGATGAACCATCGCGTGCGCGGCTGGAGCCATCGGATCGGTCGGCCCATGACGTGTGAACGCGAGGCAGTTTCCGTGCCGCTGCGCGGGGTCGCGCGAGAAGCGATATTCCCGGCCTTTTGGTTGCGCGGGGTCGCGTGGTGCGCCCCGGCGTTCGCATTCACAGCGAACGCCGGGGCGCAGCGAACGGGCACGGACTCGGCGGGGTAGCGGCATCACGCCCACAGCAACCCAGGCGCGGCGGCGGTTCCCTAGGCCGAAGGACCCGCTGGCACCCCTCTGAACGGTGGGTGGCACTCTGCGGCGGGCGCTGCGGGCCTCGACGGTGGGTGGCACCTGAATCCGGGGCGATCGAGAGGTCACGCTCCGCGGCTCGGGCTCCGCGCGCGGACCGTGGCCGCGCGTTCGTGATCTCCGCGGGCGTCCGCGATTGGCGCCAGCTCGGGTCCCCAGGGGATGAACGGGAGGACGAACGCAGCGACCAGAAAGGCGGACAGGTAGACACGAAACGCGAGATCGCCTGCGACCGCCGCCACGTTGAGCCCAGCGACGAACGCGATGAACGCTACGAGCGGCGCGCTCCACGGCCGGCGACGCTCTGGGCGAGCGACGAACGGCAGCAAGCAGACGAGAAACGCCGGCATTCCCCACGTGAGCCAGAGCCGAAACCAGGAGAGCGGGCTCGGGTCGATTCGATCCTTCCATCGCCACCACAAGAGCCCCAGCCGCAGGTTGAGAATCTCGATGATCACTCCGATGACCGCGTAGCCGATGGCCGCCGTCGCGGCGACGAACAGGTATCGCCGTTGGGTGCGCCCGAGCCGACGAGCCAGCCACTCGGCCGCCGCGAATCCGCCATACGCGGCGCAAAGGCGGATCGCTGGCCTGACGAGTAGAAACGCCCCCCAGTCCTTCCCGCCGCGTGTCAACACGTGCAGGTTGACGACGAACGGGAGCTCGTCGGGATCGCGATACATGTTCAGGAAGGCCTTGAAGGCAAAGAACACGTAGGCCCAGAGGAAGAACTGGAGCGACCGTCCCCATCCGCGAACGTGGATGCTTCGGGCCAGGATCAGCGTCAGCACGACGAACGGGATGATGGGCACGTCGGATCTCCCATCGGCATCGATGCCGTCGAGTGTGGGCGCAGGTTCGTGGATCCGAGGCTAGGAGATCGCCTTATGAGCAGCGAATCGATGCGACGGCGCGCAACCGTGCGGACGGCGATCGATCCCGCGAAATCGCGCTCGCGCGCGTGGGTATGGCAGGTTGGCTGCGCCACGGAGTGGCGCCAGTGGGGGCGTCGGAAGACGTCGCTAGACCCCGGGGATTCATGTTCGATCTCGAACGATCCGTGGTTTCCCATACACCCTGCGCCCGGCGCTCGAGTCGAGTCAAGCAGGGCGGTATCACTGGATCGAATCGACGCGCCGCCGTCGCGCCAGAGATGAGCACCCATCACGATCCCCAGCGCCGACTCGCGGCCCGTTGAGGATTGTGCGATGCCGTCGGCCGCGGTCGAGCTGCGCGATGGCTTCGTTCGCGACGCGCAGCCGCTGCCGGACTGCGCGCGCGACGCCGAGCGAGGCGATGAAATCGCGTTCGACGACGCGGCGCTTTGCGCGCGGCGCGTGCCGGGCAGGAATCACGTGGCGCTGCGCGGTCTCGGCGCGAGTCGTCCGTGCCGCTCAGCTCGCGAGGCGCTCTATGGTGTAGCTGAGGGTGTAAGCGCTGCCGCCGGCGTCGCACGATTCGCCGCTGGGGCAGTCGGAATCGGTGACGCAGAGCTGGTTGGTGGTCGCCGAGCAGGCACCGCCGCTCGACCCTTCGCTCGGCACGTCGTACGTCTTCGATCCGGTCCCGGCGCCGAAGTCCGGTCCGGGATAGGACACGTCGATCTCGCCGGGGCTCGGGTTCTGACCATTCGTGAGCAGACACTCGATGGTGCCTGCCGGTCCGATCTCGCGGATATCGGTGACCAGCGCCTTGCCGAACATCGTGTCGATGCAGATCCGCGCGACGCCGTCGGTGCGCAGGTGAACGGCGTCGTTCGGGTGCAGGTATTGATCCCACACGAGCCGCTGCGGGATGACGTCGCCGGTGGAGACTCGCTCGAGGTCGTGGAGCGATTGCCATTCGCCGTTCACGGCGGTCTGAAGCCGCCAGGTCTTCACCTCGCGTACCACGGGCGTCGCGGGCTGAAGCGCGTTGGCGATGGCGACCTTCTCGACCGTCACACGCACGTGGGTGAGATCCCCCGGGCCGGCTTCCTGCCAGCCGGCGTAGATCGTCGCGGCGTATCCCGTGGGCAAGCCCGTCGCCGCGGGTTGGGTCATGCGCACGGTCATCGCCAGATGCGGATCCGCGCCGCCGGTGCGTGGCACCACCTCGAGCCGCGCCGCGATCGCATTCGCGTGACGCAGGTCGCGTGGCACCACGCGCCAAGTCGGCTTCGCGGACGCCGAGGGTTTCGGCGGAAGTGGCACGTCGAACGGGAAGTCGTAGTCGTTGATGGGCGCGACCGGCTGACTCAGCGGATAGCAGTCGTGCTTCACGATCACGTCGGCGAGCGGCTCGACGTGGCTGAGCGAGCAACGGTCGCCCGCTGCGCCGGCGTCGGCGTTCACCCACACGTCCACGCGCGTGGCGGCAGTCGGAGCGGCGTCGGGCTCGTCGGAGACGACGCCGCCTCGGCCCGCGCGGATCACCGCGGTGGCTTGTGGTGGGTGGATCTCGGTCGAGTAGCGGAAGACGGCCCCCGTGCAGGTCTGACCGTCGCCGCAATCGCCGTCGAGGATGCACTCTTCGTCGGTCGCGCCCGAGCAGTGGCCCGGCTCGGCATTGGGGTGGCCGCAGTCGAAGATCCAGCGCCCGAGCGCGACCACGCGATCGCCTTCGCCGAGCCATGCCCAGTCGGGACACTTTCCGGATTCGCACTCGTACTCGAGCCGCGCCTCGCCGGCCGAGTCGAAGTTCCCCGTGCCGAGCAGCCACCGGTCGGCCTCGTCGAGCTCGAGCTGCGCGGTGTGATCGCTGAAGACGTGATTGGCCGGGTAGTCGCCACCGGTGTCTCCGTGCGGCACGTGCGCGATGCCGTGCACCAGCACGGGCTTCGAGTCGATCACCTGACCATTCTCGACAGGCGCCCACTCGGGATTCACCAGCACGATCTGCTCGATCTGGTCGAGCGGGCTCGGCAGCTGGCCGCGCAACCCTTGGGGATAGCAGCCACCGCCGCGCATGAACGTGGCGAGGTTGCTGTCGACCGGTTCGAGCGAACGTGGGGGCTGGTCCGGATGCGAGGTGTTGCAGCCGAGTCCGAGTCCGAGTCCGAGCCCGAGCACGAGCCCGAACAGCCCCGTTGCCGCCGCCGCTCTCGCGCCGGAAGAGCCGGCTGCGCCGGGGCGTCTCGCGACCTCCGATGGCTTCCTCATGCCGCCATCGTACTGTCACGGAGATGTCGCCTCAACGCGGCGTGATCGCGGTACGCGGGCGTCACCCGAAACGAAACGAGGCCACCCGGATCGGGTGGCCTCGTGGGGCGTCGCACGCACGGTGCGACGGACGTCACTCTTCGTCTTTGACGCGGCTGCCGAACTTCTCTTTGAGCCCCTTTTGCACCTCGGTGGGCGCCGGGGCGTACTTCGCGAACTCCATCGTGAACTCGGCCTTGCCCTGGGTGGTGGAGCGCAGGTCGGTGGCGTAGCCGAACATCTCGGCGAGCGGCACTTCCGCCTCGATGGTCGAGTAGTCGCCCTCGTCGCGGGTCATGACGATGGTGCCACGCCGCTGCAACACGGTCTTGAGCATCGAGCCCTGGAACTCGCTCGGGCCCTGCACCTCGAGCTTCATGATCGGCTCGAGGGCGATCGGCTTGGCCTTCAAGAAGCCTTCCTTGAAGGCGCCGCGCGCCGCGGACACGAATGCGATTTCCGACGAGTCGACCGCGTGCGCCTGGCCGTCCTCGATGACCACGTGCACGCCGATCACCGGGAAGCCGATCAGGCGTCCCTTGTCCATGCAGCCGCGGAAGCCCTTCTCCACCGCCGGGATGAACTCGGACGGGATCGCGCCGCCGCGGATCTTGTTCGTGAACTTGAAGTCGCCCTCTCCGGGCGGCAGCGGCTCAACGTAGCCAGCGACGCGCCCGTACTGGCCGGAGCCGCCGGTCTGCTTCTTGTGGGTGTAGTTGAAATCCGCGCGCTGCGAGATCGCCTCGCGGTAGGCGACCTGCGGCTGACCCGCCTCGACCGTACAGCTGTACTCGCGCTTCATCCGCTCGATGTAGACCTCGAGGTGAAGCTCGCCCATGCCGGAGATCACGGTCTCGTTCGACTCGGGATCGAGTCCGGCACGGAACGTCGGGTCCTCGCGGGTGAACCGGCCGAGTGCCTTCGAGAGGTTGTCGGAGGACTTCTGATCCACCGGCTTGATCGCGAGCGAGACGACCGGGTCGGGGACGTGCATCGACGTCATCGCGACCTGCAGACCGGCGTCCGTGAACGTGTCGCCCGAGGCGCAGTCGATGCCGAAGAGCGCCACGATGTCTCCGGCGCCCGCGTCGGCGATGTCTTCCATGTCGTGGGCGTGCATGCGCGCCAGTCGCCCCACCTTGTGCTTGCGCTTGGTGCGGCTGTTGATGATCGCGTCGCCCTTGGCGAGCTTGCCCTGATAGATCCGCAAGTACGTGAGCTGCCCGTACGGTCCGTCCTCGAGCTTGAACGCGAGCCCCACGAACGGCTTGCTCGAGTCGCTCTCCAGCACGATCGGGGTCTCGTCCTTCGAGATGTCGAGACCCTTGTTCACGCGATCGGTCGGCGCCGGCAGGTAATCCGTGATGGCGTCGAGCAGGTTCTGGACGCCCTTGTTCTTGAACGCCGAGCCCAGGAAGACCGGGGTCATCTCCATCGAGATCGTGCCCTTGCGCACCGCCTCCTGGATGAGCGGCTCCGTGACGTTGCCCTCCAGGATCGCCTCGGTGAGCGCGTCCGAGTACATCGACGCCTTGTCGAGCATCTTCTCGCGCGCTTCCTCGGCCTCCGCGCGGAACTTGTCGGGAATCTCGCGCTCGACCAGGTCCTCGCCCTTCGGCCCCTCGAAGAAGTAGGCCTTCATCTTCACGAGGTCGATGACGCCTTCGAGAGCGTGCTCGAGACCCATCGGGATCTGCATGAGCACCGCGTTCAGGTGGAGCTTCTCGTGGAGCTGCTCGACCACGCGGGTGGGGTTGGCGCCGGCGCGGTCGAGCTTGTTGATGAAGGCGAGCCGCGGCACGTGGTAGCGGCGCATCTGCCGATCGACGGTCATCGACTGCGACTGCACGCCGGCCACGCCGCAGAGCACCAGGATCGCGCCGTCGAGGACGCGCAGCGCGCGCTCCACCTCGATGGTGAAGTCCACGTGCCCCGGCGTGTCGATGATGTTGATGTGGTAGTCGCCCCACTGTGCGTTGGTGGCGGCGGACTGGATGGTGATGCCGCGCTCGCGCTCGAGCTCCATGAAGTCCATGGTGGCACCGACTTCATCCTTGCCCTTGACCTCGTGGATCTGCCGAATGCGCCCCGTGTAATAGAGGATGCGCTCGGTCAGCGTGGTCTTGCCCGAATCGATGTGGGCACTGATGCCGATGTTGCGGATCTTGCTCAGGTCACTCAGCATGGAACTTCCTCGTGCGCCGTCTGGCTGCGACGGTGTCGGGGTGCTCGAACGGGAATGTTCGGGAGGCCCACGCGCCGCCGGCACGCCGGACCGACCGTAAAGCCCCCAACTGTAACCTGCCGCACCACCTGCGGCGAGGGGTTTCGTCATCGCCGACGGCCTCGCCGTGCCGCCACGTGCGCCCCGCCGGGCTCGCTGGCGGGCCGACCGCCGGCCAGTGGACGCTCTGGGCACGGCCCACGCGCTCGTCGAGCCGCAGCGGTTGGGCCTCCTGGGGCGAGCGCCGGTGGGCAGCAGGCGGATGGAGAGTCAGCGGTTTCTCTGCGGCCGGAGTGAGCGCGCGGGTAGCGACCCGGCGCGCGAGGGACTCAGTCCGTCTCGTCCCAGTGGCGGCCAACGCCGGTGTCCACGATCCGCGGCACGGCGAGCTCGATGGCGTGGGTCATCTCGTCGACCACCATCTCGCGCACCGCGTCCACGCGGCTCTCGTCGACCTCGAAGACCAACTCGTCGTGGACCTGGAGCAGCATGAGCTGGCCGGGGTGCTCGGCGGCGAGTCGGCGGTCGATGGCGATCATGGCCTTCTTGGTGAGGTCCGCGGCGGTGCTCAGCCCCTACAGCTTTCGAGCGCAAGTGCGACCGCGGTCCCAAGGTCCATCCCTCGGCCAGCCGCTCGGCACGCCTCGAGATTGTCTTCCCCCAATTCCAGACGTGCGGACGCGATGATTCTGTCCTGCTGGGCATGCGCCGAGGGGGCGGTCGGCAACCCCATCCGCTCGCGCAGCTGGTGTGCCGCTGCCAACAAACGGGCGGCCGCCGTTGGATCACCCTTAGACGCGGCGAATCGGGCGGCTAGCTGAAGTCCATCGACCAGCGGCTCGTTTGCGCCGATCTCCCGCGCCGTGGTCAGCGAGTCCACCAGGTATGCGGACGCGCCCGTGGTGTCCGAGCGATCGAGGCACAACTCTCCGAGATTCAGGCAGGTGAGGGCGATCCCCCACCTATCCCCGAGCTCTCGGCGGATGGCGAGGCTCTGATCCAGGAGCCGCCACGCCTCTTCGAGATTCCCTTGAGCGCTCGCCACGAGCGCGAGGTTGGTCATCACGCCAGCCTCGCGTCGGCGATCGCCAAGTCTGCGCAGGATCTCCAGCGCTGCGTCGAGGGTGACCCTTGCGGCCTGGGTGTCGCCGAGAAGTCTCTGTGCATCGCCCAGGTTGGCGAGCGAAATCGCCACATCCCGATCGGTACCCACTTGGCGCTGAATCGTAAGACCCTCCTCGTGGAGGGTTTGTGCGGCCTCGTACTGGCCCCGCACGTGGGCGACCAGCGCGAGGTTGTTGAGGGACGCGCCCACGGCCGATGGGTCGTCGAGGCTCCTGCGGATCCCGAGGCTCTCCTCGAAATGCTGCTGCGCCGATGGGTAGTCGCCGAGAAAGAATTCGAAGATCCCCAGGCCACTCAGGGCGCGAGCTCGAAGCGCGCCGGATCCTGCCGGGGCGGCACGTGAAACCGCCGCCGAGAGGATCTCTCTGGCCTCGCGGAGATACCCCCGCGTCTCCCAGAAGGGGATCAGTGTGCCGGCCAAGTCGAGAGCGCGTTCGGGTCCATCGGCCGACTCGTCGTGCCTCAGGGCTGCGCGAAGATTGTCGTGTTCTGTCTCAAGCCGGTCGAGCCAGCCTGATTCATCTTCGGTGCCCAGGTGTTCCTGCGCATCTCGCGCAAACCGGAGAAAGAATGCCTGGTGCTTCGCCGCGACCGGGATGCTCTCATCAGCAGCACACAGGTGTTCGGTACTCAATGCGCGGATGGTCTCGAGAAGCCGGTATCGGCACTCCACGGGATCGAACACCACGAGCGACTTGTCGACGAGCCCGGTGAGCAACTCCAGCACGTCGTGCTCGTCGAGCCCCAAACCGGAACACACAGCCTCCACGGCTTCGAGTGTGAATCCCCCCGAGAAGACTGCGAGGCGCCGGAACAGCACGGCTTCGGGTGGGGACAGGTGGTCGTGGCTCCACTGGATTGTGGCGTGGAGCGTTTGGTGATGCTCGCGGGTGCCGACACCCCCTCCACGGAGGAGGTGGAATCGATCCCGCAGTCGCCTCAGGATTTCTGCGAGAGCAACCGTCCGAATCTTCGCGGCTGCTAGCTCCAGTGCTAAGGGAATTCCGTCGAGTTGCCTGCAGATTTGCGCCACCGTGGCCGCAGTCCGATCGGTCAGGGCGAACACTGGGTTTGCTGCGCGGGCTCTTTCCTCGAAAAGACGGACAGCAGCCGCGTCGCGGATTTCTTCGAGGCGCGAGGCGTCCCGGGACGGGACGGCCAATGGCGAGAGCGGGTAGACCGACTCGCCCGCAGCGCCCAACACCTGCCGGCTCGTCGCGAGCACCCGTACGCCTCGCGTGGAACTGAGGATCCGTTGTACGAGCTCGGCGGCTCTCGCCACCACATGCTCGCAGTTGTCGAACAAGATCAACGCGGTCCTCGACTGCAGGAAGTCGATGATGGTTTGAGCGGGTTCTTCGCCCGGTTGTTCCCGAAGCCCCATGGTCAGCGCGGTCTCATGTGCGACGTCGGCGCTTCCGGTGAGCGGTGCCAGGTCGACGAACCAGGCATTCTCCTCCGAGGCCTCTTGCGAACCGCGCGCCAACTCGAGGGCGAGCCGAGTCTTGCCGCAGCCGCCTGCTCCGGTGAGGGTGACGAGTCGCGACGTGCGCACCAAGCTCGCGACTTCCTCGAGTTCCTGCTCACGCCCGATGAAGGGCGTCACTGATTGGGGAAACGCCGCCCGACATCGCGGGGCCGTGGCTTCGCCACAAAGAAGTTGAACGACGGCGGCTCCCGAGGCCGGCCGCGCGTCGGGGTTCCGGTCCAGGCATCGCAGGATCGCGCTATCCCACCTGGGATCGAGGTCGGGCGCGAGCGATCCCGGTCTCGGGGGCTCGAAGTAGAGGCGCTGCATCGCCGTTGCCATGGGTGACGCGGCTCGGAACGGAACCGTGCCCGTGATCATTTCGAAGGCGACGATGCCCAGCGCGTAGAGGTCTGCAGACGGGCCACACGGCTTCCCAGCGACCTGCTCGGGCGCCATGTACGCAGGCGTTCCTCGGATGGACTCGGTGGCGTCCGCCGCGCCCTCGCTGACCGGCTTCAAGTGCAGCCGTGCGCACCCGAAGTCCGTCACCACGGAACGCTCGCCGCCTTCGGGTGTCCTCGCGATCATGATGTTCGCGCTCTTCAGGTCACCGTGCACGACGCCTGCGGTATGGGCTGCGTCGAGTGCCGCGGCGACCTGCTCGATCACGCAGAGCGCTTCGTTGGTCGGGAGCCGCTGTTGGCGCTGGATGCGCGCCGCGAGGGACTCCCCGACGAGTAGCTCCATCGTGAGGAATGCGACGCGGTGCCCTCCCGCGCAGTGGTAGCTGATGTCGAAGGTGCGGCAGATGCTCGGGTGGGTGACTCGCCGCGCCAGAAGAACCTCACGCTTGAAGAGCCTCATCGCCTCTGGGTCAGAGTCGTTCGCACTGGCGACGGTCTTCAGGGCGACGCGAGTCCCCAACTCGAGGTCTTCAACTTCGTACACCTCGCCCATGCCGCCACGCCCGAGTCGACTCACCACTCGATAGCGCTGAGCGAGCAGCTCACCTGTTTCGAACCGCGGCGGGTCTTCAATCGCGCCGTTCATCGCAATGCCAAAGTGCTCATGACCCATTCGCTCCTCTGGCGGGAGCGGGAAGACAGTAACCCCACGACCGGTGTGCCGCGTCAGCCCGGTGCGGGCGCAACAAGTCTGATTCCCCGGATCGCATCTGGATACCCGGATTCTACTGCGAGTGTCGCTCGGTGCCTCAGCGTGGCCGTGAGCGCGCTATCGCGAGAATCGCGGCGATTCGCCGACGGCGATGCGTTCTGGTCAGTGTCGCCTGGCCTCGGCACCGCTGTTGCTCTGGTGCTGAGGCGCTCGCGTCAGCGGGCTTGGACGCGCTGGCGACCTGTCGCGCTCGCCCGTGGGGGCGAGAGCTAGGCCAGCAACGACACGCCTCGCCCGAGTACGGCGAGGGAGAGGGGAGAGGATCATGAAGAACCTACGGCGTTGGACGACGTTGGTCGGCAGCGCGGCGTTCGCTGCGGTGTTGATGGGGCAGTCGGGATGCCCGACGACGGGCACGTACCACTTCCGGGCGGTCGACGCTGAGGACGATTTCGCCTACACGCCCATTGCGTACAGCGGTGGGAGTGTTCTGGTCGCGACCGACTTTCGCCTCGACGAGGTGTCCTCGTCCGGTGGCATCGAGCTTGGGCTGTTCCGGAACAACCAGTCGGGGAACGACGCCTTTCATCTCATCGTCGGGCTCGACGGTGGCGGGAAGCACTTCACCCTCGGCGCCGAAGGCATGGGCGAGGTTCGCCAGAATTTCGACTATCAGCTCGGCAACTGGTACCGGGCCACGATGATCTACAGTGAGGCGAGCGCCACCGCCTCGCTCGTGGTCGAGGATCTGTCGTCGGGAGCCGTCGTCACGTCGGTGGCGGTGAGCGGAGGCGCGATCGCCCAGGACCTGACGCGATTCGGTGTTGCCAAGCAGGGTGGCGATGGTATCGGGCACGGAGTTGGTGAGATCGACAACGTCAGGGTCGTCGGCACGGACGGCGTTCTGCTCGAAGTGGACTTCGGTGTCGATCCGGGATTCGTGACGACCGACCCGACGGACTTCTACTGGAACGCGTCCGGCGAGTAGTCCGCTCAGACCCTGTTCGCGAGGCTCAGGTTCTCCCCACCCCGGATGCGTCCCGCATCCGGGGCGCGTTTTTTTTCAGTGGATGGTCCGGAGTCGCGGTAACCAACAACACGCTTCGTCGATTCGCGACGCGTCGATGAGTCTGAAGCGTCGGAACAAGTCTGGTTCTCGGGACGCCGTCAACTGCTTCATGCCACTGCGGAGTCCCGTGCGCCGCGCATTTCTCGTCGGCGCCCAAGTCCGAGCGGCACGAATCGCTTGGCACGATGCCTGCTCTTCGCTGGGCGTCCGTGGGCGATGGGCGCTAGCGCGACGAACCGAATCGGCAGTAGACGACTGGCCCCCGTGGCCAGTGGAGGGGACGACCATGCATTCCACGAAGCAGCTTCTCGCAGCACTTGCGCTGGCGATGCTCATGTCGAGCCACGCGCTCGCTGACGAAGGCGGATCCAGTTGCACAACGGCGCCCAGCATCTCGCTCGGTGGGCGGATCTCGGGCGCGATCAACCCCGCTGGCGATCAAGACTACTTCCGGTACGTCATCACATCTGCCGGTATCCTCGACATCTCCACGACCGGATCCACGGACACGTTCGGCGCCCTGTACGACGGATCCTGCCGAGCGATCTCTGGCGCGTCCAACGACGACGGAGAGGGCAGCTACGGCTACAACTTCCACATCTCGATCGCCGTCAGCCCGGGCACCTACTACATCCGGGTGCGCCACTACTCCTCTTCGGGCACCGGGTCCTACTCGCTGGTCTCTGGTTTCTCGGGTGGCCCAAGCGGCGGGCAGGATTGGGGCTCGTCGTGCAGCACGGCGTTTCCGGTAACCCTCAACAGCAGCAACCTGAGCTCGATCGAGTTCCCCGGCGATGCCGACTCGGCCGTGGTCACCGTTCCGCGCACGGGGACGCTCACCGTCTACACAACGGGATCCACCGACACCTACGGAATTCTGCGCGACGGCGGTTGCAACGTCATCACTTCGAACGACGATGGCGGGGGGTCCTACGGCCTCAACTTCGCGATCCGAGCAAGTGTCGGACCTGGGACGTATTACGTGAAGATTCGCCACTACAGCGCATCAGGGACCGGAAGCTACTTCCTCAACCTGTCCTTCTGAGCGAGAAAGCCATGAGCCAATGGCGTGACGTGGGAGATTCGATGCGATCCGCCGGTCGCGCTCTCGCCGGCTGTGCCGCCGTCAGTCTGGTTGCATGGGCAGCGATGTCCGCCACCCGCCCGGAGCGCCCGTTTGAGGCGTCGCGGGCGGGGGCCGTCGAGCTTCGAGAGTCCGCGCCGCCGTCAAAGTCGCGCCCATCGACCACTGCTGTGATCCTGGACTCTCCAGGCCCGGCCCACGAGGGCGGGATTAACCGAGCCGCGCGCGAGGATGCGGATGACTCGAGCCGCGAAGCGATGCTGCTCGCCCGTCTGGTGGGCTCTCGGGCGGACGATGAGCGTTTCGCCGCGGCTCGCCTGCTGGCGCGATCCGGCACGCGGGCAGCAGTGGTCGGCGTACTGCGTGCGCTGCTCGACGCGCGAGCGCGTGGGGAAGCCATCTTCGCCGATCAGCTCCTGCAAGCGCTTTCGGAAGCGGGTACCGGCCAAGGCGCTGACGTCCTAGTCGACATACTTGGCGAGGACGCGCGAGTGGAGCTCGGGGACTTTGACGCGCTGCCCGCCGACGTTCAGGAAGCCGTACTGAAAGGCATCCGCACTTCTCCCGTGAAAGCCGATGTCGACGGTCGGCTTGGATTTCTATTTGAGAACGATCGGCGGCCGAAGGTTCGGGAGCGTGTTCTGGACGTGGGCCGCCCCGGATCTTCTGTGGCGATTGCCGTCACCGCGCGGTCGCGTGGGGACGCGGCGGCCGCGACTGATGTGCTGGCACGACTCGCATCAGCCGACCCTCACGAAGTGATCGAGTCTTTCCTGGCCCAGATGCAAGCCGACCCATCCGCAAGCCGGTTTGTTCCGAGCCTCTTGAGTCAGTGGGCCGGGGCGAGCACGTCGCCTACGTCGGGCGACGCGCTCATCGCCGTGGCCACCGACTACCAGCGGACACCGGTCGAACGCGCTGCCGCAGCCCAGGCGTTGGCGGCTTCGCCGGCAGGCGGTGAGGCTCGCCAGGCGGTCGAGAAGCTCCTCGCTCGCGAAGTTGACCCCGAGATCCGTGCGGTGATACTGCAGAGTATGAACTGATCCTTTCTCGTGTCTTTTTCTTATCGAGCTCTCGCCGGAGGCGACGATGAATCTGCGCACTGCATCCGCGCTGATCGTAGCAGTCTTGACCCTCGGTCACCTCGGACCGGCGAGCATTGCTGCCACATTCACTGTCACACGTTTCGATGACCCTTCCGTCGATGCGTGTGCTCCGGAGGACTGCAGCTTACGCGAGGCGGTGATTGCGGCGAACGCCGCAAGCGGCGCTGACGAGATTGATTTGCCAGGGGGAACCTACCTTCTCACGAGGCCCGGCACCAATGAGAACGACTCCGCGTCAGGCGACCTCGACATATCCGAGTCCGTCACAATTCTCGGGCCGCCCGGCTCGAACGGTGGCGCTGTAATCGATGCTCAGAGGATCGATCGCGTCTTCGACGTTCGTCCGGGCGCGGCAACCGTTGAATTCCGCGATCTCATCATCCGAGGCGGCGAGGTGTCGCTGCTCGATGAACCCGCCGACCAGGAAAGCTCGAAATGCGCACCTGGCTCTACGGGCCGCTACGCATGCGGTGGCGGGATCAAGACAGCTGCGGCCGTACTGACGCTGACGCGGTGCACTGTGACGGACAATACCGCGATCCAAGGCGGCGGCCTCTATACGGTGGATCTGGACGACGAGAACAAGCCCGTTCATCTCGAGATTGTGGATTCTACGGTGAGCGACAACGTCGCTGTTCCAGGTGGCGGCCCTCAGGCGAACGATGGCGGCGGTCTTTATAACGGTAATGGCAACCGCAGCCTTGTTTCTGTGACAATCACGCGTTCGACCTTCAGTGGCAACTCGACCCCAGGGCGACACGGTGGGGCCATCGCCAACGACGCTGGCGAGACCCTCGACGCTGTCAACTCGACGTTCAGCGGCAATCGGGCCGCCCTTGCCGCGGCTGTCAAGAACTCAGGGTTGCTGTCGCTGACGGACTGCAGCCTGATCGGCAACCTGGCAGACGGCGCTGCTGATGCATTGGAAAGCACCGGACCAGACGGGGTGACCCTGCGGAACACGCTGATCGAGGGAGACTGTGCCACAGCCCCGCCGGGCGGTCTGCCGGCGAGCCAGTTCCACAGCCAAGACGGGAACATCGAGAGTCCCGGAAACACCTGCGCGTTGTTTGCCCCGAATGACCGCCACGGCGTCGCCAGCCTTGGCGTGAAGCCCATCGGCGACTACGGAGGGCCGACACGCACGCACGCGCTCGACGTCGGCAGCATTGCGGTCGACTCCGGGATCGGTCCGTGCACGACAACGGATCAGCGCAACAAACCTCGCTCAGACGCGCACTGCGATACCGGTGCCGTCGAAGCGCAGGCGGACGAACGAGAGTCGATCGCGGTGACCGAACTTGACGATCCAGAACCGGATGGGTGTATCTCGGGTGTGGCTTGTTCGCTTCGCGAAGCGGTGATCGCAGCGAACGCGCAATCGAATGCTGCGACGATCCTTCTCGCGCCAGGGAGTTACGAGCTGACGCGGCCCGGTGCGGACGAGGACGATGCGCTGCTCGGTGACTTGGACATCAGGCAGCCACTCACCCTCCGCGGCGCGGGGGTCGCAGTCACAGTCATCAAAATCCTCGGGGGTGACCGCTTGTTCAACCCGAAGGGTGGAGGGGGGCCAATCAAGTTCGCGGGCTTCACCATGACGGGTGGGTCAGTTCAGGGCAATGGCGGCGCGATTGCGAGTTCGACAGATATGTCTCTGGAGGACGTCAGGATTGTAGGCAATCAAGCGACGGGCGCCGGCGCGAAGGGCGGCGGGATCTACTCAGATGGCTCGGGCTCACTGCACCTCGATCGCGTTACGGTCGAAGCGAACACCGCGGAGAGCGCCGGGGGCGGCATCTTCGTGGAGTCGCCATTGTTGGTTGCCGCGGACGGCGGTGCGCCGCAAGCCATCATCGATGCCTCGTTGCTCGCGGAAAACACGGTCGCGTCCCCACAGGGGGAGGGCGGAGGGCTAGCCAACGGGAGCGGAGACCTCATCGTCCGCAACTCGACGCTGAGCGGAAACGAGGCGCCGAGTGGTGCCGCAATCACCAATGGGGGCGACGCGACGCTCGCACACGTGATCGTCGCCGAGAATCAAGGGGCCAGCGCCATCGAGACCACGGGTGAGATGTTGCTGAGGAACAGCGGCATTCAGGGCACCTGTCAGTTTCCCTCCGGTCGCATGACGGCGAACCTAGGCACGTGGGGCGATCCGTCCTGCCCGGTCGTTGATGGCAACCACGCAATCTTGGACCTTGGCCTGCTTCGCCTCGCGTACAATGGCGGCCCAACCAAGACCTACCTGCTGAAATCGGACAGCAAGCTGGTGGTGGACGGCGTGCAATGCACGCACACGCACTACGAGCAGGACGCCTGCAACGATCTGGACCAGCGGGCGAGTATGCGGGCCAGCATCTGTGGGGAGACGGTCGAGGATGGCGCACCCGCTTGCAGTGCTGGCTCGTCCGAGGCGGTGCTGACTTTCGAAAGCGGGTTCGAGACGGGCACTGCTTGCGAATGGTCGTCGGCGACCCCGTCAGTGTCCTGCCCATAGCGCAAAGAGCCTGACGTGTTTCGCGGCGGCCGGCACGGCAGGCCCGTGCTAGTTGCACGCGTGGCGGCACGGCGAGCTGACGAGACGCGCTAGCGATTGCGAGTTCGATCGATTACACCCGCGCCGCCCTGATGCAATAGCCCGAAGACCTCGTCGCGCGCCCCCCAGGCCACGCCGACGATGGGTTCGGGCGACCTGGATGCTTCCGGCGCGTTGAGCCGCAGGGGCTGCTTGGGAAATCTCGGTGCGCGTGCTGTGGCACACGCAGCAGGGAGCGCGCGTCTCGTGCCGCGGCATCGGTCCAGGACGCGGTCGAGAACTACTGACGGTTTCAGGCAGAGCGGATCCACCGCAGGAGTGTTGAGGCCTTGCTCGGCCGCGTGCAATGGGTGGCTTCGGGAATCCGATGTCTCGGACGCCGAAGTCTGGCAGCGTAGACGGGTTGCCTGATCGGACATGGCGCCGGCGGACACTCCTTGAAATCATTCCGAGTGTCGACTCATCGCGCTCGAGCGATGGTGGAGCGAGGCTTGCTTTCATGTGCTGTCAACCACCAACCACGAGCGGCGAGGAACGCCGCTCTCGAGGGGAATCGAGTCATGGACACGAATAAGAATCGGATGCGTACGGTCGTCACGACGTTGATGCTCGCTTCGGCGATCACAGCGATGGCTGGGACAAACCCGAGCAGCGCAAGAGCGATGTCGTGCGACGATGCTTGTGAACGCAAGCCGCCTACCCTATACACCGACTGCGTCGCCCGTTGCGAGAACCAGTACGGCGAGTACTTGCACGGGGAGTTCGACCGCCGGTGGGGTCGAGTCCGCGAAGAGGTTGGCAACCGCGCGTCGAATCTCAATCATCAGATTCAGAACATCTACAGCGGTTGGAAGAATCACGATCGGTGATCTTGATGGTCGGTGGCGGTCGGTTCACGAGACGGGAAGATCTGGGGTGCTCGTGAATCGACCGCATGGCTAAGGGTCTGCAGAATGAACAGCTCTGCGTCGACGGTGCCGTATCAGGACGCGCTGCGATCGGAGGTTTGCGACGAGGCAATCCCGTATTGCTTGATCTTCTCGTAAAGCGTGGCTCGTCCGACGCCTAGCAGTTCTGCGGCTTGGTCGCGGTTGCCCGCCGTCTCTCGAAGGGCCTTCTGGATGTGGTCGCGCTCGAGCCGTTGTACAGCCACGCGGAGGGGTTCGAGGGGGCCGCTCGCCGGAGTAGGCTGGGCGGGACGTGCCGCGCGACGCACTCGGTCGGGGATATCCTCGATCCCGATCACGTCACCGGGAGTGAGGATCGTGAGGCTTTCGACCGTGTTCCGCAGCTCCCTCACGTTGCCGGGCCACGAGTACGTGCACAGCAACCGCAACGCCGCCGGATCGTAGCGTTGATGAGGCGCAAACCGCGTGAGGAAGTGGTTCAACAGCAGCTCGAGATCCTCCGGGCGCTCGCGGAGAGGAGGAAGGTCGAGGCGGACCACGTTCAATCGATAGAAAAGGTCCTCGCGAAACCGGCCGGCTCGTACCTCTTCCTCGATGTCGACGTTGCACGCAGCGACGAGGCGCACGTCGACCTTGACCTCTGTGCGGCCACCCAGTGGTCGCACCGTTGCTTCCTGTAGCGTTCGCAGGAGCATCACCTGCACATCGGGTGTAGCTGCAGTGATCTCGTCGAGAAAGAGCACCCCGCCGCTGGCCTGGCGAAAAAGGCCGCTGCGCGGTGCATGGGCGCCGGTGAACGCGCCGCGCTCGTGACCGAACAGCTCGGAGAGCGCTGTGTCGCGGAGCATGGTCCCCATGTTCACGGGGATGAATGGACCGTCGCGCCTCGGAGAGTGCCAGTGCAGCGCACGCGCTACGATCTCCTTGCCCGTACCGGTCTCACCGACGACCAGAACCGGCGCATTGCTTGCTGCGGCCCGTCGAACGAGATTCATCACGGCCAGGCTCTTGGCACTGGTCCCGACGAACTCGTGATCCGGTCCGTACGCTTCACATAGGGTTTCGGATCGATCTCGCGCCAACGCGCGTTCGGTTGCGAGTCGCTCCACGCTCTCCAGGGCCAGAGAGCCGTAGTGTGCGAGCGCGTGCAGAAACCGAAGATCCTCGTGATCGAACGCCCTGTCCGTGAGATTGCTGTCAGCGTAGACGAATCCGACGGGTCGATCCCGCGGCGGTCTCAGCGCACAGCACATCACGGAGCGAATTCCCTGAACGACCACGCTCGCCGCGTCTCGATATTGTGCCTCGTGCTGGGCATCGGCTGAGAGGACGGATTCGGCTGTCGCCAAGACCGTTCCAACGATCGTCTTGCTGACGGGGAGGACATCGGTGACCGCAGCATCGAAGCCGCAGCTCGCGCGACACGTCATGTGCTCGCCTTCCAGCGTGGCGATTAGCACGCGCTCGGCACCAACCAGGTCGGTAACAGCTCGTGCGATGGCGTTGAAAACACCTTCCGCGTCGCGCGGCTCGAGAAGGGACTGGGATACTTCGTAGAGGCGACCGAGGCGCAGGTACGAACGACGCAGCTGGTCGAGCGCGATCTCGTCGGCGTTCTCGTCGAAAGGCGTCGCGCTGGCCGGAATCCGGATTTCGGGAAACCCCGATTCGGGGTTGATCCGTGTGACACTGTTGGTAGCGTTGGGCGGCTTCATGGGGCGAAGGGTCAACTCGTCGAAGAACTTGTCTCAACCGCGATGATAGCGAGGCAACCCGCACGGACAAGCGCGCCACCCGCGCGGCTGACTCAGTCCGTCTCGTCCCAGTGGCGGCCGACGCCGGTGTCGACGACCAGCGGCACGGCGAGCTCGATGGCGTGGGTCATCTCGTCGACCACCATCTCGCGCACCGCGTCCACGCGGCTCTCGTCGACCTCGAAGACCAGCTCGTCGTGGACCTGGAGCAGCATGAGCTGGCCCGGGTGCTCGGCCGCGAGCCGGCGATCGATGGCGATCATGGCCTTCTTGATGAGGTCCGCCGCCGTGCCCTGGATGGGCGTGTTGAGCGCCATGCGCTCGGCCTGGGCCCGATCCACCTGGCTGCCGCTCGTGAGGTCCCCGAGCCGCCGGCGCCTGCCGAGGAGAGTCTCGACGTAGCCCTTCTCGCGGGCGGTGGCGATGGTGCTGGCCTGGTACGCGGCCACCTCCGGGAAGCGCTCGCCGTAGCGGCGCAGATACTCCTTGGCCTCGGTGCGCGAGATGCCGGTGGTCTGCGCCAGACCGTGGGCGCCCTGTCCGTAGAGGATGCCGAAGTTCACGGCCTTGGCGATGCGGCGCTGCTCCTTGTCCACGCTTTCGACCGGCACGCCGAAGATGCCGGCGGCGGTCTGGGTGTGGACGTCGATGCCCGCGGCGAACGCGTCGGCGAAACCGCCCTTGCCGCCCACCAGGTGGGCGAGGACGCGCAGCTCCACCTGGGAGTAGTCCGCCGCGAGCAGCAGCCGCCCTTCGGGAGCGCAGAAGGCGTGTCGGATGCGTCGACCCTCCGCGGTGCGGATGGGGATGTTCTGGAGGTTGGGGTCGGAGGACGAGAGCCGACCGGTCGCGGCCGTGGTCTGCGAGTAATTCGTGTGGATGCGGCCCGTGCGTGGGTTGATCAGCGTGGGCAGGGTGTCGACGTAGGTGTTCTTGAGCTTGACCAGCGAACGGTAGTCGAGGATCGCTTGGGGGAGCGGGTGCTGGATGGCCAGCTCGGAGAGCACCGCTTCGTCGGTGGACGCGCCGGTCTTGGTCTTCTTGAGCACCGGTAGCTGCAGCTTGTCGAACAGGATCTCGCGCAGCTGCGGCACCGACCCGATCGAGAACTTGGTGCCGGCGGCGCGGTAGCAGGCCTCCTCGGCTTCCCCGATGCGTCGATCCAGCTCGTGCGAGAGATCGCGTAGCCCGCGGCGGTCGACGGCGATCCCGTTCGCCTCCATCCGGGCGAGCACCGGGATCAGCGGCACCTCGAGCTCGCGGTAGAGCGTGCCGAGCCCTTCGCTCTCGAGTCGCGGCGCCAAGCGCTTGTCGAGGAGCCACGTGACGTGGGCGTCCTCGGCGGAATAGTCGCGCGCCTGCTCGACCGGTACCGACGCGAACGTCTCGCCCTTCGGCACCGTCTGCTCGTACGTGATCATGCGGTGCTGGAGGTGCACGAGCGCCAGATCGTCGAGGTTGTGCGAGCGCCGTTCCGGGCTGAGCAGGTAATCGGCGAGCAGGGTGTCGCCGTCGATGCCGCGCACGTCCACACCGTGCGTGCCCAGCACCTCGACGTCGTATTTCAGGTTCTGGCCGACCTTGCCCTTGTCCGGATCCTCGAGCAGCGGACCGAGCACGTCGCGGACCGTGTCCCAGTCGAGCTGCGGCGGGCAGCCGAGGTAATGGTGCGCGACGGGCACGTACCACGCGACCCGGTCGTCGCAGCAGAAGGAGAGCCCCACCAGCCGCGCCTCGAGCGCGCGCAGGGAGGTGGTCTCGGTGTCGACGGCGAACCGATCCGCGCGGCGCAGCGCCTTCGCGAGCTCGGCCAGCTCGTCGGCGCTCGTGACGAGACGGTAGGCGCTGCGATCGATCGACACCATCTCGCCGCCGAACTCGCGCAACAGCCCGCGGAACTCGAGCTCGGTGAAGAGCGGGCGCGCGCGCTCCACCGGCGGCGGGAACGCGAGCGCCAGATCCTCGATCCTCGCCTCCACGGGCGCGTCGCTCGCGACCGTGGCCAGCTCGAGCGAGAGGTACGCGTTGTCCCGATCGGCCTCGAGCTTCTTGCGCGTGCCCGCCGGCTCCACTCGATCGAGATTCGCGTAGATGTCGGCGAGGCTGCCCCATTTCGCCAGCAGCGCCTTCACGCCCTTCTCGCCGATCCCCTTGACGCCGGGGATGTTGTCCGAGGTGTCCCCCCAGATGGCCAGCGCGTCGGGCACCTGCTCGGGCGCGCAGCCGAATTTCTCCTGGACCTCGGCGCGGCCGATGCGCTTGTCCTTCATGGTGTCGAGCAGCGACACGTGGTCGCCCACGAGCTGCATCAGGTCCTTGTCGGAGGTGACGATCACCACGTCCAGCTCGTGCTCGTGGCGGCGCGTGAGCGTGGCGATGACGTCGTCCGCCTCGTAGCGGGGCACCTCCAGGAACGGGATGCCGAAGGCCTCGGCGATGCGCTGGAAATACGGCATCTGCGCACGCAGATCCTCGGGCATGTCGGGACGCGTGCCCTTGTACTCCGGGTAGCGCTCCTCGCGGTGCGTCTTTCCGGGTGGGTCCCAGGCGATCGCGAGATGATCCGGCCGCTCGTCCTTGATGAGCTTGAGCAGCATGTTGGTGAAGCCGAAGAGCGCGTTGGTGGGCAGGCCATGGCTCGACTTCATGCCGCCGATGGCGAAGAAGGCGCGAAACGCGATGTTGGGGCCGTCGACGAGGTAGAGCGTGCGGCGTTTGCTGGACGTGCTCATGCGGCCAGTGTGAACCACGCGCAGGGACGCGCCAACCGAACGCGCGAGGGGGCGTTCGACCGGGCGTGGGCATGCCGCGCCGCTCCTTGATGCGGTCGGGCCGATTTGCGATACCAGCCCCACCTCTTGGTCGAAGGAAGGCCCCACCGTGGAGATCGACGAGTCCCCGAGCACCCGGTTGCGCGCGAGCCGCGGCGCGCTCGCGTTCTTGACGGTGCTGTTCGTGCTGATCGGGGCGGACGTGATCGAGGACGCGCAGCAACAGGTCCATTGGACCCATCTCTTGCTCGAGCTCTCGATCGAGGTGGTGCTGCTGTCCGGGATCGTGGTCTCGTGGCGCTACATGCAGGCGACCCGCTCGCACGTGGTGGAGCTCGAGCGCGATCTGGCCCGCGCCCACCAGGAGACCGCGCGCTGGCGCGAGGAAGCGCGCAGTTATCTCGAGGGGCTGGGCGAGGCCATCGACCGCCAGTTCGGACGCTGGAATCTCACGGCGGCGGAGCGCGAGATCGGCCTGCTGCTGCTCAAGGGGTTGAGCCACAAGGAGATCGCCGCGATCCGCAAGACCAACGAGCAGACCGTGCGCCAGCAATCCCTGTCGCTCTACCGCAAGTCCGGGTTGTCCGGTCGCAACGACCTCTCGGCCTTCTTTCTCGAAGACCTGCTCTTGCCCAGCGCTTCCGTTGGCGAGCCGAATCGGGGTGACTGAGTGTTCGAGGGCAGCGAACGCAGCGCAGGCTTGCCGGCATACACCCTCGACGACGCCAAGCGCCTCGCCGGCGAGGTCGAGATGCTGCGGCGCGTGGGCGCGCTCATCGCGCGGCTCGAGGTCGACGAAGCGGAGCTCTTCCGCGACCTGGTGGCGGTGGTGCGGTCTCGCTTCCGTGCCGACCGCGTCACGCTGGTGCTCGCCGAGCCCGATTCCCCCGAGGTGCTGGTGATCGACGGCGACCGGCTCGGCACCACCACCGAGCTGCCGGTGGCGCGGGTCCGCGCCGAGGACTCGCCCTTCACCTCGGTGATCCGCGGCAAGCGTTCGCTGCTCGTGACCAATCGCAGCGAGCTCGACGCGCTGCTGCCCATCGCCCGCTACTTGAAGACCGAGGGCTCGAAGAGCGCGGTGGCGGTGCCGCTCATCGCGTCGCGCGCCACCATCGGCGCCCTCGCGCTGAGCTGCACCGTGGCGCTCGCCTACCAGACGGGCGACGTTCCCACCCTCGAGCTCCTCGGCACGCTCATGGGCACGGTCGTGGAGAACGTGCGGTTGTTCGCCCGCGTGTCGAAGGCCCGGCGCGAGACGCAGGCGGTCTTCGACCACTTCGAGGAGCCCATCGCGGTGGTCGATCCCGAGGGTCGCGTCATCCGCTTGAACCGCTCGATGCGCGACCTGATCGGCGGCGACTACACGGACATCCTCGGCCGCCCCTGCACCGAGATGCTCAAGAGCACCGAGCTGCGCGGCGGTGGCTGTGCCCACGAGCCGGTGATTCGCACCGGCAAGGCCTCGGTGCGCGAGATCGCGCTCGAGGACGGGACCGTGCTCGAGGTGCAGATCGCCCCGCTCGAGACCCGCGACGGCAAGGTGGAGAAGGTCGTGCACGTGGTGCGCAACCTCACGCGCGATCGCGCCGCGGTGACGGAGGCGTTCTCGTTGCGCGCGGCGCTCGACGAGGTGCGCGATGGAGTGCTCTTCACGGGCACCGACGGCGTGATCCGCACCGCGAATGTGGCGATCGCGCGGCTGCTCGGCGTGCTCATGGGGACGCTCACCGGCAAGCCCCTCGCCGACCTGCTCGCCGAGCTCGGCGACACCGCGGGCGCCGAGCGCTTGGCCCGCCTCGACGGCGATCCGTCCGAGCTGCGCTGGGAGGGGACGATCACCGGCGTGGGCGAGGTGGCGATTCCCTACACCGTGCGTCCGCTCGAGGACGAAGAACGCTTCCAGGGTTTGATGGCGGTGTTCCGCGCCGATGTCGCCGCACCCGACGAGGACGTGTGAGGCGACGGGGGAGCCGCTCGCCCGCGCTCGCGCTGGTGGTCGCGCTCGCGGGCGCGGTCGGCTGCGATTCGGGCGGCGGCTCGGCCGCCAGCGTCGGTGACGCGCGCGCGCTCCACGAGCGGCTCTTCGTGATGGACATGCACGTCGACTCGATCCTCTTCACCACGCTCTACGGCACCAACTTCGCGGAATCGCATCCGCCGCCCTCGGGCCTCGAATACTTCTACAAGCCCCAGGCCGATCTGCCGGGGCTCGTCGAGGGCGGCACCGACGCGGTGTGGCTCGGCATCGTGGTGTGGCCGCTCTGCGATCCCCAGCATTGCGTGGACGACGCCCGCAACACGATGCGCACCGCCCGGCGCGTGATCGCGGACAACTCGGATCGGATGCAGCTCGCGCTCTCGAGCGCCGACATCGAGCGCATCCATCGCAACGGCAAGATGCCGGCACTCATGGGGCTCGAGGGGGCGCACGGGGTCGGGCCCGACGCGTCCAACGTCGCCACGCTCTACGAGGAGGGCCTGCGCTACATCGGGCTCGCTCACTTCACGCCCAACGGCTACGCGAACACCAACCTGCTGGCGGCGTTGCCCAACGGTGGGCTCACGGACGCGGGGCGCGAGCTCATCCAGCGCATGAACCGCCTGGGCATGATCGTGGACCTCGCGCACACCCATCCCGATTCGATCCGCGACGCGCTCGCCATCAGCGAGGCGCCGGTGATCGTGAGCCACACCGGCGTGCGCGGCGTGTACGACGTCTTTCGCAATCTCTCGGACGACGACATGAAAGCCATCGCGGAGAAAGGCGGGGTGATCGGCGTCTTCTTCGCCAGCCTGTGGCTCACGCCGGGCAACGAATCCACCGTCGAGGACGTGGTCGATCACATCGAGCACGTGGTGAAGACCGTGGGCATCGACCACGTGGGCATCGGCTCCGACTACGACGGCATCGTCAAGATGCCGACCGACTTGCCGAGCGCCGCCTCGCTGCCGGTGCTCACCGAGCACCTCGTGGCGCGCGGCTACGGCGAGCGCGAGCTCGCCAAGCTCTACGGCGAGAACATGCTGCGCGTCTTCCGCGAGGTCGAACGCACCGCCGCGCGCCTGCGCGGCCAGTGACTCGCGGGTGGGGACCTACACCGCGCTCCACGTCCGCACCACGGACGTCGAGGGTCTCGTCGCCGAGCTGAGCGAATGGCTTGGTTCGCACGCCGCGGTTGCCATCGAGACGCGGCGGGACGAGGTCGGCCTCACCGTCTACGGCAGCGGGTTTGCGACGTCCGCCGAACGGCCCACGATTTTCGCGATCGCGTCGCTCGGCGACGGCTGGCTGGTGGCGCAC
The DNA here is from genome assembly GCA_046331705.1 of bacterium. Taxonomy (GTDB): domain Bacteria; phylum JADJOY01; class JADJOY01; order JADJOY01; family JADJOY01; genus JADJOY01. The sequence goes on along the minus strand of JAXLQJ010000020.1, from coordinate 59,914 downwards.
TTCAACTGCTTCTCCGACATGGCCGATCTGGCACCGCTCCTGTCGGCGCGTTTTGGCGCGCGTGTGATCGTGGTCAACGCGCAGACCACCAGCGATGCGTATCTCCTGGCTGTCTACGAGCATGGGTGCGTTCGCCGTGTTCTCGAGTACTGCGACGGGCTCACGCGAAACGAAGGGGAGCCGTTCGCATTCGAGGGTGAGATCTTCGGGATCGACGACGACGAGCTTCCGCCCACGGACGAGTGGGCGTTCGGTGCCGACGAGCTCGAAGCATTGTGCGCTCGCCTCGGGCTTCGAGTGTGGGATCACCCGGAAGCTTCCGATAGGCCCCAACATTGGAGCGTGATTCGAGTCGCAACCGGCGTGCGCCCGCGTTGGCTGGCTCGATTGTCCGAGCGTTTGGGGCTGCGCCGCTAGCGCCTTGGAGTTGGATCGTGGCCGCGCGCCTTTGCTGCGCGTTTGCGGGCGTAGCTCTCCGCGGCGAGCGCGAGCCCGGAGCGATCGAGCGTGGGCTCGGCGGCGGCGAAGCGCACGCGCGCGGCCTCATCGACGAACACTCGTGCCATCGTCGCCTCGATCGTCGGGGTGACGTGCGCTTCGGCGCCTCGTCGCTCGCCCCAGCGCGGCCACCGCCAGCGGCGTGGCGTGGAAGGTGGGGTGACCGGCGCCAGGTTCGGCTCGCGTCGCGAAGGGTTGGCGGCTGCCTCGCCGACCGGCGCGTCGAGGCCATGGCGGGGCTCTCGGCGCGCACCGGCCACCACCGCGCGGGCGCGGTCGAGCTCGGCGAGAAGATCCTCGATGGTCTCGAAGTTCCCATCGCGTTCGAGGATCACCACGAGCGGTTGCGGCGCCAGTCGCGCGACCTCGGCGAGCAGCGCGAAGACGGGATCGGGCACGTCGTGGAGATGGTCGTCGAGGATGCGCCGTGCGCCGTGTCGCTCCACCCAGCGCCCCCCCGCGAGGTGGACCTGCGCGACTCGGTGAAGCGGGATTCGTCGCAGGTGCGAGACCGCATCGAAACCGAAGTTCGTGGCGTTGGCGTGGAGGTTGTGGAGGTCGAGAAGCAGCGGTGCGCCGCTTCCTTCGATGCAGCGTGACACCCACTCGTCCTCGCCGAGCACGCTTCGCGGCGGGTCGACCAGCGTCGCGACGTTCTCGAGCAACGGCGCCGAGCCCACGATCTCGCGCGCCCGACGCACGTTGGCCACGAGCCCGTCGACGGTCTCGGCGCAGCGCGCCGGCGCGGCGAGATGCCCGATCTCGAGCTCGCCGCCGCGCACGAAGGCCAGGTGCTCCGACCACGCCACGGGTTCGATCTCGCCCACCAGCCGCGCCAATCGTTCCAGCCGTCTCGCCGTGACCGTCTCGGTGGACGCGAGCCCGAGCGAGGTTCCGTGGAGCGTGACCGGCACCTGCCGCGCCAGCGTGCGCAAGGCCCGGCGCTCGCGCCGCGAAGCGTGGACGTAGTCGTCGGCCAGCACCTCGAGAACGTCGATGCGGTCGAGGTTGACGAGGATTCCCGCGGCGAGCGGCGCGCGCCAGCCGAGACCGAAGCGATCCGCCGCCGTGGTCTCAAGCACCGCAGCCCCCGCAGCCGCCGCCCCCACATCCCCCGCCGCCACAGCCGCCTCCTCCGCCACCGCAGCCGGTCCCGCACGCGCTGCCGCACGACGAACCGCAGCTCGAGGTGACTTGCTGCTCGATCCGGGGAAAGAGCTTCTTGCGATAGGGGGCCACCGCCTCGGGTAAGGCGGCGACCCCGAACACGCCCGCGAGCAGCGCCAATTCCTGCGTTCTCCCACCGGCGCGGATGACCGATGCGCGGCGCCTGAGCGAATCGAGCATCTCGCGGATGTCGGCCACGAACCGTGCGCCGATGGTGGTCTGACGCCGCCCGAGGACCCACACCGCGCAGAACACCGCCAGCGCGATCTCGACGAGCAGGAAACCGATGTTTCGGTGGCCGCGCTCGAGCGCCACCCAGATCTTCGTGAATCCGAGCCCAGCGAGGAGCCCGATCGCCGCCATCCCGAGCACGATTCGTCGCGCCTGCCAGCTCTCGTCGGGTAAGAGCCTGAGGCGCTCGGCCTCGTGTCGATAGCTCTCGCAAGCCGCGTCGAGCTTCGAGTCCCGGTACATCTCGGACGCCCTCTTGGCGCCGGTGAGGACCAGCCCGCTCGACGGCGGAGCGAAGAAATCGAGCAGCGCGCGCTCGATCGGTCGACGGACCTCGATCCGCTCGAGGGTGGCCACGCGAACCAACCGATCCCCGTGAACCTCGAGAAGACCGCGGTCGATGAGCGAGATCGTCGCCACGCGCAGCGCCTCGTTGGCGCCGCCGCGCACGTAGGCGATGAGATAGGGGTCGACGACTGGGAGCTTGGGTGGATCGCCGCTCTCGAGCTGCCTCCGCAGCAACGCCAGCGCGGTCACGACCACGGCCGCGAAGGCGAGGTAGAAGAGCAGGAACTCGGGGCCGCGAAGGTCGAGGGGATTCATCGCGTGGCTCGCGATCGGCGTCCGTGCGAAGCGTGGCCTCGTCGGCTCACGGCAACGCTTGCGCGCGGCGTTCGAGCGCCGCCGCGATCTCGATCAGCGCGAGATACGTGGTCAACGCCTCGCCCGCGGGAAGAGCGCCGAACTCGCGTGCCGCGGACACGCGGCTCAACACCGTTTCCGCGTCCTCGCGACCGAGGGCGCGGACGAGATGTTGCAGCGCCTCGCGGGGCGGAAGCGAGCGGCCGTCCTCGAGCTCGAGCAGCGCCGCCGCGGCCGCGCGCAACGGGCCCGCCGCGTCCGCGAGCGCCCGCACCATCTGCTCGTCGCGCAAGCTCGCGAGCACGTAGCGCTGGCGCATTCGTAGCACGAGATTCAGCAGCACCTGTCGCAGTCGGCGTATGCCCGCTTCCCGCGAGATCTCGAGAGTCGCGAACGGGTCGCTGCCGTGGAGCACGCGATGCCGCCGCGAGATGTCGGCGAACTTCACCGCGAACGCCTCGGCGGCGGTGGGGAGCTCGCTGGCGAGAACGAACATCGGCATCAGGCGCGCCGCCGCGCCGGCGAAGCGCGTCTGCTCGCGCAGCGCGTCGGCCTTGGCGGGATCGAACTCGGCGAGCACCACGATCACGTTCAGGTCCGACGTCGGACGCAATCGATCCTCGGCGCCGCTGCCGAAGAGCACCACGCTCGTGAGATCGGCGCCGAACGCCGCCTTGGCCCCCTCGACGAAGGCGTCGAGCACCGCCGTGGCGGACGTCATCGGCGGTCTCGGCTCGGTCATGGATCAACGCCGCAGCGCACCGGTGCCGCCGTAGGTGTCGAGCAGCTCGCGGGAGATGCGGCGCGTGTGGGCGATCTCGCTCAGCACCGCCGCGGCCTCGGTGGGGGTGCGCGCGAATGTTTCCCGATCGAGGGTGTAGAGGCCGAAGCGGATGCCGAAGCCCTGCGCCCACTCGAAGTTGTCGATCAGCGACCAGTGGAAATAGCCGCGCAGATCGATGCCCGAATCGAGGATCTGCCGCACCACGGCCAGGTGGCGCACCAAGCTCTGGGCGCGAAGGTTGCCGCCGATCGCGAAGTCGCCCTCGCGTACGCCGTAGCCGTTCTCGGTGATGAGCAACGGTGTCGTGGGGAAGCGATCCGCCCACAGCCGCGTGACGTCGAGGAGCGCTTCCGGTGCGTGCACCCCTCCCCAGTGGTAGGGGCCGGGGCCGGTGTAGTTGGGGATCGGGAAGTCGGGGTAGGGCGCTCGCGGGCAACCGAGCAGGTCGAGCAAGAGCGGTCCCAGCGGGCCCACGAACGCCGTGATCTCGTCCTCGCAGGGCACCGAGCTGAGCGGGTACTTCGCGAGCAGCGGCAGCACCTTGGCCTCGCGGTAGTACTGGAGGCCGAGCCAATCGAGCTTGTCGCGGTAGGCGGGGCGGTCCTCGTCGATCACGCCGTCGAGGTCGCGATCGAGGCCGCCAGCCACCACGCCGTTCACGAACGAGTAGTCGGGCGCGCCGGAGGCCTCGGCGGCGGCCACGTGCTTGGGATCGGCGGGATCCGCCGGCTCGTAGGCCGTGGTCGCGATGGTGAGCCCGACGCGCGCGGCGGCGCCATCGTGGTCCGCGTCGATCGTATCGTTGGCGCGAATCGCGTCGTAGCACTGGGCGTGGGCGCTCAGGTACCGATCGAGGACCTTCGAGAACGAGCCCGAGATGTCGCTCGGCAGCGGCGCGAAGAGCCCGGGCGGGAAGCTGCCGCCCGTGTAGCCGCTCAGGAAGTAGACGTTGGGCTCGTTGAAGGTCGCCCACCAATCGACCTGACCGCCGAGCTCCGCGGCCATGCGCCCGCAGAACAGCGCGAATTGTGCGGCCACCTCGGGATTGGACCAGCCACAGAGATTGGTGTCCGTGGGGCCGCCGTCGCAACCGAGGTCGGTGAGGTCGTAGACCCAGATGGGGTTGGTGAAGTGGTGGAGCGTGACGTACGGCGCGAGCCCGTGGGCACGCACGGAGTCGAGGACGGCGCGGTAATGGGCGATCTCGCGCTCGTCGAAGACGCCCTTGCGCGGCATCACCCGGCTCCAGTCGATGGAAAACCGGTAGGCGTCGAGGCCCATGTCCTCGACCAGCTGGTGATCGGTGTCGTAGAGCTCGTAGCTCGATGCTGCGGCGCCCGCCGGCTCGGCGGTCTTGCCCGCGAATTCCGGGAGCGTGGTGAACTGGTACCAATCGGTGTTGGTGAGGCCGCCTTCGACCTGCTGCGCCGCGGTGGCGGCGCCGAGCACGAAGCTCTTGGGCAGTCGGATCGCGCCGTCGGCGTCGCCGTGGTCGCTGCCGCAGCCCAATGCCAGCGCGACCACCAGCACGCTCGTGGCGCGAGCGACGGCGAGGTTGGGTCGGGACGGCATCGGCGCGATGACCAATGTCAGCTGGGCGGCACTTTTCGGCGGGTACAATCGGCGCGCGCGGATCGTACCATTCGCCGCTCCCGCGGAGTCCAGCCATGAACGACACGGCCATCGTGCGCCCCGACAAGCTGCATCCCGGCGCGATCGAGCTTCAGCAGCGCTACGGAACTCGCGAGCTGGGGGCGCGGGTGGCCAAGTCGGTCCAGCCTCGGCTCACGGCGAAGGAAGCCGAGTTCGTGCGCGCGCAGGAGTGGTTCTTCTGGGCCACGGCCGACGAGGGCGGCCGCACCGACTGCTCGTTTCGCGCCGGTCCCCGCGGCTTCGTGCACGTGCTCGACGAGCGGACCCTCGCCTTCGCGGACTACGACGGCAACGGCGCCTTCATGAGCCTCGGCAACATCGTGGTCAATCCGTCGGTGGCGCTGCTGTTCGTCGATTTCGAGCACGCGAAGCGATTGCGCGTGGGTGGCGTCGCCGAGATTCTCGACGGCGCGCGCGCCGCCGAGCTGATCGGCGGAGCCGAGCGGGTGGTGCGAGTTCGCATCACGCATGCGCACGCGAACTGCCCTCGCCACATCCCGTATCTGGTGAAAGGCGTCGTGCCGACGACCCTTCCCACGCGCATCCAGTGTTGGATCCGCAAGAATCTCGGGAAGTCGGCGCTGGTCCGACGGGTCTACGATTGGGTCCAGGAGCACATGTGACGCCGGCGATCGGGTGACGCTTCGGTGACGAGCTGCTGGTGCGGCGAAAAAGTCGTGCGCCCCCCTTCCAGAATTCGCTCTCGGCGGGCACTCTGTAGGCCTCTTCCGATCCCACCCTTCCGGTCTTCCCGGGCTGGATCGCCACGCGAGGTCGCTGGCTTTTCGCCCGAGTCTGCGAGAAGCCTGTGAACGTCTTCCTCGTTTACGTCCGCGACGAGAATTACTACCGACTGTTGCCGGAGCGGTTGCGCCGTCCACAGTTCGAGAACCGTCTCCCGGTGATGGCGTTCCCGCCGCTGGGAATCCAGACGCTGGCGCCGGTGCTGCGCGAGCGCGGGCACCAGGTGCGGCTCTTCGACACCTGCCACCCCGAGATGAAGCCCGAACACATCGCCCAAGCGGTGCGCGATCAGCAGCCCGATCTGGTCGGGCTGTCCTTCCTCTCGACGACTTCCTATCCGGCGACCAAGGCGATGGCGGCCACGCTGAAGGCCGCGTCTCCCAAGACCCCGATCATCCTCGGCGGACCGTTCGCGTCGATCAATCCGGTGCAGATCCTCGAGGACTGCCCCCACGCCGACGCCGTCGGCGAGGGCGAGGGCGAGGAGCTGCTGCCCGCATACCTGGCCAACATGCACCGCCCAGGCGACGTGCCGAGCCTCTCGTGGCGGCGCGGCGACGAGATCGTCACCAACGAGGACGGGCCGATCCTCCGCGATCTCGACAAGTACCCGTATCCCGACCGCGAGAGCTTGCCGATCGAGTACATCGAGTCGATGCCCCTCGACGTGCCCGCGGTGCTTTCGCTGGACCGGTTCTGCACCATGCAGACGTCGCGTGGTTGTCCGTATCCCTGCATTTACTGCGACATACCGGCGCTCGCCGACGGCAAGTGGCGCTCGCGCTCGCCGGAGCACGTGCTCGGCGAGATGCAGATGCTCAACGATCGCGGCTATCGCTCGGTCTACCTGACCGACGATCACTTCCTGCTCAAGCGCAAACGCATCGAGGCGATCTGTCAGGGGATGATCGATCGCAAGCTCGATCTCCGGTGGGGCTGTGAAGGCCGCGTCGACTCGATGGCGATCAACGAGTTTCCGATCATGGCCAAGGCCAAATGCTCGATGCTCGCATTCGGCGTCGAGGCCGGCACCCAGAAGGTGCTGGATCGGCTCAAGAAGGGCCAGAAGCTCGAGCAGATCGAGCTGGCGGTGCGCAAGGCGAAGGAAGCGGGCATCGCCAGCGCCCACGGCTTCTTCCTGATCGGCGCCCCCAACGAGACCGCGGAAGACGTGCTCGAGAGCTTCCGCTTCGCGGCGCGCCTCGAGCTCGACACCTTCGGCTTCAACCGTCTGTGTGCCTATCGCGGCACGCCGCTCTGGCAGGAATACGTCGAGAAAGGCGTGATCGACGACAAGCGCGATTGGCAGAAGTGGTTCAAGTGCTCGGACATCGATCCGACCATCCTGCCCAGCGAAGAGCTCAACCGGCTGCGGATGAAGGGGTACGGCCTCTTGTTCGCGCACCGGCTCACGCGCCGCCCGATTCGCACCGCGCGCTTGCTGCGGAACTTCGGACGCTTCATGCGCAAACGCGACATCCTCACGCTGCTCGCGAGCCCGTTCCGTCGCCGCGCGCTGACCAAGGCGCCGGACCTGCCGGTGAAGATGCTCGCCGCCGGGCTCACCGCGCCGATCCGCGAGCCCCTCGCCGCCGCGGCGTAGGGGCGTTCTCACGGGGGGCGTTTCGAGCCCCTCCGAGCCCCTCCACGTGGGCGGCGGAGCACGCGCTCAGGCCGCCGTGGCGCCGGCGCCGAGGATGGCGCTGGGCGCGGTCTCTTTCCCCTTGACCCCGTACTCCCGATAGCCGTCGACGCGGATCTCGCGGAGGTAGTAGCGATCCGCGGGGATCGAGGCCCACTCGCTGGTGAGCCGCGCCGCGTAGCGCTCGCGGTCGAACTTGTCGAAAGCCACGCGGTCCTCGTAGTCGCGCGTGCCGAGCCAGGTGCGGTGCTTGAGCTTGTCGGCGAGCCCGATCTTCCGGATCGCGTCGCTGGCGCCCGGCACGATCGTTCCCGAGAACACCACCATCGTGTTGCCGCTGCCATAGGAGGCGAAGAGGATGCGCTTGCCTTCGAGCTCGTCACCGATCCGCTTGAGCTCGCTCTCGAGCAGGTTCGCGAGACAGAGGTAGAGCGAGCAGGTGTAGAGATTGCCGGCGAGCGCCGTGCCGCCGAGCGACTCGGGCAGCCTGAGACGCGCGAGCTCGACCTCGGCCGCTTCCTGGGAGATCCCGCGCGCCTTCGCGAGCAGGTCCGTCAGCGCCTCCACCGGCATCTGCCGAAACGGCGCGTGCAGCAGCACGTAGTCGAAGCTGTCGAGGAAATGCTTGCCGGGCGCGACGTGGTGAAGGCCGCTGCGCAGCGCCTTGTCCTTGAAGCTCTGATAGGCGCCGACGAGTGCCTCCTTGTAGCACTGCACCGAGAACTTGCCGCGCGCCTTGGCCACGCTCGAGCCGATGTTGCGGAAGAAATCGTCGACGCTCTGGCTGTTGTAGCCGACCACGCCCAGATCCAGCCGGATCAGCTTGGGGTTGGTCTCGACGAGCATGCTGACGGCGCCCGCGCCTTGCGTGAACTCGGCGGTGGAGACGAGGTCGTAGCGCGAGGTGTCGCCCATGGTGACGATCGCGGGTGCGGCGAGCCCGCGAATCGAATCGATCGCGATCTGGCTCACCGCGCCGAGCAGCCCGTAGGTGCCGCCGGCGCAGGCGTGCTTGACCTCGTAGATGCTGGTGTCGGGGCCGATGCGGATGCCGTCTTGCTCGAGCAGCCCCTGCGCGAAGCTCGACAGCGGCTTGGCGTGATCCATCGCGGTCTCGGTGCCGCACACGAACTGGCTCACGTGGGTGGGATTGACGCCGGTGCTGCGCACGACGTCGCGCACCGACTCGGCGATCATCGTCACCGTGTCCTCCCACACTTCGGGGATTCGCATCTCCTCCTGGCCGGTGTAGCGAAGCGATTTCACGAAGTCGCGCGAGTCGCCGTCGCTGCGGCGCGCGTTGCGCTCCTCGGCGAGCGGCTTGAGCTTCACGGCGCGCTCGGGGAGGTAGACGGAGAGGCCGCTGATCCCGATCGACGGGATCGGGCTCGCTCCGGTGAGCTTGCTCGAATCGTGGGCCATGCGCGGTGTCCTTTCCGGTTTCGGCGGGGCGGATTCTCTTGACGGGGCGCGTCGCTGTCAAGATGACGCGGTGAGTCATCGCAAACTGCCGCGGCTCGTCCACGGACACCGATGTGCCCGCCTTGCATGAAGATTTCGTGCAGAAGGCGTGCGCGGTTCAGCGCCTTGCGCGGCTCGCCACGGCGCGCACGAAGGCGTTCACCAGCGGGTGCGAACGGTCGGCGAGGGCCGCGCGTTCCGGCTGGAAGAGCGTCGCGAGGAAGAACGGGTGCCCGTCGAGCTCGATGGCCCGGACCTCGCCGCTCGCGTCGCGTGCCGCGACCCGTAGCGGCCCGTCGGTGAGCCGCCACGCGTGACGGGGGCTCAGGCCGTAGTTGCAGTGGTAGCGCTCGTGAACGGGCAGGGCGTCCCCGTAGAGTCCCGCGAGCCGTGAACCGGGCACGGCGTGGATCTCGCCGACGACCTCGACGAGCCCGCAGCTCAGCCGCGCCACGAGTGGATCGCCGGCGTCGGGGTCGAGCTCGGCGTGTGCTGCCTCCGGCAGTCGCCAGACGTCGCGGGCGTACTCGAGGAGCGCGTGCTGGAAGCCACCGCAGGTGCCGAGAAACGGGCGATTCGTCCTCCGCGCGAAACCGATCGCCGCGAGCGCGCCCGCGGTGCTCGCGTAAGGGCTCGCCGGTACGCACCACACACCGTGGAAGTCGGCGAGCGTCGCATCCGCGTCGCGCGTGAGCGTGGTCGTGCCCACCCACGTCCAGTCGATGCTCGTCCGCGCGTCGTCACGAGCGCGAGCGAGGGCGAGGGGGATCGCCTGGTGGGCGAGGACGTCCGCGCGAAAATCGCCGACCAGGGCGATCCGCGCGGTCCCCGGCGACGGCTCAGCGGGATTCATGATCGGGGCGAACGGGTGCGCCGCCGTGGCTGGCGCGCGGCACGACGCTGATCGAGCCGTTGGTCTCGAGCACGGCGAGGTGGACGTCGGCGACGCACGCGCAGCCGCCGTGGCGGAGCGCCGCGTCGAGCTCGTGGTGGGTGAGCTTGGCCGCAGTCATCACGTCCTCGAAGACCCGGCCGTTGTGGACGAGGATCTGCGGCCGGCCCTCGATGATCCGCTCGAGGCGCTTGCTGCGGTAGGTGGCGATCCCGACCACGTAGTTGAGCGCGATCAAGGTCGAGGCGCTGACGAGCCCGCCCACCAGCGAGTTGTCGCCCCCGTTCATCGAGTTCTGCACCGCGTTCGAGAGCACCAGCAGCAGCACCAGATCGAACGGCGCGAGCTGGCCGACCTGGCGCTTGCCGGTGAGACGCAGGATCAGCAGCAGGAACACGTAGACCAGCGCCGCTCGCGTCACGAGCTCCACGAGCGGCACGGCGAGGTTCCACACGGTTCGGCTCGTTCGCGGGTTCGTGTGCGCGGTGCGATCGACCGGCGATCGTCAGGGCGAGGCCGGCCGAGGACCGAGGCAGCTCGTGCCGTAGTCCCTGAGACCCACGTGGCCCCACGCCACCTCGGTGAGATGCGGCGCCACCACCCGCTTCAGCAGCTCGGCGTCCGCGAGCAGCAACGCGGTGGCGAGCAGGCTGCCGCCGATCACCTTCGCCATCGGCAAGTCGCTGCCGGGGCGCTCGTCGAGCGTCACCCAGAACGGCATCGCGAGCGCGAGCCAGGTGCCGTACGCGACCGTGCCGAAGGTGAGCGCGAACGCCGGGTGGTCGAAGCAGTAGAGGGTCTTCATCCACGGGTTCGCGTTGAGCGCGCTTTCCACGCCGGCGATCACCACCGGGACCGCCGCGGCGAAGGCCCAGCCGCGAAGGCGTGAGCGCGGCATGATCCGGTCGCGAGCGATGCGCCAGCCGATGCACACCAGCACCGAGTAGGTCGCGAAGTACGTGATCGTCATGAAGGTCAGGAAGACCGGCACGCCGTTCAGGTTGAAGCGCGTGTCGAAGCCGTAGTGCGCGTGCAACGCCTCGTAGAAGAACGAGGTGCCGAAGGTGTTGGCGAGGAACGAATAGATCGCGAGCCAGACCAGGATCTTGAACGCGTAGCGCTGGGTCAGCGGTTTTGCTTTCTCCTCCGCGGGGGCGAACACGAACGGGCCGAGCGCCGTGCCCGTGCACAAGAGCAGCGCGAACAGCATCAGCTCCACGTCGCCCCAGCGATTCGCGACGCCCGTCAGCATCACCGCGCTGGCGAGCAGGCCCCACACGGGCGTGTAGGCGAGGAAGAAACGCTCGGCTGCGCGCTTACCCGGGTGCGTCGCGAAGAGCGACGGTGCGATCGAGCTCGTCATGGTCTCGGGAGCCTCGGGATGCCGGTCTCGGGGAGCCGCGCTCGCGTGGTCGGTGCGAGTCGGCGACGCTGGTTGTGCCATTCGCGGCGCGCATGGTACCTCTCGCGGGCTCGCTCTCCCACGCCGATTTTCCGAAGGGGTTCGCGGATGGAAGGACTGTTGCTGCCGATCACCTGGGACACGCTCAAGTTCGCGGCCGGGATGTTCATCGGATTCTTCGCGTTCCTCTTCCTGGGCTCGATCTTCCTGCCCGGAATCCAGGCGCAGGGCCAGCCGCTCGCGAACGGCGAACGACGGACCTACAAGCTCTCCGGCATGACGCTCTTCTTCGCGACACAGGCCGTGATCGTGGTGCTGAAGCTGGTGTTCGGATTCTCGCTCACACCGGTGCTCAGCTACTTCAAGCCCCTCTTGGTGGTGGCGAACGTGTTCTCGCTGGTGGCGCTCGCGTTGATCCTGCTCAAGGGCTACCTGGAGGAGCAGACGATCGAGCGTCATACCCGGCTGCCCAAGCTGGTTCACGACATCTGGTTCGGGAATCAGCTGAATCCCACCTTCCTGGGCGTCGATCTCAAGATGTTCTTCTACCACCCCTCGCTCATCGGCCTGGGCGTGATCAACGCCGCGTTCGCGTTCCGGCAATTCGAGCTCTACTCGAGCCTGACGCCGCAGATGGGACTCTTCGTGTGCTTCTGGTGGGCGTACCTCTACACCCACTACCTGAAGGAAGAGTTCATGCTCTCCACGTGGGACATCATCGCGGAGAAGTTCGGCTTCATGTTGGTGTGGGGCGACACGGTGTACGTGCCGTTCTGGTACTCGATCTGCGGCTGGTGGCTGATCGACGACACGCTTCCGTTCCACTGGCAGGCGTCGCTCGCGCTCGGTGCATTCCACGTCCTCGGGCACTGGATCTTCCGCAGCGCCAATTGGCAGAAGGACCGTTACAAGCGGGATCGCAACGCGATCATCTGGGGCAAGCCGGCCCGCACGCTCGGGGGGCGGCTCTTGGTCTCGGGCTGGTGGGGGATCGGCCGCCACGTGAACTACACCGGCGAGCTGATGGTCTATCTCTCGTTCGCGCTCTGCACCCGCTTCCAGTCGATCTGGCCCTACGTGTTGCCGTTCTCGCTGTTGCTGCTGCTCACCCAGCGCGCCGCCCGCGACGACGGCAAGTGCAAAGCGAAATACGGCGAGCTCTGGGACCAGTACTGCAAAGTCGCCCGCTTCCGTGTGATCCCGTTTCTCTACTGAGCGCTCGGCGTGCGAGCTCGTGCCGTGCGTGTGAGCTTGACGACGTGGGCGCTCGTCCTCGCGTCCTTCGCGTCGGGCTGTGGCGACGGAACGGACGCGGGCGCAGGCTCCGCCGGTGGCACGAATCGCCTGAGGGTCGAAGGGCGGTGGTTGGTCGACCCGGACGGCGGGGTCGTGATCCTGCACGGCGCCAACGTGAGCGGGCGGGCGAAGGGGCCGCCCTTCGTGGCGCTCGAAGATCCGGCGGGCTTCGATCCGCTGGCGGCGTGGGGCTTCAACGTCGTCCGACTGCTCACGAGCTGGGAAGCGATCGAGCCGTCCCCGGGCGTGTACGACACCGTCTACCTCGATCGCTACGTGGCGCTGGTTCGAGCCGCGCACGCGCGCGGCATCGAGGTTCTCGTCGACATGCACCAGGACGTGTGGTCGCGCGCCTTCTGCGGCGACGGCGCTCCTGCGTGGGCGTTGCCCGCGGACGCGGAGCCCTTTCCGCCCGAGGCGTGCGGACCAGGCTGGTTCGCGTTCCAGTTCACGCCCGCCGTGGCCGCGGCCGTCGATCATTTCTGGCGGAGCGACGAGCTGCGCGCGCACTACCGCGACGCGGTGGTCGAGGTGGCCAAGCGGCTGCGCGACGAGCCGGGAGTCCTCGGCTACGACCTCATGAACGAGCCGATCGGCTATTCGGAGATCCTGGGTCAGCCGGACTACGAGCGGGATCGACTCTCGCCCTTCTATCGCGACGTGTCGGCGGCGATCCGCGCCGTGGACCCAGCGGCGCTGGTGTTCCTGGAGCCGCCGGGCGCCGCCGGCGTGGGCTTTCCGAGCTTCCTCGAGCCGCTCGGCGCGCCGGGCGCCGTGCTCGCCGCCCATTGCTACGACCCGATCCAGGCCACCTTGGGCGTCTATCTGGGCACGCGCGACGCGCGCGAACGGCGCTATCGCGAGATCCTGGACTTCGCCGAATCCCTCGGCATGGCGCCCTTCATCGGTGAATGGGGCGTCTACGAGTCCGTGCCCAACAAGCAAGAAGCGCTCGCCGACGAGGTCGCGATCCACGATCGGCTGATGCTGAGCGGCACCATCTGGAACTACGAGCCGACGGGCTACGACTGGAACGGCGAGGGCGGCAGCATCGTCGAGGCGGGCGGTGCCGAGCGACCGTTCATGGACGTGCTGGTGCGCCCGTATCCGTGGCGCATCGCGGGTGAGCCGGAGCGCTTCGGCTACGACCCCGCGAGCGGCGCGTTCGAGCTTGCCTTCCGCGATCGCGCCGGCGCGCGCGGCGACACGATCGTGTTCGCCCCCGAGCGCCGCTTTCCGAGCGGCCTGAGCGTGACGGTGAGCGACGGCCGCTTCGCGCTCGAGGCGATCGCCGGTGGCCACCTCGTGCGCTGGACCGCTGCAAGCAGGAGCGCGTCGCACACGATGCGTGTCGCGCCGGCGACGCGCTGAGCCGCCGCGCGCGGCCGGTTCAGCGCTCCACGTCGAGCGGCGCTCTGCCCGCGCCCAGCATGCGCGCCCGCACCGCTGCCAGGTCGGGAGCGAGCGGGCTCTCGACGACGAGCCGCGAGCCGGTCGCGGGATCGTCGAGCGCGATCCGCGCGCAATGCAGGAACGTGCGATCGAGGCCGTAGCGTTCGCTCACGTGGCGATTGCTGGGAGCGTGGCCGTAGCGCGCGTCGCCCAGCACCGCGTGGTCGATCATGGCGAGGTGCTGGCGGATCTGATGCGTGCGCCCCTGGTCGGGCCGCACCTCGACGAGCGAGTGCCCGGCGATCACGTCGCTGCGGCGGTAGCGCGTCCGCGCCGGCAGCCGGCGGCCTTGCTCACGGACCTCGCGGCTGATCGAGCCCTTGGCGCGGACGATGCCGCGGACCAGCGCCAGGTAGGTCTTCTCGGCGCTCTCGGCGGTGAGCGCCTTGGCCCAGGCGGCGACGTGCTCGGGCCGGCGGGCGAAGAGCACGACCCCGGAGGTCCCGGTGTCGAGGCGGTGGATCGGCGTGGCCGCGTCGCAGCCTGGCAAGCGGCGCACGCGAGCGAGCAGCGAGCCCGGGTGCTCGGGGTGCGGGATGGTCGGCTCGGGAGCGGGCTTGTCGACCGCCACGATCTCGGTGCTCTCGAACAGCACACGCGGCACCGGCGCGGGAGTCGGTTCGAGCACGGCGACGCATTCGATCTCCTCGGTGAGCGGAATCATGTCGAACGGCACGATTCGCGTGGTGGCGAGGCCGAGGATGGCCAGGTGGGCGAGGTCGCGCGCCAGGGTGTCCGGGTCGCACGAGACGTAGACGACGGCGCGCGGCGCGAGACGCGCGATGGCCTCGCGCGCTGCGGGCGTGACACCCCGTCGCGGCGGGTTCACGAGCACCGCGTCGAAGCGCTCACCGCTCGTCGACCGTGCGATGGCCTCGTCGGTGGCGTCGGCGGCGATCGCGCGGAACCCGCCGAGCCCGAGGTTGAACGCGGCGTCGTTGGCGCGCGTCACCGCTGGTTCGAAGCTCTCGATCGAGACCACCTCGGCCCCACCGCTCGCGAGCGGCAGTCCGAGCGCGCCCGAGCCGCCGAAGAGCTCGAGGATCCGGGTCCCGGCGAGACCGCCCAGCGCGTCCGCGAGCGCCGCGCCCACCCGTGTCGTGACCGCGGCGGCTTGCTCGCGATGCACCTGGACGAAGGCACCGTGGGCCGCGAGCTGGCTGAGCGGCGGCTGCGCCACAGGCGTCGTCGACGGGCCGGCCGCGGCGAGCGAGGGCAGCGCGTCGGGCACCGACGTCCGGCCGCCGAGCACCCGCAAGCGCCGCCCCAACACCTGCGGCGAATGGCCGTCGTGGAAGCTCACGGCGAGGCTCGCGCAGCGGGGGATCGCCTGGAAGAGGGTCTGTGCCACACCCAGCAGCGCATCGGAATGACGCTCGGACTCGGCGCTCAGGATCAGCGTGACCATGACGTCGGTCGCGCTGCCGAGACGGGTCTCGCGGAGGTCGACCGCTCGCAAGCCGATCGCGTGGCGGACCGGGTGCTTCGGGTCGAAGGCGCCGAACGAGGAGCGCCCGGTGGACGCGGGGGCGGCGAGCGCTGCGCGGATCGCGGCGGCCGCGTCGGCGATCGCCGGGCCGAGCACGCGGCAGTCGGGAATGTCGACGACCTCGTGATCGGTGCCGCGCGCGAACAGGCCGAGCCGCGCGGGCGGGGCGGCGATCAGCTTGGCGCGTCTTCGATAGCCCTCGACGATCGGAGCAGCCACGATCGGCGCGATCTCCGCCAGCGCGAGGTCAGCGAACGGCACCACGGCGTCGCGGACGCGTTCCGCCTTCCACGCGAGCTGTGCCTCGGGCGCGAGCTCGATGAGCGGGCAACCGCTGCAGCGATTCGCGTGCGGGCATTGCACGAGGGGACTCGGGCTCATGGGAGGAACGGCGGTGGTTGGCGGGCACGCGCAGTATCGTCGCGGATGCGGGTGTCTTCGAGTGCGCCCGCGGTGACACAATGCGCCCACGCCCCAGCGGAGGTCGCTCTCGATGGCATCCACGAACCCGCTCGCGACCGTCGTGACTCGCCTCCACCGCTATTCCCAGGAGCGGATCTGGCGGCCGCTCGCCTCGTCCGCGAGCCCGCGCGAGCGCCTGTGCAGGCGGGCGGCGCGCTTCACCTACATCGTCGCGCACGGCTTCCGCGATGATCAGGTGCTGCTGCGCTCGTCGGCGCTCACGTTCATGACGCTCTTCTCGCTGGTGCCGTTCCTGGCGCTCGGCTTCTCGATCGCGAAGGGGCTCGGTCTGCAGAGCCGCTTCGACGAGGATTTCTTCAGCACCCTCGCCGCCGGGCAGCGTGACCTCGCGCGCTGGATCATGTCGTACGTGGAGGGAACCAACCTCACCGCGCTGGGAACCATCGGCTTGGTGGTGGTGCTCTACACGGTGGCGATGATGCTCGGCAGCATCGAGCGCTCGCTGAACGAGATCTGGGGCGTCACCGAGAGCCGGGCCTTGCACCGCAAGTTCGCCGATTACGTGGCGGTGCTGCTCTTCGCGCCGCTCTTGTTCGTGGCGTCGACCACGCTCACCGCGAGCCTCGCCTCGAACACCTTCGTGCAGCGCTTCCTCGAGGACGAGGTCGTCTCGCGCGCCTGGAACCTCGTGCTGCGAGTGCTGCCGGTGGTGTCGATCGCGGTGGCGCTCTCGTTCCTCTACGGCTTCGTCCCGAACACCCGCGTGCGATTCCGCGCCGCCGTCATCGGTGGCGTGCTCGCCGGATGCATCTGGCACCTGGCGCAGCGGCTCTACATCGACTTCCAGGTGGGCGTCGCGAACTTCAACGCGCTCTACGGCACCTTCGCGTCGTTGCCGATCTTCCTGGTCTGGCTCCGGGTGAGCTGGGTGATCGTGCTGCTCGGCGGCGAGATCGCCTACGCCGTGCAGCACGAGCAGACCTATCATCCGCCGCTCGCGCGTCAGGAGCTCTCGATCGCGCTGCGCGAGCGCGCGGCGCTCGAGTTCCTGACGCTCGTGGCGCAGCGCTTCGCCAGTGGCGCGCCACCGCTCACCGCGAGCGACCTCGCGGCGGGCATCGATCTGCCGCGCACCACCACGCTCGAGATCGTGGACGCGCTGGTGCGCAGCGGCTTGCTGGCGCGTTCCGCCGAGCCGGACGATGCGCTGCTTCCGGCGCGCGACCTGAGCCGCATGGGCGTGGGTGACGTGCTCCTTCGATTCCGGCATCAGGGCGTGGGGACGCTGGGCGACGTGGCCCATGGCGCCCTCGACGAGCGAATCGCCGAGATCCACCGCGGGCTCGAGGATGCGCTGCGCGCCGCGGGCGCCGCGGAAGTGGGGCCGGCGCTCCTCGCCGCCGAGCCGGTGTCCGCGTGATCGAGCTGCGCGCTCGGGCGAGCCTGTCCCGCCCGCCTCACTCGCCCACCTCTCCCTCCCGCATGTCCCGCCATGGCATCCGTCGCGTGCGTGGCGCTATCGTCGCCGCTTCCACGCGGGGCTCGGCGCTGCTCGCCGAGCGGAAGAGGGGACGCATGAAGCGCATCGCCACGCTGTCGTTGCTGGTGCTGGCAGGCTGTTTCCCGAAGGTCGGCCAGCCCGTCCACTTCGAGATTCCGGCCCAGGACGTCGGGAAGGTGAGCGACTTCTACGGGAAGCTCTACGGCTGGGAGACGGAGCAGTGGAAGAGCGACAACCCGGCCGCCGAGGACTATTGGATGGTGCAGACGCCCGGGTTCAAGAGCATCGGCGGCGGCGTGTTCACCCCCGATCCGGCGCACCCCAACCGTGGCGCCGAGCTCTTCATCTACGTCGACGACATCGATGCGTTTCTCGCCAAGGCCAAGTCGCTGGGTGCCACGGTCGTCGGCGAGAAGCAGCCGATTCCGGACGTGGGATTCGCCGCTCACATCCGCGATCCGGCGGGGAACGTGACGGGCATGTTCGAGTGGAACCCGGGTGGCGCCAACGATGCGGTGAAGGCGAGCGCCCCCGCCGCGAAGTGAGCCCCGAAGCGCGGCGCGCGATCGTCTCCTCGGCGACGTGAATCCGTCACGCGCGCGAGCTACAGTTCCATCCTCGCACGCCGCGCCCGGCGCGCGGCGGTCGAGTCGTGGAGCTCGCCATGTCGATGCCCGACGTCCTCGGCCTCGTCCTCGGAGGTGGTCGCGGTGAGCGGTTGTGGCCGCTCACCCGGGAACGCGCCAAACCTGCTGTTCCGATCGGCGGCAAGTACCGCCTGATCGACATCCCGCTCTCGAATTGCCTCAACTCCGGGATCCACCGAGTCGCGATCCTGACCCAGTTCAACTCGGTGTCGCTGCACCGCCACATCTCGCAGACCTACAATTTCGATTTCTTCCGGCCCGGCTGGGTGCAGGTGTGGGCGGCCGAGCAAAGTCTCACGAGCGACGACGGCTGGTATCAGGGCACCGCCGATGCCGTTCGCAAGCAGCTCTTCGAGATCCGCGCCACCGGCGCCACCCAGGTCCTGATCCTCGCTGGCGATCACCTCTACCGCATGGACTACGCGGAGATGGTGGCGCAGCATCGCTTCACCGACGCCGACATCACGGTCGCCGCGAAGCCGGTCTCGCGCGAGGAAGCGGGGCGCTTCGGCATTCTCAAGCACGGTCGCGACAACGCCATCACCGCGTTCTGCGAGAAGCCGAAGTCCGAGGAGCAGCTCACCGAGTTCGCAAGCCGGCACGATCCCGCCGCGCCCTACCTGGGCTCGATGGGGATCTACGTGTTCAAGATCGACGCGCTGGTGGCGTTGCTCGACTCGAAGCACGACGATTTC
This sequence comes from bacterium, assembly GCA_046331705.1. Lineage (GTDB taxonomy): Bacteria > JADJOY01 > JADJOY01 > JADJOY01 > JADJOY01 > JADJOY01. The sequence continues at coordinate 41,295 of JAXLQJ010000020.1, read as the reverse complement.
GGCTCCCACATCATCCCCAACGCGCTCGGCACGCATCGCGTGTTCGCGTACCCGTTCCACGGCTACTGGGAAGACATCGGCACGATCCGCTCGTTCTACGAGGCCAATCTGGCGCTCGCGCAGCCCGACTCGCCGTTTCGCTTCCACGATCCGGTTCGCCCGATCTTCACCCACCCCCGGTTCCTGCCGGGCTCGCGGATCTACGACGTACGCCTCGACCACGTCTTGCTCTGCGACGGTTGCCTCATCGAGGGAGCGGAGATCCACCACTCGCTGGTGGGGATCCGCAGCGTCATCTCCGAGGACGTGCTGATCCGCGACTCCATCCTGATGGGCGCGGACCACTACGACCCGATCGACTTCCGGCCCACGGCGGAGCTGCCGGCGATCGGCATCGGCCGCGCGTCGCACGTGCGCGGTGCGATCATCGACAAGAACGCGCGCATCGGTGCCAACGTGCGCATCGAGCCCTTTCCGGTGGGAACGGAGATCCGCGAGCGCGATTGGACCGTCCGCGACGGCGTCGTGATCATTCCCAAGAACGCCGTGATTCGCGCCGGCACCGTCATCGCCCCGGAGGCGTGAGCGCATCCGGCTACGGTGAGACTCGTGGCGTTCGCGACTGAGCGCGTCGGCTGACGGGTCGTCGGTGGTGGCGCGCCAAAAGGGCTCTTCCGCCGAGCCTGGCCGCGGCGAGGGGGAAGGAGGCGCCGGTGCCGGGAACGTCGATGCCGGTGTTGTTCGTCGGGCACGGCTCGCCGATGAACGCGATCGAGGACAACGCGTTCCGTCGCGGCTGGGCCGCGGTGGCGGAGCGGTTGCCGCGCCCGCGGGCGGTGCTGTGCGTCTCGGCGCATTGGGAGACGCGCGGGGTCGCCGTGACAGGCGCCGCGCGTCCCGAGACCATCCACGACTTCGGCGGCTTTCCGCGGGCCCTCTTCGAGGTGCGTTACCCGGCGCCGGGGGAGCCGCGGCTGGCGGCGGAGATCGCGACGCTACTCGCGGACGAAGGCGCTCGGATCGATCCGGATCGTGGCCTCGATCACGGAGCGTGGAGCGTGCTCGTGGGCATGTATCCGAGCGCGGACGTGCCGGTGATCCAGCTCAGCCTCGATCGCGGCCGCTCACCGGCGCAGCATCACGAGCTGGCGCGACGACTGGCGCCGCTGCGCGAGCAGGGTGTCTTGGTCCTCGGCAGTGGCAACATCGTCCACAACCTGGGGCTCGTCGATTTCGGGCGCGCAGGCGGCTTCGATTGGGCCACCCGCTTCGATGCCGAGGTCGCGGCGCGCATCGCCGCTGGCGACCGCGAGGCCTGGATCCATCCCGAGCGGCTGGGGCGCGACGCCGCGCTCTCGATCCCGACGGCCGAGCACTATCTGCCGCTCGTCCATGCGCTGGCGCTGCGACGCGACGGCGAGGCGATCGGCTTCTTCAACGAGGGCGTGACGCTCGGCTCGATCTCGATGCGCTCGGTCGTGGTCGGCGGCTGAAGCGCCCGCCCGCCGCCGCTCAGGCGCTGGCGGCGTCGGGCTCGAGCGCCAGGTCGCCGTCGAGATCGGCCGCGGCGGGGCTGGGGGCGGCCGACGCGATCGCCTCGGGCGGGCTGAGCAGCGTGTCGAGCTTGATGACCCGCGCGGTCGCCGCGTCGAGCCCGAGCAGCTCGAGGATCTCGCGCGGTTTGGCGGTGCGGCCGTCGACGCAGCGGCTGGTGAAGTCGAGGTGGACCGCGCCGTCCGGGTCGCGCGCGACGACCAGCGAATCGATGGTGGCGCGGATGCAGAGCTTCACGCGCGCCTTCTGACCGTTCGACTTGGCGAGCCGCTCGACCACCAAGCTGGGCGAGGCGAGCAGCTCCGCGACGCGGGTCTCGAGCGCCGAGGCGTCGCACCCGTCGAGAACGATCCGGTACACGAAGCCCTGAACCTGCGCCTGCAACGATGCGGCCCGGCGCGGCACCTCGCGCGCGTCGTAGACGCGAAATCCGGCCGGCAGCACCGCGCCGAGCATCTCCGGCAGGGCGGCCACGTCCACGGGCTGCGAGAGCAGCACGTCGAGGTAATCGCCGCGGGATTCCTCGCCCACCGGCGGCGCCGTGGAGAACGCCACGCGCGCGTGGGCGTGGAAGCCTTGCGAGTACGCGAGCGGCAGCCGCGCGCGGCGAAGCGCGCGGATCCACACGTTCATGGTCTCGAGGTGCGAGAGGAAGCGCCCTTCACCCTCGCGGCCGATTCGGAGCCAGATCCGTTGCACGGGATCGGGCTCGACGGGACGTTCCGTGGGTCGAGGCTTGGGCGTGAAGGTCTTCTCTTCCTTCGCGCCCGCCCGCGAGTTCCGCAGCATGTGCAGGCAAAGATCGCGCTCGCGATCGATGACGCCGCATTGGTGGCATTTGGCCGAGCGGCAATCGCCCGCGTATTCGAGCTCCTGGGCGCGCTTCCAATCCTCCTGGAACCATTCCTTGGGGATCAGGATGTCGATGTGATCCCACGGCAGGCGCTCGTCCAGGGCGCGCTCGCGCAGCGACTCGTTCGGGTCGTAACCGGTCTCGGCGAGGGCTTCCTTCCAGATCCCGAAGTTCCGGAACTCGTCCCAGGCATCGAACCGGGCGCCCTTGCGGAACGCAGCCTCGATGACGTCGGCCACGCGTCGATCGGCGCGCGACACCAATCCTTCGAGGAACGTCTCCTCGGGGTTGTGGCGCCCGAACTTGACCGCTGGATGGTGCCGGAACTGATCGAGCAGACGGCGCTGCTTCTGCTCGCATTCCTCGATCGAGATCTGGCGCACCCACTGGAAGGGCGTGAACGGCTTGGGCACGAAGGTCGACACACCGGTGTTGATCTTGGCCTTGCGATTGATCGAACGGCCGCGCTTCAGCGTGCGGATCGTGAGGTCGGCGATGGCGTCGACGTCGTCGTCGCGCTCGGTCGGCAGCCCGATCATGAAGTAGAGCTTCACGTGGTCCCAGCCCTTGTCGTAGACGGCCGAGGACATCGTGAGCAGCTCTTCGTCGGGGATCCATTTGTTGATGAGCGCGCGCAGACGCGGGCTCGCCGCCTCCGGCGCGAAGGTGAGACCGCTGCGTCGGTAGCCGGCGACGCGGTCGGCGAGGTCCACCGAGAACGAATCGAGACGCAGCGAGGGCAGCGAGACCGAGACGTGATCTTGCTCGCCCCGGATGGCCGCCTCTTCCACCAGCGTGCGCACCCGCGAGTAGTCGCAGGTGGAGAGCGAGACCAGCGACACCTCTTCGTAGCCGGTCGCGGCCAGCGTGCGCTCCATGAGCTGGCCCACGTTCACCAGGTTGCGCTCGCGCACCGGTCGGGTGGTCATGCCCGCCTGGCAGAAGCGGCATCCCTGGGTACAGCCGCGCAACACCTCCAGGCTCGCGCGGTCGTGAACCTGCTTGGTGAAGGGCACGATGTAGCGGGTGGGGAAGGTGGCGCCGTCCAGATCACGGACGGTGCGCTTCACGATCTTGGGCGCGTCGAGGCGCGGCACGATGCGCCCGTCGGCGAGGGTGTCCATCGGATAGAGCGCGGGGACGTAGACCCCCTCGATCTTGGCCAGCTCGGCGAGCTTGGCGGCGCGCGGCAGGCCGCGCACGCGGCGCAGTGCCTCCGCCACCTCGAGCACCACGTCCTCGCCATCGCCGATCACGAAGAAGTCCATGAACGGCGCCAGCGGCTCCGGGTTGAAGACGGCGGGGCCGCCGGCGAACGTCAGCGGATGCGCGTCGGTGCGATCCGCGGTTCGAAGCGGCACACCGGCGAGATCGAGGATGTTCAGGATGTTCGTGTACGTGAGCTCGGTCTGAAGCGTGAAGCCGATGCCGTCGAACGCGCCCAGCTCGTCCTTCGATTCCCACGCGAACAGCGGCAATTCCCGAGCGCGCAGCTCGCGTTCGAGGTCGAGCGCCGGTGCGTAGGCGCGCTCCGCCCAGCACCATTCGAGCTCGTTCAGGATGACGTAGAGGATGTGCAGCCCGAGGTTGCCGAGCCCCAGGTCGTAGAGGTCCGGGAAGACGAGCGCGATGCGCGCCTCGATCCGGCCGGCGGCGAGCGCCTCGTGCTTGTGCGCGGTGTTGAGCTCGGCGCCGAGATACCGCGACGGCTTCTCGACGTTGGGGAGGACTTCCCGCTCCAGGCGGTCGCGGACGTTTCGGATCACTCGATCGGTGGTCATGCGCGGTTCTCGGGTGCAACCGGACCACGACGAGGCCCGGTCGGTCGTGCGCCAGGGCGGGGTCTCGCCGCCGCTGCGCCGGAAACGTCGAACTGCTTCAAGCGATTCCTCGAGCCCGCGGGAAACGCCCGTCCAAAGGCGCTCGAAGTGGCCGCAACCTAACCAACCCCGTGCGCGCCCGGCCAACCGGCCGCCACCTTGCCGTCACCTCGATGCCCGCGTGGCGGGATCCGAGCCTGCCCCCGCCGCGGCAACGTGGAAGGCGCGGGCCCGATGTGGCCGAGCGATCGGCCCTCCGGGCGCCCGCACCCTCGGGGGCCGAGGCTGGCGCGGTCGTCGACGGAGCGACGGCTGGCCCGCGCCGCGACGGCGCGCTAGCCACGCGGTGGGATGGTCAGCCGGATTCCCCCCAGCGGTTCGGGTCGAGCACGATCGAGCAGTCGACGAAGGCGGCGCCGGCCGGGTTCTGCCAGGGTGAGCTGCAGTACTCGAGCAGGTACGCCATCTCGGTGATGTCGACGTAGTTGTCGGGCGAGCCGCCGCGGCTCGGCTCCCACGCGACCTCGCCGTCGGGCACCGACGGCGACCACAGATCCCAGTTGGGCCACGGGGCATAGTGATCGACCGCCGCCGAGTAGCGCGTGACCAGGTGCTGGGTCTCGGCCGAGGTCAGCGGTAGACCGCTCGCGGCGGCGACGACGAGATAGCCCGCGGCGTCCGCCCAGTAGCTCGGGTCGTCGCTGTGGGGCACGGTCCCCGCCATCATCTGATCCACCCGCTGGATCAAGCCTTGGAGCAGCGGCTCGGCCATCGCGAACTGGCCGGCGGCGAGGGTGTTGTCGATGGCGGCGAGGTGGAAGTACCGGATGATGTCGTAGTTGTAGTAGTGGCCGATCTCGGCGATCAGCTCGTAGATGTTGCCGAACCCGATCCCACAATCGAGACCGCGCGAGTCGTCGTAGGCGATCATCGCGGCACCCAGCTTGGGCTCGCATTGGGCGTTGGGCACCAGGAAGTTGTAGAGCGAGAAGCTCGCGAGATCCGGGATCGTGCCGTCGGGGTAATGGGGGATCTCGACGTCGCCCTGGTCGGTCTTGGTGCGGATGAACCAGCCGCTGTCGACGATGTCGCGCGCGAAGTGCTCGAGCTGCGCCACGGATTCCGCCGCCGCCGCGCGGACGTCGGCGTCGGGCGCCTGAGCGGCGAGGCGCCGGAGCATCGGCACCACGCGGAAGATGTGCGGGACGTCGTCTTGGCTGCGCCAGATGCGAAGCCAGATGTCGCCGAAGTACGGGTTGGTGTGGTTCTCGATGGTCTTGGCGTTCCAGTCGTCGGCGGGATGCTTGGCGTTGTCGTAGCTCACCACCGTGGGGCGGCCGTCCTGCACGAAGCCGTGGTTCTGGTTGAGCACGGTGCGCGCCGAGATGCCGGTCTCCGGGTCTTCGGCGTCGAACGCCTCGCCCAGGAACCCGGCCCGCATGCCCTTCGCCAATCCCTTCGCCAGATCGCCGAGGGCCGCGTCGCCGCTCGCCAGGTACGCCGCCGACGCCGCGGCCAGCACCTTGGGAGTGGGGATCGTGAGGTTGTCGGCGTTGCCGGTGTGGTCGAACGTCACGGTGCCGCCCGATTTGAGCGCGCGCGTGTCCTGCCAGTAGAGCCGGTAGTCCGGATAGCCCTGGCCGTTCGACGGGTCCATGCCGTGAGTCACGCGCCTCAGCCAATCGAAGTAGCCCACGTCCTTCCAGAAACCGGTGATCTTGGCGGTGAACGCCGCGATCTCCGCCGGCGTGAGCGGCGTGCCGACGTCGGGGCGGGTCACGGGGAAGGGCAAGGAGGCGACGCTGAAACCGGCGCCCGGGTCCGCGGTGATCGCCACGCTGGACGGGGGCGGGAGCGGCGGGCGCTCCGCCGTGCTGCTCGTGGCGACGGTGCGCACCACGCGAAAGCCCAGGTGCTTGTCGCGATAGCCCGGCGTGTGCCCGGCGCGTGAGGCCGAGCGCACCATCGCGGCACCGTGGAAGAACGCGGCACCGCCTCGCACCACCCGGTAGTAGCCGCTTTCCGGGCCGGTGGGATCGGACGAGGTGAGCGGGGTCGCGGCGGCGTACCAATCCCACGTCCACTCGGCGACGTTGCCGGCGGTGTCGTAGATGCCGAGCGCGTTGGCGGTCTTGGTGCGGACGACGTGGGTGGCTTTGCCCGAGTTGTTGCCGCAGTACCAGGCGATCGCGTTGGCGGCTGGATCCTGCGGGCCGCAGCCCGTGTTGGTGATGTCGCCGCTCGGGAGCGCGGTGGTGGTGCCGGCGCGGGCGGCGAATTCCCACTCGGCCTCGGTCGGCAGCCGGTAGCCGGCGCATTCGTAGACCGACGCCGCGCCGTCGAGCGCCACGGACGCGGAGCGGATGCCGCCGTTGGCCGCGCACGCGGTCGCGTCGTCGCCGGGGCTGTCGTCGGCGCAGACCACCTCGCTCAGCGCGTAGCAGGGCGCGTAGCCGTTCGCCACCGAGAGCTTGTTGGCGAACGCGAGCGCGTCGTACCAGCTCACGGTATCGACCGGGTAGGTCGGGCCCTCGCCGGTGGTGGGCCAGTAACTCGGGTTCCAGCCCGAGATCTCCTGGAATTTCTCCTGGGTCACCTCCGCCGTGCCGATCTCGAAGCCGTGGCTGAGCGACACGCCGTGCTGGGCTTCGTCGAGATCGCGACCGGGCTCCGACTCGGGACTGCCCATCACGAAGCTGCCCGCGGGGACGGTCGTGTAGTCGGTGGTGCAGCCCGCACCCAGGACCACCGTGACGGCGGCGGCCAGCGTCAGAAGCGGGCGGTGGGCGGCGCGTGTGGGGGAATGGAATCGAGTCGCCATGCGTGTCTCCGTCGCCGCGCGCGCGTTCGGTTGGGGGTAGCGACCCGCGAGGGAGGCGCATGCCGCGCCACCCCTCGCTCGGGGTTCGCTCGATCCGAATGCCGCAGCGTGTCGTGTACCTCTTCTGTTGTACCAGAGAGGCACCGAGCCGCGCTCGGGGGCGGCTACCAGGGCAGCGGGGTGCCGTTGGCGTGCAGGAACCGACCCGTCGTGGCGAGGGTCAGCTCGTCGATTCGCGCCAGCAGATTCCGTGCGGCTTCCGCGGGTTCGATGTCGCCGCCGTGGCCCGTCATGTCGGTGCGGACGTAGCCGGGGTGGAGGATCGCGACGGCGATGCCGCGGGGCGCGAGATCGTGGGCCAGCGACACGCCCGCGGCGTTGAGCGCCGCCTTCGACATGCGGTAGCCGTACATGCGGCCGGAGCCGTTGTCGCCCATCGATCCCATGCGGCTGGTGACCAGCGCCACCTTGGCGCCCCGCTCGAGCAGCGGTGCGAGCGCGGCGGTCACGCGCAGCGGTCCGAGGGCGTTCACCTCGAACTGACGCCGGATCGCGTCCTCGTCGAGCTGCTCGAGGGTGTCCATCGAGAGCAGGCCCGCGTTGTTGATGACCAGATCCAAGCGCTCTCCGCGAAGGCGTGCAGCGAGTGCCGCGATCGACTCGCCGTCGGTCACGTCCACGTTCGCCTCCACCCGCGCGCCGGTGGCGACCAGCTCGGCGCTCGCCGCGCGGCACGCACCGATGACGCGCGCGCCGCGGGCGCGAAGCTGGCGCGTGAGCTCCAACCCGATGCCGCGATTGGCGCCGGTGATCAAGGCGGTGATGGTCATGAGGTGTCCTCCGTGCGTGGGTGCCGCAGCGTAGCCGGAGGCGATCCGGCGCCGCGCGAGGCGTGACGCTGGCGGCGTTGACCGCCTCGCGCGCTCGGGCGCAAGATTCCGCGTCGAGGAGGCCCGCTCATGAAGAAGCCCGCCAAGAAGCCCGCCAAGAGCTCAGCCAAGAACGCCGCCAAGAGCACCGCGCGGAAGGTCACGAAGAAGCCCGCGCCGAAGGTGGCCCCGAAGGCCGCCCAGAAGCCGGCCAAGAAGCCCACCCAGGCGGCTCCCAAGAAGCTCGCGGTGGCCCCGAAGGCCGCGGCGAAAGCTACGGCGAAGCCTGCCGCCAAGGCATCCGCCAAGAAGGCCGTTCGACCCGTGGCGAGGCCGGCGCCAGCGGCGCCAGCGCTCGAGCCCCGCGGCCCCCGCCCGATCCCCGAGGGCTTCCACGCGGTGACGCCTTACCTCGCCGTCGAGGGCGCCGCCGCGGCCATCACCTTCTACGAGCAGGCGTTCGGCGCCACGGAAGTGATGCGCATGACGGCGCCCAACGGTCTGCTCGGTCACGCCGAGATCCGGATCGGCGATTCCATCGTGATGCTCGCGGACGAGTGGCCCGGGATGTACGCGAAGGCGCCCAGCTCGCTCGGCGGCGTGACGTGCCAGATCATGCTCTACGTCCCGAGCGTGGACGCGTTCATGGCGCGCGCGGTTCGCCACGGCGCCACCGTGACCCAGCCGCCCAGCGACATGTTCTGGGGCGACCGCTTCGGCAAGCTCCGCGATCCGTTCGGCCACGAATGGGCCGTGGCCACCCACGTCGAGGACGTGCCACCGGAGGAGATGGGTCGCCGCATGGAAGAGGCGATGAAGTCGATGGGGCCGCCGTCCGACGGCCCCGCCGGGGAGGGCGACGACGGGCCTCCCGAAGCCGCCTGATCGTCGTGCCAGGGCCGTGTCGTTGCGGACGGCTCGAGCAGCCCCCGCAACGACGCGCCGCCGTAGCCGTCATTTCGGCCGATCGGGTAGTCTCGCGCGCTCGCATCGCCGGGCGCGCACCGTCACTCGAAACTCCCCACCGATAGGCACGGAACCATGGCTGGCAAGTACTTCGAAGATCTCGAGACCGGCGGCACGATGCGGCACAACGTCGGCCGCACGATGACCGAGATGGACAACGTGCTGTTCTCGAGCCTGACGCTCAACACCCAACCGCTTCACCTCAACGAGGACTTCGCCAGCAAGACCGAGTTCAAGCGCCGCATCGTCAACGGCATCTTGACGCTCGGCGTGGCGGTGGGCGTCACGGTGTCCGATCTCACCGAGGGCACGCTGATCGCGAACCTGGGCTTCGAGACCGTCAAGCATCCGCACCCGATGTTCCACGGCGACACGCTCTACGTGGAGACCGAGATCGTGGAGAAGCGCGACTCCAAGTCGCGCCCCGACTGCGGCGTGGTGCGCTTCCGGCACATCGGCCGCAACCAGGACGGCACCGTGGTGATCGATTTCCAGCGCACCGTGCTGCTCAAGAAGAAGCCCGCCCCCACCGCTTGAACGCCGCGATGCAGCTGCGCCGATCGGTGCTCTTCATGCCAGGCGACAGCCTGCGCAAGATCGAGAAGGCGGCGGCGCTGGACGTCGACGTCGTCGTCATGGATCTCGAGGACGGGGTCGCCCTCGCCAAGAAGGAAGACGCGCGTCGCACCGTCGTCGACGCGCTCAAGCACCTCGACTTCGGACGCAGCGAGCGCTGGGTGCGGATCAACGTGCCCACCGAGGACTTCTTTCGCGAGGACCTCGAGCTCACGGCGCCCGGCAAGCCGGATGCGTACGTGATTCCCAAGGTCTCGTCGGCCGAGGACGTGCGGCGCGTCGAGCACGTTCTCGAAGCGGTGCAAGCGCAGGTGGGCGATCCCGCGTGGCGGCCGCGGCTGGTGGCGCTGATCGAGACCGCGCGCGGGGTCGTGCAGGCTCCGTTCATCGCCGAGTCGAGCGAGCGGCTGGTGGCGCTGATGTTCGGCGCCGAGGACTTCGCCGGCGACGTCGGCGCCGAGCGCACGCCGGAAGGCGCCGAGGTGGCCTACGCGCGCGGCGCGGTGGTGGTGGCCGCGAAGGCGGCGGGGCTCGACGCCATCGACACGCTCTGCACCGATCTCACGAGCCTCGAGGTCCTCGTGCGCGACGCCGCCGTGGGCCGGCGCATGGGCTACGACGGCAAGATGTGCATCCACCCCAAGCACGTCGAGCCGATCCACCGCGCCTTCGATCCGCGCCCCGAGCAGATCGCGCACGCCACGCGACTGCTCGACGCGTTCCGCGCGCACCAGGAGCGCGGTGCGGGGGCCTTCGACTTCGAAGGCAAGATGGTCGACATGCCGATGGTCCGCGCCGCCGAGAAGGTGCTCGCCCGCGCCCGTGCGGCGGGACTGCCCGCGTCGCCCGATTCGTCGACGTAGCTGCGCGCCGCGCGCCCGCTTCGCGGCCGTCGCGGGCTTCGACCCGCGCGCCCTCTCGAACCCACGAGGATCCTTCCGATGGACGCGCTGCTGGTTTTTCTCCAGAAGTGGCTCGCGCAGAAGATCCAGCGCTTCGGCACCGATCGCGGCGCGACCTCGATCGAGGAAGCGATCGACGAGCTCCTCGCCGATCCGGCGAAGGCCGGCTGCACCGTGAAGCTCGGCGACGCCGAGAAGGCCTTGCTCGCGGCGCTCAAGGAAGTGAACCGCGCCAAGAAGCCGTTCTTGAATCTCTTCGGTCGGCAGACGCGCGGCATCGCCGTGCTCGGCCCCTCGGGAGCGGGGAAGACGGTCATCGCCGATCGCCTGCGCGACGCCACGTCGCTGCGCGTGGATCGCGCGGTGCACTGGTCGCCGCGCGAGCGCCCGCGCTCGTCGATCCACCTCGAGCGCTCGCGAACGGTGGCGCGCGGCAAGATCCTGCCCGTGCTCACCGTGCCGGGGACGCAGATCCAGAGCCGCGACGGCTGGGAGCGGCTGGCGCAGGTCTTCCTGGACACGCCGCCGCAGGTCGTGGTGATCACCGTGGCCGGCGGCTTCCTCGCCACGGCCGATCGCGATCTCGAAGGCACCTTCCGGCGTCCCAACTCGACCGTCGTGATCGACAAGCTCGAGGACTATCTGCGCGCCTGCCGCAAGGAGGAAGCGCAGCACATCCACGAGTTCATGGACTTCGTGAAGCAGCGGCGCAAGCTCGCGTTGGGACGCGAGAGCATCACCGACGACGACGTCATGACCACCCGGATTCGTTCGTTCGTCACCGTCGTCAACAAGCGCGACCTGTGGGGCATCGACCCCAAGGGGCGGCTCGCCGACACCTACCGCGATCCCTTCTCCGAGTACGGTCGCGCCATCAGCCGGCTGCGCCGCGCCTTCGGTCCCGGCGATGGCAGCACCCACGACGTGCTGCCGATGTTCACCTTCGGCGGCGGCTTCCACCCCTACGCCGAGGCGCGTGGCCTCATGCTCACGGAGGCGCACGCGGCCGCAGACACGCTCTTGCTCAAGGCCTTGCTTCTCCATCGCTACGGCGGCGTCGCCGCCGCGGGCGGGTGAGACGGTCGTGATCGCTCGCGCCGTGGTCGCGCGCACGCCGCGAAGGCGAGCGACCGCGGAGATCCGCCGCGCGCGCGCGAGCGACCTGGCGGCGTGCGCGCGGGTGTTCTCGCGCTCGTCGCTCGAGCTCTCGAGCCGGCTCGGGCAGACGCCGTCGTCGCCGGACGCGCGGATCGTCGAGCGGCGTCTCGCTCATCTGCTGCGCACCGACCCCGCGGGCTTCCACGTGCTCACTCGCGGCGGGCGCGTGGTGGCGTTCGCCAGCACGATCCTGCGCGAGCGCGTTCATTTCCTGTCGATGTTCTGGGCGTTGCCGGGATTCCAGGAGAGCGGTCTGGGCCGTGAGCTGGTGCGGCGCGCGTTCGACGAGCCCGCCGCCCCGCCGCGCGCGGTGCGCTGTGTCTACGCCTCTCTCGACCCGCGGGCACAGCGGCTCTACCTGGATCTCGGCATGCTGCCGCGGACCCAGGTGTACGTGATCGGCGGCGTGCCCGAGCCGTGCGCGCGGCCGCCGCTCGCCCTCGAGCTGGTGCCGTTCGACGATCCAGGCGTGGCCTCGGCGCGGACCCTCGATTCGATCGGCCGCCTCGATCGGTTCGTGCGTGGCTGCCGTCGCGACGCGGATCAGCGCTTCGAGCTCGTCCAGCCCGGGACCCGCGCGTTCGCCGCCCAGCACCGCGGACGGCCGGTGGGTTACGTTTCGATCGATGGCCACGGCAGCATCGGTCCCGGGGCGGTCCGCGACCCGCGCCACGCCGCAGGGCTCGTCTGGTCGGCGCTGGCGATGGCGCGCGAGCTCGGGGTCGAACGGGTCCGCATGCGGATTCCGGGTCTCAACGGCGATGCGCTCTCGGTCGCCTTCGCTTCGGGGCTGCGGATCGCCCTCATCGGTAGCTGGATGGCGCAGCGCGAGATCGGGCACCTCGACCGCTATCTCGCCACCTTCGGCGATCTGTTCTGAGGGGAGGCTCATGCGCGACGTGGTGGTGGCGACGATGTGCGCGTTGCTGGCCCTGGCCGGCTGCGGTGGCGATGGCGGTGGCGCGAACGACGGCGGTGGCATCGGCGATCCCACCGCGAAGGTGGCCGAGGTCGAATACCAGGGCAGCGAGCCCGCGCTCTTCGTGCAAAGCGGCAACGGCGCCGGCCGTCGCCGCATCCACTTCGATGGCGCGGCCAACCCGATCGCCGGCAACGGCGCGGACCTCGAGGTGCGCGACGACACGATCCTGGCGATGGGACCGCTGCGGTGGAGCCCCGACGGCCGGCGTCTCGCCGTGGTGGTGACGCTCGCCTTCGATCAATCGGAGATCGTGATCGTCGACGAGGACGGCGGGAACGCGACGGTGGCGAGCGTCGACACGCAGATCATCCTGAGCCGCCCCGATTGGTCCGCCGACGGCAGCAAGCTCGTGTACGCGATGAGCACGCTCCCCGCCGCCACGGGCGTGGATGCGTTCGTGACGGACCTCGCCGCGAACACCGTGAATCGGCTCACCGAGGGCGCCGAGCTGGGCGGACCGGGCGGCGAGCTGCGCTTCGCCAGCGATGGCCAAGCGGTGCTGTGGTCGAAGGCCACGCCCACGAGCGACGGGCCGCTCGATGTCCCGGTCAGCGCGATCCGCCAGCTCGCCCTCGGCACGGGCGTGGTGACGGACGTCGCCGGCGGCATCCCCGGTGAGATCCAGGGCATCGCGCGCTCGGGAAACACGGCGGTCGTCGCGCGCGACGTGGAGCTCGACGCCGGCGGCCGGATCGTCCGTTCGCTGGCGACACTCACGCTCGCCGCGGACGGTACCGTCGCCAAGAGCGTCGAGCTCGCGAAAGGCGTGGTGCAGTACGCGGTGCTGCTGGAGGGCGATGCGCGCGTGCTGGTGGTGATCGACGTCTCCACCGACCCGGCTACGCCGAAGATCGCGTACGTGACGGTGCCGGCGGCGGGCGGGCCGGGCCAGCTCCTGGGCGCGCTCGGCAATGCCGTGGTCGCCGCCGACGTGTATCGGCGGTGAGCGGCGCGCGTCGCTGGCAGGAGCCCCGGGAGCCCGAGGTGATCGACGCCGAGATCCTCGACGTCATCGTCGAGGACTCCGGCGGCGGCAGCGACGTCATCGAGGTCGGCGGCGGGGTACGTGATCGGGTTCGCTCGTTCGCCCGCCGCAGACCCGCGCTCGTCGTGGCGCTGGTCGCGCTGGTCGCCGCAGCGCTGGGAGCGTGGGGCGGCACCGTCCAGCGCGCCCGGCTCGATGCGAGCGCGCTGGCTACCAAGGAGCGTCTGCTCGATTTCTTCGAGGCCCTGCTTCGTGCCGACGGAGCCGGCGTGTTCCGCCACGCGGCCGAGACCAGCGCGAGCGGCGAGCTGGCTGCTCGGCTCGACGCGACGAACGCGCGTCTCTCGGATTCGCTCGGCAACGATCCGCGCGCCGAGCGTCGCGCCCGCCGCGTGCTCGGCAACGCCTATCGCGCGCTCGGGCTCGGCGACGCGGCACGCCGCGAGCTCACGCGTGCGGTGGAGCTGGCCCGTGCGACCGACGGCGCCGACTCGCGAGCGCATGCGGTCACGCTCGCGGATCTGGCGGCGTTCGAGGCCGAGACCGGCGACGTGCGGGTCGCCGAGAAGCAGCTGCGCGAGGCGCTCGCGATCCTCGACGCGGCGTTTCCCGAGGACGAGGCGCGCTGGCTCGCCACCGCCGAGCTGGGGCTCACGCGCAAGCGCCGCAACGATCTCGACGACGCGGAACGGCTGCTCAAGGCCGCGCTCGCGGGGCTGCGCAAGCACCAGGGCGTCGATCACCCCGCGGTCCCCGGGATCCTGGGCGAGCTGGGGATGCTCGAGGACGATCGCGGCGATCTCACCTCCGCCAGCTCGTATTTCCAGCAGGCGATCGATGCGCTCGCCGTCTTTCCCGGCGGCGCGCACGGCGAGATGGCCTGGGCCCTGGTGAAGCTCGCGGATCTCGAGCTCGCGAAGCGCGGCGCGGAGGTGGCGCGGCCGCTCCTCGAGCGAGCGCTCGAGGTCTGGGGAAGCGCGGGCGCGCTCGACGAGGTCGGCAGCATCCCGGCGCACGTCCTCGCGGCGCGAATCGAGCTCGCGTCGGTGCAGCCCAAGCGCGCCGAAGCCACCGCGCGCACGGCGCTGGCGATCGCCGAGCGCTCGCTCCCGTCCGATCACCCCGATCGCGCGCTCGCGCAAGCGGCGGTGGGCGAGGCGCTGGTGGCGCTCGGTCGTGCCAGCGAGGCGGAGCCGCTGATACGCGCGGCGCTCGAGACCGAGCGCCAGGTGGCCGCGGGGAGCTGGCGAACCGCCGAGACCTTGGGCTTGCTCGCGGACTGCGATCGCGAGCGGGGGTACATGGACGAGGCGGAGGCGTTCGCGCTGGCGAGCTTGCGCGAGATCGAGGCGTCCCAGGGATTGCGCAATCCCCGTACCCGGCGCGCGCTGCTGCGACTCGCCGAGGTCTACGAGCGCACCAATCGCCACGCCGCGGCGGCCGAGCTGCTCGCGCGGCTCGACGCACCGGCCGCCCCGGGAGCTCCGTGATGTCGCGATCCGCGATCCGGCGCGCGGCGCGGAACGTCGTCTCGGCAACGCTCGCGGCGCTGCTCGCCGGATGCGGTGGCTCGTCGCGGAGCGAGGCACCCGTCGAGGACGTCGCCCGCTTCGTGGACCCGTTCATCGGCACGCTGGGCGCGGGCAACGCGATCCCGGGTCCGAGCCTGCCGCACGGATTCGTGAAGCTCTCGCCCGACACCAACGCCGGCGCTGGCGACATCGACGCGTACGAGTACGCGAACGATCGCATCGAGGGCTTCAGTCATACCCACCTCGAGGGGCCTGGCGGCAGCTACAACGGCTACAGCCAGTTGCTGGTGATGCCGGTGGTGGGCGATCCCGGCTTCACCGAGGCCGAGTATGCGTCGCGCTTCTCGCACGCGAGCGAGACCGCCGAGCCCGGCTATTACGCGGTCACGCTCGACGACTACGGCGTGCGCGCGGAGCTGACGGCGACGGCGCGCGTCGGCGTCCACCGCTACACGTTTCCCGCCAGCGACCGGTCCCGGGTGCTGGTGGACGTGAGCCACAACCGCGGGCTCGCCGTGGGCGGCTGGGTCGAGGTGGTCGACGACCACACGGTGCGTGGATTCGGGCTCTATCAGATGAACCCGCTGGTGGCGGTCTTCACGGGCGCCGCGCCCGGCGACACCGGGCTCAGCCCGCTCTACTTCCACGCCGTCTTCGATACGCCGTCGCGGGCGTCGGGCACCTTCCGCGGGGGGCGCGGCAATCCCGGGGTGTCGCGCGCGGAGGGCAACGACATCGGCGCGTACCTCGACTTCGCCACCGCCGAGGGGCAGGCCATCGAGCTGCGCGTGGGTGTCTCGGCGATCGACGTCGAGCAAGCGCGCCGGAACCTGGAGGAGGGCGCGGGTCGCCTCTCGTTCGACGCGCTGCGTGCGTCCGCCCGCGCGACCTGGAACGAGGTGCTCGCGCGCGTCGCCGTGGCGGGCGGCACCGACGATCAGCGCGTCCAGCTCTACACCGCGCTGTACCATTCGCTGCTTCAGCCGGTGGATTTCACGGAAGGCGATCGCTACTGGAGCGGCGCCGACGGCGTCGGCCAGGTGGTCGCGGCGCGCCGCGGCGCGGCCTTCTACTCCGACGACTGGTGCCTCTGGGACACGTTTCGCACCACGCATCCGTTGCAGACGCTCGTCGAGCCCGAGCGCCGCGACGACGTGGTCCAGTCGTACGTCGACTGGTACGAGCAGTCGGGCTGGCTGCCCAAGTGCAGCTGGCGCGCCACCGGCGACTCACGGGTCATGATCGGCAACCACCAGGTGTGCATGGGGCTCGACGCGTGGCGAAAGGGCTTTCGTGACTTCGACGTCGAGACCCTGTTCGACGCCGCCAAGAAGAGCGCCGACGGCGACGAGAACACGGTCCCGATCCTGGGCTGCGGCTACTTCGAGCGCGGTACGCCGCCGAGCTACGTGGAGCGTGGCTTCGTGGGGCTCGAATGCGACGTGACGCAAGCCGCGTCGATGACCCTCGAATACGCGTACGACGATTGGTGCCTCTCCGAGCTCGCCAGCGAGCTCGGGCACGCCGACGACGCGCAACGCTTCGCACGGCGCGCCCAGAGCTACCGCAACCAGTGGAACCCGGCGAACCAGTCGATGCAGGCGCGCTTCGGCTGGGGGGCGTGGCTCGAGCCCTTCGATCCCACCGCCACCTGGGGCTTCACCGAGGCCAACGCCTGGATCTACACCTGGTTCGTGCCCCACGATGTTCCCGGCTTGATCGAGTTGATGGGAGGCGCGGCGGCGTTCACGACCAAGCTCGACGCGTTCTTCGACGAGGGTCACTACGACGCATCGAACGAGCCGGATTTCCACGCGCCGTATCTCTACGCCTATGCGGGAGCTCCGGCGCGAACGGCGGAGCGCGTGCGCTCGCTCGTCGCGCGTTCGTTCGCGTCCGCTCCCGATGGGCTGCCCGGCAACGACGATGCCGGGGCGACCTCCGCGTGGCTCGCCTTCTCGCTGCTCGGGCTCTATCCCGTCACGCCGGGCGAGCCGGTCTACGTGCTCGGTAGTCCCAGCTTCGAGCGCGCCGAGGTCCGCGTTGGCGGCGCTGGCGCACGCGGCGGACGCTCGTTCGTGATCGAAGCGCCCGGCGTGTCGGCGACCCAGGCCTACGTCCAGCGCGCGACCCTCGACGGCGCGGATCTCGACCGCGCGTGGATCACCCACGACGAGCTCGCCGCCGGCGGCACGCTGATCCTGGAGATGGGCCCCACGCCCTCCGCGTGGGCCACCAACGGCGATCCGCCGCCGCCGCGAGCCGACTAGTTGGGGGTGTGGCGGAAGGCGCTCTACGGCGCGCTGGTCGCGAGCGCGGTGGTGTGCGCGATGGCTGCGCTCGGGGTGCCGCGCGCGATTCGCGCCGCCATCCGCTCGGCGGCTTCCCAGCGCTCGGCCCATGCACCGGAGGTGCGAGCGTCGGCGGTCCGCCCCGTGTTCACGGGCTCGCACTGCGTGCTTGAGGCGGGGGCGAGTGGGGCCGAGCTTCGCGACGTCCGCGGCGTGTGCAAGGTGTCGCTCTACAAGTGCTGGATTCCCGGCTGCGTCGACGGCCAGATTCGCATCGGCGAGGGCGGCGCGCTGTTGCCTCCCGGGCGCGGCGACTACCCGGCCGCGAAGCCGGCCGACACGTTGCGCATCCTGGTGCTGGGCGGCTCCACGAGCGCCGGGATGGTCGGGCCCGAGCTCGTGAGCAATTGGCCGATCCAGCTCGAGCGCGCGCTCGGGTCGCCGGGGGGCGAGGCCGAGCGCGGCGAGCGCTTCGAGGTCATCAACGGCGCGCTGGCCGGCTACGACTCGCGCGCCAGTGAAGCGTGGCTGCGGAACTTCGGCCGCAACTACGCCGACGTCGACATCCTCGTCCTCGGTGAGGAGGTCAACGACCTCTTCGGCTGCGCGGCGTTGCGCGGCTCGCGCGCGGGCGATGGCGCGAGCGCGCAGCAGGTCGTCGAGTCGTACCTGCGCGGCGACGCGGAGACGACGCTCGACGCCGTGGCCGCGCTCGGCCCTTGGTTCGAGCGACATCGTGCGTTCCTGGTCGAGCAGCGCGAACGCGCCGCTCGCGAACGCTGGGTGGACGTGACCCGCGCCGCGCTCCTCGGCGAGCGCGACCGCGACCGAGCGCGGCTCGGCGAGTGGATCGATTGCGACGCCAACCGGCGCGATCCGGCGAGCGAGCCACTCGGCTCGCCGTCGGTGCTCGACGACTTCGAGGCCGGCTGGCGCCACACCGAGGCGAGCTACGCGCGCATCGTGAGCCAGGCCCGCGCCCGCGGCATCCGCACCATCGTGGTCTCCACCACACCGTACGATTTCGCGGACTGGCGGGTGCCCACGCCGGACGTCACGGGTTGTGGCGGGCTTGCGTTCACGTCGAACGACTGGTTCCGCTACGTCACGATCGTCCACAACCCGGGGGTGCGGCGCTTCGCGGCCTCCGAGGGCCTCGTGCTCGCCGACCTCGAGGCGTGGGTGAACGAGCTCGATCACGAGCGCCGCCGCCGGATGTTCCCGTGCGAGTGGATGCACACCGACGGCCAGCTCGGCCCCGCGTACCTCGGCGGACGCTACGCCGAGCTGATTCGCGGCCATCGCGCCGTCGCTGGCCAGCGCGCTGACCAGCGCGATTGACCCCGCCGCGCAGCGCTTCGTAGCATCGACCGACTCGATCGCTCGCGACGGAGGAGCGGCCATGCGTTTCGGCTTCGTGGCTCGGATGGCGCTCGTGCTCTCGATCGTGCTCTCTGGCGCGCGCGCCTCGAGCGCGGCGCCCTACGGCATCAATGCCCACATTCCCGACACGGCACGCCTCGATCGCGCAGCCGCGGCCGGGATCGGCTGGATCCGTTGCGATTTCAACTGGCTGATGCTGGAGCCCGCCCAGGACCAGTTCGATTGGGCGATCTTCGACGATCTCGTGGCCCAGGCGAACGCCCGCGGCATCCAGATCTACGCGACCATCGCGTACACGCCGGCGTGGGCCAACGGCGGGCAGGGCGGCAACGTCCCGCCCTCGAACCCCGGCGATTGGTACGACGCGGTGTTCCGCATCGTCAGCCGCTACAAGGGCTCGATCCACTACTGGGGCCTGTGGAACGAGCCGAACCTGGGCGACTTCTGGAGCGGCACGCGCACCCAGTACATCCAGGACATTCTCGTCAACGGCGCGGCCGCGGTGAAGGCCGCGGACCCCACGGGGAAGGTCTGCGGACCCGATCTCGCCCACCTCAACTCGGGCAAATGGGATCAGTGGCTGCGCGACGTGCTGCAACAGGCGGGCGGCGTCCTCGACGTCGTCACCCATCACCAGTACTCGGACGACGCTTACGGCACCCTCGATGCGCTGGACGGGCCGCTCAACGTCGTGAGCGTGAAGAAGATCCTCGACGCCAACGGCGGCGGCGCGAAGCCGTTCTGGCTCACCGAGACCGGCTGGACCTCGAACGAGGTCGGCGAGCCCGATCAGGCCGACTTCTACCTCGAGCTCCTCGACGGCATGAACGCGCGCCCGTGGTGGCAGCGCACGTTCTTCTACGAGCTGATGGACGATCCCTCGATCGCCTCGAAGTGGGGGATCCTGCGCAGCGACCTGAGCCCCAAGGAGAGCTATCACGCCTACGCCGATCTCATCGCGCTGCGCCCGGATGGCGGCCGCGCCGCGCTGCCCGCGGGCGGCGTCACCTGGGAGGGTGAGAGCGAGCTCCAACACCAGGTCGGCCACGCGGACGGCTCGGCGTGGACGGCGACCCCCGCGCTCGATCCGCAGGGCTACCTCGCGTTCGGCCCGTACACGACCGGGCTGCCCGGCGGGCTGGTGCTCGAGGCGCGCTTCCGGTTGCGGTCGTCGGTGGCGGGAGGCACGGCGAAGGTCGCGCGAGTCGACGTGCACGATGCCAGCCGCGCGAACGTGCTGGTTCAGCACGATGTGCTCGCCTCCGAGTTCCCCGGCGCGGGGAGCTGGATCGACGTGGCGGTGCAGTTCACGCCGCTCACCACCCACGAGATCGAGCTGCGCACGTACTTCACGGACGTCGCCGAGGTGAGCCTCGATCGGGTGACGGTGGTGGACACCGGGCTCCGGCCCGGACCGCCGACGGGCGGCGGCTGCGGCACGATCGGCGGCGGCACGCGCTCGCGCGGCGCCGAGGTGACGCCCTGGCTCAGCGCGTTCACGCTCGCACTCGCGCGGCGCCTTCGCCGGCGCTGCGCAGGCGGCGCGAGGTCGCCGCGGTGACGGTCGCGGCGCTGCCGCCCTTCAGCTCGCCGCGAGGTGGTCGAGCAAGAGCGCGTTGACGCGCGCGGCGTCCTCGAGGGGCACGCCGTGGGACGCGTCTTCGAGGAGCACGAAGCGCGCGCCCGGGATGCCATCGGCGATGGCGCGTCCGAGCGCGGGCGGGGCGATGGGGTCGTGGCGAGCGCTCACCACGAGGGTGGGCACCCGGGCGAGCTCGGCGAGCCTGTGCGTCACGTCGTGGCCGCGCATCGCGCCCAGCTGCTTCATCTCGATCGGCGCGTGATCCGCGAGATCGTGGCCGAAGAGCGGCGCCAGGCGCGCGGCGAGGGCGTCGCGATCGGTGGCGGCGAGCGCGTCCGGCGGATACACGATCTCCAGGAACGCGTGGCGGCGCATGCGCCGCGTGCCGACGCGGCTACGCGCGCCGAGCCAGAACATGCGTGCCGACGCTCCGGCTGCGGCTCCGCGCGCGAACGTGCAGAGCAAGCTCAGGCTTCGCACCCGCTCGGGTGCCGCGAGCGCCAGCTCGAGCGCGATCAGGCCGCCCAGCGAGTGGCCGATCACGTGCGCGCGCGACCAGCCCTGTGCGTCGACCAGCGCGAGCGCGTCGCCGGCCAGCGTCGCGACGGTGAGCGGTGCGCTTCCCAGCGGCTGGCTCGCCGCCATGCCGCGATTGTCGAACCACAGGCAGCGGTGGCGCGCCGCGAGCGCGCTGACCTGGGGCGACCAGCCGTCGCCGTGCACCCCGACCCCTTGGATGAGCAGCACGGGCTCGCCGTCGCCGTGCGTGGCGTAGGCGAGCCGGCAGCCGCGGTGCTCGAGGAACGCCCGCTCGGTCATGCGGAGGTGGCGTCGACGTCCACCAGCCGCTGGCCTCGTTCGACGCTCTGGCCGACCTGGACGAGCACCGCGGCGACCTTGCCGTCGTGCGGCGCCTTGACCTGAAGCTCCATCTTCATCGCCTCGAGGAGCACCAGCGTCTGGCCAGCCTTCACCTGGCTGCCGGGATCGACCAGCACGGCGCGCACCTGGCCGGGCATGGTCGCTTCCAGCACGTCGTGGCCGCTCTCGCTGCCGCCGGCGGCGCGCCGCTTGGGCGAGCCGTCGATGCGGTCGAGCTGCCAGGTTCGATCGCCCACCGCGACCCAGCGCCGGGTTCCGGCGGCGGCCACGTACGCCGAGCGACGCCGGCCGTCGATGGTGAGCTCGAGCCGGCCGCCCGAGTGGGGGCGCACGGCGATCTCGTGAGCGCGACCGTCGATGACCACGCGCCAGCCGTCGCCGTGGCGCTCGATCGCCACCAGATGGGGCGCTCGATCGCCGGCGCGATAGTGGAAGCCGCTCACGATCGGCCTCCGCCGCCGCTCAGCCGGAACCCGTCGCTGCGCCGCCACGGGGCCCATGGATCGGCGCCCGACCCCGCCGCGTCTCCCGAGCCGCCGAGCTTGGCGCCGCTGGCACCGAGCGCGTCGGCGAGCGCCGCGGCGATCAGCACCTCGTCGGGCGGCGGCTCGTCGCAAGGCCGCCACTCGCTCATGTGCTCGTCGATGAAGCGCGTGGTGGCGCCGCCGCGCCGGAACACCTCGTGCGCGAGCACGTCTCGCAGGAACGCGAGATTCGTGGTGACCCCGAGGATCACGTAGTCGCTCAGCGCTCTTTCCATGCGGCGAAGGGCACTGGCGCGATCCTCGGCCTGGACCACGAGCTTGGCGATCATCGGATCGTAGTGGTGAGTGATGGTGTCGCCGCTCGCCACCCCGGAGTCGACGCGCACGCCGGGACCGCGCGGCTCGACCACCGTGAAGAGCGCTCCGGTGTCCGGGAGGAATCCGTTGCCCGGATCCTCCGCGTACACCCGGCATTCGATGGCGTGGCCGCGCTGCGAGAGCTGCGCCTGGTCGAAGGGCAGCGGTTCGCCGGCGGCGATGCGGAGCTGCGAGAGCACCAGGTCGCGCCCGGTCACGAGCTCGGTGATCGGATGCTCGACCTGCAGGCGCGTGTTCATCTCGAGGAAGTAGAAGTCGCGCTCGTCGCCGAGCAAGAACTCGATGGTGCCCGCGTTCTCGTAGCGGACCGCGCGTGCCGCGGCGACCGCGGCCTCCCCCATGCGCGCGCGCAGCTCGTCGTCGACGGCGGGCGAGGGCGTCTCCTCGACGATCTTCTGGTGGCGACGCTGCACCGAGCACTCGCGCTCGAAGAGGTGGACCACGTGACCATGGCGATCGGCCAGCACCTGGAACTCGATGTGCCGCGCGCCGCGGAAGTACTTCTCGAGGTAGATGCGATCGTCGCCGAACGCGTGCGCCGCCTCGCGCCGTGCGCCGCCGATGGCTTCCCGGATCTCGGCGGCGGCGGGCACGACGCGCATGCCCTTGCCGCCCCCGCCGGCCGTGGCCTTGACCAGCACCGGGAAGCCGATGCGCTCGGCGGCGGCGACGAGGTCGTCGTCCCGCTGGCTCTCCTGGTAGCCGGGGACGATGGGCACGCCCGCCTTGGCCATCGCCGCGCGCGCCGAGGTCTTGTGTCCCATGGCGCGCATCGCGTCGCCGGTGGGGCCGATGAAGACCAGGCCCGCGTCGCGCACCGCGTCGGCGAAGTCGGGGTTCTCCGAGAGGAAGCCGTAGCCGGGATGGATCGCCTGCGCGCCGGTCCGGCGCGCGGCATCGAGGATTCGGTCCCGGCGCAGGTACGACTCGCCCGCGGGCGCGGGGCCGATCTCCACGGCTTCGTCGGCCATGCGCACGTGCAGCGAGTCGCGGTCGGCTTCCGAGTAGACCGCCACGGTGGCGATCCCGAGCTCTCGGCACGAGCGCATCACGCGCACGGCGATCTCGCCGCGATTGGCGATCAGGATCTTTCGAAAGGGAGCCATCGCGGGCGTCTACATCCGGAACACGCCGAAGCGGGTCTTGGGCAGCGGCGCGCTCATGGTCACGGCGAGCGCCAGTCCGAGGACGTCGCGGGTGTCGGCGGGGTCGAGGATGCCGTCGTCCCAGAGCCGCGCGGTCGAGTAGTACGGGCTGCCTTCCACCTCGTACTTCTCGGTGATGGGCGCCTTGAAGCGCTCTTCCTCCTCGACGCTCAGCGCCGGCTTCTTCTCGCGAGCGAGCTGGTCGCGCTTCACCGTGAGCAGCACGTTCGCCGCCTGCTCGCCGCCCATGACGCTGATCCGCGCGTTGGGCCACATCCACAGGAAGCGCGGGCTGTAGGCGCGCCCGCACATGCCGTAGTTGCCGGCGCCGAACGAGCCGCCGATCACCACCGTGAGCTTCGGCACCGCCGCGTTGGCGACCGCGTGCACCATCTTGGCGCCGTCCTTGGCGATCCCGCCTTGCTCGTACTCCTTGCCGACCATGAAGCCGGTGATGTTCTGGAGGAAGAGCAGCGGGACACCGCGCGCCGTGCAGAGCTCGATGAAGTGGGTGCCCTTGAGCGCCGACTCGCTGAAGAGGATGCCGTTGTTGGCGACGATCCCCACCAGGATGCCGTGGATGCGCGCGAAGCCCGTGACCAGCGTGGTGCCGTAGCGCGCCTTGAACTCGCGGAAGCGGCTGCCGTCGACCAGCCGCGCGATCACCTCGCGCACGTCGTAGCTCTGCTTGAAGCTCTTGGGCACGACGCCGTAGATCTCGCGCGGGTCGTAGAGCGGCTCCTCCACCGGCGCCAGATCCGCGTTCGGCGCGGGGCGCGCCGGCACGGTCTCGAGGATGCCGCGCACCAGCTCGAGCGCGTGATCGTCGTCCACCGCGAAGTGGTCGGCCACTCCCGAGAGCCGCGTGTGGACGTCGGCGCCGCCCAGCTCCTCGGCGGTCACGTCCTCACCGGTGGCGGCCTTCACGAGCGGGGGGCCGCCCAGGAAGATCGTGCCGGTACCTTTCACGATCACCGCTTCGTCGCTCATCGCCGGCACGTAGGCGCCGCCGGCGGTGCACGAGCCCATCACCGCCGCGATCTGCGGGATGCCCGCGGCGCTCATGGTGGCCTGGTTGAAGAAGATGCGCCCGAAATCGTCGACGTCCGGGAACACCTCGTCCTGCATCGGCAGGAAGGCGCCGCCCGAGTCCACCAGGTAGACGCACGGCAGATGGCTCTCGGCGGCGACCTGCTGGGCGCGCAGGTGCTTCTTCACCGTCATCGGGTAGTAGGTGCCGCCCTTGACCGTGGCGTCGTTGGCGACGATCAGGCACGGTCGCCCGGCGACCATGCCGATGCCGGTCACGATTCCCGCGGCGGGTGCTTCGCCGTCGTAGAGGCCGAAGGCGGCGAGCGCCGACAGCTCGAGGAACGGAGAGCCGGGGTCGAGGAGGCGGTCGATGCGCTTGCGGACGAAGAGCTTGCCTTGCTCGGCGTGCCGCTTCTGCGCTCGCTCCCCGCCCCCTTGGCGAACGCGCTCGAGCCGGGCCGCGAGCTCCTCGGCGAGAGCGCGATGGTGCGCCGCGTTCTCCTGGAACTCGGGGTCGGTGGCGTGGATGCGGGATTCCAGGGCTTCCATGGTGGCCCGAGAGTACGTTCGCGGCCGATTTGCTGGCAACGCCGCGATCGCGCTTCGCGCCGCGCCGGCTGGGCCCCGCCTTCACCCTTCGGGGTGGGCGATGGTACATGTGGAGCCGGCGTGCGGACGTGCCGGGACCCGTCGGCCGCCCCCGAGGGCTTCTCATCATGGAATCGAGCGCGGGACGGATCGTGCTGGTCGAGGACATGCCGTTCGCGGGTGTCGAGCTCAGGCGGCTGCTCGAGCTCTCCGGATACGAGGTGCGGCTGGCGGGCTCGTACGAGGCGGCGCTGGCCGAATGTCGATCGGGCATCGCGCCGGCGGCGATGATCGCGAACGCGACTTCCGCGCGCGACACCTTCGCGGCGTTCGTGGATCGGATCCGCCACGAGAAATTCTTCGGCGAGATCGGTGTGATCGCGGTCACCAAGCTCGCGGAGCTGGAGGACGGCGAGTTCTACGGGCTCGGCCTCGAGGGCGCGGTGGACGCCAACGCGTTGCCCGAGGAGCTCATCTTTCGCGTCAACGAGGCGCTCTTCCGCGGCCGCGATCTGCGCCGCTACGCGCGGGTCTTCACCAATCTCGCGGCGAACTGCACCGTGGCCGAGCGGAGCCTCGACGGGCGCGTCACGAACCTCGGGCAGGGCGGCGCGTTCGTCCAGACCGACGCGAGCGTCACGCACGGCGAGCACGTCCGGTTCCGCGTGCGCATGCCCGACGCGGCGATCGTGTCCGGCGAGGCGACGGTGCGCTTCGTGGTGGTGCGGGAGCCGGTCGCCGGCGCCATGCGACTCTCGGGTTTCGGGCTCGAGTTCGGACGCCTGGACGGCAACAGCTCGGACTCGATCGCGCGCTTCGTCGGCGACGTTCAGGGCGAGCTGCGGACGCTGCTCGGCTAGTCGAGCGCGGCGGCGCTCGACCTCGCGGTGAGCCGGTTCTTCCGATGATTCGCCTCCATCGCGCCGACCGAACCTTGCGCGTTGGCTCGCTCGTGCTGGGGGCCGAGCCGCGCATCGTCGCGGTGGTGGCAGCTCCCGACGTCGCCGCGAGCGCGCGGCGTGCGCGCGAGCAAGGCGCCCACCTCGTCGAGGTTCGCCTCGATCGCGATCCGGATCTCACGCCCGAGCGCGCCGTCAAGTCCTTGCGCGCGGCGCGCGCGGCGGCGGGGTTGCCGCTGGTCGCCACGATCCGGCTCGCGAGCGAGCTGGGCGAGTGGCGCCGCTCCGACGACGAACGGCTTCCGATCTTCGCGGCGGCCGCCGCCGAGGCCGAGCTCGTCGACGTCGAGCTGGCGGCGCGCGGCTTGCGCGAGCGCGTGGTGGCCCTCGCTGCGCAGCACGGGCACGCGGCCATCGTCTCCCACCACGACGTGCGCGGCACACCTTCCGAGACCACGCTCGCAGCGCTCGCGGCGGAAGCGGTCGAGGACGTCGGCGCCGCGGTCTTCAAGGTCTGCCCGACGGCCGCGGGTCCGCTCGACGTGGCGCGGCTGCTCTCGTTCGTGCAGGCCTTTCGGGATCGCCACGAAACCGCGCAGATCGTGGGCATGGCGCTCGGCCCCGAGGGCTCGATCAGCCGCATCATGGGGCCGGTCTTCGGCTCGTGCATGACGTACGGCTTCGTCGAAGGCGAAGCCCCCGCCGCGCCCGGCCAGCTGCCGATTCGTGTGCTGCGGGCGCACTACGACGGCGCGTCGTTCGAGCCCGGGCTCGAACGCAACGTGTGAGCGTTTCCCGGTATCCCGCATCGCCGGGCGTCGACCGCTCGTGAGCTTCGCACCGCGGGACCGCATTCTCGGCTGCTTGATCGGCGGCGCCTTGGGTGACGCGTGGGGATCGCCGTACGAAGGCGCTTCGCCCCCGCTCGCCGTCGACGATTGGCCCACGGGCTCGCCTACCGACGATACCGAGCTCACGCTGGCCACGTGTGAAGCGATCGTGAGCGCGGATGGCGCCGATCCGGCGGCCATCGCGGAGCGCATGCGCGCCCGTTTCCGTGAGGGTGCCGTGGTCGGCGTCGGCGCGAGCACGCTCAAGGCGCTGCGCGATCTCGATTGCGGCGCTCATTGGGCGCTGGCGGGGGCGCGTGGCGAGCGGACCGCGGGAAACGGCGCCGCCATGCGGATCGCGCCGCTCGCCTTCGTGCTCGATCCCGATTCGCGGGCGGGTCGCCAGCGGATTCGTGACGTCGCGCGCATCACCCATCATCACGACGAGGCGTACGCGGGCGCGCTGGCGGTCGTGCTCGCGATCCGACTCGCCGCTTCGGGCTCGTCCGCGAGCGCGGCTTCGCTCGTCGCGCGCGTCGCCGACCAGCTGCCGGATTGCGCGGTTCGCGATCGGCTCGCGCTTCTCGCGACCCTCGCGGCGGATGCGTCACCGCTCGCGGTGGCGGCGCGGTTCGGGGCGAGCGGCCACGTCGTCGACTCCGTTCCGCTCGCGCTCTTCGCCGCGCAGGCGCTCGCGTGCTCGTCGTTCGAAGCCGTGATCCGGGATACGATCCGCGCCGGTGGGGACACCGATACGATTGCAGCCATCACGGGACAGATCGCTGGGGCGGCGTGCGGCTTCGACCGTCTGCCCAAGACCGCGCTCAAGCGCGTTCGCGGGCTCGAATCGCTGCTCGAACGGCTGGAGCCGTTCGCGCGACGCTACGACCGATCCCGCCTCGAAGCCAGCGCACCGGGCGACGCCTAGCGGTCGGCACCTGCACGGCGAGAGCGAGCGAGACCACGTGGTGACACGCGCGCATCGTCGCGGACGCACGGGCTCGGGCGCGCCGAAGAGCAGATGGGTGGCACCGTGACGGGCGACTCGACCCGGGCGCGGTCGGCCCTGGACCTGGCGTGGTTGGGATTCGTGTGGGTCGGGCTGGTGGCGCTGGTTCCCTTCCACGCCTGGACCTGGCTGACGGCGCTGAGCCTCGTCCTTCAAGCGAGCGAGGCGCCGATGCTGCGCGGCGCCGGCGAGCTGGTCGCGCGCCACGTCCTCGGATCCACGCTGATCGCCACGGTGGTCGGTCAGGCGGCTTTGCTGCCGCTGACGTCGTCGTCGTCGCGGCGCTCCAGCGCTGCCCGCGACGTATTCGTGATGAAGGCGGCGATCGTCTTCGGCGTCCTGCAAACCCTGTCCGCCGCGCTCTGGTCGCACGGACGGATCGAGGCGCATTGGCCCCGGCTCAGCCGCGCGATCGACGCGAGCTATCGCCAGTTGGCCGCCGAGGGTCACGCGGGCGCCGGCGCTTGCACCCACCACGCCGACGCGAGCGGGCCGTGCCCGGTGCGGCTCGTGGAGGCGCTCGAACGCGATGGCTGCGCGGGTCGCGCCATCGACGTGACGCTCGACGACCGCTCCACTGAGCCGTTCTCGCGGACCACGCTCGCGTGGTGCGTCCGCGGCGACGAGCTCGAGCTGAGCGCGCGCCGATCGCAGCCGAGCACCGACCCTCGCGGTCAGGATCACCCGTGAGCGCACGACCCGCGGCGCGAGCCGAGCGGTGGGCGCTGGTGCTGGTGGCGCTGGTGGCGGCGAGCGCCGGTGCTTGCTTGGTCGCGTTCCCGCCCGGCGCCGACAACGCGATGCTCCACCTGCCGTACTTCGAGCTGCGCGCGCGTGCGGCGGCGGCCCACGTGTTCCCGCTCTGGGATCCCACGGTGTTCGGCGGCATTCCGCTGGTGGGGGATCCGCGCGGCTTGCTCTTCTATCCGCCGAGCTGGGTCTCGGCCCTCGGGTCGCCGATCCGGGCGCTGGCGGTCTACGACGCGCTCCACGTGCTGATCGGAACCCTCGGTGCTTTCGTCGCGGCCCGCTCGCTGGGCTCGCGGGTGGGCTCGGCTCTGGTCGCGGCGCTCGTCTATCTGCTCGCTGGCGAGACCTATTTTCAGCGCATCATCGAGGGGCAGACCGACTACCTGCCGGGTGTGGCGTGGTTCCCGTGGGTGCTCGCCACCCTCGACCGCGCGTTACGCCGCGCCGACCGCCGCTCGATCGCGGCCGCGGCTGCGGCGGTGTTCGTGTTCCTGCTGGGCACGCATCCCGACTACGTGCTGATGGGGCTGGTGCTGGCGGCGTTCTACCTCGCCGTGGAGTGGCTGGCGGCGATGCGCCGCGATGGCGCACCCGGCGAGCGCGGCGCCGGCGCTCGCGGTCTCGTCGCGTGTGGGACGGCGCTCGGCCTCGGTGCGGCCGCGGCCTCGGCGCAGTTGCTGCCGGTCGCGTGGTACGCGCGTGAGTCGACGCGCAGCCTGGCGGTCGTCCCCGAGTACTACCGGTTCCACGACGTGCCGAGCGCGTTCAGCTTGCTCGCGCGCACGCTCGACGGCTTCTCGTTCGGTACGACGCCGGTGGTGCTGGCGGCGATCGGGCTGCTCGCTTGCCATCGCGGCGCCACCTCGCGGCGCGGGGGGCTCGGCCTCGTGGCGATCTTCGCGACCGCGCTGGTGTTGGTGGCCGGTCCCCAGACCTCGATCGGCCGCGCGTTCTACGCGTTGCCCTTGCTCTCGCAGATCAACTGGCAAGAGCGCCACGTGTTCTTCGCGGCGCTGGCGGTGAGCTTGCTCGCGGCGCGCGGGTGCGACGCGATTCTCGGTCGCGCGCGGGAGCCGGCCGCGTTCGAGCGCGTGGCGCAGCGCTCGTTGCTCTCGCTGGTCGTCGTCGGGTGGGTGATCTTGCAGGGCAATCTGCCGTTTTACGCCGTCGACGCGCGGCCACGGATCGCGTTCTTCCCCGGCACCGCCGACCCCCGCGATCCCGCGGCCCTCGAGGGCTTCGCCGGCGCGTCACTCGAGTCGGTGGCGAATTTCCAGGTGCCCCCGCGCCGTCTGGCCTGTGCCGCGCTGGTGCTGCTCGCGTGGGGCGGGTCGTTCGCGGCGTGGCGGCTGCTCGGCGAGCGACGGGGCTTGCGCAGGGGCGCGCTCGGCTTGGTGCTGCTGGCGACCTCCGTCGACCTGGCGCTCTCGCACTACGACTTTCGCCGCGTGTACTGGGACCGCCTGACCGAACGCGAACCGGGCCCGCCGGGGCTCGACGTGGCGGGGCGGGTCGTGCCGCTCGCGACTCACGGCGAGGACAGCGCGGCGCCCGTCTCCGGACCGACGGCGCGCGCGCGCGGCCTCCGCACGTTGGTGGGCAACAGCCGCTGGATGGCCGCGGGCTTCGCGGACCTGATGGAGGTGGCCACCGGGCGGCCGCTGGGCGAAGCGCGGCCCGACCCGCGCAGCTTCCGCATCGAGTCGCTCGATTCGCCGCTCTGGGATGCCCTCGACATCGACGTCGTGGTGGCGCGCTGCTTGACCACCGCCAGGGCTCGCGTGGGCAACGGCCGAATCCGCTGGGACGCGCGTGGATCGTGCCGGTGGCCCGCGTGGTTCCCGATGCCGCGGCGGCGCGCGCAGCGCTCGGCGCGCCCACGTTCGATCCCGGGCGCGAGGTCGTGATTCGAGGCGACGACGCGCCCGGCGCCGCCGCTGGTGCCGGCGGCGCGGCGGCGGGGCTCTCGCCGCGACGATGCGCCGTGAGCGAGAAGGGGTGGAACGCGCTCGAGGTCGCGATCCCGGAAGGTGCCGCGCGCGCCGGCACGTGGCTGGTGCTCGCGGAAAGCTACGCGAGCGGTTGGCGCGCGACGCGCGACGGGCGCCCCGCGCCGGTGGTGCGCGCCGACCTGGGGTTGCGCGCGGTGCCGCTCGTCGAGGGGACGCGTCGGGTACGGCTCGAGTTTCGCCCGCCGATCGTGGGGTGGTCCGCGGCGCTGAGCCTGGTGGGGCTCGTCGCGATCGCGGGTCTGGCCCTCCCGCGCCGCCGCCGAGGCTGACGGTTCGGCGCGGGCCTCACGTCCCGTCGCGATCGAGCCATTTCTCCACCGCCGGCGGGCGATGGGTGCGCAGCCGCGCGATCAGTCGGGCGGCGTCGGTGTCCACCAGCAGCGCGTCGCGATGCTCGGCGGCGAGCAGCTCGCTCGCCACCGCGTGGTCGAGGAGCTCGACGAGCGGCCGGAAATAGCCGTCGACGTCCAGGATCCCGCATGGCTTGGCGTGCAGCCCGAGCTGGCTCCAGGTGAGCGTTTCGAAGAGCTCCTCGAAGGTGCCGATGCCGCCCGGCAACGCCACGAACGCATCCGAGAGATCGTGCATGAGCTGCTTGCGTTCGTGCATCGAGTCGACGACCCGTAGCTCGCTCAGGCCGAAATGGGCGACCTCGCGCTCGACCAGCGAGCGCGGGATCACCTTGATCGCCCGCCCGCCGTGCTCCAGCACGGCATCGGCGAGGATGCCCATGAGGCCCACGTTGCCGCCGCCGTAGACGAGCTCGAGGCCCGCGGCGGCGAGGGTGTGACCCAGGGCTCGCGCCTGGCTGGCGAACGAGCTGGGACGGCCGCGGCTCGAGCCGCAGAAGACACACACGCGTCGGAGCTCGAGCGGGGTCATCGAACGGGCGAGCGAGCGCCGTTGCCGCGGGTCGCGGTGGCGTGCTGCAATCGCCCGAGTCTCGCATCGCCGTGCGCTACTGGGGAGGCGCTCGTGACCGTACCCATCGACACGCTCATCAACTTCGCCATCGGTCAGGGAATGGCGCTCGCGGCGGCACACGACATCCGCGCCCGGCAATCGGGGCTCTTGTGCGAGAGCTTCGGCATGGCGTTCGGGTTCGCGGCGGCGTGCTTCGCGCCGCTCGGGCTCTTTCTGTTTTGGGCCTATCCGGACTGGAGTGTCATGTACGCGTGGCAGATGACGGCGGAGCAGGCGCAGCGGCTCAAGTGGGTCGTGCCCTGGATCTATCTCGCGGCGTGCGTCGCGGGTTACGCGCTCGCGCACCGCGACGTGCGGGCGGGGCACACCACGCGGGCGTGGGCTCTCTTCGTGGGTGGTGCTGGTGGCGGAGACCGCGCTCTCGCTGGGCGGCGCGGCGCGCCTCATGCGGGTGGGTAGCTTCCTCCAGTTCCGCGAGGGAACGGCGCCGGCGCTGTGGCAAGACCCGCTCGCGCCGCTGCTGGTGAGCGTCGGCGCGCTTTTCGCGCTGAGCTTGGCGTTTCTGGTGACGAGGCTCGCGGCCCGCGGCCACGGCGCCGGCGCCGCCGCGTAGCCGCGCGCCCCAGCGGGCCGAGATCGTCGTCGGGCTGCAAAACGCAGTAGACTCGCCGCCGATTCCGTGTCCACCACGATCCACCTCGACGCCCGCGCGATCCACGCGGAAGGGCGATCGTGCCCGAGCTGCGACGGGCCGCTCGTGCCCGGCGACGAGACCTGCCCACATGCGGCGTCTCGCTGCGGCTGCCGGATCCGCGCGAGGGGCTCGAGCTGGGCGGGCGCTACCGGCTGGAGCGCGAGATCGGCCGCGGCGGCACCAGCGTCGTGTACCGCGCGGAGGAGCTCGCCACCTCCCGCCACGTGGCCGTCAAGATCCTCGACTCGGATCGCATGCGCGATCCCCACGCGGTCGCGCGGTTTCGCGACGAGGTCGCCAAGGCGCGCGACATCCGCCATCCGCACGCCGCCCAGATCCTCGACTTCGGGCAGATGACCGACGGCACGCTCTTCATGGTGATGGAGCTGGTGCGTGGCCAGAACCTCTCCGAGCTGCTGCGGCGGGAAGGAACGCTGCCCGAGCTGCGCACCATCCGGGTGATGAAGCAGGTGGCCGACGTGGTCGGGACCGCGCACCGGCAGGGCATCGTCCACCGCGATCTCAAGCCCGAGAACATCATGGTCGAGCCGGAGCGCAACGGCGTTCCCGACGGGTGCTGGTGCTCGGCCTACGGCATCGCGAAGCTGCGGGGATCGCCGAACGACAGCAATACCCGCACCGGCGTGCTCATCGGCACGCCGTACTACATGTCGCCCGAGCAGTGCCAGGGAAAGCCGCTCGACGCGCGCAGCGACGTCTACTCGCTCGGCGTCGTGATGTACGAGGCGCTGACCGGTCATCGGCCGTTCGACACCACTTCGGACTCGGTCATCCCGCTGCTGATGAAGCACATCGGGCGGCCGCGGCCGATGCGCGCCGTGAAACCCGACCTCGACGTGAGTCGCGAGCTCGAGCGGCTGGTGATGGGGACGCTGTCGAAGGATCCCAACTGGCGCCCGGCAGATGGCGCCGAGTACGCCGCGCTCGACAAGACATGGGCGG
Source organism: bacterium (assembly GCA_046331705.1). Lineage (GTDB taxonomy): Bacteria > JADJOY01 > JADJOY01 > JADJOY01 > JADJOY01 > JADJOY01. Next base: position 8,430 of record JAXLQJ010000020.1, on the reverse strand, counting down.
ATCGGATGGGCAAGCATCTGGATCGCACTCCGCGCACGGCCGACGAGGTTCGGCGCGCGGTGGCGGCGCGCGAGCGGCGCGAGGATCTCGTGCCGCGCCAGCAGTTGGCGCGCTCGCGGAGCCGGTGCGCTCGCGACGCTCGTGGTGTTGGCGGCGATCGGGGTCGCCGTGTGGCAAGGCGTTCCACGACGCTCTCCGCCACCGGTTCCCGCCATCGCGCCGACCACCCCGGCACCCTGGCCGGTGGTGCGCGCAATCGCCCGGCGCCGACGCCCACACCGATCCCACGGCTGGCGCCAGCACGCCCGCCGTCGACGTGCCGGGAACGCTCGCGCGAGGACGTCGACCTCGAGGGCCAAGCGCTGGGCGAACGCGGCGGGGCGTTTCGAGCTGGTGCGTGGCGCCGATCCGAGCAACGCGGAGCGTGGCTGGGGCTGGGGCGATCCTGGCGCTCGGGCGGCCCCGTGACGCCGCCGCGTACTTGCGTCACGCGATGGAGAACCGCCGGCGCCGACCGGCGTCTGGACGTGTTCGCCATTCAAGCGTCGAAACTGCTCGAGCAGATCGATCAGGTCGACGATCTTCTCGATCAGGCCCGCGCCGCCGCGCAGGATGGTCGCACCGACGAAGCCGTCCGCTCGTTCCGTTCCTACCTCGAGACCCGCACCGACGACGGCCCGGTATGGTTCGAGCTGGGACGGCTGCTGGTGAGCGCGCGCCGCAAGACCGAGGCCGAGGTGGCGTTGCGCAACGCCGCGCGCTACGCACCCTCGGATCCGCAGGTCCACCACGAGCTCGGCGCGCTGCTGCTTTCCCTCAACCGCCGCGAGGACGCGATCCACGAGCTCGGGTTCGCGCTGGAGCTGGATCCCAGCCGCGACGACACCCGCCGCTATCTGCGCATGGCGCGGAACTCGGGAAGCCTCACCGAGTGACGCAATCTGGCTCCCGATCCGGAATCTCTCGGGATATAGTGCCGCGGCTCGCAACACATCGAGGCGCGTGAGGTCGGGAAAAGGTGAGCCGAAGCCGTTACTTCGCCGTAGGCTGCTGGCTCGTGTCGGTGGCGACCGGCTGCGCTTGGTCGGTCGGCTCGAACGAACCCAGCCCGGTCGAGAAGCCAGCCGTCGAAGCGCCTGCCGAGGAGCCGGCGGCCGTCGAGCCGCCCGCCCCCCTCGCCGTGCAGCCCTCCGCGACGCAGTTTTCCGTGCAGGTTTCCAGCATCGTGAACGAACGCGCCGCGCGCGACGCGGCGCAAGGCTTGGCGGATCGAGGGTTTCCCGCCTACGTTCGCACCGCGCCGGCGTCGGGGAAGGTCTATTACCAGGTGCGCGTGGGGCCGTTCGGCGATCGCGACAGTGCCGATGCCATCGCCGCCACGCTCCAATCGCTCGGGTACTCGACCTGGATCGTCTCGGAGTGAAGTGAGAAGCCGTCCGCCCGCCTGATTCGACTCGCCGCGCGCGTTCACTCCATCCGGGAAGCCCTTCTCTCGCCGCTCGAACCCCTGGCCCGATTCGTGTCGATCGCTTCGAATCCTTCGCTCCGCGTGCGCTCGGGTCGCCGTTGGGCCGCGTGCATCGCGGTGATCGCCTGCATCGAGCTGGCTGGATGCGCGGTGGCGCTCGTGCCGCGGTCCGAGCCGGCGCGCGTCGGCAGACACCTCGGACGAGGAGAGGGTGCGGCCTCGGAGCCCACCTCGCGCTGGACCATCTCGATTCGACCGGACACCGAGGACGAGTCGGCGGTGAGCGCGCCAGCGCCCGTCGAGCCCACCCCGGCGCCTGCGACGGTCGCGCAGGGCGAGCCGGCACCCGTCGAGACCGCACCCGTGGAGCCGACGCGCGGCGAGCCTGTGACGCGTCACGAGCCCGAGGTGTCGTCGCCCGCAGCGCCCGCACCCGTGGAAATTGCGCGCGCGGAAGAAGCGGAAGAAGAAGCGGTGACCGTGCCGGAAGCGTCGGCGCCGGCCCCCGTGACGCCGCCCGCCCCCGCGCTTCCCACCGACGTTTCCTCGCGGAGCACGCCACCCGAGGCTGGCGCTCGCGGTGGTTACGTGATCGAGCCGCCTGCCTACGGCGGTGGCGAGCCGCGCGACCCGGCGGATACGAGCGCCGCCGACCTGCTGGATCCCGAGTACCGGATCGGTGTCGAGGATCTGCTCGACGTCTCGGTCCTCGGCGAGAGCGATCTTCAGCACCTCGCGCTGCGCGTGTCGCCGCGCGGCACCGTCGATTTCCCGTACGCCGGCACGCTCACCGCCGCGGGCCTCACGGTGGACGAGTTCCGCAACGAGCTGATCGAGAAGCTCGTGGATTATTTCGTCGCGCCGCAGCTCACGGTGTTCCTGCGGGAATACCGCAGTCGGATGGTGCACGTGCTGGGCGAGGTGCCGCGCCCGGGTCCGTTCAAGCTGACGCACCGCAACACCTTGATGGAGGTGTTGAGCCGAGCGGGTGGCTTCACGCCGCTCGCCAACAAGAGCGACGTCCAGGTCATCCGCCAGGACTCGGCTGGCAAGCGGGTGATCCGCGTCGACGTGAACGCGATCATCGACGACGGCCAGCTCGATCTCGACATCCCCCTCGAGGCGGGTGACGTGATCAACGTACCGGAGCGGATCTTCTGATGGCGTCGAACCTCGAGCCGGCGGCGTCGCCCGAGAATGGCCTCGCCGCGCCCAACTCCGAGATCCACCTCGCCGACTACATCGGCGTGCTCGCGCGCCGCTGGAAGTGGGTGGTCGGGCTCACGCTGCTGGTGCCCGGGCTGGTGTTCGCGTTCTGCGTCGTCGCGCCGAAGAAGTTCACGGCGCGCGCGGTCGTCTTGATGGAGACGTCCGACGTCAGCGTCGGCACCTTCACGAGCGAGCTGGTCACCGCGGGCAAATCCGATCTCTACGCGCGCGCCCAGTTCTACACCACCGAGCGCAACCTCATTCAGAGCCGCGCCAACCTGAAGTCGGTGGTGAGCCAGGCCGAGCTCTGGCAGCGTTGCAAGCTCGCGGGCGCCGATTCCGTCGAGGCCCTCGATCACGCGCTGGAGGTCAAGGGCGACGCCACCAGCAAGCTCTCGGAGGTGCGGGTCGAGCACGCCGAGGCCCAGTGCGCCGCCGACCTCGCCAACGCCGTCGTGAACTCCTACGTCCAGACCAATCTGGACGAGGTGCGCCGGAAGTTCCGCGACGACGTCGAGAGCCTCGCTCCCGAGCTCGACAAGCTCCGCCAGGACCTCACCAAGAGCGTCGCGGAAGGCGAGGAGTACAAGCAGGAGCACGGCCTCGTGAACCTCGACGCTCCGGCGGGCGAGGACATGAAGCACCTGGCCGAGCTCGAGTCGGCGCTCACCGAGGCGCAGGTCAATCGCATCCAGATCGAGAAGCGCTACGAGCAGGCGCGGCGCTACGCGAGCGATCCGTCGCGGGTCGAGAGCTTGCCCGAGACGCTCGCCAGCCCCGTGGTCGCCAAGCTGCGTCAGACGTATCTCTCGCTGCTGGCGGAGCAGGCCGATCTGAGTCAGCGCTACCGCGACAAGCATCCCAAGATGCTGCAGCTGCGCGCCCAGCTCGACGAGCTCGCGAAGCGCATTCGCGACGAGGTCGCGCGCGTGATCGATGGGCTCGAGATCGAGCACCAGACCGCCATCGAGCGCGAGCGTGCCCTCGCGGACGAGGTCGAGCTCGCCCGTCAGAGCACCCGCCAGAAGACCGCCCGCGCCTCGCAGGCACACTTGCTCTCCGACGAGGCGAGCGCGCGCCGCCAGCTCTTCGAGCAGGTCTCCGGCAAGGTGATCGAGGCCAAGATCGTCTCGAACATCAAGCGCAACAACGTCCGCGTGGTGGACCCGGCGGAGGTGCCGCGCGATCCGAGCTTCCCGGACACCCAGCTCTACGTGCTGCTCGGTCTCGCCGTCGGATTGGTGCTGGGGCTGACCGGGGCGTTCGCGTCGGCGGCGCTCGATCAGACCATCCATGGAGTGCGTGATCTCACCCGCGCCGCGCGCATCCCCTTCGGCGAGAGCGTGCCGGCGAGCCGGATGCTGCCGCGTCCGGGCGCTGCGGCCAACGCCGACCTCGCCCCCGAGCTCGGCGCCGCCTTCGCGCGCGTGGCTGCGCTCGTCGAGCTCGAGCGCTCGCGCCGCATGCCGAGCTTCGGAAGCTGCCAGATCGTGGCCGTGGTCGGTTGCGCCGGCGGCGAGGGCGTCACCACGACGTCCATCGGGCTGGCGCGAGCGGCCGCCGCCGCCGGGCGCCGCGTGCTCGCGATCGATGCGCATCCCGGCGATTCGGTGCTCGCGCGCGAGCTGGGCGCGGATGCGAAGTCCGGGCTCGTCGAATGGGTGAACGGCAACGCGTCGCTCGAGTCGCTCCGACAATCCAGCCCGGTGCCGGGCGTGAGCGTGCTCGCCGCCGGAGCCGCCATCGGCGCACAGGCGCTGATTCGGCCGGATCGCGTGCAGGCGGCGTTCGCGACCGTGGGCTCGAGCCACGATCTCATCGTGATCGATCTGCCGCCCGTGACGCGTTCCGCGGCGGCGCAGGTGCTGGCGCGATACGCGGACCTGGTGTTGTTGGTGGTCGAGACCGACCGGACCGTGCGCGACGAGCTGGACGCAGCGTGTCGCGAGCTCGCCCGCGTCGAGCCGATCGCGGCGCGCGTGATCCTGAATCGCGCCGTCTGAATCCCGAAGAAGGTCACAAGCGATGTCGAATCACCGCAAGGTCACGGTGTTGGGTGCCGGCCTCGCCGGCATGAGCTCGGCCGCCGAGCTGTCGCGTGCCGGCGTGCCGGTGACGGTGCTCGAGCGCGATCCGGTCGTCGGCGGGCTCGCGAAGAGCCTGAAGCGCAACGGCTACACGGTGGATCTCGGTCCCCACCGCTTCCACGGCGAGCCGGGTGTGGTCCAGCACTTCCGGGACCTCATGGGCGAGAACATCGTCGAGAACCAGCGCAAGAGCCGGATCTGGATGATGAACCGGTTCTTCTTCTATCCGCTGCGCGTCGAGAACGTGCTGATGCAGCTGCCGCGGACGATCCTGGTCAAGATCCTGATCGACTACGTGACGGCGCGGGTGAAGCAGCGGCTGCGGCCGAAGCCCGATCTCTCGTTCGAGGACTGGGTCACGCACCGCTTCGGCAAGACCCTCTACACGATCTTCTTCGACGTCTACACCGAGAAGACGTGGGGCCTGCCCTGCAAGCAGATCTCGTCGGATTGGGCCAGCCAGCGCATCAGCCTCCTGAGCCTCGGCGACGTCATCAAGAAGACGCTGCAACCCAAGCAGAAGCCGCAACCGCGCACCTACGTGTCGAGCTTCCACTACCCGCGGGATGGCGGGGTCGGTGCCATCTGCGCGCGCTATCGCGAGCAGGTCGAGGCGGGTGGCGGCAAGGTGGTGACGAGCGTCCGCCTCGAGAAGGTGAAGACCGACGGCAAACGAGTCACCTCGATCGTCTACCAGAACGGCGATCTACGCGAGGTGAACACGCCGGGGCACGTCATCAGCTCGATCCCGCCGCAGGCGCTGCTCGATCTGCTCGATCCCACGCCGCCCCCGGAGATCCGCGAGCACGCCGCCAAGCTGCAGCACCGCAGCCTCGTGTTCGTGTACGTCGTGCTCAAGCGCGATCGCCTCACCGACGACCACTGGATCTACATCCCCGAGAAGTCGCGGTTGCTCAACCGCATCAGCGAGGCGAAGAACTTCAGCTGGGACAACGCGCCCGAGGGCCACACCGCGGTATGCGCCGAGATCACGTGCATCCTGAACGACGAGATCTGGAACGCCGACGACCGCTGGCTGGGTGAGCGCGTCATCCAGGAGCTCGCGGACATGGGCTTCCTGAAGAAGAAGGAAGCCGTGGACACCTTCGTGCATCGCGAGCCGCAGGGCTATCCGGTGTACGAGATCGGCTATCGCGACCACCTGAAGGCGCTTCAGGAGCACCTCGGGGCCTTCGAGAATCTGCTGGTCATCGGGCGCCAGGGGCTCTTCCGCTACAACAACATGGATCACTCGGTGACCATGGGGCAGCGCGCCGCGCACACCGTTCTCGGCCGCATCGAGGATTTCGCGGGCGTCGCCGCCAGCGGGGACTACTTCGACTGACGGGTGCTCTCCCGCGCGGAGCTTTCTCGAGCCCTCCGCCCCCTCCGCCCGCGCGGCGACGCCGCGCGCGGAGGCCGAGCTGCTGCGCACGCGCCATCGGAACGTCATCGTGTGTTCACGATGGCAGGATTAGAATGCGCGCCACGTTCGGCACGCGGTGATCGGCGACATGGCAACGAGGGGATCGGCTCGATCGACGGGAACGCGCACGGGGCGCCGCGCGCACCCGGTGCGCACGGCCGCGCTGCGCGCCGTCGCGGGTGAGCCCGCGCGCGCGCTCGCCGTGGCACCCGAGCCGGTGGCGCGTCGCGGCGTGCGCGTGGCCGCCATCGACGTGGGCTCGAACTCGATCCACATGGTGGTCGCCCAGGTCGAGTCGGACGGGCGGTTTCGGGTGCTCGACCGCGCCAAGGAGATGGTGCGTCTCGGATCGCGCACCTTGATCGACGGGGCGCTCTCCGCGGAAGCGATGGAGAAGGGCCTGCGCACGCTCGCGTCCTTCCAGATGCTCGCCGAGCGCCAAGGCGTGCAGCGCATCCGCGCCGTGGCCACCAGCGCGGTTCGCGAGGCCAGCAACGGTGGCGACTTCGTCCGGCGGGTCGAGGAGGAAGTCGGGCTTCGGGTCAAGGTGATCCCGGGCCGCGAGGAGGCGCGTCTCATCTTCCTGGGCGTGCGCCACGCCATCGACCTGCGCGGTGAGCCCACGGTGATCGTGGACGCCGGCGGCGGCAGCGTGGAGCTGATCCTGGTCGACGGCGGCGAGGCGGTGGAGCTGGTGAGCCTCAAGATCGGCCTCGCCCGCGTCTCGGAACGCTTCCTCGCCAAGGAAAAGGTGGACGCGCACGCGGTGGAGGCGCTGGAAAGCCATCTCGCGTCGGAGCTCGATGACGTGCTGGCGCGCTTTCGCGCGCGCGGTGCCAAGCGCGTGATCGGAACGTCGGGGACGCTCAACAATCTCGTCGCGATGGCGGCCGCGAGCGGCGGCGGCGAGCCACCCGAGCACCTCGAGGGTCTCGCGGTCTCGCCGGAATCGATTCGGCGTCTGCGCCGCAAGCTCGCCAAGGGCGATCGCGCGCGGCGGCTCGCGGTTCCCGGGCTCGATCCCAAGCGCGTGGATCTGGTGGTGGCGGGCGCGGTGCTCGCGGACCACGTGCTCACGCGGCTGGGCGCTCGCGAGCTGGTGGCGTGCACCTACGCGTTGCGGGAGGGCGTGCTCCTCGATCACATCGCGCGCCACCGCCGCGGCATCGAGGAGCAGGAGCAGTTCCCCGATCCGCGCTACCGCAGCGTGGCGCGGCTCATCCGCCACCTCGGCGAGCCGAATCGTCACGGCCAGCAGGTGGCGAAGCTCTCGATCCGGCTCTTCGATCAGCTTCGCGACTCGCTGGGGCTGAGCGGCGCCACGCGCGACTGGCTCGAGCTGGCGGCGTTGATGCACGACATCGGGCAGCACATCAGCCGCAAGAATCACCATCGCCATTCGTACTACCTCATCACGAACGGCGAGCTGCTCGGTTTTCGGCGCGACGAGATCGAGATCATCGCGCAGATCGCGCGCTATCACCGCAAACAGGTGCCGAAGCCCTCGGACGGCAGCTACGGGATGCTCTCGAAGCGCGAGCGACAGATCGTGCGCGCCCTCGCCGCACTGCTGCGCGTGGCCGATGGTCTCGACCGCAGCCACTACGGCGTGGTTCGCGACGTCACCGTGGCGCGGCGCGACCGCCGCGTGGTGCTCGAGCTCACGACCGGCGGGGACGACGCCGCGCTCGAGATCGGCGAGGCGCGCAACCGCGTGGCGCTGCTCGAGGAGCTGCTCGGCGAGGTCGTGACCTTCCGAGTCGCGTCCTGAGCCCAGAGCGCGAGCGGCGCGTGATCGAGCCGCGCGCTCCCCTCGGTGACGGGCTCGCCGAGGTCGTCGGCAAGCAGCTCGCGGCGCTCGTCGAGCACGAGCCGGCGGTCAGGACCGGCGCCGATCCCGAGGCGCTTCATCGAGCACGGGTCGCCGTGCGTCGCTTGCGTGCAGCGCTCAAGTTCTTCGCTCCGGCGCTGCCGGCGCGAGCCCGAGCGCAGCTGGATCGCGAGCTGCGCTGGCTGGGGCGTGCGCTCGCGCCGGTGCGGGACCTCGACGTCCAGATCGAGCGCTACGCGACCGACGCGGCCACCGGCTCGGCGGGCAAGGAGCTGCTGGACTGGCTCGACGGCGAGCGCACCTCGGCGCGGAGCGCGATGCTCGCGGCGCTCGACTCGGCCCGCCTCCCGCGTCTTCGCGCTCGCCTCGAACGCCTCGCCGCCGGCCGCGAGCCGTTGCTGCGCGCCGC
>JAXLQJ010000019.1:0-113303 GCA_046331705.1 bacterium | reverse complement strand
GTTCCCAGGTACGCGAACGGGTCCGCAGCGGCGATGGTCAGCGAGCGATCCTCGCCCATCGGCGACACGGCGATCTGCGCGGCCGGGTTCGTGGCGCGCGCCTCGGAGGTGACGTTGGTGAGGTAGACGCCGCGCGCCGTCTCTTGCACGGCGATCCCGAGACGAGCGAGATCGGCGACGCTACGCGGCCGCGCGTTCGATCCGAGCGCCGCGAGCGCCGCGTCCAGCGCCGCCCCGTCGCCCTCGCCTTCGGCGCGATGGGCCGCGTCCAGACGCGCGCGCAGATCCTGCGACGTGCTCGCCAGGAGCCCGCCGGTGCCGCTGCGCATCCAGGTGATGAGCGGGTCCCAGTTGAACGCCGTCTGGATGCCGAGATCGTCGACTCCGCCGACGAAGTAGTCCTGGTACTGATCGCCGAGCAAGGGCGAGCGCTGGAGGTAGGGACCGGCCAGGAGCGCGCCGCCGAGCTTGATGCCGCGCTGCTCGAGCTGCATCAGCGCCATGTCGTTGGCGAGCTCGCTGGTGGTGATGTCCGTGTAGCCGAGGCGCGCGTAGATCGCGAGCACGTCGGTCGTGGGCACGTACCAGGAAGACGACGTCCAGTTGAGCGCCAGCTCGGTTCCGGCCATGAAGTCGCCGCCGGTGTCGCTGTTCGAGTGGGCGGCGCTCCAGTCGCCGTTGAACTCCTGCGCGGAGGCGACGTCGATGAACCCTTCCTGCACGCCACCGAGGCCGTGCCAGTCCAGGTCCGCGACCCAGTGGCTGCGGATGCCGAGCAGGAAGGTCGCGAGCTTCTTGGTGTCGTCGTCCCAGGGCAGCGGATAGGTCTCGTGGACGTAATCGCCGGCCACCTGGTGGAAGGGCGGCCAGTGCGTGTCCTCGGCGGCGTCGGGATGACCGAACGCGTAGCCCCAATCGGGAAAGGCTGCGCCTGCTTGAAGCGCGCCGGGATTCGCGAGGATCCAGTCGCGCGCCGTCGCGTCCACACCCGAGACGAACCATTGCGAGGCGCGAATGGCCGCATCGGCGTGAGTCGTGACTCCGGCGGCGTTCGCGCGCCCCTCGAACGAGGCGAGCAGCGCCGCCGCGCACAGGAGGGAGAGCAAGAGCCGGGAAACGCGTTGGACCTCTCGAAGCATGCGACTCCTCGTTGGATGCGGGCGCGGCGCGATTCGCGGCACCGGCCTCGAATACCGCGCCGGGGTCACGACGCGAACGGCGCGCGCCCGGTTGCGAAACGACGCTCTGGCGGGCGCGGCGATCGCGTTGCGCGACGCGCCGCGCCACGAAAAGCTTCTCACGCCGCCGCGCGCGTCCGCAAACGCGCTGCCCGTCCGCGAGGTGAGGCGCGCCGCACTCGCGCGCGCCAACGAAAACGACGGAGCCCGCGAGGGCTCCGCCGCGTGTGGCAGTCGCGAAACGAATCCGACGAGATCAGCGCGCGAGCTTCTCGAGCGCCGCGATCCGCGCTTCGATCGGCGGGTGAGTCATGAAGTAGCGCAGGAACCCGCGCGGCTCGCCGCCGCGGATTCCGAAGGCGGCCATCGACTGCGGCAGCTCGGCCGGCTCGCGGCTCGCCGCCAGCCGTCGCAACGCATCGATCATCGGCGCCTTGCCGGTGAGCGCAGCCGCTCCGGCGTCGGCGCGGAACTCGCGCCGGCGGCTCACGCTGGCCACGATCAGGGTCGCGAACACACCCAGCACCAGCTCGAGGACCATCACGGTGGCCATGTAGCCCAGGCCCGGGCGATCATCCTCGTTGCGCAGCACCACGCGGTCGATGACCGAGCCGATGGCACGCGCCAGCAAGATGACGAAGGTGTTCACCACGCCCTGGACGAGCGCCAGCGTGACCATGTCGCCGTTCGCCACGTGCGACACCTCGTGGGCGAGCACCGCTTCCACCTCGTGGCGGCTCATGGTGTGGAGCAGCCCCTCGCTCACCGCCACCAGCGCCGAGTTGCGACTCATGCCGGTCGCGAACGCGTTGGGATCGGGCGACGGGAAGATCGCCACCTGCGGCATGGCGATCCCCACGGCGTTGGCCTGACGCCGCACCGTTTCCACCAGCCAGAGCTCCTCTTGGGTGCGCGGCTCGTCGATGACCTTGGCGCCGGTGCTCCACTTGGCGAGCGACCGGGAGAGCGCGAGCGACAGGAACGAGCCACCGAAGCCGAACACGGCGGCGAAGGTGAGCAACGCCTTCCAGTCGATTCCGCCGGCGGCGTCCAGATAGCCGCGGACGCCGAGCAGGTTCAGGACGAACCCGAGCAGCAACAGCACCGCGAGGTTGGTGGCGAGGAAGAGTGAGATGCGCTTGGCGTAGATCTTGACGTTCATGGCTCGCCCTCCTTTCGAGGCGAAGGTCTTCGTTCGAATCGCCGCGCAAGCTAAGGACGATCCTGACTTCGAGCAAATAGATAATGCAGCTTCCAGTCGATCTCTTTTTCGATGGATCGAAGCCAAGAGAAACGCCCACCCCGAGCCAGGATCCGGCTCGGGGTGGGCGCTCGGAGCGCGGCGCTCCGACGGTTCAGGCCGCGAGCGCCTCGAGTGCCGCGATGCGATCCTCGATCGGCGGGTGCGACATGAGCAGCCGGCCGAGGATCGCGCGGCCGCCCCCGCGGATGCCGAACGCTGCCAACGATTCGGGCATCGCCGCGGGCCGGCGGTCCTGGGCGAGCCGCGCCAGCGCCGCGATCATCGGCTCCTTGCCGCGCAGCGCCGCCGAGCCCGCGTCCGCGCGGAACTCGCGGCGGCGGCTGTACCACATCACGATCATGGACGCGATGATCCCGAGGAAGACCTGGCTGATCATCACCGACAGGAAGTATCCCGGACCGCCGTAGTAGCCACGGTCGTCGTCGCGCCGGCCCGAGAGCGCCGAGTCCACCAGCATCCCGATGACCCGCGACAGGAAGATCACGAAGGTGTTCACCACGCCCTGCAACAGCGCGAGCGTGACCATGTCTCCGTTGGCGACGTGCGAGATCTCGTGGCCCAGCACCGCCTCGATCTCGCGCTCGTTCATCGAACGCAGCAGGCCCGTGCTCACCGCCACCAGCGCGTGATCGCGGCGCGCCCCCGTGGCGAAGGCATTGGGTTGATCCGACGGGAAGACCGCCACCTGGGGCATGCCGATGCCGGCGTCCTTGGCCAGGCGCTCGACCGTGGCGACCAGCCACGCTTCGGCCTGGTTCTGCGGGGCATCGATCACCTTCGCGCCCACGGCCATCCGCGCCATGGTCTTCGAGAGCGCGAGCGAGATCAGCGATCCCGCCATGCCGAAGATGCCGGCGTAGACCAGCATCCCCACGTAGTCGAAGCGGTAGCCGGCACGCCACAGCCATTGATCGACGCCGAGCACCCGCACCACCACGCCCAGCAGCAACACCACCGCCAAGTTGGTGGCCACGAAGAAGAAGATCCGTCGCGCGTACACGAACATCGAGCCATCCTCCGGAAGGGGTTCGAAAAGAGCGGGCGCCGCGCCGCAGGCTCGAGGGCCCGGGCCCGCTCGCGACGGCGCTTCGAGTCAACTTAGACGCGATTCGACGAAGCGCAATTCGGGAGCCGACCGCGAACGCCCGCGGCTCCACTCCGGAGAAGCGCGAGCCGGACCCGAACGCTCAGCCCGGATCGCCGGCGAACCGCGCCACCTGCGAGGCGTCGAACGGATCGATCAGGACCGGCCCGTCGCCCGACGCGCGCGATTCCAGCCAGGAGCGCGCGAAGGTCGCCGCCTGCAAGAACGGCTCGTAGGCACCCCCGATCGTGGTGTGATCGGAACGCACCAGCGGTCCGCCCGCGTCCTCGTGATAGTCGTCGTATTGGAAGAACCCCACCGTCACCCCGGGGGCCCGGTTCGAGCGCACGGGGGTGGCGGCGGACTCGAGCCCCGTCACCGCGGCGACCTGCGGCGTGAGCAGCGGCATCCCGAACGCACGCGCCAACGCCTCGTTCGAGCTGTTGGGCACGATCCGATCGGGCACCGACTGGATGAGCAGCGTGGAGCGGGGGGCAGAGCCAGGCAGGATCTCGGCGAGGGGCTCCGCGAAGACGTAGCGCGCGAAGTTCACGGGATCTCCGCGATCGAGGATCGTCTGCATCAACGCGAAGAAGCTCGGCACCGAGTCCGCGGGCAGCTTCTCGCCTCCCGCCAGGATCGCCTGGAAGATCGGGATCAAGTACTTGAACGTCTCCGAATCCTGGATGAGCTTCGTGACGACCCCGCCGCCGACGAAGAGGACGCTGCCGCCGATCGACGGCTCGATGGCGGTGAGCGTGGTTCCCATCAAGCCGCCGAGCGACACGCCCAGCGCCACCGGCGGAGCCATGGGGTCGAGGTCCGGCACGCCGCGCGGCTCGGCGACGTCGTAGCCGCTCGCCGCGAGCTGGTGCGCGAGCCGGAGCGCGCCGATCTGGTCGAGCGCCGACTGGCGAAAGTTGTCGCGGATCACGCCGAACGCGTTCTCCCCGCCGGCGGCGATGTCGAGCAGGTTGAAGAACGCGAGCACGCTGAGCACCGACGACCCCGAGCGGTGGCCGACGGCGCTGATGCCGATGGTCGCGAAGCCCGCGCTGGCCAGACGGTCGCCCGCGGTGGTCCCCTCCTCGAGATCGCCGGCGAGACCGTGCAGGTAGATCGCGAGCGGAAACGGCTGGCGATGGAGGTCGGTCTCGCGCGGGATCTGGAGCAGGAAATCGAGGTCCTGGGATCCCTTCTCGAGCAGCGCACCACTCGCCGGGTCCCGCTGCCAGAGGCGCTCGTTGCCGCGGAAATCCGGGGCGCGAAAGCGGCCGCGGACCCGCACGGCGACCGAGCCGGAAGCGAGCACCTCGACTCGCGTCGTGTCGGGCAGGATCTCGGGCGGCGGTTCCGCCTCGACGCGCGCACGCGCCTCGAGCAGCTCGTCCGCGATGGACTGGGTGGTGAACGTGAGCGGAACCACGACGCGATCGGCGGTGAGCGTGGGGTCGGCCGCGCGGATCTCGGCGAGCGCCGTCCGCGCATAGCTCGCCAGCGCCCGATCTTGCGGCGAGCGCACCTGATCGCCCGTGAGCACGCGCCGGATGTCGGCGGACGGAACCACGCAGCGCGGGCCGTCGCCGTCGTCGCTGCCCCGCGCGGCGCGCGTCACCACCAGCGCGTAGCGGGACGCCGGGCGCAGCGGCACCAGCGGCTCGATCACCAGATAGTCGTTGGCGAGGCGATCCACGATCACACCGGCGCGGGCGCCGCGCGTGGGGCTCGCGGGATCGAGATCGAGAAGGAAGATCGGCGCAGCGTCGCCGGCGAACACGTAGCGCTGGCGTTTCTCCGCCGTCGCCGTGGCCAGCGGGACACCGCCACTCGCCACGAGATCGATCGCCCCGGAGAACGGAACCAGGGCGGGCGCCGCCGTGCCGAAGCCGTCGAGCTGGTTGAGCTCGGCGAGGACGTTGGGGAAGAGCGTGGCGAGCAGATGATCGGCGGGAAGATTGTCCCCGGGGCGGATCGAGATCCGCACCCCGGTGATGGTGTCGGAGGCGGGCGTGGAGAAATAATCGCTGGGTAGCGGCGGCGCGCTCGCCCGCGATGTCGTCTGCCACACGAAGGACACCGGCTCGGTGCCGTTCGCGCAGGCGGCGGGACCCAGGGCGAGGCTGTCGGCGGAGTCGCCACAGCCGCCGAGGACGGACGCCGCCCAGATTCCGAGTGTCCCGATCACCCGTTGCCGACGCATCCGTTCCCCCGCGGGCGCCGGGAGAATGCCAGATCCATCCACGGTCCGCGAGCGGAATCCACGTCGACGAAGCGACAACGATCGGCCGGGCGCTCGTGATGATTCGTCGACGGACCGAGCGCTCGAGACATCGACGGAAACGCGATTGCGCGCTGCGTCACCTCCGCGCGACCTCCACGCCCGCGCAGCGCAGCTTTTCATCGCCAAAGGCCAACGAGTCCGTAACGTCGACGCGACTCTTCGTACCGCGAGCGGACGAGTTGGAAACGCTCCTCGCGGCGGCACCCGAAAAGGATCGGCTTTTTCGCTTCGCGCTTTGGCGTGCGAATTGTATGCGTTGGCAACCTTTTGCCGGCGCTCGGCTCGCCAAGCGTGCCGGCAAACGACTCCGACGATGCGTCGACACCCGCGCCCCGAGGGCTTCGCTCGCCACGCTCACACCAACCCCACTCCTCGCGTCCGAAGCAGCACATCGTGACGGAACCGGGCAGGAGGCGAGCGAGTGAGAGACCGGCTGCGACGCTACTTGCGCGTGATGCGCGTCCAGGACGCGCTCTACTCACTGCCGCTCTTGATCGCCTCCTTCCATCTGGTCGGGCACTGGCCCGATCTGCGAATCGCGACCTGGATGGTGGTGGCGCTGGTCTGCGGCCGGGTCGCGGCGCTGGTGTTGAATCGCTGGATCGACCGCGAGATCGACGCGCGCAATCCACGCACGCGCGACCGCGAGATCGCCTCCGGTCAGGTCACGAGCGCCGAGGCGCTCGCCTTGCTGGCGCTGCTGCTCGGCGTCTGCGCGCTCTGCCTCTACGCGATCGCGCCTCGCCTCGCCGCCCTGTTCCCGATCGCCCTCGCGATCTTCGTCGCCTACCCGTACCTCAAGCGCTTCACGTGGGCCTGCAATCTCTTCGTCGGCCTGCAGCTCAGCATCATCCCGCTGTGGATCTGGATCGTCTTTCACGATCGCTTTCCCGATTCCGTGCTGCTCAGCTACGCGCTCTTCATCGTGGCGTGGGGCACGGGCTTCGAGGTGATCTACGCGATGGCGGACTACGCCGCCGACCGCGAGATGGGAGTCCATTCGATCCCCGTGCGCTTCGGGCTCAGGGGGCGTACCGCATCGCCGTCGCGGCGTTCGCGCTGGCGCTGGCGATGATCGCGCTCTGCACCCGCGGTCTGGGCGCGACCGCCGCGAGCACGGGGGTGGTGGTGCTGCTCGGCGCCACCTTCGCTGCCGAGCTCTGGCTCGCGCGCCAGGGCCGATACATCCAGGCGGCGCACGTGGTGAACGGAGCCGTCAGCACGCTCTCGATGATCGCGGTGCTGCTCGCGGGAGGCAGCGCGTGAGCCCCGCACGCGTCGCTTGCGGCACACGTCGCCAGGCGGAAGAGCGGAAGAGGAGCCTCGATGAGCCCTGAGTCGGTGACCGCGAGCACCACGGCAACGGCGCGATCGGCAGCGCTGCCGATGGCGCTGGACGCGAACGCGCAGGCCTTCCTCGGGGCGCTCGACCGCGCGCTGGTGGCGCGCCTGGAGGAGGCCCCCCCCGAGGTCCACGACGTGTTGCTGCCGCGCCTCGCCGGCGACGGCAAGCGTCTCCGGCCGCTGCTCGTCCATCTCGCCGGCACCTTCGGCTCGCCGGCACCCGAGCATCTGATCGCGATCGCGACGGTGATGGAGCTGATCCACACCGCCTCGCTCTTCCACGACGACGTCATGGATCGGTCCGAGACCCGACGCGGCCGGCCCACGCTGCACGCGAGCCACGGCGCCGAGGTGGCGGTCTTCGCCGGCGCTTACCTGCTCCAGGAGGCGATCCACGTCGTCCATCACATGCCCGCGATCGCGGACTCGACCGCGCGGGCGATCCGCGACGCGGTGAGCCGCGCGGCACTCGACCTGTGCGTCGGACAGCTCGCGGAGATCCTCAACATCGGCAACGTCAACCTGCGACAGGAGGAGCACCGCGCCGTGCTCGAGCGCAAGACCGCCTCGCTCTTCGAGGCCTCCTGTCGCATGGCGGCGCTCGCCACCCGAGGACCGGTGGAGGCGCTGACCGCGTTCGGCCATCGCTTCGGCGTGCTCTACCAGGTGCTCGACGACATCCGCGACGTGGCCTGCACCGCGGCGGAGCTCGGCAAGGCGCCGGGCTCCGACCTGCGCAGCGGCACCTACACGCTTCCCGTGCTGTGCGCCCTCGAATCCGAGGACGCGAACGCGAGCGCATTGCGCCTCTTGCTCACGAGCCGCAGCGGCAAGCTCGCGCCGCCCGAGCTCGAGCGGGCGCTGGTGCTGCTGCGCGAGACCGCCGGACTGTCGCGCGCTCTCGAGCACGCCGAGGGAATCGGCGCGGCCGCGCTCGCGGCGCTCGGCGAGCTTCCGGCCTCCCCCGCGCGCGTCGAGCTCGAGGAGCTGGTGAACGGCCTCCTCGCGCAGGCCCGACACGTCACGGGACGATTCGCCGGACACGCGGGAGCGGAGGCCTCGGCATGAGTCGCGCGCACGCGAGCTACGACGTCGTCGTCATCGGTGCGGGACCGTCCGGCTCGTCCACGGCCTTCCACGTCGCCAGCCGCGGCTACCGCGTGCTGATCGTCGAGAAAGACCGGCTGCCGCGCGAGAAGGTGTGCGGCGACGGCCTGACGCGTCGCTCGCTGGCGGCGCTGCGCGGTCTCGGCATCCACGGCTTGCCGGGCATGCACAAGGTGCGCGGCATCCGGATCCGCGACGATCGCTGCCGCTTCGACAGGACCGTTTCGTTCCGCCCGGATGCGGAGGGCATCGACTACGGCGTGGTGGTGCCGCGCTACACCCTGGACGACCACGTGCTGCGCGCGGCGCTCGGGCAAGGCGCCGAGTGCTGGATGGAGACCACGGCGCAGCGCTTCCTCGCCGACGACGACGGCCGCCCCTGGCGGTTGGTCGTCGACCGCGCAGGCGAAGAGCAGGAGATCGAGGCGCGCTTCTTCGTGGTCTCCGAAGGCTCCGTGGGGCGCTTCGGCCACCTCTTCCAGAAGAGCGCCCGCAAGCCGTACGACCTGATGTTCGCCGTGCGCCAGTACGTGCGCGGCGTGCCGGGCATGGAGCCCTTCTTCGACGTGGTGCTGCCGGTCACCCATCACGGCATGGTGGTGCCCGGCTACGGCTGGGTCTTCCCGGTATCGGACGACATCGCGAACGTGGGTGTGGGCGTCGCGTACGGATCGGGCTTCGACGCCAAGATCGGCGTGCGCACGGTGTACGAGGAATTCCTGCGGGCGTTGGCCCTCGGCGATGGCCGCTTCGCCGACGCCGAGCGGATCTCGTGCTCGCCGCTCGTGGGTGCTCCGCTCCGGATCGGCACGGTGCCGGGCGAGACGGTGGCCCCGGGCCTGCTCGCGACCGGTGACGCCGCGGCGCTGGTCAACCCGTTCAACGGCGAGGGCATCTCGTACGCCCTCGAAAGTGGCGAGCTGGCGGGCGAGGCGATCGATCGGGCGCTGCGCGACGGCAAGGACGTGGCGGACCGTTATCCGGAGCTCTTGCGCGCCCGCTATCGCCGCCACGTCCACCTGCGCGACGAGTTCCCGCGCATGTTCGGCATGGCGCGCCTCTACGATTGGCAGACCCCCAAGTCGAACGACGGCGCGACGCCGCGCCCGCCCGCCGACGGCATCCTGGCGCCCTGCTTGCGCGACGTGCTGAGCGACCACGAGCCGCCGAGCGGCGCGCCGATCCGCACCCTGCTCTGGGCGGGCCTCGCGTCCGACGCCGCGCTCGCCTCCACCTTGCGCGCCGTCGACGACGAGGTGATCGAGATCGCCGGCAGCGAGACCCCGCTCTTCGGCGAGCTGGTCGTGTACGCGCGCTCCGGCGTGCTCGGCTTGCCGGGTTGGCTCGCGACCTTGATCGTGTGCGCGGGCTCCCTCGAGCGACCCGCTTCCGTGGCGGTGCGGGACCTGTCCGTCGCCGCGGAGCTGGTCTCGACCTCGACGCTCTTCCACGGCGACGTCCTCGGCGGGCCGCAGGGCCCGTCGCTCGCCCGCGCCTACACGCCCATGTCCATCCTGGTCGGCGACACGCTGGTGGCGCGGCTCTTCGACGTGATGAACCGCCTCGACGCGCCGACGCGCGCGGTCCTCAGCGACGAGCTTCGCGCTCACCTGGGACGGCTCCTGGCGCGGCGGGTCGTGGCGCGCTCCTCGCTCGCGCCCGGCCAGGACGCGGGCGATTCGGCGCGACTCGCGGCGCGGCTGGTGCGCATCGTCGCCGACCTGGAGCACCATCCAGCGGCGCGGCGCGACGCCCTCGAGACCTGGGCGGGCGCCTTGTCGCGGGCGGTCGAGATCGCCCACGACGTGTGGATCGACCTGCGCGGTCACGCGCTCGCCAGCGAGAACGAGCCGCTCTACCTGGCGCGGCGCGGATACCGCGTGGCGCACGCGTGGGAGGCGCAGGCGCGCGGCTTCGACCTCACCGCGGCGCTGGCGGCGGCGACCTCCACCGCCGATCTCGCGGCGGCGCTCGACGAGCTGGTGCGCTCGGGTGCCCTCGGCGCGGTGCTGATCCGCGCCCGTGAGCTCGCCAAGGGCGCCGAGCGGGCGATCGCGGCCGCGGGGCTCGCGGGCGAGGGCTCTCGACTCGCTCAGCTCACCCGCAACGTGTCGAGCGTCATCGCGCGCGTCGCCCATGCCGTCGAGGAGCGGGCGGCGGCGGACCCGGCCCGGGCGACGGGCGCGGCGCGGCGCGCCGGCAGCGAATCGCGATCCGAGGAGATCTCCATGACTCCGCACGCCTCGCTGGCGAGCGCGCTGATCCCGATCGACGAGACGACCTCGCGCCAGCTGCGGATGTACGCGTTCGGCCGCGGCGACGACGACGCGGAGGTCATCGCGCTGGTCCACCGCGCCGCCGGCGACGAGTCCGACACCGCGTTGATCCGGCTCCACAGCGCGTGCTTCACGGGCGACGTGCTCGGCTCGTTGCGCTGCGACTGCGGCGCACAGCTCGAGGCCGCGCTGCGAGAGATCCAGCGCGCGCCGTTCGGCGTGCTGATCTACTTCCTCACCCACGAGGGCCGCGGCATCGGCCTGGTGAACAAGCTGCGCGCCTACGAGCTCCAGGACGGCGGCCTCGACACCGTCCAGGCCAACCTGGCGCTCGGGCTGCCTGCCGACACGCGCAGCTTCGCCGCCGCCGCCGAGATCCTGCACGCGCTCGGCGCGCAGCGGGTCCGGATCCTCACCAACAACCCCGCGAAGGTGCGCGCCCTCGAGGAGAGCGGCGTCGAGGTCGCGGAGGTCGTGCCCCTCAACGTCGCGGCGAACCGCTTCAACGCCGGCTACCTCGAGGCGAAGCGCGTGCACTTCGGCCATTGGGTGCCGGCGCTCGGCACCGTCGCCGCGAGCGACACGGCCGCCGCGGCGGTCCCGATCCCACGTGCGCGCCGCCGCGCCGCCCGCGTGGACGGCACCCGCGCGGCGCGCGAGTTCCAGCGGCATCGCGGGCCGGTCACGGGTGTGGCGTCGGTGCCCGGGACCGAGCGGATCGCGAGTGTCGCGTACGACGGTGCCGTCGCGCTCTTCGACGTGGCCACGGGCGGCGTCGAGCTGCTCGGTTACCACGACCACCTCGGCAACGGCATCAGCGCCGATCCGCGCGGCGGACGCGTCGCGAGCTGCGGCGCCGATTACTCGATCCGCGTCTGGGACGTCGCCGCGCGGCGGCTGGTGCGGGTGCTGCGCGGCCACGCCGACGACGTCGAGGCGTTCGTGTTCCTGGATGGCGGGCTGGGGGCCTCGGCGTCGCGCGACCGGCGCATCCTGCTCTGGGACCTCGAGACCGGCGCGATCGTGGACGTCCTGGAGGGCCACGAGAAGGACGTTCTCTCGCTCGCCGCCCACGGTGACGTGCTGCTCTCTTCCGGCGACGACACGACGCTCCGGGTCTGGGACGTGCGCACCGGGCAGCAGCAGCGGATCTTCGGTCCGTTCGCCGTGGAGACGGATACCTGCGCGATCGATCCCGTCCACGACCGGCTGGTGCTCGGCTGCGACGACGGCGCGATCCGAGTCTTCTCGCTGGCGCGCGGCGAGCAGACCCACGAGATCCCCGCCCACGCGGTGGGCATCAAGAAGGTCGCGGTCTCGACGGCCACCGGCGAGATCGTCTCGGGGGCCTACGATCAGCGCGTGGTGGTGTGGAGCTGGAGCGGCGACGCCCTCGAACGGCGCCTGGAGGTCACCTCCGCGCCGATGCCCTGGGAGCGCACCCTCACCTGGTCCCACGACGGCAAGCGGCTCCTGGGCGGGACGTTCGACGGCACGGTCCACGTCTGGGACGCGAGCGACGGGCGGTTGGTGCGGCGGATCGGCGCCGACGCGAGCCCAGCTGGCAACGCGTGCTTCAACGACGTTGCAGTCGCCGACGACGGTACCCTCGCGCTGGTGAGCGACGACGGCCACGTGCGCACGGCGGGGCTCGCGAGCGGCCGTCTCGCGTGGACGGCGGAGGGCACGCCGGCCACCGGACGCGTGCTCATGAACGGCATCGCGATCCATCCCTCCGGCAGCACCGTCGTGGGCGGAGCCCACGACCACGCCATCCACGTCTGGGAACGACGCGACGGCGAGCTGCGCTGCCGCGCACACACGGCCCTCGGCCACGGCCCCATCAACACCATCCAGATCCGCACCGGCCACGGCGAGCCCGAAGCGTTCGTGGGCTGTTACAGCGGCCACGTCGTGCGCGTGGGGCTCGACGGCACCGTGCACGGCGCGCTGCGCTGCCACGACGGCGCGGTGAAATCGCTGCGCTTGCACCCGCACCTGCCGCTCGGGCTGAGCTGCGCCGCCGACGGCACGCTCCACGCCTGGAACTTCGACGGGCGGATCCGCCAGCGCTACCTGGGGCATCGCGCGATCATCAACGACCTCGACATCGAGCCCACCACCGCGCGCGTGGCCAGCGTGGGGCGCGACTTCGCGCTCAACGTGTTCGACCTCGACGCCGGCACCTTGCTCGAGTCGTTCGATCTCGGGCGGCGCTCGCTCAAGTGCGTGTGCTTCTTCGACGCCGACACGATCTTCGTCGGCGATTATTGGGGACAGGTGATCCGCGTCTCACTCGCCGAGCGCGAGATCCGGCGGCTGAGCGTCGCGGGCAATGGCCTGAGCGCGATCAAGCGCGCCGGCGATCACGTGGTCGCGTGCTCGTACGATGGCGCGGTCTACCGGCTCGATCCCCAGCGCCTCGCGGTGGTGGACGTGCTGCGCGCCATGCAACAGCGGCTCGACGAGCCGGGCGACGAGAGCCCGCGCGACGCCGCGCGGTGCGCGAGCTGAGCGGACCGAGATCCAGGGGCGCGCGGGGAAAGGACGAGCAGGACGACGATGCGGGTGCTGATGCTCTACCCGAAGTTCTCGGCAGGCTGGATCCGCTACGGCGAGGAAGCGCGCCGCAAGGTCGTCGGCCGGCCGGGGCTGCCGCCGCTCGGGCTCGTCAGCATCGCCAGCTACCTGCCCGACGACTTCGAGATCCGGCTGATCGATCGCAACCTCGACGAGGTGCGTGAATCCGACTGGGCTTGGGCGGACGTGGTGTTCGTGAGCTGGATGTTCGGCATCCAGGAAGACGACTACGTGGCCTGCCGCGACGCCGCGCGACGCCACGGCAAGCGGCTCGCCGTGGGCGGGGCTCATTGCGTCGACGTGCCGGAACGCCTCGCCCGCGAGGCGGACTGGGTCTGCCTCGGCGAGGGTGAGCCCGTGCTCGAGCGGCTGATCGCGGACATCCGCGCCGACCGCCGCGGCCTGAGCTACGGGCCCGAGCGCTTCGATCTCGCTCGCGCGCGCGTGCCCCGCTTCGAGCTGCTCGCGAAGCCCAACCGCTACGCGATGCACGCGCTTCAGTTCTCGCGCGGCTGCCCGTTCCGCTGCGAGTTCTGCGACATCCCGGACAACTTCGGCCGCGTGCCGCGCACCAAGAGTCCCGCGCACATGCTCGACGAGCTGAGCGCGCTGCGCGCGAGCGGCTATCTGGGCATGATCTTCTGGGTGGACGACAACTTCATCGGCCACCCCAACGCCGCGCGCGCCATGCTCGGTCAGGTGCGCGAGTGGAACGAGCGCAACCGGCACCCGTTCTTCTATTACACCCAGGCGACGCTCAACCTCGCCGACCACCCCGACCTGCTCGAGGCGATGTCGAGCGCTGGCTTCCAGTTCGTGTTCTTCGGCATCGAGACGGCCGAGGCGGCGCAGCTCGCGATCACCAAGAAGAGCCAGAACTTGCGTCGCGACCCGCTCGACCGGCTGCGGCTCATCCGCGCCGCGGGCATCCACCCGTTCGCCGGCTTCATCGTCGGCTTCGACGGCGAGACGCGCGAGACCTTCCGCGTGCAGCGCGACTTCATCCAGCGCACCGGCATCGGCCACGTCACCTTGAGCCTGCTCGACGCCCGCCCCAACACTCCGCTGCGCCGGCGACTGGTCGCCGAGGGCCGTCTGCTCGACGATCACCCCACGGCGATCCCGCCGATCAACTTCGTTCCCAAAGGCGAGCTGACGAAGCGCGAGATCCTGACGGGCTACGCGTGGCTGGCGAACGAGATCTACGATCCCGAGCGGTTCTTCCCGCGCATCACCGAGGCGATCTGCCAGACTCGCCGACGCCCGGCGATCCAGGCCGCGCTCCAGCGCTGGTACGGCGTCCCCATCTTCCTGCGCCTGCTGCTCAGGCTCGGGCTGTTGGCGCCCACCGGCAAACGCGCGTTCTGGCGAGCCCTGATCACGATCCTGCGACGCAATCCCGTGGCGCTCGACAACTTCGTGGTGGATGCGATCGCGTATTACGACGCCCACCTGGGCGCCCGGGCGATCGCGCAAGCGGTGCACGAGCACCTCGCGAACCCGAGCCCCACGGACGTCCTGGACCGAGTCCTGCCGATGACCGAGCCCCCCCTCGCACCAGCCGCCGCGAGCCTCGCCTGAGCCACGGGACGGAGCGATCGAGACGATGAAGACCGCGTTCTTCCACGCCGACGGCGAGATCCTCGTGGAGGATCGCCCGCCGCCCACCGTCGGGGCGGGACAGGTGGCGCTCGAGGTTCGCTCCGCCGGAATCTGCGGCTCGGATCTGCACTACGTCCAGGGCCGGAACCCGTGGGGGAGCCCATCCGTGTGGCCGCGCCGGCTGGGCCACGAGCTGGCCGGAGTGATCGTGGAGGTGGGCCACGGCGTGCGCGACTTCACGGTCGGCGACCGCGTGGTCGTCGAACCCATGCACCTGGCCGCCTGCGGCGAGTGCGGAACCTGCCGCGCCGGCCACGGCCACGTCTGTCCGAGCCGCGGCGTCGTGAACGGCGAGCGCTGGTCGAGCGCCGGCTTCTCCGAGATCGACGTCGCGCTGGCGAGCCACCTCCACGCGCTTCCCGAGGCACTCTCGTTCGACGACGGCGCGCTCGCGGACGTGTACGCGTGCGGCGTCCATGCGATCCACCGGGTATCCGATCGCGCCTGGCGACGGGTGGTGATCGTCGGCTCGGGGGCGGTGGCGCTCTGTCTCGGCCAGCTGCTGCGCGCGTGGGGCGCCGAGTGCGTGATCCTGGTGGCGCGCCGCGCGCGCGCCGCGGAGCAAGCCCGCGCCGCGGGCGCCGCGGACGTGACCATCGTCTCGACGCTGCCGGAGGAGGTCGGCGCGGGGCTGCGCGACCTCACGGGTGGGGTCGGCGCGGACCTGGTGTTCGAGACCGTCGGCGGCAGCGGCGCGGCGCTGGACGTGGCCCTCGCCGCGGCGGCGCCCGGGGCGGCGGTGGTGGTGCTGGGGGCCTTCTGGGACGATCTTCGGCTTCGCTACTCGATCGCCAACCGCAAGGAGATCGACCTGCGCTTCAGCAACAGCTACGGCGCATGGAACGAGATCCGCGAGATCTCGATCGCCATCGACGAGCTGGCGAGAGGCCGCGTCCGGAGCGCGCCGTTGATCACCCACCACGTGCCGCTCACGCGCATCCAGGACGGCTTCGACGCAGCGCGCGAGAAACGCCGCTCGGACGCCGTGAAGGTGATGGTGCACCCGACCGGCGCGAGCGCCGCGCCATGAAGAACGCGCAGGTGGTCTTCGCGGCTCCGCTCCAGGTGGAGATCGAGTCGCGTGGACTGCGCGCGCCGGGCCGCGGCGAGGTGCTGATCGAGACGATCTGCTCGCTGATCAGCAATGGGACCGAGGGCACGTTGCTCGCCGCCGCGCCCGGGCTCGGCGAGACCTGGTCCAAGCTCGCCTCGTTCCCGCGCGACGTCGGCTACAGCAACGTCGGGCGGGTCGTGGAATGCGGTGCGGAGGTGGACGCGAGCTGGCGCGATCGGATCGTGAGCAGCCATGGCCCCCACGCCGCGTGGATCACGGTGCGGGCCGACGAGCTGCGGCCGGTGCCCGACGGCGTGGACCCGGAGTCGGCGGCGTTCACCACCCTCGCCGAGGTGGCGCTCAACGGGTTGCGCCGCGGCGCGCTGGCGTGGGGAGAGCGGGCGCTGGTCTGCGGACTCGGCTTGCTGGGGCAGCTCACCGCCCGCGCCGCGGCGTTCGCGGGCGCGCGCCCGGTCATCGGCACCGATCGCTCGCCCTCCCGCATGGCCAAGCTGCCTCGCACGCCGAGCTTCGTCGCGATCCCGGCAGACGCGGATGCGCTCGACACGCAGGTCCGCGCCGCCGCCGGCGGCGCGCTCGTCGACGTGGCCTTCGAGGTCTCGGGACACCCGGATGCGATGCGGGCGCTTCCCGCGCTGGTACGCGAGCAAGGGCGCATCGTGGTCCTGAGCAGCCCGTCGGGCGAGACGCGCTTCGACTTCCACGATGGGTGCAACCGCGCCAGCCTGTCGATCATCGGCACCCACTACTTCTCCCATCCGCCGCGTGCCACCGCCGACGCGCCGTGGTCCGCCCAGCGTCACGCGGAGATCTTCCTCGCCGCGCTGGCCCATGGCGAGATGGAGGTCGCGAGCCTGATCTCGCACCGCTTTCCCTACACTCGCGCGGCCGACGCCTACCGGGCGGTCCTCGGCGAGCGCGACGCGGCGTTGGCGGTCGTCCTGGACTGGCGCGAGAGCGAGGGCCGCCCATGACGACGTCGGATCGCACGCACGGTGGGCGCGCCGCGACGGCGCCGACGCCGCTTGCGAGCGCGGCGGACGCGGGTGCGCCGGGCCGCGTGAGCCGCGCACAGGAGGACCGCTACCGCGCGCTGCTCGCCGAGCTGGCGGAGGCCGCGCGCGAGTTCCGCTACCAGGTCGCGCCCAATCCGTGCGTGGGAGCAGCGCTGTTGCGCGGCGACGTCGAGGTGGCGCGCGCCTTCCACACCGTGTGGGGCGGCGGCCACGCCGAGGTCGAAGCGCTCCGTGCGGTGCAGGCGAACGGCGGCGCGGCGAACGGCTTCGACACGCTCGTGGTGACGCTCGAGCCGTGCTCGAGCCACGGCAAGACTCCGCCCTGCGTGGACGCGGTGCTCGCATCCTCGGCGAGCCGCGTGGTGGTCGGCGCGCGCGATCCCGATCCCCGCCATCAAGGCCGTGGTCTGGAGACGCTGCGGGCCGCGGGGCGCGAGGTGTTGCTCTTCGAGGGCGCGGCGCCGCTCGCCGTGGGCTCGGAGCATTTCCTCGCGTGGATCGCCCCGGAGCGAATGCGGCGACGGGTGCCGTGGACCATCGCGAAATGGGCGCAAACCCGCAGCGGGCAGCTCACGCCGCCGGAGGGGATCGGCGACGGGCGCTGGATCTCGAGCCCCGCGTCCCGCGCCGAGGTGCACCAGTGGCGCGGGCAAGTCGACGCGATCGTCACCGGCGTGGGCACCGTGCTGGCCGACGATCCTCGCCTGAGCGTGCGCGGCGCAGCGCTCCCCGCCTTCCCGCCGGCACGGGTGGTTCTCGACTCCGAGCTTCGAACGCCGCCGTCGGCGCGGCTCTTCGAGCGCGCGGGCGAAGCGGAGGCGGCGGGCCCGGTCTTCGTGCTGGGCCGAGCGGGCGCGGCGGGCGACCGGCGCCGCGCCCTGGAAGCGCGCGGCGCGGTGGTCGTCGACATCGAAGCTAAGAGCGACGGCCGCTTGAGCCTCGCCCGCGTGCAAGCGTGGCTGTGGAGCAATTGCGTGCGGCGCATGCTGCTCGAGGCGGGCCCCACGCTGCTCGAGCGCTGGATCGCGGAAGGACGCGTCGATCAATGGCTGGTCTACGAGGGCGCGATCGAGCACGGCCGTGGTCCCTCGCTGCTTCCGCGCCTGCGGGAGCCCGCGCTGCGGCGGGTGCGGCGGCGTGCGCTCGACGGTGACGTGGTCATCGAGGCGTTCAGCTCGTGAGCGCGCGGATCGCTCGCGAGCGCCGCCGCGCGCGGATGCCTCGGTCGGCACGCGCATGAATCCGGAGCCACGGGTCGGCGTTCGCGAGTCCGGCTACGTCGGCCGCGCCCAGGAGCTCGGCTACGGGCTCGCGGCGCCGCTCTACGATTGGATCGTCGGCTTCATGCTGCTGCCCGTGGGCGGTGCCGCGGCGTGGCGCCGCCAGGTGACGGGCTGGCTCGACGCCCGCGACGGCCAGCGCATCGTCTCGCTGGGCTGCGGTACCGGCGCCGCCGAGCGGGCCATCCTCGCAACCCATCCCAACGCGCGCATCACGGGCATCGACCTCGGCGCGGGTCAGATCGCGATGGCGCGCCGTCGCGATCCCGTCGGGCGGATCGAGTACCGCGTCGGCAACGCCGCGAGCACCGCGCTCGAGCCGGCGAGCGTCGACCGCGTGCTCATCGGCGGTGCGCTCCACGAGATGCCGAAGACGCTCAGGCTCGCGGTCTTGCGCGAAGCGCGCCGCGTGTGCCGCGCGGACGGCCGCGTCCTGGCTGTCGAGCCGGCGCGCACTCGGACGCGCTGGTCGGGCTGGTGGCGTAGCGCCTGGCTCTTCCTCTGGATCCCGGGCAACCCGGAGGCAGCCACCATCCGTGACCTGGTCGCCAGCGGATTGGACCGCGAGATGGAGGAAGCCGGGCTCGAGATCGTCGCGCGACATCGCTCGACGCCCGATTGGTTCGAGGGGCTCCTGGCCAAGCCCGCGTGAGCGAGGGAGGGGAGAGCGATGCACCGGCAATCCGAACCGCGCGACACGGCAAACAGCAATGGTTGGCGACGGAGACGCCTGGGCTTGCTCGCGGTCGCCGCGATCACGTTCGCGCTACCGGTTCTCGGCGCCGCGGTACCGGATCGCGTCGCCGTTCCGATCGTGAAAGCACACGACGACAGCGATCCGCCCGAACCCGGGGTGTTCTCGCATTGGCGCCACGATCAGTTCCGTTGCTACGCGTGTCATCCCACGATCTTTCCGCAGGCGAAACGCGGCTTCACACATGCCGACATGAGACGCGGTGCCTTCTGCGGGGCCTGTCACAACGGACGTCTCGCATGGCGCGTCGACGACGACCGCATCGAATGCGAGTCGTGTCACCTCGGCGCGAGCAAAGAGCCGATCGAGAACATCGAGGACTTGTTCAAGGACTGATCTTCACGCTGGCCCATCCCACGGAGGCTGCACGTGAGATTTCGAATCGTCGTCGGTGCATGGCTCGGGGCGATCGCGTTGGCCGTGGCCGCACGCGCTGCGGACGCAACGGGCGCAGGCCCCGCGGCCGCAGGAACGGGCGACTCGAAGCCGGCGGCGGGCACTGACGGCACCAGCAATCTTCCCGGCGGCCTCGCCCTGCTCCCCATCCTGCAAGACATCTCGCTGCACGGCGCGTTCGACTTCGCCTACGAGAGGCGCGACTACACCGACAACCCCCTCGACGGCCACGACGTGCTGAAGAACTACCACCACTTCCTGTTCGTCGACCGGCACGCGAAGGACGATCCGTTCTTCCTCACCGCGGAGGTCGTCGACCTCACGTTCTACGAGATCGGGGTGCGCGAGGAGCTGGGCTTCGCGCCCGCCGTCGCGACACTCAAGGCGGGGAAGATCCTGGTGCCGTTCGGACCGGACCCGCTCTTTCACCACGCCTATGGCGGTCTGACCGGATTCGACCAAGAGATCCTCCCGACGGTGTGGGCCGAGCTCGGCGGCACCCTCGGGCTGGTGAGCCAGCTCGGCGATCTCACGATCGCGAACGATCTCTACGGCGTACAGGGGTACGCCGTGGACGCTACGGATGCGGTCGTAGACCTGACCTCCGACCTCTCGTCCTCCGACGCGGTGCGCTTCGGCGTCGGCAATCGCGTGCGGGTCGGCTGGGGGCCCGTGAGCGGTTGGTACTCGATCTACGTGAACAACATGGGCTTCGGGCAGCGGCTCGTCATGCAAGCCGTCGACGTCACGCTCTGGCGGCCCGATTGGCCCGTCCTCGAAAACCTCGCGGTCGCGGTGGGCGCGATGCGCGCCGACGTGATCGAGAAATCCTCCGCTCACAACTACTACCACTTCGGCGACTACGTGCAGGTCCGCTACTACGCCACCGACTGGCTCTACCTGCAGTACCGCGGCGGCTTCCGCTCCTACGACAACCGCGACGGCTTTTACTTCGACGACGAGCGGAAGGACGCCAACGACACCAGCGCCCACAGCGTCTCGATCGTCGCCCTCCATCGCGGCGCGACCGTCGGCCTCTCCCACTACTGGCGGCTCGAGGAAGCAGACGAGCAGGCCAACGACTTCCTGCGATTGGAGCTCCGCTATGACTTCTGAGGGTTGCATCGCTGCGGCGCTGGCGTTCGTGCTGCTCGCCGGGTGCGGCGACTTCCACCGCGGCGCGGGCGACGGAAGCGGCGGCAGCGACGTGCCCACCTTCGCCGCCGACATCCATCCGATCCTCATGAGCCATTGCGCCGGCTGCCACAAGCCGTCGAACAAGAAGATGCCGCTCAGCGGCGACGCAACCCGGGACTACACGACCGTGAGCGCCCTGGTCGTCGCCGGAGACTCGGCAGCCAGCCTGCTCCAGCGCAAGGCCACGGGAGCCGTGTCCCACGGCGGCGGCACGCCGCTCCCGGCGAACGGCGCCGAGGCGCTCACGGTGGCGTCCTGGATCGACGGCGGTGCGCTGCCGTGACCGCACACGCGCGTCCACGACGACCTCGACGCAGCGCAGGGCAGGGCATCCGAAACTCGAACGGCTCGCGCGGCGAGCCAGGAGGAGAAGCGACGTGATGGGTCACGACAAACGCGACATCCCGCCCCTCAGGATCCGGACGATCCTCGTGGCGATGACGGCTCTGGTCATCGCCACGATCGTCGCTGCTCCCGCCGCGCGCGCGCAGGACGCGGACGGCAAGAAGATCTTCGTCGCGCAGAAATGCAACCGCTGCCACAAGATCGAGAGCCAGGGTGTCGCGATCGTCGAGAGCGAAGACCCGACGGACGAAGAAGGGGACGAGCCCGACACGGGCGAGAAGCGTGATCCGCCCGACCTCTCCAACGTCGGCGCCGAGAAGGACAAGCTCTGGATCGCGAAGTTCCTGGTGAAGCAGGAAACGCTCGACGGCAGAAAGCACAAGAAGCGCTTTCGGGGCACGAAGGACGAGCTCAAGGTGGTCGCCGAGTGGTTGGGGGGACTGAAGAAGTGATCTCGTCGGCGTGCGCGACCCAGTCGCACCGCGCGAAGACGTTCTCGCAACCGGGGTGAGTGACACATGCGCATGATCGCCGAGCACCTGGTGCTCTTGGGTGGGTGGCTCGTCACGATCGGGCTCTCGATCTACCTCCTGATGTTCGTCGACCGGCTAGCGGAGGAGCGAGCGGGCCGAATCCTGCTGCTGGTGGGGTTGACGGTACTGCCCATCGGCTCGTTGATCGTGAGCGTGCGCCATGGTCTGCACGAGTCGACGCGCACCGCGTTCTGCCGCGACTCGTGCCACGAGATGGCTCCGTTCGCGAAGACGTTGACCATCGACGACGAAGAGGTCGTGCCCGCGGTGCATTTCCAGAACAACCTGCTCACGCGCGACCACGCCTGCTACACGTGCCACGCCGACTACTCGATGTTCGGCGACGTGAAAGCCAAGCTGGGCGGGCTGCGGCACATCTACCGTCACTATCTGGGCGGGGTTCCCGACAAGATCCAGCTCTACGAACCTTTTCCCAACGACAACTGCTTGTGGTGCCACCGCGGCTCGCGGCGTTTCGAAGCGTCGAAGCAACACAGGACCGCCGCCGCGCCGCTGGCCAAGATCCTGACTGGCGAGGTGTCGTGCATGCAGAGCGATTGCCACGACCTCATCCACCCGGTCGACGACCTCGATTCGTACGAGTTCTGGGAACCGAAGAAGGCAGCGCCGGCGATGCCGAGCCCCACAGCGGTGCTCGGCTTCGCCGCCGGCGCAGGTTCGGAGCACCCATGACGCGACCTCAAGTGCTGCGCCTGGCCATCGCGCTCGAGCTGCTCGGCCTCGCGTTCGTGCCGGGCGTGTTGGTACGCACCACACCCGGCACGTTTCTGGCCCTCGCGTTCCTGGGCGTGCCCCTGGTGGGCTGCGGCGTGGTGATCTATCTGGTCCACGTCACACGCGAGTTGGTGCGCCGAAGCGCGCTCTGAGAACGGTCGGGAGCTGGCGACCAGCGCTACGGCGTCGTGGTCCCTGTGGAACGCCTCGGGACTCCCGCGCCGGACGATGTCACCGGACGGAAACACCCCGTCGACGGGTATCGGGCGGAATCCGCGTCGAACGTGCGACCCGCTGCGTCATCGCCCGGGCCGCTTTCAGCGTCGGCGTCCGTTCCATCGCGATTCTCACCACTTACCCGTCGCTGCCCGACCCGCGCTCGGCGTGAGGCGCAAGGCCTCGACCTTGCAAAGGCAATCGCCGGAAACGAACGCCAGGCGGAGCGCAGCTCACCAGGCCGCGATCGCCGACTACCCGTCAGGAGCATCCGCCGCACGACAACGAGGTCGAGAACATGAACCGGTTCGCCATCGCAGCAGTCGTCGCCGTCGCCCTCGGAGGTTCTGCCGCCGTCGCCGTTGCAGAGGACGCGGCCGGCCTCAAGGCACAAGGCCAGCAGGTCTACGAGGAGCTCTGCGCGACCTGTCACGGGCGCTACGGACGTGGCGACGGCCCGCTCGCGGCGAACCTGAAGGCGCCCCTTCTCGACTTCACCAACTCGGCGTGGCTGGCCGGGCGCAGCGACGAAGCGATCGCCAAGGGCCTCGAGAGCGCCTCGCACGGTCCCATGACCGTCGCGACCGTGCTCAAGCCCGAGGTCCTGCAGAGCACGATCGGCTTCATCCGGACGCTCTCCGTTCCGGGCAAGCACGTGAGCGTCCCCGCGGGCCGCGACATCTACGCGGCGTCTTGCCAGGGCTGCCACGGCGTCAACGGCGACGGCAAAGGCCCCGTCGCGACGTATCTGGATCCTCCGAAGCCGCGCGACTTCACGTCGCCGGAGTTCAAGATCGAGGGCCGCGAGGACGAGCTCGTCAACTTCATCTCCCTGGGCGCGGCGAAGGCGATGCACGGCTCGCCCTACATGCCGGAGTGGGCGACTCGGCTCAATCCGCAACAGATCCGCGACACCGTCGAGTACATGAAGACACTCAAGAAGACGACGCCGTGACCCGAGCGACTCCGTCGATCCAACGAGCGCGGGACAGGCTTCCGGCCAACGCAACGCCGGTCGTGCCCGAACCGCGCCGCTCACCCCCCGCACCGCAGAATCGCCGGCCTCGTGAGAGCCCACCCCGATCACACCCAGAGGCACCGCTCGCGAGCACCGCTCGCGGCGCGCGGCGTCCGTGCGCGTCGGCCTCGATCGACGCCGACGCCGCGACGCTGTCTCTCTCGAAACGTTTCCTTTCGGTCTGAGAACGCCCGTCGGCAACGCGCGAGCTTCCGCGCGTGTACCAATCTCCAGGGCATCGACGAGAATGGCGCGCATCCTGCGCGTGCCGCTCGCCGCACGCGCGAAGCTCGCGTGCACGAACGCTAGCGCGAAGCACCCGAGCTAGGGATTCCTGCCCCGATCACCGAGGAGCACCACGATGGCCGAACAGCCCAGCACCGCCCAGCCTCGTCATCCGTCGCTGATGCAGAACTGGATCAGCCTGGCGGGATCCATCCTCACGGCCTGCACGCTGTTCGGCGCCGTCTACCTCCTCGGCGCCGATTTCTTCCGCGGATTCCGCAATCCGTATCAGGGCATCCTCACCTACGTCATCGCGCCCGGATTCCTGCTGCTCGGGATCGCGCTGATCGTCATCGGCGTGCTGCTCGAGCGACGGCGACGGCGGCGCGCGAAACCGGGCGAGATCCCTCCGTTCCCGCGCATCGATTTCAACGTTCCGCGCCATCGCGCGACGTTCATCGGTGTCACCAGCGGCACGTTCCTGCTGCTCTTGCTCTCCGCCATCGGCTCCTATCGAGCGTACGAGTTCACGGAGTCCGTGATGTTCTGCGGCGACACCTGCCATCAGGTGATGAGCCCCGAGAAGACCGCCTATCGCGAGTCGCCGCACGCGCGGGTGACCTGCGTCCAGTGCCACATCGGGCCAGGGGCCGAATGGTTCGTGAAGTCGAAGGTCTCCGGCCTCTACCAGGTGTACTCGGTGCTGACCCACAAGTACTCGCGGCCGATCCCCGTACCGGTGGAAAGCCTGCGCCCCGCCCAAGAGACCTGCGAGCAATGCCACTGGCCACGCAAGTTCTTCGGCGCCGCGCTGCGCGAGAACCATCACTACCTGGCGGACGAGACGAACTCGCCGTGGACCATCTCGCTGCTCATGAAGGTGGGTGGCGGAGATCCGAGCTTCGGGCCGGCGGGCGGCATCCACTGGCACATGAACATCGAGAACAAGGTCGAGTACGTCGCCTCCGACCCGCAGCGCCAGGTGATCCCATGGGTGCGCGTGACGGGACCGGACGGCACCGTGCGGGTTTACGAATCCGGCTCCGCGCCGCTCAAGCCCGAGGAGCTGGAAAAGGCGACGCCGCGACGCATGGACTGCATCGACTGCCACAACCGCCCCTCGCACCGATACAACCCGCCCGTCGACTCGGTCGACATGTCGATCTTCACCAAGCGCATCGACGGATCCATCCCCTACATCAAGCAGCAAGCGATCACGCTGCTCGCCAAGGATTACGAGACCACGGAAGAGGCGCGGCACACGATCGCGGACACGCTCTCCACGTACTACCGCACCGAGCAAGCGGACTATGCGCGAACCCATCAAGCCGAGATCGACGCGGCCATCACCGAGGTGCAGCGACTCTTCGAGCAGAACGTGTTCCCGGAGATGAAGGTGAACTGGAAGCCGTACCCGGACAACATCGGCCACATGAACTTCCCGGGATGCTTCCGCTGCCACGACGGCGACCACAAGACCAAGGACGGCACCCCGCTCACCCGCGATTGCAACACGTGCCATCTGATCGTCGGACAAGGCTCGTCGACGGAGAAGACGGCCGCGAATTTCGAGGGGCTCGAGTTCGTCCATCCCGGTGACATCGGCGACATGTGGCAAGACCAGATCTGCTCCGACTGCCACGATGGCGCGACGGGCAGCCTATGAACCAGAAGGCCGGGTGCGACCCGTGGCGGGTGCGGCTGCTGGCGATCGCCGCACTCGTCGCGCTCGCCATGCTCGTGCGGGCGCCGGCAGCGACTGCCGCGGCCGAAGCCGAGGATGACGAGACCACCTGCGACACCTGTCATCCCGACGAGCAAGCCGCGGTCGCGGGCACCGCGCACGAGTCCTTCGAGTGTGTCGACTGTCACCCGAAGTCGGCCCGGGTTCCACACGAGGATGGCGACACCGCCTCGAGCTGCCGCCCGTGTCACGACGACGCCTTCGACGAGCTCGCGGGCAGCGTGCACGGCAACGGGCGAGCGGCAGCCGATATCGAGCCGGCGGCGTGCCTCGAGTGTCACGGAGCCGCGCACGCGATCGTGCCCAGCGACGATCCGAAGTCGCCGCTGCATCCGAGCCACGTCGCCGAGACCTGTGGCCGCTGTCACGGCGATGGCGAGATGGCGAAGAAGCTCGGCTTCGGCCGCACCCTACCGATCGAGGCCTACCGGGCGAGCGTGCACGCGCGCGCGGAGGCCGACGGCCGGCACGGCGCCGTCTGCAGCAGCTGCCACGGCAGCCACGGGATCCTGCCGCCGCAAGACCCGCGCTCGCAGGTCAACTCCCAGAACGTCGCGAGCACCTGCGGCAAGTGCCACACCGAGATCGCCAAGGCGTACGAGGGGAGCATCCACGGTCAGGCCGTGGCGCACGGGATCCGCGAGGCGCCGACCTGCATCGACTGCCACGGCGAGCACATGATCGCCGCACCACACGAGCGTGGCTCACCGGTCGCCGCCAGCAACGTGCCGAAGATGACCTGCGGGCGTTGCCACGGAGACATCCGGCTCGCGCAGAAATTCGGCTTCTCCGCGGACAAGGTCAAAGCGTTCGAGGACAGCTATCACGGCCTGGCGATGCGAACGGGCTCGGCGACGGTCGCGAACTGCGCCTCGTGCCATGGCGTTCACGACGTGTTGCCCTCCTCGGACCCGCGCTCGCTGATTCATCCGTCGAACCTGCCGAAGACGTGTGGCAAATGCCACCCGGGCGCCGGGGACACGTTTCCCATCACCGCGATCCACGTGCTGCCGAATCAGGGCGAGCACATCGTGGTGACGTGGGTTCGCCGGATCTACCTGGTGCTGATCCCGCTGGTCATCGGTTTGATGTTCCTTCACAACGCGCTCGATCTCTACCGCAAGGCGAGGAACGACTCCTGGCGCCCGAGACGCGCCGTCGCTCCGCGCGAGGAGCGGCTTTCCCTCGGCTTCCGACTCGCGCACGGCTTCACCGCCACGAGCTTCCTGGTGCTCGTGTACACGGGCTTCGCGCTCAAGTTCCCCGAGGCCTGGTGGGCGAGACCGTTGCTGACCTGGGAGGCCTCGCTCGAGCTGCGCGGCCTGATCCATCGGGCCGCGGGCTCGGTGATGATGGCGGCGCTCGGCTTCCACCTCATGCACGTCGCGTTCGACCGCAAGGCGCGCGCGTGCATCCTCGGCATGGTGCCGGGACGGTCCGACCTGCACGAGCTGGTCGAGAAGATGCGTTGGCTCGCCGGTCGCAGCCCGGTGCCGCCGCGCAGCCCGTCGCTCGGTTACCCCGAGAAGGCCGAGTACCTGGCGTTCTTGTGGGGAAGCCTGGTCATGGCGGCTTCCGGGCTGCTGCTGTGGTTCTCGACCCAGGCGATGCAACACCTGCCCAAATGGGCTCTCGACGTCGCGACGGCCCTCCACTATTACGAGGCCGTGCTCGCCACACTCTCGATCTTGGTGTGGCATTTTTACTTCGTCATCTTCGACCCCGTGGTCTATCCGATGGACACCGCCTGGCTGACCGGCCGCTCGCCCGCCGGCCGAGTCCTGGAACGAATGCCCGCCGAAACGGGGCCAGGGGCCGAACCCGACGAAGACGAGCAGGAATAGCCGCCGGGGGCCGGACCACTCACCACGAGAACACCCTCCGCCGCATGGCGCGGCGGGGGTCCAAGAAACCGATGGGGAGGAGCGAACGATGAAACTGGGATCCAAGCTGTTGATCACCGCGGTCGCGCTCACGGTGTCGGCGCCAGCGATCTCCGCCCGTGCGGCGGATGCAGCGGCCGGCAAGGCCGTTTACGAGAAGAAGTGCCAGAACTGCCACGGCGCAGACGGCAAGGGCGACGCGAAGATGGCCGCCAAGCTCAAGGTGGAGATGGGCGACCTGAGCAAGCCCTCCGAGAAGAGCGACGCCGATCTCCTGAAGCTGCTCCAGGAAGGCAAGAAGCCGATGCCGGGCTACGCGAAGACCCTCGACGCCGCAGCGATCGAGAACGTGCTCGCCTACGCCAAGTCGCTCTCGGGCAAGTGATCGCGTTCCGCTGGGCGGGGCCACCTCTCGAGGCGCCGTCCAGCTCGCCCCAGGTCGTGGCAAGCGTCTTGCTTGCTCTCGCGAGGAGCCACCGGCCGCACCCGATGGCTCCTCGTCCGTAAGCCACGGCGCGAGCGCACACCTGGGGAGGTGAAGTGATGGGACGTGAAGGAAAGACGGTCGTCACCCTGCTCGCAGTCGCGGCGCTGGCGTCCGCGGCAAGCTCCAGGGCTGCGGACGTCGAGGCGGGCAAGGCGGTCTACGGCAAGAAGTGCGCGAACTGCCATGGCGAGGACGGTACGGGCAACGCGAAGATGGCGGAAAAGCTCAAGGTGGAGATCCCCGACATCAGCAAGCCCTCGAAGAAGAGCGACGCCGAGATCATGAAATTGCTCTCGGAAGGCAAGAAGCCGATGCCGGCCTTCAGCAAGTCGCTCGATCCAGCCGCGATCGACAACGTCTTCGCCTACGCGAAGACGCTCGTGAAGTAAGCGCTCGCAGGTCGAACGGCGCACGTGCTCGCGCGTGCGCCGTTCGTGTCTCCACACATCCCCGAGAAGTCGCGGACCACCACACCCGGGGTGCGGGCGTGGTTCGTCCGCCGCATTTGCATCGGAACCGTTCTTGCGTGCGGTTTCGAGGGTTCGAGACCCGCCGGCGGGATCTTCGGTCCAGGAGGCTGCGACCTGCCCTCCCCATCGCCCCTCGAAGAGCGCGTTCGCGAGCTCGAGCGACTCGTCACCGAGCTGAGCGGGCGGCTCGCCGCGGTCGAAAGCCGTGCCACGCCGGTCGTGGAGCCGACCGCGGCACCCCCGGCCATCGAGGCGCCAGCGGAGCTCACGTCGGCGCCGTCGGCTGCGCCGGCGGCGCCGACGATCGACGCGGCGCGGCTCAGCGGCCTACCGGCCCTCGTGGGGCGCACCTGCCTGGTGCTCGGTGGCGCGTTCCTGTTCCGCTCGCTCACCGAATCGGGAACGCTCTCGAGCGCCGTGGGCGTGGCGCTGGGGCTCGTGTATGCGATCGGCTGGCTCTTCTTCGCGGACCGAGCCGCCGCCAAGGGCAACCACCTGAGCGGGGCGTTCCATGCCCTCGCCTCGGGCCTCATCGCCTACCCGCTGGCTTTCGAGGCGACGACGCGCTTTCGGCTCCTCAGCCCGGGAACCGCGGCGTGCGTCCTCGCGGTCACGACCTTCCTGGGCCTGGTCGTGGCCTGGCGACGGGTCTTCCCGACGGTCGTCTGGATCACCGTGATCGCGGCCCTTCTCGACGGTGTGGGGCTCTTGCTGGTCACGCAAGCAGCGTCCGCGTTCGTCCCGTATCTGCTGGGACTGGCCGTGGGCTCACTGGTTCTCGCCTACGGTCACGGCTGGCGCGGTCAGCGCTGGGTGGTCGCGATGGTCCTCGATCTGGTGGTGCTCCACCTCGGCGGGCTGCGATTGATCGGGAAGCCGGCCGAGTGGCTCCACACGACGCCCTTGCTGGCGGCGCAGCTCGGCCTGGTCCTCGTCTATCTGAGCGCGTTCGTGCTGCGCCTGCTGGTGCAGGCGCACGAGCTCACGCCGTTCGCGATCGTGCAGACCGGCATCGTCTGTCTCGTGGGCTTCGAGGCGAGCCTGGTGGTGGCGGACGGAGGTGTCCGCACGGGGATCGCGATCGCGGCGCTGGGGGCTGGTCTGCTGCTGCACGCCGTCTTGTCGCGCCGCAGCGAGGCGCGCTGGGGTCACCGCGCGGCCAGCGGCTACTTCTCGACCCTCGCGACGTTCCTCGCCGCCGAAGGCACGCGCGTCTTGCTTCCCGCTCCGTTCTTCCCGGTGGTCTGGGCGTCCGCCGCCGTGGCGGTCGCCGCACTCGCGCTGCCCCGCAGCCGGCCGGTGTTCCAGGTCCACGCCGCGCTGCTCTCGGCGGCTGCGACGGTTGCATCGGGGCTCTTCGCCGCGTCGATCGCCTCGCTGGCGCTGCCAGCGAGCGGCCCGTGGCCGACGCTCTCCGGCCCGGTCGTCGCGGTCTTGGGATTGGCGATCGGCACGGGGTTCCTCACGTATCGAGGCGCACCGCTGACGGGCCCGGACCGCCTCGCGAAGGCCGCTCGGGTTGCGGCGCTCGCCGTGGCGCTGCTCGGGATCGGTGGCGCCGTGGCGCGGCTCCTCGCCGCGCCGATCGCCGGGGCGCCGGGAGCGCATGCCGATCCGGGCCGACTCGCCGTGGTACGGACGGGGGTGCTCGCCGCGGCGGCGCTCGCGCTCGCGGCGTGGCGCGCGCTCGGCGGGAAGCGCGAGCTGGGAGCGCTCGCGGGCGCCGTGCTGCTGCTCGGTGGATCGAAGCTGGTGCTCGAGGATCTGCGAATCGGCTCCGCCGCGGCGCTCGTGTTCAGCCTCGCGCTCTACGGCGGGGCGCTGATCGTCACGCCGGCGCTGCTACGTCGAGCCCCATCGCCGGCGAGCGACTCCGAGGCGGATCGGTAGCACCGCGATCGAGCCGCGCAACGGTCGGATGAGGCCGGCTGCCGGCCCGATCACGCCGCGGCGGCGCCCCGGACCACGGAAGCGTCTCCCTCCCCGGCTTGCACCCGGTGCTGGTGGAACTCTCCCGTCATGATCGGGATCGCGATCTTGCAGAGCAACGTGAACACCAGGAACCCGGTGGAGAAGATCCCGGCGCCGATCCGAAGCTCGTGGACCGTCGGCACGTACTCGTACACCTCGCCGAGGGTGTCGGGCGTGAAGCCTGGGATCACGAGCCCCATGCCCTTCTCGATGTAGACGCTCGCGTAGATGAGCAGGCAACCCAGATTGAGCGTGACGACGTTGCGGCGCGTCGCGGGGATCAGGAAGAGGAGAAACGCTCCCACACCGCAGGCCACGAAGCTCCACGCGTACGGCACCAGCGCCCGGTGCTTGTCGAGGCCGCTGAACAAGTACTCGAGATGCCTCAAATGCTCGGTCTGCGAGTAGTACTCCTTGAAGACCTCGGCGCCCAGCAAGAACAGATTCAGGAACATCGCGTAGGCCATCAGCTCCGCGACCTTCCAGATCGCGTCGTCCTTGATGGCGATCTTGGTGGTGCGTTGCAGAATCTGGAACAGGATCAACATGATCGCCGGTCCGGAGCAGAACGCCGAGCACAGGAAGCGCGGCGCCAGGATCGACGCGTTCCAATAAGGCCGGGCCGCGGCGCCGGCGTAGATGAAGGCTGTGACGGTGTGGATGCCCACCGCCGCCGGAACCGAGAACAGCACCAGCGGCACGACGAAGCGCTGATTCGGCGGGCGTCCCTGCATGCCCCGATAGAGCACGTGCGTGACGATGGTCAGGTTGAGCAAGAGGTAGAGATTCAGCACCAGCACGTCCCACGCGAGGATCGAGCGCGGGAAGTTCATGTGACCGAGGCCTGGGATCAGGTGCCAACCACGCTCCGGATGGCCCATGTCGGCGACCACGAACATCAAGCACATCACGATCGCGCTGATGGCCAGAATCTCGCCCAGGATCGCGACCTCCTTGATCGGCTTCCAGTGGTAGATGTAGGCGGGGATCACGAGCACCACCGCCGCCGCCGCAACACCCACCAGGAACGTGAAGTTGCCGATGTAGAACGCCCACGACACCTGGTCGCGCATGTTCGTGACGATCAACCCGAGGCGGAATTGATCGACGTAGGCGGCGGCTCCCCAGGCGATCAGGGCCGAGAGGCTGGCGACCCACAGCCAATAGGCCTTGCCGCCGCGAAGCACGAATCGAGCGCTCGATCGAAGGAAGCTGAGCGGTCCCATGTGCCGTCCTAGAGTCCGTAGAAGTAGAAGAACTTGGGATCGGTCTTGAGCTCGGCCTTGAGCACGAACACGCGTTTCTCGCGCAGGATCCGCGACACTTCGCTGTCCGAATCGAGCAGGTTGCCGAACTTGCGCGCGCCCACCGGGCAGATCTCGACACAGGCCGGATAGCGTCCGTTGCGGACCCGCTGGATGCAGAACGTGCACTTCTCGACCACGCCCCGCGGACGCGGACGATTGCCCAGCACGTGCAGGTTCGGGTTGAACTCGTTCGGTGGAATCGTGGGCTCGCCCCAGTTGTAGTGCCGCGCTCCGTACGGGCACGCCGACATGCAACAGCGGCAGCCGATGCACCAGTCGTAGTCGATGACCACCATGCCATCCGGCTCGTTCCAGGTGGCACCGACGGGGCAGACGCGCGTGCACGCCGGGTTCTCGCATTGCTGACACGCGACGGGCAGGTAGAAGTGGTCCGGGTCCGGCACCGTGGCGTGGTCGTAGTACGGATTGGCGCTCTCGAAATCGATTCCCTTGCGCTTCTCCATCTCGAGCACGCGAATCCATTGCACCTGCGGATCGCGCGATTGGTTGTTCTCCTTGACGCACGCGTACACGCAGCGCCGGCACCCGATGCAACGCGACAGATCGAGCGCATAGCCGAAATGCACCCCGGGCTTCGCGGGGACCGACGACAGATTCACGTCGGGGCCGTATTTCTTTCGATATTCGGCCTGCATGCGTTCGACGCGACGAGCGACCTCTTCGGGCGTCAGCTCGACGAAGCGCTGGCGGAAGAACTCCTCGCGCGCCTCGGACGAGCAGCCCGCGAGGTACCCCGCGGCGGCCAATCCGACGGCCGTCAGGAAATCGCGCCGATTGGCGAGCCGGGTCTTCGAATCCGTCGGCCCGCTCTCCGCCGACGCGACGCAGTCCACGCCGAGTGCCTCGAGAGCGGCGCTCGCGCAGTCGTGCTCCATCCCACGATCAGCCATGGGGCGCCTCCTCGGGCGCGCTTCGCGCCGCGCCGGCGCCGGGTGCCGCGTTCGCGAGCGCTGCATCCTCGGGCCGCAGGAAATTGGGGCGGACCGGGGGAGGCAGCGGTTGCAGCGGCTTGAAATGCGGGCTGTGCGGGTTGTGGCAGTTCACGCACAAGAGGTAGCGCTTCGGTCCATCCCAGTAGCCGGTCCGCTTGCCGTGGATCCCTTCCTTCCAGTCGCGGAACTGGGTGCCATGGCATTGGCCGCAGAGTCGGTACGACTCGGTGAACGGCAATCGCTCGCCGCTGGCCAGCTTGAGCTGGTCGCGGTCGGTCGCGTCGTGGCAGTCCAGGCACCAGCGGTGCTCGGCGTCGTGCTCGAAATGGATGTCGGAGTGGATGTCGCTGAACTCACGCCGCGTCGGATCGGTGTCCATGTCGGCGTGGCAGCCCGAGCACGGGAACACGTCCTCGCTGAACGGCGGCGCCGGAACCGGATACTCCTTGCGGGCCTCGCCGCCCGGACCGGTATCCAGCCCGGCGAGGGCTTCGTCCTTGGCGAACACCGCCGGGAAGTCGACGGGTGAAAAGGCCTTTGCGGCCGGCGCGCCTTCGGGTGGGGCGATGGGCTTGGCGCGGACGATCGACAGAAGGATCGCGAGGACCGTGACCCCGAAGAGAATGAGCAGTGGCGCGAGGGCGTTCGACTGCGCGATCGAGAACTCCGGCTCCGAGGCCTCTGGCCCACGATGGACGTCGGGTTCGCCCGGCGGGTCCGAGTCGCGCTGCGCCATCCCTCACCTCGCTCGTCGTTCGGCCAAACCCTCGACGTGAATCGGATGAGCGGGCTCGTCCGATTCCAACGGACGCCGGCAAGTTTCACGCCAAGCGCGAAGTGCGGGACGATTCGTCATGCGACGGCGATTTCTCAGCCCGGGCGAGCGTGAGCGGAACATATGTCACGCAATCGCGGCGAGCGCGTTCGGTAACCTCGACGAACGCGAATGATTCGCTTTCGTCACGCGTGGCGCGACCGGTGCGGGACCGGTACGGTGGCGCCACGGCCTCCGCTGGCGATCAGCGACAGGCGCGGCGCCAAGCGTCACGACAGCGCGCGCGCCGAGGAACCACTTCGCCGAACGCTCGGCGTCTCAGCCCGCCTTGGCGGGGGTCTTCGGCGCAGGCGGCTTCCGTCCCGGCACGTCGCGATCGTAGACCTGCGCTTTGTGGCAACCCGGCGTGCACCCGCCGCCCGTCTCGGTCTTCACGTAGTTGAGCGGCAATCGCCACTGACCGAACGGCACGGTGTCGGCGATCAGCTTCGGATTCGGGCCGCCGTGGATCTCGTGGCAGAAGCGGCAGGATCGGCCCTTTTCCGCCTTGTTCACGTGCAGGTAATGGAGGTTGCGCTCACCGTCGCGGAATTTCGTGGCGAACGAGGTATCGGCGTACTGCACCAGGTCTCGCTTGTGACACGAGAAGCAGAGCGCGTACTCGGTGCCGGTGTAGGGCAGATACGGCTCGGGGGAGAACTCCTTCTCGAGGATCTTCCGGTTCGGCGATCCGTGCGGATTGTGGCAGCCGACGCATTCGCCCTTCTCGATCGGTCCGTGCAGCACCTTCATGTCCTTGGTGAGGACCTTGTCGTGGCAGCTCAGGCACAAGGCCTTCTGCGGCTCGAGCAACAGACTCTCGTTGTCGGAGGCATGCGGTGAATGGCAGGACGCGCAAGCCTTCTGGCTTCCCACCGGTTTGTGCGGGACGACGGCCTCCTTGACGGTGTCGGCGATGCTGTCGTGGCAATCGAAGCACACCGCTTGGCCGTCGGCCGAGAGCAGCTTCTTGAACTTGGACCCGTGGGGGTTGTGACACGCCGTGCAGCCGGAATCGAGCGCGGAGTGAACGAACTGCTTCTGATCGATCGCGGCCATCTCTTCGTGGCAGCCCACACAGAGCTCGCGATCCGTCTTGAGCAGGAGATGCTCGTTGTCCGACTCGTGCGGGGCGTGGCACTCCATGCAGTCGCCGGTGGACGCCGGTCCGTGCATGAACTCGAACGTGGTTTGATCCTCGTGACAGCCCTTGCAGAGCTCCTTGGGCGGATCGGTCAGCATCTTCTCGTTGTTCGATCCGTGCGGATTGTGACAGCTGGTGCACATCCCTTGCTCGACGGGCGAATGGACCGATTTCTTCTCGCCCATCTTGTCGTGACACCCGTAGCAGAGCTCGGGCTCCTCCTCGCTCAGCTTGAAGGTCTTCTTGCCCTTTTGCGGATGCTCCGTCTCCACCGCTTCGTGGCAGCTGTCGCAGGTATCTCCGACCGCGTGCTCGTTGCTGACCTTGAGGATGGATGGATGGCATTTCTCCGTGACGCACCCATCCTCGGCGCTTGCCGAAGAGGGCCAGAGCACGATCGCGGAGAACCAAACGGAGACGAAACAAAGGCCCTTGGTCAGCGTCTTCGTGCTCATTCGATTCCTCCGTCCCGGCTGGGTTCGCATCGTCGCCTGCTCACGGGTACGAAACGTTCTCGTGCGTCACTCCATGACAAACCAGGCTGCACGTTCCCGATCCGCCTCCGGTGTCCTGGAAGATCGGGCTCGTGCCGCCAGCGAGCGGCAGCACCACGCGGCTGTCGAAGTTGATGAGGTGCGTGTGCGAGCCGGTTCCCGCCGGTCCGACCACACCCGAGTCCGGCACGCCGTGAGGATCGTGGCACGTCGCGCACGACACTCCGGCAGCGAGATGGCCGCTGTGGCCGCCGCCGTTTCCCGGTACGCGACTCGGCCGGCGTCCCAGCATCGGCCGCGCGGGCGCCGACGCGGCGCCGGCGCTCTTCCGGAAGCTCACGTCGCTCAGGATGCTTTCGCGGTCGTGACACTGATAGCAGAGCGCGTAGCTTTCGAAGCTCTCGGGCGTGTGGTCGGCGGTCTCGTAGCGAAGCTTGAGGATCGGCGCGAAGGTCGAGCCGTGGGGGCCGTTCGAGACGCCGTCGTCGTCGGCGTGACACGAGGTGCAGTAGATGACGCTCGCGGAGCTCAGCTCGCGCTCGAAGGACGACGGCACGCTCGGCACGTCCTTGCTCTTTCCGATGCCGGCGACCGGATGGTACGAGGCATTCGAGAGATCGAACGCGCGCCGCAGGTTCGTCGACGGCACGACCCGCGGCACGAAGGCGCGGTCCGCGCTCGAATCCGCATGGCACTTGAAACAGATCTCGTACTCGAAGCGGGCGGACTCGACCGTCGCGCCGTTGCGATCGACGCCGCTCACGCCGCGCACCAGACTCGACACGTAAGGCGCCTCGGCCGAGCCCGCGCTGGCGAGGTGCGGATTGTGGCATTCGCTGCACGCGACGCCTTCGCTCGTCGCGCGTCCCCCTCGATTGCGCCCTCGTCCGCTCGCCGTCGCTCCGCCGACGGCCTCGTGGTGCGCCGAGGGCTTGCGAACCTGGCCCGCGATGTCGGCCATCGGCTTCGCCGTGGAAGGCCCGTGCGCCGGCGGAGGTTGGCTGTTGTGACAACCGGCGCTGGTGCAGGAGAACGGCTCCGGGGGCAGCGCCGTGAACTGGAGCAACTGCTCCGCGGTCGGCGCGAAGTGCGGCGTGTGGCACGACTCGCAGCCCCACTCGTCGAGCTGGGTGTAGGTCGGGGCCGTCTTGGGAGGCCGCGGCAGGATGCCGACCACCGAGGCGGTGGACGT
Source organism: bacterium (assembly GCA_046331705.1). Classification (GTDB taxonomy): domain Bacteria; phylum JADJOY01; class JADJOY01; order JADJOY01; family JADJOY01; genus JADJOY01. Next base: position 77,278 of record JAXLQJ010000019.1, on the reverse strand, counting down.
GGCGTGCGCGGAGGTGCTCCACCCGGGCAACTCGTGACAGCGCACGCACAGCGCCGAGAAACGATTGTCCTTCGCGAGAAACGCGCCGTAGGTGTCGTCGTGCGGGTCGTGGCACGTGGTGCAGTGCACCTCGTCGGTCCCGCCGAACACCAGATCGACGGGTGGCGTCGGCGCCAGCTCGGGATTGGGAAGCGCGTCCGAGTACGGGAACGACACCGGGTGATGGCCCGAGAGGTCGAGCCCGAAGCTCGACAGGCTGCCCGATGGAAAGAAGCCGCCCCCGGTCATCGCGATGCCGCCGGCCGGGTTCAGCACCGCCCCCATCGCGATGGTGCCGTCGTGACAGCTCAAGCAGAGCTTGGTCGGCCCGGACGGCTGCGCCAGCGGGCCAGCGTGCATCGTCGGGCTCGTGTAGACGGTGTAGAAGCGCGGGCCGAGCTCCTTGTTCCACAACGGAGAGAGCGGCGCCGCGTTGTGAGGGGTGTGGCAGAAGACGCAGATTCGGTCTTCCGTGAGGGCACGAACCGTGCCGGTACCGGAGACGGAAAGGTTGTGCGGCGTGTTCACGATGTCGGTCGCCGCGCCGGCGTTGGCCGCCCTCGTCACGAGCCAGCCCAGCACGGCGATCGCCAGCCAAGTGGGCCGCCGGGGAACGAAGCGCCGCTCACGAACGCGCATCGGCATAGTCTCGCGTGATCCGGAACACCTGGATCCGCCGGTTGTACGTGTCGCAAACATAGAGCCGGTCCTCGTCGTCGATGAACGCCCCCGAGGGCAGCCAGAGCTCGCCGAAACCGGTCCCGCGCGCCCCCACGGTGAGCAGGAAGCGGCCGGTGCGATCGAAGAGCTGGAGGTTGTCGAAGATGCCGTCCACGACGTAGACGACGCCATCCCGATCCACGACCACGCCTTTCGGCATGGCCAGATCGCCCGAGCCGTCGCCGTGGCGGCCGAAACCACCGAGCCATTTGCCGTCCCGGTCGAAGATCTGCACGCGAAAGTTCATCGCGTCCGTGACGTAGAGCTCGCCGCGCGGCGAGCAGAAGGCATGAGTCGGGAAGTTGAGCTGGCCAGCGCCGTCACCCCGCGATCCGAACGAGAACGCGAAGCGCCCGTCCTGCTCGAAGACGTCGATCTCGCTGGCGAGCGTGTCCACGACGTAGAGCGCCTTCCGCTCACGGTCGTAGGCGAGGCCCGTCGGCCGCGCGAGCGCCCGCTCGCCGGCCTTGCGCAGCGCGAAGCGAAACGTCCCGTCCGCGCCGAACGCGAGCACCTTACCGACCGAATCGGAGACGAAAAGCCCTTGCGCGTCGTCGAACGCAACCGCCACCGGCGAGAGCAGCGGGTCGTCGTCCGCGCCGTTCAGCCGGACGTAGCGCCCCTCGAGCGGAACGTAGAGGTGAACGCAGCGCCGCCCCAGGTCCGCGACCGCGAGTCGGCCGTCCGAGCCCACCGCGACCGCGACCGGCAGCACGAAGGCGTCGCGATCCTCGCTCTCGCTGCCGAACGCCACGGCGCGCAGCACGCTGCCGACGTCGGCTGCGCGGTCGAGCCCGGAGAGCGAGTGCAAGTACGTCACCTTGGGGGGCGCGGGTGCGTACGGCCATTGCAGCGCGACGGTGGGCGTCGCCGTTCGCGGCGTCCACTGCGCAGCGCAACCCGAGATGGCGAGCCCCGCCACCAGCAGAAAACCGCACCAACCTCCCGACGCGCGAACGAGCACGCGATCTCGCGGTTCGGAATCGTTGGTCATGGCGTGGCCGGGTCAGTAGAGCTGACGGGTGACTCGGAGATAGACGAGCTCGTGATCGCGACGCAGCGGAATCGGCTGTCCCGTCATCGACTCCGATCCATACGCGCTCGCGCCGAGCGCGAAATCCAGTTTTCCGATCGTCCAGTTCCAGGCGGCGTTGAGGGCGAACGCGCGGGTGTCGATCAGCCCTTCCACCTGCTGGAACGAGGCGCCCGTGGAGATCGCCATCGCGGGATCCGTGAAACGTTTCTGGATGTTGCCGGTGACCGACACGGTGTCCTCGGAATAGGCGCTGAGCTCGTAGACGAGCGAGCCCTCCCGATAATGTTTACGCACGTAGGAAGCCGAGCCGAAGAGGCTGATCCCACGCTGGAACGAGTCCACGTATTGGATCTCGGCGCGCCAAGCGTCGTACGGGTTCACGTCCCATTCCAGGTCTTGATACTCACCACGCAAGCGTACCGGGCCCACGGTGACGCGCACGCCCGCGGTGTAGATCGAGGAATCGACCGCGTAGCCGGGAAACGACCCCGATAGAACGTCGGACCGCTGGGTCGTGTAGGCGGCGTAGGGCGCGACCAGATTGTCGAAGAGCTCGAGTGTGGCCGTGCTCCCGAGCGTGTCGATGCGCAGCGCGAAATCTCCCACGAGCAACGAATACGAGACGAAGAAATCGTACGAGCCCGGCACGGCGAAGCGAGGCGGCAACGCGAACACCTGGATCTCGAACGTGTTGAGGTTCGGAACCGCGCGAACGGCGTACTGCTCGCTGCGCGTGAGCTCGACGATCTCGAATGGCGCGAGCGGCGAGCGGAAGAACACCTGGATCGAGGGCTCGTCGACGTTCTGCTGATCGAGCGTGAAGACGTCGACGGGCACCGAGACCCCACGATGGGGCTCGTTGACGATGTCCGTGCCGCGGCCCTGACTGTCCACCTCGGAGCGCGCCGCGTTGCCGCCCAACAAGAGCCGTCCGGACGGGATCGCCTTCGTGTAGTTGACGGTGAGCCCGTTGGAGAGGTTCGTCGAGCGGCCTCCCGGCGAGGCGCGCAGGTCGTCGATGAGCGTGTAGCGCGAGTCGAGGCTCTGGAAGAGTCGATGGATGAGGTCGAATCGAACGTCGTAGCCGTGACTCGAATAGTCCTGCGTCACGGTCTCGTCGGGCGAGGTCGAGCGACTCTCGTCGTCCTGGTATCGAAAGCGCGCCTCGGTTCGGAAGTTCCACGGCAGATAGCCGACGAGGCGTTCGTCCCACAGGAACTGGTCGTACGAGAAGTGATCGGAGCCGTCGCTCGACTGCTCGCTCGTGTGCCAGGTCAGATCGGACGAGAGTCGCGCATCGCTCAGGTTGATGAAGTTGCCGAGCAGATACTCGTCCGACCGTCCATCGAGCCCGCCGGTGCCGTCGAACCACGCCGGGTTGTATGCGCCGCTGAACGAGAGCTCGTTGCCGTCGGTGAATCGCTTGAAGTACTGCGCGTCGGTGTCCACCTTGCGGACCTCCGACGTGGCGCCGCTGGATTCCACCGTGTTGTCCACGAATCCCGCGTGGACGAAATACGGCTTGTCCCGGTACTGCACGGATCCGCCGTAGCTGGTACCGACGTCGTCGTGCTGAACCGCCGATTGCTGCTGATAGAGCGACTCGACGCGTGTGGCGAAGAGGTCGAGGTTGTAGCGGTGCTCGGGCAGGAGCGCCACACGCACGTTGTACTCGACGCCTTCTCCGTATCGCCAATCGAGATCGTCGAACTGGCTGTTCTCGTAGTCCTCCTGTCGAAGCAACACGCCTAGCGAAAAGCGGTACTGCAGGAAGCGGGGATCGTACGAGTAGCCTTCGGAGTCGAGACGGAGCTTCTCGCGCAGGAACGTGTCGGTCCACAGGATCGGCGTGGGAATGCCCGTGGAATGATCGCGCTCGAACGACGTGAAGGTCTCGAGGAAGACCTCGTTGTCCCGCGGCGTCGGAACGAATTGGCGCCAATCCGCGCGTGCGGCCGCCGGCGATAGTGCGGCGACGAGCCAAATCGTGGTGAACGCCCACGAGCGCGCGGCGTGGACCGGGCTCATTTCAGCAAGAACTTCTTGTTCGACTTGTGCGCATCGTGACAGGTGGTGCAATGCGCATCGGTTTCGTGGTGCGCCTCGACTCGCGCCACCGCTTCGCGATCGTGGCAGTGCAGACAGAAGGTCTCGGGCTCCGCCACCAGCAAGAACCGGTAGCGCGAGCTGTGCGGGTCGTGGCACACGGTGCAGCCGCCCGACGCGAGCGGCCCGTGGACGTAACGCGCATCGAGCTCGAGATCGTGGCAGCGGACGCAGAGCTTCTCGCGCGGCGCGACCAGCTTGTTGTTGGCGATCGACTCGTGACAGGCGTTGCACATCCGAGCGCCGTACGGGCCGTGGGTCCCGCGGATGGCCCGCTCTCGCTGATTGGTGATCAGCGCCGAGTCTTGCAGCGGAGCGCTCGGTCCCTCCTCGGGGGGAGGCAGCGGCACGCCGTCGAAGAACGTCGAGAGGACGTCGTAACGCTCGGCCGGGCTACACCCCGCCGGCAGTAGGATCGCGAACAGGATCCATGCTGCGCTCGCCCTGGCCTTCATCCGCGTCGGACCGACGATCGTGCGCAGCGCTCACCGATCACTTCGGTGGAGCCGACTCCTTCTTCTTCCGTTCTTCGATCTGCTTCAACGCATCGGCGTCGCTGGGGTAGCTCTTCCCCGTCGCGTGCCCGTACGCGAAGACGTTCACCCGACGTTCGCCAAACTGACTGGTGGCCAGGATCAGGTATTCGGCACGGAAATCCGGCGCCAGGTAACCCTCGAAATAGCTCAGGTTGTCGTAGTCGATCGCGACCTTCGCGGGCAGCAGCAAGCCGCCGGGCCCCTCGCCGCTCTCGCCGAAGAAGAGCAGCAGCCGACCCTCGGGGTTGAAGATCTGGACGTTGTTGAACGAGGCGTCGACGGCATAGAGGCGCCCCGCGCGATCCAGGGCGATCCCCTTCGGCCGCGCGAAGTGACCGAAGTCCGCTCCGATGCCGCCGAAGGCCGCCTTGTAGTGCCCGTCGCGATCGTACTTCAGCACCTGAAAGCGCCCGAAATCCGTGACGTAGAGATAGCCATCGGCGTCGAACGCGAGGTTCGTCGGTCGATCGAGACGCTCGCTCGGATCCCCCTTGTCGCCGATGGTCTTGAGGACCTGCCCGGTCTTCGCATCGAGCACGACCACCAGACGCTTGGTGCCGTCCGCGACGTAGAGCCGGCCTTCGAGCTGGACGACGTCCACCGGACGCCAGGAGCCGGGTGTGCCGAACGCGTCGACGTACTGGTCGTCCGCGTCGAACACCACGACCTGGCCGCGCACCGGATCCGCGACGTACTTGGTGCCGTCCGAATCGATGCTGATGTTGGTCGGCTGCCGAAGCCGCCCAGGCCCGATCGCCCCCTCGAGCGGCCCGAAGCTCCGGCCGTCGAGATCGAAGACGAACACGGTGGAGTTGGTGTCACAGACGTAGATCTTCCCGTCGTGGATGGCGACCCCGTAGGGCTTGTCCACCTTGAGATCGGGCTTCTCGCCGAGCACGAAGCGATCGAAAGCCGATTGCTCCTCGACGTCCTTGCGCCCGTTCAGCGACACCAGGAACTGGATGCGCGGCAGCTCTGGCGCCGGCGGGAAGAAGACGGGCACGGCAGGGGGCTCGACCTGCTTCGCGCACGACGTCACCAGTGCCACGAGGAGCACCGGCAGCGCCGCCGCAACCCCGCGTCGCAACGAATGAAATTGGCGCATCGTCGGCACGTTCATGTGGCGCCTCTTACCACCGGGCGGAGGCGGCGTCAAAGCTCGCGCGGCGCAGCCTCCGAGCTCGAGGACGCGAGCGCGCGAGAACCACCGGAGACAAAAGACGAGAGGGGAATGGGTGATCCCATTCCCCTCTCCGTGCACCAGGGCTCGCCGCGAGGGCGCGGGGCGTCAAGGCGCCGTGTAGTTGCCCTTGTCGTGGCACGTCAAGCAGAGCTCGCTGTTCTGATCGCTTCTCCACAGCAGCCGCTCGCCGTCGTTGCCCTTGTTGTGCACCGAGTGGCAGGTCGCGCATTCCATGTGCGCGTCGCCCGCCAGGTGATCGCGAACGAACGAGGACGGAGTGAGCATCGCGGTGTCGGCGCTGCGGATCTCGGTGTCGCCGGCCTGCACGTCGTCGTAGTTGAAGCCGATCGGATGGTGGTTCCCGAGGTACTGGTCCTTACCGATCGCGTAGGCGTCGACGATCGCGTTGTTCCCCGTCGACTGGCTGATCTGATCGGCGTTGCCGTACGAGTTCACGGCGATCGTGCCGTCGTGGCAGCTCAGGCAGAGCAGCGAGGTGCTGCCCGGCGTCATGCCGTTCAAGATCGCCTGTGACGCCTTGGAGCCGCTCTGCGGCGCGCCCGGCCCGTTCTCGTACATCGTGTAGCCGGTCGGGTCCTGCAGCGTGTGGTTCCACAGCGGCAGGTAGTCGAACTCCGACGGAGCCTGCGGTCCCGCGCCGCCCGTCGCCGTGCTCAGACGATACGTGTTGTGTGGCGCGTGGCAGAAGATGCAGATCCGGTTCAGCGAATCCGCCGGCGATGCGCTGTAGTTCATGCCGTTCGCGCCCGGCGTACCGAGGTCGTGAACCGTCCCGTTGATCCCGGCGCCCGGGACGTAGGATCCAGAGAAGGCCATCGCCGACTGCGCGAGCAAGAGCCCCAGGGCGACAGCCAGCGCGGTGTGAATGTGGCGTCTCATTGCTTCGCTCCTCCGTGCGCGTCCGCTCGTGTCTTCGGCTCGCGGTCTGGCCGTTCCAGCTTGGTTGAGGTGTTCTCGAGGATGCAGGCGGGCCGCCCCGCCTGCATCCCAATTTCCGTCATTTGTTCGTGGCGTTGATGACCGTTCCAGCGCTCGTCGGTCCCACCGTGATGGTCGCAGCGGGGCTGGCGAACGTGTAGCCGACCTTCACCACCTTCAGGGTGTACGTCGCCGGCTTGAGCGAGCCGAGGCTGAACGTGCCGTTCGCCGCCGTGAGCACGCTCTTCACGATGTTCGCGCCGTTGTAGAGCTGCACGGTCGCCGAGCTCAGGTTCGTCGCACCCGTCTTGTTCTTCACCGTACCGCTGATGCTGAAGTACGCCGGGGTCGCCTGCGTCGGGCAGGTGTACACCGACGACTGCAGCTTGCTGTCGATCGCACGGTCGGTGACCGTGAACGTGCCGGGCTTGGTGTACGTGCGGTTGATGGAGCTGCCGGCCGGCGCGATCGTCTTGTTGCTGCCGTCACCAAAGTCGACCACCACTTGGCTCACGGCGTTGTCGTCCGTCGAGGCATCGAGGAGCGACATCTTCCAGAGGTTTGCGTCCCAGGTGCAGGTTGCCGCGGCCGTCGGCGGCTGATCGATCGCCGTGAGCGTGATGCTGCGGCTCGCGGATCCAGCGACCTTGCCCATCAGGTTGACGGTCAGCTTGATCGTCTTGGCGCCAGCCGTCGCGTAGGTGTGGCTGTCGGGATCGACCGTGCCGTGGGCCGAGCCATCGCCCCAATCCCAGTCGTAGGTCAGCACGGGGCACGGATCGTTGCCGCAGTTCACCGTGGCGTCCACCGCGACCGTGAGGCCGCTGCCCGACGGCGTGATGCTGAACGTCACCGGATAGACCACGCCGGACGAGCCGTGCATGCCCTTCGCGACCGCGGCGAGCTGCGCCTTGGTGTAGTACGGGGCACCGTACTTGACCGGGTTCTGCTTGAGAGCGGCGCCCGCCGACACGCTGAACGGGGCCGCACCGACCACGGTCAGCGACGTGGCGGAATTCACCGCCGTCACGTAGGACGGGAAATCGCCCTGCGAAACCGAGCCCTGATCGTCGTACGAGTAGCTTCCGGCGCCGGCGAGCTCGACCCGCTGACCCACCGCGAAACCGGAGGTGGAGGCCACCGTCAGAGTCTTGCCCAGGGTCGCGTCGGTGCTGTTCGCGACGGTGAGCGTGGTGCTGGCCTTGTTGCTGCCGCCGCCATGGCACTGACCGCATGCCGCGTCGACGTCCACCCACACGGCGTTGGTGAAGCTGCCTTCGGCCGCCGTGTTGGCGTTGGTGACCGTCGCGGAGCTGAACACCGAGGCCGGGAAGGTCGAGTAGTTCTTGTCCGGATTGATCCGGAACATGTGCTGCCCGCCAGGCATGTGGCAGGTGATGCAAGGCTCGGCTTCGCCCTCGCCGAAGAGCGCGGTGTCGAATGGCGTGCCGGCACCTTTCAGGTGATTGATCGCATTCAGGTCGACCGCGTACGGGCCGGTATGGCACTTCTGGCAGGGCTCGAAGGCTTCCTCGCCGCCCACCGCCCCGACGGTGCTGCGGTGCGGATTGTGGCAACCCGTGCAGCCGTTGCCCGTTCCGGCGGCCTCGCCGTCGAACTGGAAGTAGCTGCCATAACCGGTACCGAACTTCGCGGTGCCGATCTGATCGAACGTGCCCGTGAACTTTCCGTGCGGGCTGTTCAGGAACATGTTCCCGTGCGGATGGCTCGGGAACGTGATGGTGCTGTGATACTGGCCGACCTTGACGTAGCTACCCGGGTTCGAGGTGCTGCCGCTACCGACGCCATTGCCCGTGTTGGCGTAGGGCTGGCCCGACGTCTCCTGTCGGTGGCAGTTCATGCAGAGCGAGGTGATGATCTGGCCGCGATTGGTGTTGGTGCCGGTCCACTCGGCGCCCGAGCTGGGAACCGCCTCTTCGATGTCCACGCACCGAACGATGTCGGTCGCGTACGCGAACTGACCACCGGCCAGATCGCACGCCGCTTTCGAGGTGATGGTGTTGTCGACGTTGCACACGCCTTCGACGCTGCACTTGGCGAACGACCACGTGCCGGCGCCCACCTGACACGAAGCCTGGGAGCCGTTCCGCCGCCAGGTCAACGCGGACGTACCCGAGCCGCCCGTGCACAGCGCGCTCGAGTTCTTGTCGGGCCGCGTGCACCAGCCGTCCTGCCACGAGAAGCCGTTGGCCGTGCAGTTCGTCTGATCGCTGTAGAACGCGTTGCTGCACCAGCCTGCCGCCGCTGCCACCCAGACACCTGGGGAGGTGCAAGCGCCCGAGGTGGTGATGGCCTGCGTGCAAACGTCGGCCGTGGTGGTGCTGCAGGCCGTCAGCCAGCTCCCGCCGGCGCTGGTGCACTGCGCTTCCAGCGTCCACCGTGGATCCGTGCACACGCCGCTCGAGTTGTCTGGCGCGGTCAGGGCGTTGTGGTGGCTCGACATGCCGGTGGGCGCCGTGAAGGGCGCCACGCCGCCGTTGGTGGTCGTGTCGACTGCCGAGTTGTGGCAACGCGTGCAGCCGATGCCGAAGAGATCCCAGGACGCCATCTTGTTGGTGTCGCCGCTCACGCCGCCCGCCAGGTTCACCTGACCGGTGACGGCGTCGGTCACGCCGTCCCAGGTGATGCCTGGGAACGAGCGCTCCGGCTCACGGTTGGCCTGCAGCGTGGCGTCGCTCGACCATCCAGTCGTGTGACAACGTGCGCAGGAGTAGGACACGCCGGGCTTGAGGGGCGTGCCGGCAACCGGATCCGCCGAGTAGATCGCGCGCGGAAGGGGTCCCAGCCAGTCGCCGTAGATCCAGTAGAGCGTGCGGTCGATGCCGCTCACGTTCACCGTGCCGTTGACCCAATCGAACGCCCAGCCGGTGTCGGTCGAGGGATACGGACTGACCGGATACCAGTGCCCGCCGTTCGCCTCGCAGGCCTCTTCGGAGGTGAAGAGCGGGTTGTCGCATTCCAGCGGCGGGCCGCCCCACGCCTGACCGGCGACCACCTTGCGGGCCATGTTCCGGTGGCCCATGTAGAGGGTGTCCTCGACGTCACGAACGCGCGGACCGTTGTACTGGGTGGTGGCGTTGTGGCAGCGCAGACACTGATCTCCTGGGCTGTTCGACGTGAGCAGACCGGAGCCGTAGGCGGGGTCGTTGCGGGCCGGCATCACCCACGAGCCGATGCACGTCCCCGTGGTCACCCAGGTGGCGCCGTGGAGGGCGCACTCGACGTTGTTGCGATCGTCGTTCTGCATGACGACGGCGCACGTGTTGGTGGCCGCGTTCCAGAGCCGGTCGTCCTGGGCTTCGCACGCCGACTGCGTGTTGTTGACGAGGTCGTTACACACGCCGCTCGTCGTCCAGGACAGGTTGTTGCCACTCGTGCAGCTCGCCTGGACGACGTTGAGCCGGAGCGCGAGGCATTCGGGCCGCGTCGTCTGGGTGAGGTCGGCAGGGCAGGTTCCCTGCTTGGGGAGATCCCAGCCGCCGGTGGTGCCGTTCGGGACGGCACCATCGCCGAGGTACTGGGTGGCCGCGAATGCGCTGCCAAGACCCAGTCCCATACAAGCGACGAGCGTCAGCACCGCCAGCCTTGGTGCCATCGCGGAAAGGGTCGTCCGCCGGTCCGTCATGGTTGGAACCTCCCTGGTCCTGCTATTTGCTCGCTCGACCGACTCGTCTCGACACGGGCTTCGCGTCCGACGCTCGCGAGACGACGGCCCGCTCGGGGCTTGGTCTCCGAGGATGACAGCGCGTGCGCTGCGAGAGGTCGCGGGCTGATCGTTGGAACCGCTCTCCCTTCGACGTCGGGGCGTACCGCAATCGGCGTGCCTTCCGAAGATCGCCCGCGATCTCGCATAAAACTCGTGCTTCGACGCCGTCTCTGTATACACCTGCGGGTAGGATCGGTGCGCGTGGAAGAAGTTGCCGTTTCACTCGGGTAACGCGAAGCATCTGGGGTTTGGGGCTCGTAACCCCGCGCCGGCATGCGGATCTCACCGCCGCCGCGCGAGCGACGAGCCCGATACTCCGCAAGCCGGGCCGATTCCGAAAGCGGCGCGCGCGGGGGTTGCCGCTCGTTGCCTGCGACGGGCCAGCCCCAGCGCGTGTCCGTGGAGCGGGCAAAAGCGCATGGCGACGCGCGAGCCAGCCAGGCCCGTGCGCCACGAATGCAACGGCCCGAGCCGATCCCTGGGGGGACCGACCCGGGCCGGCAAGCACAGCGGCTCACTTCCCGATCAGGCTCTTGGTGTACGCCCAGACGTCGTCCAGCTCGGCCTGGCTCAGGCTCTTGGCGTAGCCGGGCATCGGCTTCTTGCCTTCCTGGAGCAGCTTCATCATGTCGGCGTCACTCTTCCCGCCGATCTCGGCGAGCGTCGTCTTCGCCTTCAGCTTCGCCTCCATCTTGGCATCGCCTTTTCCATCCGCGCCGTGGCAGTTCGCGCATTTCTTGTCGTAGATCGCCTTCCCGGCCGCGGCATCCGCGCGCGCCAGGGTCGGAACCGCCAGGGCGAGCACAACCATCGCAAGACCCACCTTTTCGAGCAGCCGCATGAACCATCCTCCTCTTCCGAGACGACGCAGTGTCGACTCGTGGCTAGGGATCGCGTTCAGCTACCTCGCCTACCGATCACCGACCGGTGGCCATTCGTCGACGCCGCTCTCCGGCCCGCCTGGAGGCGGCCGCCGCTGCGTCTCGCGAACACCACTCAAGCAGCGTGCCAGGCGGACGCAACGGCCCGCGAGAAGCGCACTCCACGCGCTTCCACTGGTAGCACGGGACGAGAATCCGTGCATGGTCTTCGATGGAGACGGAGGGGACGGATCGACCACGTGCCGGCGCGCGACCGCACGGCAGTCACGACTCGACCGCATCCCCATCGCGGTCTTCCGCAGGTCGTCACCCCAAGGTGACGGATCGAGCAGCGGACCGGGCGCAACGACGACGCCCCCGGGCGGGCCTCAGCTCCAGGCTTTTCCGGCGGCATCCAGGCGCAGGAACTGGACGTAATCCGTGACCCCGGGATCGCGGCCAAGCTGTTTCAGGATCGTCGTCGCCTGCCCGCGATGGTGGGTCTGGTGATTGAAGAAATGCTGCACGGCCCACCACATCGGGTGGGACTGGCTCTCGCCCGCCAGGTTTCGATAGGTGAAATCGCGGTCCAAGAGCGCCTCTTCGAGGGTCTCGATCCACGCTTCGATGCGCTGGTCGGTCTCGATCCGCTCGGCGCGCAGACGCTCGAAGCTCGGGAACGCGTTGCGGCCGAACCCCTTCACCTCGATCGGTCGACCATCCTGACCCAACGGCACGGGCTCCGCCGAATCGGCGGTGAAGCGCGCCAGCCACACGCGATCGGCGAACACCAGGTGCTCGAGCGTTGCGTGCAGCGACCCGAAGAACGCTCCCACGTCCCGTTTGCGCTCCTCGTCGCCCAGCTCGGCGGCGAGCGCGTAGAGCCGCTCGTTCATCCAGCGGTTGTAGCGGGCGAAAGCGCGATACGTGTCGAGCCAGCTCATGGTGTCCTCCGCGCCGGTCGCGGGTCGCCTCACTCGACGCCCCGGGCGTGACTGGGCATTTTGGCCTACCCGCTCGCAACCACCAGACCCGAGGGATTCCGCCGTGAACGAGACCACGCCGCCGAAGCCGACTGCACTCGTCACCGGCGCGTCGATGGGAATCGGACTCGAGCTGGCGCGCCGAGCCGCCGGCGACGGTCACGACGTGATCCTGGTCGCGCGCAGCGGCGACAAGCTCGACGATCTCGCGCGTGAGCTCGCGGCGCGTCACGGCGCGCGCGCCACGGTGATCGCCGAGGATCTCGCCGACCGGGGGGCGCCGGCGCGCATCGAGGCACGGGTGCGCGACGCCGGGCTGCGGGTGGACGTGCTCGTCAATTGCGCCGGATTCGGCTCGAACGGCAGCTACTGGACGAACGACCGCGACCGCGAGCTCGACATGATCCAGGTCAACGTCACCACGCTCGCCGACCTCACCCACCGCTTCGTCACCGACATGGTCGAGCGCCGGCGCGGCCGCATCCTCAACGTCGCGTCCACGGCCGGCTTCGTCCCCGGCCCGAAGATGGCCGTCTACTACGCCAGCAAGGCGTTCGTGGTTTCCTTCACCGAGGCGCTCGCCCACGAGCTTCGCGGCACGGGCGTCACCGCCACGGCGCTCTGTCCCGGGCCGGTGGCGACCGCGTTCTCCCAGGTGGCCGGGAACGCCCACTCGATCCTGTTCCGCGTGGGCGTGGCCAAGCCCGAGCGCGTGGCCGCCGCCGGCTGGCGCGCCATGCAACGCGGCCGCGCGCTCTGTGTGACGGGCTGGACGAACCAGCTCGCGATCCAGGGAATGCGCTTCTCCCCGCGCTTCGTGGCCCGCGCCGTCGCGGGTCTCTTGAATTCCTGAAGCACCGCCGGCTGCGCTCGCGGATCGACAGCCGAGCCGCCAGGCGGCGCTCAGACGCATCCCCGGCGCACGAACAGGGCTCGGAACCAGATCGAGCGAATCAGCCAACCCGCGAGCGGTGCCAGCGAAAGCCTGGTGACGAGTCGATAGAGCGGACGATCCCCGTGTCGAATCAACGCGGCTTCGACGAACGAGACCTGCTGGAAACGCTCGCGGAATAGGCCCTCGATCTGGCGCCGCGACAGGTAGTTGGTCTGGCTCGCGAGGAAGCGTTCGTTCGCATCCGCGATCTGCGCACGCGTCAGGCCGCGCTGGAACTCGTTGCGCACGCCGAGGATGGCCCACAGGCGCAGGTACCATCGGGCGCGCAGCACGCCCGCGAGGGGCACGAAGGTGTGCGCCTCGATCAGACGCCAGCGGGCGGGAAGCACGAGAAAGCAGGCCCCCCCGGGCTTGAGCACCCGGAAGATCTCTCCGATCGCAGCCGGATAGTCGGCGACGTGCTCGAAAACCTGGTTGCTCAGCACCAAGTCGAAGCTCCCGTCCGGGTACGGCAGCGTCGGTGCGCTCGGGTCGAGCGCGTGGACGCAGGCGGCCAGCTCCACGGGCCGTGGGGCCGAGGGCACGGCGTCGCGAATCGCCGCGAAATCGTCGAGCAGATCGACACCGTCCGCTTCGATACCGAGGTTGCGGAGCACCACCACCAGCTCGCCGCGTCCGCACCCGAAGTCGAGCACCCGCACGCCTGGCTCGAGCGGCGCGCCGAGCGCGGCGAGCACCCGCCGCCAGACTCGAACCAAGCCCTCGGACTGCTGCTGGCGTACGGCAACCGCGGTCATCCCTCGTCCCCGAGCGAGCGCAGGCGCGCGCGGGGACGAGGATCGACGGTACGCGCGCTTGCGCCGGTCACCATCGGAGCAGCGTGTCTGGTACCGGGCACCCTCGCCCAAGCCGCCGAGGTCGGCTCGCGCTCTGCCGTCGCGCGCGGAAGCCGCCGTGGGAAACCGCCGCCGCGGGTGCCGGAACATGGCGGACCGTGACCCCGTCGAGCGGTGTGCGCCCGAAGCGCGCGCACCCTGCGCATCGCGACGCCGCGCCGACGGAGCGCGCGGAGGTGGAGCAGCGCCGCCAACCCTCGGTGGACATGCGGATGCCTGGACCTCACGGCTGAAGTCGCGCGAACGCAGGACCAAACATCTTCGCGAGCGCTTCGGGGTCCGGGATCGAGTTGCGTAGCTCTTTCGCCACGTCGATGCCGCGCCGCACCGCCGGACGCGCCTTCATCGTCTCGTACCAGCGCCGCAGGCTCGGTCGCTCGTCGAGGCTCATGCCGTAGCGCTTGTAGCTCAGGATCCACGGGAAGATCGCCATGTCCGCGACCGACAGCTCACCGCCCACGAACGGGCACTCGCCGAGGCGACGCTCGAGAACGTCGTAGAGGCGCGCGAGCTCCCAGGTGTGGCGTTCCTCGGCGTAGGAGTCGGCGCGCGGCGCGTAGTGACGGAAATGGTTCGCCTGGCCCGCGGCTGGCCCCAGATTCGCCATCTGCCACATCACCCATTGCACGACCGCGTAGCGCTCGCGGGGAGCCGAGGGCAGGAAGCGCCCGCTCTTCTCGCCCAGGTAGAGCAAGATCGCCCCCGACTCGAAGAGCGAGAGCGGCGCTCCGCCGCCGAGCGGCTCGGGGTCGACGAGCGCCGGGATGCGATTGTTGGGGCTCAGGCGCAGGAACTCGGGCGCGAACTGCTCGGCGCGCCCGATGTCGACCGGGATCACCCGATAAGGAAGCTCCATTTCCTCGAGGGCGATGGAGACCTTCCAGCCGTTGGGCGTCGGCCAGTAGTAGAGGTCGAGCATGGCGACCCGTCCGTCAACCCAGGCGGTTCGAGCAGGCGCGAATCCCCGCGGCCGCGCTCACGGCACCGGCCGCGACGTCACTTGAACGAGCGCGCGTAGAGGCCCTCGATCGCCGCCTTCCCGTTCGCCTCCAGGAAGCGCGTGCCGGTACCCGTGAAGTGAGGATGCGCGATCACGGGGTTCTGCACGGGCTTGAAGCGCATGTCTTCCCATTGGAACCACGCGTCGCGCCCCTGATCGAAGACGAAGAGCGGCTTGTTGCAGAGCTTGGCGAACTCGGCGCCCCAGCCCGTGCCGCCCTTCACGTGGCCGTCGTCGAGGATCTTGCCCACCACGTAGATCTCTTGGCCCTCGTTCACCTGGTGCCAGATGCACTGCAGCACCTTCTTCATGAGCGGCGCCGGCGAGTACTCGCGGTTCATCATCTTGGCGACGTAGGCCAGGCTCACGTCACCGCGCTTGAGCTCCTCGGTGGTGAGCACGCGCATGCCGCGCGAGCGCGCGTCGTTGTGCCCCTCGAAGGTGAAGTTCACCTCCTGGATCCCGAACTGCTCGGCGACGGTCCCGAAGTACGCCTCGGCGCCGTTCGCGGCCCCGCTGTAGAGGATGCAATCTTCCCGGTTCAACACGTGCGCCTCCGCCCTCTCGGCTCTCGCTGCATGCGGTTTCGGTCGAGGTTGTGACCCATCCGCGAGCGTGCCGTCAACCGCCTCCGTCAGCGGCCCGCCGGCCACGAGGTGCGGTTTTCCCAGGCGGCGCTCTCGCCTCGCGCGATCCGATCCATGCCGTGGTTGGTGAGCGCATCCACCCGCTCGTTGCCGGGCTCGCCGTCGTGGCCGCGCACCCACTGCCACTCGATGTCGTGGTGTGCGATGAGGTTGTCGAGCTCCTTGAGCAGGTCCACGTTCTTGAGCTCGCCTTCCTTGCGCTTCCAGCCCTTGGCCTTCCAGCCGGCCATCCACTTGGTGGCGGAGTTGATGACGTACTGGCTGTCGCTCAACAGGCGAACGCGCTGCTTGGTGCGCTTGAGCGCCTTGAGCGCTTCGATGACGGCGAGCAGCTCCATCCGGTTGTTGGTGGTGTGGCGCTCGCCGCCGGTGCGCTCGAGCGCGGCGCCGGAAGCGGCGTCGATGAGCAAGAAGGCCCAGGCACCGGGACCCGGATTCCCGCGGCACCCGCCGTCGGTGTAGGCGATCACGTCGGGCTTCACGCTTGGCTCGCTCGCGCGGGGCGCGGTTGCGCATCGATGAATCGCCGCACGTCGTCGAGCACGCGCGGCAACCGGAAGAGCGCCGTGATGTGGCCGCCCGGGATCCACAGCGTCGCGACCCCCGGCCAGCGCGCCAGCGCACGCGCCATCGCCTCGGGCCGCATGAACTGATCGTCGAGCGCCGCCACGAAGAGCAGGCGAGAGCGATCGATGGCGGGCTCGAGGCGATCGAAGCCCAGCGCCCGCACGAAGTCCTCGAGGTCGGCCGGCCCGACGCCGAACGCCGCCAGCTCGTCACGGATCTCGGTGAGGATCGGGGCGTGGCTGACCAAGTCCTGGAAATCGAGGTGCGCCTCGCACGGCACGGCCCACGGTAGATCCGGATCGAGGCACGCGACGATCTGGGTCAGCAGCCCGCCCAAGCTGATGCCCATGAGTCCGATCTCGTCGTAGCGACCGAGCGAGCGCACCCAGGTGAGCAAGGTGCGCGCATCCAGGACGGCCTGGCGGAAGGCTTCGCAGGTCTGAGCGAGATCGGCGCTGCAGAAGCCCGCGCCGTTGTACTTGGAACCCGCCACCTGGCGGCGCCAATGGTGCGGCAGCTGGAAATGGAAGAAATCGGCATCGAGCTTCCACGCCACCACCGGCGCCAGCAACGCCTCGGTGGCGAGATCGGTGGATTCCATCCAGCCGTGGATGTAGACGACCGCGCGGCGGCTGGCGCGGGTGGCGAGCTCGAGCTCGCGGCCGTGGAAGAAGTGCAGCGGCTCCTGCTCGCGGTCGTAGATCCGGCGCAGCGGCTCGGCGAGCGGCTGGTGCGCGCTGGCGATGCGAAATCGGCGCGCCCGGAGCGGCCCGACCGCCGGCGCGTCGCGCGTCTCGACGTAGGGCCGCGCGGGCGGCGGCGGGAAGAGCGTCGCGAGGGATTGCCCGCGGTATTGGTCGAGCAGGTGAGTGGTGTCGTCCTTGGGCGGCAGCTTGCGCTGGAGCCAGCGGGTGCTGGCTCCGATCGCCTGGTCGACGAGAACGTGGACGTTCATGGGGTGCAGCGTGTCACCGCCGGGGCCAGTCTCAAGCCCAGCTGACCACGATCTTTCCCATCGAGCCGCGATTCTCGAGGAAGGCGTGAGCGTCGGCGATGCGGTCCACGGTGAAACGCCCACCCACGTGAGGCGTGAGCTCACCGCGCAACACCAAGTCGATCACGTTTTCCAGGCACCGCTTCACGATCAGCGGCCGCTGATCCGCGACGCGCAGCATGTTCACCGCCAGGAACGACTTCGAGGCCATCATCAGCAACACCGGGTGCGGAAACCCGAACGACGCCAGGAACTTGAGGCTGCGCAGCACCTGCAGACTGCCGGCCTCGTGCTCGGCGGCGCCGAACGCCACCACGCGGCCGCCGGCGCGCACCAGCTTCAAGCCCTTGCGGATGGCGGCGCCGCCCAGCGAATCGAAGACCACGTCGATCCCTTCGTCGCCGCGCTTGCGCTCGATCACTTCCGCGAAGTCGGTGGTGCGGTAGTTGATGGGTACGTCCACACCGAGCTTCTTCAGATAGTCGAGCTTCTCCTCCGAGCCCGCCGTGCCGTACACGACGCAACCGTGCCGCTTGGCGAGCTGCACCAAGAGCGTCCCGACGCCGCCGGCGGCGGCTTGCACCAGCACGTGATCACCGGCGTGAAGCCGCACCATCTCCTCGGCGCAGAACCAAGCCGTGGCACCCTGCGTGGGGATCGCCGCGGCGATGCCCACGTCCATGTCGTCCGGGATCGCCGCGACGGCGCGCGCATCGGTGATGGCGTGGGTCGCGTAGCCGCCGAAGCGGGTCAGCGCGGCGACGCGGGTGCCGGGCTTCGGCCCGTCGACGCCTGCACCGAGCGCCTCCACCCGCCCCACCACCTCGTAGCCGAGCACCGCGGGGATCGGCGGCGCATCCTGGTAGAGCCCCTTGCGCGCCATCACGTCGGCGTAGTTGAGCCCGAACGCCTCGACGGCCACCCGCAGCTGTCCCGGCCCAGGTTCCGGCTTGGTGCTCGAGTCACGGACCTCGAACGCCTGGGACGCCGCGCCGTACTTCACCAGAAAGACCGACTTGACCGTCATGGATCCCTCGTTCGCTCGGATGCGCGGAAAACATAGCGGCAGCGCGGTGGGATGGCTCGCGCCGGGAATCCGCGCGAGCGGCTCCGCGAGGAGTGAAGCGGGTCCGACGCTCGACTATGCTCCGCGGCGCCATGACTGCGCCGAGCGCCGCGCCGTTTCGTTTGCGCCCCATCGAGCTTCGTGACGAGGTGGCCATCGCGCGGGTGATCCGAACGGTCATGCCGGAATTCGGAGCGGGCGGCGACGGCTTCGCGATCCACGATCGCGAGGTGGACTCGATGGCGCGGTGCTACGCGCGGGCGGGCGCCAGCTACGTGGTGGTCGAGCTCGCGAGCGGCGAGGTCGTTGGCGGCGCAGGCGTGGCTCCGCTGGAGGGCGGCCCGAGCGATACCTGCGAGCTACGCAAGATGTACCTGCTCGCCCACGGCCGCGGATCGGGCGCCGGCCGCGCGTTGCTCGCACGCTGCCTCGACGAGGCGCGACGCCTCGGCTACCGGCGCTGCTATCTCGAGACGCTGACGGGCATGGACGCGGCCCAGCACCTCTACCAGCAGGCGGGCTTCGCGCGGGTGGCGTCGCCGATGGGTTGCACGGGCCACTCCGGTTGCGACCGCTGGTTCGTGCGCGAGCTGTGAGCGCACGCCGGCAGCCCGGCGCCGGGACGCGCGCACGCACGTCGCCTCACGGCCTCCGCCGCGCGTGCGCTCACTCGGAGCCTGCGGCCGAGCGGCAATCGACGACGTGCGCTTCCGGCGCCTGCGCCGCTCCGACGCGGAACGCCGGCGAGTAGCACGCGCGCGCGTCGCCGTTCACGACGCGGAACCGGAACTCCTGCTCGGGTGCCGCGGCGGAGGGCGTGCTCGCCCAGAACGAGCACCACGAGAGCGTCTGCGGCTCGGCTCGCGTGAGCACCGTCACGAGGTCGAGCCCTTCGTCGGTCTGCGGCCTCGCGTCGACGATGGCCACGCTCCAGGCGCCGCGCGGACCTCGGGCCTCGATCGCGACCCGCGGCAGCGGCCCGGAGGCGCCGGCCGAGTCGCCGTCACGCGGTGGCCATGCGGGTCGCGCCGCGCGCCAGCAGAAACGCGCGGCGCGGCGATCGGGACGCCCTTGCGCGTCCGTGAGCAGGTCGCTCAGTCCATCGTCGACGAAGTAGGGCGGCTCACCGACTCCTTCCGCGTCGAATCGGGTGACGCTTCCCACCTCGTACGCGTACCGGCTCGCGTCGGGATCGCCGGCGGCGTCACCAGTCGCGAGCTCGGACAGCGTGTCTTGCACGAGCGGCCCCGACGCCGGCCCGTAGAGCGTGGACGCGCCCTCGTAATGCTGCGCCTCGTATTCCTCGGGGGTCGCGACGTAGGACAGGTATTCGTTCGCCAGCCCGATCACGATCACCGGCCCAGCGGGCTCGAGCCGGCGAGCGAGCGCGTCCTCGATGCGACGTCCCACGGTGATCGTGGCCTCGACCGGCAACGCGACGAACGCCACCGGGCCGAGCCGAAACAGCCCGAGCGGCAGCACGGTGGGCGGTGCCGCCACGTTGTGGGCGAGCAGTCCCGTCACGTCCAGATTCCAGAGGTCGTCGACGCGCGACCGGCTCAGTGCGAGCGCGTCGCCGACGTCGATCGCCGGTTGCTTCGGCCCCTGACGATTCCATCGCATCGCGCCGCGCACGCCCTCGACCCAGATGAGCTCGTGAAAGAGCGTCGGTCCGTCCGACGCGCCCCCAGGCGTTGCCATCCCCATCGTGGCCGTCTCGGCAGGGCAGATCCCGCGCGCGCGCCGCTCGTCCGAGCACGCATCCGGCAGGCTCACCCGCCGCATCGCGTGCGCCCAGCGGCCGTCGATGTCGCGGCTCTGTGCGAGCGCGCTCCCGGCGCCATCGGCGAGAACTCCGGCGAGCCTGAGCGTCTCGAGGCGATCGCGAGCCTTGGTGTCGGGGCGGACGTCCCCTTCCGCGCCGTTGAAGATGGCGACCACAGGCGCGGCTGCACTCCGCGCGTCGTCGTCCGCGACCGGCGCGATTCGCCAGCGGATCAAGCGCGCGGCGGCGCCGAACAAGTCGCCCTGGTAGACCTGCGCACCCGGGTCCAGCGCGGTGTTGTGAACGGCCACGAAGACCTGGACCGCGACGAGGTCGTGCGGCTCGGCGAGCTTGCGGAACGCGAGCACCCGCACGCGGGGATCGACGGCCTGGCGCGCGGCCAGATCCGGATCGAGCGGCAGCCCTGCGGCTTCCGGGTCGAGACGGTAAGGCACCAGGCTGCGGTTGCGAGCCAAGCCCGCCGCCACGCTCTCGCCGTACGCCGCCCGCGCCGGCACCCGGCCCTCGGCAGCGGCGACGATCGCGCCGGCGATTCGCGCCGCCAGGAACTCGAAGAGGCCGGGATCGAATCCGGGCACGCGCGACGCGAACAGGTTGTAGGCATCCGACGAGGAGAAGTTGCCGGGACTCTGGTGGGTGTGGGTGGCGGCGAGGAGAACGCGGCTCCGGCTCAGCGCGCGGCCCGCGGGAGCGCGCTGCACGAGCTCCACGACCCGATCGGTGAGACCGCCCGGGATCGACCACAGATCGCACGCCACGAAGGCCACGGCGTCGCCGCCGGCGTCCTCGACGAAGGTCGCGCGCGCCTTCAACCGCGTCCACACGCCACGTCCGATCGTGCCGGCGGGTCCGTGGCCACCCATCGGGTAGCCGGGGATGGGCGTCAGGTCGGACTCGGCGGCGCCCACGAGGAGCCACGGCTCGAGCGACGCATCTCGCTGGCTCGAACGCGCCGGCGCGAGCGATCCCTCGATGCGGTAGCTGCTGCAGCCCGTCGCGACGAGCAGCCATGCGACTTGCAGCCAGACGAACCATCGCGCCATCCGCGCCTCCCCGCTACCCGCGGCCCAGCACCGGCTTGCCGCGATTCGCGCCCGCGGGCGCGGCGAAACGCTACCACGGCTCTCGCGCATGCACGTTCGCTCGCGATGGCGCTCGCGATGGCGCGCTCCACGCGGTCACCAATCCGGCCGAGATCGAGCAATACTCGGCCGGCGCCGCGATCCCGAGGGGCCCACCGTCCAGCCGAGGCGCTCGACATGAAGACCTCCGCTCTCGCGTTGCCTCGCTCGTTCGCCGCGCTCCGGATGCTGAGCGCGAGGCTCGACCTCTCCTCGCTGCTCCTGGTCGGATCGCTCGCCGCGCTCGGGGCGACGCTGCTCTTCTGGACGGCGATCGTGCCGTTGCTGCCGAGCGACTGGCGGGCCGTGCTCGACGGGCTCGAGCTCCGGCGGCTGCCGTGGGTGACGCTCAACCCGCTCGGCTACCTGGGGTTCGCGCTGGTGTTCCTGCTCGAGTGGTGGATCCCCGCCGATCCGCGCCAGCGCCTCGCGTCGCGCGGGCTGCTCCAGGATCTCGGCTGGGCGGCGATCGCCACCGCGTGGAAGATCGTCTTCCTGACGGCTTACGTCGCGGCGCTCCGGAGCTTCGCGAAGGCGCATCTTTCGTTTCTGATGATCGACAGCGCCGCCGCGTGGCCCGCAGGCGTGCGATTCGCCGTGGCGGTGCTCCTCGACGACTTCGTCGGCTGGGGCAATCACTGGTTGCGCCACAAGGTGCCGGCGCTCTGGTCGCTGCACGCGGTGCACCACTCGCAGCGCGAGCTGAATCTGCTCTCCGACCTCCGCAATCACCCGCTCGAGCAGATCGTGAAGGAAACCTTCCACCTGCTCACGCTGGTGTTGTTCGGCGCACCGCTCTCGCTCACGGCGGCCTATCCGCTGGTGCGCAGCTCGTTCACGCGCTTCTACCACGCGAACATCCGCACCCATCTCGGCTGGCTTCGATTCGTGCTGGTCACGCCGCAGAGCCATCGCGTCCACCACTCGGTGGAAGCGCGCCACCGCGACAAGAACTTCGGCACCACCTTTTGCATCTGGGATCGGCTCTTCGGCACGGCGTATCTCGACTGCACCGAGTACCCCGTGACCGGCATCGAGGACCGGCGCTTCGTCCACGAGCAAGACCGCTCGCTTCGTGAGCTGCCGGCGACCTTCCGCGAGCAGCTGCTCTACCCGCTGCGCGCGTGGCGCGACCTCGCCATCGGTGCGCGCACGCCGGCCGTGGCGGCCGTCGCGGCGCCGGACGAGCGACCTTCCGAATCGGCCACGGCGCCGCTCGACGCATCGCGAGCGTCGTAGGACGGACGCGGCGGGACGCGCGGCGGCTCGCGCCACCGCGCCGCGAGGAGCACCGCGTGAAGACCCGCCGCTCGCGTCTCTCCGCGTGCCAGCGCGCGAGCGCGGACGTGGATCGGTCTCAGAACCCCAGGCGGCGAGGCGCGGTGGTCAAGATAGAGCGACTGGGGCTCGGGGAGTGGCGCCCTGGTTCTGGCCCTCGACCAAGTCCTGCGGCGCGGTGCCGGCGGCATTGCCGAGCGACAGCGACGTGTTCACGCCCACGCCCTGGGTTCCGATCACGTAGCCCCAGCCGTACTGCATCGACTGGACGAGACCGCTTCCCGACACGTTCCAGAACGCGGTCTGGGTGGCGGTGATGCCGGCGCCGGTGCTCTCGAGCCCCCGGTTCTCCGCCTTCCAGCCGTCGTTGAGCGTCGAGGAGTCGATGGAGTTGGCGGTGGCCAGCTTGAGTGATGGAACTCCGAGTAGCACGGCGTGTAGATGTTGAATCCGGGCTCAACCCGCACTTACTGCCCGTGGAACTGACGCGGGGCCACACGCAGCCCGTGGTGCCGAAGCCCCAGTTCTGGATGAAGTTGTGACGGCCGTCGCGAGCGACGCTGTCGCGGGTATTTCCCTGTTCGACATCGAGATCTCGAAGAGGTAGCCGCGTCGCGGTTCTGGGCCTTCTCGAGGGCAGCAATATACTTGACTAACCGGCCCCGCCGGGCCGCGATGCGTTCATCATGAAGAACGCAGACGCACCGAAGACCCTCGTCGAAGCGATCCGCCTCTATTCCGACCGGACGTGTGCCTTGCCACGGTGGTGGCGATGCGCTGGCAGAACCGTCCACCTGCCCCGAATGCGGCTCGACGGAGGTCACGTTCCTCGCGAACCAGCGCCGATGGAAGTGCCGCACGAACCACCCCAAGCGGCAGTTCTCGGTGAAGGTCGGCGATTTTCGAGGACTCGCCGATCAGCCTCGACAAGTGGCTCGCTGGATGGTCGCCAGCACAAGAACGGGATCTCGTCCTACGAGATGGCCCGCGACCTCGGCGTCACCCAAAAGACCGCGTGGTTCATGAACCACCGAATCCGACTCGCGATGCAGTCGGGCGGTATGGGACCGATGGGTGGCGAGGTCGAGGTCGATGAGACCTTCATCGGTGGCCGTGCGCGCTTCATGCATGCCGCCAAGAAGCGCGAGCGCGGCATCCGGGGCACTGGCAGCATGAGCGGCGGCAAGGCGGCCGTCATGGGCCTCCTGGAACGTCACGGACCGGATGGCCACTCGCGCGTCCGCACCAAGCTCGTGCCGAACACCAAGCGCAAGGTGCTCGATCCGGTCGTGCGCGAGCACGTCACGAAGGGGCGCCGCGGTCTACACCGACGCTCACGCGTCGTACGATGCGCTCGGCGACGAGTACACGCACAAGGTGGTTGACCATGCCGAGTGCTACGTCAAGAAGTGTGGTCCACACGAACGGGATGGAGAACTTCTGGTCGCTGCTCAAGCGATCCATCAGGAACCTACGTGAGCGTCGAGCCGTTCCACTTGTTCCGTTACCTCGACCTTGAGCAGTCGTTCCGATTCAACACCCGAAAGGGCAAGGACGGCGCTCGGTTCCTCATGGTCGCGGGCTCGATCGCGGACAAGCGACTCACCTACAAGCAGCTCACCGGCAAGGCCCAGGTGGAGGCCAGTCCCGCCTGAACGGAGGAAAGAGTGGAGGAGGAAAGCGAAGAAGCCGCAGCCGAGCCCGATGACGGGCGCACTCCGGCTGAGCGGTTCGAGGGGTTATTGAGGGCGCGTCATTGCGGTTCGAAGGCCGAGTTGGAGCGGCGAGAGAAGGAAGTACAAGCGAAAGCGAGCGATGCGTCGCAAGGATCGGACGTCAGACGGCCGCCGTCACGACGCCGGAACCGCGGCCTTCCGAATCGGCCACGGCGCCGCTCGACGCATCGCGAGCGCCGTAGGACGGACGCGGCGGGACGCGCGGCGGCTCGCGCCACCGCGCCGCGAGGAGCACCGCGTGAAGACCCGCTGCTCGCGTCTCTCCGCGTGCCAGCGCGCGAGCGCGGACGTGGATCGGTCTCAGAACCCCAGGCGGCGGGCGCGTTGATCCAGATAGAGCGACTGGGGCTCGAGGGTGGCGCCCTGGTTCTGGCCCTCGACCAAGTCCTGCGGCGCGGTGCCGGCGGCGTTGCCGAGCGACAGCGACGTGTTCACGCCCACGCCCTGGGTTCCGATCACGTAGCCCCAGCCGTACTGCATCGACTGGACGAGACCGCTTCCCGACACGTTCCAGAACGCGGTCTGGGTGGCGGTGATGCCGGCGCCGGTGCTCTCGAGCCCCCGGTTCTCCGCCTTCCAGCCGTCGTTGAGCGTCGAGGAGTCGATGAGGTTGGCGGTGGCCAACGAGTGATGGAACTCCGAGTAGCACGGCGTGTAGATGTTGAGATCCGGGCTCAACCCGCACTTGCTGCCCGTGGAGCTGACGCGGAGCCACACGCAGCCCGTGGTGCCGAAGCCCCAGTTCTGGATGAAGTTGTGACGGCCGTCGCGGGCGACGCTGTCGCGGGTGAGCACCTCGTTCGACATCGAGATCTCGAAGAGGTAGCCGCTGCCGCCGTCGCCGCGGTTCTGGGCCTTCTCGAGGGTGGTGTCGGTGACGGTCACGCGCTTCGACTCGAGCACGTCGAGCCCGCCGTTTTGGAGGTGGTAGCCGGCGGCGGGCGGGTACGGGCTCGCGAAGCTCGCCACGTGGCGCACCCAGGCATCCTTGACGTCCTCGAGCAACAGCACGTGGTTCCGGACCTCGGTCCACGCGTCGGGCCACGCCACCGCGTTCGAGAGCGACAGGCTCTCGATGCCGACCTCCGAGACCCAGCCCGTCTCGCGGCGCACGCTGGCCGAGTCGCGCAGCTTGGCCGGGTAACGCAGGGGCACGTCGAAGGTGAGCTTCCAGGCGCCGGACACGGGCGTGATCGCGACGATCTTTCGCTTGAAGAACGACTCCCACTGGCCGTTGAACGCCTGCCAGGTGCCCGTCATGTTGTGCTCGGCCACGAACTCGGGCGTGATCACCCAGCCGAGGCTCACGTCGTCGCCGACGGACAAGCCGCTCACGTCCGCCACCTGCACGTCCATCGCCCCGTTCACGCCGTCGACCACCAGCGCGTGATCGGCGCCGCGGCTCACGGCGCCGTGGATCCAGACGTGGCCGTGATCGCCCATGCCGGCGAAGCGCGTGAAGTAGATCTTGGTGGCGCTCTCGCCGGCGCCGCGGATCACCACGTTCGACGCCGCGACCTCGAGCACGCCGTCACACCGATACGTGCCTGCCGGCACGAGAACGATTCCGCCCGCTGCGGCCTCGGCGGCGTCGATCGCCTGCTGGATCGCCGCCGTCGAGTCCGTGGTGCCCGTCGGATCGGCGCCGTAACCGGCGACCACGTCGAAGGTGGCGCCGGGAGGATTCGTGGGCGGCTCGGACGCGCCGTTGCGATAGCCGGCATACGAGAAGTCGTGAAGGAAGCGGCCTTGCGAGTCCGCGTACCCCGGCGTCCAGTTGCTGGGATAGAGGGTGCTCCGCCACGTCGAAGGTGGACATTGGGCACCCAGTCCGCCCAGGCCCGCGACGAGGGACAGCGTGAGGAGTGAGGTCCAACGACGAGCGCGACGAGTGTTCACGATCCCGATCTCCCGGGCGGGGCTGCCGGATCGAGAGGCGATCGGCATCCCCGCGAGCTGCATCTCACGAGTGTCCCAAGAGGCGGAGCGCACGGTCAAACGCGATGACCATCGCGCGACGCTGCTCGGCGCGCGAGGTCGAGGTCGCGCCGCCGGCGTCCCGCGCCACCCACGGCGATCGTGGGCACTCAGCCCGAGTCGCCGCTATCCAGCACGACGCAACCGTCGGTGGTGACGGTCGCGCCTCCCTGCGCGTGGATCGCGCCGTCCCTGCCGTGAACGAGGCACGACACCGGGCTCTCGATGGCGACGGTCGCGTTTCCAGTGGCCGCGATGGCGTGATCGCCACCAGCCTCGATCGTGAGCTCGCCGGCGCTCGAAAGGTGCACGTTCGGCGTGCCACCGGCGTCGATTCCATTGCCCGAGGACTCACAGCTCAGGTCGCCGTCGACGGAGACCAGGCTCACGTCGGACGTCCCCTGAGCATCGACACAATTCCCGCAATCCTTGAGCGTGAGCTCCCGCGCGCGCACGCTGACCGCGCAGTTCCCCACGGTGCGCACGCAAGCCTGACCGTCGCCGTCGATCACCAGCGACGTGGTCGCGCCGAGATCGAGGCCGAGCTCGCCGCTCTCGCACGCGAGCGCGCTGCGCGTGAGCACCGCGTCGTCGACCGTGGCCGCGTTGGGAGTGAGCGTGACGGTGATGGCGAACGACGCCCCCTCCGGGACGGTCAAACCGTTGGACACGTCCACGCCCTGCGCCATGAAGCGCAACGTGACGAGCCCGGGCATGACGGCGAGCTGAAAGGTGCCCTCGACCCCGGTCTCCGTGGAATCGACGGTGACGCCGTCCTGGGTCGCCGTGACGGTGACGCCGACCACGCTCGCGTCGGCGCGCACGCCCGACAGCGCGGCCAGGCTTCCCGAACCATCGACCACGCGGCCTTCGAGGCGCACGGAGGAGCCAACGTGCCGAGATCCACCGCTCCCCGAGGATCCGCAGCCCTGTGCGGCGAACGTCACCCCCAACGCGAGCAGCGCTCCGACGATCGAGAGGCCTCTCCGAATCGCAACCGTCGCGTCACTCACACGGGATCGGACTTGCATGGCGGTCTCCTCTCGGCCCGTGCACACACCCCCTCTCGCTCATCCGCCGGCGCGCGACGCACGGGATGTCGCGCGACCGGTCGCGATCCGTTCAAGGTAATCGCCGTGCGTACCGAGCGGGCGACGCGCCACACCGGATCACGCATGATTCGCTGTCGACCGTGCCCTCCGAAGAAACCCCGCTCACGATCCTTCACGCGGACGAGGCAATCGTCGCCATCGACAAGCCCGCCGGGTTGCTCGTGCATCGGACCCGGCTGGCGGCGGGGACGGAGGAAAGTGCCTTGAGCCGCGTGCGCGCGCAGCTCGGCGCGTTCGTGTTTCCGGTTCACCGCCTCGACCGCGCGACCTCGGGGGTGCTGGTCTTCGGCAGGACCCCGACGGCGGCGCAGGCGCTCGCCCGGGCCTTCGAGGACGCCAGCGTCGCGAAGCGTTACGTCGCCTTGGTGCGCGGGTGGCCGGAGCAACGCGGGGTGATCGACCATCCCCTCGCCCGCGACCCCGAGCGTGCATCGGCCGGGCAGCCGCTCCTCGAATCGCGGACCTCGTGGCGGCGCCTGGCGCGCGTCGAATGGCCGTTCGCCGTCGACCCGCGCCATCCGACCTCACGCTACGCGCTCATCGAGGTCCATCCTCGGACGGGGCGCCGCCAGCAGATCCGCCGCCACTGCCACCACATCGCTCATCCCCTGATCGGCGACACCACCCACGGCCGCGGTGAGCACAACCGCGCCGTGGCGGCGTGGCTCGGCGTGACGCGGCTCTGGCTCCACGCCCTCGCCCTGACGGTGCCGCACCCCATCACCGGCCAGTCGCTCACGATCCAGGCTCCACTCGGTGCCGAGTGGCGAACGCTGCTCACCCGCGGCGAATGGCTGTGGGACGACGACGCCCTTGCGCCGCAGCGTCCCCCCGTGGCGTAGACTCGCGCGATGGAGATTCGAGGCGCGTGAGCTGGAAGCTCTTCTGGGCGGGGCTCGCCATCGGCGCGGTATTCCTGGTCGCGACCGCGCGCCACACCGACGTGCATCAGCAGATGGCGCTGTTGCGCGCGATTCCGGCTTCCAAGGCCGGCTGGTTCGTGGCGGGCTGCGCGTTTCATCTGGCCCATCTCGCGGGACGCTCGCTGCGCTGGCGCTTTCTCTTCGCGCCGCCGCGGCCCGCGTTGCCGCGGCTCTTCTCGGCGCTCTCGATCGGCTACCTCTACAACAACGTGGTGCCGCGCTCGGGCGAGCTGGTGCGCATGCTGGTGGTGGGCAAGTGGGTGCCCGAGCTCGGGTTCGGCGGCATCGGCGTGACCGTCGCGGTGGAACGGCTGCTCGACGTGCTCATGGTGATGAGCTTGGCGCTGGTGGTGTTCGCGGGCTCGCGCTTCGACGCCGCCGACGTCAGCAGCACCCCCGCCATCATCGGCGCCGTCGGGATCGCTGCCGTGGCGATCGCCGCGACCATCGCCGTCGTGGTGGCGTTCCCGACCCGCGTGCGCTCGCTGGTCACGCGGCTGGTGGCGCGGATGCCGGATCGCCTGCGCGGGCCGCTCGGACGATTTTCCGACGGCATCTTCGGCGCCCTCGACGGCCTGCGCTCGCTGCGCGGCGGCACTGGCGCCATCGTGGTCGCGCTCTGCTTGCTCGATTTCTTCTTCGTGAACACCTCGTACCGCATGCTGAGCCGCGCCTTCGGGGACGCGATGATCTCGGTCGCGGACACGGCCTTCATCATGGTCGGCTCGGGGCTCGGCGCCATGCTGCCGAGCGGCCCCGGCAACGTCGGGACGATGGTCTTCTTCATGGCCGCTGCGGCGGCTCGCACCTCGATGGCGCCAGCCGCTGCGGCGTACGCGGTGGCGATCTTCCTGACGTATTACTTGGTGCGCACCAGCACTGGGGTGGTCTGCCTGGTGGTGGAGACGCGGCGCGAGCGTCACCGTGCGGTGCCATCGACGACGGACGAGCGGAATCGTGCGTTATCCGCCGATTTCCCGAGCGACTCCCCGACTTGAAGGCGCAAACGAGCGAGCGGTATCTTGGCCGTTCGCGTAACGCATTGCGCCATTTCGAGCACGCGGCGACCTCGCTTCGCGAGTCGCGCGCGGCCCAGCGGAGGTCGGATGTTCAAGAAAGTCGACCACATCGGCATCGCCGTCTCCGGTCTCGAGGAGGCGATCGACTTCTACACCAAGATGCTCGGCAAGGGTCCGGACCACCTCGAGGAAGTCGCCGATCAGAAGGTCCGTACCGCGTTTTTCGCCGTCGGCGAGACCAATCTCGAGCTGCTCTTCCCCACCTCGCCGGAGAGCCCGGTCGCCAAGCATCTCGAGAAGCGCGGCGCCGGCATCCACCACATCTGTCTGGAAGTGCACGACATCGATGCCCGCCTCGCCGAGCTCAAGGCCAAGGGCGTGAAGCTCGTCGACGAGGTGCCGCGCATGGGCGCACATGGCAAGCGGATTGCGTTTGTGCATCCCAAGTCGACGGGCGGCGTGCTCGTCGAGCTCTCCGAGCCGGTCGGCGACGCGCACCATTCCTGACGCTGGCGTGACCGCGCCTCCCCCTCGGTTGGGGCGGCGCACTGCGGCACGAGGTCGGTGCGCCCGGCTCGCCGGCCCCACGACTCGGGCCTGAAACGAACGAATCCGTCGATCGAACCCCGCACGTCCAACCGGGAGGACCCGTGACCCAGCCCAGCGCCCTACTCGAACAGGCCGACCGCGCGATCGCCGCTGCGCGAGAGCTCGCCCGAGGCGCCGCCCGTCACCTGGCGCAGATCTCGAGCCCCGGCGGCAAGCTCTCGAACGACGCCCTCGACGTCCACCAGGTGGCCGCGTACGACCTCGCCTACATCTTCGCCGAGCTCGGCGCCGCCGAAGAGACGGTGCGCGACGCGCGCGAGCGAGGCGGCGAGCTCGAGCTCAGGCTCGCGGCGCTCTTCCTGGCCGAGGCGCTGCATTCGATCCGCTCGCGCGTGCAGGCGCGGCCCGCCGAGTTCGGCGTCGCCGGCGACCCGCTCGCGAGCGCGGAGGTCCAGGCGTTCCTCGCGACGAACCTGGCGCCCGAGCGCTACCAGGAGATCGGCAAGCTGCTGCGCGACCTGCCCGGCGGCGCGGACCCCGGTCACGACAGCGACCACCAGGCGATCGCCGACACCTTCCGCAAATTCGCCCGCGAGCAGGTCGCGCCGCTCGCGGAGAAGATCCACCGCCAGGATCTCCTCGTTCCCCAGAGCATCATCGACGGATTGGCCGAGCTGGGCTGCTTCGGCCTCTCGATCCCCGAGACCTACGGCGGCTTCCAGAGCGACACCCATCCCGACAACATGGGCATGGTGATCGTGACCGAGGAGCTCTCGCGCGGCAGCCTCGCGGCCGCGGGCAGCCTCATCACCCGCCCCGAGATCCTGGCCAAGGCTGTCCTCAAGGGCGGCACCGAGGAGCAAAAGCAGACCTGGCTGCCCAAGCTCGCCACCGCTGAGGCGATGGCCGCCGTCGCCGTGACCGAGCCCGATTTCGGCTCCGACGTCGCCGGCATCGTGGTCACCGCCACCAAGACCGACGGCGGCTGGCTGCTCAACGGCGTCAAGACCTGGTGCACGTTCGCCGGCTACGCCGACACGCTCATGGTGCTCGCCCGTACCGATCCCGACCCCAAGCAGAAGCACCGCGGGCTCTCGCTCTTCGTCGCCGAGAAGCCGCGCTTCGAGGGTCATTCGTTCGCGCACACCCAGGAGGGCGGCGGCAAGGTCGAGGGCCGCGCCATCCCGACCGTGGGATACCGCGGCATGCACTCGTACGAGGTGGTGTTCGAGAACTACTTCGTGCCCGACGCGAACCTGGTGGGCGGCCCGGCCGGTCTGGGCAAGGGCTTCTACCTCCAGATGGAGGGATTCGCCGGCGGCAGGCTCCAGACCGCGGCGCGTGCGCTCGGAGTCATGCAGGCGGCTCTCGAAGAGGGCTTGCGCTACGCCAAGGATCGCAAGGTGTTCGGCAAGCCGATCTTCGATTACCCGCTCACCCAGTGGAAGCTCGCGCGCATGGCCGCGGCGCTCCACGCGGTGCGCCGCGCCACCTATCGTTCCGCGAAGCTGGTCGAGGAGGGCAAGGGCGCGGTGGATTGCGCGCTCGTCAAGCTCTACGCGTGCCGCACCGCCGAGTGGGTGACCCGCGAGGCGATGCAGATCCACGGCGGCATGGGCTACGCCGAGGAATTCGCGGTCTCGCGTTATTTCCTGGACGCGCGCGTGCTCTCGATCTTCGAGGGCGCGGAAGAGGTGCTGGCGTTGCGCGTGGTCGCGCGCAGCGTGGTGGAGGAGGCCGCCGCCGCCTGATGCGCCGATTCGCGCGCGAGCGTTTCCACGAGACAAGCCCGGGACCCGCGACATCCCCGCCGGTTGCCGAAGGAGCCTAGATCATGACGATCAACCTGAAGCTCGCCCCGCAGGCGGAGCGCGCCCCCAGCTCGCCGGTCAAGCTCACGCAGATCAAGAAGCCGCGCTACGGCCGGGCGCTCGAGGATCTCGTCCCGGGGCAGGTCTTCCATCACCCGCGCGGGCTCACCATCACCGAGGACCTGATCCTGCTCTTCTCGAGCGACTTCTTCGAGACCAACCCGCTCTACCGCAACCGCGAGTTCGCGCGCGCCGCCGGCTACGATCGGCTGCCGGCGAGCCCCCAGCTCGTGTTCAACGTGGTGCTGAGCCTGGGCGTCCAGAACGACTCCGAGCAGGCGATCGCCAACCTCGGCTACTACGACGTCCAGTTCCTGCGGCCGGTGATGGCGGGCGACACGATCCGCTCGGCGACCCGCGTGCTGGATCGGCGCGAGCGCGGCGCCGGCAAACCGGGCATCGCCCACGTGCGCACCCTCGGCATCAACCAGCACGAGGAGGTCGTGCTCCAGTACGACCGCAAGATCCTCGTGGGCCCGAGCGGCCGGCCGCCCACCGAGACTCCCGACCCCGAAGGTGGCGAGTTCCCCGAGGTCCACGAACCCGTCACTCACATCCCCCGGGTCCGGGGCAAGCTGCCGCTCGATCTCACCGGCCGCCACACCTACTTCGAGGACTTCGCGGTGGGCGACGTGATCGTCCACTTCAACGGCCGCACCATCACCGACGAGCATTTCGCGTGGACGTATCGGGTGGGCAACACCCACCCACTCCACTTCGATCGTCTCTACTCCACCAGCCGCAAGGGGCCGATGAGCGGCGAGCCGATCGTCTACGGCGGGCTGGTGTTCGCGTGGTTGAACGGCCTCGCGAGCCGCGACACCACCGAGAATGCGCTGTGGGAGCTCGGCTTCACCGAGGGCTACCACACGCAACCGTCGTTCGCGGGCGACACCATCTACGCGATCAGCCGCGTGCTCCACAAAGACGAGGTCGCCCAGTTCGAGGGCACGGGCGTCGTCACGTTCCAGCTGATCGGCGTCAAGAACGTGCTCCCCGGCGACGCGATCGACAAGCACGGCGCCGACCTCTTCCTGAAGGAGAACGACAAGAAGGACGCGGGCAAAGAGAAGATCGACAACAAGATCTTCGAGATCGAGCGCCGCGTGCTGATTCGGAAGCACCCGTGAAGGGCGACGCGGTGCTCACACCCCGCCGGTCGCGGCGCGACCGCACGAGCGAAGCGAGTGACTCGGGGGTGGGTCCCGCCCGAATTCACTTCGGGCGGGCGGGGGGCTGGAACAGCCCCCCGAGAACCGTCACGTCCTCCGTTCCACCATCCACGCTGCGTCGCCGTCATCTCGGGCGCACACGCTGAGCGACGCCGACACCACAGGCGATCATCCGAC
The DNA here is from genome assembly GCA_046331705.1 of bacterium. Taxonomy (GTDB): domain Bacteria; phylum JADJOY01; class JADJOY01; order JADJOY01; family JADJOY01; genus JADJOY01. Next base: position 44,363 of record JAXLQJ010000019.1, on the reverse strand, counting down.
AGGAGACTCCGATGGCTGAGAAACCGTGGTTGATGCGCACGTACTCGGGACACACCTCGGCCCGCGCCTCGAACGAGCTCTATCGCACCAATCTGACCAAGGGGCAGACGGGGCTCTCGGTGGCGTTCGATCTGCCGACCCAAACGGGCTACGACTCGGATCATCCGCTCGCCGCCGGCGAGGTGGGCAAGGTGGGCGTGCCCATCCGTCACATCGAGGACATGGAACAGCTCTTCGCGGAGATCCCGCTCGAGCGCATGAACACCTCGATGACCATCAACGCCACGGCGGCGTGGTTGCTGTCGCTCTATCTGGCGGTCGGCGAGCGCCGCCGGATCGACACCCGTCAGTTCGAGGGCACGACGCAGAACGACATCCTGAAGGAGTTCCTCGCGCGCGGGACGTACGCCTTCCCGCCGGCGCCCTCGCTGCGCCTCACCACCGACGTCATCACCTACACGGTGCGCAACGTCCCCAAGTGGAACCCGATCAACGTGTGCTCGTACCACCTGCAAGAGGCGGGGGCCACGCCCGTCCAGGAGGTCGCGTACACGCTCGCCAACGCCGTGGCCGTGCTGGACGCGGTGAAGGCCTCGGGACAGGTGTCCGACGAGGAGCTGCCCAAGGTGGTGGGGCGGATCTCGTTCTTCTGCAACGCGGGCATCCGCTTCGTCGAGGAAATGTGCAAGATGCGCGCGTTCACCGCGCTCTGGGACCGCGTGGCGCTCGAGCGCTACGGCGTCGACGACGCCAAGTTGCGCCGCTTCCGCTACGGCGTGCAGGTGAACTCGCTCGGCCTGACCGAGCGCCAGCCCGAGAACAACATCGCGCGCATCCTGCTCGAGATGGTGGGGGTCACGCTCTCGAAGGACGCCCGCGCCCGCGCCGTGCAGCTGCCGGCGTGGAACGAAGCCCTCGGATTGCCGCGGCCCTGGGACCAGCAGTGGAGCCTGCGACTCCAGCAGATCCTCGCGTTCGAGAGCGACATCCTCGAATACGAGGACCTCTTCGAGGGCTCCAAGGTGGTGGCCGAGAAGACCCGCGAGATCGCGGACGCCGCGTGGTCGGAGCTCGACCACATCCTGGCGCTCGGCGGCGCGGTGCGCGCCGTCGAGACCGGATACATGAAGCAACGGCTCGTGCAGAGCCAGGCGGCGCGCGTGCGCGCCGTCGAGTCGGGCGCGCTCACGGTGGTGGGCGTCAACAAGTTCATGGAGACGAGCTCCAGCCCGCTCACGACCGGTAGCGATTCTGGCATCCTAACCGTCGATCCCGACGCCGAGCGCCATCAGATCGAGGCGCTCGCGGAGTTTCGCGCCAAGCGCGACGCGGGCGCGGTGCGCAAGGCCCTCGACGACCTCAAGCGCGCGCTGGAATCACGCGAGAACGTGATGCCCGCATCGATCCGCGCCGCGCACGCCGGCGTCACGGTGGGCGAGTGGGGCAGCGTGGTTCGCGAGCTCTACGGCGAGTACCGCGCTCCCACGGGGGTGACGGCGGACGCGCGCAGTGGCGCGGACACCGGAATCGAGACGGTGCGCGCGCGGGTGAAGGAGCTATCGACGGCCCTGGGACGACCGCTGCGGCTGCTGGTCGGAAAGCCCGGCCTCGACGGACACTCGAACGGCGCCGAGCAGATCGCCGTGCGCGCCCGGGACGCGGGTTTCGAGGTGATCTACGAGGGCATCCGGCTCACGCCCCAGCAGATCGTCAACGCGGCGCTGCAGGAAGACGTGAACCTGATCGGGCTCTCGATTCTCTCCGGCTCGCACCGCACGTTGGTGGCGGAGGTGATGCGGCGACTCAAGGAAAACGGCGTCGACGCACCGGTCGTGGTGGGAGGGATCATCCCCGAGGCCGACCAGCGCGAGCTCACGGATCTCGGCGTCGCGCGCGTCTACACGCCGAAGGACTACGACATGCGCGCGATCCTGGCGGATCTGGTCGAGGTCGTGGCGAAGAGCGCGCAGCAAGCGGCCTGAAGATCACCCGGGCTCCGTCGACCGAAGCCTCGGCGCCGCGTCGTCGGTCAGCCGCGCTTGCGGCGCGACTCGCTGAGCTCGCGGACCCACGCCTCGAGCTCGGCGTTGCGCCGGACGAGCTCGTCCGTTCGCGTGCGATCCGCGACCTCGCGGCGATGACGCTCGATGAGCTCGGCGAGTGATTCGCGCAGCAGCGTGGGCTGCACGGGCTTGAGCAGAAAGCGCTCGACCTCGCCTTCGTTGATGGCGCGAAGCATCGCTTCCGAATCACTGTAGGCGGTGAGAATCAGTCGTGCCGTGTCTGGGTACGTCCGGAACACGAAGCCGAGGAAGCGGGTGCCCGCCATCCCGGGCATGCGCTCGTCGGTGATGACCGCGTCGCACGTGTGTCGGCTCAGCTCCTGCATCGCCGCGAGGGCATTCGGGGTGCTCACGACGTCGTAGTCGCGCGTCAGGATGGCCGCGAGCGTCGTGAGCGCCTCGGGCTCGTCGTCGACGAGCAGCACACGCGGTCGCTTGGGTTCGGATGAGCTCTTCATGAGTCGCGCGAGGTTAGCAGCGCCGCACCAGCATGTCCTCTGATCGCGCGACGCGCCGGGATCGTCGGGCCGCGTCGCGCGAAAAGTAAAGGCCGCTGTGCTAAGTGGATCCTCCGGGACACGGTCCGAGTCGGAGGTTGCGATGCGATCCACTCTTCGTCTGGCGCGGATGGCGCCGTTGGCGGCGGCGCTCGCGCTCGGGTGCGGCGGGTCGGGCGGCGCGCCGGGCGGCTCGCCCGCCAACCCCACGATCCTGAGCGGTCCCGAGGAGCGGGTCGTGACCGACGATGGGCATCTCGTCGTCCACTTCACGCGCTCGGGTGCCGATGCAGCGCCGGAGCAGCTGGTCGAGTGGGCGCGCGAAGCGCTCGCGCTCGGCTGGAGCGAGCTGGTCGATCGCGGCGGCTGGACGGCTCCTCCCGCCGATGACGGCGCAGGCGGCGATGATCGCTACGACGTCTATCTCATGAGCTTCTTCGCCCGCGGCGGCGAGCAATCCGCCAATGGCCTCACCTTCCCCGGCGCCACCCCGGCCTCGAGCTACATCTACGTCAACACCGACATCACCCCCGGCAGCGATCCGAGCAAGCACCCCGAGGTGATCTTCTTCACCGAGAACTACGTGCGCAGCGTCTTCGTCCACGAGCTCGGTCACGCGGTGCAGCTCGCCACCAACCCGTACCAGGGATCCGACATGGAACGGTTCCTGGAGGAGAACGTCGCCCAATACCACGCCGTGGAGGCGCTCGAGCTGCTCTCGAGCACGCTGCCCAAGGACGTCCTGGTGATCCAGACGCTGCTGAGTCAGCGCATGGGGAAGCCGGAGCTCAGCCTGCACGATCGCGATGCACGCCGCGATTACGTTCCGCTGTGGTCCAAGTACATCGCCGAGAGCCGCGGGGGCGACCCCCGGCTGCTCCGCCGCATCTTCGAGACGATGGCAACCGGCGCGGACGCCCTCACGGCCACCGACGCCGTGCTGCAGCAGACCGGCGGAGATCTCGAGAGCGACTTCCAGACCTACGCGGAGTGGAACTATCGGATCGGGGAGCACGCCGATGGCACGGGCTACGCGGAAGCGGCACGCTTCGCGACGCTCTTCGGCAGCGTTCGCGTATCGGGCGCGCTCGGGCCGGCGCCAGCACAGCGCAAGTCCGGGGGCGACGCACCGCGCAACCTCGGCACGAACTACGTGCGTTTCGCGCCCGACCCGGCCACCACCGACGGCGAGCTGCGATTCACCGGGCAATTCGGCGTACGCTGGGCGGTGAGCGTCATGGCCTTCGACCCCGAGCTCGGCCGCTACCAGATCGAGCGTGCGCTCGTGGGGCCGGTCCACACCGACGCCGCGATCCGGATCCCGAGCTGGAACCAGCGCACCGACCTGGTCGCCGTGGTCTCGAACCTGACGCGCGACCTCTCCGCCAACTCCAGCCAAGCCGGCTACAAGCTCGAAACACGCGGCGTCTCGATCGAACGATGACGAGGCGAGGAGATCCGCGATGACCGCGACGCTCGATGCGCTCGTCGATGCCATCAAGAACCGCGATGCAGCGCGCCTTGCGGCTCTGCTCGGCGAGGATCCCGGCCTGGTCGAGGCCGTCACGGCGGAGGGCATGAGCCCGCTGGTGATCGCGATCTACTGGCGAAACCCCGCCGCCCAGGAAGCGCTGCTCGCCGCAGGCGCGCCCTACCCTGCCCCGCTCGCTGCCGCACGCGGCGACGCGGCGCGACTGGCCGCCCTGGCCGGCGCCGATCCCCGCTCCCTCGCCGAGTGGAGCGCCGACGGCTGGTCGCCCCTCCATCTCGCCGCCCATTTCGGGCATGCGCCCGCATGCCTCTGGCTGCTGCGCCACGGTGCGGACGTGAGGGTGCGCTCGCGCAACGGGCTCGCCAACCTGCCATGCCATGCGGCCGCGGCTGGCAACCACACCGCCGTGGTCGGCTTGCTGCTCGCCGCGGGCACTCCGCCCAACGAGCCACAGCACGGCGGTTGGACGCTGCTGCACCAGGCCGCGCAGCACGCCAACCGCGACATGGTCGAGCTCTTGCTGGCCGCGGGAGCGGACCCGGGACAAACCAACGACGAGGCGAAGCGCGCCGCCGATCTGGTGCCGTCCGGCCAGGACGTCCTCCGAGCGCTGCTCGAATGACCGAGACCGGTGCGCCCGCGAGCGCTTCGCCGCCGCTGCTCGCCCGTCGGCGCTTCGTGGGCGGCCTCGCGCTGGGCGCCACGGGTGGCCTCGCCAGCTACGCGCTCTTCGTCGAGCGGTTGCTCGTGCGGCTCAGCCACCAGCGCATCGCGATCGCCGATCTGCCGCCCTCGCTCGACGGCCTGCGCATCCTCCAGCTCTCCGACATCCACCACGGGCCCTGGATGGGGCGCGAGCTGGTGTCGCGCATCGTTTCGCGGGCCGCGGGGATCCCGTGTGATCTGATCGCGCTCACGGGTGATTACGTACACGGAGACGACGCCCGGGCCGCCCTCGAATGGGTCATCGCCGCCCTGTCTCGGCTGCGGGCGCCGCTCGGCGTCCACGCCGTGCTCGGAAATCACGACCACTACGCCGACGGGTCGCGCGCGAAGGAGCTCCTCGCCGACGCCGGCATCTCACGCGTTCATTCGCGGGTCGCCATCGAGCGTGAGGATGGGCGCCTGTGGCTCGCCGGCACGGGCGACCTCTGGGAAGACGAGGTGTCGATCGATCGCGTGCTCGCCGGCGTGCCCACGAACGAGCCGCGAATCGTGCTGGCGCACAACCCCGACACCGCCGACGCACCCTTCGGCGCGCGCGTCGACCTCATGCTGAGCGGGCACACCCACGGCGGCCAGGTTCGCCTGCCATTCGCGGGCGCGCTGACGCTGCCGATCCGCAACTGGCGCTACGCGAGCGGTCTCGTCGCCACGGCGCGCACCCAGCTCTTCGTTTCGCGCGGCCTCGGCTGGACCGTGCTGCCGGTGCGCTTCAATTGCCCGCCCGAGATGGCGCTCCTCGAGCTCACGCGCGCACCGGCACCGTCGACGGTTCCGTCCGCCAGTCGACGATCCGAGCCGCGAGCGCATCGTTCCGCCGCTTGATCGTGAACGCAGACTCGCCGTCGCGGGCCAGGAGATAGAGCCACACGGCGGGACCCGCGGGCTCGGGGCGCCACCGCAACGCGACCGCGCGCACCCCGAAGAGCACGCTCATCGTCGCGCCGCGAAGGCGACAGCGCGCCACCCCGTCGACCTGCGAGCGATCGATGCGAAGATCTCGCGAGTCCGTCCGGAGCAGGAGCCGCCCGCCCTCTACGCCCACGAAGCCCACGTCGTCGATCGTGGTGCCGGAGCCGTTCGAGCCAGCGTGAGCCCACACGTCGACGCACGGCGCGTCGACGATCGCGTCGCTCGCGACACCGCGCTCGCTCACGAGCGTCGCCACGAACTCTCGCCGGCGGCGCGCTGCAGGCTGCTGCCACACCGATGCAGCGAGCACGGCGAGCAGCACGTTCGCGTGGAGCAACACGAATGGGAAGGCGGTGTACGGATCTCCTTGCGCCCAAGCGAAGACCGGCGCGTCGAGAAGGCCGGCGAGAACCCCCGCGACCGCGAACCGCGCCGCGATCTCTTGGTGGCGCAGCGAGCGGAAGAACGCCGACGGCTCAGGGAGCGAGCAGCCCTCGGCACCGGTCGGCGTTCGATAGACGTTCGACGGATCGGCTTCGGCCGCGACGGGCGGATCGAGCGCAGCGCGTCCACGGGGTGAGACGGGAGCGGAGAACGGTCGACGGCAGAGCCACACGCTCGGCACCAGCAGCGCCAATCCGACGCCAGCGAAGCCGAGGTCGAGCCTCACGGCGGTGGACCGTGCTCACAGGCCGCGGCCCGTGGCCGGGCTGCTGGCGACGAACTGCACGACGCGGCGGTCGCACCAGGCGTCGAGGGCGAATCCCGCGCCGGTCGCCAGCGCGAAGAGCCACCACGAGAACCACTCGTTCCGGACGTTCAGCACCAGCGCCGCGCCGAGCGCCGAGCCGATCGCGTAGCCGGCGAAGCGAAGCCCACCGCGCTTCTCGATGCGAAGCGCCGCCCCGCACGCGGTGCAACGCGGGCGGGCGAGCGAGCCGCAGATCCACACGAGCCAGAACGACACTCCGCGCCTGCCGCAGCTCGGGCACGCGAGCCGGTCGACGGGCGCGGGGGGATCGTCGAACGCCGAGTCGACGGGCGGTGCGTACGGGTGATCGGTCACGAGTCACCCGCCCGTTGCGCCCGTCACCCGTTCAGATCGCGTCGTACTTGGGGTTCGACCACGGCTCGATCTTCGCCGCCGCGACCCATTTCTCGAGGCTCGGCAGCGCCCAGATCGCGCTCGCGTAGTCGGCGGCCGAGCCCGTGAGCGGCACCTCGTAGGTGCGGAAGCGCGTTACCACCGGCGCGAACATCGCGTCAGCGATGGTGAAGTGACCGAAGAGGAAGGGGCCACCGTCGCCGAACCGGCCGCGACACGAGCGCCAGATCTCCACCACGCGGCGAATGTCGAGCTCGCTCGCCGGGGTACGGCCCTTGCCCGGCTTCGACGCGCGAATGTTCATCGGCATGCACTCGCGCAGCGCGGGGAAGCCGGCGTGCATCTCGGCGCTCACCGCGCGCGCCACCATGCGAGCCTTCGCATCGGCGGGCCAGAGCTGCTTCGCGGGGAAGCATTCGTTCAGGTACTCGCAGATCGCCAGCGAATCCCAGACGATCAGCGGACCATGGTGGAGGCACGGCACGCGACCCGAGGGCGAGTGCCGCAGGATCAGCTCCTTGGTGTCCTCTTGATCGAGCTGGATCACCTCCTCGGCATAGGGCACGCCCACGTGCTCGAGCACCAGCCACGGCCGGAGCGACCACGACGAGTAGTTCTTGTTACCCAGGATGATCGTCCATTCGGCCATGAGCGCTCCCGCGGGCGAGCGCCGTCCGCCGCGGGGCGTGCTCGTCGTGGAGAGATGGGATCGTTGCTGAGAGAGCGCGACTTTAACAGCGCGCCGAGGCAGCGTCTCGAAGCGCGCCCGTTCCGCGCGCCCGCCGTCGCATTCGCCTCGGCCGGGACCGCGGCTCAAACGCGATCGTAGCGATGGCAGTCGACCAGGTGATCGTTCACCATGCCCGCGGCCTGCATGTACGCGTAGCAGATGGTGCTTCCCACGAAGCTGAAGTTCCGCGCGATCAGGTCCTTGCTCATGGCGTCCGATTGCTTGGTCTTCGCCGGGACCTGGGAGATGCGTCGGAAGCGGTTCTTGCGCGGCTCGCCGTCGACGAATCGCCAGATGTAGGCGTCGAAGCTGCCGAATTCCTGCTTCACGCAGAGGAATGCACGCGCGTTGCGCACCGCGGCCTCGATCTTGGCGCGGTTGCGGACGATGCTCGCGTCCGCCATGAGCGCCTCGATCCGCTTCTCGTCGAAGCGCGCGACGCGGCGCGGATCGAACCCGTCGAATGCCCTGCGGAAGGCATCCCGCTTCTTGAGCACGGTGAGCCAGCTCAGGCCGGCCTGCATGGCGTCCAGCACCAGGAACTCGAAGTGGCGGCGGTCGTCGTGCAGCGGTACTCCCCACTCGCGGTCGTGATAGGTGGCCAAGAGCGCATCGGCGTTCGCCCAGTCGCAGCGTTCCACCATCGTTCCTCCGGCGCGCGAGCAGCAGCCGCTGCCTCGTCGAGACGAAGCGGAGGCGGCCCGGCGCAGCGCGCCACCGATTCGTCGACCGCGGGATTCGAAGCGAGGATGCCGCGCGCCACCCCTCCCTCGAGCGCGCGACAGGTCGACGACGTTAGCGCCGAGCGTCGGTCGCTCGCAAGCGCCGCGGTCCGGCGCGAGCCGCCGCCGGCCGAGCGGTCGGCACGGGGCCGCGCCCGATCAGGCCGTCTTCGCGGCGGCCGCGCGCAGCACTTCGGGATCGAAGCTGGCGCGGAACATCGAGCGCCCGCAGCCGGCACAGCTGCCGCCCGAGCGATTGGCCACGTCGGCGTCCTTGCCGAGGAGATCCTGACCACCCGCCGCGATGCTCGCTTGGGTGACGATCAGCTCGTTCAACGCGCGCTCCGAGAGGGGTCCGCACGCCTCGCAGCGAATCGTGAGCCCTCGGCGCACCAGCGCGGCGATGTCCGCGCCCGCCAGAGCCGGGTACGCGCGCGACGCGGCGTCGCGCAGCGCATAGATGAGTCGACCGATCGCGATCCCGTGGATGGAGAGGCTCACGCCCGACGTGCACGCGGTCGCCGCCTCGTCGCGAAAATCGCGCGCGAGCAGCCGGCGCTCGCGCAGGTAGGCCAACGTGAGCGCGGCGACCGCCACCGCGACGAGAGCGAAGAGGAGTGTCATGGAGTCCCGAGGTAGCGAAGCGAGCGCGGAGGCTACCCGCGTGGCGCGACGGGGCGCAAGGCGCCACGCCGCGCGCCACGCCGCGGCCGGCCATCGCGTCGCGCACGGCGCGGAGGCTGCCCGCGCGCCGCGCACGCTCTAGACTGGCCGCGGTTCCACCTCGAGGAGAGCGCAGTCATGGCGAAGCCCGGTTCCGATCTGCTCACGATGCCCTCGTTCGTCCGCTGGTTCTCGCGCTTCCACGTCTGGCTCTATCGCCGCAGCGGCGGCAAGACGCTCGGCAAGATCCGCGAGGCGCCGATCCTGCTGCTCACGACCACCGGCCGGAAGAGCGGCCAGCAGCGCACCACGCCGCTCATCTTCCTGCGCGACGGCGCGAGCCTGGCGGTGGTGGCGTCGAACGGCGGCTCCGATCTCGCGCCGGCGTGGTGGCTCAACCTGCAAGCCTCGAGCGAAGCCGAGGTCCAGATCGGCGGCGAGCGCCTGCGCGTGCGCGCCCGCGCCGCCACCGCCGAGGAGCAAGCGCGGCTCTGGCCACTCCTCAACGGCATCTATCCCGATTACGAGAGCTACCAGCGCAAGACCACGCGGCCGATCCCGGTGGTGTTGCTCTCCCCCATCGCCTGAACGCGTCGCAGCGAAGCGGCGCCCCGGAGACGAGACATGCCGAAGGCCAAGCCCACGAGGTCGCGCGCCTCCTCGAAGTCGTTGCCCAAGCCGCCGCCGGCCTACTCCGAGTTCATCGCACGCTATCCCGATCTCGGCCGCGCGTGGGACCTCATCGGCCAAGCCGGCGAGCGCGGGCCACTCGACGAGCGCACCGCGCGCCTGGTGAAGCTCGGCATCGCGATGGGTGCCTTCCGCGAGGGTGCGGTGCGCTCGGGCGTGCGCAAGGCGCTGGCGCTCGGGATCGGCCGCGCGGAGATCGAGCAGGTCGTGTCGCTCGCCGCCGGGACGCTCGGCCTGCCCTCCACGGTCGCGATCGACTCCTGGATCCAGGGATTGCTCGCGCCCGCGCCGGATGCGCCCCCTCGCGGCCAGCGCTGAGGGTCATTCCTTCGCGAGCGCTTCCAGCCGCGCGACCCAGCTCGCCCTGCTGGCGGCTCCACCCGCCGCATCCTCCAGCTCGGCGAAGCGATGCGCCACGCGCTCGCGCACCTCGGGCGGTAGCACCTCCTCGGCCATCGGGAAGAGGATGCCGTTTTCCTTCTGGATGTGGCTCGAGAGCAACGTCGCGTAGTCACGCGCCGCCTTGGCGGCGACGCGATCGTCGGGCGACTCCATGGCCTTCACGTAGCCCCGACCCTGGTCGTGCTCCGCGAGCATCATGCCGATCGGCCCCACGTGCCGCGGCATCCCCGCGTCCACCATCGCGGCGAAGAGCACGTCCTCTTCCTTGCCGTGATGGCGCCTGTCCGCGAACTCGCGGATGAACTCGGCGAGCGCCGCGATCCGCTCGCGCGCTGCCGGATTCCCACCGTCCAGCGCGCGCGCCTGGCGCTCGAGGATGCCGAGCGCCCGCGTGATGATGTCGTGCTCCTCGCGCAACAGCGCGGTCGGCTGATGCGCCCAGTCCTGCTTTTCCGCGATCATCGGTGACTCCCATTCGGCCCGCGTTGTCGGATCACGGCGCTGGCGACGCTCGCCGGCGCGCGAGGCCGCGGGTCCGGCCAGCCTCGCTGCGCTCGACGCTAGGCCGCCACGCGAAGCCCCACCTATGACGCAGATCAGTCCCCGGCGATCTCGCGCATGAGGCCCGCGTCCACGATGGCGATGCGGCCCTCGTCGTCGTGAACCAGGCCCGCGCGCGTCCATCGGCTCATGGTGCGGATCGCGGTCTCGACGGTGGTGCCCGCGAGATCGGCGAGATTCTGACGGGTGAGGTGAAACGGGATGCGCAGCTCGTCGTCCGCGCCGGTCGCGGCCTCCGCTTCGCGCCGGGCGATCCTGAGCAGCACGGCCGCCACCCGCTGCTCGACAGGCTCGGCCGCCAGCGCGCGCATGTGATCGTGGGCCTCGCGTAAGCGCTCGCCCATCATCAACGCCATGCGCCGCAGGAAGCCCGGCGCGCGATCCGCGATCTCCTGCACGACCTCGCGCGGCAGCTTGACGACCACCGTCGGCTCGATCGAGCGCGCGGACGCCGGGTACGGCTTAGCCTCGAGCACCGCCACGCCGCCAATCACCTGGCCGCGCCCGAGCAGGTCCAGCGCCACCTCCTGGCCGCCGCTCGCGGTCTTGAAGATCTTGACCCGGCCGCTCTCGACCACCCACAGCCAGCGCGCGGGATCACCCTCGTGAAAGAGGAACGCGCGGCGCGGCACCTGCTCGGATTCGATCCGTCCGACCACGCGCTCGAGCACCTCGCACGGCACCTCGCCAAAGACCTCGCAGGCGCGCAGCGTTTCGACGAGTGCCGACATGCGCGTAGTCTAGCGCTGCGGTCCACGAGCCACGGAGCGGCCACGATGTCGAGATCCAAGCGCACGGCGACCTCCGCTTCATCGGCACCCGACAAGCCCCCGCTCTCGGTCCGGCCGCTCACCCCCGACGACTGGCCGACGATCGCGCGACTCTTCGGCCCCCAGGGCGCCTGCGCCGGCTGCTGGTGCATGTTCTGGCGCGTGCGCGGACGAGCCTGGTCGACGGGGCGCGGGGCAACCCATCGCGCGGCGTTTCGCGAGCTCGTGCGCTGCGGGAGAGTGCACGGCGTCTTGGCGTTCGCCGGCGACGAGCCCGTCGGCTGGTGCAACGTGGGGCCGCGCGAGGACTTCCCTCGTCTCGAGGCGAGCCGCGTCCTCGCGACCGGCGCCCCGCCGTCGACCTGGGGCGTGCTGTGCTTCTTCGTGCCGCCGCGCTGGCGGCGACGGGGAGTCGCGGCGGCGCTGCTCGCGCGCGCCGTCGAGCTCGCGCGCGAGCGCGGAGCCGTGCGGATCGAGGGCTACCCCGTGCGACCCGGCCCGAACGGGCGGATCGCGGCGGCATTCGCGTGGACCGGCGTGCCGCGTCTCTTCGAACGCGCGAGGTTCCGGGAAGCGCCGGGCGTCTCGCCGGCACGACCGATCTTCCGACGGGTGTTCCGGCGAGCGCGGTGAGCGTCGCGCCCGACGAACGCGTTCATCCGGGGACCCGCGGGAAGCCACTCGTCCAGGCGGCGAGGAGATCCGAGGTGCGACCGCGGGCCGCCCACTCGGCGCGGCCGCCGAACGCCGCCATGCCGAGCGCATCGTAGAGCTCGATCAGCGTCACCCAGGTCGACGGGCGCAGTCGGCTCGCATCGATGGTGAGCGCCGGCGTGACCGCGATCGGCCGAAACGGATCGAGCGGCGCCGCGGCGAAGAGATCGCTGAGCGTCTCGCCCGCGGCGACGAGCTCGTGGGGGACGTCCGTGAACCCCGACGTGTTGGGCATCCCGCTCTCGGCGGCGCTCTGCACCTTCGACGCGGCGGTCGCGAAGACGGCGTGAACCCACCGGAGCACGTCGAGCTGGCCGTGACGGACGTGGATGTAGCCCTCGATGAGCCCCTCGACGAAGCACACGAGCGAGATCGTCGCCTCGAAGAGCGAAGGCTCGGGCGGTGCGGGCTGGGACCACGTCTTCGGTGGGCCCTGCTTCGGATAGAGCTTGCGATTGAGCGCGTGCTGGCGCCGCACCGCGGCACACGCGGCCTCGAACGCGTCGCACCAGCGCTCCTCGAGGGGCTTCGCCAGGCTCGTCGCGCTGGCGCGCGGCGTGCCCAGGTGCAGCGTCGCCGCGCCCTCGGGCGCCTTTCGCGCATCGCCGAACGCCATGCGCCCAACCTATCCGACCAGCGCGCTGCCAGAGACCGGCCCCTCGCCGCGAACGCAACGCGCGATCGGCTGCCGATCACTGCTGCGGCGCGGTGAGCGAACCGATGCGATCCAGTCGAGGAAGGTGGCGGCGACCATCCCACGACCAATAGATCCCGACGATCTTGCCGACGAGCAGGTCTCGCGGCACGGGTCCCCAGAATCGGCTGTCCTGGCTTTGCTGGCGATCGTCGCCGAGCACGAAGTAACCCTGCTCCGGGACGCGCGTCGCGGACATCGAATCGAGGCGTGGTGTGGCCCGGCCGCAATCGGCGCCGGCGCTCCCGATCCTCCGTCCGTCGGGGCAATGGCCCCACGGGTCATCGATCTCGCGGCCGTCGACGACGACGCGACGATCGTGGATCTCGACGGTCTCGCCGGGCAGCCCCACGACGCGCTTCAGGTAGGTCTCGGCCGGGTTCATCGGAAAGTGGAACACGATGACGTCCCCGCGCTTCGGCTCAGCACGGCGGTAGGACCATCGGTTCGCGACGATCCAATCGCCGACGGCGATGGTCGGCACCATGGACCGCGCGGGCACGCGAAAGACCTGCACGGCGCCGAGGGGCGTCGCGAGGAGCAGCGCGCCGACGAACCCGATCGACAGGTACGCATACCAGCGGTTGGTGTCGTTGAGGAGATACTCGCCTCGGTACCGACGTGCCAGGCGAACCGAGTCGAGGAGCGCAAGCCCCGACCCGCCGATGCGGACCGCCCGGATGAGCCAGAAGGATCCGACCGTGAGCGAGTCACCGAGCGCGAGCAGCGCCTGCGCCCAGCAGCTCAGCGCCACCAGGCCGAAGATCGCCAGCCCCCGCCGCCCGTGTCCGGCATAGACATGCCCTAGGCCAGGGATTGCGAGCGACAGCGCGCCGGCCCGCCACGGCACGCGCGGCACGTTGCGTCGTGGTGGGTCCGAGATCGTCATGCTCGCGACGAGCGTCGAGCGAGGTTCGATCCGTGGCGACCCCGTCGCACGCGCCGGCGGGCTGGAATCGCGTGGTCGACGCTGCAGCGCAGGGTGACTCCGGTCTCGAGCTCAAGCCTCGCTCGGGTTCACTCCCGCAGGCGCGGCGTCACGCCCAGCGAAACGCTTCCATCGCCTGGACTTCGTCGATCTGGTGCTGGAAGCCGGTGGCCGCCTTGAAGCGCGACGCGTCGATCACGACGGGATACTTGATGTGCTGGATCGCGCCGCTCGTGAGCTTGGGAAGCCCGAATCTCCCGAGCAGTCGCCGGAACACGGGCTCGGGCAGCGGCACGGCGGTCCGTCCGGTGACGCGAACCGCCAGCGAGAGTGGCACCGGCTGCGGACCGGCCACGTTGAAGACGCCAGCGACGCGGGTCTTCACGGCGGCGACGATCGCGCTCACCACGTCCTGCTCGTGCATGAACTGGAAGAGCGGATCGAACCCCAGCACCATCGGCACCAGTGGCCCCTTGAGGAAGGTCGCGAGCGTGCCGTGCTTGGTGGGCCCGAGCGTGTAGCACATGCGCAAGACCGTGGTGCTCATGTCCGGGTAGCGCCACAGCGACGATCCCGCGAACAGATCGGCCGCCACCAAGTCCGTGAGCTCGGGGAACTTCGTCACGGCGACCGGCGGCTCGTCCTCGGTGTGGTAGAGCGGCGAATCGCCGCTGGCTCCGTAGAACGTGTGCCGGCCGACGAACACCACGTGCTTGGCTCGATAGCGATGGCAGTACTCGAATACCTTGCGGGTGCCATCGAGGTTGATGCGCTCGCGCTCCTCGGTGGGCGCCGTGAACTGGGTCAGCGTGCCCATGTGCACGACGACGGTCGGCCGCTCGGTGCGGAACACGTCCTCGGCGGCGCGCTTGCGCAAGTCGACGACGTGAACCTTCACACCCGTGGGAGCGTCCGGCCACGGGCGGATGTCCGCGCCCAACACGGCGTGGTGCTCGGTGGCGAGGCGAGCGGCGACCAGGCGGCCGAGCTTCCCGGACACGCCCGTGACGAGCACCCTCATCGGCGCCCCCGCGGTGCGCGCCGCGCGGGCTTCGCTCGGCGCGCCGCGCGAGTCGGCGCCGCCTCGGTCACGACAGCGGCCTCGTGATGCCCGGCGACCTCGCGCTCGGCATTCGGGCGCTCGCCGACACCGCCGAACGCCGACCAGTCCACGGGCGACGTGCGATCACCGGACTTGCGGCGCGCGACACCGAGCTCGATGAGCGCCGCGATGCGTGCCTTCACTTGCTCGACGTAGCCGTCGATCACGTGATCGTCCTCGGTTCCCGTGCCGCGGAACCACATCGGCGGGCCGTAGTAGACCTCGCACGGCTCGGGCCGCGGCACCGGGATCAGGTACGGCGTGACCGGGACGTAGGGAACGCCCAGCAAGCGGCCGAGCCGATAGGCGTTGAAGATGGTCGGCATCACCTCGCCGCCGCCGATGAACGCGAACGGGATGATCGGGCTACGCGTCTCGAGCGCCAAGCGGATGAATCCCGTGCCGAATCGCACCAGCGAGTGGCGCTCCTTGTAGAGCTTGGCGGTGCCGCGCGCGCCCTCGGGAAAGACCATGAGTAAGCGGTCGTCGAGAAGCAGCCGGGTGGCGTGCTCGGGCAACCCCGTGAGCTGGCCGAGACGTAACGTCCACTCCGACGAGAACGGCATCTTTCCCAGGAACTTCTCGGCCATGCCCTGGGCCAACCGGGGCGGCTCCTTCTCGAGGAAGATGGACGCCAGCACCATCGCGCCGTCGATCGCGACGCCGCCCGAGTGATTGCCGATGAGCATGGCGCGTCCGCGCGCCGGGACGTGCTCGACGCCGAACGCCTGAACCTTGAAGTAGCGCCGGTAGAACCACGCAAGCACCGTGAAGAACTGCGCCAGGTGCTCTTGGGAGATGCCGTACGGGTCGTAGCCGAAACGGTTGAACGCGAGCTCGAGGCGTCGCACGCGCTCGCGGATCTCGGGATCGATCGGGGGAAACGGCAACGGAGGCTTCCTCGGAGGCTGGCCGCGCGCCGATGCGGGCGCGGCTCGGGATGATAACAGAGCCCGCCCACGCGGCGCGCGTCCCAGCACCTCCCAGCACCTCCGCTGCCACGGCCGGAGACGGGTGAAATTCGCGTGCCACGGGTGGGGACGGGAGGTTATCGTTCCGCGCGCTCCGCGGCAGGCGCCGAGCGACTCGTCGATACTCGCAACGAAGAGGTGTACGAAATGCGGCAACGGATTCTGATTTGGTTGGTCGGATGCGCCGTCACGACTGCGATCGGCTGTGGCAATTCCTCCGACTCGAATGGGGTGCCTACCGCATCCGCGGGCGTGGATCAGAGCGTGAAGACGGGCTCGCCCGTCGTGCTCGACGGCAGCGGCAGCACCGACCCCGACGGCAATCCGCTCACGTATCGCTGGACGCTCGCCATCCGGCCGGAAGGCAGCGCCGCGATCCTCTCCGACCCCTCGGTGCCGCGGCCCAGCTTCATCGCCGATGTCGACGGGGACTATCAGGCCGAGCTGATCGTGAACGACGGAAGCCTCGACTCCGTGCCCGACTCGACGATCGTCACCGCAGCCACTCCCAACTCGGTTCCCACCGCCGTGGCTGGCGTGAGCCAGACGGTGCCGCTCGGCTCGATCGTCGAGCTCGACGCCACCCAGAGCGCCGACCCCGACGGCGACCTGCTCACGTACCTGTGGTCGATCAAGTCGAAGCCCGAAGCGAGTCAGTCCGGGATCAAGGATCCCGCGGCCGCCAAGACGCTCTTCGTGGCGGACGCGCTGGGTAGCTACGACATCGAGCTGGTGGTGAGCGACGGCGAGCTCACCAGCGAGCCGAGCGTGGTGACGTTCACGGCCATCGACACCAACTCTCCACCGGTGGCGAACGCCGGGCCGGACTTGGACGTGGCCGTGGGCTCGGTGGTCCACATCGACGCCAGCGGCAGCTACGACGCCGACGGCGATCCGCTCACGTATCAGTGGACGTTTCTCACGAAGCCCGACGGCAGCAACGCCGGCGTCAAGGATCCCAGCGCCGCCGAGACGTTGTTCGTCGCGGACAAGGCGGGTGAGTTCGTGATCCAGCTCGTCGCGCGCGACGCCCGCGCAGCCAGCGCGCCGGACACGGTCCACATCAATGCGACGGTGGCGAACGTGCCGCCGGTGGCCAACGCGGGCGCCGACCAGAGCGTGGACGTGGGCGCACAAGTCCTGCTCGACGGCAGCGCCAGCAACGACCCCGAGGGCGCGCCGCTCGAATACTTCTGGACGCTGGTCTCGCGCCCCGAGGGCAGCACCGCGACGCTCAGCGGCGAGAACACCGTCAATCCGAGCTTCGTGGCGGACGTCGCCGGTCAGTACGTCGCTCAGCTCGTCGTCGGCGATGATTTCGACCCGAGCACCCCGGACAGCGTGACGATCACCGCGGGCGGTGGTGGCGGTGGCGGCGGAGGTGGTGGCGGCGGAGGAGGAGGCGGCAGCTCGTGCGCAGGGGTGACCGGCGCGGCGCTGTGCGACTCACTCGACGGTTCGACCACCGGCCGCCAGGACGGCGGCTCGTTCACGCAGGGCGGCTGGAAGCCGGGCTGGGCGATTCGCTGGGACCTCGGCACGTTCCTGACCGAAGGCGCCTTCTCCGCCGACCTCGACAACTGGGATCCGTCCTCGTCGAGCCCGCAGCATCAGTACGACAAGCAGCAGATCCTCGACATGTACGAGGACGGCGCGGGCGACACCCACCATTCGCAGGACACGCACACGGCGTTCTTCACCATCCGCACGGGCAAGGTCTACAACGATCTCTTCAAGTTCGGGTCGTCGCCGAACGGGTTCGACGAGCGCATCGAGACTCGGCTCTCGCCGCCCCACGGCCGCATCGATCCGCAGGTCCGACACACGGTGCGCGTCGAATGGACGGCTGGCGGGTCCGTGACCGTGTTCCTCGACGGAGACATTCTCAAGACCCACCCGCACGGGTCGTCGTTGCCGCTGCGCTACGTGTTCGTGGGCTCGGACTACAGCGGCGGCGAGTACGGTCCCCAGGCCGGCGTGATCTACAGCAACATCCAGGTCTGGGGCTCCACGGGCGGCGGCAGAGTCATCTCGGCACGGCTCGCATCGCTGGACGCGGCGCCACAGATCGTCGAGCACGCGCCGAATCCGCTCAGGCGCGGCCTACTCTCGTGGTTCCAGTCCGCGAAGCTGCCGCCCTTCGCCACGTGGGCGGTGGCTCCCTGACGCGCACGGCCCCGGTGGGATCGAACCTCCACCGGGGTCGCCTGCTTCATCGACCCCGGTCCCGCGCGACGCAGTCGCCCGGTACGCTCACCCGGCGCTGAAGTAGAGACGCGCGCAACAATGCGGCCGGCTCGGCGACGAGCCGGCCGTCGCCGTCTCCGGTACCAGCGCGACGCCGGCACCGTAGCCATCATCCCAGCGGTACGCCTGCAGCACGATCCGCATCACATCGCCGGCGAAACACGGCTTGCGGAACGCCACATCCAGACCGCGCAGGAGCAACGTGCGCGTCGATACCCCCAACTCGTGGAGCCGCCGCACGGTGGCCTCCTCGAAGACGCGGGGATACACGAGCGAGTTCACGTGCTGGTTGCTGTCGGTATCGCCGAGCGAGAACACCGTCGGCACCGCCACGGCGCGCGGCTCGGGCTCGAGCGCGACAGCGTCGGCGGGCAAGGGCAACACGTCCTCGACCTCGCGCCAGGCGTAGCGACGCGGCGGGGTCTCCGGCCACCCGGGGACGGTGAGCGACAGGACCTTGCGTCGCTCGGGGGGCGCGAAGAGCCGGGACAGCACGTGCTCGGCGAAGATACGTCCTACGATCACGCGCTCCCCGGCTCGCTCGGGCTGCGGGAAATGGGTGCGGCCGATCGGGCCCGAGACCTCCACCCACATGTTCGCGAGGATCTTGGTGACCTGTCCGGAAGCGTCCGCGGCGTGGGCGAGCTCGAGCGCGCCGTGGCCGTCGAGCGCATGGCCCACCGAGATCGGCCCGTCGCCGCCTTCCATGACGAGCCGCGTCAGGATCGGCACGATGCCGTCCTCGCGCATGGCCTTGGCGAGAGGGCTCGCGTGGATGGTGCTGCGCCACACCACCGCACCCACCGACGGGGTCAGCGCCACGAGCCTGAGCCGCCCGTCCTGCGCCACGTCCTGGTAGCGCAACGGCATCGTCCCCTCACCGCGCTGGGCGGGCGGAACGTCGGGCCACGGCGGAACGAAGATCATGGAGCGGCCGAGTCTATCGAGCGCGCCGCCCCAAGCAACGACCGAGCGCGCAACCGCGAGTCCGTGCGCGCCGGGACCGTGCACGGGCGGAGCAGCGGCCGTTCGCCGCGGCGCGTCACGCCGGGCGCTTCGCACTCGTGGGTGCCAAATTCAGGACGGGACATGACGTTTTCTGCCGGTCTGCGTCAGCCCTGACCCGGGTCCGCGAGCGCCGCGAACGCCTGGCCGATGAGCCCATGCGTCGCGACAGATGAGCGAAGACGATCGAGTTTTCGCGAGCTTGACGCGACGCAGGCGATCGCGGCGAGCGCGCCAACGCTCGGGGCACGCGCCTTGCTTTTGCCAGAGTCGACGATCGACGCGTGGCCCACGGATTCGGGCACGTTCGCGCCCGACCCTGGCTGTGCGTGCGGAGGGAGGTCAAGTCGCATGAGTCGCTCGCGCCGGCAATACGAGAGTTGGAGCCAACGCACGGGGACGATCCGCCGCGGAACCCGTCCGCGGGGACGACACGGGATCGACGGCCAGATGGAGGAGGAGTACGGCTGGGATCCCCGCCGTGCCACCCAAGATCGACTGTGGGTCCATGCCGGTGAAGCCACCGAAGAGGTGGCTGACGCCAACCCCACGCGCGCCGTGCGCTCGTTCGACCTCCTCGACGACGACGAGTCCTGACGACCCGCGGCGACCCGACGGATGGTCGGGCTCGCCTGCGAGCGCGCCCATGGATCGAGCGCCAGAGCCCACGTCGAACGAGAGCGCGCACACCTTCGTGGTGAGCGACCTCCACCTCTCGGAGGCCGAGCGCTCACACCCCGGCAATCCGCTCTGGAAGCGCTACAAGCGTCCCCGTCACTTCGTCGACAAGAGCTTCAAGCGCTTCCTCGAGCACGCGCGCGCCGCCGCCGCTGGCGCGCTCGAGCTGGTGTTCAACGGCGACGTCTTCGACTTCGATTCCACGATGGCGCTGCCCGAGCGCCCCGCGTTCGCCGTGAGCTGGCTCGAGCGGCGGCGCGGCCTCACGGCGCAGGAGGTGCGCTCGCGCTACAAGATGAGCGTCATCCTCGAGGACCATCCCGTCTGGCTCGCGGCGGTCCGCGAATGGGTGCTCGCCGGCAACCGCGTGGTGTTCGTGGTCGGCAACCACGACCTCGAGCTGCACTGGCCGGCGGTGCGCGCGGAGCTCATCCACTGGCTCAGGCTGCCCGAAGGCGACGCCGCGCGGGTGCGCTTCTGCGAGTGGTTCTACGTCGCGAACGGCGACACGCTCATCGAGCACGGCAACCAATACGATCCCTACTGCGTGTGCCCCAACCCGGTGCACCCCATGGTCCGCAAGCGCGGAGCCGAATACGTGCGGCTGCCATTCGGGAACCTCGCCGGTCGCTTCATGCTGAACGGCATGGGACTCTTCAATCCCCACGTCGACTCGAGCTTCATCAAGTCCTCGTTCTTCGAGTACGTGAAGTTCTTCTATCAATACCTGCTGCGCGTCCAGCCGCTGCTCGGCTGGACCTGGTTCTGGAGCTCGATCGTCACCTTCCTCTACGCCCTCGAGGAAGCGTTGCTGCCGCCGGTGAAGGACTCGCCGCTCGACTTCGAGAACCGCGTCGAGGACATCGCCGCACGCGCCAACGCCACGCCCCGCGTCGTGCGCAGCCTCGCCCAGCTCCACGCGCACCCCGCGGTCCTGAGCCCGCTCAAGGTGATGCGCGAGCTCTGGCTCGATCGCGCGCTGCTGGTGGTGCTGGCGTTGCTCACCAGCTTCGAGCTCACGCTGGTGGTGAAGGTCTGGGTCGCGGTCCCGCTGTGGACGTTCGTGGCGCCGTTCGCGGTGCTCATGCCGTGGGTGATCCGCTACGCCCGCGGAGTGGAGTCGGAGAACGAGGAAGCGCAGCGCGGCGCCATCGAGAAGCTCGATCTGAGCTCGCAGATCGCCGGCGTGAATCGCGTGGTCCACGGGCACACGCACAAGCAGGCGCATCGCTGGATCAAGGGCGTCGAGCTCATCAACACCGGCACCTGGTCTCCCGCGTTCGAGGACGTCGAGTGCACCAAGCCGTTCGGCCTCAAATGCTTCGCGTGGATCCGCCCCGGCGCGCCGGGCGGTGCGCGCGAGGCCACGCTCTACGAATGGGCCGACCCCGGCGTGCGCGCGCTCGCCGCCGAGCGCATGGTCGTCGAGGACGAGCCGCGCACACGACTGCTGCCGCGGCGCAAGGGACAGGAACGACGATTGACGATCCCGTCGACGCTCGAGCCCGCAGGCGTGCCCGTCACGGCGAGCCGAGCGCGTCACGCCGCGCCGGCGGTGCTGCCGCGGTTCGGGCTGCGATCCCTGGTGCGGGCGCTGCTGCCCTGAGCTCCGGCTGAGGCCAGTCGAGCCGCTCGCAGCCTCACTCGGGCGAGCGCCATCCCTCGCACGCCTGCAGCCCGCGTGGCTGCGCGCGGGCACGCGCGTTCGCTCGTGCAGCTATGGTGCCGATCCGCGGATCGCCGCGCGGGCACCGATCGGGCTCGAGCGAAGCGAAAGGAATCCACCCGTGAGCGATTCGGACGCGGCCACGAGCAAAGTGCCCCAGGTGACGCTGGTCTTCTGGATCATCAAGATCGCCGCGACGACGCTTGGTGAGACGGGGGGTGACGCCGTCTCCATGTCGCTGGGCCTCGGCTACCTCGTGAGCACGGCCATCTTCGCCGTGCTTTTCGCGGTCGCGGTCGTGGCGCAGATCGCCGCGAAGCGATTCCACCCGTTCGTCTACTGGCTGACGATCGTCGCCACCACCACCGTCGGCACCACGCTCGCCGACTTCGTGGATCGTTCGCTCGGGATCGGTTACGCGGGCGGCACGACGCTGCTGATCTTGCTGCTCGCTGCGTCACTGCTCGTCTGGTACCGCAGCCTCGGCTCCGTCGCCGTCGAGACGGTGCGATCTCCCAAGGCCGAGATCTTCTATTGGGTGACGATCATGTTCTCGCAGACGCTCGGGACCGCGCTCGGCGACTGGACCGCGGACACTGCGGGCCTCGGCTACGGCGGCGGCGCGGTGTTGTTCGGCGCGCTGCTCGCTGCGGTGGTGGTGGCCTACCTCCTCACACCGCTCTCGCGCACGCTCCTCTTCTGGGCGGCGTTCATCCTCACCCGCCCGCTGGGCGCGGTGGTCGGCGACTTCCTCGACAAGCCGCGCGACGCAGGTGGACTGGCCCTCAGCCGGTACTCCGCATCCGCCAGCTTGCTCGCGTGCATGGTGCTGCTGATCGTGGTCTTTCCCCAGCGGCCAGCACGCGCGGCTCACTGAAGGTCCTGCGCGCGGCGAGCGCTCGTCACTGCACCGAGCGCTCGTTCGCTCCCGCGCGATCCACGCTCGGGGTCAACGCGAGCGACGCATCGCCGCTTCCGCTGCTGCCCGTACGAATACTGAACGTCTCCTTCGAGAATCCGAACACGGACGGCTTCCATCGCGACCGGCCGTCGTAGCCCAGCACCCGAGCAAGTCGAGCGATTTCAGCGCTTTTCGAGCAATTCGGCGCGATTCACGGTCCGCTCTTCACCCGGCACGAGGTGGCGCGAGGGTTGCACGAAAACCCGGGATAACCCCACAGCGCGGCGACATTCTCGCCTCGCACCGTGGAGGACGCCATGAGCCTGGGCTCGATGAGCATGATCGCGGCGGCAGTGGTCGCCCTGATCGCGCTCTCACAGATCGCGTTGTTGCTTTGGGTGGCGCGGATCGCGCGGGTGGTGAGCGAGGTCGTCGCACGCGAGGAGGGCGACCTCGGCGCGAACGAGACCGCTGTGAGCACCGACCGTCTCGCAGCGTGACCGCCGCCCGAGGGCTGGGTGCGTCCGGCGCAGCGGAAGACGTCACGCTCGCGTGCGAGTGACTCGTCGAGACGACGTGCGCGTTTACCGCGCGCACGCTGCGCGCTAAATCACCAGCCGTCGATTGGAGCGCTCGGTGGCCGGGACCTGCTCCGCGCGACCCGCGCGGGTGCAACGGAGCAGGAGCCCGCGTGCCGTCCGGCCGCTCGAGCTCGTGGGCGCGGATTCGAAAGCGAACTCGACGGCACTCGAAGCGGCGAGCGCTCGATGCCCAGAGGTGGAGCGATGAACCTCACCGACCTCGCGGATTTCTACGTCGAGCGGCGGGCGGGCGAATCCGCCGACGCGATTCTTCACGAGGTGCGCGAGGCTGCCGAGAAGTGGTGGCCGTTCACGTTCGAGGAAGGGCCCGCGCTCCCGGACGCGCTGCGCGAGCCCAAGACCGCGTGGCTCGGTATCCGATGCAAGGGCGACGCGCGCTGGTACGACCTCATGAGCGCGTGCCGAGCGGCGGGGCGCGGCGGGCGACGGGTGCGCGTGTTCGCCGTGGATCCCGTCCTCGACGGCCTCGGCGAGCGCGACCTGACGCTCGTCTCGCCGTTCACCGAGCGCGCGCCGGGCGGCCATTTCGCGGAGATCCCGCAATTCGGCCTTTCGCCGCTCTTTCGCGGCAGCCTCGCCGTCTTCGAGTCGATGCTCTACCGCTGGGCGCCGGACCCGCCGCCCGTGTACGACGTCTTCGAGCACCTCGGCGCCCACGACGTCGTCGGCAAGCTCGAGCTGAGCCAGGTGCTCGGGAAGTCGACGCGGTTCCCGCAAGTGGAGCAATTGTTCCCCGGCTTCACCGAGGCGAGCGACGCCGCGGTGACCGCCTTCGCGCGGTTGTTCGTCGGGTTCCCGATCGTGGTGCGCGTGCCCGGCGGGTGGCCGACGACCGAGGCCGCCATCGCGGCGCTGGAAACGGCGAAGGTGCCCGCGGAGTACGTGCTCGCGAGAAAAGTCTCCGCCGTGGTGGTGCGCTAGGCGCCGCCCCGCGCGCACGGAGGATCGCCATGCCGTCGCCAGCGCCAGCGCGAGCTTGGATGCTCGTCGTCGTTCTCGGCATCGCGACCACCACCGGCGCGTGCGTCGCGCACACGGTCCTCGCCCCGGCCGCGCCCGTCGGCGCCTGCGAGATCGGCGATGCGGCGATGGCGCGCGACGTGCTCTATTTCGGCCGCAATCGTCCCGACGGAGGGGTCGTCAACGACGACGAATGGCAGCGCTTCCTCGACGAGGTGGTCACGCCGCGCTTTCCCGACGGCCTCACGGTCTTCGCCGCCACCGGGCGGTGGAAGGGGAAGAGCGGAGTCTTGGAGCAAGAGCGCTCCGAGGTGGTCATGCTGCTTCATTCGGGCGACGAGGCGGCGCGCGGCGCCGTTCGCGAGGTCGCCGCCGAGTACAAGCGCCGCTTCGGCCAGGAGGCCGTGCTCCGCGAGCGCACCGCCACCTGCGCCCGATTTCAGTGAGCGCCGGTCACAGGAACGCGAATCCGTTGCCGCGGTAGGTGGGCTCGCGGGCCACGAGCTTGCCGTCACGGAGCAACAGGTACTCGGTGAAACGTTCGGCGAGCTCGCCGGCCTTCGCGTGGCGGAAGATCACCGGGTCGCCGATGCGGATCGGCGGCGCGCCGGCGGGCACCGCGAGCGGAGTCTGCACCTCGCCGGCGCCTTCGTTCGGCAGGAAGGTGAGCCCCGCAGGGAGCCAAGGGCGCGGGGACTTCTCCCAGCTCGGAGTCCCGGAGGCGATGTAGCCGCCCCCGAGGCAGGTCACGAATCCGGGATCGGAGATGCGGCACGCCTCGAGGGCGAAGAACGCGGCGGGCTCGCAATCGATCGACTCGAAGTAGTCGAAGATGTGCGAGCACACGAAGCCCGAGCCGACGGTCACCTCGCTGACGCACGCTTCGGCGCTGGTGCTGCCGACGCTTCCCGTCCCGCCTCCGTTCACCAGCTCCAAGGGGAAGCCCTCGCGCCGGAGCAGCTCGACGGTGGCGGCACGCGAGCGCGCCACGTCCGGGATCGAGAGCCGCTTCAGCACGCGGCTCACCCGGTTCATCGCCGGGCTGAACGGACTCTTGTCGGGAAAGCCGGCGATGTGCGCCTCGTACGCCATCAGCCCCGCGAGCCGCACCCCTTCCAGCGCGGCGGCCGCGCGCGCCAGCTCGAGCACCTGGCGCGGCTCGCGCAACGGGCTGCGGCGCACGCCGAGGTGAACGTGACCGGCGGCGCGTCGATACGAGACGTCGAGCTCGGCGACAGCGCGCATCTCGACGCCCGCGGCGCGTCCCGCGCGCCCCAACGCTTCGAGGTGCTCGCGCGTGTCGACCATCGCCCAGATCGTCCGACCGCGCGCCGCTCGCTCGGCGAGCATCGCGAGCGCCGCGGGCTGGACCGTCGGGTACGCCATCAGGAGATCGTCGAACCCCTCGTCGGCGAGAAACGCGATCTCCTCCGCGGTGAAACCCATGATGCCGCGGAAGACGGCACCGCCGCGCGCGAGGATCCGGCGCAGGAGCCCAACGTGTCGCACCGACTTGGAGCCGACGCGGATCGTCTTCCCGGCGCGTTCCGCTGCGGCGCGGATCCGATCGACGTTCCGATCGAGCGCGTCGAGATCGACGAGCGCCGCTGGCAGCCGCTCGCCGGCGAGCACCGCCTTGAAATCGTCCCAGCCGAGCGCCACGCCGGCTCAGCCCTTCGCTGCCGGCGGCCGTATCAGCTTGGGCCCCAGGAATCCCAGCCACACGGCGGAACCGATGATCCAGGCCGCCGCCGCCGAGGACAGGTGCTGATAGTAGGTGTGGCTGACGTCGGCAGCGGTACGACCGAGCAGCGCCACGATCACGAGCCCGCCCATCCACTTCACCGCACGGTGGCTGGTGAGCATCAGCGACTCGAGCCCCGGCAGATGGGCATACGACACGTGAGTCGCGACCGCGAGGCACATGAGGCTGTAGCCGCCGATGAAGAGCACGTGCAACGACGCCACGCGCAGGCCCGGCAGCAGCCCCGAGAGCAACACGCCGAGCGGCGTCAGCCACATGGCGAGCCAGACCAGACGCCGATGCAGACCGCTCTTCTTGGGCGCACGCCACGCACCACCGCCGAGCGCGAGCCCGAGCGCCACCACCAGCCCGCGCACGATCGGCCCCGCGCGAAACGCGCCCAGCGCCTCCGCGATCTCGCTGCCCACGATCACCAGCCCCGCCGCGGCGAAGAGCAACGCGCGCCGGCTCTCGCGCGGCGAGCTACCCAGATCCGCCGGCGGCGGCCAGCCGCCGACCAGCGGTAACACGAGCCCACCGATGCCCACGATCAAGCACAAGAACACGCCCTGCTCGATGAAGAGGCGGCCGAGGGGGTAGAGCCACGGCAACATGTTCACGCGCGGTCCGGCGATCACCAGCAGCGGACCGATCAGCCCCTGGAGCGCGGCGATCGGCACCAGCGCGAACGCTGCCGGCGGCCGGCGCCGCGCCGCGCTGCCGAGCAATCGCATCAACGCGAAACGCGTGAGCAACGCGAAGAGCGCGAAGTAGCCGAGCATCATCGCGACGCGCTGCGCGAAGAGCCCGGCGAGGGTGACGAGCACGAGCAACGCCGTGGTCGCGCTCAGCTCGGCGCGACTCGGCGGCGCCGACTGCGTACGTCGGGGCAGCGCGGTGAAGAGGAAACCGAACGCGAATGCCATCGTGAAGGCCTGCATCTGGATGAAGCCGTGCAGGTCGCACGCGTACGCCTTGGGCCAGCCGAACGGGAAGAACACCCACTGGGAGAGCCCCACCCAGGCGATCCCGACGCCGAGCGGAAAGAAGATCCGAAACGGCTCGGTCTGCCACACGCTCGACGCGGTCGGGCTCTGGTTGGCCATTCATCCGTCACGGGGACGACGCAAGGCTCGCGAATCTAACCGGGAAACCTCGTCACGTGTCGAGGTCACCACGCGCTCCCGAGCGGCTGCCGAGAGGACCTGCGGCGACGACGGCGACGCCACCGCCCACCGGTGAGCGACCGTGCCGCGCCCTCGGACGGCGCTCGTCGTGCGCCGAGTGGTAGGATCGGGCCCCTTTTTCGGCCCCGCGCCATGCCGCCCGCAGCGACCGCGACCTTCGACCTCACGCAGCACGTCCACCGGCGCTGGAATCCGCTGGTGGCCGAGTGGGTGCTGGTATCGCCCCATCGCACGCAGCGGCCGTGGCAAGGGCAATCGGAATCCATCGCCGCCGTGGATCGACCGGCCTTCGATCCCAGCTGCTATCTGTGCCCCGGCAACCCACGCGCCGGCGGTGCCACCACGCCGCGCTACGAGCACACCTACGTCTTCGACAACGACTTTCCCGGCCTGCTCCCCGACGAGGTCCACGGCACCGTGGAGGAGGTGGGCGGGCTCGTTCACGCCGCGCCGGTGCGCGGCGTGTGTCGCGTGGTGTGCTTCTCGCCTCGGCACGACCTGAGCCTGGGCCAGCTCGGCATGCGCGAGGTCCGGCGCGTCATCGACACCTGGGCCGACGAGACCACGTCGCTCGGCAACCGCGGCTACATCCGTCACGTGCTGGTGTTCGAGAATCGCGGCGCGATGATGGGAGCCTCGAACCCGCATCCGCACGGGCAGATCTGGGCCACCGAGGAGATCCCCAACGAGGTCGCGCGCGAGGTCCGGACGCAGAGCGCGTACTGGCGCGCCCATCAGCGGCCCTTGCTCCTCGACTATCTCGCGCACGAGCTGGCCGACGGCGCGCGCGTGGTGCTGGTCAACGATCACTTCGCGGCGCTGGTGCCGTTCTGGGCGGTGTGGCCGTTCGAGACGCTCGTGCTGCCGCGGCGGAACGTCGGATCCCTCGCCGACCTCGAGCCCGGCGAGCGGGACGCGCTGGCGGGGCTGATGCGCCGCCTGTGCGCGCGTTACGACCGCGTCTTCGACGTCCCCTTCCCGTACACGATGGGCTGGCACCAACGTCCCACCGACGGCGACGCCCACCCTGGCTTCCTGCTGCACGCGCACTACTACCCGCCGCTCTTGCGCTCGGCGACCGTGCGGAAGTTCATGGTGGGATTCGAGATGCTCGGCGAGCCCCAGCGCGACATCCCCGCCGAAGCGGCGGCCCAGCGCCTGCGCGACGTGGGCGACGGTGGCTGAGCCCGCGGCGAGCCCCGCGACTGCGCGAGCGCCAGCCCCCGCGCGGCGGGTGCCTCGTGTAACGCCACGGCGCGCTCGCTGGACGGAGCGACGTGGACGGGGCCGGGATGCGCACGCCGATCGCTCGTCGCGACCGCACGCTCGCGACGCTGCGTGCGGTCGTGGCGCTCGGCGTCGCCCTCGCCGGCTGCACCCCACGCCCCGAGCCGCCCGATCTCTCGCGGCTCTACTCGCGGGTCGCCGAGTTCGAGTACCCGGAGCGCAACCCCGTCATCGTGATCCCGGGGATCCTGGGATCGAAGCTCGTCGACGGCGACACGGGCACGGTGGTGTGGGGCGCTTTCGGCGGCGGCGCCGCCGACCCCGAGACGCCCGATGGCGCGCGCTTGGTGGCGCTGCCGATGGCCGAGGGTGCGGCGCTACCGACGCTCGTCGATTCGGTGCGCTCGGCGGGCGCTCTCGATCGCGTGAAGGTCGACCTCTTCGGCTGGCCGGTCGAGCTGAGCGCGTACGCCCAGATCCTCGCGACGCTCGGGATCGGCGGCTATCGCGACCAAACGCTCGGCGAGTCCGGCGCCATCCACTACGGCCGCGACCACTTCACGTGCTTTCAGTTCGACTACGACTGGCGTCGCGACAACGTCGAGAACGCGCGCCGCCTGGACACCTTCATCCGCGAGAAGCGCGCCTACGTGCAACGCGAGATCGAGAAGCGCTTCGGCGTCACGGACCAGGACGTCCACTTCGACATCATCGCCCACTCGATGGGCGGGCTCGTGACGCGCTACTTCTTGCGCTACGGCACGCAAGACCTCCCTGCCGACGGCTCGCTGCCGGAGAGCTCGTGGGCCGGCGCGCGCTACGTCGACAAGGCCGTGCTCATCGGCACGCCCAACGCCGGGTCCATCGAGGCACTTCACCAACTCGTCGAGGGTGCCGACTTCGGGCCGCTGGTGCCCGAGTACGAGCCCGCCGTGATCGGCACCTTCCCGTCGCTCTACCAATTGCTGCCGCGCGGGCGGCACGCCGCGCTGGTCGAGGCGAGCGATCGCGCGGGCGCACCTCCCGAGCCCGTCGCCGACCTGCTCGACCCGGCGCTGTGGGAGCGAATGGGCTGGGGCCTCGCCGCGCCGAGCCAGGACCGCGTGCTGGCGACGTTGCTTCCCGACGTGAACGATCCCGCGGCGCGGCGGCGTATCGCGCTCGATCACCTGCGCAAGTCCCTGGCGCGCGCGGCGCGATTCCACGCCGCGCTCGACGCGCCCGGTCCGCTGCCTCCCGGCAGCGAGCTGCACCTGATCGCCAGCGACGCCGTGGCGACGGCTGCGGTCTCCGTCGTGGATCCCCGCAGCGGAGCGCTCTCCCACCACGCCAGCGCCCCTGGCGACGGCACCGTGCTGCGCACCAGCGCGCTCATGGACGAACGCGTGGGCGGCACGCGCTGGCGCCCGCGCCTCGTCTCGCCCATTCCGTGGACGACCGTGACGTTTCTCTTCACGGATCACCTGGGGCTCACCCAAGACCCCGCGTTCACCGACAACGTCCTCTACCTGCTCCTCGAGCGCCCGGGTTGACGCACGGGTCGCCGCTCGCAGGCGACGACCCGCAATTGCCGGGAATCCAGCCGCTCGCACAGAATTCCGTTCGTGTCTTGGGCCCGGCCACGGCGGCCGGCGTCACGAACCAATCGCAGGGGGGAGGGGGAACACGATGACGATACGTTCCAGGAGCATTCTTTGGTCGGTTGTGGCGCTCGGCGCCGTGGCAGGCTGCGCGGCAACCAAGCCGCCCTCGGTGGGCGCATTTCAGGC
The DNA here is from genome assembly GCA_046331705.1 of bacterium. GTDB lineage: Bacteria > JADJOY01 > JADJOY01 > JADJOY01 > JADJOY01 > JADJOY01. The sequence goes on along the minus strand of JAXLQJ010000019.1, from coordinate 14,638 downwards.
CGTCGCGCTCGATCCGGCGGCTTTCACGAAGAAGGCCGACACGTTCGTGGTCGTCCTCGACGCCTCTTCGTCGATGACCGACGACTACGATGGTCGCGACAAGTTCGACATCGCGCGCGAGACGATCGCTCGCCTGAACGCCACCGTTCCGCAGCTCGACTACCAGGCCGGCCTGGTCGCGTTCGGATCCGGCCACTGCATCGGCACCGAGACCAGCAAGACGCTCTACGGCCCTGCGCCCTACCGACGCGCCGACCTCGACGCGGGCCTCGCCAAGCAGTCCTGCGCCAGCGGCTTCACGCCGATGCAGCGCGGGCTCGCCACCGCTCACGAGGAGCTCGCGGGCACCAAGGGCCGCATCGCGCTGATCATCGTCGGCGACGCCACGCGCGTGAGCGACAAGACCGTGCTCGGCGCCGCCGCGAAGCTCAAGTCGGACTTCGGCGACAAGCTCTGCATCTACCCCATCCAGGTGGGTGACGACGCGAACGGCAAGCTGCTCATGGACGAGCTCGCCGACGTCACGGGGTGCGGTTTCGCCACCAACGCCAAGGACATCGCGGCGCCGAATGGCATGGCGGACTACGTGACCAAGGTGCTGCTCGCTCCCGTACCGCCCAAGCCTGCGCCGGCGCCCGTCGCCGCGGCTCCCGCGGTGATCGGCGACGCCGATGGCGACGGCGTGAAGGACGACAAGGACAAATGCCCCAACACGCCCAAGGGCATTCGCGTCAACGCCGTGGGCTGCTGGGTGCTCGAAGGTGTCTACTTCGACACCGACAAGGCCGTCATCAAGGACGCCACCGCCATCGATCACGCGATCTCGGTGTTCAAGGCCGAGCCCAAGCTCACCGCCGAGATCCAGGGCCACACCGACGACCGCGCCTCCGACAAGCACAACCAGAAGCTCTCGGAAGCTCGCGCCAAGGCCGTGCGCGATTACATGATCCAGGGCGGCATCGCCGCCGACCGCCTGCGCGCCCGCGGCTATGGCGAGTCGAAGCCCATCGCCCCCAACGACACCGAAGACGGCCGCGCCCAGAATCGTCGCGTCGAGATCCAGCCCGACAAATGAGCCACGCGCTCAGCGCGTGAGCGAGAGCCCCAGCCCGGAGCCGATCACGGCCCCCGGCTGGGGCTCTCGTCTTTCGACACCCGCGTTGCCCGCTGTGCGCTGCCGGTTTGCGCGGACTGGCTAGGCGCGCGTTAGAGCGATTCGATGTGGCGCACGAGCGCCCAGATCTGCTCGCGAGCGAAGGTGGTGCCCCAGGCGGGCATCGGACTCGGCTTGCCGTCGCGAAGCGGGCCGCCTTCGGCGATGGAGCGATGGATGCCGGCGCGCATCCTGTCGCCGCCGAAGAAGAAACCCATACGCGCGCCCATGCCACCCCACGTGCGTGGCGGTGGATCGGTCTTCTGCGTGACGCCGTCGAGACGACCGGTCAGCCCGTGACAGGAGGCACAGACGCGGCCCCAGATGGCCGCGGCCTCAGCGCGAGTCTGAGCGTCGTCGGTGGCCGCGTCGGGTGGCACGTCCGTCGGCAACGTGGCGTCACGGTTCCGCGCCTCGTCGAGGGAAACGCCGAGCTGGCGCGCGCGGCGCGCGAGCCAGGCGTCGCGCGTGAGATCATCGATGTTCGGGGGCGCGATCGCCGGCGAGGTGGCCGGTGGTGCCTGCGGCGGCGCAGGCGTAGGCCGCGGGGCGCAGGCCACGACGGCGACCAGCAACAACGCGTGCGGCCAGTGCTGGCGCGCCCCAGCGGACGCGACGGAGCGCGTCCCGCCGAAGCGGGATCGAGACGAGCGCAGCGTGGCGGACCCGAAAGGGCGCGTCGTGCCACCGAAGGTCATCGTGACTCGCCGCGCGCTCCGGGGCCGTGCGGGTGCGGGCCGAAGCCCGGGAGGTCGACGCGAATGGCGAGCGGCGAGGGCTCGCGGGGCGCGCCCTCGTGGCGCGGAATGGGTGCCACGTCGTTGGGGGCGTCGGCGCAGTAGAGCGCGGCCAGGAGCCGCGCTTGGTCGCGGCCGGGGCCGAGCTCCCACATGCCGCCGATGTGCGCCGCCGCGCCCGCGGCCCGCGCCGCTTCCAGCCCGCGCAGCGCTTCCAGCACCCCGCCCATCCGCGGCGCCTTGATGCTGATCATGGCGCCGTCCGCGGCCCAGCGCGCGGCGTCGGCGGCGGATCGAATGACGATGTCACGCGCGATCTTCGCGTGGCCGATCTCGCCGTGCGGCGGCGGGTCCTCGAGCCACGCGTCCGGGAACGCCGTGGCGAGCCGCTCGACGAGCGCTTCGTCACCGCGCTCCTTGAAGTCGAGCATCTCGACCACCTCCGCGGCGGCAAGCTCGGCGACGGTGGTGTCGCTCCACTCGGGGTCGACGTCCACCTTGAATCGCGCTCCTGGGTTGACCGCCGCGATCTCGGCCAACCGCGCCGCTGGATCGAGCGTCGCATCGAACGAGATCAGGTAGCGCACCGGCACCACCGCGACGTCGCGCGCGTCGGCGATCGCCGCCAGGCTCACCCCGGCCTGGCGCATCGCGAGGTCCACGAGCGCAGCCTCGAGCGCCGCGTGCGCGTACGGATCCGCCTCCGGGCTCACCAGCTCGCGCACCGTGCCGGCCCTCGCGACGATCAGCTCGTTGACGCTCGCCGCGAAACGATCCTGCACCGCGAGCGTCCACGACACGTTCTCGCCGCGTCCCACCTCGCCCTTGCCCGCGACGTGGACCACGGCCATCGGGCGCGTTCCGCCCGGGTAGGCCTCGACCTCGACCTCGACGACCTCGCAGAAGACACGCTCGACGCTCACGTGGAGCGCGCCAAGGCGCGTGGCCAGCTCACCGGGAGTGATCAGAAGGGCCTCACGTCGCTCGCGAGCCCGGCGACGCCGAGATACGTGGCGTCGATCGTCTCGCCAGCCTTCATGCCGGCGCGCTCCGCGGGGACCACGAGGAGCGCGTTCGCCAGCGACATCGAGCGCAGAATGCCCGAGCCCTGCGGGCCGGTGGTGCGTGCACGCGCCACACCGTCGCGCTCCTCGACGATGCCGCGCAGGAAATGCGTGCGGCCCTGCGTGGTCTTCACATCCTCGTCGAGCACCGCCGGGAACACGCGCCGGAAGATCCTGCGGTGCCCGGCCATCTTGAGCAGCGCGGGCCGCACGAAGAGCTCGAACGACACCATCGACGACACCGGGTTGCCGGGCAACCCGAACACGGCGCGCTCGCCGAGCTGACCGAACGCCAGCGGATGGCCCGGCTTCATCGCCACCTTCCAGAACGCCATGGTGGTGCCGAGCTCTTCCAGCACCTCTTTCACGTAGTCGTGATCGCCCACGGACACGCCGGCGCTGGTCACCACCACGTCCGCGGTGAGCGCGCGCTTGAGCTTGGCGCGCAGGTCCGCGCGGTCGTCGCGAGCGATGCCGAGGTTTCGCGGGATGCCGCCGGCCTCGCGCACCAGCGCCGCCAGCGTGTGGCCGTTCGAGTTCACGATCTGATGCGGCTCGAGGCGCTCGCTCGGCTCGACCAGCTCGTCACCGGTGGCGAGGATCGCCACCACCGGGCGGAGCGTCACGTCCACGAAGGAGCGGCCGATCGCGGCCATGACACCGATCTCGGCCGAGCCCACGAGCTTGCCGGGCTCGAGCACCGTGGCGCCCGCGCGCAGATCCTCGCCGGCGCGACGCACGTCGCGCCCCGCTTCGGCGACCACGCGGATCCCCACCTTGCCGCCCACCACCGCCGGCACCGTGTCCTCGATGCGTACGATCGTGTCCGCACCCGCGGGAAGCGGGGCTCCGGTCATGATCCGCGCCGCCTGCCCCGAAGCGACCGCGAGCTTGGGAATGCGCCCCGCGGGGATCTCCTCGATCACGTCGAGCCACGCGGGCGTCTCGTTGCTCGCCGCTCCGAGGTCCTCCGCGCGCACGGCGAAACCGTCCATCGCGCTGTTGTCCCAGGGCGGCTGGTCACGCGGCGCGACCAGCGGCTCGGCGAGCACACGCCCCTGCGCGTCGGCGAGCGACACGCGCTCCACGGCGAGCGGCCGAATGCGTTCCAGGATGCGATCGCGCGCTTCGCGCACGGAGATGGATTTGCTCATGCGGTTCGGCCGTGAGTGAGGCGAGAGGGGAAGGCGATCATGGCGCGCTCAGGTGACGCTCGCGGTGCCGGCGATGCGCGGCGGCGTGCCCTCGGGCCACGCGGGCAAGCCGGCCCGCGCGCGCTCCGAGGATCGCGCCAGCCACGACTCGATGGCCGCGAGCACGTCCGCGATGGGCACTCCGCGGTGAGCGGCGCCGAACGGTGCCAAGCGCGCGCGTCCTTTCTCGAGGAGCTTCCAGGCGCCGCTCATCTGCGCCAGCCGCGCCTTGTGCAATGCCACGCCCACCTGGAGCAGCCCTTGGTAGAAGTCGCGCTCGGGTCCCGGCTCTTCGCGCCACAGGTCCTCGAGCACGTCGTGAAACTCGAAATAGCGTTCGTCGTTGAAGAGGGCGATGGCGAACGCGAAGCGCTCGTCGACCGATCCCGTGATCCGCGCTCGATCCTCCATGACCTCGTGGCGCAGAGCCTAGCGCGCGCTCGCCGCCATTGGCTTGCGGCGCTGCCCGCCCGCGCGCGGGCTCACCCGGGGCTCGGGGGACCGTGTGCTATGGTCTCGCGGCTCGACGTAGAAACACGCGCCTTCATCGAGATCCCACGTGTCCGAGCGCGATCGCCGCGCGGTGCTCGACGCCAACGCCAAGTTCTACGAGGCGTTCGAGAGCGGACGCATCGAGAACATGGAGCGCGTCTGGGCGGGCACCGAGCGCGACCGCTGCATCCATCCCGGCTGGCCGATCCTGCACGGCTGGGCGGAAGTGCGCGAGAGCTGGCTCGGGATCTTCCACGGATCCACCAACATCCGCATCGAGATCGATCAGGTCGAGGTGCTCGTGAGCGGTGACGTCGCGTTCGTCACCTGCATCGAGACCTTCGCCGCCGTGGCCGGCGGCACCCCGGTCTCGGCGAGCGTCGCGGCCACCAACCTCTTCCACCGTCACGGCGAGAGCTGGCGCATGATCCACCACCACGGATCGCCGCTCTTGCGCGATCGCGAGCGGGCGCCCAAGCCCGAGCCGCGCACCGTCCACTGACGCACGCGCGCGCTGTCTTCGTGAGCGACGCCGTCTCGCGGTTCGAGGGCACTGCCATGCGATTCCCCCGTGCCGCGCTCTTCGCCGCGCGCCTGCTCGGCGTCGTGCCGTTCGCGCTGCTCGGCGCCTGCACGCGGGCGCCGGCCGAGCTGCCCAAGCCGCCCATCTCCATCGTGCTGCTGTCGCTCGACACGCTGCGCGCCGATCACCTCGGCTGCTACGGCTACGCGCGCCCCACCAGCCCGCGACTCGACGCGCTGGCGAGCGAGTCCATCCTGTTCGAGCACGCGCGCACGCCGGTGCCGTGGACCACCGCCGCGCACATGACGATGCTCACGTCGCTCGAGCCCGACGTCCACAAGGTCACGCACACGGCGCTCGCGGAGACGCGCTTCACCGGACCGGAGCGGCTGCACGAGGCCGGCTACGCCACCGCCGGATTCGTGAACGCGACCGCCCTCGACCACCGCTTCGGGTTCACGCGCGGGTTCGACGCGTACGAGTACGTCGACCGCCAGACCGGCTCGGCGGTGATCAATCAGAAGGCGCTCGACTGGCTGGCGTCGGTGGGCGATCGGCCGTTCTTCCTGTTCGTCCACTTCTACGTGGTCCACAACCCGTACGACCCGCCCGAGGAGTTCCGCGCGCCGTTCGTGAGCGCCTATCGCGCCGAGGACGTCGCGCGCACCGGCATCGGCCCGTACCATCCGCCGGTCACGTTCAGCGACGCCGAGCGGCAGGCGATGATCGACCTCTACGACGGCGGCGTGCGCTACGGCGACCACGAGGCCGGCGTGCTCCTCGACGGCCTCGCGAAGCTCGGCGTGCTGGATCGTACGGCGGTCTTCGTCACGTCCGACCACGGTGAGGGATTCGGCGAGCACGGTCTCTACAACCACGGCAACTCGCTCTACGAAGAGTTGCTTCACGTGCCGCTCATCGTGCGGCTCCCTGGCAAGCTCGGCGCCGGGCGCCGCGTGAGCACGGCCGTGAGCCACGTCGATCTCCTGCCCACGTTCTTCGCGCTCGCCGGAATCGGCGACGCGCCGGGCCTGATGGGACGATCGCTCCTTCCGGCGCTGCAAGGCGGCGCGCTCCCCGCTCAACCCGTGTGGGCGGACGGAGCCGGCTCCCAAGCGCTGGTCGACGGGAACTGGAAGGTGATCGTCAACGGCGAAGGGCGCGCCAAGCGCATCCCCGCGTGGAAGAGCACGGGGCCGACCGAGCTCTACGATCTCGCGAACGACCCGGGCGAGCTCCAGAACCTGGCGCAAGCGCGTCCCCAGGACGCGCAGCGCCTGCTCGAGCGAGCGCAAGCCATCCAGCGCGATCACCGGATGCTCGCGAAGGCGGTCGCCACCAGCCACACCGAGCTGCCCGACGACGTCCGCGAGCGGCTCAAGTCCCTCGGCTATCTCGAATAGGGAATCGACGTGCGACTCAACCGCCTCGAGTTCCACCTGATGAACAATCCGGTGCGGGCGGCGTCGCAGCGCTGGATCGAGGCAGCGACGTTGCTGCGCAGCGCGGCGTTGCCCGCCGAGGCGCGCGTGCTGGAGATCGGGTGCGGACGGGGCGTCGGCCTCGAGATCCTCGAGCGGCGCTTCCCGGCGGGCTTCCGCGTGGGCTTCGATCTCGATCCCGCGATGGCCACGCTGGCGCAACGCCGCATCCGCGGCGCGTCGCTCGCCGCCGCGACGCTCGTGGCCGATGCCGAGCGGCTGCCGTTCGCGGACGCGTCGTTCGACGCGGCCATCGAGTTCGGGATTCTCCACCACGTGCCCGGCTGGCGCGGGGCGCTCGCGGAGCTCGCGCGCGTGCTCAAGCCGCGCGCCACGTTCTGGTTCGAGGACCTCACGAGCCGGTTCAGCGAGAGCGGCCTGGTCTCGGCGTTTCTCGAGCATCCGCGCGGGCTCGACATCCACGCGCACACCTTCCGCGCGGCGCTCGCGAACACCGGCTTCGCCGTGGAGCAGCTCGACGACGTGCTGGGGCTCGGCTTCTTCGGCCACGCCGTGCGGACGGCTGCCTCCGCGTGAGCCCGCGCGCGGCGCAGGCCTGGCTGGCCGCCTCGCTGTGCATGCCGTCGGTGCTGGGAACGATCTGGTACCAGCGGCTCGGCCTCGCTGGCGTCCCGGGCGATCGCGCCCTCTGGCTCGCGTTGCTCGACGTCCTGCCGCCGCTCGTCGCGGCGGCGATCGCGCTTCGTCCCCGTGCGGGCGCACGCCTGGCGCGCACGTACGGCCTGGCGCTCGCGATGCTGGGAACAGGCTGGACGTGGCATCCTCCAGCGCGGGACGGTGAGCGGACGAGCGCTCGTGCGCTGACCGCCACCGCAGCCGCGACCGGCGCGGTGCAGGTGCTGCTCGCGATGCGCGTGCGGAAGGATTGCCGCTTGCAGCCGACTGGGGAGATCGCACCATGACGGAAACCGGACGGGCCCGCCCCCGGACGACGCCGGCCACGGTCACGAATCCCGGCGCCGAGCCCGCCGCCGAGGCCACCGGAACGAGCACGCCGCAAGCCACGTTCGAGCGCTACGTGCACCGGCCGACTCCCGAGCCCGCCCTCGGTGAGAAGCTGCGGCGCGCGTGGTCGCGCCAGCCCTTGGTGGCGCTCGTCCAGCACCGCAAGCGCGTCGCCTTCTATCAGCAGTTCCTGAGCTTGGTGCGATCCGGCGCGAGCATCCCGATCGCGCTCTCGCAGCTCGCACGCTGGGCGCCTTCCGCCACCTTTCGCACGGCGATCGAGGACGTCAGCCGCGAGATCGTGCGCGGCGCCAGCCTCGGCGACGCGCTTCGCCGCCACGCCTCCACCTTCGACGACACCAACGTGGAGCTGCTGGTCTTCGCCGAGCAAGCGGGCAGCCTCGACAAGGTGCTGGCGCGAATCGTCGACTACATGGAGCGGATGCAGAAGCTGCGCTGGTCGGTGGTGATGTCGCTCATCTACCCCGCGTACCTGATCCTCGCGTTCACCTTCGCGGGGCCGCTGCTGGGACTCAGCCTGGGCATCCGCGAGGGCGCGGGCATGGGCGAGCTGCCGCGACTCTACGCCACCGGTCTCGCCACCAATCTGCTGGTGCTGGCCGGCATCTTCGGCGCGTTCCTCGGCGCCCCCTTGGCGCTGGTCGCGCTGGGCTTCGATCGCGGCTGGGATCGGCTCAAGATGCGGCTGCCGCTCTTCGGACCGGCGCACCGCGCGATCCACGGCGCGCGCTTCTTCACCTCGCTGGCCATGGGGCTGGGCGCCGGCGTCGAGGTGGCGCGCACCCTGACGCTGGCGCTGCGCTCGACGGGCAGCGCCGAGCTCACCGCGCAATCGCCCCAGGTGCTGGCGCGAATCCGCCGCGGCTCGAGCCTCGCCGAGGCCATCGAGCCGCTACCGCTCTTCGACCCCGTCTCGCTCGGCGCCATCGCCATCGGCGAACGCACCGGCACCCTCGACGAAACGCTCATCCGGCTCGCCGATCAAGCCACCGAGTCCGCCGTCCGACGCTGCCGCGCCCTCGCTCTCGGCGGCGTCGTCCTCGTCACCGCTCTCGCCTTCGCCGTGATCTTGAAGGGCTTGCTCTCCGTGATCCTGGGCCCCATCGCCGATTACTTCCGCCAGATGGGCGACATCTGACTCGCGCCAGCGCCGGCAGCGCGCCCCTCGCAGCCCCGCCCCGCGTCACGCGGTGATCACAGCTTGACGAAGATGCGGCGCCGGTAGAGCTCGCGAGCGAGGACGATCCAGAGCCCCAGCATCGCGATCGCGTAGGCGAGCGACGCGCCCGCGTGCGTCGGGATCCAGTGGAAGGCGTGCCACATCAGCCAGCCGCGCGCGGACCGGTCGCGATCCGCCGCGGGCACGATCGCGAGCACCTGACCGAGGACGGCGGAGCCCAGGTACGCGACGAGCGGGTTCGCGCCGAGCCAGATCAACGGCCGGACGGCGGCGCGCTCGCCGCGCACGTCGATCACGAGCACGCAGACCAGCAGCGCCACGAGCGCCATGCCCGTCGAGAGCAGCGCGAAAGCGGGGGTCCAGAGGTTCTTGTCGACGGGCTGCCATCGCCCCACGAGCGAGCCCGCGAGCAACGCCACCGTGGCACCGGCCGCGAGCTCGCGAACGCGACGTCGATCGTCGTTCGCGCGAATCAGCCGTTCGATGGCCACCGAGCCGAACAGCGCGCTGGCGACCGCCGGCAGCGTGCTCGTGAGCCCCTCGGGGTCCCAGGATCCTTTCCAGAGCCGATCGCCGAAGACCAGACGATCGAGATACGCGGGCATCGTGCCCGCGGGATCCTCCAGCTGGCCGATCGGATGGCCGGGCGCCGCGGAGAACCGAAGCAAGAGTCCGTAACCGCAAAGCAGCACGAGCGCGGTCCCGAACCGGGCGCGGGTGTCGAGCAGCAAGGCCGCCGCCGCGGACGCGAGATAGCAAAGCGCGATGCGCTGCAGCACCCCCGGCAGCCGGGTGCCGCGCAGATCGAGATACGGCAGCTCCAGCACGACGTTGAGCGCGAAGCCGAGCACGAGCAGCCACGCCGTTCGCTTCAGGATCCGGCGCCAGATCCGCGCGTCTGGGCGTGGGCGTTCGCCCGTGCCTGCAGCACGCGCCGAACCAAGCGACAACGCGACCGAGGCTCCCAGCACGAAGAGAAAGAGCGGAAACACCAGGTCCGCGAAGCTCATGCCGTGCCCGGACGCATGCCGGAGCCAGCTCACCACGGCCTCGGGATCGCCGGGATCGTTGACGAGGATCATCCCCGCGACGGCGAAGCCGCGCAGCGCGTCGATCGAGGCGAGCCGCGCGGGCGCGGCCTTCGTGGACTCCATCGCGGACACACGCTACATGACGGGCCGATGCACGGCGAAGCCGAACCCGTGTGCGTGCCGCTGGGACGCGGCGCCGAGCTGGTCGAGGCGACGTTCATCGATCGACCCAATCGATTCCTGGTGCGCGCGCGGCTCGACGGCCACGTGGTGGAGGCGCATCTCGCCGATCGCGGGCGCCTCGCCGAGACGCTGCTGCCGGGCGTCGGCCTGGTGCTCGCGCGCGCGACGGGCGCCGCCCGGAAGACCCAGTTCCAGGCGGTGGCGGCGTGGCGCGACGGCGCGCTCGCGTCGATCGACACGCAACTTCCCAATCGGCTCGTCGAGGCGGCGCTTCGCGCCCGCGCGCTCGCGCCGTTCGCGCGCTACGACCGGGTGCGCCCGGAGGCCAAGCGCGGCGCCAGCCGCTTCGACTTCGAGGTGAGCAATGCCGCCGCGGAGCGCTGCACCATCGAGGTGAAGAGCGTCGGCCTCGAGCTCGACGGGATCGGCCTCTTTCCGGACGCTCCCACGAGCCGCGGCCTCAGGCACCTGGCGGAGCTGGCGGAGCTCGCGCGCGGCGGCGAGCCCGCCGCCGTGGTGTTCGTGGTGCCGAGCGCTCGCGCCCGCGCGATGCGCGTGCACCGCGCCATCGACCCCGACTTCGCGGTGGGATTGGTCGGCGCCGCGTCCGCCGGCGTCGAGGTGCTGGCCTACGCGTGTCCGCTCACGCTCGCGGGCATCGTGCTCGGGCCGCGCATTCCCGTGCTCGACCTCGCTCCCGACGCGACCGAGCTCACCCGGGGGACGCGGCACGGAAGAGGCCCAAGACCTGTGGCGCCACCTGCACCAGATACGCCACGGCGAGGCCCACGTAGCAGGACACCACGGCGATGAGCAGCCACTTGCCCGCGGGTCGCGGCGCCACCTCCGCGGGAAGCAACCGCGGCAGCAGGCGGTAGTTCAGCACCACCAGCGCCGACGAATAGAGCACCGTCCCCACGAATCCGATCACCGCGGACGTCAGGATGAGCGCCTGCGGGCTCTTCGCCGCCATCGTCACGCAGCTCACGATCGTGAGCACCACCACCCAGCCGTAGTACGTCGTCCGGTAGTCCCAGCGCTTGGCGAGCTTCGGGATGAACTCGCGCGACATCTCGGTGTGGGTGTGCGCCACCGCATCGACGGTCGCGAGCCAGGTATCCGCGAGGAACGCCGCCGCCACCACCAGGAAGACCCGACGCCCGGTCTCGCCCCACGAGACCGCGAAGAACTCCGCCTGCAACGTCACCAGCTGCTGCTCGGTGGGCACCAGGCCCTTCGGCAGCAGCACCGCGTACGCGAGCAAGCAGGTCGCGAAGGTCGTCGCCAGGTTGCCGATCACTCCCACGCCCGCGTCGAGCCACAGGAACCGAACCCAGCCACGCGCGTGGGCCGCGAGCTCCGGCTCCTCGCGAGGCACGAATCCCGCGTCTTCGATGAACTCGCCCTTCCCCGTGACCGGGCTGGTGACGCGCCCCATGCGCGCGGCCATGCCGGTGCCTTTCTCGCGCAGCCACGACGAGTAGAAGAGCGTCCAGAAGCCGCCCAGGCCGGCGAACGTGATCGCGGTCAGCAGCTTGGTCGCATCCTTGGGATCCCACGGATGCGCCAGCGTGTGGTCGAAGCCGAGCACGCCGAGGGTGAACTCCGGGATGCGCGCACGCACCGTCGGGTGCATCGTCGCCCACGCGAGCCCCACCACCGTGGTGATCGCGACCACGCTCATGAAGCGCTCGATCAGCGTGTACGCGGCCTTCGAGAAGATCAGCGCCAGGAAGAAGATCGCGACGGTGACGAACCCCCAGAGCACGGGTGTGCCCACCCCGGTCAACGACGCGATCGCCTCGCCGCCGGCCGATGCGAAGCCGCCGAACCACAGGAAGGACGCGGCCATCAGCAGCCACAGACCGAACGCGAAACCGCGGTGCAGACGCACGAAGCCCTGCCAGATCGACTCGCCCGTGAACGCGGTGTAGCGGCCGATCGCCACGTTGAGCGGCCATTGCAGGAAGCACGCGGGCGCCAGGAGCGCCAGGAAGCCGAGGCCGTACTTGGCGATGCAATACGGCCACCACACCAGCTCTCCCGAGCCCTGCGCGAGCGCCAGCCACACGACGCCGGGCCCGAGCGCGGCCCACAGGTTGGGGCGCGGGGGCAACGACGCCGGGCGCAGCGGCTTCATCGACCGCCGCGCCTCACAGCACGTCGCGACGCGCGCCCAGCAAGCGCAGCGCGTGCGGGATCAGCTCGAACTCCGCGGGCGCCACACCGGGCGCCTCGCCGTCGATGTCGACGTACGACTTGCGCTCGTCGAGCGGCTCGACCTTCACCGTGCGCCCCTGGAACGAATCCGAGAGCACCGAGTCCAGGATCGTCCCGTCGTAGAGCTTCGGCGTCTCGGGCACCGATCGCAGCAGCGGCGCGTGGCGCAGCACGGTGACGTCGAAGAGACCGTCGCCGAGGCGCGCGGTGGGCGCGAAGTTCATGCTGCCGCCGGCGAAGCGACCGTTGCACACCGCGATGGTCGAGATCCGGAAATCGCCCACCACCTCGCCATCGAGCCACAGCCGAACCTTGGGCGGTTTGAAGCTCGGCAGCGTCTGCAGCGTGGCGAGAAGGAACGTGAGCTTGCCGCCCAGCCGCTTGCTCGATCGGTTGACGGCGCGATCGATCAAGCCGCTCACCCCGAGCGAGGCGATGTTCACGAAGTAGCGCTCGGCCGGCTGGCCGTCGTCGGTGACGAAACGGATCAGACCGGCGTCGATGGGCGCCTCCGCCGCCGTTGGCATCGCCCGCGCGGCCTCCCCGACCGACCCGTTGTGCTCGAGCAAGCGCCGGAAGTCGCCGCCCGTCCCCGCGGGCAGCACGCCCAGCCGGATCGAGCCGCGCTTGTGCTGCGCTCGCAGGATCCCGTTCACGACTTCGTTGTGCGTGCCATCGCCACCCAGCGAGAGGATCGTGCGCGCGCCCTGCTCCACCGCCTCGCTCGCGAGCTCGATGCAATGGCCGGGCGCCCGGCTCAGCACGAAGTGCACGTCGCCGAGCGAGCGCGTGAGATCGAGGGCGATGTCGCGCCACTCGCGCCCCACGCGGCCGCCCGCCGCGGCGCTGTTCACGACCACCACGGTCGAGCTGGGATCCCAGCCGCTCGGCTCCACCGCCGGCGGCGGCGCGGGAACGGCAGCCGGCTGGCGCGTCGCGGCTCGCCTGCGACCGCCGCCGCGTGGCGCGGACGCACCCGCCTTCGTCACCGTGCGTGCCGCCCGCGCGCGCGTCGTCGATCGGCCGCTGCTTCGCTTGGTCGCCACGCCTCATCCCCCTTCCGACCTCGACGCGCGGGAGCGAGACCGCGTGCTCGCGTCACTCCCCGTTCGCGAACGAAGGCGCTCTTCTACCACCGTTCGGGAGCACCGTGGCGTCAGCTGGCGCGCGCGCCCGACGCCTCACCCCGCAGGAACGGCGGCCTGCGCTTGCCACGGCGCGCGCGGTCCTCGAGGTAGCCGCGCGAGTAAGCGCCGAAGACGCCGTCCACCCAGCTCAGGAATCCCGCGTAATTGCCGCGGATCTTGGCGTGGTGGAAGTCGTGATAGACGGCGCCGTCGTTGAGCGGCACGAGGTGGGTCGGCGAGCCCGGCAGCTCGTAACCGCAATGGCCCTCGGCGGCTTCCCATTGCCGCCACACGATCCACGCCCAGAGCGTGACGACGTGGACGCCGAGCAGCAACGGACCGAGCAGCATCAGGCCAGCGGTGGCGAGGAACTCGATCGGGTGCATGTAGTGCGCGGTCACCGCCCACGGCGTGGTCATGCGGTGGTGGATCGAGTGGATCTTCTTGTAGAGCCAGCCGTCGTGAAGCGCACGGTGCATGAAATAGAAGAGGAAGTCGTCGAGGTAGATGAAGAAGAGCACCTGCCCCGCGATCAGCCACCAGGGCGGCAGCGGACCCGCGTGAACTCCGGCGCGGCGGATCGCGGGCCAGAGCGCCACCACCAGGACGAGCTGGATGGCGTTGTTGATCAGCCACAGCCGGATCGACGGCCCGACGATCTCGCGGCGCGAGCCCTTGCGGAGCTGAATGCGGTAGCGGCGCAGCGGCGCTGGGTCGAACCATGCGATGGCCGTGAGCGGTGCCGCGAACAGCACGAAGGCACCCATGCTCACGACGCTCGCACCGACGGGAAAGAGCCAGAAGAGCGGATCGCGATACGCGTCGAGCCACGCATCGAGCATCGTGACGCCTCCTGCGAGCGGGATGGACTCCCGTTCTATCCGACGGGCGTTCCGCCCGGCAGGGCGCTCTGTCCGCTGCGGGACGGCACGCCGCCAGTCGGCCAGCGGTTCGCGTACCTCGATCGGGCGAGATGGCCGACGCGCCGCGCCCGCAACACCCCGAAGTCCCGAGCAGATCCAGCGCGCGGGGGCGACTCCGCTCGGCCGCCGCGCCCGCGCCCGCGCGGCACCCGCCTTGCTTCGATGCTCGACGAGCCCGAGCATTCACGCGACGCGCAGATTCGGGGACCCCATGACCACGACCGAGTTCCAGCCCACGGACACCCGAATCCTGGTCGTCGACGACGAGCCCGCCGTTCGCCAGCTCGAGCTGCTCGCGCTCAGCACGTTCGGCTTCACCGTCGACGAGGCGCGCTCCGGCGAGG
>JAXLQJ010000018.1:0-122720 GCA_046331705.1 bacterium | reverse complement strand
CGGTCGGAGTCGGCGACCAACCCCGCCGCGAGGCCGCGGTTGTGGAGGTCGAGCGCCAGGCGGTAGCGCGGATCGCTCGGTTCCGGTCGGAGCGCCGCGTCGCTCGGAAACAGGAATGCGTAGGCATAGAGCGCCGCAGCGAGGAACCAGGGCGGATCGCGATGCTCGCTCGCGTACAGGAACGAGAGCTCCGAGAGCGCGAACAGGCGGTCGGGCTCGTCGCTTCCGCCGAGCCCCGCATGCACGATCATGAGCGTGTGCTCGGGGTCGTCGGCGAAGCGCCCCGCGAGGTCGAGGCGAAGCAGCACCTCGGAGGAGGCGGCACTGGGCTCGCCGGTCGTGAGCACGTTCGCCGTCAGCGTGCGGTGCACCTCGCTTGGATCCACGAGCTCGACGCCCACTGGCGTCGCGCAACCCTCGAGCGTGCCGGCGACCCACGCGAGCGCCACGCCGAGCGCGAGCCGCGCGAACGCCGCACGCGAATCGGGACGCGCGCGATGTGAGCCCATCACGGACATCGACGAAACCCCGCGCGCACCCGCACCCCGCTGCGGCTATGCCTCGAATCAGCGCGTAACGCGCGATCTCGGGCCTAGCTGACGTTGTCCCGGGGGGCTTTTCAAGCCCCGCCCCACGAGGATCGCGGTCTTCGTGGCCGCCACCCCCGAGTCGGCGCGCGCGTCTCGCCGACACTCCGCTGGCGGTGCCTCGTCGAGCACCTGCGGAACACGAGAGTCGAGGACGGACTCGTCGCGTCGGGCTCGTCCGTCCGCGCCCGCGTCGTTGCTTCGCGCCGCGATCCACATCGCGGGTCAGCGATTCACATCGCAGGGCGCGTTGCACTGCACGTCGGGCCTTCGCCGTCTTCCCACGCGGCGCGCACCGCGGTCTCGCGGCGCGAGGCTCCCTCTGCCGTCCCCGCTTCGGCCTGCGCTAGAGTCGATCCTCGCTCGCCGGGACGCTTGAGGAGATGCCAGCGATGAAGGAGCAACCCGCCGACCCCACCGCGGTCGAGATCGCGCAGCTCGTCGCCGAGATCCGCCGCGACTTCCCCCACAAGGCCGCCGAGATCGATACCTACGTCCAGGGCGCGCGCTTCCAGAGGCTCGATCCGGCCCACCGCCTCGAGGCCCTCCACATCCTCCGCGGCGCCCTCCAAGACGCCCGTCGGAAAGTGACGAGCTGAGCCCGCCGGCGCGCGACGGACCGCTCGAAGCGGCTGGCACGTGGATTCTCGTCCCCATGGCGCCGGCGAGCCCATTGCGGCGCGGGCGAGTCGAGCGACGTCAGGCGACGATGGTGATCCGGATGCGCCCTTGGTCTTCGCCGGTGAGGATGTCGAGACCGTCCGTCCAGGTGTACGAGAAGTCGACGTCGATCCGGTACTCGCCGGGGACGGCGTCGGCGTGAACGGCGAGATCGATGCGCGCGGTGCAGCTCAGGTCGCCCGATTTTCCAGAGTCGCTCAGTGCGATCTCCAGGTTTTGGAGCGCGAGCTGATTGTCGGGGTCCTTGGGCCGCAGCGACACGAAATCGCACGAGAGCAGCCGGCCGTCGAAGATCTGCGTGGTCGTGACCGTGAGCTCGACGGCGCGTTGCTCACCGCGGCGCAGCTCGACGTTCACCCGGTTCGAGTCGTCGCCGCACGCGCTGGCGAGCGTCACGAGAACGAGCAGCACCGCACCGATCGCGCGGCGATCGCGGAGGGTGGTGGTCGTCTTCATCGTCGATTCTCCCGCCCCGGTATTCAGATCCCGAACGCGTCGTACACGAATTGGCAGTCGCGGCGCAGCGCGTCGGCGTCGAGGCCGAATTGCGCGAGGCTGTAGGTGTGCTTGCTCTTGTAGCCGCGTTGCTTCTCGGCTTGCGAGCGGATCGCCGCCACCAGCGCGTCGCTCCTGGGGCTGCCGGTGAAGGCGAGGATCTCGTCCATCACCACGTCGAACTCGCGCATCAAGCGATCGTAACGGACGATGTAGACGTTCTCCTTGGGTATGGCGCCCGAGGTGTAGTCGTCGTGGAAGCGCCGCAGGAGCAGCGTGTAGCCGGCCACCATGCGCTGGACGTAGCGCCGCCTGAGCGGCTCGGGGCGATCCCAGAAGCCGAGCGCCTTGTCCAGCACGCCGGTGGTGAGGCTGAGCGCCGAGGGCAGCACCTCCAGCGGATCGCGCACCATGTAGAGGATCTTGGCGTCGGGAAAGCGCCGCAGGAAGGTCGGTAGCCACGCGGAGAGCGAGAAGAGCTTGGCCACCACGCGGTCGCTCCCGTGCGCCACCAGGCTGCGCTTCCAGAGCGCCTCCAGCCAGTCGCCGTCGCGTTGCGTGGTGTCGCGCTGGCGTGGATCGACGAGATCCACGCGATCGTGCTCGTCGAACGCGAGGATGAAGCCGTAGAGGAACATCCCGTCGAAGAACCGGAACAGGAACGAGACGTCGTCGGTCTCGACGGAGGTCAGGCTGGTCTCGTGGGCCACGGTCGAATGGTGGCGGGCCGGGCTCACCTTCTCGAGGAAGGGCAGAATCGGCTTGATCACCGCCTGGATGGTGAGCGAGGAATAGAGCATCCGCCACAGCTCGAGGCCGGCGCCGACGCCGTGATCCGTGAGGAAGCGTTGCAGGAACGTGGTGCCCGTGCGCGGATTGCCGACCAGCACGATCGGGCTTTGCACACGGGTCCGACGCAGCTTGGGGAAGAAGATCGGGTCGAGGCACCAGCCGATGCTGACGACCAGGCGCAGCACCGAGAAGAGCAGAAACGTGACGAGCGGCGGCAGCCATGCGCCGAACGTGCGACCGACGGTGACGTAAGCGCGAACGATTCGACCGAGCATTGGCCAGCCTTCCCGCAGTGGGTGGGCGACGCGACGCGATTTAGTTAACACGATTCCCCTGGGGCGGCGCGCACGCGTCACGACCCGCCGCAGGCAGCGAGGAGCGCTCGATGACTCGATCGTCCGGAAGCCCGCGCGCCGGTTCCGCCCCGCGCGCGGCGCGAGCGCTGACGCTGGTCGTTGCGATGGTGCTCGGCTGTCGAAGCACCCCGTCGCGCGATGCCGCGAGCGGCCCGCAGCCGGGCTCGGCGCCGACCGCAGCCGTGCCCACTCCGTCGCCGACGGCGGCTCCCAGCGCCGCGCCCGCGCCTCCGGCCGCCGCGCCCGCGGCGCCGCCCAAGCCGGACCTCGCCACGCTGCTCGGCGTTTCCGACCCCGCGATCGCGGAGCAGGTCGGCAAGCTCCTCGACGCCGCTGCGCGATCGCTCGCCGGCGAGCCGCTTCCGGACCCCGACGCCGTCCTTCGATTCCTGGAGCGGTCGATCTCGGAGCAGGGCGGCCAGGTGACCTTCCGCCAGAGCCCCGACGAGATCAGCCGCGGCGCGGGCGCGCTCATCGAGGCACGCGAACGCTGGGGCAGCGAGGCCGAGGCCTTGCTTCGCGTTGCCGCCGAGCTGGTGCAGCGCGCCAAGTGGGGCTATTCGAGCCACGCGGCGAAGACCGAGGTGCTGCGCGCGCTCGCCACGCTCCACCCGAGCCCCGCCGCGGCGAAGTTTCGCTTCCACGCGGACCCCGGCCTCGCGAAGCCGATCCGCCCGCTCGCGTGTCCCAAAGCCGATCCGCGCTGGACCGTGACCCACCGCGCGCGCTACTTCGAGGACCCGACCTTCGCGCGCTTGCAGAAGACCGCCGATGCGGCGCTACCCGACGGCGCCATTCGCGTGGCGGTCGAGCTGCTCGCCGTGCCCGTGGTGATGAACGAGTTCCTCCAGGGCGGATCCGGCGAGGTGCCGCCGCTCGCGGACTCGGTGGTGATCCGCTACGGCGAGCGCGCCTTGGGCTGCCTCTTCGATTCGCTCGCGGATCCCGCGGCGGCGAGCGCGCGGGTGGGCGGCAACGTGGCGTCGCTTCGCTACAACGCCCAGCAGGTTGCCGCGAGGCTGCCGCTGGACGCGTCGCTCAAGCTCTACCGCGCGGCCTTGCAGGCCGGCTGGACGGATTGGGGCCGCGATCTGCCGGCCACGCCGGAGCACCAGGCGCTCGCGCGGGAGATTGGCGACGGGCCGTTCCTGCCGGCGTTCCAGAACCCTTATCGGGTGCCGGCGCCGGCTGCGGCGAGCTGAGCGCCGCCTGGCGCGACGGGCGCGCCACTCGGCGTCAGCGCGTGGCGTCGATCGCGCCGACCACGGTGATCGTGCCGCCGTCGCCCGGGTAGGACTCGGTGACCGTTCCCACCAGGCTCGTCTGCGATACCAGCGTCAGGTCGAGGGTCACCAGGTCGGTTGGATCCGATACCTCGGGGACGTCGTTCGCGACGATCGACGAATCGGTCTTCGTGTAGTCGCTGATCCACGAGTAGACGGTGTCGCTGTGTTGCGCCGAGAACGCGACCTGGTGCGGGGTGTCGGTGAAGCGAAGCGCCGCCGCTTGATACTGGAAGGAATCGCCACCGCTCATGTCGAGCGTGCCGATGGTCCACTCGCCCAGCTCGCTCGGTTGGGCCGGGCCGCCTCCACCTCCACCGCCGCCACAGGCGGTGGCGAGCGTCAGCACGGCGGCGCCGAGGGCGAGGAGCGCGGCACGAGTGCGTTGCGCATGCATGGCACGAGCCTCCGTGCGCGGTTTCGCCGCGCACTCGCGAATCGAGGAAGGCGTTGGGTGCGGGCCGGGACGCCTTTCTCGTTGGACGTCCGCGGCCCGTGGATATTCAGCGCTGGCCCGCGCGGCCGCGCTGACGGCTGCGAGTCGCCGTGACAGCCTTGGTGCTTCGCTGGTCGGTCGCGCCGCGTGCGCTGGCGATCGGCCCTCCCGGGTGCCCGTGCACGTTCTGTTCGCGATCACCGACCACGGCTTCGGCCACGCCGCGCGCCAGATGGCCGTGGCGCGTCGACTCCTCGAGCGCGAGCCGCGAGCGCGCGTGACGTTCTGGTCGAGGGTGCCCGCGTCGATCTTTCACGACTTCCTGGGCGACCTCGATCGCTGGTCGCTCGAGCCGGTGCGCATGGACGTGGGCGTCGCGCAGCGCGATGGCATCACCCACGATCTCGACGTCACGCTCGAGCGACTCGCCGCGTTGTGGGCGGAGACGCACCTAGTGGCGGATCTCGCGCGGCGCATGCGCGCCAGCGGCGCAGACCGCGTGGTCGCCGACGTCCCTCCCGCGGCGCTCCTGGCGGCGGCCGAAGCCGAGCTCGCGTTCGCGGCGTCGACCAATTTCGACTGGGCGTTCATCTACGGTGAGTACGCCCGCGCGGATCCGCGGTTCGCGCCATGGCGCGATCTCGCGGTTCGGGCGCACGGCGCGACGCCACTCGCGCTCAGGCTCGTCCCCGGCCCGGAGCTGGTGGCGTTCCCGAACGTCGTCGAGGTGGGCATCGTGTCGCGCCTCGCCACCGGCGACGCACGTGCCTGGCGCGCCGCGATCGCGAAGCCCGGCGAGCGGCTGGTGCTGCTCTCGTTCGGCGGGTTCGGGCTCGCGGATCTGGATCGACGATTGCCGCGCATCGCGGGCGTGCGCTGGATCACCGCGCCGCCGCTGGTGCCGCTCGTGGCCAGGGACGACGCGACCCACGTGCCGGACGTCGCGTATCCGAGCCTGGTGGCCGGGGCCGACGTGGTGTTCTCGAAGCCGGGTTACGGGACCATCGCGGAAGCGGCGGGCAACCGCACGCGCTTTCTCTTCGCCGCGCGGGCGGACTTCCCCGAGACCGCGCCCATGGTGGCGTGGATGAAGCGCGAGATGACCTCGCTCGAGATTCCGCCCGAGAACCTGGATCCCCGCGGGATCGGCGCGGCGCTCGACGAGATCCTCGCGATGCCGGAGCGATTTCCCGAGCGCATCGACGGCGCGGACCGGGCCGTCGATCGCATCGTGGCGATGCGTTGAGCGCCGCGCGACGCCGCGTCACGCGGCGAGCAGTCGCGCGAGCAGGCTTCGCGCGGCCCTGGGATCGTCGAGGCGAAACCGCGCGCGGCTCGAGGCCTCGCCGACGTGAACGCTGACGGCGTCGGCCGGTAGCGCCGCGAAGAGCTCTTCGTCCGTGTTGTCGTCGCCCAGGGCGAGCCAGCCGGCGCCCTCGCCGAGGCGCTCGACGAGTGGCGGGACGATCTGCGCCTTGCTCACGCCGACGGGCCGGACCTCGAGCACCTTTTCGCCCAGCAAGACCGCGGCGGGGCTCGAGGCGAGCAGCTCGGAGAGATGGAGTCGCAGCTCGTCCGCCTGGTGCGCGCCGAACTGGGGGTCGGCGTTGCGCCAATGCCAAGCGAGTCCCGCGCCCTTGATCTCGATGAGGCTGCCCGGGGTGACGTCGGCGAACCGCTGCAGGATGGGGCGTACGCGCGCGCGCCACGCGAGGTCGGGTGTCACGTGCGCATGCCAGCGCGCCGCGTCGCGCTCGCGCGACGCGAGCCCGTGCTCCGCGTGCAGATGGATGGCGAGGGAGCCCAGCCAGTCCTCGAGCGTCTCGCGCGTGCGACCGCTGACCACGTGGACCTCCGTGTGCGCGCGTCCAGCGAGGGCGGCGAGCAGGCTCAGCAGCTCCGCGTCCGGCTGCGCCAGCTCGGGTTGCGGCGCGAACGGCACCAGCGTGCCGTCGTAGTCGAGGAGCAGCACCAACGGGCGTGCGTCGCGAAGGCGGCTCAGCTCGGCTTCCAGCGCCGCCGCGGTGCCGCACGCCACGGGCTCGGCCGGCCCGGCGGGTGCCACGGCTTCGAGATCGGCGAGGAACTCGCGTTGCCAGCGGTGAACGTCGTAGTGACGGACCCGCGCCCGCAGCGTGGCCATGCGTTCGCGTCGTTCGCCCTCGCTCATGGTCAGCGCACGGTGAAACGTCTGGGCGGCGTCCTCGATGTCGTACGGGTTCACGATCAACGCGCCGAAGAGCTCGTCGGCGGCGCCCGCGAACTCGCTCAGCACCAGCACGCCATCCCCGTCGGTGCGTGACGCGACGAACTCCTTGGCGACCAGGTTCATGCCGTCGCGCAGCGGCGTGACCAGCATCACGTCGGCGGCGCGGTAGAGCGCGGTGATCTCCGCGGACTGGTAACCACGGTGGATGTAGTGCACCGGGACCCAGCTCGGTGTCGCGAAGGCACCGTGGATCCGCCCGATGAGCGTGTGTACCTGATTGCGAAACTCGCGATAAGACCGCACCGTCGAGCGCGACGGCGAAGCGATCTGGATCAGCCGCACGCGCTCGCGCAGCTCCGGCCAGCGCTCGAGGAGGCGCTCGAAAGCCAGCAGCCGGCGCGGGATGCCCTTGGTGTAGTCGAGCCTGTCGATCCCGAGCAGGATCGCCTGAGCGCCGCTGCCGCGCAGCGTCGCGACCTCGGCGCGAACCGCGGGCTCCTCGGCGTGCGCTTCGAATTGCTGGGCGTCGATCCCCATGGGGTAGACACCGAGCCGGACGTCACGGTCGCCGCTTCGGATGCGGTCGATCGCGACGGCGCGACCCAGTGTGCGCAGCGTCGCAGCGGCGAAGTGCCGCAGATAACGGAAGGTGTGGAACCCCACCAGGTCGGCGCCGAGAAGCCCTTCGAGCAAGGACTCGCGGCCGGGCAACGTGCGGAACACGTCGCTGGGCGGAAACGGAATGTGGAGGAAGAACCCGATGCGCGCGTCCGGGATCTTGCGCCGCAGCAGCGCGGGGACGCGCATCAGGTGGTAGTCGTGGACCCACACCACGTCCCCCGGACGGTGGTGTTGCACCACCGCGTCGGCGAAACGCTCGTTCACGCGCTCGTAGAGCTCCCAATCCTGCCCCTCGATGGGCACGCGATCGAGGAGGTAGTGGAACGTGGGCCACAGCACCTCGTTGGCGAAACGCTCGTAGAAGCGATCCACCTCGTCGGGCTCGAGGTCGACGCCCACGAGCCTCTTGGACCCGAGCCGGCGGCGCAGCTGCTCGCCGAGCTCGCCCGCCAAGGGCTCGCGCGTGCCGGGCCAGCCGATCCACAGCGAGTCGCCCTGGGCGTGCAGGCGACCAAGGCCGGTGGCGAGCCCGCCGACGCTGCGACTGAGCGCGATGCGCCCGCGATTCACGCTCACCGACACCGGCAGCCGATTGGAGACGATGAGGAGTCGCGTCATGGGTCGATCCGCACCCGATCAGGTCCAGGCGCGCACCCGACCGTCGCGCGCCTCCAGCAGCTCGCCGATCGTCATCGCGGCGTGGATCAGGCCGACGTGCGTGTAGGCCTGCGGGAAGTTGCCGAGAAGCCGACCCGTATCGGGCTCGATGTCCTCGGAGAAGAGCCCCAGCGGGTTGGCATGGCTGGCCACGCGCCCGAACACCTCGACCGCGTCGTCGAGCCGGCCCATCAGCGCGAGCGCCTCGGCCCACCAGAACGAGCAGATCGTGAACGCGCTGGTGGTCTCGCCGAAGTCGTCGAAGTTTCGGTAGCGCAGCATGAGACCGCGATCGACCAGCCGTTGGGTGTACGCCTCGACGGTGCGCCGGAAGCGGGAATCGTGGGCGTCGACGATCCCGAGCGTCGGCAGCAACAGCAACGACGCATCCGGGAACTCGCCGTCGAGCGCCTGCGTGAAGAACCCGTTCGCTTCGCTGAAGCCACGCGTCAGCACCACCTCGCGCTCGGCGGCGGCGATCTCCTCCCAGCGGTCGGCGATGTCGGGGTAGCCGAGCGCGCGCGCGAGCGTCGCGCCGCGATTCACGGCCACCCAGCACATCGCCCGCGAGAACGTGTAGGGACGCAGCAGCGAGCGGTACTCCCAGATGCCGGTGTCCTCGCGCGGCGCCACCAGGATCGCGTGCTCGACGAGCTGCTGGATGAGCGGAAAGAAATCCCGCGGCCGGTCGTGGACGATGCGCGGATCGGTGAGCAGCGTCTCGAGGCAGAGGATCACCTCGCCCATCAGGTCGTTCTGGCGCTGCTCGACGGCGGCGTTGCCGATGCGCACGAAGCCGTTGCCGGCGAATCCCGCCAGATGCTCCAGCATCCGCTCGGGTAGCTCGCGCTCGCCGCCGATGCCGTAGACCGGCTGGATCGGGCCGGACTCGACCACGTCGCGCAGGTAGTGGATGAAGCGCTCCCCCTCGTTCAGGTGGCTCAGCCTGCGCAGCGCTTCCACCACGAACGCCGCGTCGCGCAACCAGCAATAGCGATAGTCCCAGGTGCGCGGCGTCCCGAGCGCTTCCGGGATGCTGGTGGTGGTGGCGGCGATGATGGCGCCGGTGTCGTGGTAGGCGTGGAGCTTGAGGCAGAGCGCCGAGCGCAGCACCTGCGTGGGGGCGAACGTGGGCAACGCGCAGGTCTTGGCCCACGCGCGCCAGCCGCTGGTGGTGACCTCGAGGTCGTGGCGCACGCGGGCGTGAAGATCGTTCTCGCTGGCGCGCTCGCACCCGAGGACGAACGAGATCGGGCGCGTCAGCGTGAACTCCTGCCGCCCCAGCACGTAGGGGAGGGGCAGATCGGTGGCGAGGTGAAGGCGCGACGGGCCGCCCTCGATCTCGAGGCCGGAGGAGACCTCGCGGATCTCCACGGCGGCGCGCGCGTAGTCCGGTCGCGGATCGAAATCCACGCGCAGCCGGGGATGACCGCGCAGCGGCCGGATCACGCGCACGATCTCGATCGGCAGCCGCATGCCGAGGCCGCTGGGGATGCGGGGTGCGAAGTCGACGATCTCCCACGCGGCGTCGTCGCGCTCGAAGCGGATGACCGCGACGTTGGTGTTGGGTCGATACGCGAGATCGCCGCGTACCTCGCGGTCGCCGGCGAGCACCCGAAACGTGCCGCCGCGCTCGCGATCGAGCAGGCGGCCGAACACCGACGGCGAATCGAAACGCGGCAGGCAGAGCCACTCGATGGCGCTGGTCGGGCTCACCAGCGCGAGCACGCGGCCGTTGCCGAACACCGCGTGGTCGAGGGCCGGGGCGTCGTTCGGAGTCGAGGCGGGGGTCATCGCTGCTCCGCGCCGGGGCGTTCGGGCGAGGGGTCGCTCGGCGCCGCGGTCATCCGTCGGGTGTGCGGCGTCGATCGTCGGGGGCCGTGCCGGCGAGGCCTGCACGACCCCGGAATCGGGCGACGTCGTCGGCGGTTCCGACCACGACCAACGTATCGCCCGCGTCGAGCGGAACGCCCGCGTCGGGAAGTCGCTCCACGGTCTCGCCGCGGCGACGGACCGCCACGACGGTGAGCCCGTGCGCCGCGCGGAGGTCCGCCTGCCTGAGCGAACGGCCGTCGAGCGCCGCCGGCACGAGCACCCGTTCGGTGATCAGCCCGGGCAGCAGATGCACCTGGCTCGCCATTCGCGGTCGCGTGACACCCGCGATGTCGGAGGCATGATCGGCGATGCCCAGGAAATCCTCGGTCAGCAGCTCGGTCGTGTAGACGCGGAGCACGTCGCGTCGGGAGATCAGCCCGGCGAGCTTGCCGGCCTCGTCGACGGCGGGAAGCTCGTCGCGCTCGTCCCACACGAACTCGTCGAGGCAATCGGCGAGGGTGTCGGAGGTGCGCACCAGGCGCACGTTTCCGGTCGCCAGATCGCGCGCGTTCACGAGCGTGCCGAGCGCCCGGACCTCGGGGTCCTGGATGTCGAAGATCGAGACCTCGCCGGCGAGCTTGCCGGCGTCGTCGACGACGTAGGCCCGCACCAGGCCACGGGTGAGGAACGCGGCGATCACGTCCCCGATGGGCGCGGACTCGCCGAGCACGAATTCCACCGGCCGCATCACCTCGCCCACGGTGTGGGTGCGCATGATCACGTCCTCGCGGCGGTGCAGCTTGATGCCGCGCTTGGCGAGGGCGAGCGAGTAGAGCGAGTCGGTGCCGAGCGAGCGCGAGACCAACGACGCCAGCGTCACCACCAGCATCACCGGCAGGATGATCTTGTAATCCCCGCTGATCTCGAAGAGCAGGATCAGCGCGGTGAGCGGCGAGTGGGTCGCCGCCGCGAGCACGCCCGCCATGCCCACGAGCGCATACGCACCCGAGCCGGCCGTGACCGAAGGCAAGAGCGAGTGCACGATCGTGCCGTAGAGCCCACCCGCGATCGCCCCCAGATAGAGCGAAGGAAGGAACACGCCGCCCGAGCCGCCGGAACCGAGGGTGACGCTCGTCGCGAGCACCTTCGCGGGCAGCAGCACCGCCAGCATCTTCCAGCCCAGCGTGCCGCTCAGCGCTCCGTCCATGGTCAGGTAGCCGACGCCGTAGAGGTTGGGCAGCCACAGGACGAGCACGCCGACGGCCAGACCGCCGAGCGCCGGCTTCCAGGTCGGCGCGATCGGCACGCGCTGAGCCTGTTGCTCGATCGCGTGCAGGACGTGCACGAAGCCCACCGCGACCAGCCCCGAGACGAGCCCCAGCCCCACGTAGAGCGGGATCTCGTAGGCGCTCTGCAGCGCGTACGGCTGAACGACGAACGCCGGGTGGTCGCCGAAGTAGGCGCGCGACGCGACCGTCGCCATCACCGACGAGAGGATCACCGGTCCGAACGAGGGCATCGCGAAGTTGCCGGTGATGACCTCGAGCGCGAAGAAGGCGCCGGCGATCGGCGCGTTGAACGCAGCCGCGATCCCACCGGCGGCGCCGCAGGCCGCGAGCGTCCGGGTCTGCGCGCTGGGCAGCTTGAGCGCCTGGGCGACGGTGCTGCCCACGGCCGCGCCGATCTGGACGATCGGTCCCTCGCGGCCCACCGAGCCGCCGCTGCCGATGGTGAGCGCCGAGGCGAGCGACTTGATCGCGGCCACTCGCGGACGAATTCGCCCGCCGCGCGCCGTCACCGCCTCGATCACCTCGGGGACGCCGTGGCCTTGTGCTTCGGGCGCGAAGCGGTGCACCAGGAGCCCCACGGCCAGACCGCCCAGCGCCGGCGCGAGGATCACGCGCAGCGGCTGCACGTGACCGATCACGCGCAACGGCAGGTCGCTGGATCCGATCGCCAGCCATTGCACCGCCGCGATCAGGTACACGAAACCGATCGCCGCCCCAGCGGTGAGCACGCCGATGACACACGGCAAGAGCACCATCGAGATGGGCGAGTGGTCGAGCTTGATCCCCGTGCGTGTCACGGTGCGCTCCCTGCCGGCGGCTGGTCGCGGGCACGACCTCGAGACGGGGCCGGCGAGGCATCGGCGCGTGCGCGACGACGCTGGCATCCCCGCCGTCTCATGGACGCTCCGTCGGCGAGGTGCGTGCGCGCGCCAGGCTGAAGCGCAGCGCCGGAGGTGTGATCAACGTCGTGAGCACCACCATCACCACCATCGCAGCGTATACGGACGGCGTCACGACGGGTTGGCCGGCGATCTCGAGGCCGAGCCCGATGTTCGCGAAGATCAGGCCCACCTCGCCGCGCGGCACCATGCCGATGCCGATCGTCAGCCGGTCCAATCCCTTGCCGAGGACTCCGAGGGAGCAGGCCTGCTTGCCGGCGATCGCCGCGACCGTGAGCGCGCCGGCGAGGGCAAGCACGCTGGGATCGGCGAAGGCGCTCAGGTCCGTGTGCATGCCCATCGTGACGAAGAAGATCGGCACCAGGAAGCTCGCGATCGGATGGACGAGCGCCTCGAGCTCCTGCTCGCCGCGGCTCACGAAGTCCCGGTAGTGCACGCTCTCCAGGATCAGCCCCGCGGCGAAGGCCCCCACGATGGGCGCGAGGCCGATCGCCGCGGCGAGCCAGGCGAGCAAGAAGCAGAAGGAGAGGCCCGCCGCCAGCAACACGCCGCGGCTTTGCATGCGCGACGCCAGCGCGAACGCGCGTGGCGTGAGCGCGACGCCCAGGACGAGGGCGCCGATCAGGAACGCGCCGGCCTTGGCGACGATGGCGACGATCGCGAGTCGGGTGACGGGTGCTCCCCCGTTCGCCGCCACGATCACGCTGCTCACCACCGCCAGCACCACCAGCCCCAGCACGTCGTCGATGACCGCGGCGCCCAGGATCACCCGCGCCTCCGGTGTCTGCGAGCTGCCCAGGTCTTGGAGCACGCGCGCCGTGATGCCGACGCTGGTCGCGCAGAGCGTCGCGCCGAGGAAGGCGTGAACGTACGGACCCGCCTCGGGTAGCAGCCAGGCGCCAGCGAGCCAGCCGAGCGCGAACGGCGCCACCACGCCGAGCGTCGCGACCACGAGCGCCGTCCAGCCGACCGCCAGCATCTGACGCACGGTCGACTCGAGGCCGACCTCGAAGAGCAAGATGAGCACGCCGATGCGAGCCAGCATGTCGAGCGTCGGATCGCTCGCCAGCGCGCTCGGCCACGTGAAACCCGCGTGTGTCAGGTTCCCGAGGGCGATGCCGATCACCAGCTCGCCGAGCACCGCCGGCTGACCGAGCCGCACCGCGATCTCGCCGCCGAGCTTCGCGGCCCACAGCATCACCACCAGCCCGAGGGCGACGCGCGCGACGGGGTCGGCGTGCGCCGCACCGCCGGAGGCTGCGCTCGACACGGGAGCGACGAGCGCCACCAGCGTCGCCAGCACCGTCGCGGCGACCAGCAGCGACGCGGGTGCGGGGCGGTGCCCGGACCCGCGCCCGAGCCAGCGGCGGCGTGCGCTCGCAGTCCATGGGAAGGAGTGATCGGGGGGTCGCATGAGTCGGCTCCCGCAAGATCCGCGGTGTGCCCTCGCCGTGCTGGGTGACGGCGAGCGACGACCGACGTCCGATCTTGCTACAGCCGAGTGGCGGCCCGACCACCCGTGGATCCTGCGGCGTGGACTCGCCGCACCCTTCGCCGTCGTGCGCCAACGCTGTCGCACGACACCGCGCCGGAAGCGTAGTCGCCCCGACGCGGATTCACCACCCCGCGCGACCCGAGTGAGCGTCCCCGTCGCGATCGACGTGCGTCGAGGCGCCCGGGAGAGGCTCAGGATCGATCGAGGAGGTCGCGCACGTTCCGAACCAGCGTCAGCGGGGTGTAGGGCTTCTGCAGGAACGCGACCTCGGCGCGGTCGATGCCGTTGCGGATCACGGCGTCGTCCGTGTAACCGCTGGTGAAGAGCACCTTGAGGGTGGGATGGCGCTGGCGCAAGGCGTCGCTCAGCTCGCGCCCGTTCATGCGGGGCATCACCACGTCCGTCACCACGAGATCGGGCCGAATCGTTCCCGAATACACCCTCGCCAGCGCTTCCTTCCCGTCCGTCGCCACGTGCACCGTGTATCCGTACGACTCGAGCGCGCGCGCGCCGAGACGCCGCACGCTCTCGTCGTCTTCCACCAAGAGCACGGTCTCGGAGCCGCGATCCCCGCCGGTCGCGTTCCGCTCGGTGCGCGCGTGGATGGTCTCGACCACCGCGGGAAAGTAGAGCCGGAGAGTCGTGCCGACCCCCGGCGTCGAGTCGAGCTCGAGGTGGCCGCCGCTCTGCTCGACGATGCCGTGCACCACCGCCAGCCCCAAGCCGGTCCCGCGTCCAGGCCCTTTGGTGGTGAAGAACGGCTCGAACACCCGCCCGCGCACCTCGGGCGTCATGCCGCATCCCGTGTCGCTCAGGCTCAGCATCACGTACGGGCCGGGCCGCACCAGCGGGTGCGAGGCGGCGTACGCGGCGTCGCGCACCACCGAGTCGGTGGCGATGGTGAGCCGGCCGCCACGCGGCATCGCATCGCGGGCGTTCACCGCGAGGTTCACGATCACTTGGGTCACGTGCCCGGGATCGAGGTTCACGCGTGCGGTCGAGGGGCTGAGGCTCGTCGTGAGCACGATGTCCTCGCCCAGCAAGCGCCGCAGCATCTTCTCGGTGTCCGCGACCACGCGCTCGAGACGCAGCACCTTGGGCTCGAGCACCTCGCGTCGGCTGAACGCCAAGAGCTGGCGGGTGAGTGCCGCGGCGCGCTCGCCGGCCGCCTGGATCTCGGTGGCGAGGATTCGCTGGTCGCCCTCGCTCGGAAGATCGGGGATCAGGAGCTCGACGTTGCCCGCGATCACCGTGAGCAGATTGTTGAAGTCGTGGGCGACGCCGCCCGCGAGCAAGCCGATCGATTCCATCTTCTGGGTCTGTCGGAGCTGGGCCTCGAGCTGCCGGCGCTCGGTCACGTCCTCGGCGATGCCTGCCAGCCGGGTGACGCGCCCGTCGCTCTCGCGCACCGGGAACGCACGATCGCGGATCCAGCGGATCGCGCCGTCGGGACGCACGATCCGGTACTCCTCGTCGTAATCCCCGGCCACCATCTTGGGAACGGCGTCCAGCACCCGGTCGCGGTCCTCGGGGTAGAGGGCGTCGATCCACGCGCCGAACGACACCAACAGCTCCTCCGCGCGGCGACCCCAGATCGACTCGTACGCGGGGCTCACGTAGAGCACGGCCGGTGTCTCGACGTCGGCGAGCCAGAAAACCTCGCGGATGTTGTCGGCGAGCTGGCGGAAGCGTTGATCGCTCTCGGCGAGCGCTTGCTGGGCGCGGATGCGACCGGAGACGTCGCGCAGGAACACGGTGACCAGGGTCCTTCCCGCCACCGTCACCCGCGACACCGAGGCCTCGAGGGGGAAGAGCTCGCCGTCGGCGCGACGTCCGCGCACCGTGAGGTTGCCGCTGGTCCGATGGTCACGCGGTCCGTCGAAGAAGCGCGCGATGTGACCGTCGTGATCGGCGCGCGCGTCGTCGGGAACGAGCACGTTCAGGTGCTGGCCGCGCAGCTCGCTCAGCCGCGATCCGAACATCCGCTCGGCCGCCGGGTTCACCATCACGATGCGCTGGTCCTCGTCGACGGTGACGATCCCGTCCATCGCGGACTCGATGATGCCCTTGAGGCGGGCCTCGCTCTCGTGGATGGCGGTCTCCGCGCGCCGCCGGGCGGTGACGTCGTGTGCGTACGCGAGGCTGGTCCCGTCCTCGAGCAGCGACGCGCGAATGCTCGCCCAGATGGGCTCGCCGTCGCGTGGGGTGATCCGGTATTCGCCTTCCACCAGCCCCTCGATGCGCAAGCGCCGCTGATCGGCGAGCAGGCGCGGGTGGTCCTCCGCCAGCACGAGATCCGTGATCCGCATCGAGCGCAGCTCGTCGACCGTACGGCCGGTCATCCGCTCGGCGGCGTGGTTCGCGTCCTGGAACTGCCCGCCGGGCGCGAGCACCACCACGGCATCGGGCGCGCGTTCCACGTAGGAGCGAAAGCGCGCCTCGCTCCCGGCGAGCGCTTGCGATGCTCGCATTCGTTCCGACACGTCGAGGAAGACGCCGTGCCAGATCGTGCTGCCGTCCGGCTCGCGATGCGGGATGGAGCGCCCCTCGACGAAGACCGACCCCTTGTCGGGGTGATGAACCCGAAACTCGAGGTGCCAGGGCGAGAGCGTGCGCGCCGATTCGAGCGCGGTCTCGAAGATGCGCGTCAGGTCCTCGGGCTCGACGCGCGCGAAGCCGGCTTCCGCCGACGCCATGAGCTCCTCGGGTGAGATCGCGAGGAGCGGCTCGATGGCGTCGCTCGCGAACGGAAACGAGAAGCTCCCGTCGACGTGTTGCTGGAACGAATAGAGGGCGCCCGGCGCGGTCGCGGCCACGTCGCGCAGCCGGGTTTCCAGGGCCTGGCGCTCGCGATTCGCTTCCTGGGCGGCACACGCGTCGCTGCGGTCGTGCATCACCACCACCACGCCGCCGGCACGCCCGTGCGCGGAGCCGAGCGCTTGCACCTCCACGGCGACGTGGGTCTCGCGCCCGTCGCGTCCTCGCAGCGTTCCGGTGACGCTGCCGGCGTTGCCGCGGCCGACGGACGGGGGACCTCCGGCGTCGCCGCTCGCGAATCGCACCACCGCGGCGAGCGGTTGCCCGATGGCGTCCTCGGGGCGCCAGCCGGTGAGTCGCGCCGCTTGCACGTTCAGGAAGCGAACCCGCTGCCATTCATCGGTGGCGAGCACGCCGTCGCCGAGGGTGGCGAGCACGACGCTGTCGAAACGCTCGGCGTCGTGAGCACGCCGAGCGGCCCGGCGCAGCAGGTCGGAAAGGACGCTCGTGAGGACGCCTGTGCCGACCAGCGCCGCGAGCCGGATGTGGTCCACGGCATCGCCACCGCGAAACGACCCGAGCGGCGGGACGAGGAACAGGGTTGCGCCGAACGCCGCAACGGCCGTGGCGACGAGCCCGGTGCCGATCCCCCCCATCGCTGCGCTCGCCACGACGGGCGCGATGAGCAGCACGAGGCCTGGCGAATGGCCGTGCGCGCGCCCCAGCAACACGACGGCGATCAAGCTCAGCACGGTGAGCGCGATCGAGAGGGCGTGCTGCGTCTTCGTGGAACCGCTACGGAACGTGCTGAGCGTGACGGCCTCGCACCAGCGGTCGTACCATCCGGTCATTCCAAAGTCTCCCGAAGGATGGCAACGCTCGCCTGGTCACACGCGCCGGATGACGGCGAAGCAGGATTCGTGCCGGCATCGGCGGCGCCGCTGCGCCGATTCGGGCGATCACCGCCGCTCTCGGCGGGAGCGCCCGAGTGCCGACGGGGAACACGAAACCACCGGACCCGGCGCGCGATCTTCTCGCTGGAACGCGCTTCTCGTTGCGCGTCCCGTCGGCAGATTCGTTGCCAGTTACCGAACGACGACACCGTTCCCGGATTCCCCGGCGGAAAGCTCGCTGGGAGCGGGTAGGGCGCCTGACAGGAAGGCAGTCGTCGCTGTTGCGACACGCCGCCCACGCTTGCGCCCCGGGCAAAATGACCGGCCGAGCTTGGCGAAGCGAACGATTGCGCCGGTGCGCGAACGCATGACAGAATCGCGCGCCGCCGCGCGCCGTGGTCGGCCCTCGAGCTGCCTGGATCCTCTTTCGTGACGTTTTCCCGAGCCCCACGCGCGGCCCGATGGGTGCGCCCCGAGCGTCGCCGCGCCGCGGCGTTCCTGTTGCTCGTGTTCGCGCCGCTCGCGATCGGCTGCACCCAGAGCACGACCCTCATCGATCCCGACGAGACGCGTGTGCTGCACGTCTCGGGGACGCACTACGAGATGGGCTACCAGATCGGCCAGGCGTACTCGGCCGAGATCCGGCAGGTCTTCACCCAGTTCCTCACCGCGTCGCTGATCCCGTATTTCAGCCGTGAGCAGCCCGGGATCGCGAGCGTGCTCTCGTACTACGACGATCCGCGCTTCGAGAACGGGCAGTTCGCGTACGAGTTCCTGAAAGAGGCCGCGCACGGGCTCGAGCCTTTCATCCCCCAGCGTTTCCGGGACGAGATCCGCGGCATCGCCGACGGGTCGGGCTACGACTACGAGAACGTGCTGATCCTCAACACCTTGCTCGACGCGATCCTGAGCCTGGTGAACATCACGGTGTTCCTGCGCATCGTGCAGTCGCCGGTGGTCGAGTCGATCTCGCTGCCGGGCGCGCTGCTCACCGACGGCATCGACAACGACGAGGACGGCTCGATCGACGAGCCGCGCGAGAACGAGTTCGACTCCTTCCCGTCCTCGCCGTTCGCGGTGGTGAAGGGCATGCCCGCGCAGCCCACGCTGGTGTTCCGGCTGGGCGACGTGAGCTTCCCCAACGTCTTCGATCCCGAGGGAGTCGACCTCGCCACGCTTCGCATCCGGCTCAACGACGACGTCTACACGCGGGCTTCCACCGGCGTGTGGAGCGACAACGGCGACGCCCTCCATCCGGTGGTGACCATCAAGCCGCCGCAGCCGTTCGCCGAGGGAACGCCGGTGGCCGTGGACGTCGAGGTGGCCGATCTCGACGAGATCGTGGTGCCGCCGCCGCTGCACCCCAACGTCGCGCGTTTGCAGCGGTTCACGTTCGTGGTGGGCGGCGCCAGCCGCGCGCTCACCGACTTCGGCAACGAGAAGCCCACGGAGGCCTCGGGGAGCGTGCCGGCCTGGAATCTCGGCGTGCGGGGCGCGGCGACCACCGACGGCTCGATGCTGGTGGCGCGCGCGATGGCGTTGCTCGACATCAACGTGCTGCACGACTTCACGACGCTGGTCGTGTTCCACCCGGTGGGCGACGACGGCCAACCGCGACCGTCGTACGTGAGCGTGGGCTACGCCGGCATCGGCTGGATCCTGTCGGGCATGAGCGAGCGCGGCATCGTGACGGCGCTCGACCGTTGCGAGACCTTCGACGACTCGGTGGTCGGCAACATCTTCGCGAGCCAGCCCTATCGCCTGAACCCGCAAGGGGCGCTCGGCGGCTGGATGCTGAAGGAGATCCTGGAGGACGCCGAGGATCTCGACCAGGCCGAAGCCGTGCTCCGCCGCCAGCGTCCGGTCACCGGCTGGAACATCTTTCTCGCCGATGGGCCGCACGAGGACATGCGCGTCGTCGAGCTCGACTCGGACGTGAACCATCTGCCCGACCACGGCTACGCGTCGTATTCGAGCGATCCGGGCGATCCCGGGAATCTGGACGCGAGCGGCCGCCCCTTCGGCAGCCTCACCCGCGACGACCTGCGCAACACGATCCACTACGTCAAGAACCTCGCCGACGGCCCCGAGAGCGTGCCGTTGCCGATCCCGATCGCGCTCGCGCTGCCGGACCAGCGCAACTGGGGCACGACCTACTTCAGCTCGGTGAGCGTCCACGCGAAGGTTGGGGAAGCGTTGCGCGAGGCCGGTGGCCCCGTGGATGCGCAATGGCTCCAGGATCTCGAGAAGCGCCCCGGCTTCTTCGACCCGCAGATCTCGATGCACAACGCGGTGTTCGCTCCCGACTCCCTCGAGCTATGGGTGGCCATGGGGCGGCTGCCCGCGACCGACGGTCCGTTCAATCATTTCGGTCCGGAGCTGCTCGCGAGGCCGGCGCCGTGACGCGTGCCCTCGGGCGTGTGCCGCGTCGGTTGCGCCCAGCCGTCGCTCGGGTGGCATGGATCGTCGCGCTGCTGGCGCCGCCGTGCGCGGTGCCCGCCGCCCACGCGGGCCTCGCCGACACACCGCCACAGGGTGCCGTCATCTTCGAGACCCGCTACCAGAACACCGCCACCCAAGGCCGTTACGACGGCTCGGGGAAGCTCGTGGATCTCGCGGATCCGGTGGAGCGCTACGCGCCCACCGGCGAGTTCCAGGGCAAGATCCTGGTCCCGGGCGTGCACGAGGCGGAAGTCGCGATCAACACGCTCGCCGTCGGCGTCACCGACTGGTTCTCGGTGGCCGTCGTGTGGCCGTTCCTGATCTCGCAGAAGACCGATCTCAACCTGGGCTGGGAGTCGGGCGATTTCATCCCCGAGTTCAACCGCCAGATGACCGAGGACGATTTCTGGGATTGGGCGGGGAGCCTGGGGCAGCCCAAGCCGCCCAACTGGTCGGCCTACGGCACCCCGGGCGACGTGCTGCTGGCCGTGCTGGTCAACGTGTATCGCCAGCCGTGGAGCCAGATCACCGCCTTCGCGTTCGGCAACACCTTCACGGCCACCCAGGCCAACCCCGAGATCCTCGGCTCGGTCGGGACCTCCGGCTTCGACTTCATCACCAACGGCGACATCGGCCTTCACCTGACCAGCGATTGGCGGCTGCCGGACTCGATCCTGGATCGCTTCACGCTCAGCTTCGATCTCTTCTACGAGCACTATCTGCCGCGCACGTTTCCCAGCCCGGTCGGCAAGTACAACCCGCTGATCGTCGACTACGCGCCTTACATCGGCCCCACGTACAAGGTCACGCGCGGCGACATCTACGGCGCCGGCTGCACGATTCGCTTCGACATGCTGCGCGGTCCCGACGAGCCCAGCTGGCTCACCAAGACCAATCCCGAGTTCCAGAAGGCGCTGCCGTCGCTGTTCGGCGTGCAGATCGGCTACACGCACGTGCGTGCCTTCGACACCGACTACGACTCGCTCTCGAAGGTGTGGGACAGCGACCAGGAAGAGGACAACGAGGCGCTCTTCAAGCACAACTTCAAGTTCTCGGGGCAGCTCTCGCTGTTGCGATACGGCGTGCCTGTCGATCTCACGGGCGGCTACGTGACGCAGACCTTGATCGCCGGCGAGAACTTCCGTCCCGTGAACGGCTTCGAAGTGGGGATCCGTCTCTATTACAGTCTGCTCGTGAATCCCATCGACCTGATCTTCGGCAACTGATCCGACCGTCACGCGGTGCGCCGTCGGGGCCAGCAGGGCTCGTCCGCTCGCGTGCCGCCGACCCGGCCGCTTCGTGCTCTCCGTCCAGATCGTCTCCACCGGCTTCTACGCCCCCGAGCGCGTCGAGACCGCCGCCGAGCTGGCGCGCCGGATCGGCCGTAGCGAGAGCTGGATCGCGCGCCGCGCGGGCGTGCTCCGGCGTCACATCGCCGAGGAGCCGGTCGAGCACATGGCGGCCAAGGCCGCTCGCGAGGCGCTCGGCTCCGGTCCCGCGCCAGACCTCTTGATCTACGCCGCCACGACGCCGCGGCAGATGATCCCGGACACCTCGACGTTCGTGGCCCGCGAGCTCGGCTTCGAGGGCCTCACGACCTTCACGCTGCACGCCACCTGCTTGTCGTTCATGCCCGCGCTCTGGACGGCGGCGACGCTGATCACCTCGGGCGGCTACCGGCGGGTGCTGATCGTCTCGGCGGAGATCGGCAGCGTCGCGCGGAACGTCCACGAGCCGGAGAGCGCGTCGTTGCTCGGCGACGGCGCCGCCGCCGCGGTGCTCGAGGCCACGCCGTCCGGCGAGGCCAGCGAGATGCTGGCGCTCGCGATCACCACCCATCCCGCCGGCGCCGAGCTCACGCAGCTGCCCGGGGGAGGGATGCATCGCCACCCGCTCGACCCGAACACCACCGCCGCCGATTATCTCTTCACCATGAACGGACCGGCGGTGTACCGGATGGCGCGGCCGCGGCTCGAGGCGCAGGTCCGCGACGTGTTGCGCCGCGCCGGTTGCGCGGGGATCGCCGACATCGACCTCGTCGTGCCGCACCAAGCCTCGGGACGCGCGCTCGACTCCATGGCCGAGCATCTGGGCGTGCCCGCCGCGCGCGTCGTCAACATCATCGCCGAGTACGGGAACTGCGTCGCAGCGTCGCTGCCCATGGCATTGGCGCACGCGAATCGCACCGGAAGGCTGGTTCGCGGCCAGCGCGTGATGCTGATCGGAACCGGGGCCGGTCTCGCGGTCGGGACGCTGATCCTGCGCTGGTGAGCGCGGCTTCGCGTTCGTGTACGGCGCCGCTCGGCGCCGGTCGCGATCGGGACGACGCCCTCAGCCTTGCTCGGGATCGATGCCGTCGCGCGCCAGGATGC
The DNA here is from genome assembly GCA_046331705.1 of bacterium. Taxonomy (GTDB): domain Bacteria; phylum JADJOY01; class JADJOY01; order JADJOY01; family JADJOY01; genus JADJOY01. Next base: position 100,641 of record JAXLQJ010000018.1, on the reverse strand, counting down.
GCGCGAACACCTCGACGATCTCGGCATCCCACCAGCCACCGGCCGCCTCGGCGCGCAGCGTCTCGAGCGCGCGCTCCGGGCTGACGGCGTCCCGATAGGGGCGGCGCGTCGAGAGCGCGTCGAAGATGTCGACGACGGTCACGATGCGAACCGCGATCGGGATCGCGCCGCCGGTCAGCCCGTCGGGGTAACCGCTGCCGTCGAGCCGCTCGTGATGGTGGCGGATCACGGGGATCACCTTGCGCAAGGTGCGCATCGGCGCGCAGATCGCGGCGCCCGCCTCGACGTGGCGCGCCATCGCCGCGCGCTCGCGAGGATCGAGCGAGTCCTCCTTGCGCAGGATCTCGTCCGGCACCGTGATCTTGCCGATGTCGTGGAAGACGCCGCCCAGGCGCAGCACCTCGAGCGCCATGGCGTCGAGCCCCAGCTCGCGCCCGACGCGCTGGGCGTAGCGTCCGACGCGCCTGCAATGCTGGCCCGTGTAGCCGTCGCGCTGCTCGATGGCGATGGCCAGCGACTCGAGCACCTGGGAGGCGTGCTCGAGCTCGTCGGTGAACCGCTTGAGCGAGAGCAGCGAGCGCACGCGCGTGCGCAGCTCGACGGCGTTGATGGGCTTGGTGAGGAAGTCGTCGACGCCGAGCGACACCGCGAGCAGCTTGTCGTCGAGCTCGGTGAGCGCCGTGATCATGATGATCGGCACCAGGCGCGTGCGCGGGTCCGATTTGAGCGAGCGCAAGACCGAGAAGCCGTCGCGATCCGGCATGACCGCGTCGAGCAGCAGCAGGTCCGGCGGGTCGCGCTCGACCGCGGCGATGGCGTCGTTGCCGTCGACCGCCTCCGCGACGCTGTAGCCCTCGGCTTCGAGCATCTCCCGCAGCAAGATCCGGTTCAGCTCGAGATCGTCGGCCACCAGGATGCGCTCGCCCGCCATGCGTCGAAACTAGCGTACGCCGAGCCCGCGCGCGAATGAGGCGCGCCGCGGCGACGAGCGACGGAGCGAGCGCGCGCGACGCGGCGGGCCGCATCGATTGACCCGTACACCGCTTCGGGCGGATCATCGCCGCGAGGTCGCGCTCGTGGGCGATCGACGCCGTCAGCGGAGGCGGTGATGGGGGAATCCGTGAGGTCGAGCGCTCGATACCTCGCTCGCTTCGTCTCGAATCGAACCCGATCCGCGCGCTCGCGGGGCGCGTGGGTGAGCGCCGCGTGCCTCGCGGCGTGCGGCGCGCTCGCCGGAGTCGGCTGCACGCCCGTGGCGGGCACCGCCGTGCCGGTCGAAGCGCTCGTCAATCAGGCGGATCTGACGCTCTCGCTCGGCACCACGCACGTATCGGGAACGACCTACCTTCAGCCGGAGAGCACCATCGACTTCAGCTTCACGCCCACGGTGAACCTCCTCGAGCTCACCGACCTGGATCTTCGCGGCAGCGACGTCCACTTCGACGTCGCGCCGCTGATCCAGATCGACGCCAAGGACGTGCACGTCGGCCGGCTCGCTGGCGGCGCGGCGATCATCGGATCGGTCGATCCCGTGACCGGCCTGGTCCAGGTGCGGGCTTCCGTGGAGGTCGAAAGCTCGATCTATCTGAACAGCCTGCTGGTGGCGCACACGACGACGCCGGTCGGTGTCTCGATGACGGGCACGTTCGCCTACGATCCCAGCGATGGTCTCGCCACCTTGACCGATTTCGACGGACCGATCCCGCCCACCATGGTGGTGGTCCCGCCCCTGGCCATCCAGGTCGGCGGCGAGCTCACGTTCAATTTCCAGGCGTCGGTCCCGCCGCGTGCCGGCTGAGGTTTTCGGGCTGAGCCCACGCCGCCGCGCGGCGGCCAGCACGCGCAGCCGCCCGTGGCGGTCTCAACCGATCGGGTGCGGGTAGCGGAAATACGCTTCGACGAGCCGACCGACCCACGGGTTCAGGAACAAGAAGCGCTTGGGCCAGAGCGGCGAGTGGGCTCGGAGCGGGTCGAGCTTGCCGTCCAGGAGCTCGGCCACGACCTCGGCGCCTTTCGCGGCGAGGGTGTCGAGCACCTCGCGGCCGTTGCGCGTGGTGGCGAGGCTCGGGTTTCCCGCGTAGGTCTCGTGAAGCCAGTAGTGAAGATTGGGTTTCCACACCTCGAGCATCGCGCGGAAGCCGGTCTTGCCGGCGCGCGCCTGCGGGTCGAGCGCGCCCGCGTCGAAGCCGCGGCGCGCCGCCCATTCCTTCACGGTCTTGCGCGGTAGCTCCCGATAGCGGGGGCTGACGCGCTCGGCGTGGAGCGCCAGCATCATGCCGGTCTCGATCACGCCGGCGTGGGTATCGCCTTCGAGATCGCCAGGCGTGAAGCACGTGAACCCGTCGGAAAACCGCTCGAGCTGCGCGGAACCGCCGGTGAGCCGGTCCACCAGCACCGAGAAGACGCTCACCATGCGGGTGCCGGGATGCCGGCGATTCACGTTCTCGCACGCCGCTTCCAGCGCGATGAAATGCCGCGGCGAGCCGTGGAAGTTGGACACCACGATGTTGCGGAACCCTTGCATCGCGAGCGTCGTCCCGAGCTCGGTCAGGACGCGCACGGTGGTGCCGGTCGAGAAACGCAGCGATCCGGGTTGCGGCACCGCGTCCGCCGCCGCGTACACCATGGGAAGCGCCAGCGCCGTCCGCTCGCGGTGGCGCTCGGGCAAGAGCTCGACGAGCCGCAGCATCAGACCCTCGGCCTCGAGCGCGTCGGTGCCGAGCGGCAGGTGTGGCCCGTGGACCTCGAGCGGCGAGACGGCGACCAGCACCAGCGCCTCGCCGCGATCGATGCGATCGAAATCGTCCTTGGTGACGTGCTCCCAGCGGAGCAGCCGCGGCTTGGTCGGTGCGGCCGGCGCCGCGGCAGTCGCCCGGACGCGCCCGGACCGCGGCTTCGCGGCGACGGCGGCCCGGCGCTTGGCGCGCGGGGAGGGGGGCCTGGTGGTGGTCACGAGCGCTGCCGATCCGGCGAGGAGGGAGTCATGCGGCGCGCGCCGCCACGCCGCGTACGCGTGCGACGCGTTTCTCGTATGCCTCGCGCGCGATCGCCACGTCCTCGAGGAAGCCGGGGAGCTCGTCGAGGGTGAGCGCCTGCGGCCCATCGCAGAGCGCCTTGCTCGGCAGCGGGTGGAAATCCACCAGCACCATGTTCGCCCCGGCGATCACGCCCTGCGCGGTGGCGTGGAAGATGTCGAGCAGGCCGTCGGCCCCTTCCATGCGGCCGCCCACCGAGTGCGAAGGATCGACGCACACCGGCATGCGGGTCAGCCGCTTCACGGCCGGCACGTGCGCGAAGTCGACCAGGTTCCGGTGCGGGTCGCCGAGATGGCTCTTCACACCCCGCAGGCAGAACGCGATGGAGCGGTTGCCCTCGCTGGCGATGTACTCGCACGCGTTGAGCGACTCTTCCAGCGTGATGCCCATGCCGCGCTTCACGAGCACCGGCAGCTCGCGCTGCTGGCCGACCTCCTTCAGGAGCTCGAAGTTCTGAGCGTTGCGGGTGCCGATCTGGAGCATCACGCCGGTGGCGTCGCCACTGGCGCGCAGCGCGTCGCGCACCTCGTCGAGGTGGCGCGCGGTGGTGACCTCCATGGCGATCACCTGCACGCCGTGCTTGCCGGCCAGCTCGAACACGTACGGCAGACACTCCTTCCCGTGCCCCTGGAAGTCGTAGGGGCTGGTGCGCGGCTTGTAAGCGCCCATGCGCGAGGTGCGGATGCCGTGCCGGGCGAGGGCCGCGAACGTCTGGTCGACGTGCTCCCGGGTGTCCACGGCGCAGAGCCCCGGAAAGACGTGGAAGGAGTCCTGGCTGAAGGTGATGCCGCGGTACTCGAAGCCCATCACCTCGACCAGCCCGCGGTGACGCCCGATCACCTTGTAGCGGTCGGAGACGCGGATCACCCGCTCCACGCCGGGCAACGCGGCGAAGTCGTCGGAGGGCACGGTGGCGGTGGGCCCGATCAGGTAGATCTCGGTCACGCTGCGCGTGGTGCCGAGGACCTCGTGGATGTCGGTGCGGATGTCCTTGTGCTTGCGCGCCTGGCGCACGACCTCTTCGACTTCCGCGCTCGCCGCTTGGATGCCTGGCGTCATGATGATGATCATGTCTCGTCCCCCTTGGAACCCACGGCGCGTGACCACCGCGCGCAACGGCGCGGCGCCGTCGTCGGGCCCTCCACAACGCAGCGCGTCAGTCTACACAGATGCGGGGCGTTCGGCGCTCGCCCGCGGTCATTCGGCTGCGAGCTCTTGCAGCGCCTGGACGGCGAGGAACGCCGGGTGGAGGTTCCGGGGCGAGCCGATGGCCCGCAACCGCTCGATGGCATCCAGGTAGAAGCGCACGGCGGGCCGGGGATCGCGCACCAGGCCCTCCACGGTGCGCGGCGGCGCGCCCGCGAGCAAGCGCGCGGCGATGCGGAAACGTGCGCTCTCGAGCTGGTCGAGGATGCGCCGTGCGGCCTGACGATCCCAGGGATCGGCGACCGGCGTGCGCTCGACGAAGGCTCGCAGGTCGCCGAGCCTGAGCCCGGCGTCCACGGAGGTGTGGACCGAGAGCGCGAGCTCCGAGGACGCGCCGGTATCCTGGGTCAGCGCCTCGATCACGAAGAACGAGGCGAGATCGTCGAACGTCGCGAGCGCGTCGATCACCTCCCCGGGGATGCCGGCGGCGCGGAGCGACTCGGTCTCGCGGGCGCGGACCTCGCTCTCCTCGGCGCTGCGCAGGCTCGCCACCGAGCGGGCGTGGGCCGCCGCACGCGCCCGGGTCGCGGCGAGCTCGTCGGCGATCGGCAGGACGCACCGCCCCCGCGCCACGTTCCACGACACGGCGCTCGCCAGCCGTCGATTCACGCGCTCGACCAGCGCCAGCACCGTCGCCGCGTCGAGCCGCGGGCTCGCCGAGCGCAGCGCCGCGATCCGCTCCGCGAGCTCGTCGGCGCCCAGCACGGCGACGGCGACGAACCAGGCGCCCACCACCGTCTCCACGTCGGCGCCGCTCGCCGCTTCGAGCTCGCTCACCATCGTGAGGCCGGATCGGTTCACGACCCGATTCGAGAGCGCGGTGGCGACGATCTCGCGCCGCAGCGGGTGCGCCGCCACCGCCCGAGGGATCGAGCGCTCGACGGAGGGCGGGAAATAGCCGGTGAGGAGCGAGGAGAGCGCCGGTCGATCGATCAGGCTGCCGCGGATCAACGCGTCGTAGATGCGGCGCTTCTCGTGGGCGAGCAGCACCGCGAGCTGTGGCTTGAAGAAGCCATGGCCCTCGCCGCGCTGGTTCTTGAGCTCGCGTTTGGCGAAGCCCTCGCGCTCGGCGTCGAGGTGGCCGGTGGCCGCGAGCCGGCCGATCATGTCCTGGTAGACGTCGAAGAGCGCGCGGCTGCGCCGCTGGTCGTACGCGAGCACCAGGCTCTGCAGCCGGTTGTCCTCCAGGACTTGCTCGCACACCTCCTCGGTGGCGTCGACGAGCGCCTGGGTCTCGGCGGCGAGATCGATCTCGCCGCGGGCGCGCGCGGTGGCGAGGGCGATCTTCAGGTTGACCTCGTGATCGGAGCAGTCCACGCCGCCCGAGTTGTCGATGGCATCGGTGTGGATGCGTCCACCGAGCGCCGCGAGCTCGCAGCGCGCCGCTTGCGTGAAGCCCAGGTTCCCGCCCTCCGCCACCACCTTGCAGCGCAGTTGCGAGGCGTCCACGCGCACCGCGTCGTTGGTCTTGTCGCCCACGTCGGCGTTCGACTCGGTCGAGGCCTTCACGTAGGTGCCGATCCCGCCGTTGCTGAGCAGATCGACCTTCGCCGTGAGCAGCAGGCGGATCAGCTCCTCGCCGGACGCGGTGTCGCGATCGGTGCCGAGCAGCGGGCGCAGCCCCGCGGGGATGGGGATCGCGCGGCTGCGGCGGGCGAAGACGCCGCCGCCCGCGGAGACGGTGGCCACGTCGTAGCCGTCCCAGCCGAGCGCCGCCTGGAAGCAACGCTCGCGTTCGCGGAACGAGCGCTCGGGGTCGGGGTTGGGATCGAGGAACACGTGGCGGTGATTGAAGGCGCCCACCAGCAGGAGCGTACGGCTGCGCAAGAGGCCGTTGCCGAACACGTCGCCGGACGGATCGCCGATGCCCACCACGGTGATCGGATCGCGTTCCGGGTCGAGCCCCAGCTCCCAGAACGACGTCTTCGCGCATTCCCAGGCGCCGCGCGCGGTGATGCCGAGCTTCTTGTGGTCGTAGCCACGGCTGCCGCCGGACGCGAACGCGTCGCCGAGCCAGAAGCCGCGTTCGATCGCGATCGCGTTGGCGACGTCCGAGTAGGCCGCCGTGCCCTTGTCGGCGGCCACCACCAGATAGGGATCGTCGCGATCGAGCCGAACCACCCGCTCGGGCGGCACCACGCGCTCGCCGTCGCGATCGTCGGTCACGTCGAGCAACGCGCCGATGAAGGTGCGATAGGCCTCGAGCGCCGCGTCCGCGAGCGCCTTGCGATCGGCGGGCGGCGCCGTGAGGATGAACCCGCCCTTGGCGCCCACCGGCACGATGATCGCGTTCTTGACCATCTGGGTCTTCATGAGGCCGAGGATCTCGGTGCGGTAATCGTCGGGACGATCGGAGAACCGGATTCCGCCGCGCGCCACGTCGCCGCCGCGCAGGTGTACGCCCTCCATGCCCGGCGCCTGCACGAAGATCTCGTGCTTGGGCGCGGGGCGCGGCACTCCCGCGAGCGTCGCGGGCTCGAGCTTGAGCGCCAGCGCGCGGCTGCGCTCGCCCGGTGCGCGGAAATGGTTGGTGCGCACCGTGGCGGCCACCAGGTCGCGTAGCGCCTTGAAGACCTTGTAGTCGGTGGGGTCCTCGAGGGCCTCGATCGCTCGCGCGAGCTCCGCGCCGATCTCGCTCTCGGCGGCGCGGCGCTCGGCGTCGGGCGAGTCGGGATCGAAGCGGGTCTCGAACCAGCGCACGAGGCTGCGCGCCAGCGATGCCTGACCCACCAGGCTCGCCGCCGCCGTCGCGCGCGACGGGAAGAGCCCGAGCTGGAACGCGTGGTGGACGTACGCGCGGACGATCCACACCTGTCGCCACGAGAGCCCCGCGGCGGTCATGAGCCCGTTGAGCGGATCGTTCTCGCTTCGCCCTTCGAGGACGCGCGCCAGCCCTTCGAGCACCGCGGCGTCGACCACTCCGGGATCGAGAAGCTCGCCCTTGCGCCCACGCACGCGGAACACGTGGAGGTGCAGCGGCGCACGGCCCGCGGGGGTCACCCGGAACGCCGCCTCGTCGATCACCTCGAGCGCCAGGTTGTGGAGCACGGGCATCATGCGCCCGAGCGTGAGCGGCTGGCGGTGCGCGATGCGCAGCAAGGTGGCGGTGGGGTCGCCGCCGTCGGGATCGCCGGGGTGGACCGCGCCGATCGCGAAGGGCTGGTCGTCGGCGAGCGACGCGAGCAGCGTCACGTCCGCGACCGCGCGCGAGACGGGCACCAGGTCCTGGTAGGCGTCCGGGAACGCGCGCTCCCAGATCGGGTCCAGCTCGCTCGGCAACGCGTCGGTGAGCCGCTCCGGCCACGGCTTGACGAGCGCCAGGACCTCGGCCTCGAGCGCCGCCGGATCGGGAGCGGCGGCGCCGGGCCGCGCTGCGGCATAGAGATAGACCTGCCGAAAGCCCGGCTCGCCGCGCGTCTCGCGCCGCTCCAGCACGCTCGAACCGAGCCGCTGCTCCAGGTGCGCCACCACCGCGTCGAGGCCCTCGGCGCTGAAGTAGCGATCGGGCAACGCCATCCCGATCGCGAGCAGACGCCCGCTGAAGGTGGGACGCAGCACGAGCTTGAGGGTGTCCTGGGCGTACGCGTCGAGCAGCGTGCGGATGCCGCTCAGGATCGCGTCGGGATCGTTGAGGAAGAGCTCCTCCTTGGGCAGCGCGTTGAAGAGCGCGGTGAGCTCGCGCTCGTCGAACGAGCCTTCGATGACGCCCGCGCGATCCAGCATGCGGCGATGCTTGGTGCGCAGGATCGGGATCGCGGTGGGCTGCTCGAAGAGCGCCTTGCGGGTGTAGAGCCCCACGAAGCGCTCCTCGCGCGCGAAGCGGCCGGCGTCGAAGAAGCGCAGGCTCACCGCGTCCATCGGCACGCGCCGGTGGATGGGGCTCGAGCGGTTGGTCTTGTCGAGCACCAGCCGGCGCTCGAGCAGCACCCGGGCGCGGACCTCGGGGTCGAGCTCGTGGATCGCGCGCGGCTTCGCGAAGGCGCTCGAGGCATCGTCGGCGAGCAGCCCGAGGCCGCTGCCGCGCCGAACCGCGGCGCAAAGCGTGCCGTCGACGGCCACCGACTCGTAGGTGCGGGCGCCGAGGAACACGAAGTTGTCGTCGAGCAGCCAGCGCAGGAAGTCCACCACCGTCTCCGCGGGCATCAGGTTGGGGCCGGGCGGCGGAGCGCTTTCCGGCAGCCCGATCTCCGTCGCGATCAGCCCAGCCATGCGATGGCGAATGGCGTCGCGGTCGGCGGACGCGGCGTGGGCCGCCGTCAGCACGTCGAGCGCCGCGCGCTCGAGCTCGGCGCGGGCCTGCGCCGTGGAGCCCTCCGCCTCGATGTGGATGAGCGACTCGTGACGAGCGGTGTCCGGCTCGGTGCTCGCCGGTCGGATCGAACGCACGCGCCCCGCGGCGTTTCGGTCCACGCCGAAGATGGGATGAAGCACGAGCCGCGGCGTGAAGCCGCGCTCGTCGAGGAGCTGCCGCAGGCTCTCGACCAGGTACGGCACGTCGCGCGTGTGGGTGCGCAGCACGGCGCAGTCGGGGAAGACCGAGTCGACGCCCGGCTCGCTCACGCACGCGCGGCCGACGGCGCCGGGTGGGTCCGCGAGCAGGCGCTGATCCTCGTCGACGGCGCGCTGCAAGCGGTTCGGATCGATGCCGCGATGGCGTTGCGCGAAGCGTTCGCCGAGTAGCAGCGCGAGGAAGCAGCGCGCGCTCTCGGCGTCGCCGAGGACGCCCGGTGCGACCTTGCCGAGGATGGTCTCGGTGCTGGGAGGCTCGGCGGGGAATGCGCCGTGGGAAGCGTCTGCGCGATCGGTCATGAGCGCCTCGATGGGGTGGCCGGCGACGGCTGGACGAGTCGCCGGGCCGGCCGTATTGACCTCGTCATTCTCGTTCCGTCAAGCTCGTTCGCCGAGCGACCGTTCGCGGCCGCGCGCCGCTCGTCATGCCGCCGACCCTGCCCAGCCCGAGCGAAACACTTCCGCGCTCGCCCTCGGATCCACGGCAGATATTGGCCCGTGCGCGGGAGCACGCGCCGGCGGCACCGCTGCCGCGTGAGCTGCTGGACCAGCTGCTCGCTTGCCTGGACGAGCGCGCCGCGCTCGTCCAGCGCGCCGCCGCGGACGAGCTGGTCCGCTTCGCGCCCGTCGAGCCGCGAATCGAGGCGCGGCTGCGCGATCGCCTCGAGGCCAGCGATGCCGCGGTCCGCCGGGTCGCCGCGTTCACGCTGGCGCGGCTCGGAGCGCGCGCATCGCGGTTGGTGCCGGTGCTGATCGAGGCGCTCGGCGATGCGAGCAGCGAGGTCCGCTGGTCGGCCCACCACGCGCTGCGATTGGTGGGCCAGCAGACCGCCAGCGCCGCCGCGGCCTTGCTCGCGGCGACCCGCGCCCCGAGCCCCACGCTGCGGCGCATGGCGCTCTACAGCGTGCGCGATTGGGACGTCCCGTCCGAGGCGCTCGCGGAGACGGTGCTCGAGGCGCTCGGCGACCCCGACGCGAACGTGCGGCTCGCCGCGCTCGCGGCGGCGAGCACGGGGCGCGACCCCTCGGCGCGGACGGCGTCCGCCGTGCTGGCGCTGGTGGAGACCGACCCGCGACCCGGCGTGCGACGCGCCGCCGCGGCCGCGCTCGCGAAGATCGCCTCGCGCGAGCCGGGGGAAGGCGCGCGTGATCGGACGCGCGGCACGCTCGAGCGTGTCGTGCGCGATCCCGATCCGCGCTTGCGCAAGGCGGCCCGCGCCGCCCTGCGAATCCTCGACTCGTGAGCGCGCGCTCGCCGCGCGCGCGTCAGGCGGCCTTGGCCGCAGACTTCGAGTGCTCGGCGTACTGGCGGTCGATGCCGGCGATGTGCGCGGTCAGCCAGATCTTGAGGAACCGGAACAGCTCCTTCGGGGCGGGGCCGGAGGTGTTCTTGAACTGGGCGACGTTCTCCCCCAGCTCGCGCAGCAGATCGCGGTGGATCATCTGGTGCGGCACCAGCTTCGGGTAGTTGATCGATTGCATGAAGCGCTCTTCCTCGGCGAAGTGCTTCTTGGTGAGCGTGCCGAGCTCGTCGATCGCCAACACCAGCTGGCCATGGGAGGCGCCTGCCTCGTTCATGTCGTAGATCTTGTTCATCAGGTCCAGCAGCCCCTTGTGCTGCGCGTTCATCTCGGGCACACCCAGGTCGAATCTCGCTGTCCACGGCAGGATGGGCATGGCAAGTCTCCTTTCCCGGAGACTCATCGGCCGATCGGGTGCGAGACTTGAGCCGCCGTGGTCGCGTGCGGGCCGCGCCGCCGGCGCCGCTGCGTGACCCAGGTCACGCCGAGCACCACGGCGAGCCAGGGAAGCAGGGCCATTCGGAGGGCGGAGCCCGTGGAGCCCGCGCCGAGGACGCCCGCGCAATCCGAGGTGTCGCAGCCGTTGCCGAGGCCGTCGCCGTCCGAATCGTCCTGGCCGGGGTTCACCACGTCCGGGCAGTTGTCGCACGGGTCGCCGAGCCCGTCGTGGTCGGCGTCGGATTGGCTGGCGTTCGCGAGGCTCGGACAGTTGTCGCAGTCGTCCTTCTTGCCGTCGCCGTCCCCGTCCGCGCCGGTACACGACGCGACGATCGCGTAGAGCGTGCCTGAGGGGTTCTGGTGGTCGGCGACGTACACCTCACCCTCGGCGTCCTCGCCGAAGGTGGACACGCTCAGGCCCGAGGCCGCGACCAAGGTGTCGACCTGCCAGGTGCCGCCCGGCCGCCGCGCCGCGCCCCAGATCGGTCCGCCGCAGAAGTCGCTGAAGAGATACGTGCCGACGAGCGCGGGAATTCGGTTGCCGCGATACACGAAGCCGCCGGCGATCGAGCATCCCTGGTCGTGGTCGTAGTCGAGGATCGGGTGGGTGTAGGCACTGCTTCCGCACGGCGGGGTCTGCGCGGGGCAGCCCGCGAGATCGCCGAAGCACGCGAGCCCTTCTTCGGCCTTCCAGCCGTAGTTGCGGCCGCCGCGGTCTCCCGCCAGCTCCAGGTCCACTTCCTCTCGACTGCCCTGACCGACGTCCCCGACGTAGAGGTCGCCGGTCAGGCGATCGAAGCTGAAGCGCCACGGATTGCGAAAGCCCCTCGCCCAGATCTCGTCGGGCGGATCGCCGGGACCCACGAAGGGGTTGGTGGGCGGGACGGCGTAGTAGGGGGCCTGATCGAGGTTCGAGTCCACGTCCAGTCGCAGCATCTTGCCGAGCAACGTGTCGTCGCGCTGGGCGTAGCAGCTCGGGTCGCCAGAGCCGCCGCCGTCCCCCATGCCGACGTAGAGATAGCCGTCCGGGCCGAACGCCAGATTGCCGCCGTTGTGGTTGGCCGCCGGTTGCGGGATGACGAGCAGGGTCCGCGCCGAGCTCGTCGGCGTCTGGTTCGGCTTGGTGGCCGACGCCTGATAGCGCTCGATGACGGTGGCGCCGTCGGGCTCGCGGGTGTAGTCGACGTAGTAGTAGCGGTTGGTCGCGTAGTCGGGGTGAAACGCGATTCCCAGCAGGCCTTGCTCGCCCGAGTCGCGCACCTTCGAGCGGACGTCGAGGAATGGGCTCGACAGGATCTTGGTGCCGTTCCAGGTCAGCACGCGGCCCTCCTGGAGCACCACGAAGAGCCGGGTGTCGCCCGCGTTGGCGATCGCGGTGATGTCCGCCAGGCCACTCACCACGGGTGTGAGCGCGATGCCGGGCTTGGCGTGCGCGCCGCTCGCCGCGGCCATCGCCAGCCAGCAGGCGATCGCGAACGCTTGCTTCCTCATCCGGATCACCGCGCTGCGATCGTACGACGGAACGGCGCCTCGTCGAGCGGCTCGATCTCGATCTGGAGGCGGCGGGTCCCGTCCGCCGCGTCACGCCCCAGCGCCAGCCGCGCGTGGCCTCGCTTGCTGCGGCGATAGAGCAGCGCTGGGCCGCCGCTCAAGGGATCGAGATTCGCCGTCGCGCCCGAGACCAGCTGAAAGAGCCGCCCCTCCTGGCCGACGATCGCGCCCAAGTCCCGACTCCTGCCGATATCCGTCAGCGACAGCGAGTGATCGTGCCCCGCCACGTAGAGCGCCACCTCGTGTCGGGTCAGGATCTCCGTCAGGCGACGGCGGTACGCAGCGTAACCCGGTGCGTGCACGTCCTGCTCGTGGAGCCACGCCGAGCCGTACCATCCCAGCACCGTGAGCTGCGCGACTCCGGGGATGGCGAGCAGGTAATCGGAGGTTTGCGTGAAGTCCGGCCAGCCCGGGCCGAAGGCGACGCGCCCCGGCTGGAGAGGGCGGTGCCGACCGTAGCTCTCGAGGGGATGGTGGCCGAGGACGATGGGGACGAGCGACTCGGAGCGTGCCTTCGCGAGCAGCGTTTCGAGGGTACGCCAGTGGAGGTCCGCAGCGCCGCGCTCGCCGTGATGCTCGAGGCCGATCAGTACCTGGCTGTCGATCGCGATGAGCGCGAGCCCCGCCGGCGCCGGCTGCGCGCGCGCCGGGCGCGTCAGGCACGCCCACGCCGCGATACCCGCCGTGCCGGGCACGGCGGCGGTGCGGATGGCGCGGATGCCGTCCCGATCGAGACGCGTCGCGAGCGGGCACTCGGCATCGCCGGGTGGATCGAGATGCGCCGGCGCGTAGTGCCACTCGGGCCGATCGAAGGCGGGCAGCATCTCGTTCTCGATGGCGCCGTGCGCGTCCGCCGCCGTCTCCCACGTCTGCGTCATGCCGGCGTCGTGATCGTGGTTGCCGGGGATCGCCAGCAGCGCGAGCGGCTCGCCGCCGAGTGCCGCGGGCGCGCGCGCGTCGAGCAAGCCCACGAGCGCGCCGAGCTGGGTCGCCGCCGCGGCTGAATCGGCGGGCAGCCCGCTCGGATACACGTTGTCCCCCAGCTCGATCAGCATGCCGGCCGTGGCGCGCGTGGCGGCGTGGGCGCGGATCGCGCGGCCCACCGCCGCGAGCTCGGGCACCGGGTATCCGAAATCACCGATCACGTAGATCGTCGGGCCGAGGTCGGCGACGGGCGTTTCTTCGCTCGCCGCAGGCGCGTCGAGGCCGCGGGCCTCGTCGAGGATCGCCTCGACCGCCGCGAGCGCGATCGCGAGCCCGAGCGCCGTCACGCTCGCCAGACGCCGCCGCGAGCGCCGCCGACCCGCTGGCGAGGTGCTCAACGCGCGCCGAACCACAGGAACGAAGTGATGACGGCCACCACCAGCAGCAACACCGGCAACCACCACCAGGTGGCGACGACCGTGTTCCAGCTCAGCGCGGCGCGTGATTCCCGCGGCAGGTGCACGGCGACCCGCTCCAGGTCGCGCAGCAGATGGCGTGCGTCGACGTGGCGCTGCCGCGGATCGGGCGAGAGCGCCTGCACCACCACCTTCTGGAGCGCGTCGCGCAGCGCCGGCGAGGATCGTCCGCCGCCGTCCGGCGGCATGATCCGGGTGGTCCGTCGCACGGTGCCGGTGGTGGCGCCGCCGTCGCCGCTCTTGCCCGGCAGCGAGCCGGTGAGCAGCTGGTACATCACGACGCCGAGCGAGTAGACGTCCGCGCGGGTGCCGAGGGGCTCGCCGCTCGCCTGCTCGGGGGCCGCGTACTCCACGGTGCCGAGCCCGTCCTTGCTCTCGACGGCCTCGCGCGTCTCGGCGTGGATGGCGATGCCGAAATCCAGCAGCACCGCGCGCTCGCGGGACTCGTCCTGGGGAGCCACGATGAAGATGTTCTCGGGCTTCAAGTCGCGGTGCACGAGCCCGCGCCGGTGCGCCTCGCCCACGGCGCCCGCCACCTGGAGCATCAGCCGCACCACGCGCTCGGCGGAGAGGGCGCCCACCTGACGAATGAGCTCCGAGAGCAGCTTGCCGTCGAGAAGCTCCATGGCGATGAACGGCATCCCGTTCGGGAAAAGGCCGTAGTCGAAGACCTCGACGACGTTGGGGTGCCGAAGCTCGCGCGCGGTCTTGCCCTCGTTCAGGAACCGCTGCTCGGCGGCGCGATCACCGACCAGCTCGACGCCCAGGATCTTGAGCGCGACCTCGCGATCGCCAGCCAGGTCGAGGGCGCGCCACACCCGCGCCATGCCGCCCACCCCGATCAGCGCCAGCAGCCGATAGCGCTCGCCCAGCACCTGGTCCGCGCGCGGCTCGATCAGCTGCTCGGGATCGGTGAGCCACTCGCCGCACGCGGAACAGCGTGACGCCGGCGCCGCGACGGCTGCGTGGCAGCTCGGGCAGGTGCCGGCAGGCGAGGTCGACGGCGGATCCGCGGCGGTGTTCATGCGGAGCGCGATTGTAGGCGAAGATGACCGTCGCGGCGCGGGCTCGCTCGACGCCGGACGCGAACGAGCCGAGGACACGATGGAGAGCCGCGCGGATTCCCGAGCCGATCCCCTCGCTTTTCCGGCGTTCCGTCGTTTGCTGGTCGGCCGCGTGCTGGGCGTGCTGGGCCGTCAGATTCTGTCGGTCTCGGTGGGCTGGCAGATCTACGACCGCACCCATTCGGCGTGGGCGCTCGGCTTCGTGGGCTTGGTGCAGGTCGTGCCGGTGGTGTTGCTCGCCGTTCCGGCTGGCGTGACCGCCGATCGCGCCGATCGCCGCATGGTGGCGGTGGCGACCCAGCTCGTGCTCGCCCTGCTGGGCTTGGCGATGGTGCTCATCACCCAGCGCGACGCGCCGATCGGCTGGGTGTTCCCGGTGCTGCTCGGGTGCGGCTGCGTGACGGCGTTCAGCGCGCCGGCCATCTCGTCGCTCACGCCGAACCTGGTGCCGCCCTCGGCGTTCGTCCGCGCCAACGCGTGGAACGCGACCACCTTCGAGCTGGCGGCCATCGGCGGACCGGCGGCGGCGGGCGGGTTGCTCGCCTGGCTCGGTCCGGGGTTCGCCTACGGTTGCGTCACGGTGCTGGCGCTCGCGTTCGCGGTGACCCTCGCCGGTCTTCCCGAGGTCCGCTCGCAAGAGACCGCGCGGGCCGCACACGAGCGCTCCGAGGAGCTGCGCGCCGGCGTGCGCTTCGTGCTGCGCTCGCGCTATCTGTTGCCGGCGATCACGCTCGACCTCTTCGCGGTGCTCTTCGGCGGCGTCACCGCGCTGCTGCCGATCTTCGCCAAGGACCTGCTGGCGGTGGGGCCGGCGGGGCTGGGGTGGATGCGCGCGGCACCGTCGGCCGGCGCGCTCACGATGGCGTTGCTCACGACGCGGTTGCCCCCATTTCGGCGCCCGGGACGCGCCCTCTTGCTCGCCGTGCTGGGCTTCGGCGCCGCGACCGTCGGGTTCGCGCTGTCGCGATCCTTGGGCTGGTCGCTTGCGTTCCTCTTTCTCACCGGCCTGTGCGACAACGTCAGCGTGGTCATCCGCCAGACGTTGGTGCAGGTCGTCACACCGGATGCGCTGCGCGGCCGGGTGGCCGCGGTGCACTTCGTGTTCATCGGACTCTCGAACGAGCTGGGGGCGTTCGAGTCGGGCGTGACGGCGGCGTTGCTCGGGCCGGTGGGCTCGGTGCTGCTGGGGGGCGTCGCCACGTTCGTGGTGGTGGCGGTGGTCGTGCAGCGCTGGCCCGAGCTGTGGCGCGTGGGGCCGCTCGAGTCGCTAGGGCCCGACGCCGCGCTCGCCCCCCACTCGTCTGCCGAGGCGGTGGTCGCCGAGCTCGGCACGGCGCCGTGAGCCGTGCGCAGCGAAGCGCCACTCCCGAGCGCCGTCGGGACCGATGGCCGGACGCGGGGTGGCGCTCGCCGGTAGGCTTGTGTCGTGCGGGATTTCGGGCATAGTATGCAGTCAGATCGGGGTTATCCATGGATGCTGCCGCTCGTATTTCACCGGCTGCTCCGGTGCCTTCCGCCGCGTTTCCGCTGGTTCCCGGCGCGCGGCTCGGCAAGTTCGAGATCCTGAGCGAGCTCGCCTCGGGCGGGATGGGGCGCGTCTACGTGGCGCGCGACGCCCTCACGAACGCCCAGGTGGCGCTCAAGGTGCTGCTGCCGGTGGTCCACGCCGAGCCCGGCCGCGTCGAGCGATTCAAACGCGAGTCGCTGATCTGTCAGCAGCTCAATCACGCCAACATCGTCCGGATCTACGACATCGGGACCGATCAGGGATTCTATTTCCTGTCCATGGAGCTTCTGCACGGGCGTGATCTGCGCGCGTGGCTGGACGAAGAGCCTCGCCCCGAGCTCGCGCGGGTGTGCGCGCTGGGCGTGCAGATGCTGACGGGGCTCGCCTCGGCGCATGCCCACGGCGTGGTCCACCGCGACTTCAAGCCGCAGAACGTGTTCGTGACGTCCACGGGAGCGGTGAAGCTGCTCGACTTCGGCGTGGCGCAAGCGCTGGCGATCGACTCGCACACCACGCCGGGCGCGATGGTCGGCACGCCCGGCTACATCAGCCCCGAGCAGGCGCAGGGTCGGCCTGACGTCGATGCGCGCGCGGATCTGTACTCCTGGGGCGTCGTGATCTACGAGATGCTCGCGGGGCGTTTACCGTTCCGCGGCGACAGCCCAGTGGGCGTCGCCGTTGCGCACGCGTACGAGGCTCCTCCGCCCATCCGCGAGCTGCGCCCCGAGCTGCCGGAAGCGCTCGCCGCGGTCGTGATGCGTTGCCTGGAGAAGAGCCCGTCGGCACGCTTCGAGAGCGCGATCGAGCTCCGCGAGGCGTTTCTCGCGGCGATGCGCGACGCTCACGTTCCCGTCGACTCCATCCTGGCCGCGATCGCGAACTCGCGGACCCCCGCGCCGCAGCGGATCGAGCCGGAGAGTCCCGGTGGTCACGGTCACCACGTCCCGATGGCTCCCGCTTCCGACCCGCCTGCGGTGGACGGCGCCGCTTCGCCGCCGCCGCGCCGCCGCTGGCGGCTCTTCTCGGCGCTCCTCGGCCTCGGCGTCGCGTCGGGCACGCTGGGATGGCTCGCGAGCCGGGCCACGACGATGCCCGAGGCTTGCGAGGTGGGGTTCCAGCGTCTTTCGGTGGACGAGTGGCTGGGTGCCCAGTCGGCGTTTTCCGCCGTCGGCACGCGCGGTATCGAGCAGGCGTGCCGTCTTCAGACCGAAGCCGGCGTGCTGCTCGCCCGCGGCGCGGTGGGTGAGGCGCGCGAGCGCGTCGTGCGGGCGCTGGCGCTCGAGCCCAAGCTCGTCTACGCGCGGATCCTCGAGGGCGACGTGGCGGTCATCGCCGGGGACGCCGAAGCCGCGGAGCGCCACTATCGGGAGGCCGCGAACGCGCGCGTCGGATCGGCGGCCCAGCGTGCGCTCGCGCTCACGCGGCTGGCCAAGCTCGCGCTGACGCGCGGCGACCTCACCGCTGCCGAGCGTCACCTGGCGCAGGCGACTCCCGCGGGGGAAGGCTTGCCCGAGCTGCATCGGCTCCGCGCCCAGCTCGGCGCGGCGCGGGACGACGACGCCAGCGCCGAGCGCGAGTATCGGTCGATCCTCTCGATCAACCCGGGCGACGCGAGCGCCGCCGCGCTTCTTGAACGGCTCGAGCGCGCCGATGCCACGCGCGCCGACGTCGAGCGGCAGCGCCAGATCGACGCACGAGTGAGCGAGCTCGCGCGGCGCTACCGCGAGCGCCGCGGACGCGGCGCGCCGGCGGTGCCCGTCGCGTCGGCTGCGGAGCGCACGCGCAGCGTGTGGCTGATGCCGGTCGAGCGCACGCTGGCCGCGGACACGCGCACGGGGTTCGCGGATGCGCTCGGTGCGTCGTTGGAGCAGTCGGTGGCTCGCGTGCCCAACACGCGCCTGGTGGACCGCGAGATGCTCGATCGCCTGCTCGCCGAGCTCGCGCTCGGCTCGTCGGCCCTGGCCGAGCCCAAGGCGGCGCTCGAGCTCGGGCGACTGGTGAGCGCGCGTTATCTGCTGCGCACCCGGCTCACGCGCCTCGACGGCGTGCTGATGCTCAACCTGCGGGTCACCGACGTGGAGACCACGGAAGTGGTGCTGAGCGAGTCGATCGTGGTTCCCCCCGAGGCCAAGCCCGACGAGATCGCCAATCACGTGGCCGCGTCGTTCGACCGGCAGGTCGGGACGGCGCGGCCGACCGACGACGGCTGACGGCGCCCGGGACGCGCGCCGTCGGCCGCGCCGCTCGGCACGGCTTCACGGCTTCAAGGGATGTTGCAGCTGTTGTAGCCGGTGTTGCAGCAATCGCGCTTCGGGCAGCTGGCGAGCGGCGTCGTTTCGTTCATCGTGCTGTACGAGCTGGCCCATTTCGTGGCCTGTCCGCAGATGCCCTGCGTGACCGTGCAGTCGTACCAGGGGGATGTGCTGTCCGCGCTGCCGGGATTGCCCACTCCGTTCCAGCACCGCACGTGGTGGGGCGCCGTGGTCACGCCGCCGTCGACGAGGTGGCACGCCGCCGCCAGACTCGGCTTGCCGCGTTTCGCCTCGAGGGGCGGCCACGCGAACGCGGGATCCCACTCGAAGAAGTTGTCGCGTAGATCCGGCGGAAGGCAGGCCCAATTGCGCGGGATGCCCGCCTTCTCGTGCTCGATGAGCGGCAGCGGGAAGAGCGTGTACTGAGGCGGTGGCCCCTCGGCGTAGTTGAGGCCGATCAGCTGCGAGCACTCGTCCTCGCCGTTGTTCGGCTCGATGGGCTCGTCGGCGTACCCGATGATCTGCGCGTATCGAACGCCGCCCGGTCCGGGGATCGGCACCTTCGATCCGTACAGGATCGACCGCTGGGACGGTGGGTGTGGCTGCATCGGGCAGCCCGCGAGCGTCACCGCGAGGACGAGCACGGCAGGTACGAGGGGCATCACGGATCGCTTCCGCATCGCATCACCTTTCGAGGCCGAGAGCTTCACGCTCCGCCGGTTCGCAGCGAATCGAGTGCGCTACAGGTACTCGACGATCGAGAGATAGAAGAGGTTCTGCACCGTATCGAGCTCGACGCTGGGAATGTCCACCAGCTGAGTGGCGACGCTCGTGTGCTTCGCGGCGAGCCCCGCCCGCACCTGGTATGCGAGATCCACGCTCACCGACGCGAGCGTGACGCCGAAGCCCAGGCTGCCGCCGTAGAACGGCCGCGGCGCGCCGCGCGACGGTTCCGGATCGAAGAACAACCCGGTCCGCGCCGTCAGCTTGGCTTCCGGTAGCAGCCACACGTACTCGGCACCGACGCGTTCCGTGAAGACGCCGTCCACGGTGTCGGTGCTCGCGAGGTCGCCGGTGACCAGGAACTCCTCGCCGGTCGAGCTCACCGTGCGGAAATGCGCCCAGTCGACCCACGTCACGTCGGTGGAGAGCGTCAGCTGGTCGCTCGGGCGCCAGCGGGCGCCAATCCCGTACGAGGCGGGCAGCTGCATCCGGTGCCGCTGGCGCTGCACCGGAAACGACGGGTCCGAGGGGGATCGCGCGACGTGGTGGACGTGCGCCGTGAAGGGCGTCTTCCAGACCGCGCCGAGCGCCACCTCGTCGGTGACGTCCCAGAGCAGACCGATGGTGCCGTTCGCTCCACGGAAATGCTGAAACGTGTCCTGGAACGATCCGCTGGTGGGCTGAGTGAAGCCTTCGACCTCGAACGCGCCGCTTTGCTCGAACGTCTCTCGCCACGCGAAGTCGTGTCCCAGCCCGTCGATCCAGTAATTGAAGGCCGCGCCCAGCGAGAGGCCGGGTGCGACGGTGAAGGCCAGCGCGGGCGTCACCGCGTCGACGCCGCCCGCCTGCACCAGATGCGCGTTCGTGAACGAATGGAACCCGGGCGAGTCGTTGTCGAAGCGGAAGTGGAGATCGCGCTCGAACGACAGGACCTGCTGATAGTTGAGCGCCGCCACCAGGTTGCGGCCGATCACCGAGAACGGGATCGCGACGCTCAGGTAGTTGAGGCTGCCGGTCGCGAACGAGTCGGATTGCCCGGCGGCGCTCGTGCTCTCCCCCGTGTCGAACGTGCGGGTGCCGTCTCCCAGCTCGTCGAACTGGGCGATCCCGCGGGCGACGACCGACATCTCCGGCCGATCGAGCTGAGTCAGGCCGCCGGGGTTCCACGACGCCGCCGTGGCATCGTCGGCGACGGCGATGAACGCCGAGCCGACGCCGGTGGCCCGCGCTCCCGCGCCCACCGGGCTGGGCTGCGAGCTGAAGACGATCTCGACGGATTCCTGCGCGGATGCGACGCCGCACGTGAGCACGATCAAGAGCCACGCGCTGACGCTTCTGCACACCCGGGCGCGCCGCCCGTCGAGCGCCGTGTGGTCGGCGCTCACCGGATCACCAGCAGATCGCCTGCGCGAGGCGCGGCAGCGGCGGATCGATCGGCAACGAGCTCGGCTCGGGTCAGCGACGCGTCCACGGAACGGGTACGGCCGCGCGCGATCTCCTGATAGCTCGGCGCGGCGAGCGCCGGGGCCGCCCCGCCCGACTCGCCCGCGACGGCGCGAAAGAGCGCCACCCGCAGGTTGGGCTTCAATCGATCGCTGGCACCCCTGGCGATCGTGATCTCGTCGTTGCCAGCGGCGACCACCGGCGCTTCCACCACCGGGATGGAAAGCGCGATCTTCTGCGCCAGGGCGGACATGAGCGGGCCAAGCTCCATCGACTGCAGGTTTTCACCGTAGACGTCGCTCAAGGTCAACGTCTCGCTGGTCTCGGTGTCGACGAGCTTGACCCACGCCTCCAGCGAGGCGCCGCGACGATACGCCCGGCCAACCAGGATGGCCTCGGCGGGCGTGGTGCGCGCCACGTCGATGGCGGCGTCGGGATCGACGAGGTCGGCCAACACCAGCGACTTCTCGCGCATCGACTCGGCGACGGTCTCGCGATCGACGATCCGATAGCGGCGCTGGTCGACGAGGCCGTCGACCAGGAAATCCTCGAGCCGCTCCGAGAGATCCCCGATCCCGTCGCCGTCGCGAAACGGCATCGGCGCGACCGCGAGGCGCACCCGCGGGTCGCGAATCGCGGGTCGTATGCGCGTGATCCCGACGGTGCGCTCGGTGCGCTTGCCGGCGGCGTCGGTGGCGACGATTCGCACCACGTTGGGCCCGTCCCCGAGGGCGACGATCGAGCTGAAGAACACCTGGCGTCCAGGGGTGAAGTCGAGGCGCTCGTGGGTCGCCGGGATGCTCGCGCGCTCGGCCGGCATGGGCCCTTGGGTGGTGTCGTGGATCTCGGCGACGAGCTGGTCGAGCTCGATCGAGGTGACCCGGGAATCGTCGGAGACCGAGCCCGAGACGAGGACGCGGTCGAGGTAGAGCGTCTGCCCGTCGTCGAGCCCGTCGATGCGCACCAGCGGAGGGTCGCGGTCGAGGGCGGCATCGAGCTTCTCGCCGAGCTTCCAGTGGATCTCGCCGAGTCCCGAGGCCACCGCGCCCCCACGCGAGCCCGCGGGCGCCGCCTCGGCAGCCCGGCCGCTCGCTGCCCGATCCGCCGGCGGCAGGTCGCTGTCGAGGGAGGCCACCAGGACGCGCCGTTCGGAAGCGGGTGACGCGGCCTGGTCCGCCGTCAGGACGAGCGTGCCGCGGGTCTCGTTCCCGAGGCGATCCGTGGTGACGAAACGCACGCGATCGTCGGCTGGCCGGGCGATGCGAAGGCGAACCGACGACGCGCCCGTGGCGCTCGGGGTCTGCGCGATGCCGGCGATCTCGAGTGTCGCGACGCCGGATGGATCGTGGGCGCTGGCGACGATCTCGATCGCGCCGCCGGTGAGGAGGTCGATGCTCTGGATCGCCATCACGGGGCCTTGCCGGTCGCCGGTGACGCGGACGATGGCCTCGCTGGCGTTGCCCAGAAGATCGGTGGTGGCGATGCGCACGGCGTTCTCGCCGGGATCGACGGGGACCTCGACGGCGAAGGGGAGCTCGGGCTCGGCCAGCTCGACGAGCTCGCGCTTGCCGCCGATCTCGAGGCTCGCGACGCGCTGAGCCGAGTGGACGCGTCCGGAGATCCGCACGCTCGTCTCACGGGTCGCGAAGCTCGCCACACCGTCGAGGGCGATCACCGGGCCGGGAAGCGCGCCTGCGCCGCGCCGCCGCAGCGACTCGCGGCGGGTCTCGTTCAGGTAGAACTTGGCGCGCGCCGAGGGCTCCGAGCCCAACGACTCGACCAGCTCGTGCTCGGCCTCGTCGAGCTTTCCTTGGCGGAAGAGCGCGATGCCCAGCTCGCGATGGGGAAAGTAGTCATCGAGAAAATGCATCCCGTAGGTGCGGGCATGACGTTGGTCGGCGGCCCGCCGCTCGATGGCCCATCGGAAGTCCTGGATGGCCTCGTCGAAGAGCTCGCACGAGGCGTAGGACTCGCCGCGCGCGGCGAAATTCCACCATGTCGGCCGCCAGATCCAGCCCGTCGTGACACCGCACTCCTGGTCACCGCGGTGCGCCGGCGGAGCGGAGTAGGGTGCCGGGCAGCCGGTCCCGATCGACACGGCGACCAGAAGCAAGGCGCCCGCCGCGGCGAGCACGGGCGCGCGGCGCGCGTGCCGGCTCGGCAGCACCCGGAAGCGTGACCGCCTGCTCGTCGTGGCCATGGTGAAGCGTCAGCCGTCGGGGACGGGAGCAAGGGTATGTCCTGATGCCTGCGCTCGCAACTCGGTCGTGAGCTCGGCATCCCGTCCGTCCGGCCCACGCACACGCCGGTAGCGTTCGAGGCGGGAATTCCCTATGGTGAGGAGCAACGCCCGGCACGGAGAGCTGGAATGTCACTCTCGGAAGAACCACTCGGTGTTTCCCATTCCCTCGGCCCGTCCCCCGAGCCTCCCCAGCGAGCGGCTGGGGCGGGGGCGCGCATGCCGTTTCCCCCCGATCCCGGGGCCATCCCCGCGGAGGAGCTGCGGCGCTCGTACTTGCGCTTGACCAAGCTCTACGAGCTGGGCCACGAGCTCTTCTCCCAGGCGGCGCTGCCGGGGCTCTTCGAGCGGATCGTGGCCGCCGCCTGCGAGCTCCTGGGCGCCGAGCGGGTGCTGCTCGCGACCGTCGACGGCAACACGCTTGTGCCGCGCGCGGCGCACGAGCTGAGCTGGAACGCGGATGGGCCGTTGCCGATCTCGAGCACGATGGTCGCGCAAGTGCTCGAGTCGGGCGAACCCCTGCTCACCATCGACGCCGCGATGGACTCGAGCTTCGGCGCGGCGGCCAGCGTGGTCGCCAACGGCATCCGCTCGGTCATCTGCTGCGTGCTCGGCGACCCCGCCTCGCCGCTCGGGATCCTCTACTGCGACAACAACGTCCGGGTCCGCGCGTTCGACGAGGGAGATCTGCCGTTCCTGCAGGCGCTCGCCTGCTACGCGTGCATCGCGATCCAGCATCTGCTGCGGATCGAAGCCGAGCGCGAGGTCGCCAAGGCCCGCGAGGAAACGCTCGAGCGTGCGTACGGCGCGGGGCACCACCTGGTCGGCCGAAGCTCCGAGCTGAAGCGGATCTACGAGCTGGTGAAGCGCTTCGCCCCCACCCAGGTGTCGGTGCTCGTGACCGGCGAGTCGGGCACCGGCAAGGAAGTGATCGCCCGCGCGATCCACCAGGAGTCCGAGCGGCGCGCCGGACCCTTCGTTCCCGTCCACATGGGCACGCTCTCGCGCGAGACCGCGATCTCCCAGCTCTTCGGTCACGAGAAGGGCGCCTTCACCGACGCCACCTCGCCGCATCACGGCTTCTTCGTCCAGGCGAAGGGCGGCGTGCTCTTCCTCGACGAGATCACCACGGCCACGCCCGAGATTCAGGTGCTGCTGCTGCGGGCGCTGGAGGCCGACGTGGTCCGCCCCCTGCGCGATGGCCTCGGCATGTACGACGACCATCGCAACGGCAACGTCGACATCGAGCGCGAGGTGCGCGAGGGTCGGTTCCGCGAGGATCTCTATTACCGGATCTGCGTCGCGCGGATCGACGTCCCGCCGCTGCGTGCACGGCGCGATGACATCGACCCGCTCCTGCACCATTTCCAGGCGCGGCTGGCGCCCGGGAAATCGTTCGAGCCGGCGGCGCTCGACGCGCTGCGGCAGCACCGTTGGAGCGGCAACGTGCGAGAGCTGCGCAACGTCGTCGAGATCGCGGGGATCCTCGCGTGTGGCGACGTGATCCGGCTCGGCGACCTGCCGGCGGCGATCGCGGGCAGCGCGGTCGCGGCGCCCTGCTCGAGCGATGGAGCCCCGGAATCGCTCAGGCAGCTGATGGAGCGCGTGGAACGCGAGCACATCCGCCGCGTCCTCGAGCACACGGGCGGCCACAAGGAGCGCGCCATCGCCATCCTCGGCATCGCCCGTGCGACCTTCTTCCACAAGCTCAAGTTCTACGGCCTCGTCGACGGCGCGCCCGCTCCCCGCGTCTGAGCGGCTCGCCGCGGATCGATCGCGTCCGCGTCGCGCGTGTCGCCGCGTCGCGACCGGGGAACGCCGCTTGCACGGATGGGTCGGCGATGCCGGCCCCGCAACTTTCGTTGGCACTCACGCGCTCGCGCGCGGCTGGTGGCGGGCGCGCGTTCCGGCAGGCGCCGGAGTCGCGCCGATGAAAGTGTGCTGGTTCGGCACCTACGAGCGCGACTATCCGCGCAACCGCATCGCGATCGACGGTCTCAAGCGGCACGACGTCGAGGTGATCGAGTGCCACGTCGAGGTGTGGGGGCTCACGCGCATCAAGCTCGCCGACTACTTCCGCGGACGCTCGCTGGTGCGAGTGGTCGCTCGCTACCTCGCCGCGCTGGTGCGCCTCGCGTGGCGCCACTCGCGGATCGCCGACTACGACGTCATGGTCGTGGGCTTCAACGGTCACCTCGACGTGCCGCTGGCGCGCTGGTTGAGCCGTCGGCGCGGCAAGCCGCTCATCGTCGATCCGCTGGTTTCCGTCTACAACACGCTCGTCGAGGACAAGGGCTTCGTCGCCGCGGGCTCGCGGGCCGCGGCGTTGCTCGCCTGGATCGAGCGCCGGCTCTACGCGCTCGCCGACGTGGTGGTCGCGGACACCGATGCGCACGCTGCGTACTTTCGGGATCGCTTCTCGGTCGCGGAGCACAAGCTCGTGACCGTCCTCACGGGAGCCGACGACCGAGTCTTTCGCCCACGGACGGGGCCTCGGGCCCCCGGACCGTTGCACGTTCTCTACTACGGCAAATACCTACCGCTGCACGGCGTACGCACGATGCTCGAGGCGTCGAAACGGCTCGCGGGCGGCGCCGTGAGGTTCACGTTCGTCGGCACCGGCCAGTTCCGCGACGACGTGTGCGCGGTCTATGGCGTCCGCGAGCCGAGCGCGATCCCGCACCTGAGGCTGATCGATTGGGTCCCCTACGAAGAGCTGCCTCGGCTGATCGCCGCGGCGGACGTGTGCCTGGGGATCTTCGGCGGCACGCGCAAGGCCGACCTGGTGCTGCCGAACAAGGCGTATCAGGCGTTCGCGATGGGCAAGGCGCTCGTCACCGGTGCGAGCCGCGCGATGCGCGACGAGCTCGGCGAATCCGGCTGCGCGCGCTTCGTGCCGATGCGGGATGCCGACGCGCTGGCCGACGCTCTGCGCGAGCTGGCGCGCGACGCCTCGCTCCGTCACCAGCTGGGCGCGGCGGCGCTCCGCGAGTTCCAGTCACGCATGGGGTTGAGCTCGATCGGCGCCGCGTGGGCCGACCTCGTCTACGACGTGGTGCTGGCTCGACGCCTGGCGCCGCGCGCGCGGCGGCGGGGCGCCGCCCGAGCGCGCGAGGGTGCGGCGATACGCATGGACCAGGCGCGCGCCGAGACGATCCACGCCGAAGCGTGACGTCCAGGTGGGCGCCACGCGCGCCACGGTTTCCCGGTGCGCAGCGTCGTGGAGGGCGTGGTCGATCGCATCGGCCCAGCGGCGCGGATCGTCCGATCCCACCCGCAGCGCGTGCGGCGCCAGCAACTCGCGCGTGATCGCGAGATCGGAGACCACCACCGGCGTGCGCCGAAGAGGGCCTCGAGCGGCGGATAGCCGAAGCCGTCGTCCCAGGTCGGATGGACGAGCACCGCGGCGGCGCTCAGCAACGCCGGCAGCTCGCCCTCCTCGACCGAGCCGATGCGCACCACGGCTGGGCGGTGGCGCCGCCGCGCCCCGGATCCCGCGGGCGCGCTGCGTCGCAACCGCCGGCGATCACCAGCCCGACATCGGCGTGTCGCGCCCGCACCTCGGTCATCGCTTCGATCGCGAGATCGGCGCGCAGGCGCGGCCCTGCGGACGCAGCAGTGACCAGCGAACCGCGCCGGCAGTCCCATCGCTCGCGCAGCTCGGTGAGCAGCCCGCGGTCGCGGACGCGCGTGAAGCTCGGTCGCGAGGGCGTTGCGCACGGTGGTGGTTCGCGGCGCGAGCATCGGCCAGCGGCGGGCGATCGCCGCGGCGGTGCTGCGCGAGACGGCGTGGATCGAGGCGGCATGTCGCAGGCTCGCCGGCAGGAAGAAGCGGAAGTAGGCGTGCTTCACCAGTGGATGGCGCGCCGGGCTCGCGAGCACGTCGAGGTCGTGCAGCGTGATCACGTACGGCCGCCGCATCCCGGGCACCGGAAACCCGGAGAGCACGTGCACGAGCGCGGGCTCGTGTGCGTCGAGCCAGCGGTCGAGGTTGCGGTACCAGCGCACCGTCGCCCCCGGCTCGGCGCCGACTGCCGGCAGGGGGATCCACGGCAGCGTGGGCGCCCACGGGGGCCGCGGGCCGGGACCCGCGAGGAGCAGATCCATCGCGGCGGCTGCGGGCCGATGGCATGCGCGTTCGAGCGCCTCCGCCGTCAGCCGTGCGATCCGGCCCACACCGCTCGCTGACCGGCCGGGCTCGACCACGACCACCCGCGCCGCGCCCAGGCCGGGCGCCGCCCGCCCTCAGCGTCGTCGTGATCCAACGGTGAGCTCGGCGGGTGCGAGCACGGCCGCGCGCCGCGCTCGCCACCGCGCGTCGCGGGGCAGCGAGCGCCGCGCGCGCGCCCACCCTTCGAGGTGGTGCGCGGCTGGTGGCAAGCGGCCACGCGAGCTGGGGAGCCGCGTGGCGCAGCCGTCCTGCTTCCGGCTGGTGGCGGGCGCTCGTGCGGCGCGCGCGGCGGCCTCGCCGCACGCGCGCGCGATGCACTGCACCGCGAGTCCGCTCGGGAAGGGCGAACCACCGTGCGCACACGGTTTCGCTCGAGACAGACCAGGCGGCGATAGGCCTCGCGCGCGCGTGGTGGCGCCGCCACGGTGCCGCACGCGTGCGTCGGGAATCAGCAGCGCGCGCGCACCGGCCGCGCGGGCGCGCAGCGCGAGTCTTGATCCTCGAAGCCAGGGCCCAGAAGCTCGCCTCGAATCCGCCGAGGCCCGCGAGCAGGTCGAGACGGTAGAGCGCCGCGCCCGCGCTCGGACCGAGGATCTCCACGGCGCGGGCGGGCGCGCGGGTGAGGGGCTCGTCGGCGAGCCAGTGCGTCGCCGCCGCCACCGTCGCCGCGAAGCGTCAGCCCTGCCGAGTCGATGCGCAGCGGATCGTCGTCGCGCAACTGCAGGGCCGAGCATGGACCAGGCCGTGGCGCCACCGAGGGTGCGGGGTCACCGCGGCAAGAAAGCCTGGCTCGAGCGCGGCGTCGTCGTTGAGGAGCAGCACCCATTCCGGTCGGTGCGCTGGCGGAGCCGCGCACAGCAGCTCGGCGATCGCCGCATTGACGCTCGCCGCGAACCCGCGATTCGCCGCGGAACGAATCGTGCGCACCCGGGGGAAGGTCCGCGCGATGGTCGTGACCCGCGCGGCGGGCGAGCCGTCGTCGACGACCACCGCCGCGAGCCTTGCGCGGCGAGCGACTCCAGGCACGCGGCGAGGTGATCGCCGGGGTGATGGCTCGCCACGATCGCCACCAGCTGCGACCCGGGATCGTCGCGCGCTGGCAGGCGGATCGTGGCGCCGGCATCAGTGGGCATGCGCGAGCCCGAGCAAGCCCGGCCGCGATCCGCGCGGCACGACGCGCCGCGTGCCGGCGCGGCCGCGAGCACGTCGCGATAGACGGCGAGCGCGGCGCGCGCCGCGTCGTCCCAGGAGAAGCGGGCCGCGTGCGCGGCCGCGCACGGCGAGCCGCGCTCGCAGCGCGGGATCGGTGGCGAGCGCGCCGAGCGCGCACGCGAACCCGCCGACGTCGCCGGCGGCGACCCGCCAATAGGCATCCGCGGCGGCGTGGCTCAACGCGGGGACGTGCGTGGAGACCAGCGGGACGCCGTGGGCGAGTGCCTCCAGCACGGCGAGGCCGAATCCTTCGTAGCGCGACGCGTTCACCGCGAGCTCGGCGCCCTCGAGCAGCGTCGCCACCTGCTCGTCGGCGAGCTCGCCGGTCCACACGACGTCCTCGACGTGCTGGTTTCGAGACCCTTCCAGCGCCGGGTCGTGCCAGCCGGAGCGGCCGGCGATCACCAGCCGGTGCGGAAGCGAAACCGCTCCTTGGCGCGCAGGAACGCGCGAATCACCGTGCTCAGGTCCTTGCGGGGCTGGATCGTGCCGAGCGCGAGCACGAACGGCGCGCGGATGCCGGGATGGAGCGCGCGCGCGCGCTCGCCGCACGCCGCGCGTGCCTCGCGCGCTGGGCCGGTGGCGCCGGGCTCGATCACCGCGATGCGACCGCGGTCGACGCTCAGCGCTTGCGCCAGCTCGGCGCGCGCCTCGTGACTGATGGTGATCAGCCGATCGGCGCGCCGCGCTGCATCGCGGATGTGACCGCGGTGATGAAGCGCCTGCAGGCGCGTGAACGTGCGCGTGTGCAGGAAGGGTGCGGCGTCGTAGACCGAGACGACGCTCGCGATCGCGATCCCGAGGGGCAGCGCCGCCTTGGTGTGGTGAAGAAGGTCGAGGCGGAGCGGGGCCACCGCCGCCGGCAGGCGCACGTGATCCCAGAGCGGCTGCGCGTAGCGGCTCTCCAACGGCACGTGCACCGTGTGGATCCGAGGATGGACGGGGACCGCGTCGGGGGCATCCGTCAGCACCCAGTACTCGTGATCCGCGTCCGTGCGCGCCAGCGCGGCGACCAGCGCTCGTGCGTAGCTGCGCGGCCCGCCGCTCGTCCCCAGCACCGCCGCGATCCCGATCCTCATAGATTCGTGACGACTCGGATGTTGTCCCAGCGGGTCGTGTCGAGTCCGACGCGCACGCCCACGTAGCCCGCGCGCAGCGTCGCGTCCTGCACGGCGAGCAGGTCGTTTCCGTCGAGGCTCACGACGAACTCGTCGAAGCTCGTGCCGGTGGAGCGGATCTGCAGGTGATGCCACCCCTCTTGGGTCAGCGTGGGCGCTTGCGCGTGTCCCAGCGTGGTGACGCGGAAGCCGCGGGGCTCCGCCGCCGACTCCTCCACGAGCTGGACCTTGAGCGCCGCGGCCACGCCGGGCTTGGCACCGTGCAGCAGAGCGGCTTGATAGAAGCGCTGCAGGCCGGTGGTCGCGTCGACGTTGACGTGCCATTGCACGGCGGTGTCGATGATCGCTTGCATGCGCTGGAAATCGACGTCGTAGCGCAAGCTCGCGTGCTGACCGTCGATCCACGCCGGGAACACCACGCGCTCTCCCTGGAAGAGCCCGCGTGTGGTGAGCACCGCGCCCACGAGCCCGTCGCGCTGCACGGGGTACTCGGTGAACATCTCGCCGCGCAGCCGGTAGCCGGCGCTCGGCGGCTGCTGCCACGGGCCGTACGGCATGCTCGAGAAATCCTCGCGGAAGACGAGCTTCTCCGCGTGCGCGAGGGTCGGCGCGCACGTCAACAGCGATATCGCCACGGCCTGCGCGAGCACGCGCGCGCGAGACGAGCCTCTCCTCACCGTCATCGATCGTTCTCCTTCCTCGATCGCCGCGTGATGCGGGGATCGTGCACGCGACCCGAGTGCATCCGATGTGCCGTTGGCGTCGTGCGCGACACCTACGCGAAACTACGGATGTTTCGCTGGAACTGTCGCGAGCGGCCGGCGTGCCGCGGCGCAACTTTCGGGCGAGTGCGCGTACGGAAGTTGAGCGCAGCGCGCACGGCGCTCGCTCGCCGGGGACCCACTCGGTGGAAGTCGGCGACGGCCCGAGCAGGACGTCGCAGTTCCGAGAGCCGGGTGCGTCACCGGGCGCTCCGCGTCTCGCGCGCGCAGGCGTGCGGCTTGCATCTCGGGCCCCGCAGGCCGATGGACCCGCGGGAACCCGCCCGGGTCTCCTCTCGGCCGCGGCGCGGCAGTGCGGAGGGAAGATGGCGACCGAAACGGGCTGTGTGCGTTGCGCCCGCGCATGGGCGGATGGCCACACGTCCTGCCCGGCTTGCGGGCGCGCGCCCGGTGGTCTCGAGCGCTCGGCAGGAACCGACCCTCTCCTCGGTCAGCTCGTAGGCAATCGCTTCCGGGTGCTCGAGCGGCTGGGCGAGGGCGGGATGGGGGTCGTCTATCGCGCCGAGCAGCAGCCGATCGCGCGGCTGGTGGCGCTCAAGGTGCTGCACCCGCACCTCGCGCCCGATCCCTCGCTCAAGGCGCGCTTCGAGAACGAGGCCGCGGCGGCGAGCCGCCTCAACCATCCGTGCACGATCACGCTCTACGACTTCGGCACGACCGACTCTGGAACCCTGTACATCGCCATGGAGTTCGTGGACGGCAGAGATCTGCGGCGCGTGCTGCGCGAGCAAGGCCCGCTGGAATGGCGGCGCACGGCGCGGATCGTGGCGCAGATCGCGCGCTCCCTCGACGACGCGCACGCGCACGGTGTGGTGCACCGCGACCTCAAGCCGGCCAACGTCATGGTCTTCGATCGCGGTCCCGAGCGCGACCAGGTGAAGGTGCTCGACTTCGGGGTCGCCAAGGTGCTCGAGCTCGACGGCGATGCCGAGCCGCTCACGCATTCGGGCGCGTTGCTGGGAACGCCGCAGTTCCTGGCGCCGGAATCGATTCGCGGCGAGGCGGTCGATCACCGGGTCGACATCTACGCGCTCGGGGTCATGCTCTACGAAGCGCTGGTCGGCCGTCCGCCGTTCGACGGCAAGACCATCGGGCGGCTTCTCAATCAGCACCTCAACGAGATGCCGCTGCGCCCGAGTCGCGCAGCCACGAGCTGGGACGCGCCGCTGGCGCTCGAGGCGCTCACGGTGGCGATGCTGGCCAAGGATCCGGACGATCGGCCGCCGCTCATGCGCGAGATCGCCGAGCGCCTCGAGACGGCGGTGCGCGGACCCACGCCGGCGCCCGCGCGAAGCCGCATCGCGAGCGACGCGCCCGCGTCGGTCTCGGCGCCAGCCGCGATCACGCCGCCCGAGATCGCTGCCCCGGTGGTCTCCGCGGTCTCCGCCGTGTCGAGCGCCGCGCCGTCGCTCCACGAGCTGCCCACCCAGCCCGGCTCGCTCGCGCGGGCACTCTCCGTCACGGCGCCGGCGCGGTCCGCACCGCGAGCAGCGACGCTCGCCGTGACTCCGGCGACGCCGCTTCCCACGGCGTCCGCCGACGAACCCGCCCTCGACGGACCCGCGCTCGACGCGGCCACGCCGTCGAGCTGCACCACCCCGCCGCCCGAGATCGCGAGCGAGGCGGACGCGATCCCGAGTCGCACCGCCGTCACCGAGTCGCGCCCCGGCGCCCTCGACGAGCTTTTCGCGCGGATGCGCGCCAACCCGGATTTCCCCGCGCTGGCGCAGATCATCGGCGAGATCAACGTGCAGGCGTCGCGCGACAACACCTCGGCGAGCGAGCTGGCGAGCGTGATCCTCAAGGACGTGGCGCTCGCGAGCAAGGTGCTCAGGCTCGTGAACTCGACCTATCACGGCCCCGCGGCGGGAACGATCTCGACGGTGTCCCACGCGATCATGCTGCTCGGCTTCGACGCCGTGCGGGATGCGGCGCTCACGTTGCTGCTCGTCAACCGCAGCCGGGGAGACGAGGCCGGGAGCGATCTCTCCGAGATCGTGCTGGGCGCCTTGATGCGCGCCAACGTCGCCCGCGGCGTCGCCGAGCGCATCGGTGGTCGCGCGCTCGGCGAGCGTGCCTATACCTGCGGTCTGTTCAGCGATCTGGGGCGCTATCTGGTCGCGTTCTATTTCCCCCAGGAGTGGGCGGAGGCGAAGCGCGCGGCGGCGGAGCGGGGGAGCTCGCCCGAGGACGTGGCCGCGCAGCTGCTCGGCGCGGCGCTGCCGGCGCTGGGGCGCGCCGTGGCGGAGAGCTGGGGCTTTCCCAGCGTGGTGGCGGAGAGCATGGATCCGCTGCCGGCGGGTGCCGTCGCGAGGCCTCGCACCACCGCCGATCAGGTCCGCCACGCCGCGTGCTTCGCGACCGAGCTGGTGAGCGCGCTCACGACCAGCACGGCGGGCGATCACGACGCGCGCGTGGCGGCGCTGGTCGGCCGCTTCGGCGGCACGCTGAAGGTGGACGCGCGGGCCGTGGGATCGGTGCTCGGCGGCGCGGTCAAGCTGGTCGAGGAGACGGCGCGCGCGGCGCGCGTCGCCATGCCGGCAAGCTCGCCGGTGGCCGCGGCGCGGACGTTCCTGGGTGCCCGCGAGCCCGTCGAACCCCAAGCCCGCGCGCAACACGAGGCGCCGACGCCCGACCCCAGCGCCAGCGATCGCACGCGCATCCTGCTCCGGCGCCTGCACGAGATCACCCGATTGCTCGCCGGCGAGTTCCAGCTCGCCGACGTGGTCACGATCATCGTCGAGACGGCGTTCACGGGCTTCGCGTTCGAGAACGTGTTCTTCGCCGCGATCGACCCCGAGCGCCGCGAGGCGACCCTCACTCACGCGCTCGGCGAGCGCTGGCCGGCGGCGATCGGCAGCGTGCGCTTCTCGATCGCCGATCCCGACGGCGATCTGTTCGCGAGGGCGCTGCGGGACGGCCAGGACGTGGTCATCGGCAACAGTGGCGCGCGTGAGATCGCTGCGTTTCTGCCGACCTGGTATCGCCCGTATCGAGCGCGCGCTTTCGCGCTCTATCCGGTGATCGTCGAGGGCACGCCGCGCGGGCTCTTCTACGTGGACGGGCGCGCCGTCGCGGAGGAGGCCGCCGGAGGCGCCGCCGACAACCGGCTCGGCTACATGAACCGGTTGCGCAACACCGCCGCGCTGGGCTTTCGCAAACAGCTCGAGGCGGCGCTGCGCGCGCACGCCGTCGCGCCGTCGCGCGGCGCGGCGTGATCGCAGGAGCGAGGGCGGCGACGGCGCTCGCGATCCTGCGACGGATCGCTCAGGGGTTGGCCGGCGGTGGCGGGTCGTCCTCGCCTGCGTCGAAGAGCACCTTCCAGGCGCCGTCGGCAGCACGCCGCCACACCGTGACGTAGCTGCCCGTCGCGTGCGTCCGCCACGTGCCGTCGGTGTATTTCCGCAACGCCCACGCGCCGACGGTGTATCCCAGGTCCCCGGCCGGCGAGAGCCCGCTCGCCAGCGGTGCCCATTGCAGACGGGCTTTCCGATCGGAGAGCAAGGGCGTCATGGCCGCGCGGATCGCGTCCTTGCCCGCGACGCGCTTGCCGTCCGATTCCATGCCGCCGGCCTCGTCGAAGACCTCCACCCACGCGTCGGCGCCGCGGGAGTCGACGTCCGCGGCGAAGGCTCGGTCCGCCTCCTCCAGCTCGGGCGCCGGCGCCGACGCGACCAAGAGCATGGGCAGATCGATCTGCCTGCCGCCGCCGGCGATCCGCGCGCCCAGGCGTGCCACGGAGCCGGCATCGCGGCGCGCGTACGCGAGCAGTTGCGGGAAATCGTGGCTGGGATTGCCGAACCGCACCGCGCGATCTCCCGACACGTTGCGCACGAAGGCGACCGGGTCCGCACCCTCGGGCATCGCGCGGTAGGTGAGCCGGCCCTGCTCGTCGCGGGCGATGATCGACGCCTCCCACGTGGAGGTGCGCCCGTCGGCGACGGTGAACGAGGCGCCGAGCAACGCGTCTCCCGCGGGCTGCCAGCTCTCCTCGAAGTCGCGCGCATCGGTGCGCCAGCGGCCCACGAGCCACTCGACCTCGGCGACATCGGCGTGTACGGCGGGGGCGGGCGGGACGAAGGGCGGCGGCGGTGCCAGCGCCGCGCAGCCCGTGGCGCCGAGAACCAGGAGAACGAGCGCGAGACGTGAACGCATGGATGCCTCCCTCGGATGCGGAGGCGGATCCTACCCCGAGCGGCGCAGGTGCAGGATCGCGAATCGGCGGCGCGAGCGCGGTCTCGGCGGCGCTCGCGCCGCGGGTCATTTCGCGGGCGCGGGAGCCTCGGCGGCGGGCTTCTTCGCCGCCGCAGGCGCGAGATCGCCCATGACGCTGGTGCTCTTCGCGGGGCCGGGCAGGAAACGGTCGAGCTTGCCCACGTACCAGCCGAGCCCGAGCGCCAGCAGCACGGCGAAGAAGACGTACGTACCCCACGGACGCTTGCGCTCGGCGTAGGGATCGGTGAGCGCGCGACTCGCGCCCTGCGGCAGCGTGGCGACGCTGGTGAGCGCGCTGCCGAACGGCACGTTGATCATCACCCGGCCGTTGATCGCCCAACCGTTGGCATCGAGGATCGGGCCCAGGTTGCGCTGCCTGAGCTTGAGCCAGGCGATGAGCATCGACGGTCCGGAGATCGCCAGCACGATGCCGAGCAGTCCGACCGGCACCCACATGCCCAGATCGAAGAACTTGGTGACGATCGAGGCGACGAAGGTGCCGATGCTGCCGATGGCGACGCCGATCCCGGTGATGAGCGCGAGGTCGAACTTCTTGGGCTCCGCCGCCGCCGGCGTCGCTTTCGTCTGATCGGCGGTCGCGGTCGCGGTGGCCGCCGCCTGCAGCTTGGTCCCCGCCGCGGCGTCCGCTGCCGCGGCGCGCTTGGCGACCTGTTCCTCCACCATGCGCAGGAAGCGCTTGTACGGGCCGAAGAACGCCTGACGGATGCTGATGGGGTTCTCGATGATCTTGGTGATCGTCGCGTCCCAGTCGTTGCCGTTGCGGTCGTAGAAGACGCCGTTGCGACCCACCATGAGCTGGTCCGAGTCACCGTCGGTGAACGCTGCGGCGATGGTCATGGTCTGACCGGTGCCGCGGCGCACGCAGTCGCAGTAGGCGAGGTAGGACTTCGAGAGCCCCGCGAGCGCCGCGTGCCTGCCAGCGTCGGCGACGCGCACGCACAGATCGCAGGCGCGCCCGTCGAGGTAGAGCGTGCCGACCTGGAACACCGCGCCGGCCTTGCTGTAGAAGGCCGAGAAGTTGACGAAGTTGGCGAGCAGTCGCACGAAATCGCGCTGCAGCCTCACCAGCTTCTCGACCGCCTCGATCTGCTCGATCTCGGACTTCACCGCCAGGTCCTTCTCGACCAGCTCGACGAGCACCTGCTTCACGTTGCTCTCGAGGAGCGCACGGATCCGCGCGCTCTCGAGCTTGGTGATCGGGCTCGCGGGCTTCGCCGCCAGCCACGCGCGATAGGGCTCGGTCTTCGCTTCCAGCGCCGTCCACTCCGCCTCGCTCAGCGTCTCCTTGCGGTCGCCGAGCAGCGGCTCGACGGCGTCGCGCGCCAGCACCGCGAGAGCGGCCGCCCACGCGGGATTGACGCCTGCGGCGAGCGGCAGCGGGCGCCCCGCCTCGACACGAGCGATCGGCAGTCGAGCGACGTCGTCGCTCGAGCGCGACAACGCCTTGGTGGAGAGCGCCGTGAGATCGGCTTCCGTCGCGCCGAGCAAGCCGGCGGCGCGCGGGTCCAGCGCGGCGAGGCCGCAGCGCGAGAAGTAGTCGTCGACCTTGGCCTTGACCGCCGCCACCGCCGCGGCGGCCGCGGCGAGGTCGCGAATCGCGGGTGCGTCGCCGGCCGCCTGCCACGCGGCGAGCGCGGCGGCGTCGGCGAAGAACGTGTCGATGAGCTCGCGGTCCACTCCGGGTTTGCCGCTGCGATCGACCTTCGAGCCGTGGGTGGCGATCACGTCCTCGATGGCGGCCTTGGCGGCCTCGTCGGGCGCCGAGTCGGCGGGCACGATTCCGTCGCCGTTGAAGTTCTTGGCGTCGAAGATCTTCTCGGTGGCCGTGATGTCGGCGAGCGAGATCTGCTCGGCGTCGGCTTTGCCGAGGCTCGCCAGGATGTGGCGCGCGCCGGCGAGGATCGCCTTGCCGGCGCTCGTCTGGTCCTGGATGGCCGCCAGCGGCACCGCGTCGCCGCCGGCGAGCAGCGTGTCGGTGCTCTTGAGCACGTCCTTGAGCCAGCGCACGGCGGCGAGGACCTCGGGGACGCGGATGCGTCCGTCCTTGTCGCCATCGATGAGGTCGAGCGTGGCCGCGTCGAGCTCGATGCCGCGCGTGGGGCACGCGAGCGCCACCCACAGCTTCTGGTCGAGCGTCTCGAGGTTGGCGATGTCCGCGCCGGTCTTGATCACGACCTGATCGAGACCGCCACTGCGGAAGAAGCTCCATTTGTGGCCAGCCGTCGGTGTCGCCATGGTTCGTCCTCGGGTGGGCGCGACGCGGTGCGCGGCGCGCCTGCGTTCGTGCGCTTGCCGTCGTTGCGGTGGTGGTGGGCGATCTGTTAGCCCGAATCCCCCGGGCTTCCAAGGCAGGCCGGGCTCGCGCCGCGCCTCGCGCTCGCGCCGCGCCACGGGCTGGGCCACGCCTCAGGACGGGGCGGCGCAGGCCTCGCTCGCCGCGCTGACGAGGAAGGCCTCGTCGACCGGTCGCTTCACGAACTTCGCCGTGTCGAGGAACGCCACGGTCTCGCCGTCGACGTCGAAGCCGGAGACGAGCACGCAGCCGATCCGCGCGGTCGAGGGTTGCGCGCGCAGGATCTGGATGGCCTCCAGCCCGCCGATGCTCGCGAGCGTCGACGTGACCACGACGAGGTCGGGCGGCTGCCCGAGCGCGATCTCGATCAGCGCGAAGCCGTCGTCGACGACCCGCGCCTCCCACCCCGCGCGCTCCAGGATGACGCGCAAGTGCTCGGCGGAGCAGGGATCGCTCTCGCCGATCAGCGCGCGGCGGCGGCGCGGTGCGGGCGGGTGCGCTTCGAGGCGCGCGAGCGCAGTGCGCACGGCGCTCGCGTCGGCGTAGCGATCGGCGGGATCGTGGGCGAGGCAGCGGACCACGATCTGCTCCAGACCTGCGCTCACCGCAGCGCCGTGCTCGCGCAGCGCCGGCACGGGCCCGGAGTGCAGCAGCGCGAGTGTCGCGGCGATGTCGCGTGCCGACTGGCGCTCGTGGCCCGTGAGGCAGCGAAACGCGATGCAGCCGAGCGCGTAGACGTCGGTGCGCGGCGAGGCGGTCGCGCCCACGAGCTGCTCGGGTGCCGAGTAGCTCGGTGTGCCGAGGAACGAGCCCGCCTGGGTGAGCCGAGTCTGCAGCCGCGCGCGAGCGATGCCGAAATCGACCACCTTCGCGCCGACTTCGGGCGAGACGAGGATGTTCGAGGGCTTGAGGTCGCGATGCACGATGTCGCGCTGGTGCGCCGCGGCCACCGCGTCGCTGACGTCGAGCAGCACGCGCACGGTCTCGGCTTCGTCGAGGGCTTGGCGCTCGAACAGCAGGCGCGAGAGCGCCGCGCCCTCGACCAGCTCCATGGCCAGGTACGGGAAGCCGTTGATCGTGCCGCTCTCGAACACGTCGGCGATGCGCGGGTGCCCGATCATTCGGACCAACGCCGCCTCGCGGCGCAGCCGTTCCACGATCTCGGGATCCTCGGCGATGTGCGCCTTGAGCACCTTGAGCGCGACGGGGCGGTCGTCGTGACGATCGTGCGCGCGATAGACGTTGCTGGTCGCGCCCGACCCCAAGAGCCCCAGCACCTCGTAACGATCGCCGTCCTCGGAGCCTTCGAGCGACGCCGCGCCCCGCGCCGCATCGAAGCGGCTGCGCACCGTGGACTCGCTCACCACGCTCGCGAGCCGCTCGATCTGGGGCGAGTCGCGCTCGGTGAAGCGAACCCCCACGCCGGCGCCTTCGGCGTCGGAGGCTCGTGTTGCGCGCGCGACCACTCCGCGGATCTCCACGACCTCCGCGGAGGCCGCAGGATCGGGGCGGAATCGCAGCTCCAAGGGCGTGCCGTACGGCAGAAACTGCGCGGTGCGCACGTACATGCCCGTGGCGCTCAGGTCTCGTGCGGCGCCGATTCCCACCGTCGAGCCGGCACGAAAGGCAACGGGAGTGGTGACGAACGTGCGCGGCGCCGGGGACGAGCCCTCGTCTTCGATCGCGGGTTCTTCCTTCTGCGTCATCGGTCTCGGAGTGCCCTTCGCAGCTGGGACGTGGTCGAGGTCGGATCACGAGGGGGGCGTGCGCAATGCAGGAATCGGTCCAATCGGGCGGGGAGACGAGGATGTCCCACAAGATGCGCATTGGAAGGGCGCGCCTCGCGCTGTCGTCGCCCGCGAGCGCCGCAAAACGTCATCCGGGTGACGTTTTGCGTGCGTGGCCCGGAGCGACATTCTGGCGCCATGAGGCAGAAGCGCGTGCGAGGGAGCGCCGGTGCGAGTGGTGCGTCGCGTCCGGCGCGCCGCCGATCCCGTCCGCGGCGTGACGAGGCGGAGGGCGTCGCTCGCGCCGCGCGCGGCGTGACCGGCACGCGAGATCGCCCCGCGCCAGCGGCGCGCCGGCGTCGGATCGGACGTCCGCCCCGCGATTTCTCGGCGCGCGCGGAGATCATGCGCGTCGCCGGTGCGGTCTTCGTGCGCCATGGAGTGGCGGAGACCCGGGTCGAGGACATCCTGCAGGCCGCCGCCATCGGCAGGGCGACGTTCTACCGGCAGTTCCGAAGCAAGGACGACGTGCTGCGGGCACTCGAATCCGAATGGCGCGAGCGCGTCGCGAGCATTCTCACGACGAATGGCCGGCGCTCGGTGCTCTCGCTCGAGTCCCTCGCGAGCCTTCTGGAATCGCAGATCGCGCTGGCCGTCGCGAACGGCGCGCTGTGGGAGCTCTTCGGGCTCGAATCGCTGAAGCGCGGCTCACCGCTCGCCGACGCGCGCGAGCTGGCCGTGGAGCGGATCGCCACGGTGGTTCATCGCGAGCAATCGCTGGCGCGACGCGAACGCGCCGACCCGTGGCTGATCCGCGGATACGTGGCGGCCTACGAGGCGATCGTGCGACACCTGGTGCGCAACGGGCTCGACGGCCCCGAGCACCGGGCGCGGGCGGTGCGGGCGATGGTGAACGTGGTGCGAGCGGTCACCGAGGGCGTGCTCGAGCCATCGTCCTTGGCGCCACCGCCCACGGCGACACGAGCCGCGCGCGCAGCCGGCCCACGTTCTCGTGGCCGCGCGCGCCAGCGCCGCCGCGCACCCGCATGAGCAGGCGCGTGGCGCGCCGGGCCGAGCCGGGATGCGCGACGCGGCTCACGGCGCGTGGTGGTGCTTGGCCACCGCGACGTGCTTGGTGCTCGCGGTCGGCGCGGCGCCGACGACCTCCACGCGCACCTCGGTCATGCGGTGCGCGCCGAGGCCGATCCTGCGCGCGGCGGCGCTCGAGATGTCGACGATGCGACCGGGCTCGCGCGGCCCGCGGTCGTTGACGCGCAGGATCACGCTCTTGCCGTTGTCCGCGCGGGTCACCTTCACGCGCGTGCCGAACGGCAAGCTGGGATGGGCCGTGGTCAGCTGGTTGCGATCGTAACGCTCGCCGCTGGCGGTCTTGCGACCCTGCAGCTTGGTGGAATAGACGGCAGCCAGCCCGGATTCCCCCGCCGGTGTGGCTGCCGAGGCCCAGGACGACGTGACGAGCACGACGCTGACGACGAGGGCGGCGAGCGGAACGGTCCTGGTGAGCGGATTCATGGCGCCTCCTCCGGTTGGCGAGGAGGATTCTGCGCCAGATGGTGGCCGCGGCGCCACGCGCGCGGTGGCGGCGACGCACCGTGCCGAGGAGAGCTTGGTTGGGAGGCGTCAGCCGGCCAGCGCCGCGTCGATCGCGTTGCGCAGCTCGGGGTCCTCGGGCTTCACCTTGCTCGGGAAGAACGAGATCACCTTGCCGTCCTTGCCCACCAGGTACTTGCAGAAGTTCCAGCTCGGCGCATCTCGTCCCGCGGTCAGGAACCGGTAGACGGGCGATTGCTCGGGGCCGGGCTTGGTGACGAGCTTCTGGAACATCGGAAACGAGACACCGTAGTTCTTCTTGCAGAAGGTCTGGATCTCGGTGGCGGATCCTGGCTCCTGTCCGCCGAACTCGTTGCTGGGGAAGCCGAGGACGACCAGCCCCTTCGGCGCCAGCTCCTCGAAGAGCTTCTCGAGGCCGGCGTATTGGGGGGTGAATCCGCACTGGCTCGCGACGTTCACCGCCAGCACCACCTTGCCGGCGTATTGCTGGAACGCCACGGCTTCGCCGCCGAGCGAGTTGGCCGTGAGCTGGTGGAAGCTGGCGGCGGGGACGGGCTCGGCGGCGTGGCTCGCGCGCGCGAGGAACGCGGACCCGAGCGCCGCGAAGCCGGCGAGCGAGAGGAAGGCGCCGACAGCGGCTCGGCGAAGCGCGTGTCGCGGTGCGGTCATGGATCTCGTCTCCGTCACGATCGAGCCCGAATTCGATCGGCGGCGAGCCGCGCCAGGGCCATGATCGGGATCTGCGGGTTCACGCCCAGATTACCGGGGAAGACGCTCGAATCGACAACGTAGAGGCCGTCGACCCGATGGTGGCGGAAATCGGGGCGCACCACGCTGCGCGCCGGGTCGCTGCCCATTCGCGCGGTGCCGAAGAGATGCGTCATGGACATGGCGTAGGCGCGGGCGTCGAGCGGTGCGTCGCTCTCGATCGTCGCGGCGTCGCGCGGATCCCCGAGCACTGGCGGGAAGCCCGCGACGCCGGGATAGACCTCGCGCGCGCCAGCGGCGAAGAACGTGTCGGCGAGCACCCGCACGCCACGGCGGGCGAGCGCCACGTCCTCGCGAGTCAGCGAGTACCGCACCGATGCGCGTCCCACGCCGGGGCTCACGTCGCCGCGGGCGCCCGCACGCAGCGCCGCGCCCCACACCGCGTAGTGGTCCATCTCGGCGATTCGCCGCCCCAGCTCGCGTCCCGCGCCCGGCAGGCGGCTGGCGAGGATCGAGAGATCGAAGCCGAGCGCCTCCAGCTTGAGCCCCTCGCCGCGCCAGCCGATGACCTCGTGCCCCTGGGTGGCCCCGAGGTGATTGCGCACGGGCTCGTCGAATCGCGCGGTCACCGACACGCCCGGGTGGGCCGCCAGATTCCGTCCCACGGGTCCATGCCGAAGGCCGCTCGCGATCAACAGACACGGGGTCTGGATCGCGCTCGCCGCCAGCACCACCGCGTGCCGGGCGCGCACGCCGACGCGTGCCCCCGCCGCCGACTCCGCCAGTACCGCGACCGCGCGTCCGCCCTCCACGTGGACGGCCTTGGCGGTGGTGCCGGCGTAGATCCGGGCGCCGTGGGCGACGGCATCGCGCAGGAAGGTGCGATCCATCGAGAGCTTGTGGCCGTGCGGGCAACCTTGCAGGCAGCGACCCGCGCCGACGCACCCTTCCACGTTGCGGCGGATCGGACGGTGCGCGACACCCAACGCCTCGGCGCCCGTGCCGAGCAGCAGGTTCTTGGGGCCGGCGATGGCGGGATCGGTGGAGGCGACGCCCAGGCGCTGGTCGATCTCGTCCTGGGCGCGCTCGATCTCGTCGAACGGCAGCGCC
Source organism: bacterium (assembly GCA_046331705.1). Classification (GTDB taxonomy): domain Bacteria; phylum JADJOY01; class JADJOY01; order JADJOY01; family JADJOY01; genus JADJOY01. Next base: position 59,044 of record JAXLQJ010000018.1, on the reverse strand, counting down.
TCGGCGAGAGCGGGATCGGTGCGTGCCCAGTCGTCGAGGGTCTCGCGTGGGAAGCGCCAGCAGATGGCGCCATTCACCACCGAGGTACCGCCCACCGCGCGCCCCTGCAGGAACGGCATCGGGGCCTTGCCGAACGCGATCGAGGTGCCCATGTCGCGATAGAGCCGTGCCAGCGCGCGCACACCGCTCGCCTCGAAATCCTCGGGACGAGCCTCGAAGCCTTCCTCGAGCACGGCCACGTCGACGCCGGCTGCGCCGAGGGCGCGCGCCACGGTGGCGCCGGCGGGGCCGCTGCCGACCACCACCACGTCGGCGGTGAGGGTCAGCGCCACGCGCACGTCGCGTCCGTCGAGATGCACCAGCTCGCTCACGTCTCGCTCCCGGCAGGGGCGGGCGGTTGCTCGAACGGCGCGCGCGCCGCGGGCGCATCGAAATACGCGAAGCAGGCGAGCATCTTGAGCGCCGCGAGCATCTGGCGGATGGCGTAGCGCGGGTCGCGGTCGAAGCGCTCGATCGCCGCGAGGCGCTCGGCGCGCGACAGTCGGAAGAACGGCTTGCGCCAGCGCGCGTCGAAGAGCGGCAGCAGCGTGAGGGCATAGACGAAGCCGCGCAGGCCGATGCGAAACGAGGGCGCCGGCGCGCGTTCCAGGGAGCGCCAGAACACCGTCCGATCGATCGACTCGAACGCGGGCAGCGTCACGGACGCCCCCTCGTGCGGCTCGATGCCGAGCACGGCGTCGAAGAGGGCCTCGGCCCAGCGCCGCTCGAAGCCGAAGAGCCGGTTCCACACCGGGGGGCGCTGCTCGGTGGCGACGCGGTCGAGATCCATCATTCGTACGGAACGAAGTCGATGCGGTGTTCCCGCTCCAACGTGAAATACGTCGGCGTCTCGATGCAGAGCCCGGCGATCGAGAGATACGTCACGCCGATCAGCTCGTCGGCGCTGCCTTCCGTCAGCGCGACCAGCGGGTCCTTGGAGAAGCGAATGGTGTCGAAGCGCGGATTTCGGCCCCGCGAGTAGTCGATGATGAGCCCGCGGTCGAAGTCGGGCGGCGTGCGGATCCCGGCGGGCGACAGCACCTCGTAATGCCAGACGGTGACGGGCTTGCCGTCGCGGCGCTTGGGTCGGCTGGGCGCGTCGACCCCATCCTGCTCGAGGCGCACGTTCCAGCCCAGCAAGCGCCCCGACGCGGGTTCGCGCCAGAACGTCTTCTGGAAGGTCTTCCAGGTGATCGCCTCGATCAGCTTCGGCAATCCCAAGCTGGTGCCACGATACGCCCAGCCCTCGATGGCCGCTGGGTCCACCGGATGGCCAGTGGCGATGCGCCGCCGCAGCTCGGCGCGTGACGCGGTACGAAGCGATCGTGCGACGCTCATCGAACCCCCGAAGGACGCGATGGGTCGTGGTCTACCAGGCGACGGTGCGGGGGACCAGTCTCGCGACGGGTCGCGAGCGCAGCACTGGTTTCCAGCGGCCACCGCGAGTCGGGAGCAGCCGCCATCCCGCTCGTCGCCCTCGGCGCCGGCGCGACGGCCAGCCGCGCTTCAGCCGCCGGTCCATTCGAGGAACGCGACGCGGTGGATCGGATCGAACCAGAGTGTGCGGCAGTAGTTCCCCTCGCTCGCGCAGCGCACCGCGTATCGGCCGGTGCTGCTCGAGGGATCGCTCCACCACGCCGGTCGCTCGCGCTCGGCGCTGGGAAGCGTTCGGTCGGGACGAGCCTCGAGGGCACTCTTCGTGATCACCTCGTCGATGACGGACGGATCGAGGACGCAGAGCTTCCACTGCCCGCCGCCGACGAAGAAGAAGTCGTAGGTCTGGAACTGCTCCGTCGCGAGGCGTCCGTCGAGCGCCCAGTGGAAATGCCGTTTCAGCTGCGCGACGGATTCCCACGCCGCGGCGCGCGCCACCTTGCTCGCGTAGAGACGTGCCCAGCAGCCCGTGACGGATGCGAGCAGCGCGAGCGCCACCAGGCGACCCCAGCGCGTCGCTCCCCGGCGCCGCGCTCGGCGTCGAGACCGCGACTCTCCGGGTGTCGGCGGGGGCGGTGGGATCGTGAGCGAGCGGGCGAGCGGCATGCGGTAACGCCGGCGTTCGGCGCTGGTTCGAGCATATGCGCTGACGAGCCTGCCGAGCTGACACTGCGCTGCCGAGGCGGCGGTCGAGGAGTCGTTCGCACCGCTTCTCCGGCGTGGCGGCGAGCGAGGGCCGTGCTCTGCAGAACGAGAATCGCGCCAGCGACGGCAAGCGCGACCGCTCCGATGAGGCCGCTCGCTGCCCGCCTGCGTCCTCGGTGGGGGCCCCGGTTCGTCACCCGACCCTCAGCGGATTCGTTGCCTCGCCCTCCGCCCGCTCCGGCTGACGAGCCGGGAAGCCATCGGCGTTGGCGCAAGGTAGGATGCGGCGCCCCGCACACCGAGAAAAAATGAGTCGCGCATCCGTGACGGTCGGCATCGAGGCGCTCGGCCTCGCCATCCCCCTCCGCCGGCTTTCGGGGCAGCTCCTGCGTGAGAACTGGGGCTCCGGCGGCGCGGGAACGCGCGCGGTCGCCGGTCCCGATCAAGACGTCGTCACGCTCGCCGTGGATGCCGCGTTCGATACCGGCGCGGTGCCGAGCGACGCGCTGGTGCGGGTATTCCTGGGGTCCACCACGGCGCCGCTCGAGGACGGCGGCAACGCCAATCAGCTGGCGGTGGCGTGTGACGCTGTCGAGGCCGTCGAGGTGACGGAGATCGCCGGCTCGCTGGGCTCGGGTGCCCAGGCGCTGCGTGCTGGATGCGATGCGGTGCGCGGCCGCGGCGGGCGCGCGCTGGTCGCCGTGGCCGAGGTGCAGAGCCCCGCGCCCGGCGGCGCCAACGAAGGCCAGCTCGGGGACGGCGGGGTGGCGATCGTTCTCGGCGCTGAGCCGCGGCTGGGCGAGGTGGTCGCTCACGCGTCGCTGGTGAGCGGCACGCGCGAGCGTTGGCGACGCCGCGGCGAGCGCGTCACCGGCGAGGCCGATCGACCGTTCGCGCAGGAGCACGGCTCGCCCGCGGCGATGCGGGCGCTCGCGAAGCGGGTGCTCGCGGCGCACCAGCTGGACGCCCAGCACGTGCGCTTCGCGCTGGCCGCACCCGATCGCGCCACGGATCCAGCGCTGCGCAAGAGCCTGGGCGTGCCGGTCGATCGAATCGTCCCCGACGCCACCCTCGATGCCGTGGGCGCGTGGGGCGCCGCCGCGTTCGCGCTGGCGCTCGGTCGCGGCCTGGCCGCCTGTCAGCCGGGGGATTGGTTGCTGGTGCTCGGCGCATCGGCCGGCGCCGAGGCGCTGCTGGTGCGCGCCGGCGAGGAAGCGCCCACGCTCGCCGCGCGGCTGGCGGCGGCGCTGGCGCCGTCGCGGGCGATCCCGCGCTATCCGCAATACCTGCGGATCAAGGGCTGGCTCGAGGGCGAGCGCATCGATCCGTGGACCTCACCGGCGGTGCTCGCCCGCGACGAGCGCGCGCTGGTGCGCTGGCGTGGCTCGCGCTGCCGCTCGTGCGGCGCGATCGAGCTGCCGCCCAAGCCGGTCTGTCACGCGTGCGACGGGCGCGAGTTCGGCGAGGTGGCGTTGGCTCGGACGGGCGCCATCGTGACCTTCACCGCGGATCACCTGGTGCCGAATCCCGATCCGCCCACGATCATGGTGGCCGCGGATCTCGACGGCGGCGGGCGCTACTACGCCGAGCTGGTGGACGCGGATCGCTCTCGCGTCGCCATCGGCCAGCGCGTGGCGCTCACCTTCCGTCGTATCCACGAAGGCGGCGGCTTTCCGAACTACGGCTGGAAGCTGCGTCCGGTCACGGCCTGAGCCAGCGAGGAGACGGATGGGAATCGGCGGGCGCGTGGCGATCATCGGCAGCGGCACGATCCGCTTCGGCGAGAACTTCCACCAGAGCCTCACCGACATGCTGGCCGAGGCCACGACGCTGGCGGTCGCGGACGCGGGAATCGAGCTGCGCGACGTCCAGGCCGCCTGGCTCGGCACCTACCTGCCCATGGCGTGGGGCTACGAGGGGGCCTCGGGCACCAGCGTCGCCGAAGCGCTGCACCTCTATCCCATCCCCGTCACGCGGGTCTCGAATCTCTGTTGCACCGGCATGGAAGCGGTGCGCAACGCCGCCTTCGCGGTGGCCTCGGGTGCGTTCGACGTGGCGCTCGCGGTGGGCGTCGAGAAGATGCGCGACGTGCCCTCGCGCGGCAGCCTGGTGGCGCAGCACGTCGAGCGCGGGCACCCGCTGCTCTGCAAGGGACGCACGGCGCCGGGCATGTTCGCGCTGCTCGCGACGCGCTACCTCGACCAGCATCGCCTCGACGAGGGGACGCTCGACCAGGTCGCGGTCAAGAACCACGAGCACGGCGCGCTCAATCCCAAGGCGCATTTCCGCAAGGCCATCACCGCCGAGGCGGCGCGCAAGGCCGCCCCGGTGGCCGAGCCCCTGCGGCTCTACGATTGCTGCCCCACCACCGACGGCGCCGCCGCGGTGATTCTCGCCCGCGCCGATCGCGCTCGCGACTACGTGAAGGACCCGGTCTCGATCCGCGGCATCGGCCTCGCCGTGGCGAACGGCTATTACGGCGCGCAGATGAAGCCCGACTGGGATTTCCTGGGGTTCGACGCGACCCGCGCGGCGGCCGCCGCCGCGTACGCCGATGCCGGCGTGGACGATCCCGCCAGCGCCTTCGACGTGGTCGAGTGCCACGACTGCTTCACGATCACCGAGATCCTCAACTACGAGGACCTCGGTCTCGCGCCGCGCGGCCGCGGCTGGGAGCTGGTCCACGACAACGTCACCAAGCTGGGCGGACGCCTGCCGGTGAACACCGGCGGCGGCCTCAAGAGCTGCGGCCATCCGATCGGTGCCTCGGGCGTGCGCATGATCAACCAGATCGCCGATCAGGTGCGTGGCCGCGCAGGCAAGATGCAGGTGCCGAAGGCGGACCTCGGGCTGGCGCACACCCTCGGCGGACCGGGTAGCGTGTCCACGGTGTTCGTGCTCGGGCCCACGAGGTGAGCGTGATCCGGCGACCCGACGGCGTCGGACCCACGGCGATCACCGCGATGATCGAGCCATGAAGACGCTGCTGGTCGAGGCCGACGAGGCGCTGCGCGCGCTCATGCAGGCCGTGCTGCGCGCGCGCGGCCACGAGGTGACGACCGTCGTCGACGGCACCTCGGCGATCGCATCGTTCTCGATGGGGCATTTCGCGCTGGTGGTGCTGGACGCCGAGCTCAACGACCTCGACGGCCTCGAGGTGTGTCGCCGGCTGCGTCGCTCGCCCCACGGGGCGGGCGCCACGATCGTGGTGTGCACCCACCAGAACCAGCACGATGCCGTGCAGCGCGTGCTGGAGGCTGGCGCCGACGATTACCTCACCAAGCCCATCGACATGGGTCTGTTGAGCGTGCGGCTGGCGGTCTTCGAGCGTCAGGCCCAGCGCGCGGTCGAGCGTCAGGCGGAGATCGAGGCCGATCTCAACTCCGACGACGCGCCCACCGAGGAGATCGCCCCGCCGAGCGATGGCGCCACCAAGCCGCGACGCGAGGCGGTGGGGAGGAACAGCCGCTACGAGCTCATCGATCGCATCGGCCGGGGCGGCACCGCCGACGTCTTCAAGGCCTACGACAAGGAGCTGGGCGAGATCGTCGCCCTCAAGGTGCTCAAGTTCGAGTGGTCGGACGACGAGAGCTGGACGCAGCGATTGCGCCACGAGATCCGGCTCTCGCGCCAGATCAAGAACCAGCACGTCGCCACCATCTACGAGATCGGGCGCATGGGAGAGCGCGCGTTCCTGGCGATGGAATACGTGCCGGGCGTGCCGCTCTCGGAGATCATCCAGGAGCGCGGGCTGCTCAGCGAGGACGAGGCCCTCGACATCGCCGAGCAAGCCGCCGACGGCCTCGCGGCCTGCCACCGCACCGGCATCGTGCACCGCGACATCAAGAGCTCGAACCTCATGGTGACGCCGGAAGGCAAGGCGATCGTCCTCGACTTCGGCCTGGCGCGCCGGCCCGAGGACATCCGCATCACCCACGACGGCATGCTGCTCGGCACGCCCGCGTACATGGCCCCCGAGCAATTCGAGGACAAGACGCTGGTGCCCGCCACCGACGTCTACTCGTTCGGCTGCGTGCTCTACGAGATGCTCACCGGCACCGTGCCGTTCGAGGGCAAGAACCTCGTCGCGACGGCGCAGAAGCACCTGATGGAGCGGCCGCGGCCGCTGCGCACCCTCAACGCCGGCGTGAGCGCCTACGTCGAGGGGATCGTCCTCAAATGCCTCGCCAAGACTCCCGGCGAGCGCTACCGCGACGCCGCCGCGCTGCGCGAGGACCTGCAGCGCGCGCGCGAGCGCCACCACCACAAGGAGCCCACCGAGGTGCAGCGCAAGCGCGCCATCCTCGGCGAGCCCGACGCCGAGGAAGCGCGCATCGTGAGCGAGATCCTCGATCGCTACGGGCTCGACGTGGTGCGCGTCACCGATGGCTACGGCCTGGTCGAGGCGGCGCTCGGGCGCGGCACCGACGTGATCTTCGTGAACGTCTACATGCCGAAGATCAGCGGTCTCGAGGCGAGCCAGATCTTGCGCTCGTTCCCGCGCACGGCGATCACGCCGATCGTGCTGCTCTCCGATCGCTCCGCGGACCGGGATCTCGCCAAGCTCATCCCGCGCGGCGGCGAGTTCCTGAAGAAGCCGATCGAGGACGACGACTTCACGAGCCTCTTCAAGCGGCTCGGGTTGCCCACCACGTCCGCCTGATCTGCGAGTCCCGAGGCCCTCGCCGAGCGCGATCCCGGCTCGGGCGCGTGCCCGCGCGGCGCGCGCTCACGGCGTGCTCGGCGCCACCCGCTCGACGACGAATCCGCGCTTCTCGAGCAAGGCGAGCACGCCGCGCTCGCCGGCGAGGTGCCCGGCGCCGATGGCCACGAAGGCGCCGCCGCGCTGGACGTAGTCGGCGATCCGCGCCGCCATGCGCACGTTGCGATCGTCGAGGAGGCGGCGGGTGAGCTTGGCCGCGAGGCGGCGGCTCTCGGTGCCGCCCGACGCCGAGCCGGCGTCGAGCGACGCGAGCCCCGCGAGGTCCTGCTTCACGTAGAGCTCGATCGCCTGGGCGTAGGTCTCGTCGAGGGACGCCGCCGCGTCGGCGGCGGCGCGGATGTGCGCGACCAGCTCGCGCTCCGGGATCGCCTCGATGGCATCGACCTGCTCGTCGAGCGTCTCCACGCCGCAGACCGTCTTGCCGGTGCTCTGTGCGCGGTTCATCAGCTCGAGGTCGAGGATCGACGACGCGTCGGTGGTGGCCGCCGACGCCGGTACGCTCAGCGTGAGCAGCACCACCCAGGGGCGCAGCATCGGCACGAACCCGCCCGGCAGGCCGCGCGCCTCGAGGAGTGGAACGATGCGGTCGAAGAGCTCGCGGCCGAGGATCTGATCGAGGCTGCGCCCTTCGCCGGCGAACATGCGCTCGGTGACGGTGAGCATCGCGGCGCCGTCGAAGCTCGCCTCGGCGCAGAACGCCTTGGCGTCGCGGAACGCGGGCTCGATGGTCTCGGCGACGGCGCGCACCCGGGGATCGCTGGAATGCATGGTCCCGAACACGTAGCTCGGGGCGATCGGGGCGCCGGGAACGGCGCGTGGCTCGACACGCCACAGCAGGCCTTCGCGGAATCGACCGGGGACGGCTTCGCTCGGGGCCGCCGGGGACGGCCCCGAGCCGGTCGCCGCCGGTGCGCCGCGCGCCGCGGGCGCCGGCGAGTCGCTGATGTGCACCTGGCCGTTCGCGTCGACCCAGCGGTGAAGCTCGTCGGCACGCGCGCCAGTCGAGAGCATCGCGAGCGCTCCGAGGAGCGCCACACCCGTGGCGAGGCTTGCCCATCGCCGCCGACTCGCTCGCGCGATCGCCGTCATCGGATCTCCCCCGCCGAGCGCCGCGCCCAGTCGTCGAGCACGCCCTTGAGCGACGGCCTGCGCACCCGTTGCCAGCGCGCGCGCTTCTCGGCATCCGTGAGCGTGGCTGGCGATGGGCCGTCGCTCACCGCGTAGAGCGCGACGCGATCGGTCTGGTTGTAGAAGTCGTCGATCCACACGGGCTCGAGCGTAGCGGGGAGGCGCTCGGGCACGAAGAGAAATCCGAGGTCGGGGCAGGGCCCGCGATCCTCTTCGTCGTAGAGCACGAAGCGAAAGCCGTGCTCGTGCAGGAAGTCGACGAACGCTGCCGGGCTCGCGAAGCGCGGGATCTCAGGCAACCCCACCGCCGCGTCTCGGTAGTAGGCGACCTCGTCGCGGTCGAGCAAGCGCAGGTCGTAATGGACGTTGCTGCATCCCAGGATCTCGCTCGAGCCGCGATAGCCGCGGTCGTAGAGCGACTGGGTGAGCGCGCGGTGGGTCTCGCCGATCTCGTCCACGCCCAGCAGCGAGTGGATCTCGATCACCCGGAAGACCAGGTAGGCGGCGAGCGCCGGGGCCAGCGCTGCGGCCGCCAGACCCGCGACGAGCACGCGCGCCGCGCGTCCCGCTCGCCCGGGCGCCGCGTCGCGCGGGCTCCACGCCGCGCGCAGCCGTGGCGCCAGCGCGCCGAGCGCGCCGAGCAGGAACGCGAGCAGCAGCCAGCGATCGAGCAGGTAGAACTTGGGATTGAAGTTGGTGAGCGCCAGCACCAGCTGCTGCAGCACCACCACCGTCCCGAGATAGCCGAGGGTGGTGGTGCGGCGGGCGCGCCACAGCCAGGCCATGGCCGCCAGCAAGGGCGCGTTGAAGAGCACGAAGAGCGACAGGTTCTTGGCCCAGAAGCGCGCCGCGCGTCCGCCTTCCAGCAGCAGCATGCTGACGATCGTCTGATCGTGGGCGAAATGGCCGCGCTCGGCGCGCAGGATGTAGCCCGCGTTGTCGGCGATGAACGGATCGAGCCCGTGGCTGAGATTCAGCACCCATTGGGGGCTCGCGACGCACACGAACGGCACGGTGTAGGCCGCGAGATCCGCCAGCAGGCGGCGCGGCTCGCGCCAGCCTCGGATCACCAGCCAGGTCGCCGTGGCGCCGAACACCAGGATGCTCGGGTAGCGCACCAGCCACGCGAGTCCCACCAGGATGCCGGCCGCGACGAGCCGCGACCTGCGCTCGGGATTCTCGGCCAGCGTCACGATCGAGGCGAGCTGGAGCGCGGCGGCGGGCAGCGTGCTCGACGGCTCGAGCGTGTGCGCGACCAGCGCCGAGCCGGCGATGGCGAGCCACGGCGCCCACGCGGCGGCGCGCGGGCCGAGCGCGCGTCGCACCAGCAGCGTGTAGAGCGGCAGCACCGCCAGCCCGGCGATCCACGACGCCAGCCGGGACGCAGCGAAGAGCGAGGGGGTCGCGTGGCGCAGCGCCGCCAGGAGACTCGGGTACCCGATCGGATGGACGGCGTGACGATAGGCACCGAGTCCCTGCTCCGAGAGGACCCGCGCGTCGCGGATGTATTCGAGCAGGCCGTCGAAGGTCACGACACCGAGCTGACCGAGACCGAGCCCCGTGCCCAGCGCGAACGCGATCATCGCGAGCGCCAGCGAGAGCTGCGCGCGGCGCTCGTCCGTCTCGGCCCACGGCGTTGGGTTGGTGTGCGGCGGTGAGCTCATGCAAGCTGGCCGCGAGGCGGGGACCACGAGGTGATCGGGTGAACGCGCTGCTGGCGTCGATCGGCGTCTACGGGCTCGCGAGCGTGTCGTGCGCTGCGCTCGCGTTCGCTTGCTCGCGCTCGACGTTGCAAGCGTTCGTGACGGCGCTCGGCGCGTGCACGGCGCTCTGGCTCGCCGCGGCGGGGTTCGCGGCCGCAGGCTACGAGCGCGCCACGCTGGCGCTCGCCGGACCCGCCGCGAGCGCCAGCATCGTCCTCGATCCCGCGGCGGTGCCGCCCGCCGGGCTCGGTGCGGATGCCGACCCCGTCGCGCGCGCTTGGCAGCTCTGGCTCGCGGGCCGCCTTCGGGTGGAGCCCGAGCCGGCGTTTCTCGCGGCGCTGCGCTGGTTGGCGCGCTCCTCGCCCGAAGGCTCGCTCGAATGGGTGCGCGCGCTCAGCCCTCACGGCCCCTCCGTGTGAGCCGCGTCCGTCGTGTCCATCGCGAGCGCGCCGGCGGTCACCACCTGCTCGGCGATGCACCGATTGGCACGTCCGTTCTTGTGGTGGTCCGTGGGCGTGACCCAGAGGTCGGTGGGCCGCGCGGCGCAATCCACCAGCGCCGGCAGCGGATCGACGACCTCGATCCCGTCCTCGGCCAGGCGCGCGAGCGCGCGATGGAACGCTCGGTACGGAGTGTCGAGCAGCTCCTCGCGGCGCTCGATGCCGAAGATCTCGGGTGCGACCACCACCAGGAACCGCGCGTGCGCAGCGGCGACGCGCTCCGCGAGCGCCCGCACGCGCTCGCGGCCGAGGAGCCACACGCGCGAGCCGGGATCGTACGCGTGCCGCACGTAGTCGCGGTAGTCGTTGCCCGTTCCGAGCAATCGGCGCGCGCGCTGCATCAGCACCAGATCGCGGCCCCAGCGCACGAGGAACGAACGATCCCAGCCATCGGCCACGCGCACCAGCTCGGGCGGTAGCACGTCGTTCGACACGAAGTAGAGCACCACCACGTCCGGCTCGAGCGCCACGCCGCGGGTCTCGAAGAATCGCGTCTCCTGGAGCGTGTCGTAGCCCTCGACGCCGAAGTTCAGGACGTCCCAGCCCGCGCCGCGCCGCGCGTTCAGCGCGCGCTCGAGCTGGGCGGGTAGGGTGTCGGCCTCGCCGAGCTTGGCGCCGAAGACCTCCGAGTCGCCGAGGACGATCACGCGTCGCGTGCCGCGCGGCTTGGGTACGGCCGGGAGGGGACCCCGAAAGCCGGCGCCGTTGATCTCGATGCGCGCACCCGTTTCCGCCACGACCCGCGCCTCGGGGATGAGCTCGTAACGCAACGCCGGATCGGCGCTCTCGCGGTAGAGCCCGCGCGGTGCGAGGTCGGCTGGCACCGAGCCGGCGGCGCGCTCGTGGGCCGCGCGTGCGCGCAGCGCGACCTCGAGCGCGAGCGCCATCGAGACCACCGTCGCGGCGAGCGCGAGGGTGCCGAGCAAGCGGCGCCGGCGGGACGAAACGGAAGCGTTCGTGGCGTCGGACCCGACTTCGTGCGGCGCGCAGGGGGGCGGGGAGCGCAGGATGGCAGAGGCGATTTCGCGTCGTCAGCAGGCGACGGAGCGTGGGCCGCGCCGCGCGGTCAGCGCACCGCTTGCTCCGCAGCGATCGCGGGCACCCGGGCGACCGTCGCCGGGGCGCTCACGGGTCGGCCGAGCAGCAGCCGATGCACAGCGATCCAGGCGAGGTACGGCACCGCATAGACCAGCGCCTCCGGTTGCGATCGCAGCAGCAGGTAGAGGCAGAGCACGCCCACGATGACGAGCTCACTGACGATCGGCGCGAGCTTCCACCGCGACGCCGGGCTCGCCACCCGCAGCCGCTCGTGGAGCACCAGCCCGGGAACCAGGAACGGTGCCGCCAGGAAGACCGGAAACGCGATGAACGCGGGATGGATGCCGATCGTGCGCCACGCGTTGATGTTCTTGAAGATCAGCCCGCTCAGGATCGTGCCCACCAGGAAGATCAGCGGGAACTGCCACAGAAAGCGCCGGGTGGCACCGGCGATGAGCAGCACGATCAGCGCGAACGAGAGCTCGACCCCGAACCAGTCGTCCCACGAGGGCCGCGGGAAGATCTCGCTCGGCACCCGCCAGCGCCACCAGCCGAGGGTCTGGCCGATCATCTCGACGGGGATCGAAGCCAACGCCCCGTAGAGCGCGACGACGAACACCCGCGCGAAGTAGCGATCGAGCCGAGCGCGGGGAAATCGTTCGGCGGCCAGCCGGCTCGCCTCGAGCCCCAGCAAGAAGACGATGACCCACCCGCACGCGATCACGATCGGCCCGGGCACGATCGACTGAATCAGCACCTCGTAGTCGGGCGTGGAATCGTGAAGCGTCCCGAATTCCTTGGTCAGCGCCAGCCACGCGACCGAACCGATCACCAGCACCGCCGTCGAGCGCCGGTAGACGGCGAAGAGGTGGCGGATCAGCGCCACCATCACCGCGGCGATCGAGAGCTGGAAGAGGACGGGCCGTTCCACGGGAGGGGTTCTTCCGTGCCGGCCGACTCACCGGCCGCAAGCCCGACGTGGCGGCTCGCTCGCCTCGATCCTAGCGATGCCGCTCGCGCGCGTCACTTCACCACGAGCGCAGGCTTGGGCGTGTAGCCGAGCCCCTTGTTCTCGATGGTCCCGTAGGCGCCGAAGGTCTGGCCCGGCTTGAGCTGGTCGATCACCTTCGCGTACTCGGGCGCGACGTAGATCGGCAGGCTCACGCCGGCGGCGGAGATGGCCTCGAACCTTCGGAAGCCGTCGTCGTCCGACATCACCTTGCCGAACTTGGCGACCAGCAACAGCCGACGATCCAGCATGTCGGGAGTCGCCGTGGTGAGCTTCTCGATCGGCATCTCGAGCTCGTCGCCGCGCGACGCGCCGATGAACGCGGTCGGCTTGTCGGGAGTGAAGAAGAGCTTGATCGAATACGCGCCGCCCCCGATCACCGCCAGCAGCACCACCAGCTTGAGCACCGTGAAGACGATGGGGTTGGTCCCGGGCTTGGCGTCCGCCACCTGCTTGTCGAGGAGGCTTCGCGGCGTGGGGCGCGGCGGCTCGTGGAACGCAGGCGGTGGCGGCGGCGCGCCGCCCGGAGCGGCGGCGGCTGCGGAGTCCGCGACATGGGCGGGTGGCTGTGTGTCGACCTCGGGATTCGGTGCCTTGCAGAACGGGCACTCGGTGAGCCGGGAAGTGAATCGCTTGCCGCAGCCGCTGCAGGTGACGATCACGCTCGCCTCCGATCTCGTTCACTTCCCCCGCGGGTTGGTCGCGCCGAGCCGAATCTATTGCCGTCGGCCTCGTGGGGACAACCCCCTCGCGTCCGGCGCTGGAACGCGGGGCGGTTTCGCGCCGGCGCTGCTTGCGCGACCTCGAGCGCCTGCATAGGATGCGGCCCTCATGACAGCCGGGACACGCCTCGTGTGGGCCGTGCAGGTGCGGATGCAGAGCGACTGCACCAAGTTCCGCGCCGCGGACTCCGCGAACGCGCCGATCATGCGCGTGCGCGGCTACGACGCCGGCGAGGGCCGCTTCGCGCTGGTCGGAGACACGCCGCGTGGCCGGCTCGGCATGTGGTTCGAGGACGCGCTGCGCGACTCGTTCCGCGACGTCGTGGCGCGCTTGCCCACCGACGCGTTCCTGCTCGTCGAAGGCAAGGACGAGCTGTGGCGCAGCCATCGTTACCGCGTGCCGGTGAACCAGGACGTGCGGGCCTGGATCGCGCCGCTCCTCGACCAGCCCGCGAGCTGATCGCGCCTCGCTCGTGACGAGTCGCGCGCTCGGGGCGACGGGCCTCGCGGTCTCGCGCTTGGGGTTGGGGCTCGCGGCCCTGGGCCGACCGGGCTACCTGAACCTCGGCCACGCCAGCGATCTGCGCGGGGCCTACCAGGTGGAGGCGATGGAGCGCGGCGCCCACGCGGTGCTCGACGCCGCGTTCGCGGCGGGCATTCGCTACCTGGACGTGGCGCGCTCGTACGGGCGCGGCGAGGAGTTCCTGGCGAGCTGGCTGGCCGCGCGTGATGGGGCGCGCGGCGCCGTCGTGGTGGGGTCGAAGTGGGGCTACACGTACACCGCGCAGTGGCGCGTCGACGCCGCGTCCCACGAGGTCAAGGATCACTCGCTGGCGGCGTTCGAACGCCAGTGGCGCGAGAGCCGTGCGTGTCTGGGCGAGCGCATCGACGTCTACCAGATCCACTCGGCGACGCTCGAGAGCGGCGTCCTCGACGATCGGGCGGTGATGCACGCGCTGGCGCGGCTGCGCGCCGAGGGCGTGCGCATCGGCCTCTCGGTCTCGGGTCCGCGCCAGTCGGAGGTCATCCGGCGCGCGCTCGCCGTGGAGGTCGACGGAGCTCGGCTCTTCCAGACGGTCCAGGCGACGTGGAACCTGCTCGAGCGCTCCGCGGGCGCGGCCCTCGCCGACGCTCACGCCGCCGGGCTCGGCGTCATCGTGAAGGAAGGGATGGCCAACGGTCGGCTCGCGGCGCGGGTCGAGGGGTCGCCGCCGCTCGCGGACGAGACCGTCCTCGAGCGAGCCTGCGCGCGTCTCGGCTGCACCCGCGACGCGCTGGCGCTCGCCGCCGTGGTCGCCGAGCCGTGGGTCGACGTGGTGCTGAGCGGTGCGGCTACGCCAGCGCAGCTCGCTTCGAACGCGCGTGCCCTCGAGGTCGCGTGGGACGCGCAAGCGGCGCACGAGCTGGCGGCGCTCGTCGAGGAGCCCGCGAGCTACTGGGGCACCCGCTCGCGACTGCCCTGGAACTGATCGGCGCGGCGTCACGGGCCGTCGCGCGACGGGCCCGCTCGCGAAGGCTTCGGCCGCTCACCGGTGGCGGATCTTGAGGTAGAGCAGACTCGACGCCAGCACCAGCGTGATCGCGTTGAACCAGACGATGGGCGTCGCGCCGAGCAGCGCGCCGTAGACCACCCACAGCGCGACACCCAGCGAGAACAGGCTCCACATCGCGAGCGAGAGATCGGCGGTGGAGCGCGTTCGCCACGTCTTCCAGACCTGCGGCAGGAAGGCGATCGTGGTGAGGGTGCCCGCGCCGGTGCCGAGCCAATCGAGCTGATCGGGAGAGAGATGGTTCATGATCGTCCGTGCACGGCGCGCCTTCACACGAAGCGGTGGATGCCGGTGACTCCGTCGCTCTCGCCCGTCTCGGTGCGCTGGTACTCGGGATCGAGCAGTCGATTCACGTGGTCCATCACGATGTCCGTGATCGCGCGGAAGCGGTCGCCGTGGCGCGCCACGGCGCTGCGCGAGAGCGGCGTGAACTCGTCGCGCACGCGTTGGGGCGCGAGCTCGGGACCGTCGACTTCCAGGATCGGCCCGACCCGGTAGACCACGCGTCCACCGCTCGACCACGGCGAGCTGCCGGGATAGATGCGATCGGAACCGTTGCAGCCGATGGGGACGATGGGAGCGCCGAGCCGCTGCGTCATCTGCGCCAGCCCCGTGTGACCGCGGCTCAGCCGCCGCGAGCGCGTCCCCTGCGGGAACACCAGGACGTGACACCGATACTCGTTCAGCGCGTCGTGGTTGAGCCGCACCACCGCCTCGATCATCCGATCGAAGAGCTCCTCGAAGCGCGGCAGGAAGACCGATTCGTGCCCGTCGCGGCCGATTGGCGCCGCCGAGGGGTCGGCACCTTGTGCTTCGAGGAAGCGCTTGAGCTCGGGGCTCGCGTTCACGAACGCGGCGTGCTGGAGCGCGAGGTTGCCGTCGGCGAGGTCACGCAGCTGCCGGTACTCCGTCTCGGTGGGGACGCGGCCGACGGTGCGCCGGAACTCGGTGGTCAGCACGTAGCCGCGTGACGGCAGCGGGATGTTGTTGGTGGCGTCCATGAACCACGCGATCGCGGGATGCTCGTAGTATTTCCCCTTCACCCAGGTGGCCGTGTAGCGGTGCACGCCGGTGCGGTGCAGGGCGTACTGGAACGGCCAGTAGTTGAAGCGGTCGGTGTGATTCATCGCGAAGAACACCGAGCGGTCGCGGGGGATGCGCTCGATGCCTTCGATGACGATCTCGGTCTTGCGGGGAAAGCGATAGCTCGGCCACAGGAAGAGCGCGGCGACGAGCAATTGCCCGGGCGGCCGGCGGTGCAACCGCACTCGTTCGAGACGTGCCAGATCGAGCATGAAGGGTTCTCGCTGCGGGAAGGACCGTGTGTCTCGATCCCCGGTGTACGACGGCGTCGCGGAGAAAAGAAGAGCCCGGGCTCGCGTGCTCCCGGGCTTTCGGGCGGGACGGTCTGCGGATCAGGCCGGCCGAACCTTCTCGGCCGCGGGACCCTTGGGGCCCATCGTGGTCTCGTATTCGACGCGCTGGCCTTCGGCGAGGGTGCGGAACCCGTCCATCTGGATCGCCGTGTGGTGCACGAAGACGTCCTTGGAGCCGTCTTCCGGCGTGATGAAGCCGAATCCCTTCGCGTCGTTGAACCACTTCACGGTACCGATGGGCATGGCCACGGACTCCTTCCGTGCGGGAACCGACTCGACTGCCGAAACCTACGGGGAGGACCAACCTGCCGACCTGGCCTCGAAACGCTCGTTCTCGGTCTCGCGCGCTGGGGTTGAATCCCCGGACCCGCCTGCCGAGCCCGGGCAAAAAACGGCGCTTGGATACTGCAACGACCCGCGAGCGGCAAGCGATTCGCACGCTCGGCGCGAGCCGGTGCGCCGCGGGCGGTTCACGGGCACAGACGAGCCTGCAAGAAGGGCTCGAGGACGCCGAAGAACTCGTCCGGGATCGTCCGCACCAACGCGTCGGCGTGCAGCCGCGCGCGGTTGCGGAAGAGGTGAAGGGTGCACGGCGGGCGGGCGCCGCGGTGGAGCGCCTCGGCCATCGCGTGCGGGACCAACCAATCGCCGAGGTTGTGGAGCACGAGCCACGGCGTGGGCGAGATCCAGGCGGCCAGCGCGACCGTGTCGAGCCGATGGCGGACGAGCGTCGCGAGGTCGAGGCGGGGTAGCCGATGGCGCTCGGCGGCGAAGCTCTGTCCGAGCAGCCCGCGCGGCGGGAGCCGCGGTCGAAGCCGCGACACCTCGGAGGGCGAGCTCACGGTCACCAGCGCCGCGATCTGCGGATCGCGGCCCGCGCGGCGCTCGGCCCCGAGCGTGCGCACCGCGACCGTGCCGCCCATCGAGAAACCGACCACGGCGATCCGCACGTGACCGCGACCGCGCACGTGTGCGAGCACCGCCGCGAGGTCGTCGGTCTCGCGGCGGCCGAACGTGTAGCGACCGGTGCTGGTGCCGTGCCCCCGGAAGTCGAAGAGGTAGACGTCGTGCGCGGCCGCGATGCGCGCGGCCGTGGCGACCAGCATCGGCGAGTGGCGCGAGCGGAAGAAACCCGGGGCCACGACCACGGCCGTGGGGCGGTCGCGCAGCCATCGGCTCACCCCGAGGCGCACGCCTGGCGCCGCCTCGATCTCGATCTCGTCGGTGGGCTCGGGCGGGTGGGTGCTCATCGCGGTGCGATGTCGATCGTCTCGAGGTCGCCGCGCGTATCCTTGCACGATCGCGCGGGAACGTCCCCGCGTCGCAAGGAACACCCGTAGCGGAGGACGAATGACGCGAGCTCTTGTTCACCGAGCGCTCGTCTGCGTCGGCGCGGTGGTCGTCCTGGGCGCCCTCGCGTGCCGCGGCGACTCGAAGCCCAGTGGCCCGGCGAGCGCGCCGGCGCCGAAAACCAAAGGTCGCGTCCACATCAGCCTCGACGACGTGCACCCACCCGATCCCGATCCGGGAGGCACGCCACGCGAGGCCGCGGCGGGGCCCGCTCGGGAGATCGCCGACGCGGACGTGCGGCGCGCCTGCGGCAAGGCGCTGCCGTTGCCGCGCGACACGCACTACGTCGCTCCCGGGCTGGTCGCGTGTTTCGTCGGGCGAGCGGAAGGCGGATTGCGCCAGCTCGCGTTCGCGCCCAACGGCGACCTCTTCGGCGCGACGGTCGCCGGCGCGATCTATCGCTTCCGCGACGTCGACGGCGACGGTGCGTTCGCGAGCGGAGCACCCGAGACCGTGCCGTGGGCGTCGTCGGGAGGGAACGGGAACAGCGTCCACGTCGATGTGGAGCGCGGCTACGTCTACGCCAGCTCGCCCGACGGCGTGGTGCGATTCCGCTGGTCGCCGGACGCGGATGAAGCCGGCGCGCTCGAGCGGGTGGTCGTGGAGCAGCCCTCCGACGGCGGCCACGGCCGCCACACCAACCACGTCTACGGCGACTTCCTCTACGTCCAGCTCGGCTCGGCGGGAAACGCCGTCAACCCGATGTCACCGGCGTACGACACGGCGCGCTCGCTGGTGAAGCGCTTCGACCTGACGCGCTTCGACCCCGCGCACCCCTTCCGCTGGGCGGACGGCGAGGTCTTCGCCGTCGGGCTGCGCAACACCGTCGGCTTCACGCGCGACTCCGCGGGCCGCATGTACGGCGTGGTCAACGGTCTCGACGACGTCACCTGGCGAGGCCGCGACGTGCATGGCGAGAACCCCGGCGAGGCGATCGTGAGGCTCGAGAAGGGCAAGCGCTTCGGCTATCCCTTCTGCTTCACGGCGCAACGGCTGGTCGGCGACGACGGCGTGGTGGTGCCGGCGGGGACTTCGGTGAAGAACGGGATCTTCGCCAGCCCGCACGACGACGCGTGGTGCGCCGCCAACGCCGATCCGCCGGCGACCTTCGTGCAGGCCCACTCGGCGCCACTCGACATCACGTTCTTCGACGGCCCGGAAGGACGCCTGCCGAGCCGCTGGAGGGGCGGAGCGTTCGTGACGATGCACGGCTCGTGGGATCGCAGGCCGTCCACGGGCTACAAGGTCGTGTGGGTGCCGTTCGCGCCGGACGGCACCGCGCCCATGCCGCGCTCGACGGCGACCGAGACCCATTTCCCGTACGAGGTCGTGCTGGGCGGCGGCTCGTGGCGCGGGCACGTCGACGGCGTGTGGGGCTGGCAAGTCGGCATCGAGGGCGAGGGCGTGGTGCGGCCGGTCGGAGTCGCGGTCTCGCCGCGCGACGGCTCGCTCTTCGTCTCGAGCGACGCCGGCAGCACCGTGTTCCGCATCGGCAGCCCGCGCTGAGCTTCGCCGGGCGCAGATCGGCGCGCGGCGCGGCCGTGTGTCTCGAAGGCTCGCTCGCCGAATCCGGCGAGATGCGCCCGCGTCGTGCCCGGCCGCTCG
Organism: bacterium; assembly: GCA_046331705.1. Taxonomy (GTDB): domain Bacteria; phylum JADJOY01; class JADJOY01; order JADJOY01; family JADJOY01; genus JADJOY01. Next base: position 40,222 of record JAXLQJ010000018.1, on the reverse strand, counting down.
TGAGCGAGCGCTACTGTGCGATCGCGAGCACCGGCGGGGCCGCGCGCAGGGCGAAGAAGGTGTCGAAGATCGCCTCGCCGATTCCGTTGAGGCGCAGCTGGATCGCGTCGAGCTGCTCGTGAAGGCCTTGGCTGATGACGTCCTCCACCACCGCGAAGTCGAGATGGGCCCGCAACTGGCCGAGGCGCCGCTCCGCCGCGCTGCCGAACGTTCCGAGCGGCGTGCCAGCGATGGCGTGAAGCGATTCCTCGGCCTTCACCACGCAATGGTGCACGGCGCGCGGGAAGTCGCGATCGAGCAGCAAGAACTCGACGACTTTCTCCCACTCGAGGCGTCCGTAGCGCTTGCGGTACATCTCGAGCGCGCTCGCCGCGCGCAGCACGGCGGTCCATTGCAGGTGGTCGTAGGGCGTTCCCACGTCGGAGACCGTGGGCAGCAGGATGAAGTACTTCATGTCGAGGATGCGGGTGCTCTTGTCGGCGCGCTCGATCATCCGGCCGAGCTGCGCCCAGTTCCAGCCTTCGCCGTGGGACATCGTGGCGTCGGCGACGCCCACGAAGAGGTGGCTCGCCATGCGCACGTCGGCGAAGAACGCCTCCGGCAGCTGGCGCGCTCGCGCAGACGCCGCCGTGTCGCGCACCATCAAGTAGAACTTGTTGAGCTGCTCCCACATCTCCGAGGAGATCACCTCGCGAACGCCGCGGGCGTTCTCGCGCGCCGCGCGCAGGCACGAGAGGATCGAGTTCGAGTTGTCGAGATCGAACGTCAGGAACTGGATCACCGCTTCGAGCGTCGCCTCGCCGTAGCGCTCCTTGAAGTCCTCCTCGTCGCCGGTGGTGATGACCAGCGGCAGCCACTGCTCGGTCACTCCCGGCGGCAGATCGAGGCGCATGTTGAGGTTGACGCCGACGAACCGCGCGACGTTCTCCGCACGCTCGATTTGGCGGCTCATCCAGTAGATCGAATCGGCGACGCGGCTCAGCATCGGTCAGTCTCGGCTCACGGCGATGAAGGGGACACGGCGGGGGCCGGGCAGGCGATCGCCCGCGAGCGGCCTCGCGGCCGCCAACGCCAGCTCCCGCGGCGAAGTTCGGCTATGCGGCTTCCAGGCGGCTCGCGGCGCCGGTCCGATGTGCCAGGACCCAGGTGTCCTTGCTGCCGCCGCCCTGTGACGAGTTCACGACCAGCGAGCCCTTCTTGAGCGCCACGCGCGTCAGGCCGCCGGGAAGCACGTAGATGTCCTCGCCGAAGAGCACGTACGGGCGCAGGTCGACGTGCCGGCCCTCGAAGCCGCCGTCCACGATCGACGGGACCCGCGAGAGCGCCAAGGCTGGCTGGGCGATGTAGTCGCGCGGGCGCTCGCGAATGCGAATCGCGAACTCTGCGCGCTCCTTCGCCGTCGCCGCCGGGCCGACCAACATGCCGTAGCCGCCCGAGCCGCCCGCGGTCTTCACCACCAGCTCCTCGAGGTGATCGAGCACGTAGGCGCGGTCGGCGTCCTCGGCGCACACGTAGGTGGGCACGTTGGGCACGATCGCGTCCTCGCCGAGGTAGTAGCGGATGATCTTGGGCACGTACGCGTACATCACCTTGTCGTCCGCGACGCCGGTTCCGGGTGCGTTGGCGAGCGCCACGCGGCCGGCGCGGTAGACGTCCATCAGACCCGGCACGCCGAGCATCGAGTCGGAGCGGAAGGCGTCGGGGTCGAGGAAGTCGTCGTCGACGCGTCGATAGATCACGTCCACGCGCTCGAGCCCGCGCGTGGTGCGCACGCGCACCAGCCCGCCCGAGACCAGCAGATCGCGCCCCTCGACGAGCTCCACGCCCATCTGCTGCGCCAGGAACGAGTGCTCGAAATAGGCCGAGTTGTAGATGCCGGGCGTCAGCACCACCACCTTGGGCGAGGTGATGGTGGGGGGCGCGAGCGATTGCAGCATGTCGAGAAGGCGGCTCGGGTAGTCGACCACCGGCCGCACCCGCGACGCCTCGAAGACCTCCGGAAAGGTCTTCTTCATCACGTAGCGGTTCTCGAGGACGTACGAGACACCGGACGGGCAGCGCAGGTTGTCCTCGAGCACGTAGAACTGTCCGTCACGATCGCGCACGAGATCGGCGCCGTTGATGTGGCACCACACCCCGCGCGGCGGCTTGAGCCCGACGCATTGGGGCCGGTAGGCGGCGGAGGTGCGGACGATCTCCTCGGGCACGACGCCGTCCTTCACGATGCGCTGCTCGTGGTAGACGTCGTCGATGAACAGGTTGAGCGCGAGCACGCGCTGCTTGAGCCCCGCCTCGAGCGTGTCCCACTCGGACGCCGAGACGATCCGCGGGATGACGTCGAACGGAAAGATGCGCTCGATGCCGCCGCCATCGCCGTAGACGTTGAACGTGATGCCGAGCTGCAACAACGTGCGCTCGGCGTCCTGCTGGCGGCGCAGCAGCTCGCCGGGCGAGAGCGACTGGATCTTGCCCACCAGCGGCTCGGCGCCGGGACGGGGCTTGCCGTCGGTGGCGAAGAGCTCGTCGAAATAGCCGTCGGTGCAATAGGAGTCGAACCGCATCGTCGCCGCTCCGCGTTCGAGGATCGTCATGCGCGCTTGAATCGCAAGGCCAATGCCATCCCCCGGCGTTCAGGATCTGCAGCGATTCCGGTGGCTTGCGGGCGCGTTGGTCCTCGGGGAACGAACCTCCGCTGGGCCGCTGGCACCGGCTCTGGTTCCCCGGCGCCAGCGGTCGTGAGGCGCAGCGCCGAGGCGCTGGGTCTGGGCCACGGCCGACCCTTCACTGCGCGGCGGAGTGGGAGCGGAGCGCGCCCGGTGGCGCGCTCGGCGAAACGCTCGAACGGTGGAGGATCAGAGCGGGCCGGCGGCGCAGGATGCGGTGATGTCGACGATGGCGGGATAGGTCCAGTCGCGCTCGCTGCGCTCCGTCCGATCGCGCCGGGCACGCTTCTGCCGGTACATCTCGAGGTCGACGCGCTGCATGAGGCTCGCGGGCTCGGTCTGCGGGTCGTACGCCGCGACGCCGAAGCTCACGCTGAGCGGGATCTCGCGCTCGCGCCAGATGAACGGCTCGGAGGCGATGCGCCGCTGGATGGCCGTGAGCCGCGCGCGCGCCTGGCCGAGGTCGGCGCGGACCAGCAGCACCGCGAACTCGTCGCCGTGCAGCCGCGCCACGTAATCCGAGATCCGAGTGCTGGTGGTCAGCACGTCGGCCACGCGCTTGAGCGCTGCGTCGCCCGCCGCATGGCCGTAGCTGTCGTTGACGCGCTTGAAGTCGTCGATGTCGAGGAAGGCGACCGCGCCGGCCTCGCCGTGGCGCTGGGCTGCGGCGAGCGTGCGTCGAAGGTAGTCGGCGAACCCGCGGCGATTGGCGATGCCGGTCAGCTCGTCGGTCATCGACACCGTCTCGAGATGAGCGATGCGCTCGCGCTGGGCGGCCAGCTGGCTCTCGGCTTGGGCGGCGTAGTCGAGCAACCGCTCCACCAGGCGCTCGACGTCGGAGGGGGCCGAGCCATGCCCGACACCTGCTGTCGCACGAAGGTCTTCGGTGAGACCCTCGATCGAGCTGACCCAACCGCCGTCGAGCGCGGGGATACGCCGGGGATGATGCACGGCGGTTGGGGTCCAGGTGTCGGGCATGGTCGGCCGAGGAGAGAGGGGTGAGGGTGCCTGGGTGCCAGAGCAATCGTCGTGCCGGTGGCTGTGTGAAATATTCGCCAGCGATATTCAGTGTTTGTCGATCCGTGCCCCTTGCGGTTCCCGGGATCGGTACGCGTTGACCGAGACGTTTCGGCCGAGACGATCCGTCGACGGGGCAAATTGAGCCGGCGTGTCGCTCCGCTCGCGGGTCGTGTTGCGACGCGAGGGCTCTCGTTCCGACGGCGTGACGAGGTGGGTCGCCGCGCGTTACCCGCGCGCGTCGGCGTTCGCCGCCGCACGGTGCGGGAGCGCGGCGAGCGCGCGGTTCGTCGCCGGAGCTTCGGGCCAGCGCGGACGTGGGCGTGCATGGCGGCGGTGCCAGCGCGCACCTCGCCAGTCTCACGACACCGCTCGCTTTTCCGCGAGATCGTCGCGTCGTGCCTGGGTGTCGCTCGGCACGCCGCGTCCGCGCCGTTCCTCGCGCTTCGGATCACCCCCGAGGCCGGCACTGCGCTTGCTCGACTTCTCCCTTGATCCAGGGGAGGCGTGAGGGCGCGTCGGGATGCGTGGCGCGACTCCGCCGTGAGGCGATGCGGTCGCGGAAGGCGACTCGGGCTCGAGCGAGCGAAGGGCGACGGTCTCGCCGCAGGTACCCGCGCGCCGTTCGGCCCGCGCGCGAGCGCGCCACCCGCGTGCGCGGCGCGCCCGACCCCGCGGCGGCGCTGGCCACGGACGCCGGCGGCGGCAGGACGCTCGCGGACGTGATCGCGCGCCTCACCATCCGCGACGCCGGCCACGGCTACGACCCCTTCGGGCTCAACGTCGTGGCGGTGGCCGCCGCGCTCCGGCTCTTCGCTCCGATGTACGAGCGCTACTTCCGCGTCGACTCCCACGGCGCGCAGAACATCCCCGCCACCGGCCCCGTGATCCTCGCTGCGAACCACAGCGGCACCTTGCCGTTCGATGGCGCCATGCTCTGGAACGACGTGGTGCGCCACACCGATCCGCCGCGCATCCCACGGCCGGTGGCGGACCTGTTCGTGCCCGGGCTGCCGTTCGTGGGCACGTTCTTCTCGCGGCTCGGCGTGGTGGGCGGCAGCCGCGGCAACGTCCGCGACCTGCTGGAGAGCGACGAATGCCTGATGATCTTCCCGGAAGGCACGGTGGGCATCGGCAAGCCGTTCGCCGATCGCTACCGCTTGCAGGAGTGGCGGGTCGGGCACGCCGAGCTGGCCATCCGCCACCGCGCCACCGTGGTGCCGGTGGGGATCGTGGGGGCCGAGGAGCAGATGCCGCAGCTCGCGCGCCTGCCGATCCGGGCTTTCGGTGCTCCGTATCTGCCCGTGCCGCTCACGCTCTTCCCGCTGCCGGTTCGCTACCACATCTACTACGGCGAGCCGATTCCGCTGGGGCGCCGCTACCGCCCAGCGCAGGCCGACGATCCGAAGGTGGTTCGCGCCGCGGCGGCCGAGGTCAAGGCGAGCGTGGCCGCGCTGCTGGTGCGTGGGCTCACCGAGCGCGCGGGGATCTTCGGATGAGATCGGTGCTCGTCACCGGAGCGACCACGCCGATCGGCACGGCGCTGGTGCGCACGCTGCTCGCTCAGCCGCACATCCGCAACGTCCTCGCGGTGGCTGCCGAGCCGCGCTCGCGTACCCCGTATCGCAACGCCGACCCGCGCGTGCGCTACTTCCAGCTCGACCTCACGCGCCAGCGCAACGTGCGCGAGCTGCTGTTCGGCCCGGCCCGCGATCTGCGCGTGGAAGCCGTCGTGCACACCGCCCAGCACCGCCGTGCCACCGAGGGTGGACCGCGGGTCCACGCCCTCAACGTCGACGCGGCGCGCGACCTCCTCCACCTGTGCGAAGAGCACCCCACGATCCAACGCTTCGTGTTTCGGAGCTCCGCCGAGGTCTACCGCGTCAAGGCCGAGGAGCCGGTGCTGATCCAGGAGGACCACCCTCTCGAGCTCTCGCCCCGAGCGCCGCAGTGGATTCGCGACCGGGTGGAAGCCGACCTGACGGTGTGCGCGCGGATGGGCTTGGTGCCGCTGCACATCGTGGTGCTGCGCGCCGCCGAATGCTTCGCGTGCGACGTCGGCAGCCAGCTTCTCGACTACCTGGGCTCGCGAGTGTGCTTCCAACCCCTGGGCTTCGACCCGATGCTCAACCTCGTCAGCACCGCGGACCTGGTGCTCGGGCTGGCGCTCGCCCTCGAGACCCAGGCGCAGGGCGTCTTCAACTTGCCGGGGGCCGATACGCTGCCGCTCTCGAAGGCGATCCAGCTCGCCGGTCGGCGCGGCATCCCGGCGCCGGGCCTCGTGCTCGCGCCGCTCTACGCGCTCCGCAGCCGCATCATCGGCACCGACTTCCGCTACGACCTCAACCGCTGGCGCTTCCACTTCAGCGGCGTCCTCGACGGCCGCCGCGCCAAGGCCGAGCTGAGCTACGTCCCGACCCACCCCATCGACTGGGCGCGCGTCCCGAGGGTGTGAAACCCGCGGTTGCGGGGCCTTCGCGAGCACCTCGACGTCATGCGATCGGCGTGGCGGCTCCCGTCGTCGAGCAGCGGGCGCTGATGGGGCGCGGTCGACGCGCGGCCGCCCTCGGACCGCCGATCAGGGGTTGTGCGCACTCCACTCGAGGAACGAGCCGGACTCGAAGCCGTCGCGGAAGACCGGATCGAGGTCGCGCGGCTCCTCCGCGAACGCGACGAACGTCATCCCCGACGGCGGAGACGAGACCGGGAAGGATGTCGAGGTCGTGAGGGCGGTGGTCGTGAGCACCACGCGGCCGAGGCTGGTGCCCGCGACGATCGCCCCGGTGGAGCTCAGGTCGATGTCCCCGAGACCGCTGAAGCCAGGGTTGAGGCTGGTCTCGATGGCGCCCGTGGCATCGAATCGGTAGAGCACGTTGCTGACCGCCGCGAAGATTCGGCTGTTCTCGTCGACCGCGATCGCGTTCACCGTGGTCGCCAGCGTGACGGTGCCGGCGCTGGCGAGCGTCACGGGGTCGAACGCGTCGACGTGCTGCTTGTCGTCGCGCAAGCCGTAGAGCTTCCCGTCGAGCCCGGCAGCGAGGTCGACGTACGCGTACGAGCCGGCGAATGAGGTGGTCGGTAGGACGTGGTTGGCATCGAAGCGGATGATTCCGACCGCCGGATTGCCGGCAGACGACATGTCGCTCACGAACACGAGCGAGCCGAATGGCGCGATCCCGCCATAGGTGGTGTTGTTGACGGTCGCCCAGCCGCTCGCGGTGTCTTCCGTCCAGGCGCCGCTCACGGGCACCAGCGTGCTCAGCACCGGAGTCGCGGTGCCGTTGAACACGTGGACGCGCCCGGAGCTGTCGCGCACGAGGTCGCGCGCGACCTCCGTGGCATCTGGCGTCTGCGTTCCTCCCAAGATGGGGATGGTGTGAACGAGCGTCCCGGCGCGTGTGAACTCGAACACGCGGTTGTCCCAGGTGACGAGCACGTTCTGCAGGCCGACCGTTGCTGGTCCCACGCTTCCGAGCTGATAGTTCACGGTGCCGAACAGCGCGGGCGTCTGGTTCTCGCAATGTTGGGTGAAGGTGGCGGCGAGCCGAACGACGGCGCCGAACCAGTCGTAGACGACGTCGGAGACCTCGAAGCTGCCGCTCAGCGTGTTGCAGCCGCGGCCCGAGCCGGAGAAGTTGAGACCCGGATCCGCGGCGTCCTGGAACGGGTAGCGCGTCGCGCCGAGATAGGTCCCGGGTGCCAGCCGCGCCCCCTGCGGCGCCATCAGATCCAGGTCCCACCAGATGGCGAAATTGGTCGCGTGCTCGAACGAGATGTGAGCTCCGGCGTCCGTGTAGTGATTCGAGGTGAAGGTTCCATCGGCATCCGTGTAGCTCTTCGTCTGGCCCTGACCGATGTAGTCGCCCTGCTGGCTCACGTAGCCGATCGAGTTGGCCGCGCTCGCCGCGGCGGGGAGCCAGCACGCCGCGATCAGCGCCAGCACGACGGCTCGGGGATGCGGAGCACTTCCGTTCATCGGACACCTCCTCGTTGGCCCGCGCGCTCGGACCGCCGAGCTCGCGTGGCACGTGCTCGTCACTCGCTCGGGTTTCGCGCGTGCGATCGGCTGCGAGGCGAGAGCCACGCAGCCGCGGCTGCGACCGTCGCGTGCTGCTCGTCGCTCGAGCGAACCAGGGCTTGAGTCTCAACCTCGCGGGTGTGGATCGATGGATCCCGTCACTTCCGGCCGGTCGACGGCGCGGCACTCTAGCGTGATCGTGGGGACGGTGCGAGAGCCTCCCGCGCGCGCCGCGAGCGAGTAAAGGTGAGCGCGCGATCACCCGCGGCGCGAGCCCGCGTGGTTGCCGCGTGCCTGCCGCGAGGCTCGCCGGCGTTCGCTCGCAACGGCTGCGTCCGACTCGGAATGCGTGGGCGCGTCGGGGTGACGAACGCCGGGTTGCCAAGGGCGCCGGGATTCGGTTCTTTCCAGTGCGTGACTCGTCGCGGGGGCTGGTGGATCGGGTTGTTGCTGGGGGGCTGCGCGGCCGCACCGGCGGTGGCGCCGCCGGCCGTGACTCCGCCGCAGGCGAGCCGGCCCGCGAATGGCGTGGAGCCGACGGCGGCCATTGCGCCGGAGGCCGCTTCCGTGGCGCCGGCCTCGCGAGCGGCGCCGCGCAGCGATCCGTCGCTCGCGGAGCTGATCGCGGACGCGATGCCGGGCGTGGTGCTGCTCGTGAGCTTCCGCGAGGACGGCAGCCAGCGCTTCGGCGCGGGTGTGTTGCTCGAGCATCAGATCGTGCTCACGAACCTGCACGTGGTGGAAGGCGCCAAGACGATCGGGGCGATGGTCTACGACCCCAAGCGCACCACGTACTCGCCGCTCGACGGCGGCCTCAACCGCTACCTCTTCGAGTATCAAGAGGACCTCTTGCCGGCGAAGCTCACGCGCGCCGACGCGGTGGTGGATCTCGCCATCGTCACCATCAACGAGCCGATCACGGGTGGTCATCCGCTGGTGCTCGGGCGCGAGCCGCCGCGGCCGGGGGAGCGGGTGATCGCGCTCGGTCATCCCGGCGAGGCGCTGTGGTCGTCCACGGTGGGCATCGTGAGCGCGCTGCACCAGGGCGTCATCCAGCACGACGCTCCGGTGAGCCCCGGCGCCTCGGGTGGGCCGCTCATCGACGATCGCGGCGAGGTGGTCGGCATCAACACCTACAAGCTGCGTGGCGAGGCGGGGAACGTGAGCTTCGCGCGCCCGGTGGACCTCGCGGCGAACCTCCTGGCCGAGCTGACGCAGCCGTTCTCGCTCGATCTCTCCACGCCGGAGCGCTCCAGCTTGAGCTGCATGCGCGCGCTCGAGCTCGCCAGCCCGGCGTTCGTGGGCTGCTTCGATTGGGATCGCATGTACGAGGCCACCATGGCGCGCCATTGGGATCGGCTGGCGCACATGGATCCCGAGGAGCGTCGTCGCAAGGAAACGACCTGGTCGCCGCTCACCGACAAGCGCACGTTCATCGCGTTCTCCCAGCGCGGGCTCATGTCGCTGGTGGAGCCCGCAGGCACGCCGGCCACCGATCTGAGCGAGTACCTGCGCCAGCTCGCCGCCAAGCCCGACTCGGACTGGAACGTCGAGGTCAAGCTCGAGCCGGCGGGCAAGCAAGACCCCGTGTGGCTGTCGCGCTACGGTGCCAAGGCCGATCTCTGCGATACCACGCAGGTGCGCAAGCTGCTCAAGAACGGCGTGCGTGTGGCGGCGGTCGCGCCGCACGGTGACGACCAGGCGTGGGTGCAGATCGAGGGTCGGAACACCGATGGCAGCCTCTATCGCTTCAGCGAGCTCCGGCGGCGCGTGAATGGCGCGTGGTTGGAGGAGGATGATCACGGACCGGACGTCGCGGACGCGGTGCCCGCGGGCTGGCCGCCGCCCTTGCCGTCGTGTGGCGCCATTCACGTGGACGTGCGCGCACCCCATGCGTCGACGGCGGAGACACCGAAGCAATCGCCCCCCAGGAGGCCAGGATGACGGATCGCATCGCGGTGTTGGCGTGGTGGAAGGACTACGATCGCAAGAAGTACCTGCGCGCCGCGCAGGTGGCGGACGAGTTGGGTTACGACTCGTTCTGGGTTCCCGAGGCCTGGGGCTACGAGGTGTTCGCGCTGCTGGCCGAGATCGCGGGCGTGACCAAGCGGATCAAGCTCGGCACCGGCATCGTCAACGCCTTCAGCCGCACGCCGGGGCTGCTGGCGATGTCGGCGGCGACCCTGGACGAGATCAGCGAGGGGCGCTTCATCCTGGGGCTCGGCACCAGCGGCGTGCGAGTGATCCAGGGCTTCCACGGGCGCGAGTTCGGCAAGCCGCTCTCGCAGGTGCGCGACGTGATCAAGGTCGTTCGCGCCCTGGTGGCCGGTCAGAAGCTCACCGAGGCGGGCGCCACGCTCCACGAATACCGTCCCTTCGAGCTGGCGATGAAGCCGCTCAAGCCGAAGATCCCGATCTACGTCGCTGCCCTCAAGCAGAAGTCGATCGAGTCGATCGGCGAGCTGGCCGACGGCTGGATTCCGGCGTTCTGGCCGTACGACAAGCTGGAGGTCGGGCGCCAGTGGATCGCCGCGGGCGCCGCGCGGGCGGGGCGCGATCCGGCGGAGATCACCACCGCGCCGTTCACCACCGTGCTGCCCTTGGGGCGCGAGGCGGGAGTGCGGCGCTCGAAGGAGACGATCTCGTTCTACATCGGCGGGATGGGCGACTATTACAAGGAGATCTTGATCCAGTTCGGCTGGGGCGACGTGGTGAGGAAGGTCGACGCGACGTACCGCGATCATGCGACGCGCGCGCAAGCGCCCGACGCCGTTCCCGACGAGCTGGTCGAGTCGCTCAGCGTCTCGGGCGATCCGGACTTCTGCCGCGAGGAGCTGCGGCGCCGTCGCGCGTTCGGCCAGGAGCTGCCGATCCTCAGCATGCCGATCGGCACGCCCGTCGAGATGATCGAGCTCTTCCTTCACGCACTGGCGCCCGCCCAATGAGCCGCCGCGCCCTTCGCCACGCCCTCGTCGCCGCTGTCGCGCTCGCGTCCGCGTCGGGGTGTGAACCGCGCATCGCGCCGGTGGCGGCGCCGACGGTGGATTTCCAGTCGTCGCTCGCCGGCAAGATCCCCGGCCGCTACGCGCTCAGCCTCGACCCCACCACCGTCGCGCTCGATCGCAGCGTCCAGTCGTCCACGTCGGTGTGCGCCGAGCAGCGCTATCCCTTCCGGCCGGCTTCGGCGCTCGGCCGCACCCTCGAGACCGCGCTGGCGGTGGTCTTCGAGCGCGTGGACGCGGCGCCGCCGCGCACCACACCCGATGTCTCCTCGCCGGCCCCCGGCACCGGCATGATCCACGCCTGGCTCGAGCGCTTCGATCCGAAGCTCAAATGCGAGGTCGATTTCTGGGGACGCTCGTGTGTCGCGACCGTCGACCTCACCCTCGGCATCGAGGTGCGAATGGCGTACGGCCGCTCGCTCTCGTTCACCACCTCCTCGTCCGAGTCGGCGGAGGGCGGCGCGGGTGGTGCGTGTCAGGACGTGAGCGAGATCCTGGGCGAGGCCTATGCGCTGGCGCTACGCGACGTGGTGCACACGGCGCTGGAAGAGATCGCCGCCTCCGAGGCGCTGCGCCCCGCAACACCTCGCTGATCCGCGCGGCGGTAGCCCGCAGGCGGACGACGAGCCGTTCCAACGGCGCCGGAACGAGCATCGCCGGGCTCGCGTGCCGTCGGTTGGCTGGGTGCACGCGCGGACGCTAAACCCGACCGATAGACGATACGGCGCGACTGACGTCGACGGGTGTCGACCGGCGCGCACGGAGGAGACGACATGGACCGCTTGCTCACCTTCAGCGCGGAGCACGAGATCTTTCGCCAGAGCGTCCGAAGCTGGCTCGAGAAGGAGGTCGTGCCGTTCCACGACCAGTGGGAGAAAGATCGTCGGATTCCGCGCTCGGTGTGGCTGCGCGCCGGCGAGCTGGGCTTTCTGTGCCCGACCATCCCCGAGGAGTACGGCGGCGGGGGCGGAGATTTCCTCCACTCCGTGGTGCTGGTGGAAGAGCTGGAGCGCGTCCACGCCACCGGCCTCGGTGGCATCCCGCTCCACAACGACATCATCGCGCCTTACCTCCTGGAGCACGCCACCGAGGAGCAGAAGCGCAAGTACCTGCCGAGATGCGCCACCGGCGAGATCGTGCTGGCGGTGGCGATGACCGAGCCCAACGCCGGCTCGGACCTGGCGGCGATCCAGTCGACGGCGCTCGCCGACGGCGACGATTACGTGATCAACGGCCAGAAGACGTTCATCTCGAACGGTCAATGCTGCGATCTGATCGTGGTGGTCGCGAAGACCGATCCCAAGGCCACGCCCGCGCATGCAGGCATCTCGCTGATCCTCGTCGAGGCCACGACACCGGGGTTCAAGCGTGGTCGCAATCTGGAGAAGGTGGGCCTGCACGCCCAGGACACGAGCGAGCTCTTCTTCGAGGATTGCCGCGTGCCGAAGAGCCAGCTCCTCGGATCCGAGGAGGGGCGCGGCTTCTACCAGCTCATGCACGAGCTTCAGCAGGAGCGCCTCATCACCGCGGTGGGATCGCAGGCCGCCGCCGAGTTCGCGCTCGCTCAGGCCGTCTCGTACTCGTGCGAGCGCCGCGCGTTCGGCAAGCGCATCGCCGACTTCCAGCACAACGCGTTCAAGCTCGCCGAGATGGCCACCCAAGTGGAGCTGGGGCGTTGCTTCGTCGATCGGCTGGTGGTCGAGCACATGGCCGGCAAGCCGCTGCTCAAGGAAGTGTCGATGGCCAAGTACTGGATCACCGACATGCTGCAGAAGGTCGTGGACGACGGCGTCCAGCTCCACGGCGGCTACGGCTACATGCTCGAGTATCCGATCGGGAAGATGTACCAGGACTGCCGCGTGCAGCGGATCTTCGCCGGCTCGAACGAGATCATGAAGCTCATCATCTCGCGCCAGATCCTGGGCCGCGGCTGAGCGATGCGGTCGCGCGGCGACCGTCCGCGTGAGCTCGCCACGAGGGGACGTGACCGTCGTTTCCCGAACGCCGAGCTCGCCAGGTCGCTTCCGCGGCTGGCCAAAGGACACGAGCGGCAGCGTTCGTCGCGAGGCGCGCTCGCGGGTGGGCTCGCGCTCCTTTGCGCGAGCCCGCTCGTCGCTTCCGGCTGCGGAGACGTGGTCGACTGCATCATCGACGGTCTCGGGCCGGACCTGATCGACGAGTTTCACGCGACCCCCGGCACGATCTACCTCGGTGGCGACGCCGTGCTCTCGTGGCACGTCTGGGATCATGACCTTTGCCACATCGAGCCGGATGTCGGCGGCCTCGGAGAGGACCACGGCAGCGAGCACGTCGCGCCGACGGTCACGACCACCTACCTGCTCGTCTGCTCCGAGGGCGACTTCAGCGAGCTCGACGAGGTTTGTGGCCCGCGCAGCGAGACGCGCCGGGTGACGATCACGGTCACGCTGCCGCAATCCTGACCGACGAGCGCTCCGCGCCGCGCTCGCCACCCCGGCGCCGCGGGCGGCGGGGTTCTGCCCCGACAGCTCGGCCCCGCGCCGAGGCCTCGAACTTGCACGTGTCGAACGGACGGCGTGCGTCGGAGGCGACTCCGCGCGCATTTTTCGCGTGGATGGCCAGTTGGGGGCTGTCGACGTATTGACGGTTGGGAGGACGCTTGTCAGATCGACGAGTGTCGAGGAGCCCGGACACAGGCATGGCGAGCCCGGGCTGCGTCTGGCGTTGCCGGCCGAGGGGCGCCGCGGGCTCCCGTCGGCCGGACGGTGCGACGGCCGTCGTCTGCAGCCGCGAGCGAGTGTGCGCATGAGGCACGAGCCGGAGACCCGCAGGCTCGGCGGCAACCCGAGTGAGCGCCGCCGAACCGCCGAGCGGCTGCGCGCGGCGGCGCGCTACGACCAGGCGGCAACCGAGTTCGAAGCGGCCAAGGACTTCGTGTCCGCTGCGCGCTGCTTCGAGCACGTGGGCGACTACGAGCAGGCGGCGGTCAACTACCTGCGCGCCGGTGACCACGCCCAGGCCGGCGACGCGTATCGCCTCGCGGGCAACCCGGTCCGCGCCGCACGCATGTACGAGCGCGCCGGCAACTTCGCGTTCGCGGCGCAGCTCTTCCGCGAGGCCAACGAGCTTCCCTCGGCGGCGCGCTGCTTCCAGCGGATGGGCGAGGCCAGCTCGGCCGGTGAGATGTACGAGCGTGCCGGTCAGATGCTGCTCGCCGCCGAGGCGTTCCTGGAAGCGCGGCTCTTCGGCCGCGCGGCGCGAGCGTTCGAGGAAGCGGGCGCGTGGACGCGCGCCGCGGACGCGTGGTCCGAGGCCGGCGATCGCGGACGATCGGCCGCGGCCCGTCGTCGCTCGGGAGGCCGCGACGGACACACGCCGCCGCCATCCCCGGCGGCGGCGCATGGCGTTCGCGCGGCGAGCCATGGGCCGAGCTTCGACACGAGCGCCAGCGATCGCGACGCCATGGGGGCGCTCTTCCGGCGCGCGGCGCAGCGCGGCTACCTCTCGGCGGCGGACGAGCAGGCGATCGAGCGCTTCGAGCACACGCCGGTCACGCGCGAGACGCTGCCCTTCTTCCTCGAGCTGGTGCGGCTCTACCGGACCTGCGCGCTCGACGAGAGATGTCGTCGTCTCTGCAATCTGATCCGCGAGGAAGCGCTCGGCATTCCCGACCTCGAGAGCGCGCTCGCCGTGGCCTCTGCGCCCGCGGCCGGTACGCCCACCCCGGTCCTCCGCCGCACGCCCGATGCGTCGCTCGGCGCGAGCTTCGAGGACGCGCCCTCCCGCGCGACTCCGCCGGGGTGGACCAGCGAGACCCCGCGGCGGCCCACGCCCGCGACCCATGCGCTCGACGTGCCGCGCACGGTCACCGAGATCCGCGAGGGCGATCTCTTCGACGGCCGCTACCGCGTGCTGCGCAAGCTCGGCGCGGGCACCATCGGCGCGGTCTTCATGGCGCGCGACGAGCGCCTCGACGAGACCGTGGCGCTCAAGGTGTTGAAGCCGATGCAGGACGTTGGCGAGGACGTCGTCGGGCGCTTCAAGCAGGAGATCAAGATCACGCGCCGCATCGTCCACCCGGGGGTGGTGCGGACCTACGATTTCGGCGAGTGCGGCGCGCTCCCGTATCTGTCGATGGAATACGTGGATGGGCGCGATCTGCGGCACCGCTTGCGCGAGGTGGGGCGCTTCGCGATCGTCGACGGACTGCGCATCGTGCGCGCCGTGTGCGCGGCGCTCGAGGCCGCGCACCGCCTCGACGTGGTGCACCGCGACATCAAGCCCGAGAACATCCTCCTCGACACCCACGGCGACGCGAAGCTGATCGATTTCGGGATCGCCAAGTTCAAGGACGCGGTGTCGGCGGTGCTGACCGAGACCTCGATCGGCACCCCCGAGTACGTGTCCCCCGAGATGGCGCTCGGCCAGCCGGTGGATCGGCGCACCGACCTCTACTCCGTCGGGGCGGTGATGTACGAGATCTTCTGCGGAGTGCCGCCGTTTCGCGGCGGGAATCTGGTGAGCATCCTGACGCGCCAGGTCTCCGAGATGCCGCGTGCGCCACGCACGCTGGTGCCGGAGCTCCCGGTGCGGCTCGAGGCGGCGATCCTCAAGGCGCTGGCGAAGGACCCCTCGCAGCGCCACGGGAGCGCCGCCGAGCTCGACGACGAGCTGGCGTTGCTCGACTGCTGAGCGCTCGGCAGCGCCCGCGTCGCCCCGCGTCCGGCCCGCGCGCCGCCGAGCCGCGCGCATGCCTCGATTCTGCGACAATCAGCCGCGATGACGACTCCTCTCGCGTCGGCTGGCGCCGGCGCCCGGCAGCCCGACCGATGGCTCGATCGGTGATCCTGCGCGCGCTGGTGCGCGCCGCAAGCTCGATCCGCAGCGCGCGCGCCGCCGGCGTGCCGTTTCGCGAGGCGTTCGACTGGCCGGACGATGGGCCCGCGATCTCACGACGCACCTTCGCGCGTGTGGCCGGCGCCGGAGCCGCTGGCGCCTGGCTCGCCGGCTGCGGCGGAAATGGCGGCGGCGCGCGCGACGCGCAGACGGTGATCGTCGGCGCGGGGGTCGCTGGGCTGCACGCGGCCCACCGGCTCAACCAGCTGGGGCTGCGCCCAGTCGTGTTCGACGCGTCCGATCGAGTCGGCGGACGGATGCACACCGATCGCACGAGCTTCGGCGCGGACCAGACCGCGGAGCTGGGGGCCGAGTTCATCGACAGCGTTCACACCACGCTGCGCGCGCTCGCCGCCGAGCTCGAGCTTTCGCTCGACGATCTGCACGCCGAGCGCGACGGCGATCCGCTCTTCTTCGTGGGCGGTCGGCCGGTACGTGTGGCCGATCTCGCCGAGGGCGTGGTGCCGCTCGTCGCCGCCGTCGACGCGGCGCTCGCCACGCTCGACGATCCCGCGGCGCCGATCACGTACCGCAACCCGAACGGCGCGGCGGCGCTCGACGCGATGTCCGCGCGCCAGTGGCTCGACGAAGCGGGCGCCGATGGTCCGCTGCGCGCGGCGCTCGAAGCGGGGCTCGTCGCCGAGTACGGGCTCGATCCCGAGGAGCAAAGCGCGCTCGACGTGGTGCTCACCTTCGCGCCGGGAGAGGCGTCGGATCAGCGTTACCGCGTGCGCGGCGGAAACGATCGGATCCCGACGCGACTCGCCGAGGGCCTCGATCCGGCGCAGCTCGAGCTCGGCGCGGCGTTGGTGTCGCTCGTCGAGCAGCCGGATGGGCGCTACCGGCTCTCGTTCGATCGCGGCGCCTCGACGCGCGAGATCGTCGCGGACCACGTGGTGCTGGCGATCCCATTCACGCTGCTGCGGCGCGTGGACCTGCGCGTGTCGCTCTCCGCCGTCAAGCGGCGGGCGATCGACGAGCTCGGCTACGGCACCAACGCGAAGCTGGTGGCTGGCTTCGCGTCGCGCCCGTGGCGCACGACCGGGAGGAACGGCACGGCAATCACCGATCTCGACGCCGCGGTGATGTGGGACGCGACCCGCGGCCAGGCGGGTGACGGCGGCATTCTCACCAGCTTTCGCGGCGGCCGGCGCGGCGTCGAGCTCGCGCGCGGCTCGCCCCGCGACCAGCTCGCCGCGTGGCTTCGCGAGGGCGAAGCGGTGTTTCCGGGCCTCGCGAGCGCGTCCACGGGTCGCGTCGTGCGCATGCACTGGCCGAGCGATCCGTGGACTCGGGCGAGCTACTCGGCGTATCGCGTCGGCCAAAACACCACGATCGCTGGCGCCGAGGGCGAGCGCGCCGGCAACCTTCACTTCTGCGGCGAGCACACGAGCCTCGAGTTCCAGGGCTACATGGAAGGAGCCGCCGCGACCGGCGCCCGTGCCGCGGCGGAGATCGCCGCCGATCTGGGAATCGAGCCCGCCAGCGACGCCGCCGCGACGCCCGCGCGCGGCGTGCTCAGGCGCGCGAGCGCGTGGCTTCCAGGTGGCGTTCGCGCATGAGCAGGAAGAGCGGACAGGCGAACCCGAACGCGACGAAGAAGAGCAGCACCGCGTAGCCCCACGCGAAGCGCATCCGCAAGCGCCGCGCCTCGGCGATCATCCAGATCAGGAACGCGGTCGCGCCCACGGTGAGGTCGCTGGTGAGCGAGGACGCGGCGGGGTTGGCGTAACCGCCCGCCACGAACGCCCCCAGCGCGAAGCCGCCGCCCGATTCCCGCATGAACTGCAGGTTGAAGTACCACGGCAGCGCCAAGCCCGCGGCGGCGAGCGCAGCGTAGATCCACATCCGGGGTGTCATGCGCATCGGGCCTCCAGGACGGTCGTGGCCGAACGTCGGTTCGCGCGTCGATGGGGGTTGGCCGTGGGATGGGCGCAAGCGGGAGCGAGCGACGCGAAGCGCGCGGCGGCCGTCACGACTCGCTCGCCTTCGCCGGCGGCTGGATGCCGTCGTACCAGGGGTAGGGTCGCTTCTGGATCCCGAGCGGCTCCAGGCGATTGCCGAGGTTCGACCGGAAGTGCTTGCGGATGTCCTCGAGCGTCCAACCGCCCGGCTTCACCAGCCCGTGCGCGTACTGCGGCTGGGCGAGGAGCATGAGGCGGTCCGCGCCGGTGCCGAAGACCTGCCCCGAGATGTAGTTGCCTTCGTCGCTCGCCAGGTAGACGAGCATCGGCCCGTTGAGCTCCGGATCGATGAACGGCATCGGCCGTTCCTTGCCGTCCGGGCCCTTGTAGGTCGCGCTGAGCCGCGTCGTTCCCGCCGGCGAGATCGCGTTCACGCGAATGCCGTGTCGCGCCAGCTCCAGCGCCATCGTGTAGGTCATCGAGGCGATGGCGCCCTTGGCGGCCGCGTAGTTGGTCTGGCCGAAGTTCCCGAAATGCGCCGCGGAGGTGGTGGTGACGAGCGCGCCGCCCGTGCCCTGCGCGATCATCTGCTTGGCGGCGGCCTGGCACGGGAAGAACGTGCCCATCACGTGTACGCGCCAGACCGCGGTGAAGTCCTCCTCGGTCATCTTGAGGAAGGTCTTGTCGCGCGCGATGCCGGCGTTGGCGACCAGGACGTCGATCTTCCCGAACGCCGCGACGCATTCGTTCACGAGCTGCTCGGCGCCTGCCTGGGTGGCGATGTCGGCGGTGCTCGCCGCGGCCGCGCCGCCGCGCTCGCGGACCTCGCCCGCGACACGTTCCGCCTCGGCGCCGTCGACGTCGTTGACGATCACCGCCGCGCCCGCGCCCGCGAGCTGCAACACGTGCGCGCGGCCGATGCCGCGGCCGGCGCCGGTGACGGCCGCGGCCTTTCCGTCGAGTGCTCCCATGGCTCCTCCCTGCGATGATTCGGTGGGTCAGCGGTCGAGGCCGAGCTCCGCGAGGATCTGGTCGGTGTGCTCGCCGAGCGCCGGCGCGAGCCGCCGCGGCACGGCGCGCTCGGCGCCGAAGCGCGCCACCGGTCCCGCGATGCGCACGGCGCCGAAGCGGGGATCCTCGTAGCGAGCGATGAGCCCGTTCGCCTCGAGCTGTGGGTCCGCGTGGACGCGCTCGGGCGGCACCACGCCGCCGCACGCGACACCTTCTTGCTCGAGGCGAGCGCAGAGCGCCGCGGTGGCGATCGTGGCGGTCGCGTCGTCGAGCAGCCTCGCCAGCTCGTCGGCGTGCGCGAGCCGCTCGCGCGACGCGCGAAAGCGCGCATCCGTCGCCAGCTCGGGCCGGCCGACGGCGCGACACACCCCCGCGAAGTCGGCATCGGTGAGCGCCAAGAGCGTGATGAAGCCGTCGCTGGTCGGGTGGATGCGGACGATGCCGAGGAGCGACGGCCCGCGGGTCACGTCGCCGCCCGCGTAGGTGTGGTCCTGCATCACGTCGGGCCACAGGAACGCGACGGCCGCGTCGAGCATGGCGAGCCGCACGTGGCACCCGCCGCCTCCACGCGCCCGATCGAAGAGGGCCGCGGTGATCGCTTGCGCCGCGTAGACCGCGGTGATCTTGTCGCAGACCACGTTGCGGATGAGCTCGGGCTTGCCGGTGGCCGGATCGGCCTGGGATGCGGCCATGCCCGAGGCTCCCTGGATCACGATGTCGTAGACGCGGCGCTGCGCATGGGGACCGCTCTCGCCGAAGCCGCTCACCGAGACGTAGACGAGATCGGCGCGGTGCCGCCTCAGCGTTGCCTCGTCGACGCCGAGGCGCGCGGCGACGCCGGGGCGAAAGTTCTGGATGAACACGTCCGAGCTGGCGACCAGCTTCGCGAGCGTGGCGTGCGCGTTCGGCGTCTTCAGGTCGAGCGCGATCGAACGCTTGCCGCGGTTGAGTGTCTGGAAGATCGCCGAGACGCCGCCTCGGCTCGAGCCCAGATGGCGAATGAGATCGCCCTGGCCCGGCGGCTCGACCTTGATGACGTCGGCACCCTGGTCGGCGAGGATGGCCGTGGTCATCGGCCCCGAGATCATCGCGGTGAGGTCCACGACTCGCACCCCCGCGAGCGGCAGCCGTGGTGCGCGGGTCGCGGCGATCGCGTGGTGGGTCATGGAGGGAAAAGCATGGCCGAGCGTGGGGCGTCGCGACCGTTTAGGGGAAAGTTGACGGATCGTCAAATTCCGCTTCGAATGCGCGCGCATGAAGGAGCTGGCGGGAAAACGCGTGGTGGTGACGGGCGCATCGAGCGGCATCGGCGCCGAGCTGGCGCGTGCGCTGGCGAAGCGCAAGGCGGTGCTGCTGCTCGCGGCGCGCCGCGCCGATCGGCTGCACCGCGTGGTCGACGATTGCTTGAGCCGCGGCGCGCGCGCCGCCGGGATGGTCGTCGACCTCGCGACCGAGGATGGTTGTCGCTCGTTGATCGAGCGCGCCACGACGCAGATGGGCGGCATCGACGTGCTGCTGCTCAACGCCGGGATCTCGCACCGCAAGCCGCTCGTCGACGAGACCGACGCCGGTGCCTTCGAGCGGGTGATGCGCACGAACTGGCTGGGGCCGGTCCACTGCGCGTGGCGCGCGCTGCCGCAGCTCGTGAAGGCGAAGGGCGCGATCGTGGTGGTGTCGAGCGTCCAGGGCAAAGCCGGGTTCCCGGGCTTCGCGGCGTATTCGGCGAGCAAGCACGCGCTGCACGGCTTCTTCGACTCGCTGCGCATCGAGCTCCGGGGCAGCGGCGTCGGCGTCACCATCGTCTGCCCCGGCGCGGTCGCCACCGACATCGCCGACGGGCGGCCGCCGGAGCGAAACCAGCGCATCACGAGCGCCGCGGCGTGCGCGGACGAGATCCTCGACGCGCTGATGAAGGGCGAGCGCGAGCGAGTGCTCTCGTGGAAGGGCAAGGTGGCGGTGGGGCTGCGCCCGTTGGCGCCAGGTTTGCTCGATCGGGCGATCGCGCGCCGCGCGCGGCGCTTCTTCCCGGGCTCGTCGTGAGCGCGGGATACGGCTCGCCGCGCTGCAGGAGACCGGCATGGATACGCGACGGCTCTTCGATCTGACGGGCAAGACGGCTCTCGTCACCGGTGGCGGGCGCGGCATCGGCCGGCACATCGCGGTGGGGTTGGCGGAGGCTGGAGCGCGGGTGATCGTGGCCTCACGGAAGCTCGATCGCTGCGAGTCGGTGGTGAAGGAGATCGAATCCGCCGGCGGCCACGCGACGGCGCTGCGCGCGGACGTGGGCAAGGCGGAGGACGTGAACGCGCTCGTGGAGGGCACGTTCGCGATCACCCGACGGCTCGACGTGCTGGTGAACAACGCCGGTATCGTGTGGGGCGCGCCCACCCTCGACTACCCGATCGAGGGCTGGGACAAGGTGTTCGCGGTGAACGTGCGCGGGCTCTGGTTGCTCACCCAGGCCGTCGCGCGGCACATGGCCGAGCGCGGTGGCGGCTCGATCGTGAGCATCGCGTCGACCTCGGCGTTCGTGGGTGCCGAGGAAAGCGAGCAGCCCGCCGTCGCGTACAACGCCAGCAAGGGCGCGGTGGTATCGCTCACCACCGACCTGGCGGTGAAGCTCGCGATGCACGGCATTCGGGTGAACGCGATCGCGCCCGGGCTCTTCGACACGGACATGATGGAGTACTTGCGGCGCGATCCCGCGCGTCTCGAGCGCTTTCTCGCCGGGGTGCCGGCGCGCCGCCCCGGTGGCGCCGACGACATCAAGGGCGCCGTGGTGTTCCTGGCCAGCGACGCGTCGGCCTACGTGACTGGCCAGACGCTGCGAGTCGACGGCGGCATGACCTGCGTGCTGCGCGCGTGACTCGCACGGCCCCGGCCGCTGTGAGCGGCTCGGCCGATGCGGCCCGCTCCCTCAGGTATCGGTCACGTTCACCACGATGTTGTTGCCGTTCTGATTGGGGAAGCCCGTCGCCAGCCAGTAGGTGAACACGATCCGGATCCGGTAGCGCCCCACGACCGCATCGTCGTGGGCGGACACCGTCACGTTCGCGGAGCACTCGTGGGCGCCGGATTTTCCGACCCCGTCGAACGCGACGTCCAGCTGCTCGAGCGCGTTCAACGTGTCGAAGTCGCCGAGGTCGGGAAACGCGAGCAGGCACAGGTCGACGTCGCGGATCCCGTCGTGGCCGTTCGAGGTGTCGACGGCCAGCACCAGCTCGGTGCGCTGGCCCGGGCTCAGCGTGAGCTGGGCGTGCGGCTGATCGTTGTCGCCGCAGCCCGCGGTGAGGCCGACGAGGGCGAGTGCCGCACCGAGTGCCGCACGCCGCAGCGCCCGCGGCGAGCGGCGAGCGCCGGACGGCGAGAGCCGACGATCGATCGCGAGGATCACGCCCGATCCCTCCCGTCGCCGGTGGGGTCTGCTAGGGCACCCGGCGTGGCGCCGCGGCCCGTGGCCGGTCAACCAGAGCCGTGCCTCCACCTTGCTCCAAGGCGCCACGGGGTTCAACGTGGATCGTGGGGCGCTGGGCGGCTGGTCGTTCGTGCCTTCCCGATGACCACGCCCGAGCGCTGACGGGCGTGGCGACGGTGCGCTCGGACGGCTCCGCGCTGCGCGTCATCGTCTCGCGGCGGTTGCACCGGCCGGGAAGGGCACCGGCACCTCGCCCGGGTGCAGCACCGACGTGAGGAAGATGAGGCCGGTCGCCTCGAGGGAAAGCGGCTCGGCCTCTTCGGGATCGACGAAGCCGCGCGCTTCCACGCGGTCGAGCTGGGTGACGACGTTTCGCGCGATGCCGATCTCGAGCGGCGAGAGCACGTCGCTCGCGGCAGCGAAGCGCTGGAACACTTGCCGATAGGGCAGCAGCGTGGCCGGCGTGACGCCGGTCTCGGCGACGAACGGATAGCGCTGGTCGTCGTTCGCCACCACGTCGACGAGCCGCGCCAAGACGCTCGTCGCGTCGAGGACCACGCCGTAGTCGACGGTTTCCGGATCGTCGGTGGACTGATGGTAGAAGCTGAATCCCGGAGTCATGAACCACACGGCGGGGATCCCGGCGTCGAAGAAGCGGTCCTGGTCGTTCTCGAAATACGGGATCACCGAGCGGTCGCCGGCGATGACCGGATTGGCACCGAAGCCCGCGAGCCGCGGGCGCACCAGCGCCTCGAGCGCGGGGCTGTGCTCGAGGCCGAAGAGCGCCGTCCACGCGTAGCCCGGGAAGTTGGGGCGCCCGATGGGATCGACCGAGATCCCGAACACGATGTCGCGGGTCTCGTTCACCGTGGGCGCTTGGATCCACCGGAGCGCGCCATCGCCGGGGGTCTCTTCCTCGTCGCTGAACAAGAACACGACCGAGCGGCGTGCGCGATAGCCCGCCTCGCGAAACGCGCTCGCCAGCTCGAGGAGCGCCGCGACGCCCGCGGCGTCGTCGTACGCGCCATTCATGATGCGCCCGCCACGGTCGTGGCCGAGGTGGTCGTAGTGCGCGCTCACCACCACCATCTCGGCTGGCGCGGTGGTACCGGGATGGATGCCGACGACGTTGTAGCCGTTGGGGTAGGGGAAGAGGTACTCGGGCTGCGGCGCGGTGGGGTACTCGTGGAGGTACGAGGTGCCGCCGTCGCCGGCGCGTGCGATGCGCCGCTCACCGAGCGCTCGTGCGATGTAGTCGCGGGCCCGGTCGTGGCCGGCGGAGCCCGGGCGACGGCCTTCCATGGCGTCGCTGGCGAGGACCTCGACGTGCGCGCGCAGCGCCTCCGCGCGCACCAACGCGAGCGAGCGATCGAGCGCCGCGGCGGAGGACGCGTTCGAGCCGTCGCCGCATCCGGAGCCGGGGAACGTGACGAGGACCGCAGCGACCAGCCACGCGGGGGTGGCCCGGGTCACGGCGTTCCTTCGACTCGATGATTGAACCACCACGCCGCGTTGGGGATCAGCCGGCGCGTCCACAGCGTGATGGTCGCGAAGCGCGGGAAGCACCACAGCTCGCCCTTCTCGAGCGAGCGCTCGATGGCGTCGAGCACCGCTTGCGGCGCGATGACCGGCGAGAACTTCGTGGATTTCGCGCCGTCCTTCATCTTCTCGAACATCGGCGTGGCGACGGCGGGCGGGCAGACGCAGGTGATGCGAACGCCGCGCTTGCGGTTCTCGTGGTAGAGCACCTCGCTGTACGCGACCACCGCGAACTTCGACGCGTCGTAGGCACCGAAGCGCAACGTGGGCATCCAGCCGGCGAGCGACCCGAACTGGACGAGATCGCCACGCCCGCGCGCCAGCATCGCCGGCAGCGTGCGCTGGGTGACGTTCACGGTGCCGCAGTAGTTGATCGCCATCACCCGATTCACCTGCTCGGCGGTCTGGTCGAGAAGCTGACCGACGGGCATCACGCCCGCGGCGTTCATCACGCGATCGATGGCGCCCAGCTCGCGCTCGACGCGTGCGATCACGTCGTCCACCGCCGCGTAGCTGGTCACGTCGCACGGAAAGGTGCGGATCGACGGAGCGGCGGCGCGGGTCTCGGCGAGGCCCGCTTCGTTCACGTCCAGCGCCGCGACCGACGCGCCCGCGTTGGCCAGGTTCTTCGCCGCGAGCTGCCCCATGCCACTTCCGGCGCCGGTGATCAGCGCCACGTTGCCTCGAAACGCCATGATTCTCCTCGCGGGGGCGGACGAGCGCTACACCGCCGCCTCACGCGCCAGATACCGCGACACCAGCACCACGCCGCCCAGCAGCCACGCGAGCCCCATGACCTGGAGCCACGTCAGCTCTTCCGCGAAACCGATCATGCCGCCCACGATCGGCACCAGCATGTAGAAGGATTGGTAGCAAGGGACCACGGTCACCGCACGCGCCCGCTTGAGCGCGTACTGGGTGGTCACGAAATCGAGGATCCCGAACACCACGAACGGATAGAAGAACGGATTGCGCAGCACCGCGGGCACGTCGGCGAAGAGGTCGTCGCACGCGCAGTGCAGCATCGCGCCCTTCTGGAAGAGCACGGAGATCCCGCCGCAGAAGCCGGACACCAGACCGAGCACCACGCCCGTGCGCGGCCCCTGGGCGAGCAAGCCGTACACCGTGCCCAGGATCGAGCCGCCGATGGTGACGGACGAGAAGATCGCCAGGCGCCCAGCGAGGATCGGCTCGGTGGCGACGCCGCTCGCGTTGGTCGTCGATTCGGGCTGGAAATATCCCGTGAGCGCGGTGCCGGCGACGATCGCGGCGATGCCCCAGATCTCGGTGGAGCTGGGACGCTCGCGCAGCACCAAGGTGGCGAAGATCGCGAGCGCCACCAGACCCGTGCCGGAGAGCGCCGCAGCGATCGTGACGGGACCGTAGGCGCACGCGGTGAAGAGCAGGAACGTCGACGCCACCATCCCCGCGGTCCCGATGCACCACACCAGGAAGCGGGGCCCGTACTCGCGGCTCAGCCATTGCCTCGGCCGCCCGAGCGCCTCGACGCCGTATTTCTGGAACCCTTTGCCGAGGCACAGCGCGACGGCCGACAGCGACCCATAGAGGATCGCGAGCGGCAGCGAGGAATGAACAGTGGGGTTCATGCGTCGTTGTCAGCGGCTGCTGCCGCGCGCAGGGCGCGGCGACACCGCTCCTCGCCAGCGGCGAGGCGGCTCGCGGTGGCTCGTGGGATGTGGAGCCGTCGCGGGATGGCGCTTCCTCGTCGCTCGCCGTGAGCGCGGAACGTGGAACCACACGGTGCGATTCGCGCTGCCCGATCGGAGGCTCGCATCGCTCAGCTCCGCGTGAGCAGCATGCAGCCGGCCAGTGGGCCGCCGCCAGCGGACACCACCGCGACCTCGGGCTGCTTGCGCACCTGCCGCTCGCCGCCCTCGCCGCGTAGCTGAACCACGGCCTCGTGAAGGTGCCCGTAGCCGTGGAGCCGGCCCGCCGAGAGCTGTCCGCCGCCGGTGTTGAGCGGAAGCTCGCCGTCGAGCGCGATGCGCGCGCCGTCGTTCACCAGCTCGCCCGACTCGCCACGGCCGCAGAAACCGAGCGCCTCGAGCCAGATCAGCGTGAGGAAGCTGAAGCCATCGTAGAGCTGGGCCACGTCCACGTCCGCCGGCGTGAGGTCGGTGCGATCCCACATCATCGCCGCCGCATCCATCGCGGCCATCGAGGTGACGTCGTGCCATTGGTCCCACGACGGCCGCCCGTGGATCGCCGTTCCCACCGCCTCCACGCGAATCGGCCGCTTGGCCACGGTGGCGCACGCGGACGCGCTCGACACGATCACCGCCGTCGAGCCGTCCACGGGTACGTCGCAGTCGTAAAGGCAAAGCGGGGTCGAGATCATCCGTGCGGCGAGGTATTCCTCGAGGCCGAGCGGATCGCGGTAGACGGCGTTCGGGTTTCGCGCGGCGTTTCGCCGGCCGTTGAGCGCGATCGCCGCGAGGTGCTCGCGGCGTGTGCCGTAGGCGTGGAAATGCGCCTGTGCGGTGAGCGCCAGCCAGTTGGCGGCCGACGCCGCACCGAAGGGCAGCGTCCACTGCAAGAGGTCGCGCGCCTTGAAGCCGCCGCGCCCGCCGCCGCCGATGCCCTGGCGCCCGCCGCCGCCTTGCGCGCTCGACTCGCACACCGTGCGGAAGCACAACACGTGGGTGGCGAGCCCGCACGCCACGGCCATGCACGCGTTCACCACGGAGCCGAGCTGGCCCGGCGACTCGTGACCGCCCGCGTGCCAGTTCAGGTTGAGCCGCAGCGCGTCCTGGACTTCGGGGATGCCGGCGCCGGCGAAGCCGCCGGTGCCGATGCCCGCGCCCGGGTAGGTCGCCAGGCCATCGATGTCGTGGCGGGCCAGGCCCGCGTCGGCGATCGCCGCCAAGCACGCGTCGATCGTGAGATCGAGGCCCGAGCGTCCGAGGCGGCGGCCCACCGCCGATTGGCCGATGCCGGTGATCGCGGCGCGGCGTTCGAAGAGCTCGCTCACGGGAAGTCGCTCGCCGGCGCGGGCTCGCTGCGCGGTCGGAAGAGCGGGATCCACACGCCCTCGTACTCGTCGAAGCAGACCTCGACAGGCAGGCCGATCTCGATCGAGTCGAGCGCGCAGCCGATCAGGTTGCTGGTGATGCGCAGCCCGGGCTGGTCGTCGAGCTCGACCAGCGCGATCACGTAGGGTGGATCGAAGCCGGGAATCCAGGGCTGGTGATTGATCGTGTAGCTCACCAGCGTCCCGCGACCGCTGGTCGCTTGCGGCGCGAGCTCGCGACTCGAGCAGCTCGGGCAGATGGGGGCCGGTGGATGGATCCACGTGGCGCAGCGCGCGCAGCGCAGCACCGCGAGCACGCCGCGCGCCCCACTCGTCCAGAAATGCTCGTTGGTCGCGTCCACCGCCGGAAGGACGCGAAAGGGATGCCAAGACTCCATGCGGCTCGTGCGTGGGGGCGCGGGATGTGGGTTGGATCGTCGGACGAGTCGAGCGCCGTGCGGCCCGAGCGCGCGCGGCGCCGGCTATCAACACACGGAATTTGACGAACCGTCAACTCCGAGCGAAAACCCCGGCGAAACACGGCATGCGCGCGGTCTCGACCCGATCACGCGAGCCGTGCGCGGGGGGCGATCGATGGATGCGTTTCGAGATCGGGTCGCGATCGTCACCGGCGGGGCGAGTGGAATCGGCGCGGCGGTGGCGGCGGAGATGGCGCGTCGCGGCGCCGTGCTGGTGCTCGCCGACCGCGACGCGAAGCGCGCCAGCGACACCGCGGAGCAGATCGTCGCCGCCGGCGGCCGCGCCACGGCGGTGGCGCTCGACGTGACGGATGCGGCCGCGGTCCGCGACACGATCGAGCGCGTCCACGCCCAGCACGGCCGCCTCGACTACCTCTACAACAACGCCGGCATCGCGATCGGCGGCGAGGCGCGCGATCACACCCTCGAGGATTGGCGGCGCACGCTCGACGTCAACCTGGGAGGGGTCGTCCACGGCGTGCACGCCGCGTTCGCGCTGATGGTGAAGCAAGGCCACGGCCACATCGTGAACACCGCGTCGCTGGCGGGGATCTTCCCGGCGGCGAACGAGATCGCGTACACGACGTCGAAGTACGCGGTCGTGGGGATGACGCGCGTGCTGCGCGCGGAAGGCGCGGCGCTGGGCGTGCGCGCCACCGTCGTCTGCCCTGGCTTCGTCGACACGCCGATCCTCTTCGAGAACATCACGCTGCGCCATCCGGGCACGATCCCCGTGCAGTCGCGCGCGGACATGAAGGCGATGCTCCCGGTGCGGGTGATGCCCGTCGAGCGCGCGGCGCGCATCATCGTGCGGGGCGTCGCCCGCAACGATGCGATCGTGATCGTGACGCCGCACGCGTGGGTGTTGTGGATGCTCGACCGGCTCAGCCCGTCGCTCGGTCATGTGCTCGGCCGGCTCTTGATGCGAGAGCATCGCCGGCGCTTTCCGCGCTGCTGACGGGGCGATCGAGCTCGCGCGCCGCGTCGACGCGCGGCGCGGGCGGCTCGCCCTCGTCGCTCCGAGGGCGTCGCGGCCAGTTTCCCCGCCGCGAGTCGCGTGGTATCACCAGGGCGAATTTGACGATCCGTCAAATCCCGCCAATCCGGGCGGAAACGGCCGGGAAACACCCGTTTCGTGAGCTCCTCCCTCGAGATCCCCGGCTTCTGGCGCAGCGCGCCTGGCGCGGGCGAGCGTGTCGCGCTGATCGAGCCCGATGGCACCGCCGTCGCGGCGCGCGACCTGTGGCGCGGCGGCAATCAACTCGCCCATGCGCTGCGTGCAGCGGGCCTCGGCACCGGCGACGTGGTCGCGGTGCTGTTGCCGAACGGGCGGGCGCTCTTCGAGGTGCTGCTCGCGACGATGCAGATCGGGCTCCGACTCACTCCGATCAACACGCATCTCACGGCGTCGGAGGTTGCGTACATCCTCGCGGATGCGCCCGCGGCAGCGTTCGTGACCCACGAGCGTCTCGCCGCCGTCGCGCGCGCCGCTGCCGACGATGCCGGCGTGCCAGCGGACCGACGGATCGCCGTGGGATCGATCGACGGGTTTCGCGCGTTCGACGCGTTCGCGGCGGGGCAGCCCCCGGAGCGACCGAGCGAGCGGCAGGCGGGCCAGATCCTCGCCTACACCAGCGGCACCACCGGCCGGCCGCGCAGCGTCCGGCGCAAGCTCGTGCCGGTGGATCCCGACCTGGCGATCGCGCTCCAGGCGACCCACCTCTTCAAGTACGACGTGAGGCCCGGCGACGGGCACGTGCACCTGGTGGCGTCGCCCATGTACCACATGGCGCCGCTCATCCACGGCTGGTACTCGCTCCACCTCGATCACCCGGTGGTGCTGATGGACGGCTGGGACGCGGAGGCGACGCTCCGGCTCGTCGAGCGCCACCGCGTCACCACGACCCACCTCGTGCCCACGCAGCTTCATCGGCTGCTGGCTTTGCCGGAGGAAGCTCGGCAGCGCTACGACCTCTCGAGCCTGCGCGCGGTGGTGCACGCCGCCGCTCCCTGCCCGGTGGAGGTCAAGCGCCGCATCCTCGAGTGGTGGGGGCCGATCGTGTACGAGTACTACGGCTCCACCGAGGGCGGTGGGACGCTGGTGCGATCCGACGAATGGCTCTCGCGCCCCGGCACCGTGGGCCGCGTCTGGCAGGGTGGCGAGCTCAAGATCCTCGACGAGGACGGCAACGAATGCCCCGCCGGCGTGGTGGGCACCGTCTACATGCGCTCGTACTCGGACTTCGAGTACGGCGGCGATCCCGAGAAGACGCGTGCTGGCCGTCGCGGCGGGCTCTTCACCGCCGGCGACATGGGCTACCTGGACTCGGAGGGCTACCTCTTCCTGTGTGATCGCAAGATCGACCTGATCATCTCGGGAGGCGTGAACATCTACCCTGCGGAGGTCGAAGGGGCGTTGCTCGCGCACCCGAAGGTCGCCGACGTCGCGGTCTTCGGCATCCCGCATCCCGATTGGGGCGAGGAAGTGAAGGCGGTGGTCCAGCCGGAGGTGGGAGTGGCCGTGAGCGCGGCCTTCGTCGACGAGCTCATGGCGCATTGCGTGGCGCGACTCGCCCGCTACAAGATCCCGCGCTCCTTCGATTTCACCGAGGCGCTGCCGCGCGATCCGAGCGGCAAGCTGATGAAGCGCAAGCTTCGCGATCCCTACTGGCAAGGCCGCGGTCGCGCCATCTGAAGCGCCGAGGGAGCCGAATGGACTTTCGCTATCCGCCCGAGGCCGAGGAGTTTCGTGCGAGCGTGCGCGCGTGGCTCGAAGCGAATCTGCCCGCCGACCTGCGCGGGGTGACCGTTCGCGACGATCTCACGCCCGCGCTGGTCAAGCGCTTGCGCGCGTGGAACCGCACCCTCGCGGACGCCGGTTACGCGGGCATGTCGTGGCCCGAGGAGTACGGCGGCCGCGCCGCGAGCGTGATCGAGCAGGTGGTGCTCGCCGAGGAGATGAGCCGTGCCGAGGCGCCCGGCCCGATCAACGTGATCGGGCTCTCGAACATCGCCCCGGCGATCATGACCTACGGCACTGCGGCCCAGAAGGAGCGCTTCCTGCTGCCGATGCTGCGCGGCGACGAGATCTGGTGCCAGGGCTTCTCCGAGCCCAACGCCGGCAGCGACCTCGCGTCGATCACGACCAGCGCGCGCCGCGACGGCGACGACTTCGTCGTCAACGGCCAGAAGGTCTGGAACACGCTCGGCGAGTACGCGAACTGGTGCGAGCTCTTGGTGCGGACCAACCCGGCGGCGGCCAAGCACGAAGGGATCTCGTGCCTGCTGGTCGACCTGGCGAGCCCCGGCGTGGTGGTGCGGCCGATCGTCACGATCACCGGTGGCCGCGAGTTCGCCGAGCTCTTCTTCGAGGACGTGCGGGTCCCCGCGAGCGCGCTCTTGGGTCCGCTCGACGGTGGCTGGAAGGTGGCGATGGCGACCCTCAGCCACGAGCGCGCGGGAGTCGCGTCGTTGCATCTGCAGGTGCGGAAGAAGGTCGCGCGCCTCATCGCGCACGCCCGCACCGTCGAGCGCGACGGCGCGCCGCTCGGCGCCGATCCCGGCAAGCGCCGCGAGCTGGCGCGCGCCTACCTGCTCGCCGAGCACATGAAGTTCCTGGCCGATCGCGCGCTCTCGGCCAGCATCCAGAAGCGAATACCCGGGCCCGAGGGCTCGCTCGCGAAGCTGGTGTGGTCGGACACCGAGGACGCGATCGCTGCGATCGCCGGTCGCGTGCTCGGCCCCGAGGCGAACTCCGGCCGCTTCGGCGACCAGCGCGTGTACGTCCGCGCCACCTCGATTGCGGGCGGTACCAGCCAGGTGAACCGCAACATCATCGCCACGCGCGTGCTGGGGTTGCCGAAGGGCTCGTGAGCCGCCGGAACGCGTCGAGCGGCGGCCTTCGTGGCGGCCCGTGACGCGGCGGAGAACGCCATGGATGCCTTCTTTTCCGCCGAGCAAGACGAGCTGCGCGCGAGCGTGCGGCGCTTCCTCGCCGATCGGGCGCCGCTCGCATGGGTGCGCGGACGGTGGGCCGACGAGCGGGGCACGAGCGACGAGATCTGGCGCGCGATGACGGATCTCGGGCTCGTCGGTCTATTGATCCCCGAGGATCTCGGGGGCGTGGGCGCCGGCATGCAGGAGGCCGGCGTGGTGCTCGAGGAGCTGGGGCGCATGGCGCACCCGGGGCCGTTTCTGGCTTCGTCGGTGGGCGCCGCGAGTGCCCTGCTCGCGCTCGACGCGCGAGCGCACGCTCGCGCGCTGGCCGCGGGCGAGCGGATCGCGACGCTGGCGCTCGTCGATGCCGGGCGCGGATTCGCCCGCTGGCGTGAGCCGATCGCCGACGAGGCGGAGGGTCGGCTCACCGGGCGCAAGGTGCACGTGCTCGACGGCATGGCTGCAGACCTCTTCCTGGTGACCGCGGGCAGTCACGTCTGGGCCGTGCGGCGCGACGCGCCGGGTGTGCGCGTCGCGAGCGAACCCACGGTGGACGGCACGCGGCGATTCGCGACCCTCACCCTCGAGGACACCCCGGCCGAGCTCCTCGGGCCGATCGACGCGCTCGAGCTGGCGGTCGACCGGGTGGCGATCGGGCTGGCGGTGGACGGGCTCGGCGCGGCGCAGGCCGCGCTGGCGCTGGCCGTCGATCACGCCAAGACGCGCGTCCAGTTCGGCAGGCCGATCGGGGCGTTCCAGTCCATCGCGCACCTCGCCGCCGAGATGCTGCAGACGGTCGAGACGGGACGCGCCGGTGCCTACTACGCGCTGTGGGCCGCCGACCAGGCGGACGCGCTCGAATGCCATCGCGCCGCGGCGTTGACGAAGGCGTATGCATCCGCGAATTACGTGCGCGTGGCGTCCGATGCGATCCAGATCTTCGGCGGCTCGGGATTCACGTGGGAGGTCGATCTGCACCTTTTCTACAAGCGGCTGATGTCGCTCGAGCAGGATTGGGGCGGCGACGACTTCTGGCTCGACGAGCTGGCGCGGATGGTGGTGGACGGCGAGGCGAGGAACGAATGAGCGACACGGTCACGCTGATCGATCTCTTCGGCGGCAACGAGTCGGCGCCGGTTCCCGATCCGTATTCGGTGTACGCGCGGCTGCGCCGCGAATCACCGGTCACCAAGCTCTGGGGGACGGGCTACGAGGGCTACCTGGTCACGCGCCACGCCGACGTGATGGCGGCGCTGGTGGACGACGAGCTCTACTCGAACAAGGCCAACACCGCCGGGATCGGCTTCGTGATCGGACGCACCATCCTCGAGATGGACGGTCGCGAGCACACCAAGCACCGCCAGCTCATCACGCCGTATCTGGCGCCACGGGCGTTGCGCGGCGACTTGCCGGGACGCATGGAGCGGATCGCCCACGAGCTGATCGATGCGTTCTCTCACGAAGGACGCGCGGACCTCGTGCAAGCCTTCACGTTCACGTTCCCGCTGCGGGTGTTCGTGACGATCCTCGGCTTGCCGGTCGAGGACTACGAGCAGGTGCACCGCTGGGCCATCGATCTCACGCGCGTCGGCAGCGATCCGGTCGCGGGGATGAAGGCGGCGCACAAGCTCGGCAAGTACTTCGAACCGGTGATCGAGAGCCGGCGCCGCGAGCCGACCGGCGACATGGTGAGTCAGCTCGTCCACGCCGAGATCGATGGCGAGCGCCTCACCGACGCGGAGGTGACGAGCTTCCTGCGGCTCTTGGTGATCGCGGGTGCGGAGACCACGTATCACTTGATCGGCAACGCGATGACCGCGTTGCTCACCCATCCCGCGGTGCTGGACGAGGTCCGCGCGAACCGCGAGCTGCTGCAACCGGTCATGGACGAGACGCTGCGCTGGGAGGGGCCGGTGCAGCTGGTGTGGCGCGAGAACGTGCGCCCGACCACGATCGCCGGCTACCCGCTCGAGGCCGGCTCGCGGCTCCTGCTCTCGATCGGCTCGGCGAATCGCGATCCCGAGGTCTTCGATCGCCCCGATGTCTGGGACATCCGGCGCGACACCAGCTCCATGCTCGCCTTCGGCGTGGGACGCCATTTTTGCGCCGGCTCGCGGCTGGCGTACGCGGAAGCACGGGTGGCGCTGGAGGCGCTGCTCGATCGGCTGCCCAACCTGCGGCTCGATCCCGCCGGCGAGTCGGGCATCGTGGGGATGGCGTTTCGTGGCCCCGAGCGCCTCGACGTCCGCTTCGATCCCGAGCCTCGCCGCACGACCGTCGCCGGCTGAACCGGTCGATCCCGCGCGCCGCGCGCGGGTCGGCGTCGAAGGTCAGACCGGCGGATCGTCGGAGTCGGTGAGCTTCGCGAGTGTCGCCCGCAGGAAGTACATCTGGTCCGATCCGAGCCCCTGACCCACGAACGACGCGCCGAACACGAGCCCCGCGAGCACCGCCGCCGCCGGCGCCACGAAGAACGCGGTCGCTGGCTGGTGCAGCGTGAGCTGGGCGATGCCGAACATGGCGCTGAACACGCTCACGGCCGCCAGCGTCCCGTAGCCGAACACGTACATCGCCCACACGTACGGATCGGGTCCGAAGCGCGCGTCGATCTCCGCGCCCCCGCCGTCGGCGGCGGCCACCTTCGCGACCACCTGCGGTGACCAGAAGTGGTGCTCCTCGCCATCGATGGCAAGCTCGATTCGGTGATCGAACGCGATCCCGCGCACCCGCGAGGACGAATGGATGAAGTCGTTGATGCGCGTCGCGACCTCGGTGGGCGAGAGCGGCGAGCGGAGCACGAAGCGCGGTCGGGGACGCGGGCGAGGCTTGCGGCGTTCGGTCATGGGCACCCTCCGCGCGCGATCATAGGGGATTCGCGGCGCTCGGCGCACGCCTGTCCTCGCGCGCGAGCGGCACCGCCGCGCCGCGCCCCGCGCTCAGCGCGCCAGCCACACTTCCATGTGCGAGCGGCCGCGATTGGCCCACGCGAAGTAGGGGATGGCGGTGTAGGGCACGCCGTCGCGGTTGTTGCCGACGGCGGTCACGACGCCGCCGAGCAGCGCGGGCGCCGCCACTGCCGTGGGAACCTCCGTGCCGATCCGCGCGGCGTGGACGTCGAGGTCGTTGTCCTTGTCTTCCAGGCAGTAGACGAGCGGCCCCCGCACGATGGCGGCCTTGCCCAGGTTGGCGACGACCTCGGGCGGCGACTCGACGAGCCGCGGCACGAGCTCGAGATGGAGCGAGATCCGGTCGCCGTCCGTCCAGCGCCGCGTGATCGCCGCATACGTTCCCGGCTCGGGTGCGTCGGCGCCGGCGACGGGCTCGCCGTTGACGCGGATCTCGCTCGTGGTCGCCCACGCCGGGATCCGCAGCTCGAACGTGAGATCGGTTGGCGTCGCGAGATCGACCTCGATCGAGACCTCGCCCTCCCACGGCAGCTCGCTTCGCACCCGCAGGCCGAGCCGGCCGCCGGGCACCTCGAGCGACGCACGGCTGCCGACATACTGGTGGACCCACACCTCGCGGCCGCGTTGCGCGAAGAGATAGCGCTGCAGCGAAGAGATCGTCCGCGCCAGGTTCGGCGGGCAGCACGAGACCGTGTACCACGACTGCCGCTCGCGCGAGCCGTCGTCGCTGAGCGGGTTCTCGTAGAAGTAATGCTTGCCGTCGAGGGAGATGCCCGCCAGGAGCCCGTTGTAGAGCGTGCGCTCCATCTGGTCCGCGTAACGCGCGTCGCCGGTGGCGAGCAGCATCCGCCACGAGAAGAGGAACGAGCCGATCGCGGCGCAGCTCTCGGCGTACGACGCGTTGGGCAACTCGTAGTCCTCGCCGAAACCCTCGATGTAGGGCAACGAGCCCATGCCGCCGGTCAGGTACGTGCGGCGCTCGATCGTGTTGGACCAGAGCGTCGCGAGCGCGCCGAGGAGGTTCTGGTCGGGGCGCGCGAGGTGCAGTGCCGCGGCGCCGGCGTAGAAGTACATGGCACGGACCGCGTGACCTTCGGCGACGGTGGTGTCGAGGAGCGGCAGGCGGTTCTGGAAATAAGCGCCCGAGTAGAAGCTCTGCACGGTGCGCACCGCGAGCGGCGCCTGCGCGTCGCGCGCCGCCGGCCGCGCGGCCTCGCTGCGCGCCGTCGAACGGTCGGACCCGCGCTTCCGTTCGGCGAGCAGGTTCACCGCCGCGTAGTCGACCAGATCGGCGACGATCTCGCGGTGGTAGTCGTCGAAATGGCCGCGGCGATCGACGAAGAACCGAGCGAGGTCCAGGTACCGCTCGTCGCCGGTGCGTCGATGGAGCTTCACCAGCGCGAGCTCGATCTCCGGGTGCCCCGGCACGTGCTCGTTCTTGCCCGGACCGAAGGTCTGGTCGACCAGATCGGCGAAGCGAATCGCGGGGCCGAGGAGCGCCGCGCTGCCGGTGGCCGCCTCGTGCGCCACGCCCGCCTCGATCAGATGTCCGGCGCAGTAGAGCTCGTGGGTCATCCACGGAATCGACCAGCGGCGCTCGGGCGCGAGCGTCTGGTAGAAGGTGTAGAGGTAGCCGTCGGGCGCTTGCGCCGCGGCGATCAACCGCACCAGCTCGTCCGCGAGCGACCGAAGCTCGCCGTCCTCGGGATGCAGGGCGAGCTGGTAGGACGCGGCCTCCAGCCATTTGTAGACGTCCGAGTCGTCGAACTCGAGCCCTTCGTGGACGCCCGGCCGCTCGCCAGCGGCGATGCGCAGATTCTCGACGCGGTGGTGAGTCTCGAGCTGCTGGTATTGGTCGCGCAGCGTCACCGTTCGAATCTGCTCGCGGCGCGGGCTCCAGAACGCATCGTCGATCTCCACGCTCTGGACGGCGCTCACGGCACCGTCGATCTCGGCGAGCGTCGCCGCGGTCGGGGACGAGCCGCGATCGGACGAGCAGCCGCCCGCCGTCGCGAGCACCGCGAGGGCGAGCGCCGGCACGGTCGCCGAGAGCGCGACGAAGCGGGAAGCGCGTGGCAGGCGATGGTGCATCTTCGCGAACTCCGATCTCTTCCCGTGGGCGGGACGGGAAGCGTGCATCGAAGCGAGCCGTCCGCGTGAGGTTCTATCGCGCCGACGGAGCCGCGGGCCACGGCGGCCGCCGGCCGCGCCCGCTCGGGTGACGTGCGCGAAATCGGCAGGGTAGAGTGATCGAGCCTGGAGCAGGCCCGCATGAACCGCGTCGTTCTCTTCTTCCCGGACCATCACGACGTCCGCCGCGCCGGGCGGTTCCAGGATCGCCAGATCCTGCCGCTCGGCACGTTGGCCATCGCGACACCGCTCGCCGCCGCCGGGTTCGCCGTCGAGATCATCGATCAGCGCATCCACGAGGACTGGCCCGCGAGGCTGCGCGAGGCGCTCACCAAGGAGCCGGTCTTCTTCGGCGTGTCGTCGATGACCGGGGTGCAGATCAAGGGCGGCCTGCAGGCGTCGCGGATCTGCAAAGAGGTGGCTCCCGGCGTGCCGGTGGTGTGGGGCGGCGTCCATCCGAGCCTGCTGCCGGACCAGACCCTCGCTCATCCGGACGTGGACGTGGTGGTGGTCGGCGAGGGCGATCTGGCCGCTCCCGAGCTCGCGCAGGCGCTGCTCACGGGGCGGGATCTGGCGACGGTGGACGGGATCGGCTTCAAGCGCGACGGCGCGACGATCAAGACCAAGCCGCGCGCGCTCCT
Organism: bacterium; assembly: GCA_046331705.1. Lineage (GTDB taxonomy): Bacteria > JADJOY01 > JADJOY01 > JADJOY01 > JADJOY01 > JADJOY01. The sequence continues at coordinate 3,655 of JAXLQJ010000018.1, read as the reverse complement.
CGACGTGGAGCGGCTGCCCTCCACCGACTACACGCTCATTCCCGACATCGACGCCTACAAGGTCACGGCCTTCTACACCGGCAAGGCCTCGCTCGCGTATCAATCGAGCCGCGGCTGCGCCCACCCGTGCGGCTATTGCTACAACCTCGAGTTCAACGACATGCGCTTCCGGGCCCGCTCGCCCGCCCGCGTCGTGGCGGAGATCGAGGACCTGATCCAGCGCTTCGACCTTCGGGCGGTGTTCATGCTCGACGACAACTTCTTCCAGTCGAAGCGCCGGGTGGGGGAGATCGCCGAGCGGATCATCGCCCGTGGGCTGGACGTCGAGTTCTACAACGCCAACTGCCGCATCGATTACATCTCGCGCTACGACGTGGAGTTCCTCAAGCTGCTCCACCGCGCCGGCATCCGCGAGCTGCGCATCGGCATCGAGTCGGGTTCGAACACCACGCAGCAGCGCATCGACAAATACACGACTTTCGACGAGTGCCTGGTCGCCAATCGCAAGCTCAAGGAAGCGGGAATCGTTCCCCACTACAACTTCATGGTGGGCTTTCCCGAGGAGACGCTCGCCGAGGTCACCGACACGCTGCGCCTCATGGATCGGCTCCTCGACGACTATCCCGACGCCTTCGTCTACAACTGCTCGCTCTTCTCGCCGTATCCAGGCACACCGCTCTACGACGTCGCCGTGGGTGCCGGCTGGGTTCCGCCGTCGCGGCTCGAGGATTGGGTGACGGCCGAGTTCAAGGACCTGAACGTGGCGTGCACCCCCGCGTGGTCGCGCTACATCTGCGATGTCCACGAGTTCTCGGGTTACCTCGACGCCAAGCACCGCGGGCGACTGGGGCGGCTCTACTCCAATCTGGCGCGCGCGCGCGTGCGCCGCGGCTGGGTGGGCTGGCTGCCCGAGGCGCGCCTGCGTCGTTTGGTCCGGAACGGCATGGGCATCTTGCGCAAGCGCTCGCAGCCCTTCTCCGAGTATCGCGAGCGGCCCGTCGGCTCGCAGGGCGGCGCGATGGCGCCCATGCGCACCGACGGCACCGTCCGCGGGCACAACGCCCACGTCGCCGCTCTCGGCTCCGCCATCGAAGCCTGAACGTGGCCTCGGTGCCGCGGGCGCTTTCGCGCCGCGGTGATCGCCGAGTTGCGGTTCGTGTCCGAGCGCGCGCCGGTGGCGCGACGCGCTGCCCCCGGCCACTGGGCGCCAGTCGCCGCGGACCGCTTGCGCGCATTTCGCTGATGAGATATCACTGACTATATGTCAGTGAAACGTAGGCCCGTCGCCGGCTCCACTCGCCGCGAGCAGAAGGCCGCCACGCGGGCGGCGCTGCTCGCCGCGGCGCGTCGTTGCTTCGAGCGCCAGGGCTACGCGGGCACCGTGGTCGCCGACATCGCCCGCGAAGCAGGGGTCGCCCACGGCACGTTCTACGTCCACTTCGCGAGTCGCGAGGCGGCGGCGGACGCGCTCCTCGAAGGCTTCAACGACACCCTGTCGCGCGAGCTCGCGCCGCTTCTCGCCGACGTCGCGCGCCCCCTCGCGGGGATCGTCGCCGAGGCCGCGCGCCTCTTCCTCGGCGCGCTCGACGACGATCGTGCGCTGGTGCGCTTCTATGCCGAGCGCGCGACCTCGGGGTTGCCCGCCGAGTCGCTCGCCACCGGCATCAATCCGCCCGCGCTCGCGGCGCTGACCTCGGCGCTCGTGGCGCGCGCGGGCGCCGACGAGCGCCGCCACGTCGACCTGGCGGCGCACGGCCTGCTCGCGCTCTGGCTGCGCGTCGGGCTGCGGTACGTGCTCGTGCCGGGAACCCGTCGCGCGGAGGCCGAAGCCGTGCTCGTCGAGCTGACCTCGGGTGCGCTCGCGAATCTCATCTCTCCTTCCGCGCGGACCCGTCGCACGACCGCCCGCGCTCGGTGATCCCCATGGCCACAGCGCGGACGCCGTTCTCGCTCTACCAGCCGCGGCCAGGTCACCCCGACTGGGCAGCGCTCGGCGCGCGCGCCCGGCGGCGCGCGGAGGAGCTTCGGCGCGAGCTCTCGCCGCCACGCTCGTTGCCGCGCGACGCGACCCGCCGCGCACGCAGCATCGTCGGCGCGGCGCGGTGCTTCGTCGAGAATCGTCGCCGAGCGCGTGCCGGACGCGAGGATCTCCTGCCGCTCTACTTCATCTGGACCACGCACCGCTGCTGCAACTTCCGCTGCAGCTATTGCGATGACCATCGCGGCCGTCGCTACCCAGACCTTCCCCTCGACGGTGCGCTCGACACGGAGCAGGGCAAGCGGCTGCTCGCGGTGATGCGCACCCGCGCCACCAGCGTCTACTTCGCTGGCGGCGAGCCCACGCTGCGCAAGGATCTGCCCGAGCTGGTGCGCCACGCGCGCGACCTCGCGTACTTCCCGATCATCGTGAACACCAACGGCAGCGCGCTCGGCCGCCAGCTCGCGCAGCCGGCGTGGCGGGCGTTCCTCGCCGACGTGGACATCGTGGTGGTGAGCCTCGACGGCCTCGATCTCGACTGGCTCGCGCGCACCTGGGACTACCCGCATCCCGAGGACGTGCTCGAGACGCTGCTGGTGCTTCGCGAGCTGGCGCAGGAGATGCGCGTGAAGCTGGTCGTGAACACCGTGATCCAGCCCGGCGCTCTCGAGCAGGCGCGCCACGTGCTCGACCTCGCGTGCGATCTCGGGATCTGGTTCTCGCCGGTGCCGCAGAACCACGGCCCCGCGGCGCTGCGCGATCTCCACGCCGATCCGGCGTACGACGAGCTCGTGAAGCTCATCCTCGCGCGGAAGGCCGCGGGTCATCGGATCAACGGCTCGGCGCGTCTCAACCGCCGCCTGCTGCTTTCCCAGCCGCTCGATTGCCGCAACACCCTCAAGCCGCACGTCGATCACGACGGCTCGCTCTTCTGGCCGTGCAAGGCCTCGGTGGATGTGGAGCCGTTCAAGGCCGACGTGCTCGCGTTCGACCACGTCGACGCGCTGTGGGCGCATTGCACCCAGCACGTGGATCCCGCGGGATTCGCGGGCCGCTGCGGCGCGCGCTGCAACTGGGCGCAGAACTATTCGACCGACGCCTACGCGCACGGGCTCTTGCACCCGCTCTCGTTGCTGTCGGAGGTCGGCGAGTTCCTGGGGGCCCGGTGAGCGTGGGACGCGCGCTCGCGATCGACGTCGCGGCGGTCGTGAGCGTTGGTGCCGCGGCGTGCCTCGAGGCTCGCAGCCCCGCGCGAATGGCGGTGGTCGTCGCGACCGCCTACGCGGCGCGGCTCCTCGCGTGGAGGCGACTCCCCGCGAGCGCGCGCCCGTTGCCCATGGGCCGCGAGACGCTCTTTCTGGGCGGCTGTGCGCTGATCGGCGCCTGCAACGATTGGAACACCGTGGTTCGCCACGGCGTCTACCGCTACGGCGTGCCGAGCGATCTCGATCCGTTCTCGTCGATCCCGCTCTGGATGCTCGCCTATTGGGGGCTCATCCTCCGTTTGGTGACCACGCTGGCGCTCGACGCTCGTCTCGGGCGGACCGGGCCGGCGCACGTGGTTCGCGGCGTGCGGGCACCGCCGCCGGTGCTGCGCGTGATGGCGCTGCTCGCGCTGGTGCTGGCGACGCGACAGGCGATCTATCGGACGTGGGCCGATCCGTGGCTCTCGTGGCT
>JAXLQJ010000017.1:0-132438 GCA_046331705.1 bacterium | reverse complement strand
AGCGCGCGGCTTCGGTGTTGAGCGCGAACCTCGAGATCGGGTTCGGCCGCGGTCGCGGCGGGCCGGGCGGTTGGTGGCTCCTGTACGAGCCGGAGCTACTCTTCGGCCGCGACGTCCTGGTGCCGGATCTGGCCGGTTGGCGCCGCGATCGGGTTCCGCAATTGCCCGGTGGTGCCTACCTGACGATCGCCCCGGACTGGGTGTGCGAGGTGCTGTCGCCTTCGACCGCTGGCCTGGATCGCGTCCGCAAGCTCCGCATCCATGCCCGCGAGGGCGTGAGCCACGCGTGGCTCGTCGATCCCGAGGTGCGGACGCTGGAGGTGTTGCGGCGCGACGGCGCGAATTGGCTGATCGCCGGCACGCACGCGGGCGGCGAGACGGTTCGCGCCGAGCCCTTCGACGCGATCGAGCTGGATCTGGCAGCGCTCTGGCTTACACCGACGCCACCCGAGCCGATCGTTGCCGAAGCGCTGCTCGAGTAGTGCTCGCCGCCGAGCGCCTGCTCACCGCTCCCAGGAGGCGAGCGCTTTGCGGCCGATGTCGGTGCGGTACTGGGCGCCGCGCCAGCGAATTCGATCGACGGCTTGGTAGGCGCGCGCGATGGCGGCGGGGAGGTCCACGCCCAGCGCCGTGACGCCGAGCACCCGCCCGCCGGCGGTCACGATCTTGTCGCCGTCGCGCGCCGTGCCGGCGTGGAACACCTTCACGTCGGCGAGCTTCGCGGCTTCCTCCAGGCCTTCGATGACGTCGCCCTTCCGAACCGCGCCGGGATAGCCCTCCGCGGCCATGACGACGCACACCGCTGGGCGCGGGTCCCATTCGAGCTTGGCGTCGAGACGCTCGCCGCTCGCGAGCTGCACGAGCGCCGGCACCAGATCGCTGGCGAGGCGCATGAGGATGGGCTGGGTCTCGGGATCGCCCATGCGCACGTTGAACTCGAGGACGCTCGGGCTCTCGCCGGCCACCATGAGCCCCGCGTAGAGGAACCCCTGGAATGGCGGTCCCATCTCGAGGAGCTTCTCGAGCGTGGGATGGATGACGTCGGTGAGGACGCTCGCTTCGAGCGCCTTGGTCACCAGCGGCGCGGGCGAGTACGCACCCATGCCGCCGGTATTCGGCCCCTCGTCTCCGTCGAGGAGGCGTTTGTGATCCTGGCTCGACGGGAACGGCAGCACCGTGGCGCCGTCGGTCAGAACGATGAAGCTCGCCTCTTCGCCCGGCAGGCACTCCTCGATCACGAGGGTGGAGCCGGCATCGCCGAAGACGCGCTTCACGAGGCAATCGTCGATGGCGCGCTCCGCTTCGGCGGCGTCGTGGCAGACCACCACGCCCTTGCCGGCGGCGAGGCCATCGGCCTTCACCACCACGCGCGTGCCGCTGCGCTCCTTCCGCCGCACATACTCTTTGGCGGGCTCGGCCTCGGTGAAGACCTCGTAGGCGGCGGTGGCCACACCGGCGTGGCTCAGCACCGACTTGGTGTGGGCCTTCGAGCCTTCCAGGCGCGCCAGCTCCTTGAGCGGCCCCGCCACCTTGAGCCCCCGCGCGCGGAAGAGATCGACCACGCCGAGGGTGAGCGGGAGCTCGGGGCCGACCACCGTGAGATCGATCTTCGTCTCGGCGGCGAAGCGCGCCAGCCCGTCGAGATCGTCGGCCGCGATGGGCACACACGTCGCGTCGAGGGCGATGCCGGCATTGCCGGGCGCCACGAACACCTGGCGCACCAGCGGGCTCTGCTGGATCTTCCACGCCAGCGCGTGCTCGCGCCCACCACTACCGATCACCAGTACTTTCATGTCGCCCTCAATGCTTGAAGTGACGCATGCCGGTGAACACCATCGCCATGCCGTGCTCGTTGGCCGCGGCGATCACCTCTTCGTCGCGCACCGAGCCGCCCGGCTGGATCACCGCGGTGGCCCCCGCCTTGGCGGCGGCGTCGACGCCGTCGCGGAACGGGAAGAACGCGTCGGAGGCGAGCACGGTGCCCACCAGCGGCAGCCGCGCCTTCGACACCGCGATTCGCGACGAGTCGACACGGCTCATCTGACCGGCGCCGATGCCGACCGTCTGGTTCGCGTTCGCGTACACGATGGCGTTCGACTTCACGTGCTTCACCACCACCCAGGCGAAGCGCAGGGCTTCCCATTCCGCGTCGCTCGGCTGTCGCTGCGTGACCACCTTGAGCTCGCATGCGGCGAGCGTTCCCGCGTCGGCGTCCTGGAGCAGCAGCCCGCCAGAGACCGGCTTCAGATCGAAGCCGGCCGTGCTGGGCGCGTCGAACGCGAGCTCGAGCAGCCGCAGATTGGTCTTCTTGGCGAGCGCGTCGCGCGCCTCGGCCGAGAAGCTCGGCGCGATCACGGCCTCGATGAAGGTCGATCCGATCTCCTGGGCGGTCTCCGCATCGACGGCGCGGTTGAGCCCGACCACACCGCCGAACGCGGAATCGGGATCGGTGGCGCGCGCGTTTCGATACGCCTCGGCGAGCGAGGTCGCGTGGCGCGCCACGCCGCACGGGTTGTTGTGCTTGATGATGACCGCCGCGGGATCGGCGAGGTCCTTCGCGATTCGCAGCGCCGCCTCGAGGTCCAGCAGGTTGTTGAACGAGAGCTCCTTTCCCTGGAGCTGCTTGGCTGCGACCAGCGTGCCGGCGAGTGCCGGGCCCGTGCGGTAGAGCGCCGCGCGCTGGTGCGGGTTCTCGCCGTAGCGCAGCCCCTGCACCTTGGTGAGCGCCAGGATCGCGCGCTCGGGTAGCGCGTTGGGATCGCCCGCTTCCTCGCGAGCCAGGTAGGCGGCGATCGCGGCATCGTACGCGGCGGTGTGCGCGAACGCCTTGCCCGCGAGACGCCGTCGCGTCGGCTCGCCGACCACACCTCCGTTCTCAAGCTCCGCGAGCACCGTCGCGTAGTCGGTGGGATCGACGACCACCGCGACCCACGCGTGGTTCTTCGCCGAGGCGCGCACCATCGCCGGCCCGCCGATGTCGATCTGCTCGACGGCTTCCTCGCGCGTGACGCCGGCCTTCGCGATGGTGGCCTCGAACGGGTAGAGGTTCACCGCGACGATGCCGATGGGCGTGATGCCCTCGCGTTCCATCTCGGCACGGTCGCTCTCGAGCCCCGGCCGGCCCAGGATCCCCCCGTGGATCTTGGGGTGCAGCGTCTTCACACGTCCGCCGAGGATCTCGGGGAAGCCGGTCACCGCGGAGACCTTGGTGACCGGAACGCCCGCGTCGGCGAGGGTCTTGGCGGTGCCGCCGGTCGAGAGGATCTCGATGCCGAGCGCCGCGAGCCCGCGGCCGAATTCCACGACTCCGTCCTTGTTGGAAACGCTCACCAGCGCCCGCGACACCTTCTGCATCGGTCGACTCCTCTCTCGTGACTCGCCGGACGGCGGTGCCGCCGGCGCCGCGCCTCGATGGACCAAGCCCACGGCGCGACGGGCGCCGCGGGGAACCACTGGGGGGTGAAGCCGCTCAGAAGCCGGGGATTGGAGCCTTGAGCAGCAGCGTTTTCAAGTCCTCGTCGGTGAACGTGAAGCCGGCGCCGAGGAACGCGCTGCGTCCGGTCTCGAACTTGGTGCGATCGTTGAGGACGTCGTCGACGCCACCCAGGACGTAGAGGTTCGGGTAGAACTGAAAGCGCGCCCCGAGCTTCAGGTTGAAGTTGTCGCGGTCGTCGGGCGCGAAGTCGAAGGCGTCCACGTCGAGGCTGAGCCGGTCGTCGAAGAGCAGGTAGTCGGCGCCCACACCGCCGCTGGACTCGATGATCCCGCCGCGCAGCACCAAGTCGTCGACGCGCTGGGCGATCTGCGCCGAGAACTGGAGGTTGTCGTCCTTGGCGCTCAGCTTCCGCGTGGTCGTGGTGTAGTGGTAGGGCGGCGGGCCGGTGGTGAAGGGCGGGTTGCCCTCGACGGTGGTCTCCTCGACGGTCGTGACGTCGCGAACGCGCACCAGCGGGTTCGACACGAACTCGAGCAGATAGAAGCGATCGCGGCGCGGCTGGATCTTGACGCTCAGGTAGTTCTTGGCTTCTTCCGAGCTCGCCAACCACTCGCCGCGGTAGCCGAAGGAGGTCTGAAGCCGGCGCGGCGTGCCCAGCAGGTCACCGAGCGAGTCCAGGCTGTCGCCCACCTTGTTGCCGATGGCGTCGTCGTTGACGAGCTTCCCGATGGTGCCCTGACCCTTGTCGATCTTGTCCATGATCGACGACGTCGACGCGAGCGTCTGGTCGAGCTTCTGGGTGGCCTCGCGCACCGACGCCAGGCTCGAGTCGACGTTCCCGCGATTGGCCGCGAGGATCTGGTCGAGCTGCTCCGAGACGTGCCGGAAGCTCGCGATGAGCTGGTGCAGGTCCTCGCGGTTCTCGGTGATCACGTCGCGCGCGCCGCCGGTCATCTGGTCGAGGTTGGCGAGCACCGAGTCGATCTTGCCGCCGCTGTGATCCACGACCTCCTTGAGCCCGGCGGTGAGCGCCCGCACGTTGGAGACGATCTCCTTCAGGTCGGTCTCGGTCTGCTCTCTCGCGATCACGTTGCGCAGGCTGTCGGTGATCGCCTTGAGGTTGTCGCCCACGCCCGTCAGGCTGCCGAGCAGCGCCTCGATGTCGGTCGGCTCGGCGGTGTTGGCGATCGCGCCGCCCTTGGCGAGGGTCTGCGTGCTGGTGCCGGGCACGAGCTGGATGTAGGTCTCGCCGATCAGCCCCAGCGTCTTCACCTCGGCGCGCGAGTCGCTGGGGATGGCCACGTCGGGCTTGAGCGCCAGCGTCAGCTTCGCGCGGTTGTTCTCGATGCGAATGTCGGAGACCTCGCCGACCTTGACGCCGGCGAGCTTGACCGGGGTGCGCGGCTCGACCCCGCTCGCCTGCGCGAACGACGCGGTGATCGGCACCGTGTACTCCTTGCCGAGCGACGCCGAGCCCACCTTGACGGTGAAGAAGATCAGGATCGCGAGCCCCGCCATGGCGAAGAGGCCCACGTAGAGCTCGATCGGGCCGCGTCTCACGCCGCCCCCCAGTCGCGCTTGAGCGCGTCGGTGATGGGACCTTCCGCGCGTCCCTGGATGAACTGCTGCACGATCGCATCCGGGGTGGCGCGGATCTCGTCCGGGGTGCCCACGAAGTGGATCTTCCCCTGGTAGAGCATGGCGATGCGGTCCGCGATCTTGTAGGCACTCGCCATGTCGTGGGTGATCGCGATCGAGGTGACCGCGAGGCCGTGATTGAGCCCCACGATCAGCTCGTTGATGACGTCGGCCATGATCGGGTCGAGGCCGGTGGTCGGCTCGTCGTAGAAGAGGAACTCCGGATCCATCGCGATGGCACGGGCCAGCCCCACGCGCTTCTTCATGCCGCCGGAGAGGTCGGCGGGCATCATGTCCTCGACCTGGGTGAGCCCGACCTGACGGAGCTTCTCGATGGCGATCGCGCGGATCTCGGCGGTCGAGAGCTTGGTGTGCTGCTTGAGCCCGAAGCCGACGTTGAGCCAGACCGGCAACGAGTCGAAGAGCGCGGCGTACTGGAAGAGCATCCCCCAACGTTTGCGCAGCTCGTTGAGCTCGCGGGCCGGTATCGTACGTTGCTCGCGACCCTTGATCCAGATCTCGCCGGCGTCGGGCGCGAGCAGGCCCTGGATGCACTTGATGAGGACGCTCTTGCCGGTGCCGCTGCCGCCGATCACCACCATGCTCTCGCCGCGCTTGACGGTGAGATCCAGGCCGTCGAGGACCTGCTTGCGGCCGAAGCTCTTCCTCAACCCCTTGAGGACCACGTACTCGTCGTCGTCGCGAGTCATAAGAGCAGCACGGTGAGGAAGTAGTCGAACACGAACACCAGGATCGAGCTCACGACCACCGCGCGGGTGGTCGCGATGCCCACGCCCTCGGCGCCGCCACGAGCATAGAAGCCGTTGTAGCAACCGATGAGCGCCACGGTGATCCCGAACACCAGGGACTTCACCAGGCCCATCCTCACGTCCGCCCACTCGAGGTATTGCCAGGTGCGCTGGATGTAGACGCCCTCGTCCACGCCCAGGAGCTTGGTGCTCACGAGGTAGCCGCCGCCGATCCCGACCAGGTCCGCGAACAGCACCAGGATCGGCAGCGCCATCGTGCACGCGAGCAGCCGCGGCACCACGAGGTACTTGATCGGGTTGGTGGCGAGCGTTTCCAGCGCATCGATCTGCTCGGTGACGCGCATGGTGCCGAGCTCGGCGGCCATGGCCGCGCCCACGCGCCCGGAAAGCATCAAGCCGCAGAACACCGGCGACAGCTCGCGCACCACCGAGAGCGCGACGATGGTGCCCACCAAGCTCTCCGCGCCGAAGCGCACGAAGCCCTGGTAGCTCTGATACGCGAGCACCATCCCCGTGAACACCGCGGTGAGCAAGATGACGGGCAACGACTGAACGCCGAGGGTCTCGAGCTGCTGGAAGAGGAGCTGGAAGCCGAACGGCCGGCGCGGGATCCACTGCAGCGCGCGCACGAAGAGCAACGCGACACCGCCGACCTCGGTGACGAAGGCGACGATCCGCTCGCCCAGCGCGCGAACCGGGCGGAGCAGCCGCGGTATCTCGTCAGCGGCCATGGGCTGCTTCGCGCCGGGGCGTGTCGCTCGCGACCACCACGCGCTTCACCCGTGGGCCGACCGAGCACAGGATCTCGTAGGGAATGGTGCCGGCGAGGGACGCGACCTCCGCGACCGCGGGACTGCCCGCGCCATGGCCGAAGAGCACCGCTTCGTCGCCGGCGCGAACCTCGGGTGAGTCGGTCACGTCGACGAGCGTCATGTCCATCGTCACCGCGCCCCGGATCGCATGCCGCTTGCCGCCGATCGCCACCTGGCCACGGTTGGAGAGTGCCACGGGAACGCCGTCGGCGTAACCGAAGGCGAGCACGGCGATGCGCGTGGGGCGCTCGGTGACGAAGAGGCGACGGTAGCTCACCGGCGTGCCTGTCGGGACCTCGCGCACCTTGAGCACGGTGCCGCGCACCTCCATGACGGGTTCGAGCGCGCTGGCGGCGGCGGGATCGGGATCGACACCGTAGAGCGCGAGCCCCGGTCGCACCAAGTTGTGGCGACCCACCGCGTGGTGGAGCGTGCCGCCGCTGTTGGCGATGTGCGTCATCGAGACGCGAAAGCCCGCGTGCGTCGCCTCGTCGATCTTCTCGTCGAAGAGGGCGAGCTGACGCGCCGTGAAGCGGCGCGCGTCGAGGCTGGGGTCCTCGGCCACCGAGAGATGGGACATCAGCCCCTCGACCTCGAGCCCGCCGAGCGATCGGATGAAGCGGAGGAACGGCACCAGCTCGTCGGGCGCGATCCCGAGCCGTCCCATGCCGGTGTCGACCTTGACGTGGACGCGCACCGTGCGGCCGAGCGCATTCGCGGCCTCGGCGAGCGCGCGCGCGTCGCTGGCGTCGTCGATCATCGGCGTCAGCCGCTCTTCGACCACGGCGCGCGCCTCGTTGGGACGCGCGCCCGCGAGCACCACGATCGGGCAAGCGAGACCGAGGCCGCGCAGGTACTGCCCTTCGCTCGGCGAGGACACGCCGAGCCCCCACACGCCCTCGGCGACCAGCCGCCGCGCGATCGGCGCCATGCCGTGGCCGTACGCGTCCGCCTTCACCACACCCAGCACGCGCACCGCCGGGCCGACCCGCTCTCGGATGCGCGCCAGGTTGCGCGCCAGCCGGTCGAGATCGATCGTGGCGACCGCGCGGGGGGCGATGTCCATCGCGAGGGACGAGCGGGCAATCGCGTGCTGGGAGACGAAGGGCAGGGAAGGGCTCGGGATCTACCACCGAGTGAAACGCACCGTAAAGGCGAGGTGAGACGCGCTTCTTCGCGCTCGCCAGTGGGGCGGCCGTCTCGAGTCGCCCGGCACGCCGCGCGGCAGGCCGCGTGCCCGTCGGTAGGCACCGAGCCCGGTCGTGCGTCGCGGTGGCTTTGCTTGGGGGCGGGCTTGTATCACGCTAGCCGATTCCTCCCGCCCGCCGACCCGCCATGGATTGTCCCCGCTGTCATACCGCGCTCGATGGCGCTGCCGCCGTCTGCACGTGCTGCGGCATGGCGCTCGCGCCGGTGGCGGCGGGCAACGCGGTGACGACGCGCGACCCGGCGGCCGCTGCGGCGGCGGCGGCCGGGTCGGGGTCCGGTTCGGGGGCCACGTATCCCACCGAAGCAGGCGCCGACTTCGGGGCCTCGCTCTTTCGGCCCGGGGCCTTGGTGGCGGGGCGCTACGACATCGTCGAGAAGATCGGCCGCGGCGGCATGGGGGTCGTGTACCGCGCCCACGATCGCGACCTGGACGAGACCGTCGCGCTCAAGATCATCCACCCGAGCCTGATCCCCGCCGACGAGACCATCGTCGAGCGCTTCAAGCACGAGACCCGCGTCGCACGACGTCTGTCGCACCCGAACATCCTGAAGGTCTTCGACCTCGGAAACGTGGGCGACGTGTTCTACCTGTCGATGGAGTTCCTGGAGGGGACCGACCTCAAGACCCAGATCCAGGTGCACGGTCCGCTCTCGATCGCCGATGGCATCGACGTCGCCTGCCAGGTGGCCCAAGGGCTCGCGTACGCCCACGCGAGCGGTGTCATCCATCGCGACGTCAAGCCGCACAACATCTTTCTGGTCGATCCCGCGACGCGCTTCGGCTCGGTGTTGCTCGACCCCGACGCTCCCGAGTCCCGCTGGGTCGTCAAGATCCTCGATTTCGGTCTCGCCAAGGCGATCGACACCACCCAGCTCAGCGCCAGCGGGCAGATGGTCGGCACGCCGGTCTACATCTCGCCGGAGCAAGCGAACCCGAAGCGTGGCGTCCCGCTCGACCACCGCGCCGATCTCTACTCGTTCGGCGTCGTCCTCTACCAGATGTTCACCGGCGACGTGCCGTTCCAGGGAGCGACGCCGCTCGAGACGGCGCTCATGCACGTGAACGAGCAGCCGGACCCGCCGCGTGCTCACCGCCCCGACCTGCCCGAGCGCATCGAGCGCGTGATCCTCAAGGCGCTCGCGAAGGATCGGGACGATCGGTACGCGGACGCCCGCCAGATCGCCAGCGATCTGCGGGGCAAGTCGCGGTTCTTCGAGCAGCGCACGCCGTTCGTGCCGCCACCCGAGAGCGCTTCGCACGCGGGAGCGCCGCCGCAGCGAATCGCGCCGAACCACCTCACGCCGCCGTCGCCGCTTCCGTTCGAGGACGGGGACTCGAGCGCCTCGGATCGTTCGGGCGCGGGGCGCGGACGTGCGTCGCGCTCCAGCAGCTGGGCCTGGTGGCTCGCGCTGACGCTGCTGGCGGTGGGTTCCGCGGGCATGGGCTGGCGGGTGTTTCTGCGGCCCCTCTTGATTCGCCTCGGGTATGGCGACGTCTTGCCGGGATCGCCGGTGGGGTTGCCGATCGCAGACGCACGCGCGCAGGCGCGGCGGAACGTCGAAGCCATCGCCAGCGGCCTCGAGCGTCTCTTCTCGGGAGGCTCGTTCTCGTACGACGACGGCTCGGGCAATTGCCCGGGATCCAAGACCTACAGTGACTCCGGCACGCAGCTTCCCGACCTCGGCGTCGCGCTGGACGGTAGCGACTACTGGTACACGATCACGGTCACCGACACGGACGACGACGGGCTCTGCGACAAGTACACGATCAGCGCCGCAGGCGTGCGTCCGCCGGCCTCCGAGGATCCGCCGCTCACCCTCGACAGCGACGGCGCCAAGTCCGGGCCCTGGCCGTAGCCCCGGATCAGCGGAAGATCGCGGCGGCGACCTCGCCGGCGACGCTGCGATCCGGCGACTCCGGGCGGCGCGCGACGGGACTCACGCCATCGGGGAGGGCCGTAGCGGAAGCGAGCTCGCTGGCGACGCGCAGCTGGTCGATCGACGCCAGCGCGGGCCCATCGATCTCGTCGGCGAGCCGGTCCCGAATGCCTCGCTCGACGTCGGCGAGCGATTCGACGACGTACACCGGGTACCAGCGGCTGCGGTGCACGCGTCCCTCGGAATCGACGGCGTCGAAGCGGTAGTGAAGAACGCGACTCGCGAGCAGCACGCCCGCGGGGATCTCCGTGCTGGCGAGCGCGCCGTCGGGGCGAAGCCGGGCGCGCACCGGCGGTTGGTCGAATCCCGCGACGACGTAGACGACGTCGATCGAACCGCCCTTCGTCCACGCGCCGTGGACGCGCACGTCGAGCGGGAGCGGCTGGCCGCGGGTGGCGACGAGCGGTGGGTGATGCTCGATCCCGGCGATGCCGCCGGGGTCCGCCGCCTGCTCGCGGCCGAGCGCCGCCTGACGCGCGGCCTCGAAGAGCTTGCGCAGCTTGGGGGGAGTGAGCGCTGCGCGCGGCAGCGCCGCCGGCTCGAGCGCGAGACCACGCGTGAAAGCCTGGTGCGCGAGCGCGCCGTCGCTGCCGAGCCCGCGCGCGAGACCGAGGTGGATCCAGGCGCTCGCGGCGCCGTGGCACGCGCTCACGAGTCGCGCATCGTCGCCGTCCAGGCTCTCGCGTAGCGCGCTGCACTCGGCGGTGAGGCGCGGCGCGACGCGTTCCAGGATGGTCCGCGCGCGCTCGCCGTCGCCGGCGCCGAGCGCGTCCATGCCCGCGACGATCTCGGGATCGTCGATCGCCACGGGGACGGCGCGGGCGGTCGCGGCGAGCGCGAACGGCGCCAGCGCGAGGGTCGCGACGAGAAGCCATCGCCCGCGGCGTGCTCGTGCGGACGTGTCAGCCATCACCGCTCTCCAGATCGATCGCGACACGTCGGTGCTCGCCGCCGTGGACGGTCACGTCGACGCTCTTGCGACGGCCGCGCTCGCCCTCGACCTCGATCTTGTGGGCACCGGCGCCCAGGGCGAGCGGCGGCATCGGCGTCTGATCCACGAACTTCCCGTCCACGAACACGTTGCCCCACGGGCGCACCTCGATCGTGAGCTCGCCGGTGCGGCTCGCGTCGGCCCGCGCCGCGTCGACGGCCAGCAGCTCGCGGGTGATCTCCGCGTCTCCCGGGAACGCGCGATCGAGGCCGCTCAGGTAGCGGTGCGCGGCCTCGAAATCGCCGCCGTCGCGACGCTCGCGGGCGAGGGTGAGGTACGTCGTCCGGATGAGGTGGACCTTGGCGCCCGCCTCGGCGTGCTGGGGCGCGAGCTCGAGCACCGCGCGATAGCGATCGAGCGCGCCGGGCTCGCTGCCGCCGAGATACTTCTTCTGTCGCAGCAGCGCGTCGCCCTCGGCGAGCAATCGCATCACCTCCGCCTCGTGATCGCCGTGCGCGGCGGGCACGGCGGGCGTGACCGTCGTGGCTGGCGCCGGACTGGGCGGCGCGACGACGGACGCGCTCGCCGGTGCCGGCGCAGCGGCGCGGACGGGTTGGGTGCGTGGTCTCGCGCTCGGCGTCTCGGGGTGCGATCGCTACGGCGTGGGCCGCGTCGGGGGCTCCGTCGGGGGCGCCGTCACCGGCGCAGCGGTCGCCGCGCGGGTCGCGGGCTCGGGGGCCGCCGCTGCGGGCGACGCCGTTGGCGCCGAGGCGGTGGGCTCGGCGGCGATGCGCGGCATCGGCGCTGCGGGGACCGCGGGGGTCGCCAGCGGCGCCGCGATCGTGACGTCTCGGCCCGCCGTCGATCGGGACGCGAGCTGCCATCCGCCGGCGGCGGCCGCGAGCACCGCGAGCGCGATCGGCCAGGCGCCGCCGCGCCGACTGGGTGCGGGCGCCGCGAGCGCGGGTGGCAGAGCGGCGCTCGGAAGCGTGGCGCTGCGCACGTTCGGCAGCGGCGAAGCGGGATTCGCCGGCGGCGGCGGCTCGCGAAGCGGCTCGGGCAGCTTGCCGGTGAGCTTGTCGGCGAGCAGGGCGAGCGACGTGGGACGGGCGCTGGGGTCCTTCGCGAGGCAGCTCAGCGTGAGCGCGTCGAGCGCCTCCGGCAGTCCCGGCACGATGCGTGAGGGCGCTTCGACCTCGTGGTGACGGTGCGCGAGCGCCAGCTCCACCGGATTCGAGCCCGTGCACGGGAAGCGCCCGGTGAGCAGGTGGTAGAGCACCACGCCGAGCACGTAGACGTCCGAGCGCTCGTCGAGCGTCTCGCCAGGTGGCGGGCCGAACCTCATCCGCGCGGCGCTCGCATCCTCGGGATGGGTCTGCTGTCGAGTCGCGGCCCAGACGTCGAGGGTCGGGGCGCCCGTGGCGTCGATGCGAACCAGCCGCGGCACCGCCAGCCCGGGCGTCACGCCCACCGCGCGGGCGGCCTCGAGCTGCGCCGCCAGGCTCGCGACCAGCGCCGCGGCCTCGGCCGGCGTGGCGCGGCCGCGATCGGCCAACCACGCCTCGAACGGGTAGCCGTGGACGAACGAGGCGGCGGCGCTGAGCGGCGCTGGCGAGGGGGCGGCGAGATTCATCGAGCCTCCGTCAGCACGAAGGTGCGGGCGAGGAGCGGTCGCTCGTCCCACGAGACCTCCGCGATCCACTCGCCTGGCCACAACGAGGCCGGTGCGTCGCGCACCGGCAGGCGCGCGCTGAAGCCGGCGCGCGGACGGTATCCGCCTTCGCGATTGATCGCGATGGGTCCGCTGTCGCGCTGGATGCGTCCCGAGGGATCGCGCCAGCGGACTCGAACGGTGTGGGTGTCGAGGACGTCGGCGAACGCGAGCCAGAGCGTCACGCCCTCGGTGTCGACGCCGAAGCGCGTGTCGCGTACGGCAGGTCCCTCCAGCGGGCTGGCCCAGGCGCTGGCGAACGCGTGGTCGGCGAGTCGCGGCTCGAGCGCGCGGGCGGAGCACCCGCCGGCGCCGGCGACGGCGAGCACGAGCGCCAGCGCGTTCCGCGACGATCGTGCGCTCGTCGGATTCCGGGGGGCGGCGACGCTGGCTCGCATGGCGCTGGGGATCGCTTCGTCGAACGAGCGCGGGAATCAGCAACGCCCATGCCAGCGTGGCTCGGGAAAGCGTGCGGAACTGTCTCGAATTGATGGCGCGATCGAAACCCCTCGGCGCCCCCCGATTCGTGGGAGCGCCGCGTTGCTCGCGCCGCCCGCGTGACCGCCGGCGCGGGATGCGTTCGCACGCGTGCAATTCGCGACGTTCGCCGACAGCAAGCCGTCAGCGGCGCCTCCACCACCGTCAACGCTTCGGCGGCGGGACGGGTCCGCTGCGGCCGGTTCAGTGGATGGCCAAGCGACCGCTGCCGCTCAGGAACGCGGCGTGCTCGAGGAGCTCGCGCAGCTCGCGCACGTTGCCTTCGAACGAGCGGCGCGCGAGCGCCGCCAGCGCCTGGTGATCGAGCACCGGGGCGGGGCGCTTCACGCGCTCCGACCACTCCTCGAGGAGCTGGGTCGCGAGCGGCGCGAGGTCGGCCGCGCGCTCGCGGAGCGACGGCACGGCGATCACGTGGGGGGCGAGGCGCTCGGCGAGCCGCGGGTGGAGTGAGCCCTCGGCGCCGAGCTCGCGGGGATGCGCCGAGGCGCTCACCACGAGGCGAGGCGTCTCGCGGCCGCCCGCCAGGTCGCCGGTGACGAGTCCCGCGAGCACCGCCTGGGCCACGTCGTCGAGATCCTCGATGTCGGCGACGAAGAGCGTGCCGCCGCGCGCCGCTTCCCACTTCGAGGCGACGCGCAGCGCGCCGTGCAGCTCGCCGGTCTCGGTTGGTGCCGCGGCGCCTGCGTCGAGCGTCCCGCGCCGCAGCAGCGCCGCCGGTAGGCGCACGAACGGCTCCGCGCCGCGTGGGCCGTGGGTGTGCAGCGCGAGCGCCAGGGTGGCTCGCCCCGAGCCGGGCTCGCCGACGATGCACACGTCCTCGGTGCCGGCGGCGAGCGCGCGGGCGGCGCGAAGGCACGATTGCATCGCCTCGCTGAGCTGAGGAAACCAGCTCCACGGACGGGCACCGCTCGCGCCGCTGCGCAGCAGCCGGTTCTCGGCGGCGAGCTCCCGACACTCCGCGGCCAGCCGGCGCTCACGCGCGGCGCGTTCGTTGGCGAGCCTGCGCTCGGCGACCAGCTGCGCCAGCTCGGCGGCGTGGACGTGCGACCAGGGCAGGATCCAGTAGCGCTCGATCCCGCCCAGCCGCACCACCTGATAGAGGTCGTCGGTGTCGGCGTGACGCGTGAGCACGATCAAGCCGGCGCCGGGGACGGCGGCACGTAGCTGCGTCAGGAGCTCGACGGTCGGGTGACTGCCGCTCTTGGGGTCGACGACGACCAGGTCGAGCTCGCCGAACCGCGAGAGCTCGCTCGTTCCGGTCTCGTCGATCCTCACGATCTCGGCGGCCTGGTTCGCCGCGGCGAGATCGCGTTCGAGTCGCGTCGCGAGCTCGGCCCCGAGCCCGAGAACCGCGATGCGAACGGGCCGGTCGCCGTCTGCCGCAGCGGTCATGGCGCACCCCCAGCGGTGCCCGTGGGCCCCGCCGAGCTCGCGCTCCCACGTCGGAAGGCGGCGGGGTCGATCCCCAGGCGATCGAGCTTGCGGTAGAAGGTGGCGCGCGGGATCTGCGTGCGCCGCAGCGCCTCCACGACGCTTCCGCCGGTCTGGCGAAGCACGTCCTCGAGGTAGGTCTTCTCGGCGTGGTCCACGACCTCCTGGCGCGACGGCCCGCCCACCGTGAGCCCGGTGGCGGAGCCGACGGAGGAGGCTGGGCTGACGCTCGCCGGGGGCGCGGGGGCTGCGTCGCGGACCTCGGAGGGCAACGCGTCGACGGTGAGCACGGGCCCGCGACTCAAGAGCACACCGCGCTCGATCCAGTTAGAGAGCTCGCGCACGTTGCCCGGGTAGGGGTGGGCCAAGAGCAGCTCGAGGGCATCCGGCGCGATTCCCGTCACGGACTTGCCGTGGTCGCGCGAGAACTTCTCCAGGAAGTGCTGGATCAACGGGGCCACGTCCGCGCGCCGCTCGCGCAGCGTGGGGATGCGGATGCGGATGACGTTGAGGCGAAAGTAGAGATCCAGCCGGAACGTGCCCTCGTCCGTCATGCGCCTGAGGTCGCGGTTGGTGGCGGCGACGATCCGCACGTCGACCTTGCGGCCGTGGATGTTGCCGAGCCGCACGACCTCGCCTTCCTGCAGCACGCGCAGCAGCTTGGCTTGGAGGTTGAGCGGCATCTCGCCGATCTCGTCGAGGAAGATCGTACCTCCGTGGGCCGCCTCGAACTTGCCGATCTGCGTTCGCACCGCGCCGGTGAAGGCGCCGCGCTCGTGGCCGAAGAGCTCGCTCTCGAGGATCGTCTCCGGGATCGCGGCGCAGTTGAGCGACACGAACGGCTGGCGGCCGCTCAACCGGTGGATGGCCCGCGCCAGCACTTCCTTGCCGGTTCCGGTCTCGCCTTCGACGAGCACCGGCGCCCGGGTGGCGGCCACCTCCTCCACGATCTCGAGGACCGACTCCATCGCCGAGCTCGAGCCCACGATCTCGGGAAACGCCGCGCGCAGCGGCGTGGTCTGGCGCTTGAGCTGGACCGACTGGACCTGCTGCTCGGCGCGCGAGAGCTCGAGCGCGCGGCTCAGCCGGTCCTGCTCGACGAGCGCGCGATGGAAGCTCAGCGCGTTGCGGACGTAGATGAGGAAGTCGTCCGCCTCGACGGGCTTGCGGATGTAGCTGAACACGTGGCCCTGGTTGATCGCGTCCATCACGGCTTCGTTGCTCGAGTAGCCGGTGAGCAGGATGCGTACCGTGCGCGGCCAGCGCTTGCGGACCTCGGCGAGCAGCTCGACGCCGCGCATCTCCGGCATGACGTTGTCGGCGACCACCACCTCGATCTCGTCGCCCTGTCTCGCGAACGTCTCGAGCGCCTCGGCGGCACTCCCGGCGATGAGACAGTCGCACTCTTCCTCGAGCACGCGCCGCAGCGCGAGCAGGATGTGGCGCTCGTCGTCGACCAAGAGGACCTTGCCGCTCATTCGCCGGATCTCCCCGCGGACGCGGGCTTTTCCACGAACTCGGGCTCGAGCGGAAGCTCCACGGTGAAGACCGTGCCGATGCCGGGATCGCTTTGTGCCGAGATGCTTCCGCCGTGTCGAGTCACGATGTCGTAGCTCGTAGCAAGGCCCAGGCCGGTTCCGCGCCCGGGCTCCTTGGTGGTGAAGAACGGATCGAAGACGCGGGCCAGGGTCTCGGCGCTCATGCCCGAGCCGTCGTCGCTGATGCGGACGCGGATCCGGTTTCCGCCCACGGGCTCGGTCTTCACCCACACGTTGCCGCGTCCCGAGATGGCGTCCGCGGCGTTCGCGAACAGGTTCATGAAGACGTGGTTGATCTGTCCGGCGTGACAGCGGATGGAGGGCAGCTTCTGGTAGTCGCGATGGATCTCGATGCGGTCCTTCAAGCGATAGCCGAGCAGCCGAATGGTGGCATCGAGGCCCTCGTGGACGTCGACCTGCTTGAGGTCGCCGGTGTCCATGCGCGAGAAGGTCGTGAGGTCGCGCACCAGCTCGCCGATGCGGGTCGCGCCCTCCTCGAGGCCCTCGAGGATCTCGTCGAGGTCCGCGTTGGTGCGCGCCAGCTTCGCGTCCTCCATCGCCTTCGCGAGCCGCTCGGCGGCGGCCGCATCGGCGGGCGGCAGCGCGAGCGCGACGTCGAGGACGCGGCGCAGCCGATCGATGGCGCGGCGCAGGAACGGCAGGTTGATGATGAGATGCTGCGCGGGGTTGTTGAACTCGTGCGCGACGCCCGCCGCCATCCGGCCCAGGGACGCGAGCTTCTCGGATTGCACCAGCTGGCGCTGCGCGCGGGCGATGCCGTCGATCGCTCGATCCACCTCGAGCTTGCGTGCGTCGATCGCGCGCGCTCGTTCCTCGAGGGCCTGCGACTCGGCGCTCGCCGCGCGCCGCGCCGCCAGCTGGTCGCGCGCCGAGGCGAGCTCGCGCGAGAGCTCGTCGATCCGCGCGGCGAGCGCACGCTCTCGGCGGATCGCGCCGCGCTGGATCCCCGCCGCCGCCAGGCCCAGTGCCGCCGCCAGCGCGGCCACGCCCGCGAGTGGAGCGTCCATGGGCGCGAATCCTAACAGGCAAGCGAAGAAGGGTTCTCGCGGATGTGGCGCGGACGCGAAGATTTCTTGTGCTGGGGCGATCCCGAGCGCTACTCTGCCGCAGCCGTGGCCGCCACGGTCGACTGGCCACCGATGAGCGAGCGACGCACCGCACGACCGGAAACGTTGGGGGATGTCCTCGCCGGGATGTTCGCTGGCGGAGATCTCGGCGCGGGCGGCGTCTTGCTCAGGCTGCGCAGCGCGTGGCCCGATGCCGCGGGCGCGACGCTCGCGGCGCACAGTCGTCCGATCGCGTGGCGCGACGGCGCCGTCGTGATCGAGGTGGACCACCCGGTCGTGAGCCAAGATCTCAAGCTCGAGGAGCGGCGCGTGCTGGACGCGTTGCGGGTGAAGGCGGCGGTCGATGCACGCGAGCTCAAGTTCGCCGTCGCCGGGCGCGCGAGCTCGGGTGCTGCCCCGTCGCGCTCAGGAGGGCGTCGATGAAGCTGGAGACGAACCCGAAGCGGCCCGCGTCGTCGGACGCAACCGCGCCAGCGTCCGCTGCTGGCACCGGAGGGTCCGGTCCGGCGCGAGTGCGCATGAGTCGCGACCAGCGTCGTCAGGCGATCCTGGAGTGCGCGACGCGCCAGTTCGCGCGTTCGGGCTACGCCAACACCACCGTCAACGGCATCGCCGCCGAGCTGGGCGTCACCGAGCCGCTCATCTACAAGCATTTCGAGAGCAAGGAAGCGCTCTTCCGCGAGGTGTTCCAGCGGGTGGCGTTGTTCTTCGTGGAGCGCATCACCGAGGTGGTCGGCGAGGGTGCGTCGCCGCTCGCGACGCTGCGCAAGATCGCGCACTTCTACTACCAGCACCTCGATGCGCATCCCGAGTTCGCGGCGATTCTCTACCAGGTCGCCGCCAACAGCGCCGAAGGGATCGCTGGTCTCAAGGAACCGCTGCGATTCTTCAAGAAGATCTTCCTGCAGCTCCACGACGCGATCGCGGAGCTGCTCAAGGAAGCGAAGCGCCAAGGCGAGATCCCGGCGTCGGTCGACGAGAGCGCCGCGTCCTGGGCGTTCATCGGCAACTACCACATCCTGATCTTGCTCAAGTCGTTCGAGGTCGCCGACTTCAATCCCCTGCTGATCGAGTCGATGCTCGCGATGGTGACCGGACGAGTCGGCTCGTGATCGCCGCTTAGCGTCGGTCGTGCGTCGCGGCGCGGCTTCGCCGCCGCGACGAGCGAGCGGAGGGTTCGACGCGCCCTCGGGCCGCTCAGCTCGGCCGACCCCAGAGAAAGCCCTGGCCGTACGGGATGCCGACGTCGCGCAGCAGCATCAGATCCTGCTCGTGCTCGATGCCTTCGGCGACCAACTCGGCTCCCAGGGCGTCCACCGCTTTGACGAGGCGCCGCAGCGAGCGCTCCTTGCCGGTGTCGTGAGCGATGCCCGTCACGTACTTCGGGTCGATCTTCACCACGTCGGGCTCGAGCAGCAGCAGCGCTTCGAGGGAGCTGCGTCCGAAGCCCACGTCGTCCATCGCGACCTTGATGCCCGCGCTGCGGAACTGCTGCACCTGGGCGCGCAGCACGGCGGGGTCGGCGATGAACTGCTGCTCGCTGATCTCGACGCAGAACGAGTAGCGATCGGCGGTGGTGGGGAAGAGCGTGAGCAAGCGCTCGGGCGGGGTGTCGAGCAGCGTCGACGGGAACAGATTCACGTGGAAGCGCAGCTTGCGATCGAGATCGCGGGTGGCCGCGATGCAGGTCTTGAGGCAACGCAGATCGACGAGCGTGAGGATGTTGCTCTCGAGGCAGACGCGGAAGAAGTCGCCGGGCATCTCGAACGGACCCGTGGGGCCGCGCGTCAGGAACTCGTAGCCGGCCAGGCTTCCGTCGCCGAGGTGGAAGATCGGTTGCGAGACGGCGCGGAAACAGTCCTCCTGCCGCAAGAGCTCGCGGACGTCGGCGCAATGGCCGCCGTTGCCGCCGCCCCGCGCGACCTCGGCGGTCGACACGCGGTTCTTGCCGGCGAGCTTGCTGTCGCGGATCGCGAGCCGGGTGAGGGTGAGCACTTCCTCGATCGAGCAGATCTCGTACGGGAGGCGCGCGACTCCCAGGCTCGCGGTGACGCGGATCGGCTCGGAGAAGACCACCAGCGGGTCCTCCGAGACCGCGAGCCGCACGCGCTCCGCGACCTTGAGCGCCTCCGCCCAGCGGGTCTCGGGCAGCAGGATCAGAAACTCGTCGCCACCGACACGGGCGACGTGATCGGACGGACGCAGGCTCGCTTCCAGGCGCTTCGACACCTCGGTGAGCACCACGTCGCCCACCGCGTGGCCGAGCCGATCGTTGACGCGCTTGAAGTCGTCGCAGTCGAGCAGCGCCGCGACCAGCGGCGCGCCGGTGCGCTGGGCGCGATTGACCTCGCTCGCCAGCACCCGCTCCAGCCCGCGTCGGTTGAGCAGCTCGGTGAGCGGGTCGAGGTTCGCCAGGCGTTCCAGGCGCGCGTTGGCGGTCTCGAGCTGGACGGTGAGCGCCTCGAGCTCGATCAGCCGTCGCTTCTCCTCACCGACCCGCGTCTCGAGCTCGCGCTGCTTGGCGCGCACGAACTCCTCGAAGGTGGACACCAGGAAGTCGAGGATCTGTTCCTTGTGGGCGGAGATCGTGAAGCGCCGGCCCATGAAGACCAGATCGATGCCGACCTTGTGGCTCGATTCCTCGCGGACGCCGCGGCTGGTCAGGATGTGACGAATCCGCCGGACCAGGTACGTGGCCTCGTACGGTTTGGTGATGAAGTTGTCGGCGCCGCATTCGAGGCCGCGGATGATGTCGCCGGCGTCGTGCAGCACGGTCAGGAGGATGACCGGGGTCGAGGGATTCGCGCCGCGCTCCTTGATGGCGCGGCACAGCTCGTAACCGGTCATGCCGGGCATCAGCACGTCGCTGAGCACCATGTCGTAGGGCTCGCGGGACGCGCTGAACAGAGCCCACGCGCGCTCGCCGTCGGCCGCGTGGTCGACCTGGAAGCCCTCGTGCTCGAGGATCATCCGAAGCTGCTCGGCCTGCGTGGGGCTGTCTTCGGCGATCAGGACACGGGTCATCCACTCCTCCGGTTTCGGATCCCCGGGGGCGACGGGGGTCGCGCATTATCGAACGAAACGGGGATCGTCGAGCAACCCTTTGCCACCCGCGCGTGCGCGCGCGGCAGGTGCATGGATCGTCGTCGCGGGCTCATGCGGCTCGCGCTGGGAAGCGGCCGAGCAACCGCTTCACGGTTTCGGTGAGGTCGCAGGGACGGAAGGTCTCGGTCGAGAGCCACGCGCTCGACTCGTCGGGCTCGGCCGCCGATTGCTGGGCCAGGATCACCACGGGCATCGGCGATTCGCTCCCGCCGTTCGCCCGGCGCACCGCGTCCCAGTCGATGGTGGGTCCGTCCGGGTGCCGACCCTCGGCGACCAGCAGCGATGCGCCGCCTTCCGCGACGATGCGCGCGGCCTCGGAGGTGGTCGTCGCCAGCGAGACCCGGTAGGCGGCGCGTTCCAGCACCCGGCGCAGCAGCTCGCGCGTCCACGTGCCCGACGCGGCGACCAGGATGCGCGGCGCGTCCGTCTCGTCGCCGGGAGCACTGCTCGCGGCGTCGCGGACCTCGGACCAGGTGGCGTGGCGAGCGCGTGCCACGACCTCGGCGGGGTCGAGCACCGTCACGGTGACGCCCTCGCCGTCGACGAAGCTGCCGACGCGTGGGCTGCGAGGCTCGAGCGCAGCGTCGCTCTTGGCGATGACGACGCGCTCGAGCGCGCCGACGGAGTCGACCGCCACCACGGCCTGGCTCGCCTCGCTCTCGACCACGATCCCGCGCGGCCGCGCCGTCACGGGGACGTCGCTCACGCGGGTGCCTGGCGCCACCAGCAGGTCGAGCACCGCCACCGGCAGTGAGCGCTCACCCACCAGGCGATACGCGCGGCCACCCAGCGTCCGCAGCTCGGATGCGCGCAGCGGGATCACGGACTCGACCGCGCGAATCGGCAGCGCGTACGCCGTCCCACCCGCGATCACGCGCAGCACGCCCTGACGAAGCCCGGGATGCGGCACGCGAATCTCGAATCGCGTGCCCAGGCCTGGCCGATGGGAAAGCGTGAGCGCGCCGTCGAGCTCGTCCAGCCGGGAGCGCACCGCGTCCAGGCCGGTGCCGCGTCCCGAGAGCGTGCTCACGCGCGCCGCGGTCGTGAACCCGGGACGGCAGAGGAGCCGGAGCAGCTCGTCGGTGCTCGTCGGCGCGGGCAGGCCGAGGCGCTGCGCCGCTGCTTGCACGGCGGCGGTATCGATGCCGCGGCCGTCGTCCATCACGGACACGGTGATCTGTGTGTCGTCGACCTGGCATGCGGTGACGATTCGCGCCGGCGAGGGCTTGCCGGCGTGGCGCCGCTCGGCAGGGGCCTCGGTGCCATGGTCGATCGCGTTGCGGATCAGGTGGCGCAACGGGTCCTTGAGCGCGCTCGCGAGCGTCGGATCGAGGCGTTGCTCGCCGCCTTCGATCTCCAGGCTCAGCGCCTTGCCCGTCGCGTCCGCCAGGTCGTGGGCCATCTTCTCGAAGCCATCGCAGAGCTCGCGAAACGAGACTCCGAGCGCGGGCTGCGGCGGCTCCTCCTGGATGCGCGCCGGTGCTCGCGGCGAGTCTTCGGCGGCCTGAGTCGAGCGTGCAGCGGGCGGCGGAGTGCGCGCCGCTGGGCGGGGCGCTGGCTCGGGCTCCGTCGCGGCATCGGCGGCGAGGCGCTGCGCGCGAGTCATCTGGGCGAGCCGGGTGATGATTCGCTCGATGGGAGCGCCGGTGAGGCTGGCGCCTTGCGTCAGTCGGGAATGGGCGTCGGCCAGCGCATCGACGGTGTCGTAGAGGAGATGGAACAGGCCGCCACGATCCGCGCCGCTCGTGCCGCGCGCCGCGAGCAGCGCCTCCTCGAACAGATGGCACGCGGTCTCGATGGTGCCGAGCTGCACCGCCTGGGACGCGCCCTTGAGGCTGTGCGTGGTGCGGCACAGCGTGTCGAAGCGCGCGCCGTGGTCGGCGCTCGCGCTGCCGCGCTCGATGGCCGCCAGCTCGCGATTGCAGGTGAGGACGTGCTCGGCCATCTCGGCCAGATACGTGCCCATGAGGCGCGCGTTCACCCGCGCCGAGCTCATCGCGCGTGCTCCCGAGCAGCCATCGAGAGGCGCCTCCCGTCAGGAACGCGTGCCGAGCAGCTCGTCGAGCTGGCTGCCGAGGTTCGCCAGCGCAGTGGTGATCCGCTCCGCCTGCTCGAGCGTGAGGTCGGTCGCGTCGGCGGGGCTGGCGGCGGACGGCGCGGACGCGAATGGCGCGGGTTCGCCGCGGGCGCTCGGGTGCGGGACCACGCCGGCGACGGCCCTGCGCGGCGGCTCGACCGTGGCCGCGTACTGGCGCGCCGCGGTGGCGCGGCGCTGGGCGGCGTCGGCGGCGAGCACCGCACGTCCCAGCTCCTCGCGGATCTCGTTCGCGAGCGGCCCGAGCTCCTGGCTGGCGCGAATCCAGCGCACGACCTGGTCGCGAATCTCGGACGCCGAGCGCGCGGCGCCGCGCGCCGCGGGGTCCGATCGGGTCGCCTCGAGCGCGGCATTCAGAGCCAGCAGGTCGATGCGTTCCGCGATCTCGCGGGCGGCACCGAGCCGACGGTCGAGCTGATCGGCGATGTCCACGACGCTGAGCAAGCGCGTGGCCATCGTGTTCGATTCCTCGGAGAGCTCATCGAGCTTGCGGAGCGCCTCGTCCCAGGCGGTGTCGTCGCGCGCCGGCACGTCCGCGTTTGGTTCGCCCGCGCCCGCGCGGGAGCTCGCGGGCGCCGCAGGGACGTCAGCAGCGGGTGAGCCCGAGAACCAATCGCGCAGCGTTTGATCGAGCCGCGCGCTGGCCGTCGCGATCGAGCGCACCGCCTCCGCGACGCCGCCCAGCGCACGATCGATGCGGGCTCGACGCTGACGTTCGAGCTCGAGAAGTTCCCGGACGCTCTGGGGCATGGGGTGGATTCGACTCCCGGCGCCGCACGTCGGCACCCCCCCGGGCGTCGTGCGACACAACCCGAAAATCGTACCATTTGCCCCGGTGGGCTCGCACCGCTCAGGCGACCGAGCGGCGCGTGTCGCGGCCTTCCGCGGCGCGCAGATCCTTCGAAAGGTCCCGGCGGAGCTCGCGTTCCACCATGCCGATCTCGACGACCATCCGCATGACGCCCTGGCCCGGTTCGCGCAGCGCGCTCCACAGACGCTCGGGATCGCGAACCACCAGCACCTCGCGGGATTTCGGCGGAACGATCAGCTTGGCTTCCGCCAGCGGCGACTCCATGCCGTGCCCCTGGAGGTAGCGAACCACGGCGCGAATGCTCTGCAGCGAGATGCCTTGCTTGCGCAGCTCCGTGGCGGTTCGCAGCGCCACCAGATCGCGAAAGGAGTAAACGCGACCGCGGCCTTTCCCCGCGCCGCGGGCCTCGGCGACGCTCGGTCTCAGGAAGCCGCTCCGGTCCCAATAGGCGAGGGTGGCGTACTTGAGCCCCGCCAAACGCGCGGCCTCGCCCGCGCTGAACCCGCTTTTGTCGATGGATTGCCGGGGGTTACGAGCGCCCACCGTCAGCCTCGCGCGACGCTTCGGCATGGCTCGCCTCCTTCACAGCCGGTTGCACTGCCTGGGTTGTCGTGAATGGATTCACTTCATGATAAGCGATAGCCATGCCCGGCACAACGAAGGTTTTGCGCTTGGGATCGCGCTCGATAACGCGTTGCGTCAGGCCGCCGCGAGCCGCTCAACGCGCGATCGCGAGCACGATCTCGAGCGCGATCAAGAGCAGGATCGCGAGCTCGAGCGCCTCGGCGCGCGCGGTCGTGGCGCGATTGCGGAACACGTCGGTGAGGCGCTCGAGCAGCTCGAGCTTGCCGTCGACGGTGCGTTGCCAGGTCGGCAGATGGAGCCGCTCCGCGGTGCGAGCGTGGATCTTGGTGAGGTAGAGATCGCCCGTGAGCTTGAGGGCATTGGCGGTGCGCTCGCGCAGGCTGACGGCATCGAGGCGGAGCTCGGTGAGCTCGCGCACCCACGCGGCCTCGCGCCGGTACGAGAGCAAGCGCTGCGGGCGCGCCGCCTCCTCGTAGAGCGCGTTCAGGCGGTGATCGAGCATCGCGTCCACGTACCGCAGCTCGAGGAGCTGGACGTTCAGCAGCTCGAGGACCGCGACCGCATCCACGTAGTCCTCGTCGATGAGGAGCGCCACGTTCCAGTCGGTGACGACGAGGTCGGAGGGCGTGTACGTGACCGCGGTGCGCAGCACCTCGTCGATCTCCGAGGCGGAAAGTGGGCTCGGCTCGCCGTGAACGATCCGCGCGAGCCGGTCCCGCTCGCTCGCGAGCAACGTCGCCGCCGTCTCGTTGGTGTCGAGCGCGGCGATCTGCACGACGTAGTAGTCCTCGACCAGCCCTTGCCCGCTCGGGTTCAGCCGCTCGACGAAGGGGGCGAGGCGCTCGAGGGCGAGCCGCAAGCAGCCGCGCGCCAGCGGTTCCCACGGATTCGTGCCGGTGAGCTCGGCGGTGATCGCCGTGAGCTCGTCGAGCCCGAGGTCGGCGAGCGCGGCCTCGAACACCACGGTTGCCGCGCCGAAGGCGTGGGCGCGCAGGCTGGTGCGAGCCTCGACCTGGCGTCCGCCGAGCTCGAGTCGTTGCGGGGGAAGCTCGACCACGGCGGGCGGCGCGTGGAACTGGACCAGCGCCGGACCGCTACGTCGCTGCGCCGCGTCCGGCGACTGCCCCAGGCTCGCGCGCAGCCGGCCGAGGTCGATCTCCCACCCGATGTCGAACGCGAAGAGGCCGAACAGTCGACCACGCTGGATGCGCATGGGGCGTTCGCCTCAGCGGCCGCTGCTCAGCACACCGTAGGCGAAGGCGATCCAGCCGCCCAGGAACGCGAGGCCGCCGATCGGGGTGATGGCACCGAGCACCCGCACGCCCGAGGTGGCGAGCGCGTAGAGGCTGCCCGAGAAGATCGCCACGCCGGCCACGAACAGCCAGCCGGCCAGCGCGAGCGGCGCTACCGGCCAGCGGCTCCACGCGAGGCCGACGGCGACGAGCGCGAGCGCGTGATACATGTGGTAGCGGACGCCGGTCTCGAAGACGATCAGCATCTCGATCGGCAAGCGCTGCTTGAGGCCGTGCGCGGCGAAGGCGCCGAGCCCCACGCCCAAGCATCCGAGGATTGCGCCGAGCCCCACGAAGGTTCGATCCACGATTCGCCTCCGCTGGCCGCTCGCCGTCTCAGGCGACCTCGCGCTCCACGTCGTTTGCGTTCAGGTCGCCCGCCGCCGCGCGCGCACGGGCTGCCTCGCGCTCCAGGAAGCGCGGCCGGATGAGGATGATGAGCGCGGGGACGATCGTGACGGCGGCGAGCGCCGAGGTCACCATGCTGAGGCCGACGTAGCCGCCGAGCTGGCGGTGATACGCGAGCCGCGACAGGCAGATCACCGCCGAGCCGGAGGCGATGGCCGACGCCACGAAGAAGATCGCCTTGCCGGCGGTGAGCATCGTGTTGAGCGTGGCCTTGCGCACGTCGGGCTGCCGCCGGTGCTCCTCGCGATAGCGAAAGATGAAGTAGATCGAGTAATCGGCGCCGATGCTCACCGTCAGCGCGGTGATGGTCGCGGTGGCGAGGTTGAGCCAGGAACCGATGATGCCCATCACGCCCACGTTGCCGAGCGCCGCCACCACCGAGGGGATCAGCACCAGCACTCCCGCGATCGGCGAGCGCAGCACCAGCGAGGCCAGCAACCAGATGATGCCGCAGATCACGGCGGCGTTGCGGATCTTCTCGCGGATCACCAGGTCGTTGACCGCCTTGCCGATGGCGAGGACCCCGCCCGCCACGTCCACCTTCACGGTCGGCGGGAAGTGATTCTCGGCGTACGTCTTGGTGGCGTTGAAGATCTGATCGCAATACTTCGCGTGATCGTCCTTGGCGAACGCCCGGACCACCGCGCGCTGGTAGGGATGGTCGACGACGGCGTCGAAGTCGTCGGGGTCGCCCGAGTAGAGCAAGAACAGCTGCGCGACCGCCTCGCGCGAGTCGGGGATGACGCGGAAGGATTCGTCGCCGCCGTTCAGCGCCACGTTCATCTGCTTCACGTAGTCGACGATCGACTGTGTGCGACCCACTCCAGGCAGGCGCTGGATGTACTGCTGCAGCTCGTCGATCGAGCGCAGCAGCGTGGGATCGTAGAGGCCGTCCCGCTCCGGGGCCGTGACCAGCACGTTGAACGTGTTGAGCCCGCCGAACAGGGCGTCGAGGCGCAGGTCGTCGATCCGCACCGGGTCGTCGACGGGGTATGCCTCGCGGTAGGAGTTCTCGACCTCCACCCGAAACGCCCCCCACACCACGCACGCCAGCAAGGCGAGCGAGATCACCAGCACGCGCGCGGGCGCCTTCACGAGCGCGTGCGCGAGACGTTCCAGCACCCGCTCGAGCAATCCGCTGTGCTGCTCGGCCTGGACCTCGCCCGACTTGGGGGCGGGCAGCAGCATTCGGCACGCGGGGATGAACGTCATCTCGATGATCAGCGCGCTCACGATCCCGAACGACGCGACCATGCCGAATGCCTGGACGCTGCGGATGGGAAAGAGCGTCAGCGTCAGGAAGCCGGCCGACGCGATCAGTCCGGCGGTGAGCATCACGCCACCCACGCGGGTGGTGGCCTCCACCACCGCCGCGCGGCTGTCGCCGAGTCGGCGGAACTCCTCGTAGTAGCGTTTGAGGATCTGGACCGCGTGGCCTGCCGCGACCGCCAGGATCAGGAACGGCGCGAGCGAGTTCCAGCCGTCCATGGGCACGCCCAGGTGGCCGAGCATGCCGATCGCCCACGCCACGCTCATGACGGCCGTGACCAGCGGCAGGAACATCGCCTGCAGCGTGCGGAACGCCTCGAAATGGACCACGCCGATCACCAGCACCGCGAGGCCGAGCAGCATCATGACGCGCTCGGTGTAGCGATCCATCTGGGCGTTCCAGATCGGCAGCCCGGAGAGATAGACGTTCATCCGCGGATCGGCGTGGCGCGCGATGACCTCGCGAATGCGGTGGTCGAGGATCAGGTTGCGAAGCTCGGGGCTGGGGTCGAGATCGTCGATGTCGGCGATGATCGCGGCGACCTTGGCGTCGACCGAGACCAGCGAGCCGACCACGAGCCGCTGCGCCATCACGTGGCGGCGCACCGACTCCACCTGCTCGGGCGTCTCGGGGATCGCGTCGACCAGTCGGCTGACCACCAGCTCGCCCTCGGCGCCGGCCTCGATGGCCTTCACCTTCCGTGCGGTGATGCTCACGACCTTGTCGGCGTCGACGTGCGGGATCGTCCCCAGGTCCTTGGTGATGTCGCGGATCCGTTCCAGCACCCACGGCTGGAACACGTCGCCTTCCTTGGGCGCGATGCCGATCAGCGTCCACTTGCCGCCGCCGTAGATCTCCAGGATCCGGTTGTCGATGGCGATGAGCGGATCGTTCGAGGGCAGCAGCAAGCGCCGCTCGTTCGAGAGGTAGACCTTGGGTAGCCCGGCGCCGAGCAGCGCGGTGACCAGCAACACGCCGGCGATGGTCGCCTTCGGGTAGCCCGTGACCAGCGCCACGAAGCGCCGGAGGATCGTGCTCTCGCGCTGCTCACGCATGGCGCGTCATTCGCTTTCCAGCAGATCGTCGACCAGCGCCTCGCGCAGGGCGCCGGTCAGCTCGGCGCGCGCGTGATAGCTCGGATGATCCACCACCAGCTCCGCGCGGCGGGTGAGGTTCAGGATGGCCATCATCTGCGCTTCGCTGAGCTGGAAGCGCACGAACTGGACGGCCGAGATGCGGCGTCCTGCTTCTTCCTCGCGGCCCAGCTCGAAGCGGCCGGCGACCGACGGCTCCGAGTCGATCTCGAGGCGCACGTGCTGGTGCAGGCCGTAGAGCTTGGAGAGCCACTCGGCGCGCTCGCCGGGGTCCTCGACCTCGACCATGAGCGTGGTGGAGAGCTCGCGCTCTCCCGGCAGCAGCGCGCCGTAGGTCTCGACCTCGTGCTTGACCGCGCCCAGCTCGCGGATGTTCTCGACCCGGCACATCTCGTGGATCTGCCACAGCACCGTCGCGCGGTTCTCGAAGAGCAGCGTGATGATCGGGCCGAGCGCTAGCCGCCGGTCGGCCTTGATGCGCGTGATCTCCGCCAGGTGCTTGGGCCGCTCGGCGACGAAGCGCTCGAGCGGCAGGATGTCGTCCATGCTGATGCGGCTCATACGGTGCGATCCCTCGATTCAGTGCGATCCCGCGCGGCGCGGCCTCATTCGACGCTGCCGCCGTACGCCTTCCACACGATCTCGATCGGGTGGAGCACCTCTTGGCCGGTGCCCTCCTCGATCTGCAGCTTGGCGATGAGACAATCCGACGCGAGCGTCTTCGGCTGGCTCTCGGTCAGCTGCTGGAGCAGCGGCGCCGCGCCCTTCTTCGAGAGCTCGTAGTACTCGGTCTTCATCCCCCAGGTGCCGTCCATGCACGAGCACTTGTCGACCAGCGTGATCTCGGCGCCGGGCAGGCGCTTCATGACGTCGCGGCTGCGAAAGCCGATCTTCTGGATCTTGAGATGGCAGGGCACGTGGTAGCCGATCGTGCCCACGTCGACGCTCCAGTCCTCCTTCAGCTTGCCGTCCTTGCGCAGCAGGAAGAGGTACTCCATGAGGTCGAACGAGCGCTTGGCGACCTTCTCGGCCGCCTCGCTGCCCACGTATTCCGGCCACTCCTTCTTCATCATGAAGGAGCACGTGGGGCCCGGTGAGAGAACGTCGCAGCCGGCCTCGACGTAGGGCAGCAGCGTCGCGATGTTGTGCTCCGCCCAGGACGTGGCGCGCGGCACGTCGCCGCCGTCGAGGGCCGGCATGCCGCAGCATTTGAGCTCGGGCGCGAACACGGTGATGCCGTTTCGCTCCAGCACCTCGACCGCGGCTCGTCCGACCTTCGGGACGTTCCACTGGACCGAGCACGTGTAAAAGAGCACGACCTTGGGGCCGGACACGTCCTCGGGACGCGGTCGAGTGGGATGCCGCTTGCGGAACCACGCGAGGAAGGTCTCGGACGCGAACTCGGGGAGCTTCCGATTGCGGTGCACGCCCAGCACCTTCTCCATGCCGAACCGCCCCAGCGCGAGCTTGGAGCCCAGGTTCGCGAGCGCGGGGGTGAGGGTGCCGATGCGACCCACCAGATCGGGATCGCCCAGCAGGCGATCGGCGAGCTTGACCCCGTGCTGCTTGGCATCGATCGCCTTGTGGCGGAGCATGAGTCGCGGGAAGTCCACCGCGAACTCGTGAGGCGGCTGATACGGGCAGATCGGGTCGCAGAGCTTGCACTGGTAGCAGAGATCGACGACTTCCTGCGTCACGCTCGGGGGCAGCCGCTCCAGTGCCTCGACTTGGCCCTTGACGTCCGCTCGTACCTCGGCGACGTGATGCTGGCCGTGACCGCCATCACCCTGCGACTGCGCGGAGTGACCCGACGCGTGCGACTCGTCGCTCACGTCGAGCGCGTCGACGGCCTTGAACAGCGCCGGAAAAGAAGGGCAGAGGTTGAAGCAGAGCCGGCAGCCGTTGCAGATCTCGAAGACCCGCTTCTCCTCGGCGACCAGCTTGCCGCGATCCCAGTATTCGGGATCCCGTGGGGTGGGAAGCTTGAGCGACATGGGACGATCTCCTCGGGGCAAGGCCGTGGGGCGAGCTCACCCCGGCGACGAGCCGCCCGGATCGCCGTGCCACGAACCGCGAGGCTGCAGGAGGTTGTGACTCGCGCGCTAGGCTACGTCGAGCCTTCCCCCCGAGCAAGGCGCTGAAACGTGTTTCAGTTTCCCTTCCAGGTGTTCGATCGCGGCGTGCGGCGCGAGCCCACGGGCGCGCTCGTCCCGATCCGGGAGCGCGAGCACGCTCCCGCCCATCCCGCGGCGCTGGTGTGCGTCGCGTGCGGCCACGCCATCACCACCGCCGCGGCGCGTACCGAGCGCTTCGGCTCGCACGCGCACGTGTTCGCCAACCCCGAGGGCATCCGCTTCGAGATCGGGTGTTTCGCCGCCGCGCCGGGGGTCGTCCTTCTCGGCGAGGAGACGTCGGCCTACACGTGGTTTCGCAGCTTCGCGTGGACGGTCGCTTCGTGCGCCCGTTGCGGCGTGCAGCTCGGCTGGCGCTACCGATCCAGCGCCGGCTCCGTCTTCTACGGCCTGATCCTGGAACGGTTGCGAGAGACGGGAGACGCTCCCAGTCCATGACCACCATCGCCCCCGCGCACCTCGAAGTCCGGCGGGCTCGTCGGCGATCGCGGATCCTGCTGGCGATGCTCGCCAGTCTCGTGCCGGCCGTTGGCGCGGACGCGCTGGTGGTGGAGGCGCTATCGGTCGAGCGACCACCCACGCTGCCGCGCCGGCCGCCGCCGCTCGTTTGGCATCACGGTGAGCACGGCTCGGCTCGGGCGCTCGTCGCCCATCGGAGATTCCCGCTCGCGCTGTTTCAGGACGAGTTCGCCTTCGAGGCCGACCGACGCGGTGATCGCGACGTGACGATCGTGGCGCACGAGCACGCGCTCGAATGGCGCGGGCGCACGTCAGGCCCGACGATCACGGTGCGGGATGCGGACGACGTGCTCGTCGGCACGCGAGATCTCGGACGTGTGGGCGAGGTGTGGTTTCGGCCGGCCGCCGATTCCCTGGTGCGGAACCGCCGTCCGTTTCGGTGGGGCGAGCGGGTTCAATCCTTGGGCATGTCAGGACACGGCAGCTGCCCGCGCGGATGGCAGGCGATCGCCCGGAGAGTCCGTGGGCGCGGGCACCTCACCCGCACGTTCGATGCGTGGACCTCATGACCCTCGTCCAGCGGGAGTGCTCGAAGTGTGGGGCTTGCTGCGTGGCGCCGGACATCTCGGCGCTGGGGAAGGCGGTGGGGGTGCGGTGTCCGCATCTGATGGCGGACAACCTGTGCGCCGTCTACGAGAGCCGCCCGCAGATCTGTCGCGACCACAAGGTGGACGAGATCTGCGAGGCGATCGACGCGCCGACGCTGGACGAGCGGGTCGCCAAGTACCTGGCGCTGTTCGGGCTCGAGGCCGAGATCGGCTCGGGGCCAGGTCGTCGGACGGCGGGCCGCTGAGCGTCGCTTCAGCGGCGGGTTACGATCGTTCGTGATCTCCCGACCGCGTCGAGCGACGCGGTCGGGAGACGGCGAGCGTCAGTTCAGGCTGCGGACCTTGCCGCGCAGGCCGCGGCGGCTGCCCTTGCTCTTGGGGACGCGCTCGCGACTCGGCGGCGGTCCGAACCCAGACGACGGCCGGCCGCCTGGCGGGCCGCGGCGCGGCGGTCCGCCGCCACCGCCGCCAGGACGAGCGGCGCGGGCTTCGGCCGGGTTCACGTTGAGCCTTCGCCCGTTGAGCTCGTGCTGATTGAAACGACGGATGGCTTCTTGCGCCTCCGCCTCGCTCGCGAATTCCACGAACGCGAACCCGCGCGGCTTGCCCGTGAGTCGGTCGGTCGGCAGAAAGACGTCGACGACGCTGCCGGCCTCGGAGAACAGCGCCGTGATGTCGGCTTGGGTTGCGTGGAAGTCGAGATTGCCTACGAATACCTTGGTGGTAATGACGCTTCTCCTTTTGCGACGAGTTTTCTCGATCTCTCGAGGATGCGTGCCGAGCCGAGCGACCGCCGCTGTCGCGGTCGTGACGCCGATCGATGCCGATTCGACGTCGCGAGGTCGGCCGCCGTTCAGGCCACAGGCGCGCCCTGCGCCATCTTGCGATGGCCGGTTTGGAAGAAGATCTGGACCTTGTTGGGACCGAGGATCTCGTCGACGATGCCGACACCGAAGGTCGTGTGCTCGACGCGATCGCCCAGGCGGTAGGAGTCCGACAGCCGGTACGGGCGAACCGGTCGGGACATGACCGCATCCACGTGGCTCTTGTCCGGCGACCACAGGGTCTCCGCTTTCTTGGCGCGCTTCGTCGTCTGCTTCGCCGCGCCGGCCACGATCTTCTTCGGCTCCGCCGCGTCGACGCTCGCGAGATAACGACGCGTCGCGCCACAGGAGTTGCACATCACCGACGCCGTGGTGCCGTGCGTCACCGACGTGACCGTGTGCGTGGTGTTCTTGCACGCATCGCACGCCGCTTCGATCTCGCTGCCGACTTTCATGGTTTCTCCTTGGAATCGGCGGCACGCACGAGCGCGCGACGTCGGGTGCACGGTCACGGAAGGGAATTGCGCCAGGGTAGCATACGGCCGCGAATCTCGCCGTTTCGAGCCGTCGCTCGGCGCGCGGCCCACCCACCCGCGCGCGCTCCGCGCAGGCTGGCACCCCGATGTCAGGCCCACGTCAGGGTGAGCGCTTACGTTCGTGCCGGGCTCGCCCGCCGCTCAATCCGCGGATCCGATGAGGCCGCCGCTTCGGGCGAGCCAATAGAGAAAGAGGTAGTCGACGCCCGGCGTGGTGTCCGGCGGCACCGGGCCGGCGGCGATGTCGAGCGGGCCGGCATTCCAGCGGTACGCGTCGACGGAGGTCTCGACGAGACCGTGCCCGAAGAGACCCTGCATGCGGCCGGGGTCGGTGGTCCAGTCGAGCTTCCAGGGCAGCGACGGGAAGGGCGAGAGCACCCAGTCGCCGCGGATGCGGTAATCGACGGGGTAGCTGTGCTTGGGGAAGGGGAACGAGCGCAGCCCCCACAACGCCTGCTCGGTGGCTTCCTCCTGCTCGGCGCCCGGGGTGAGCACGCCCAGTCCCGCGGCGAGCGCCGCGTGCACGGGCATCTCGAGCGTCCGCAAGGTGCGCCACGCCTGGCCGGAGGCATTCCGCCAGATGCCGAGAAGATTCACGTCGGCCGTGCGCTCGAGGAGCCATTGCTGGGTGATGTGCCCCACCAGCGTGAGGTTGTTCCCGCTCCAGTCGCTGATCCCGTAGATGTAGATCGGGCCGCCGCCGACGTTGGCGTAGAGCGTGAGCAGCGGATCGTTGAGGATCGCGAGACCGGCGTCGATCTTGCCGGGATCGTCGTTGGCGATGCCGGCGAAGATGAGCGCTTCGCCGGGGTCGCCGTCGGGGAAGATGGGCGGGTTGTCGGGGTCGCCGCAGCCCACCGTGGGCCGCGGATTCGCGAACTCGCAGAGGTCGAGCAATCCGAGCGCGTGGGCGGCGATCTCGGGGCGCAGTGGATCGTCGTCGGGCAACGCGTCCCATCCCGCGATGAGCCCCAGGATGAGGCCGTGACCCATGTCGTTGTTGCCGCCGGGCAGCCAGTCGAGGCCGGCGAACTCGCCCGTGCCGCGCACCCAGTTGCCGAGCGGCGGGCCAGCGGCGCGCAACGTGCGCGCGAAGTTCTGGGGATCGCCGGTGATGTCCATGAGCGTCATCATCGCCCGCACCACGGCGCGTAGGTCGGCGAGCGCGGCGGCGTCGCCCGTCGCCTTGTAGCGCTGCGCCTGCGTCCAGCCGTATTCGCCCGTCCAGAGCGCCGCGTCGCCATCGGGCTGGGGATCACCGCTCGCGGTCCGGTTCTCGATCATGCCGAACGGCGTGAGGAAGCGATCGCTGGTGATCGCTTGGTAGTAGTCGGCCTTCTCGTGGAACGTGGCGCGGAACGCGTTGGCGCGAATCTCGGTCTCGGCGAGGCTCACCGCATCGACGATCTTGTTCACCACGCGCAAGCGATCCGGGTTGTCGCGGTAGTACGCGAGATCCGTCTGCTGGTGGACCATGTAGTGCACGGCGCGCTGAAAATCCGGGTTCGTGGTCCAGGGCTGGACCGCCGGCAGCTCGTAGTAGGTCGCGAAGAGCTGGAAGAGGAAGTCGTGGAGAAACGCGGGCGGCTCCGCGTGGCTCTCGGCGACGACGCGGGCATCGGTGAAGATCGGCTCGGCGGCGGGCGCACCCACGTAGGTGGCGCTCTCGTCGATCGAGAACGACGGGTCGTCGTCGGCGGCGTAGTGGATGGTGAGCGCGTTGCCGGCGCCGAGGGTCACCGTGCCGGTGACGGCGAGTGGGGTCTTGTCCGCCTCGCCGCGCACCACGCTGCCGATCGCTGGGATGAAGTCCGCGCGCGTGAGCGTGAACTGCAGCAGCGGTTGGCCGGACTCGGAGGCCACGGCCTTGCCCGTCCAGGCGACGTCCACGGCGCGTCCATCGGTGTGGGCGACGTCGGCGAGCGTCGCGAGCCGCACCACCGCGAGATTGCCGCCGCCCAGGTCGCGAATCTCGAGGCGTCCGGTGAAGGCGCCGAGCTCGGCGTCGACGCCGCTCGTGCTCCATTCACCGGGAGTGATCGGATTGCAGCCCGTCAGCGCGGAGATCGCGCCAGCGACGAGGAAGGCGAGCGAGCGCAGGGTGGGGAAACGAAGGCGAGTCGGCATGCGGAGCTCCGCGTCGAAGAGGGCTCGATCACGTGCGGTGAGTGAACGCTCATCGACGCTAGCATGCGCCCGACGCGACGCGCCATGGATCGCGTCCGCGAGTCCGCCGAGGCTCGGGCCCGCTCGAGCCGCGCCAGGGCGCGGTCGCCGGCGGCGTCGCGGGTTGCGAGCGGCGAGACGCGTTGCCGGATCGGCTCAAGGACGCAGCGCGTCCCAGTCGAAATCGCCGGGAACCGTCACCGTGTAGCGCAGCTCGATGGACCGCGTGGCGCCCGGCGAAAGGTCGAGATCCCATTCCAGAATGCCGTCCTTGCTGGCGCGGGTGGTCGCGGGATCGGTCGGCTCGAGCGCAACCTCGATCTCGTCGAGCTCGGAGACCGGGATGCGTTCGGCGATCGTCACGGCGCGCGGGTCGCGCCCGACGTTTCGCACGCTCACGCGGTACGCGAATCGCAGCCGCTTGCGTCCGCCGATCAACGCGTTCGCGACGGTCTGGCCGCGCTCGATCTCGGTGCGGGTGATGCGCACTGCGTCGTCGGCTCCGAGGAATAGCTCCAGATCCTCGCCCGGCGCTCGCACGGGCATGCGGGTGCGAGCCGCCTGACCCGCGCGGCCCACCACCTGCAGCGGACCGTCGAGGAGCGACTCGGCGAACGGGTTGCGGGTCTCGAGACGGGCGTACGCGAGCAGGCTCTGCTCGGGTGCAGCGTAGAGGCGCGTCTCGCCCGCGAGCGGGCTCTCGCGGATCACCACCGAGTGCGGCGAGCCGTCCGCGGGAATCGTCACGCGTCGATCGAGACGAAAGGCGAGCGGCGCCGCCGCGGCGCTCGGCGCCGACGGAGCCGCGAGCGCGGTCGTCGTG
This sequence comes from bacterium, assembly GCA_046331705.1. Taxonomy (GTDB): domain Bacteria; phylum JADJOY01; class JADJOY01; order JADJOY01; family JADJOY01; genus JADJOY01. The sequence goes on along the minus strand of JAXLQJ010000017.1, from coordinate 97,230 downwards.
ATCTCCGCGGGCGGTGCGTCCAGGATGTGGTCCGCCTGCGCATCCGGGACGACTGCCTCGGAGGTGGAGGTGACCGCCCGTCGCTCGGGCTCGTCGCGTTCCGCGAAGTCGGCGCGAAGAGCGCTCAGCGCCGGGAGCCGGACGTCCCGGTCGGCGCGCCGGGTCGCGAGCGTGAGATCGACGTCCACCCAATCGACGCCCGAGCGCTGCGCCACCAGCGCCCGCTGCGTCAGCGTCACCGCGCCACTCGGCGTGACGCGCGCGTCGTAGCTCGGCCGCCAGCCGGCATCGCCGACGGCGTAGCGCAGCCCGAGCGTCACCGTGCGCGCCCGGTCGGTGGCGACGGCGACGCGGATCCGTGTGCCGTGCTCGCGGCTCGCCGCGCGGCCGCGCTCCAATGCCGCCGCCAGCTTCAGGCTCCACTGGTCGCGCAGCTCACTCGTGTCGCGTTCGAGCTGGTGACGTGAGCCCGCGAGCGCCTGGCGTTGCTCGCTCAGGAAGCGCGTCGCCTGCTGCCACGCCGTCGCGTCCATCGCGACCGAACCGCTGCCAGCGTTGGCGAGCGCGCTCGCGACGAGCGTCTCGTAGCGTGCCAGCACGGCGCTCGCGTCGTCGAGGGCGCTGCGCTCGGCGTCGAGGCGTTCGATCCGCTCCAGCAGGCGATCGGCCTCGTCGCGGATGGCGCGGGCCTCGTCGCTGGCCGCGCCGTCCGGCTCGCGGCTGGCCGAATCGAGGTCGACGGCGACGATCGCCACCTCGCGGTCGCCGCTCGAGACGTCGATCGAGAGCGGATCGATCCCAGCCTCCAGCGCGCCGATCTCGACCGTGCTCGCGCCGGCCTCGACGGCGGTCGCGACGGAACGTGTCACCAGCGCGCGATCCTCGAGCACCGTCACGGCCTCGATGGCGTGGGACGCGAGCTGCGCGGCGAGCGCGCGTGGCGCGGGGGCGAGGGCAAGCGCGAACGCGACGGCGAGTCGCTGGACGGACGGTGCGGCGCTCACGGCGCGGGCTCGCGCGGCGACTGTGGCGTGAGCGTGATCGCGCCGTCGCGCGGTCGTTCGATCGTGAGCCGATAGCTCGCGCGCGCCGTCGCGCCCGACGGCACGGGCAGGTCCCAGGCGAGCAGGCCGCGGGCGCGATCGCTCGGGCCGTCGTCGCGCGGCGTCGGCTCGAGACCGCTCACGTCGATGGCGAGCCGCGTGTCGAGCGTGAAGGGGACTCGGTCGACGAGGTGCACTGCAGCCGGTGTCCCGGCGTGGTTCTCGATCTCGATCCGGACGTCGCTGGTCTCGGTGACCTGGGCGCTCGCGAAGCCGGTGTCCGCCTGGCTCTTGCGCTCGATGCGCCGCACCACGAGGCGCGGGTCGGGGCCGAGGGCAACCCGCACGGTCTCGCCGCTCACGGCGTCCGGCAACGTGGTGCGCCCCGCGTAATCGCCGGCGATGAACGACTCGGCGGGGCCGGAGACGAATGGCTGCTCGGTTGGAGTCACGCGCGCGGCGAGGATGGCGTCCGCGCGAGCGAGCGGCGCCACCTCGTAGTCGAGCTCCGCCGTCAGCGTGGTGGTGCCGAGAACGAGCTCGTGGGCGCGTGCGTCGGACGGGACGCTCACGGGAGCGGTCGGCCCGAAGACGAACTGCGGCACGCGGCGATCGCGCGCGGTGAGCGGCGCCTCCGGTTCCGGCGCATCGGCGGGGAAGAGCGGTGCTGGAGCCGGTGCGCCGGCATCGCGACCGGCGAGCGCCGCGTCGAATCGCTCGCGCCATCCGCGTGCGCGTTCGGATGGCTCGTCGGCGAGGAGCGCTGGCGCCAGATCGTGCACCATCCAGAACGGAGGCTCGTCGGGGTAGATGCGCGTGTCGAGGGAATGCACGAGATCGGTCATGACCTCGATGGCCCGATCGGTGTCCTTGACGATGAGCGAATTGGTGCGGTCGTCCACGTCGATCGACGCGTCGTCGCGGTGGCTCGCGACGCGGCGAAGCTGGGGCAGGAGCGCGCGGGCGACGGCGTACTGGACCGGGATGATCTTGAGCAGCACCGGCTCGAGCTTGCTCGAACGCGCCTGGGTGCGGAGCCGTGCTTCCTGCTCGCGATCCAGCGACTCGCGCGTCGCAACGCGGATCAGATTTCCTTCGCGCACCTTCGCGAGGCCACGGGAACGCAACACCTCTTCCAACACTTGATCCCAGGGCACCTCCGTGAGCCGCAGGGTCACGCGCCCGTGAACGTCCTCCGCCAGCACCAGGTTGGTGCCGGTGAGGCTCGCGATCTCCGAGAGCACGTCGCGAATCGGCGCGTCCTTCACGTCGAGCGAGATCTTCTCGCCGACGTATTTCGTGGGTGGCTGGAAGAAACCGGTGAGCGAGTTGCCCGAGTCGGCATCCAGCAAGTCGGCGCCGCTGGCGACGCTCTTCGCGAACGCGGGCCGCGCGATCTCGGGAGGCGCTGGCCGCTCGCGAATGCGCCACGAGCGCAGCGCTTCGGGGCCCGCTCGAAACGACGGGTCGGTGGTGCTCAACGAGAGTGGCACTTTGCTCCAGTCCTCACCGGTGCGCTGCACGACGCGAGCACGCCGCAGCAGCGTCACGCTGTCCGCGCGGTCCACGCGGACGGTGTAGGCGGGTGTCCACGAGGCGCCTGGCACGAAATACGAGAGCTCGAGCGTCACGCGCGCGGCGTGGTTCGCCCGCACGTCGAGCGAGGCTCGTTTGTGGCTGGCGGTGCGGATGGCGCCCACCTCCACGAGCCGCGCCTCGGCATCGCGCAGGCGGTCGAGGAGGTGGCGACGATCGCGCTCGAGGTCGGCCGTCGCTCGCGCGGCGTCGACGAGGCCGTTGCGGATCTGGGCGAACGCTGCGATCCACGCCGCGGGCTCGAGCTTCACGGATTCCGGCTTGCGGATCGTCGGCTCGTCGATCGGCAAGCCGCGAAGCGTGTCGCGCGTGCCTTGGGCATCGTCGAGTCGCACGTCGACGGCGGCGAGGCGATCCCTGAGCTCGAACACCTCCTTCTCGGCGGCCCGGAACACCTCGTCGCGCTCGGGCTTGCGGATGATCGTCTCCACGGTGACTCCGAGGACCTCCGCCAGCGACGGATCGTCGCCGAGCCGCACGCGCAGGGCGTCGCTCGCCGTCGCGGCGGGCAGCTCCGCGAACACCAGCGTCTGGGTGCCGGCGGCGAGATCGACGGTGCCGGAGCGCGTGACGACGGCGCCGTTGGGGTGCACCACCACGCCGGAGATCGCGCTCGGCACCAGCTGCGCCGCTCGCGACGTGGGAGCGTTCGTCGCGAGAAGCACGACGGTCGCGAGCGAGGCGAGAAGCGCGCGCTTTGGCATGCTGGGCTCGCGGAAGGCGGCGCGATGATCGCACGTCCGTGTACGGTGCGCGAGCTATACCGTGGCCATACCGTGGCGCAGCGACTCCAACCGGCGAACGAGGAGCGGGCGATGGCGAAGCGATCCAGCAGGGCGAGGAACGAGCCCGCGCGGGTGTGTCTGGTGACGGGGTGCGCGAGCGGCATCGGGCGGCATCTGGTGGGGGTGCTCGTCGCGCACGGGCATCGAGTGGTCGCCACGGATCTCGAGCTCAAGAAGCTCAAGGCGGCCGCCAAGGCGGACGCGTGGCAGCCCGATCGCGTGATGCTCATGGCGCTCGACGTGCGCAATGCGGCGCAATGGGAGCGCGCCGTGGAGCTCGCCGTCGCGAAGCTCGGCAGCGTCGACGTGGTGCTCAACGTGGCGGGCTATCTGCGTCCGGGCTACATCCACGAGACCGAGGCGAGCGACGTCGATCGGCACATCGACGTCAACACCAAGGGTGTGATCTTCGGCACCCGCGCCGCGGCACGCATGATGGTGCCGAGGGGCGAGGGGCACATCGTCAACATCGCGTCGTTGGCGGCGATCGCGCCGGTGCCCGGGCTCTGCCTCTACAGCGCGTCGAAGTTCGCCGTGCGCGGGTTCTCGCTCGCGGTCTCGCAGGAGCTCGCGCGCTTCGGAGTCGCCGTGACCACCGTGTGCCCGGACGCCGTCCAGACGCCCATGCTCGACCTGCAGGTCGACTACGAAGAGGCAGCGCTCACGTTCTCGGGCGATCGGGTGCTGACGGTGGAGGACGTGGCGCAGGCGATCCTGCGCGCGCTCGACGAGCGTCCGATGGAGGTGCTGATCCCGATCGGCCGGGCGTCGCTCGCGAAGGTCGTGAACGCGTTTCCGCAGATCGCCGATCGCGTGAAGCCCTTGCTCCGCCGCAAGGGACTCTCGGCGCAGCGTCGCGTCCAGAAGCAGCGCGCTGGCGGCGCGACGATCGGCACGACGTCGAGGAATGCCGCTCAGCGCCGCTCCACGCCGAGGGCGTAGATGTTGACGGGCGCGTAGACGCGCGCGAGGCCGGGGACGCGATCGAGCAACGCGAGCGGCTGGAATCGCTCGATTCGCGTGTAGCCCGCCTCGCGGTACGCCGCCTCCGCCGCGGCGGCGTCGGGGAACGGATCGCGCACGCCCTGGCCGCGCGTGACCACGCCGATCAGCGAGCGCAGCACCCGGCTGGCCGCGCCCACGCGTGCCTGCGATTCGCTCAGGTGCGCGTCGTGGACGAACGTGCCGCCGCCGGCGCTCGCGAGCGCCTCGCGAATCGCGCCCAAGAGCCGCAGACGTTGCTCGAGCGTGAGGTAGCCGAGCAGCCCCTCGGCCACCACCACCGGGCGTGCGGCGCCGGCGAGCAGCTCGGCCAGGCGCCCGCCGAAGTCGGGCGACACCACGTCGAGCGAGCGGTGCTCGAGGCGCTCGGCGAGCGTCGCGCGCAGCGTCTCGGGAGCGCGCGCCGCGAGCAGCGCTCGCTTGGCCGCGATCATGTGCGGCAGGTCGATCTCCGTGTAGCGCGTGCCGCGGTCCGCGGCCCAGGTCGTGCCGCGCCGCGAGAGCCCGGCGCCGAGCTCGACGACGCGATCCGGCGCGTGCTCCCCGAGCACCCAATCGATCACGCGGTGGCGCTGGCCCAAGTACTGCGCCATCGTGGGCACGCGGCCGCGCACCATCACGGCCCATTCCATCGTCAGCCTCAGGGTCCAGAAGAGCGCGGCACCGCGAGCGGTGGCGAAGAGCTGCGCGTACGGCAGCCGCAGCCGGTACCACGTGTACGCCGTGAAGTGCGCGGTGGGCGCGATGCGCTGATGTCGGTCGGCCATGGAGGGGGCGCTCGGATTCCTCGACTGCGGTGGGGAGGGGCGGCGCCACTCTAGACGAGCGCGCGCGATCCGGCGCGGCCGACCGCACGGTGGCGCGGCAGGACGATCGACCGCGCCTCTCGGTGCGCATCGCCGTCGCCAGCCGTCGGGCGCCCACCGGGCAGGCGTCCGCGTGTCGCGAACGACGAGCGCGCACCGCAAGCCCCGGAGCGCCTGCTAAGCTCTCGTGCTTCTCGTGAAGCCGTGAGGCGAGGAGCACATGGAAGCGCTCGTTCAATCCAACATCCCGGAGCTGACGATCAAGTTCCGCGGAAAGGTTCGCGACGTCTACGATCTCGGCGACCGGCTGCTGATCGTGGCCACCGATCGGATCTCCGCGTTCGACGTCGTTCTGCCGACACCCATTCCCGGCAAGGGCTGGGTGCTGACGCAGCTCTCGAACTTCTGGTTCGCCCATCTCGACGGCATCGTCCCGAACCATCTCACGGGTCGGCCGCTCGGCGACGTGGTCAAGGACCCGGCGGTGCTCGCCTCCATCGAGGGGCGCGCCGTGCTCGTTCAGAAGACGGAGCCGCTCAAGGTCGAGGCGATCGTGCGCGGCTATCTCGCGGGCTCGGGCTGGGCCGAGTACAAGAAGCAAGGCACCGTCTGCGGCATTCGGTTACCCGCCGGGCTGACCGAGTCGGCGCGGTTGCCCGAGCCGATCTTCACGCCATCGACCAAGGCGCCCGCCGGCCAGCACGACGAAAACATCACCTTCGAGCAGGCCGCGGAGATCCTGGGCGGCGACCTCGCCCGCCGCGTCCGCGACGTGAGCATCGAGATCTACCAGCGCGCCGCGGCCTGGGCCGAGCCGCGCGGCATCATCCTCGCCGACACCAAGTTCGAGTTCGGCATCCGCGACGGCGAGCTCGTGTGGATCGACGAAGCGCTCACTCCCGACTCGTCGCGTTTCTGGCCGAAGGACCGCTACGTGGCGGGCGCCTCGCAGCCCTCCTTCGACAAGCAATTCGTCCGCGATTACCTCAACGGTTTGGGTTGGGACCACAAGCCGCCGGCGCCCGTGCTTCCCGACGACATCGTGAACCAGACCGCGGCGAAGTACCGCGAGGCCCTCGATCGGCTGGCGGTGCGGACCTGAGCCGGCGCGCGGCGACCGCCTTCGGCGCGTTGCCGCGGCGAGAGGAGCACCATGACCGCTCCGGTGTTCACCTCCTACGAGGAGTTCTGGCCTCATTACGTCGGCGAGCACCGCGACCCCATCAATCGCCTGCTCCACTACGTGGGGACCTCGTGCGGGGTGTTGGGCCTCGTGCTCGGCGTGCTCACGCTCTCGCCGGGGTTCGTGCTGCTGGCCCCGGTGCTCGGGTACGGGCCGGCCTGGGTCGGTCATCTCCTGGTGGAGGGAAACCGACCGGCCAGCTGGACCTACCCTTCGTGGTCGCTGCGCGCCGATTTCCGCATGCTGGCGCTCGGCCTTCAGGCGCGCATGACACGGGAAGTCGAGCGCCTGCACGGCGCGAGCCCTGTCCAGCGCGAACGCATGGCGTGATCGAGGAGCGCGAGCGATGAGCGAACGAGCGGCGACGTCCCGGGTGCGGATCTGCGTGGTCGTGGCGCTGGCGATGGCCTCGGTGGCGGTCGACGCGCGCGCCGCGCGTGCCGGCGCGTGCGCCGTCCCCACCGGCGACCGGCGGCGGATCGTCTGGACCGCCGACGACAGCGGGCTGATCTACAACAAGGGGCGTGGCATCGAGTGGATGAAGCTCGACGGCACCTCGACCACGACGCTCGTCGAGGTCCCGGGCGCGGGCGCGCTCGACTTCGATCTCAGCCCGGACGGCAACACGCTGGCTTACACGCAGGCCGGCAAGATCGGCGCGGATTGCGCCGGCCTCGATCCCGAGATCCGCACCCTGCGCATCGCGGATCGCGTGGCGGGACGCCGCCTCAAGGAGCCGAAGGGGCATTTCACCAGCGTGCGTTTCAGCCCGGACGGGGCGTACCTCGCGGCGAACCTGAAGGATTTCGGCGCCAAGCCCACCAGCCAAGTCCTCATCTACGACCAAGCGCTCAACTTCATCGGGCGATTCGACGATTGGGGCGGGATCGTGTGGCGCGGCGACGGCCGCCAGCTCGGGATCGTGTCGTGGAACCTGATCTCGGTCTGGGATTCGCGGGCGTGGGAGCAGATCAAGTCGCTGCGCCGCCCCACGGGGAGGATCGGTCAGGTGGCGTGGAGCCCGAACGGAGCCTGGCTCGCGGTGTGGGTCGAGGGCGACAAGGGCTGCGAGGTCGATGCATCGACCAGCGAGCTGGTGATCTTCGACGCCACCACGTGGACGGTCTTCAAGACCATTCCGCAGCCTGGACGATGCGCGCTCGAGCTCACGTGGAATCCGCGCGTCGACGCGCCGGTGCTGGCCGCGTTCGTGCGCGAACCGCTGCCCAAGGGCGCACCCGCCAACGCGCGTCCGAGCTACCGCATCGCGGTGTGGAACACCCGCTCGTGGGAAGAGGTGGGCGGCTCGCCCACGGGCCAGGATCGTGCCAGCGATCTGGCGTGGTCGCATTCCGGCGAGCGGATCGCCGTGGGCTTCGACGACGTGCTGGTGTTCGAGCTGGGCGATCTCGGCTCGCCGCCAGGGGCGGCCAACGAGCCGCGCTCGATCTCCGACGACGTCTTGCCCAGCAGCATCGCGCCGCCGTCCACGGAGCCGGCACCGGTTGCACCCGTGGCGCCCGCCGTGGCGCCGCCCGCGCCGCCGAGCCCGCCAGCGCCGCGGGCGAGTCCACCGGCGCAGAGCAAGCCGAGCAGCGCCGGCAAGACGGGCAAGCAGCGCAAGCCCTGACGCACGGCGCGACACGGCGCGTGTGAGATGGCGGCGGCGCGGGCGATGGATCCAGCGAATGCCGATCGCCTGAGCGCGCTCGACGCGGCCTTTCTGCACCTGGAGGGCCCCTCGACCCCGATGCACGTCGGGGCGGTGTCGATCTTCGAAGGCGCGCGGCTCAGGGATTCACGCGGCTGGCTCGATCAACCGCGGCTCATCCGACGCATCGAGGCGCGCCTCGATCGCGTGCCGCGCTTTCGCCAGAAGCTCGCGTTCGTTCCTCTCGGCCAGGGCCGGCCGCTGTGGGTCGACGACTCCCACTTCAACATCCGCTACCACGTCCGCATGAGCGCGCTGCCGGCGCCGGGCGACGACGCCTCGCTCGCCGCGCTGGTCGGGCGCTTGATGTCGCAACAGCTCGACCGGCACCGACCGCTCTGGGAGCTCGACGTCGTGGATGGGCTCGCTGGCGATCGGGTGGCGCTGGTGTGGAAGACCCATCACGGCATGGTCGACGGCGTCGCAGGGATGGAGCTCGCCGCCCATCTCTTCGACGCCGACGACGATACGCCCGAGCCGCCGCCGCCCGCGCCCTTCGTCGCGCGCCCCGCGCCGAGCGAAGCGCTGCGGCTCGTCGATGCCTGGATCGAGCGCGCGACGCTCGATTCCGCGCGCGGCCGCACGCTGCGCGAGGCGCTGCGCACGCCCCGCGAGACGCTCGCCAGGCTCGACGACCTCCGAGAAGGCATGGTCTCGCTGGTCGGTGGTGGCTTCGCGCCGCGGACCTCGCTCAACCGCCCGATCGGCCCGCACCGGCGCTTCGTGGGGCGAACCGTCGCGCTGGCCCGAGCCAAGGCGGTCAAGAACGCCCTCGGCGGCACCGTGAACGACGTCGTGCTCGCGGCAGTCGCCGGAGCGCTGCGCGCGTTGCTCCTCGAACGCCGTGAGGCGGTGCGCGGCTTGGAGCTGCACGCCTTGGTGCCGGTGAGCGTGCGCGATGCCGCGCAGGCGGGCGCGCTCGGCAATCGCGTGTCCGCGCTCGTGGTGGGGTTGCCGGTGGGCGAGGCCGATCCGCGCCGCCGTCACGCGACGCTGGTCGCGCGCACCGCCGAGCTCAAGCGCTCGCACGAGATGGTGGGTGCGCAGATGCTCACCAGCTTCTCGGGATTCGCGCCGGCGACGCTGCTCCAGCAAGCCGTGCGGCTCCAGTGGGCGCAGCGGTTCGTGAACCTGGTCGTGACGAACGTGCCGGGGCCACAATTCCCGCTCTACTTCGCGGGAGCGCGCTTGCGCGAGGTCTTTCCGTGCGTTCCGCTGGCGCCCAACCTGACGATGAGCGTCGCCGTGGTGAGTTACGCCGGCGCGCTGTGCTTCGGGCTGATGGGCGACTGGGACGCGATGGCGGACCTCGAGCGCTTCGGCGCCGAGCTCGACGCTGCGTTCGCCGAGCTCGAGTCGCTCGCCGGCGCGGCCGGTCGGCCCCGGCCCGCCGCGCGCCGCGCATCACGCTCGGTCCGCGCCGCGCCACGGCGCGCGGCACCGCGCCGGCGGACGTGACGACGTGGGGCCCTCGCCGGCATCGAGACCGCGGCGGACGTATCGCTATTCGATCGACTTCGAGGGCCGCGTCTTCCACGCCGGGACGGAGATCGCCGACGCGGCGGTGATTCGTCAGCTGCTCGCGGTCGTTCGTCGCGACGAAGCCGGCGGGTACTACTCGCTCTGCGCGGGTGAGCGCAACGAGCTCGCGCCGGCGGACGCGCTCTACGTGATCGCGAGCTTCGCCGACGCGCCATCCCCGGACCGTCCCGCCCACCTCCCCGTGACCTGTCAGGGCGGGCTCGAGCGTCGCCTGGCGCTCGATACCTTGCGGATGCGTGGCGACGCGTTCCTCTACGGCGACGTCGACGGCGGCTTCGCCGCCCGCTTCGGGCGGCACGCGTGGCTCGACTTCGCGCTGCGTCACGTCGACTCCGAGCGCGTGCCAGCGAGGGCGAGATTCGGCGACGCGAGCTGGCCGATCAAAACGACGGCGTGACGCTCGTGTGGCGGGCGTCCCGCTCGAAGATCACCGCGATTTGGTTGCGGCCCGACGAAAGGCCGATGTAGCATCGCGCCGCTCGTTCGGAACCTCGGGCCCGCGCGCGATGGGCGCCGCCGAGCATCGAGACCGAGCGACGAGCCGAGCGCGGGGATTCGGGGCGTTCCCCGGAGCGAGCTCGGTGCCTCGACGAGGCGACGGCAGGCCACAACAGGGGTGTGTGCATTCCCGGTCACGGGACTGCGTGAGAGGAGTGTTCGATGGCGGAGCTCGCTTCCAGCTCGGTGGCCTCGCGCGGTGCCAACCTGCGCTTCGCGGGTGAGCCGCTGCCCATCAACACGAACTCCGCCGTCGAGACCGTCGCCACGCTGATCGAGAAGGCGGTGGGCTCGCGCGCCACCGACATCCACATCGAGCCCCGACGCGACGGCTTCAACATCCGCTACCGCGTCGATGGCTTCCTCTACGAGGTGGGGCGCGTCGATCACACGACCGGCCGCGAGATCATCTCGCGCATCAAGATCCTCGCGGACATGGACATCACCGAGCGGCGCCTGCCGCAGGACGGGCACTACCGGTTCTCCACCGAGGCGTCCGAGTACGACATGCGCATCGCGACGGTGCCCACCAACTTCGGCGAGCGCATGGGCATCCGGCTCGCCGAGGGCGGGCGCCTGTTCACCTCGCTCGAGGATCTCGGCATGGCCGCCGAGGAAGTCGCGATCGTCGACGGCTTCATCGCCAAGCCGCACGGGATCGTGCTCGCCACCGGCCCCGTCGGCAGCGGCAAGACCACCACGCTCTATTCCTGCATCAACAAGATCGACAAGGCCGGCCTCAACGTGATGACCATCGAGGATCCGATCGAGTACGTGATCCCCGGGGCGAACCAGATCGAGGTCAACTACAAGGTCGCGTTCGACTTCGTGTACGGCTTGCGCGCCATCTTGCGTCAGGACCCCAACGTGATCCTGGTCGGCGAGATCCGCGACGAGGAGACGGCGAAGATCGCCATCCGCGCCGGGCTCACCGGCATGTTGGTGTTCTCGACGCTGCACGCCAACGAGGCCGTGGGCTCGGTGACCACGCTCACGAACTTCAACATCAACCGCTTCCTGATCGCGAACGCGCTGGTGGGCTCGCTGGCGCAGCGGTTGGTGCGCAAGGTCTGCAGCCACTGCGCCGAGCCGATCCGCAACAAGAAGGCCGCCGCCGAGGCGCTCCACCTCTCGGCGAAGGACATGAGCGGCTACAACCTGGTGCGCGGCGCGGGTTGCGAGGCGTGCTTCAACACGGGCTATCGCGGCCGACTCGGCATCTTCGAGATCTTCAACGTGACCAACAAGGTGCGCAGCCTCATCATGTCGGGCGCCACCGAAGAGCAGATTCGCAAGCAAGCCCTGGACGACGGACTGCGAACCCTGCGCGATTCGGGGCTCGCCAAGGTCCGTGAAGGGCTGACGACGATCGAGGAGTACGTGCGCGTCCTCGGCTGACGATCGCCTGCCGCGCGGATCGGGCGCTCCGCGCGCTGGGCGCGATGGTCGAGGGGAGTTCCTCCAACCCGCTCTCGTTCGAAGGGGTCCCCCCAATGGCCGAAACCAAGAAGCAGTCGAAGTCCAGCAAGGCGGCGGCGTCGTCCGCTGCCGCACCGGCGCCCGCGCCGGCAGCCGCGAGCGGATCGGTTGCCGACTCGATCCGCCAGACCCTCGCGGCCAAGACCGCCGACGAGCTGCCGGGTGCGGGAGTCGGCGGCGCTTCCTCCGCCGCGCCGCCGCCACCGCCGCCGCCGAGTGCCGCGAGCAGCAACGCCGCACCGTCGAATCCGTTCGCGCGCAGCTCGCGCAAGCCCGATCCCGAGGTGGTGAACGTCTTCCTGCGGCAGCTCTCGGTGCTCTTGAGCGCGGGCATCCCGTTGATGCGGGCGCTTCAGATCCTGAGCACGCGTAGCGAGAGCGCCGAGTTCCGCGCCTCGCTGACGGAGGTGATGACCGACGTCGAGCGCGGAATCCAGCTGTGGGCGGCGCTCGCCAAGCACCCGCGCTGGTTCAACAACATGATCGTCAGCGTGATCCGCACCGGTGAGGAGTCGGGTTCGCTCGTGAAGGTGATCGACTACCTCGCCAATTACCGCGATCGCGAGTCCGACACCAAGCGCACGCTCTCGAAGGCGGTCACCTATCCGCTCATCGTGTTCGTCCTCGCCATTGCCGTGGTGCTGGTGCTGCTGGTCTTCGTGATCCCGGTCTTCAAGGATCAGCTCGAGATGAACAGCGCCGACCTGCCCACGATCACCCGGATCGTGTTCGGCTTCTCGAACGCCGTGACGAATGCTTGGGCGTGGATCGTGCTCTCGCTGCTGGTCGCGTATCTCGTGTTCTTGCAGGCGCGCAAGCGCGGCGGGTTCAAGCCGCTCCTGCACCGCATCGAGGTGCACCTGCCCATCTTCGGGCCCATCCTCACCAACATCTACACGGTGCAGTTCTCGACGATGATGTCGATCCTGCTCCAGGCCGGCGTGCCGCTGCTCAAGACCCTCGATCTGGTGGGCGAGGCGATCCCGAACATCCTGTTCCAGGACGCGTTCCGCTACATCCGCGGCAACGTCGAGCGCGGCCGGACGCTCCACGAGAGCTTCCTGCCGTTTCGCTTCCTGCCCAGCCTGGTGCTCGACATGGTCGCCGTCGGCGAGGAGTCGGGGCGCATGCCCGAGGCGATGGCGGCGGTGGCGAGCCATCACCAGCGCGAGGTCGACTACCAGACCGCGGTCGTGGGCACGCTGGTCGAGCCGCTCTTGCTCGGCTTCATGGGCGTCGTCGTGCTGTTCGTGGCGCTCTCGATGTTCCTGCCGTACTTCCGACTGATCCAGGTCGTGCAGTGAGACGCGGACGGAGGATCGACATGGCACGGCGATCGTCGCGGTCGGCGGGAAGGCGAGCGGAGGCGCTTGCGATCGGGCTGGCGATGGCCTCCGGGCTCGCGGTCGGCGTCGGCAGCGCGTCCGCCGAGCCGGTGAACCACATCCAGCAACAGATCGAGCTGCAGAAGGGCTGCTCCCAGGCCGCGACCACCGTCGGCCAGGATTGCTCGCAGAAGGGCCGCGACCTCTACGACGAGGGGCTCAAGAAGGCGGAGGACGCGGCGCCGCTCGCCCAGAGCAACACCGGCCAGGCGCTGGCGCTCACCCAGGGTGCCGAGCGAGATTTCTCGCGAGCCGCCAAGGAGTGCAAGGAAGGCTCGGAGGCCCGCAAGCACATGGGAAGCTGTGTGGCGTGGGCGAACGAACAGACTCAAGTCCTGCAGCGCTACCTCACGAAGATCCAAGAGCTCGGCCGCCAACCCGGCGCACGCTGAGCCGCGCGCGCCGTCGCGCGCGTTGGCGCCTCGAACGCAGCAACGGGCCCAGGGGTGATCCCTGGGCCCGTTCGCTCTCCATGGCGCGCGACCGCGACGGGTCGCGCGCTACGCCGCCGATGCGGGGGCGGGCAGGGTCCGCAGCTTGGCGGCTTCGGGGTCGTTCACGAGCTCGCGGCGGGCGCGCACCACCATCCACACGCCGAGGCCGCCGATCAGGAACGTTCCGTACTGGGCGGGCGTGAGGCCGAAATAGGTGGTGTCGCCGATGCGAAGGAAGTCGAGGAAGAAGCGCGCCAGCGAGTACGCGAACATCAGCGTGCCGGCGGAGACGCCACGCCCCTTGACGTTCCGCATCGACATCATGAGCAGCGTGAGGCCCGCGGAGAGCAGCGCTTCGAGAAGGCCGAGATCGAAGCGGCCGCCATCGGGGAACTTCACCGCCAGGAACGAGTTCGAGTGGATGCCCAGGTGATCGTGCGCCATGAAGCAGCCGATGCGCCCGAACATCCACGCGGGAGCCATGCCGAGGGCGATCGAGTCGGCGTAGTCGAGAAAGCGGATCTTGCGCACCCGCCGGAAGATCAGCGTCCCGACGAAGGTGCCAATGAAGCCGCCGTACGACGAGAACCCCTGCCAGATCTTGAGGATCTCGAGCGGGTTCTTGAGGAAGGCGTCGGTCTCGTAGAAGACGGTCTCGACGATGTGGGCGCCGATGAAGCCGGAGACGACGGCCCACACGCCGTAGTCGTTCACGACGTCGGGGTCGAGGCCGAGGGTCTCGGCGCGCTTGGCGGCCACGTACGTGCCGAGGAGGATCCCCGTGCACACCGCCACGCCCCAGCCGTGGATGGTGAACGGGCCGAAGAGGTGGAGGCTCGGCTGGACGAAATACGGAATCATCGGTGACGACCTTTCGTGCTCTCGTTGGGCCCGGTGCGCGGCTCAGCGCGCGAGGAGCGTGGAGACGCGGGTCAACAGGTCCGCTTCCTCGAAGGGCTTGGGCAGGAAATCGCTCGCACCCAGGCTCTCCATGAGCGTCACCGAATCCTGCGAGGTCACCACGCTGATCACCAGAATCCGGATCTTCTTGGTGCGCTCGTCCGAGCGTAGCACCATGCAGACCTCGAACCCGTCCATGCGGGGCATGCGGATGTCGAGGCAGATGAGATCGAGGGGCTCGCGGAACGCGATCTCGAGCGCGTCGATGCCGTTCTCGGCGACCAGCACGTCGTAGCCCGCCGAACGCAGCAGCGTGACGATCAGATAGCGCAGGCTCGGATCGTCCTCGACGACCAGGATGCGGCTCTGCGCGGGACGGGCTTGCGGCGCGTCCTCGAAGAGCGGCGTCAGCTCGGCGGCGAGGTCGCCGAGGGTGGGAAAGCGCGCCAGCGGATCGACCGCGATCGCGCGCTCGATGATCGACACCAGCACCTCGGGAACGGGTGGGTCCGATTCGCCCGGCGGCGTGGGCTCCAGGTCCGGCTGGATCTCGAGCCCAGCGCGCTCGTCGGCGCTGAAGGGCGTGCGGCCGATGGCCACGGCGTAGAGCAGCATGCCGACCGAGAACACCTCGGCGCGCTCGGTCGGAACCGCGCCCAAGCGCGCCTCCGGCGGCAGGTAGGCGAGCGCGTCGTCGTCGGCGGCGATGCACGCGAGGGGCAGCATCTGCGCCACGGCGAGGTCCGAGACGCGCGCGTTGAAGCCCGAGGCGATTCGCACCCGTCCCGGATGGATGCACCCGTACGGCAGGTTCTTGGCGCGTACGGCGGCGAGGCCCGCGAGCACCTGGCTCGCCAGTCGCCCCAGCGATTCGAGCGCGAAGGGCCCTCGGGTCTTGAGCAGCTGGGTCAGGCGCGGACCACGCGCGTGCTCGGTGATCACGACCTCGCGACCGGACTCGGACACGTAGTCGAAGATCCGGAGCACGTGCGGGTGCTGAATGGCGCGCGCGGCGAGGTTGAGCTCACGGAAACGCTCGAGCCAGGCCTCGTCGGTCAGGTGGTCGGGGCGCAGCGCGCGCAACAGCACCGGGTTGCCCGTGCTGCGGTCGACGCCCTCGAAGTCGAGAAACGCCGAGTCCGGCGTGAGCTGCGCCGTGATCTGGTAGCGCCCACCCACCACCGCACCGATGCCGAGCGTCTTGGGCCCGTCGCCCGCGCCGGTGTGCGTGCCCGGCGCCGCGGCGGGCGGGGGCTGCGCGGGAGCGGCGGGTGCGCCCGCCGATTCCGGCGCGCGCGCCAGGAACCGGTCGATCTCGCGCATCACGTCCTCGGTGGCCCGGGCCAGCCGCACCCGGGTGAGCAGCGGCGCCGCGGGCGTGCCGTCGCCGATCTCGCCGATGACGCGCACGTCCACCACCATCTCCTGGCGGACGTGGGGCAGCTTGAACTGGAGCTTGAGGAGCGTCCCCTCGAGCAGGCCGTCGACGCCTTCGACGAGCAGCTCACCGCGGCTCACGCCGACGACTTCCGCCGCCTTCGACGTGCCCTCGCGCGACAACAGCGCGACGGATCGGAGCGGCTTGAACTTCTTGGGATCGATCATCGGCGCTCGGGAGCCACGCTCGCGCCGAACGCATCGAGACCGGTGACGGCTTGGCCCAGGATCAGCGTGTGCACGTCGTGCGTGCCTTCGTAGGTGTAGACACTTTCCAGGTTGGCCAGGTGCCGCATGGCCTGGTACTCGACCAGGATGCCGTTCGCGCCGAGCAGCCGCCGGGTCTCGCGGGCGACCTCGGTGGCCATCGCGACGTTGTTGCGCTTGGCCAGGCTGACTTGCTGCGGCGTCATCGTGCCGCGGTCCTTGAGCCGGCCGAGCTGCACGCAGAGGAGCTGCGCCTTGGTGATCTCGGTGAGCATCTCGGCGAGGCGTGCCTGCTGGAGCTGGAACGCACCGATCGGCCGGTCGAAGGCCACGCGCGTGGTGGCGTATCCGCGCGCCTCGTCGAAGCACGCGAGCGCGGAGCCGAGAGCACCCCACGAGATGCCGTAGCGAGCCTGGGTCAGGCATTGGAGCGGGCTCTTGAGCCCGCCGCTCTTCGGCAACACCGCGTCTTCGGGTAGCACCACGTCCTCGAGGTGGATCTCGCTGGTGTCGCTCGCCCGCAGCGAGAGCTTTCCCTTCTGGTCGCGCGCCGAGAAGCCAGGGGTGCGGGTGGGGACGACGAATCCGCGGATGGACTTGGCGTCGTCGAGCGCGCCCGTCTTGGCCCACACCACGGCGACGTCCGCGGTGGACCCGTTGGTGATCCACATCTTCGTGCCATTGAGCTTCCAACCGCTGGCGATGCGCTCGGCGCGGGTGATCATGCCGGCGGGATTCGAGCCGAAGTCCGGCTCGGTCAGCCCGAAGCAGCCCACCGCCTCGCCGCGCGCGAGCCTGGGCAACCATTCCTTCTTCTGTGCCTCGCTGCCGAACGCGTGGATCGGGTACATCACGAGCGCGCCTTGCACGGACGCGAACGAGCGCACCGCGCTGTCCCCGCGCTCGAGCTCTTGCATGATGAGGCCGTAGGCCACGTTGCCGAGCCCGGCGCAGCCGTGCTCGGTGGGCAGGTTCGCGCCGAGCACGCCGAGCTCGCCCATGCGCGGCACGAGCTGCTTCGGGAAGCGCCCTTCGAGGTAGTGGGCGGCGATGATCGGCATCACCTCGTCGTCGACGAAGCGGCGGACGGTGTCGCGCACCTGGCGCTCGTCGTCGGTGAGAAGCGAGTCGACGTCGTAGAAATCGACACCTTGGAAGGTCATGGGGTCTGCCTCGCGCGGCGCGCGGCTATTCGCCGATGATCTTGATCAGCACGCGCTTGGGGCGCTTGCCGTCGAATTCGCCGTAGAAGATCTGCTCCCACGGTCCGAGGTCGAGCTTGCCCTTGGTGATCGCCACCACCACCTCGCGGCCCATGATCTGACGCTTGTGGTGGGCGTCGCCGTTGTCCTCGCCGGTGCGATTGTGCTGGTAGCGCTCGGGGCTGGGGTCGAAGGGGGCCAGCCACTCGAGCCAGCGCTTGTAGTCCCGATGCAGCCCCGGCTCGTCGTCGTTGATGAAGACGCTCGCGGTGATGTGCATCGCGTTCACCAGACAGAGGCCTTCCGCGATCTGGCTCTCGGCGACGGCTTGCTCGACGTCGGGGGTGACGTTCACGAAGTCCATCCGCTCCGGGACCCGGAACGTGAGGTAGCGGGTGAGCGATTTCACGATCGTGGCCGCGGACGGTGGATGGCGCTCGCGTCCGTTCCCGACGCGAGACGCACAGGCTACGCCGCGGTCCGGTTCGTGGCCAGCGGCGGATTCCCTCGGTTTGGGGCCGGCTTGGCCGTGTGCGTATCGTCGGACGAGCGGCGCGGCACGAATCGAGGCTCGCGGCCGCGAGGGGGCGCCATGCATCGGATTTCGCGGGCCACCGCGATCGTTCTCTTGGCGGCGTGGCCGTCGTTCGCCGGTCTCGCGCGAGCCACGGACTACTGGGTGACCACGTACTCGGACCCCGCGCCCGATTTCTGCGTGACGATCGACTGCTCGCTGCGCGAGGCCGTCCGGGCCGCGAACCAGGGCGGCTCGTTGGACCGCATCCTCTTGTCCGCGGGTACCTACACGCTCGCCCGCGCCGGTGCGAGCGAGAACGCCGCGCTGACCGGCGATCTGGACATCACGAACGACCTCGAGATCATCGGCCAAGGCGCCACGATGACCGTCATCGATGCGGCGGGCCTCGACCGGGTGATCGAGATCCTGGGCGACGGAACCTCGGTGCGAATCGACGGTGTCACCATTCGGGGTGGAGCGGGGACCGCCCCCGCGGGGATCAACGTCAGCGGCGGCACGCTCACGCTCGAGCGCTCCGAGGTGCGGGGCAACGTCGCGCCGATGGGGGTGCCGCCCGGCGGCGTGCAGGTCGCCGCCTTCGGCGCGTTGATCGTCCACGAGTCGACGATCGCCGACAACGACGGGGGCGGCCTGGCGATCGTCCAGTCCACGGCGACGCTCGAGAACGTGACGCTCGACTCGAATCTGAACGCCGACGAGATCGAGGCCGTCGGTGGCAGCGTGGTCACGTGCCAGCAGTGCACCGTGCGAGCGAGCGGCGACGACACGGCCGTGTTCGCGACGGGCGACGGCACCTCCGTTGCGTTCGCCAACTCGATCGTGGCGGGAAGCTGTGTCGCGTTCAACGCTGCCGTCGTCGACAGCGAGGGAGGCAACATCGAGTCGGCCGGAGACACCTGCGGCTTCGGTCTGGCCAGCGATCATCCGGGAGTGTCGTCGATCTCGTTGGGGCTCGGCTCCCTCGCGGATCACGGTGGACCGACGCGCACCCGGGTGCCATCGCCATCCAGCGCGGCGCGGGATCAGGGCATCACACCCGCCTGTCTCGCGAAGGATCAGCGGGGGCTCGCTCGACCGGTGGACGGAGACGGGATTCCGGGCGCCTTTTGCGACGTCGGGGCGGTCGAGGCCTCCGTCGAGCGTCCGCCCACGCCGATCTTCAACGACGGCGTCGAGCAGCGCTCGACGGCAGCGTGGAGCGACCGGGCGCCGTAGATTCGGGTCGCGCGCCCAACAAGAGCGTGACCAAGGCGCGGCCGTGCGCCTCGATCGCCTCCTCGCTCTCGGGGTCGTGGCCCGTGAGTCGTCTGCACTCGGGGGCGGCCGTGAAGATCGTCGAGGCCGCGCCGATCACGATGTAATAGAGGTGGGCGGTGGGCAGGTCCACGGCGACGAGACCGGCGGCTCGGGCGCGCGCGACCAGCGCCTCGAAGAGCGCGTAGAAGCCCTTCAGGTGGCGTGACACCAGCCAGCGCAGGCGCGGTCCGTCGGCCTTGCCCTCCTGGACCATGATCCGCATCTGCTCGGGGTGACGAGCGGCGAAGCGCACCCAGCGGACGACCAGCTCGCGGAGCTGCTCGCGGACGTCGACGGCGCTGATCTCGCTGGCGAGCTCGCCGAATTCCTGGGCCAGCTCCGCGAACATCGAGTCGACGGCCGCTTTCCACAGGCTTTCCTTGCTGCGGAAGTGGTAGGTGATGAGCCCCTGGTTCACGCCCGCCAGGCCGGAGATCTCGCGGGTGGAGGCGCCATCGAAGCCGCGCTCCGCGAACGAGTGGAGTGCCGCGGAAACGATGCGGCCGCGCGTCTCCTCGCCGCGGTCGAACGCGGGCGCCGCCGCGCCCGCACGCGCGCGGGCCGTGGCTCTCGAACGGACGCGCGGGGCCATGACGATCCGAGCGTAGGTCAATCTTATTCACTTGACAAGTTGCTTCCGGCGGCGGTATTGCTGATGCGCTTAATTATTCATGTGAATAACTCAACGCGGGGCGCATGCACTGCCGCCCGCACGACGGAGGAACCGTGGGAATGCTGTCTGGACGCGATCCGGTGGGGATCGCGAGGGTCTTGCTCACGCTCACCGCGCTCGAGTTCTTCGGGCCCATCGTTCGGGACTCGGGTGTGAGCCATCTCATGAACCCGTTCTGGGATGGCCACGCCCGCGTTCACCTGGTGTGGCTGATGGGCTTCATGGGCACCTCCGGGCTGGTGAATCTCTACCTGCTGTGGCTGCGCCGGCCCCGCGACGTGCGGGACGTCCACCTCGCGGCGGCGCTGCAGTGCTGCAACCTCGCGGGGTTCTGGATCGCGTTCTTCCTGTGCCCCCTCTACGTCGGCGTGATCGCGGTGCCGGGCATCCACGTGAAGATCTTCGGCTGGGACGAGAACGTGTTCGGGTTCTCGATCTTCACCGCCATGATCGGCGCCGCCATCGCCCTGCTGATCCGCGCTCGCCGCGGGCAGGCGTGAGGGGGCGGGTCATGCGAGAGATCGACGTTTCCGTGCTGATCGTGGGCGCGGGCCCGGTCGGGCTCGCCGCTGGGATCCTGCTCGCCCAGCAGGGCATCGACGCGTGGATCGTGGAGCGGCGCGACGGGCCGCACCAGGCACCGCAAGCCCACGTCGTGAATCCGCGCACCCTCGAGATCTGTCGCGCGCTGGGCGTGGACATGGACGCCATCCGCGCGCGCGCCACGCCGGCAGCGGACGGCGGACGCGTGCGCTGGGTGACGACGCTCGCCGGTCACGAGCTCGGCAGCCTCCCCTACGAGCGTCAGGACGACGGAGTCCTCGACGTGACGCCGACGCCCATCGCCAACCTCTCGCAGCATCTCTTCGAGCCCATCCTGCTCGAACGGCTTCGGCGCGAGAGCCGCGCGCGCTTGCACCGACTCCACCAATGGGAGGGATGCGAGCCCGACGAGGGCGGCGTGACCTCCACGGTGCGAGACCTGGCGCGCGACGTCACGTACTCGATCCGCTCGAAGTACCTCCTCGCCTGCGACGGCGCGGGCAGTCGCGTCCGCGCCCGGCACGGCATCGAGCTGATGGGACCGGAGCGGATCCAGAGCTTCGTGATGATCCACTTCGAGGCCGCGCTGCGCCCGCTGGTCGCCGAGCGACCCGCGATCCTCTACTGGGTGCTCGATCCCACCGCCACCGGCGCGTTCGTGGCGCACGAGATCGACCGCACCTGGGTGTTCATGCACCCGTACGATCCCGACGCCGAGACGCTGGCCGACTTCGGTGAGGCGCGCTGCCGCGCGATCGTGTGGCGCGCGCTCGGCCGCGACGACGTGCCGCTCGAGGTGAAGACGGTCAGCACCTGGACCATGACCGCGCAGGTCGCGGAGCGCTATCGCTCCGGCCGCGTGTTCTTGCTGGGGGATGCAGCGCACCGCTTCCCGCCGAGCGGCGGGCTCGGCCTCAACACCGGCGTCCAGGACGCGCACAACCTGGTCTGGAAGATCCGCGCGGTGGAGGAAGGCCGCGCCGCGCCCGCGTTGCTCGACACCTACGAGGCCGAACGCCGTCCGGTGGCGGAGCGCAACGCCGAGCAGAGCTTCACGAACGCCGTGAAGCTGATGGACGTGGTGGAGGCTGCCGGCTTGAACGGCGAGCCCAAGCACGACGGGGAGCGCGTCGCGGCGCTGCGCGCGCCCGGGCCGGATCGCGAGCGGCTCGCCGCGAGCCTGGCGAGCCAGCAAGACCACTTCGACATGCTGGCGTTGCAGATCGGCTTCTCGTACGAGCGCGGCGCCGTCGTTCCCGATGGCTCGGCGAGACCGATGGGCGCGAGCCCGGTGCGCGACTTCGTGCCCACGACGCGGCCAGGCGCGCGCCTGCCCCATGCCTGGCTCGAGCGCGATGGCCGACGGATCTCGAGCCTCGACTTGCTCGGCTACGATCGATTCACGCTGGTCAGCGATGCGTCCGCCCCTGCCTGGTCGGAAGCGGTCGCCGCCCTCGGGCATGCGTGGCTCACGTCGGTCGCGATCGGCGGGGACATCCGGGACCCGGACGGTCACTGGGAGCGGGTGCGCGAGATCGAGCGCGACGGCGCCATCCTGGTCCGTCCCGACGGGCACGTGGCGTGGCGCAGCCGCTCGTCGGTCGCCGACCCGCGCGCGGCGATCCGGCAAGCCCTCGAGCGCGTGCTCGGCTGAGACGGCGAGGAGACCATGGCGATCAACACCGTGCGCTATCGACGGGGCGACGTCGTCGGATTCGGCGTCGTCCGCGGCGACGGCATCGTGCCCGTTCCCGGCGATTTCGCGACCACTGGGGACTTCATCCTGCGAGGCGCCGAGCGGGCCCGTGCCTTGGCCGGCGCGCCCGCCGTTCATCCGCTCGGTGACGTGGAGGTGCTCTGCCCGATCACCTCCAACCAGCAGCTCGTCTGTCAGGGGATGAACTATCGGAGCCACCTGGCCGAGATCGGCCAAGACCCGCGCCGGCAGACCTTCAACATGTTCTTCCGCAAGGCGTCGTCTTCGTTGAGCGCGGCGAGCGCGGACATCGTGCGGCCGCCGCACGTGCGGCTTCTCGACTACGAGATCGAGCTCGCGCTCGTCGTCGGCCGCGCGATCGACGGCCCGCTCGACGTCACCGCGGAGCGCCTGCCGGAGCTGGTGGCCGCGGTGGCGATCCTCAACGACGTCTCCGCGCGCGACGTCCAGATCCCGCAATCGCAGTTCTACAAGGGCAAGAGCTACCGCAGCTTCGCGCCCACCGGGCCCTGGCTCACGCTGCTCGATCGCGAGGATTTCGCGTGCCTCGGCGACCTCGAGCTCTCGCTCGCGGTCAACGGCGAGACCCGCCAGCACGGTCGGGTCGCGGACCTGCTGTTCGGTCCGGCGGCGACGTTGACCGAGCTCTCGGGCTTGCAGGACTTCGCACCCGGGGACGTGATCGCCACCGGCACCCCGGGCGGAGTCGCGCTCGCGATCCCCGGGGCCGCGTCGCGGTGGGTGGCGAATCTGCTGCCCGAGCCGTTGCGGTGGAAGCTGTTCGTGCGCTCCCAGGAGCGCAGCGCGCGCTACCTCCGCCCCGGGGACGTCGTGACGAGCCGCATCCGGACGCCCGATGGCCGGCTCGACCTGGGCGAGCAGCGCAATCGGGTGGTCGCGGCACCGGCCGCGAACGCGCCGCCGCGCGCGTGAACGCCGCCACCTCGCGGCGGGTGCTCAGGGGCGATCGGGCGTCGCGGCGTTGAACGGGCTCGCCAGCTGCGAGGCGCGCCCCGCGCTCTCGACGCGATTTCGCCCCGCTTGCTTGGCGCGGTAGAGCGCTTGATCCGCGAGCGCCACGAGCAGCCCGGGTTCCATCGGGTCGGTCGCGAGGGTCGCCACGCCGACGCTCACCGTGATCGGCCGAAGCGTCCATGCCCAGCCCGCGACCGCCTCGCGGAAGCGCTCCGCTTGTGCCAGCGCCCCCACCTCGTCGGTGTGAGGCAGGATGGCGACGAGCTCCTCGCCGCCGTAACGCGCGACGAAGTCGGTCGCCCGTGCAGTCGCGCGCACGATGCGCGCCACGGTGCGAAGCACGTCGTCGCCCGCCGAGTGTCCGAAACGGTCGTTGAAGAGCTTGAAGTGGTCGACGTCGAGGATCACCAGCGACAGCGCGGTCGCGTAGCGGAAGGCGCGGTTGATCTCGCGCGGCAGATGCTCCTCGAACGCACCGCGGTTGTTGAGGCCGGTGAGCGCGTCGGTCGCCGCCAGCCGCCGTAGCTCGTGATTGGCGCGCTCGAGGTCCTGCTGGGCTCGCTCGAGCTCGCGACTGCGGGCGCGCTCCTCGGTGACGTCGCGGAAGACCGCCTGGCTGAGCGCCTCCAGATCGCCGTGCAGGTGGCGCCGGCTCGTGCCGTCCACCTCGACGACGCGCCCGTCCTTGGCGACGAAGCGCGCCTGGATGCGCCCCACGTCCTCGCCCGCGAGCACGCGCTCGAGCAGCTTGGCACAGTGGTCCCGGTCCTCCGGATGGATCACGTCGAAGACGTCGAGCCGCCCGAGCTCGGCGTCGCCGTAGCCGAGCACGCGCTGCCACGCATGGTTGACCTGCACCAGCGAGCCATCGCGGCGCACGATCTGCACCAGCTCGCGCATGTTCTCGAACAGGTCGCGATAGCGCGCCTCGTCGGCGCGGCTAGCGGCCTCGGCGCGGCGCCGTTCGCGGACCGCGGCGGCCAGCACCAACGACGAGAAGGCCGCCAGGCTGAGCAAGCTCTGGGCGAGCACCACGCGCTCCGGGATCGATGCGGTGGCCGCGGCGAACGGCCC
This sequence comes from bacterium, assembly GCA_046331705.1. Lineage (GTDB taxonomy): Bacteria > JADJOY01 > JADJOY01 > JADJOY01 > JADJOY01 > JADJOY01. The sequence continues at coordinate 73,204 of JAXLQJ010000017.1, read as the reverse complement.
GCGCCCAGCGCCGGTGTTCACGATGCAGATGCTCGCGAGGATGGTGGTGGAGAAGGCGACTCCGGCGATCTCGAAGCGCAGCGCCGCGAGCATCATCACCGGAAACACGGCGAAGGCGATGGGGCGCGACTGCTGGCCGAAGACGAGCTCCGCCAGGAGCGCCAGCACCACCGCGAGCACACAGCCCTCCACGACGCGCAGCGGCGGGATCGTGGTGGTGGCGAGCTTTTGCACGCGGGAGTGGAACGCGAGCACCGCCGGCGCCACCACCAGCTGCCCGATCGCGGCGCTCGACCACCACACCGCGAAGGCGGTTCCGAGATCGCCGCCGAGCGTCCGCACCAGCGCCGTGGCGCCGAGGAGCGCCGCAGCCGCGGCCCCCAGTCCCACCGAGAGCGCGGCGAACCCCAGCACGTGCCGCACGCCCCATTCGATGAACGGGGCGCCGAAGAAACGTCGCACCAGGCTCGCGCCGACGGCGGCCTCGACGGTGTTCGCGCACCAAAATGCGAGGCTCAATCGCGGCGTTTGTGCGTGGACGAGAACGTCGGATCCCGAGTTGGCGAGCAGCGCGACCAGCGCCAGCGCGGGCCAGTGGCGCCGCTCGGCGAGCAGCAGCGCGGCGACGTAGAGGCCGCTCGGCGGCCAGAGCGTGGCGAACGACTGTCCGAGCTCGTCGCCATGAATCGAGAGCAGGTGGCCGATCTCGGCCGACGCGAAGTAGCCGAGAGCGAAGAGCGCCATGCCGAGCCAAGGGGCCCTGCTCGACGCCGGCGTCCCGCCGCGCATGTCACGGCGAGGATCGTCGTCGCTCGATCGTGCGTCCACTGCGAGTATCATCGCATGGCCCGCGCGTGGAAAACTCGCCTGCATGACACTTCGTTTCATTTATGGACGAACCGGGACCGGGAAGACCCGCCGCTGTCTCGACGAGGTGGCGGCCGAGCTCGCGCGTCGGCCCGCGGGACCGCCGCTGGTGGTGCTGGTCCCGGAGCAGGCGACGTTCCAGACCGAGCAGGCGCTGCTCGCGAGCGAGCCGTTGCGCGGTTTCGCGCGTGCCCAGGTCTTGAGCTTTCGGCGGCTCGCGTGGCGTGTGCTGCAGGAGATCGGTGGCGCGGCGCGCCCGGTGCTGGGTGACCTCGGCAAGCGCATGGTGCTCGCGGCGTTGCTCGATCGGCATCGCGATGAGCTGTTCGTCTTCGGGCGCCTCGCCGACCGCGTCGGCCTGCCGCCGCGGCTCGCGGGCTCGATCCGCGAGCTTCGGGCGCAAGGCGTGACGGCGGTGGCGCTGCGCGAGCGCGCCGCAGCGCTCGAGGCGGAGCGCGGAGGGCCGAGCACGCTGTCGCTCAAGGCGCGCGATCTGGCGCTGCTGACCGAGGCGCTCGAGGATCACTGTGCGGATCGCTTCACCGATCCCGACGTCCAGTTGGGTCTGCTGGTGGCGGGCCTCGGTCGTTCCGCCCAGCTGCGCGGCGCGTCGGTGTGGATCGACGGCTTCGCGGGTTTCACGCCCGAGGAGCTGGAGGTGGTCGGTGAGCTGCTGGCGGTGGCCGACCGGGTGAGCGTGACGCTGCTCCTCGATTCGCGACGCGAACCCGATCCGACCACGCTCTCCGATTCGACCTATCTCTTTCATCCCTCGCTCGAGACCAGTGTCGCGCTGCAAGCGCTCGCCAAGCGGCGCGGTGTCGTGCTCGAGGCGCCCGTGCTGCTCGATCGCGCCGGCCGCCCGCCGTTTCGCTTCGACGCGGCACCGGACCTGGCCCACCTGGAGGCGAGCTTCTTCGAGACGACGCCCGTGGCGGCGTTCGGGGGGGACGTGCGGCGGATCACCGTGGCGCCGCTCAAGCGGCGGCGCGACGAGGTCGAGGCCGCAGCACGCGAGATTCTGCGTCTCGCCCGCGAGGAGGGCATTCGCTACCGCCACATGGCGGTGGTGCTGCGAGATCTGGACGCGTACGCCGATCTCGTCGAGGCGATCTTCCCGGAGCACGGCGTACCGGTCTTCGTCGATCGTCGCCGTCCGATTCCGCACCACCCGCTGGTGGAGCTCGTGCGCGCCGCGCTCGAGGTGCTGACCCACGATTGGCGCCACGAGGCCGTGTTCCGTTACCTGCGCACCGACCTGGTGGCGGTCGAGCGCGACGTCGTCGACCGTCTGGAGAGCTACGCGCTCGCCCATGGCATCCGCGCAGAGGCCTGGTACGGAGATGCGCCGTGGCGGTTCGTCCGCCAGCTCTCGCTCGAGGAGGATCGCCCGCTGGATCGGGCGACACAGGCGGAGCTGGCGCGCCTCGATCGCGATCGTCGCCGTGCCGTCGAGGCGCTCGCGACGATGCGCGCGCGGCTCGCGGCGGTCGCGCGCCTCGACACGCGCGTGCTCGCCGAGGCGGTGTGGGGATTGCTCGAATCGCTCGACGTCGCCACCACGCTCGGGCGCTGGGCGCAGGAGGCGGTCGCGGCTGGCCAGCCCGAGCAGGCCCGCGAGCATCAGCAGGCGTGGCGCGGCGTGGTGGCGCTGCTCGACGAGCTGGTCGATGCGCTCGGCGATCAGCCGCAGACACTCGACGGCTTCCTCGCGATCCTCGAGGCGGGCCTCGAATCGCTCGATCTCGGGATGATCCCGCCCGGGCTCGATCAGGTGGTGGTCGGCACGATCGAGCGCTCGCGGCACCTGGGCACGCGCGCCGCGTTCGTGCTGGGCGCGATCGACGGGGCTTACCCGCCGGTGCCGAGCGAGGATCCGATCTTCACCGACGCCGACCGCGAGCTGCTCGCCGCCCGCGGGCTCGCGCTCGGCGCGACGGCGCGCGAGCGCCTGCTCCACGACTCCTATTTCGCGTACCTCACGCTGACGCGCGCCTCCGACTGGCTTTGGGTCAGCCATCCCTTGGCCGACGACGATGGCCGAGCCTTCGAGCCCGCCGCCGACGTGCGGCGCTTGCTCGCGGCCTTTCCCGCGGCGCGCCGCGCACCCGAGCCGTCCTCGGCGGTGGCGATGCGAGATCCGAGCCGCCCGCGCGAGCTCGCCGCGTCGGTGGCCCGCTCGTTGCGCGCCGCGCGCGACGCCGGCGTGGCGCCGGACGCACGGACTCGCCGCCTGGCGCGCTGGATCGCGGCGGATCCGGGGTGGCGCGCGGAAGCGCAGGCTCCGTTCGCCGCCCTCGATCACGAAGGCGAGCTCGTGCGTCGCATGGCGCCGCTCGGCGACGAGCTGGCGCTGGCGCTGTTCGCCGATCGTGAGCGATTGCGCTCCAGCGTCAGCCGGCTGGAGTCGTTCACCGCCTGTCCCTTCCAGCATTTCGCGAACCACGGCCTGGCCCTCGCCGAGCGCCCCAGCGCGGCGCTCTTGCCGAGTGATCTGGGGGCGCTCAATCACGCCGTCTTGAGCCGCCTGGTGCGGAGCTTCGCCGCCGAGGGTCGGACGTGGGCGGACGTCTCGGACGCCGATGCTCGCGGGCGCGTGGCGCGTCTCGTCGCGGAGTTGGCGCCGCGGCTGCGCAACGAGCTGGTGCTCGACGATCCGCAGCACCGCTATCTGGTCGGTGCCGTGGAGCGAGTGCTGGAGGGAAGCGTGGGCCTCCTCGGCGAGCATGCGCGCCGTGGCCGTTTCGCGCCGCTCGCCGTCGAGCTTCCGTTCGGCACCGGTGGCGGCGGCGAGCCCGGATGGGTGCTGCCCGGCCTCGAGGTCCCCGTGCCGGCCGGCACGCTGCCCACGGTGCTGCGCGGCCGGATCGACCGCGTGGACGTGTACGTCGACGAGGGCGGCACCGCCTGGGCGCGAGTGATCGACTACAAGCGCCGCCCGCGCGCGCTCGAGGATTCGCGGGTGTTCCACGGCCTCGACCTGCAGCTGCTCGCGTATCTGCTGGTCGTCACCGCCCACGGCACGCGTCTCGGGCGTGGTCCGCTCGTGCCGGCGGGCGCGCTCTACTTCCCGGTGCACGATCCGTTGCCGCTCCACGAGGCGCGTCCGCCGCGCGAGGTGGCCGCACGCAAGTGGCGGCGGGAGAGCCGCATGCGGGGCGTGGTGGTCGACGATCCCGCGGTGCTGGTGGCGATGGGCGCCGAGCCCGAAGGCGCCTCCGATCTCTTGCCGGTGGAGATCAAGAAGGACGGCTCGACCTCGAAGCGCGGGAGCGTGGCGAGCCCGGCCGACCTCGCGCGCTTGCTCGCGCACGTCGAGCGGCGCGCGAGCGAGGCCAGCGTGCGCATCCTGAAGGGCGAGATCGCCGCGCGCCCCTACAAGCTCGGGCGCGACCGTACGCCGTGCGGCTATTGCTCGATGAAGCCCGTCTGCCAATTCGATCCGGCGGTGAGCGGGCAGGGCTACGTCGAGCTGACGCCGCTGGCGCGCGGCGAGCTTCTCGAACGCCTCGTGGAGCACGCACCGTGAGCGCGCGCCCGGGCGACCCGAGCCTGGCGCGTTTCACGCCGGAGCAGCGCGAGGCGATCGTCACCCGCGACGTCGACGTGCTGGTCAGCGCCGCCGCGGGCTCGGGCAAGACGTCCGTGCTGGTCGAGCGCGTGATCCAGCGATTGCTCGATCCGGATGCGCCGGTGCCCGTCGACCGGATGCTGGTGGTGACCTTCACGGAAGCCGCGGCGGCGGAGATGCGCCAGCGAATCGCCGCGCGCCTCGAGCGCGTGCTCGGCGAGCGCGGCGAGGATCGCGCCGTGCGCGAGCAGCTCGCGCTCCTGCCGCGCGCCTCCATCTCCACGATCCACGCGTTTTGCTGGCGGCTGGTCCGTGAGCATTTCCACCGCCTCGGGCTCGATCCACGCGCCGCGGTGCTCGACGAGCACGAGGCGCGGCTGACGCGCGCGGAAGCCCTCGAGGCCGCGTTCGAGGACGCGCATGGCAGCGAGGATCCCGGGTTCCTGGCGTTGGTGACGAGCTATGGCGGCGGCGAAGCGCCGGTCGCGGTGAAGGCGTTGGTCACGGCGCTGCACGCGTACACGCGGAGCCTGGCGCGCCCCGAGGAGTGGCTGAGCGAGGCGGTGGAGCGCCTCGCCAACGCTGCGCGCGCGGGCGGCGTCCACGAGACGCCTTACTGGGCGCCGATTCGCGCGTGGGTCGCGCGTGAGCTGGCGCGGCTACGCGCTGAGCTCGCCGGCTTGCAGGTGGCGTCGGCGCGGCCCGGCGGCCCGGCGGCCTACGCCGCGCGACTCGCCGCCGACGGCGAGACGCTCGACGCCGCCGCGGCGGAGCTCGCGAGCGCCGCGGACTGGCCGTCCCTCGTGGCGACGCTGGCGGCGATCTCGTTCGGCAAGCTCAGCCCGGTGCGCTCGGAGGTGGACGCGACGCTCAAGGACTTCGTCCAGAAGCGCCGGAACTGGGTGAAGGCGCGGGTGACGGCGTTGACCGGCAAGCTCGCCGGGCCCGCGGAGTCGGAATGGCTCGCGGACCTGGCGACGCTGGTGCCGCATGCCCGCGCGCTCGTCGCGTTGGTGGAATCGCTCGAGCGTGGCTACCGGCTGCTCAAGAAGCGCCGCGCGGCGGGCGACTTCGACGATCTCGAGCACGCGGCGCTCGCGATCCTCGGGGTGTGGGACCCGGAGCGCGCCGCGTTCCGCCCCAGCGACGTCGCCCACGAGCTGCGCGCGCGCTTCGAGGAGGTGCTCGTCGACGAGTACCAGGACGTGAACGGAGTCCAGGAAGCGCTGCTGTCGTTGGTGTCGCGCGACCCGCGCGAGGCGTCGCGCGCGGATGCGTCCGTCGCCGGCAATCGCTTCGTCGTCGGCGACGTGAAGCAGTCGATCTACGGGTTCCGACACACCGATCCGGGCCTCTTCCTGAGTCGCTTGGCGGCCTACCGTCGGGATCGCTCGGGGCGGGCGATCGCGCTGAGCGCCAACTTCCGCAGTCGCCGAGCGATCGTCGCCGCGGTGAACTTCTTGTTCCGGCAGGTCATGAGCGAGGCCGTCGGCGCGATCCCGTACGACGAGGAGGCCGCGCTGCGCTACGGCGCCGGTTATCCGGATCCCGCCGATGGGAGCCCGGACGCGCGCGACGCGGAGCACCCCGTCGAGCTTCACCTGGTGGAGCGCGGTGACGCACCCCTCGACGCCGCCGACGAGGCCGAGAGCGGCGTCGAGGTCGGCGGCGCGGTGGAAGAGCCGCGCGGCGAGCTCGATCGCTGGCTCGCCGAGGCGAATGCCGCCGAGCGCGAGGCGGTCATCGCCGCTGCGCGTGCTCGTGCCCTCGTCGAGGGCGATGCCGCGGCGAACGTCGCGCCCGCCCAGGTCTGGGAGCGCGAGGGCGGCGAGTGGGCGAGCCGACCCGCGCGTTACGGCGACGTGGTGGTGCTGCTGCGCTCGATTCGCCATCGCGCGCCCTCGTTCGTGAGCGTGTTTCGCTCGTTCCACGTGCCCGTCCACGCGGACGTCGGCACCGGTTGGTTCGCGGCGACCGAGATCGAGATCCTGCTGGCGCTGCTCGCGACTCTCGAGAACCCGCGTCAGGACATCCCGCTCGCGGCGGTGCTGCTGTCGCCGATCGGCGGGTTTCGCGCCGCCGATCTGGCGCGCATGCGCCTCGCCGATCGCGCGGGCGATTTCCTCGACGCGGCGCGCGCCGCGGCGGGGGGCGCCGGCGGGCTCGACGAATCGAGCCGCGCCAAGCTCGCGACGCTGCTCGCGCGGATCGAGGAATGGCGCACCGCCGCGCGGCGTGGCCCGCTCTCGCGCTTGGTGTGGCGGATCTACGGCGAGACGCGCTTCGTGGACGTCGCGGGGGCGATGCCGGGTGGCGAGCAGCGCCGCGCCAACCTGCTGGCCCTCTTCGACCGCGCGCGCGAGTTCGATCATTTCGCGCGCCAGGGGCTCGCCCGCTTCCTGGCGTTCATCGCCAAGCTCCGCGAACGCGACGAGGAGCTGGGCGCCGCGGCGACCCTCGGTGCCGGCGAGGACGTGGTGCGCGTGCTCACCGTGCACCAATCGAAGGGCCTCGAGTTTCCGTTCGTGATCGTGGGTGGCTTGGGCAGCGAGTGGAACGACCAGGAGCTCGAGGGCGACGTGCTCTTTCATCGCGATCTCGGTCTCGGGCTGCGTGTCGTCGATCGCGAGCTCAAGGCTCGCTTCGCGTCGCTGGCGCATCACGCGGTGCGCGCTGCCGGGGCGGTGAGCCTGCGCGCCGAGGAGATGCGCATCCTCTACGTGGCGCTGACGCGTGCGCGCGAACGCTTGATCTTGATCGGGTCGGTGCGGGGGGTGGCCAACGAGCGCGCGCGCTGGGCGGCGAGCGCCGGCCGAGCGGGCGCCCGCCTTCCGGAGGCCTTGGTCGCCAGCGCCAACCGTCCGCTCGACTGGATCGCCCCGGCGCTGGCTCGCCATCCCGACGGGGCGCTGCTCGCGGATGACGGCGTCGCGGGCGCGCGGGTGGCGCCACGATCCGAGGAGCCGTCGCGCTGGGCCGTCCGCTGCTGGTCGAGAAGCGAGCTCGCGCGCGTCGTCCCGAGCGCCTCCGTGTCCACCACCGGCGATGAACCGATCGATTGGGCCCGCGTGGCGGCGCTCGATCCGAGCGCCTTCGGCGAGGCCGCGAGCGACGCGGACGAGGCGGAGCGCGCAGGGCTCGCGCGTCGCTTCGCCTGGACCTATCCGCGTGCCGCCGTGGCGGCTCGATTCGCGAAGATGAGCGTGACCGAGCTCAAGTCGCGCTTCGCGCCGGGCGCACCCGAGGACGAGGATGCCGCGGCAGTGGCGGCCTCGCGCATCGAGTGGCCGGTGGTGAAGCGCTCGCGCGGCGGGGCCGCGCGCGCCCGCGGCGCCCGCGGCGAGGCGCGACGGGCCGGGTCGGCCGAAGCGATGGCCGAGCGCCCGCGCTTCCTGGATGCGTCGCGCGGTGCGCGCGGCGGCGTGGACGTGGGGATCGCCACCCACGCAGCGCTGCTGCACCTCGACCCCGCGGTGTGGTCGGATCGAGCAGCGACGGCCGCGGCGGTCGCTGCGCTGGTCGAGCGACGGGTGCTGACGGAGGAGCAGGCAGCGGCGCTCGGCCTCGACGCGATCGTCTCCTTCGGCGCTTCCGATCTCGGTTGCAGGCTCGCGGCGCGGCCGCACGCGCTACGCCGCGAGCTGCCGTTCACGCTCGGGATCCCCGCCGGCGAGGTCCATCCCGCGATCGCGGGACGGCCCGGTGCGGATGATCGTATCGTCGTGCAAGGCGTGATCGACCTGCTCGCCGAGGTCGAGGACGGAAGCGGGTTCCTGCTGCTCGACTACAAGACCGATCGCGTGACGGCGGCGGAGGTTGCAGGCGCTGCCGAGCGCTATCGCGGCCAGATGGCGCTTTACGCGCGTGCCGTCACCGAGATCTTCCGCCGCCCCGTGGTCGAGTCGTGGCTCTGCTTCCTCACACCAGGGGTGGCGCTCAGGATCTGAGCCGCACGCGTCGCGCGCGCCGCAGTGAGCGCAACGCGATGGCACCCACGAGCACCGTGCCCAGCGGTGGCGTCGCCGACGGCCCCCGCGCCGCGCCACCACCCACCGCCGCCTCGGCAAGCTGGGGCGTGCACGCGCCCGGCGTCGCCGGGTTGCAGTCGTCGTCGACGCCGTTGCGCGGCATCTCGGTGGCACCGGGATGAATCGCGGCGTTGCCGTCGTCGCAGTCGTAGTCGACGGGAGGGTACGGGCAGCTCGTGGCGGGATACCCGTCCCCATCGGCGTCGGTGCAGTCGGCGGTCGCGGGGTTGCAGTCGTCGTCCCGCCCGTTGTCCAGGATCTCCGTCATCGCCGGATTCACGTACGCGCGGCTGTCGTCGCAGTCCACGCCGATCTTCGGGCATGACGCATCGGCTCGATTCCCGTAGCCGTCACCGTCCAAGTCCGGGCAGAGGTCGCAGGCGTCGCCGATGCCATCGAAGTCGTAGTCGGTCTGATTGGGGTCGGCGATGCCGGGGCAATCGTCGAGCTCGTCCGGATAGCCGTCGCCATCGCCGTCGAGCCCGAAAGGCATCTCGAGCGCGCCGCGATCGCAGCTCGCGTCGCCCGTGCCGTCGCCGTCGAGCGGACGCGGTGTGCCCGCCTGGTCGTCCGCGGGGCACGTGGGATCGTCGCCGGCGCTCTCCAGCGCCGCCGATCCCGCGAGCAGCGGCAGCACGTACGTTCCGAGCCATGGCTGTGGGGTGGCGCCCACGGCCGCGGTTGCGTTGGACAAGTCGGACGAGTCGTCGAGATTGCAGGTGGCGTGCGGCTCGAGATTGAAGCCGGTGCTCACGAAGCCCGTGCCGACGCAATGCTCGTGGATCAGCGTGCCGTGCATCGTCGTCGTTGCCGCTTCGCCGAGATTCTCGATGGCGCGGTACGCGGGTGCACCGCCGAAGGGCGTCGGGAAGCCGTTGCGAGCAACGGTCGCGTAGGCGAGGGTGAGCGTGCCGGCGTTGTAGATGCCGTCTCCTGCGCTCGTGTCGGGATAGCCGGAGGTCACCGCGTTGCCCGCCACCGTCGAGTTGGTGATCGTGAGGCCGCCGGCGTTGAAGACGCCGCCACCTTGGCCGCCGGGCCAGAAGCTGCCCGGACCGTCGCTCGCGCGTGCCGCGTTCTGCACGACGGCGCTGTGATCGATCGTGCCAGTCACCGCGGCGGCGAGCAGCAGGCCACCGCCCGCGGGGCTCGCGACGTTCCGGCGCAACACCGAGTGCTCGATCGTGAACGTGCCGCCGAGGATGCCGATTCCGCCGCCGCGGGTGCAGAGGTTCTGATCCACGGTGGATTCGGTGAGCAACAGCGAGCCGGCGGTCTGCGCCAGTCCACCGCCCGCGTCGCTCGACGCCTCCCACCACACCGTCGCGCTGCAGAAGTTGGAAACCAGCGCCGCGCGGCGCACGGTGAGCGATGCACCGTCGTTGAGGATGCCGCCGCCAGGACCGACGGTGCCGGTGGTCACGCCGCTGTCGCGAACGGTGAGGTCGCGGATCTCGACGCTGCCGACGCCGTGGACGTGGATCGCGCGGTCGACCGAGACCCATCCAGGGACGCCGGCGCGGATGACCGTGCTCGCGCGGCCCGCGCCGGCGATGACGAGATCGCCTGTGACGTCGAGATCGCCGGTGAGCCCACCGTCCTCTCCCGCGCCCGCGAGCGTGAGGGTGTAGGTGCCTGCGGGGATCTCGATCACGTCCGCGCCGCTGCCGGCGGGGCAGGCATCCACGGCGACGTCTCCGTTGGCCGCGAGCACGGCTTCACGCAGCGTGCAGTCGCCGTTTGGACCGGATGCGAGATCGTCCGCGGTGCTCGTCACGACGATCGTCGCGGCGACCGCACTCCGGACGGTGATCGGCGACCCGCCGACCAGCAGCGCGATCACGGCGGCGTCGACGCGTTTCATGTGGGCTCCCTCGTCTCGCTCTCGCCCCACGGTACGCATCCAGCTCGCTCGCACGCAAGGGAAATGCCGCAGGGAAATGCCGCTGCCCGCGTGGCGCGGTGTGTCGCGCCGCTCGGTTGACGGTGGAGAGGCGCGCGCCTACCCTCCGGGCTTTCTCACTCGATTTTCGAGTGCGTGGAGGTCGTCGATGCAGCGCGCGATTCGTGCCTGGCTCGCGGGTGTGGTGACGGTGGCGGCGTTGTTCGTCGCGACGCCGGAAACGGCTCACGCCGGCAAGGTGAAGATCAAGCTCGCGACACTCGCGCCCCAGGGATCGGCCTGGGAGAATCTGCTGCTCGAGCTGGCGGAGAAGTGGAAGGAGCAGTCGAACGGCGACGTCGAGCTCAAGGTCTACTCGGGCGGCGTCACGGGCAACGAGGGCGACACCGTCACCAAGATGGGCGTCGGTCAGGTGCAGGCGGCGGCGATCACGATCGTCGGCATGCGCAACATCGACCCGGCTCCGCAGGCGGCCGGCGTGCCGGGTCTGCTCACCACCGACGCCGAGTTCAACTACGTGGTCGAGAAGATGGAGCCCGTCTGGGAGAAGCGCCTCCTCGAGAAGGGCTACGTGGTGCTGTCGTGGGGCGATACCGGCTGGATCCACTTCTTCGCGAAGAAGGCGCTCCACAAGCCGGCCGACGCCGAGGGCGTGAAGATCTTCGCGTGGGCCGGTGATCCCAACGCCGTCGAGGCCTGGAAGGCGTCGGGGTTCCAGCCGGTGGTGCTCTCGTCCACCGACATGATGACCTCGCTCACCACCGGAATGATCGAGAGCTTCGCCACCGGTGCGATCATGGCGAACGCCGCGCGCTGGTACGAGCAAGCGAAGTACATGCCCGACATCCCCTGGGGCCGCCTGCTCACCGCGACGCTGGTGAAGAAGGACACCTGGGAGAAGATCGACCCCGCGCTGCAGCCCAAGCTCATGGAGACCGCGCGCTCGTTCGGCACCCGCATCAACGCCGAGGTCGGCAAGCTGGAAGCGGACTCGATCAAGGCGATGCAGCAAAACGGTCTCGAGGTCATCCACGCGAGCGATGCGGAGCGCGCCGAATGGGCCACCTTCGCGGAGAAGTCGTGGCCCTCGATCCGCGGCAAGGTCGTGCCCGAGGACCAGTTCGACATGGTGAAGAAGCTGCGCGACGAGTTCCGGGCCAAGGGCGGCAAGTGAGTCAGCCCCGTTCGTGACGGACGCGCGATCGGATCGCCGCCGAAGGCCGGCTGGGCAAGCCCAGTCGGCCTTTCGCGCGCCCGGAGAGGAGAGAGCGACGTGGACGTGACGCATACCGAACCCGCCACGCCAGTCGAACGCGTCATCGCCAACGCCGAGCGTTGGTCGATGGTGGCGATCGTGTTCTTCATGACGCTGCTGCCGGTGCTCGAGGTGCTGGGCCGCGCGATCTTCAAGTCCGGGGTTCCGGGTGGTCTGCTCTACACGCAGCACCTCACGCTCTGGATCGGCTTCCTGGGCGCGCTCATCGCCACCGGTCAGGGACGACACCTGGCGCTGGCGACCGGCGAGCTGATCCCCCCGGGCAAGTTCCGCTACGCGAGCCAGATCTACGTGAACACGCTGAGCGGCGCGGTCGCGGCGCTCCTGAGCTATGCGTGCGCGCGGCTGGTGCAGTCGCAGATGAACTTCACGGGCATCGCCGAGCTGCCCGGCGGCATCAAGGAATGGGTGAGCCAGCTCATCATGCCCGTGGCCATGGCGCTGGTGAGCTTGCGCTTCGCGTGGCGGGCCAGCGACGACTGGGTCGGGCGCGCGATCGCGCTCGCGGGCATCGCCGTCGGCCTCGGGCTCGGCAAGCTCGAGGACTACGCCGAGCATCTGGTGTGGCCGGGCGTGATCGCCGTGGGGATCGGGATGCTCGTCGGCACGCCGGTATTCGTCGCGATGGCCGGCCTGGCGATGCTCTTCTACTTCGCCGAGGGCACGGCCATCGCCTCGGTGCCCACCGAGACCTATCGGCTGGTGGCGAACCCGTCGTTGCCGGCGATCCCGTTGCTCACCATGGCGGGCTACATCCTCGCCGAGGGCGGCGCGTCGAAGCGGCTGCTCATGCTGGCGCGTGCATTCTTCGGGTGGATGCCCGGCGGGATCGCGCTGGTGGTGTGCCTGGTGTGCGCGCTCTTCACGACGTTCACCGGTGGATCCGGCGTGACGATCCTGGCGCTCGGCGGATTGGTGCTGCCGATGCTGCTCAACGAGAAATACCCCGAGGGCTTCAGCCTCGGGCTGGTCACGTCGTCGGGCTCGCTGGGGCTGCTCTTTCCGCCCAGCCTGCCGGTGATCCTCTACGCCGTGGTGGCCGGCGCGAGCGTGGAAGAGCTCTTTCTCGCCGGATTCCTGCCTGGCCTGCTGATGCTGCTCTTGGTGGCCGCCTACAGCATCTTCATCGGCGCTCGCTCGCACGCGCCACGCACGCCGTTCGACCTGCGCGAGGCCGGCCGCGCGCTCTGGCAGGCCAAGTGGGAAGTGGCGATTCCCGCGATGGTGGTGACCGCGATCTTCACGGGCTTCGCCACCATGGTGGAGGCGGCGGCGTTGGCGGTGCTCGCGTCGGTGATCGTGGAGTGCGCGGTGTTCCGCGATCTCCACCCGACCCGCGAGCTACCCGTCACGATCCATCGCGCCGCGACCCTGGTGGGCGCGGTGCTGATCCTGCTCGGCGTCGCGATGGGCCTCACGAGCTATTTCGTCGAGGCCGAGGTCCCCAAGGCGCTGCTCAAGTGGACGCAGGCGCACATCCACTCGCAGGTGGTGTTCCTGTTGGTGCTGAACGGCGTGCTGCTGGTGCTCGGCAGCGTGTTCGAGATCTTCGCGTCGATCGTGATCCTGGCGCCGTTGCTCGCGCCGATGGCGGTGGCGTACGGAATCGACCCGCTGCACCTGGGGATCGTGTTCCTCGCGAATCTCGAGCTGGGCTTCCTGTTCCCGCCCATGGGGCTCAATCTGATCCTGTCGTCATCGCGCTTCGGCAAGCCGCTGACACGGCTCTATCGCGAGGCGTTTCCGTTCCTGTGCGTGCTGGCGGTGGGCGTGCTGCTCATCACCTACGTGCCGGCGATGACCCAGGGCTTCGCCCATTGGGTGCGCCCGCCCAAGAAGGTCCAGGCGACGACGCTCGGCACGGCGCCGCCAGCCGCCGCGGCAGGCGTTCTGGACGACTGACGCCGGAGGCGCGTCAGCGTCACGCCTCGCCGATCGAGAGTGCCGCGCAGAGCTTTTCGTGTACCCAGTCCACCGCGTACCACGCGCCCTGATCCGCTTTCGACTCGGGCGCCCATGCGGCGACGAAATGCCCGCCGATCACTTCGCCGCGGCGTATCGCCGGAATGGCGACGGTGATGCCGCGAGCATCGTAGCGAGCACGGACGTTGGCCTCGAAGCGACGGAAGTACGTGCCGGCGAGACGGCGCGGCAGCGCAATTCCGCGCTCCGCGCGAAGCCAGAGCGCCTCGTCGTCCTCGGTGCCGAGAGCCAGAAATCGTCCGTCGTGTGACCAGGTCTGACATTCGAGATGCTGCCCGGTTTCGGGTGATCCCTCGAGCGGAGCATCCGGAAGGCCGCAGCTCACGTCGAAGGCCTCGAGATCGAAGCTCGCGTGTACACGCCAGACGGCGCCGATGCATTCGTCGACCGTGAGGGAGTAGGGCAGCCGTGGGTCAGCTGGCCCGGTCATGATCTGCAGCTCGAAGAGCGCACTCGACCAGCAGCGAATGCGCGTGCCTTTCGCGCCTCGCGCCGCGTCCAGGTCGCCGCCTGGTCCCATTCGCGAGCCGGTCGTCGCGCGAAACTCGATCTCGATCCACCCGAACGGCGTCTCGATGATCGGTGTCATGACGCGCATCGCAGACGTCGATCCGAATTTCTCGGTTCGAAATCACCGACCAGGTGTCGAACCGCTAGCCGGAGGGAACGGCTCCGCCGGTCCGCGGAACTCTGGCAGGGAACAAGTCCCGCGCTGCGAGGGGTCGGCCGCATGGCTAGCCGGATGATCGACGTGCGGGTGATTTCGGGTCGGTCGTCTACTCGTCGTCGCTCAGGAAGAGATCGTCGGCCTTGTCGAGCAGCCGCTGCGCGCGGCGCTGCGCCAGGATGTTCGCGAGCTTGAAGTCGGGCGCTTTGTTCACGTCGAACGCAAGCGCTTCCTTCAGGAGCTTCTCGAACTCGGCCTTGTCCTGCTTGCGGACGCTCACGCTCGCGGCCCAGCTCACGGTGGGGCCGATCTTGTCCGCGCCGCCGCACGCGGCGATCTGCTCGCGGTGCTGCGCGGCGCGCTCGACGCTGCCGCCCATCGACTCGGGACGGCTCGCGTCGAGGGACATGAGCACCTCGTGGATCGCCCCCTTGTCGTAGCAGGCGTCGAGGTCCTGCGCGCGCTTCATCATCGCCTCGACGACACCGAGATCGCCGAGCAGGAGCGGATCGTCCTTCGCCACCGCCGCCGCCGCGCCCCAGGCGGCGCCGGTCCAGTAGAGCATCGCGAGCTCGTCCTTGGTGATCTTGGCGAGCGTCGCCGCGCGGTCCTTGCGGACACCTTCCTCGAACCCCGGATGGCTCACGTCGAGCGCCCGAAAACCGTAGCCGCGCGCTCGCAGCAGGAGCTTCTTCACGCGGGCGCGGATCTCCTTGGCCTGCGCCACGGTCACGCCCGGCGCCTCCGAGTCTGGATAGACGAGGCCGTAGGCGTACTGCGTGTAGCTCTTCGCGAGGGAAGTGAGCAGCCCCTGGTGCTCGGGGGTCTTCTGTAGCACCTGCTCCTGGAGCTTGAGGCCGAACGGCACGGCGTCGCGAACCAGCTCGGGATCGTCGTCGGTCGCGTAGACACTCGGTCCTTCACCGCCGGCGAGGAGGTTGGCTGCGAGATTGGTGCACCCCGTCGAGGAGAGTGCGATCACGGCGCACGAAACGAGCACCAGCGAGCGAGCGGCGTTGGACATCGACGACCTCCGGCGTTGAACCGCGAAGATCGCGAAACCTAGCACGTGCCCATGCACGCGCGCACGTGGTGCAGGGCTGCTCGTGCGCTCAGGTACTGGGAGAGAAAGGCGGGTCGCTGGATCGCCAGAGGCGCTGCAGATCCTGCAAGGGTGCATACGGGCCTCGATAGCCGAGCGCTCCGTACGACGACGCGAGCTTGTGACCGTTGCGGTCGATCAGCACCACGTTCGGTATGCCGCCGTCGCCGCCGTACCACCGAAGGAGCTGGCCCCGAGCCTTCAGATTTTGGAAGGGGACCGCTACCCAGGGCATGTGATGCTCCTGGATCTCGCGGCGCAGCTCGTCGGCTCCGCGATCCTTGCTGACCAGCACCACCTCGAAGTCGTGCTGTTTGGAATAGCGGGCGTAGAAGCGCGTGAGCTGTGGCGCGAACTCCTGACAGGGACCACACCAGCTCGCGGAGAAGAAGAGCAGCACGTAGGGCTTCGAGTCGAGGTAGCGTGAGTCCGCGCGCGGGTCGCCCAGCTTCTCGACGTAGGGGCCGACGACGTCGGAGAGGCGCTGGTAGCGCGCCGGGCCCGTGGTCAGCGGACCTCGCGCGAGGACCACCCCTGCCACGAACGCGACGAAGGCCACCAGCCGGCGAGCGGTCAACTCAGCCCTCGCCGCGGCTGGCGCACCCGAGCGGCGCCCGGCGGCGCGAGCTTCCGCGCGCGCGAGTCGGGCGAGAATCCGCGCGCGGAACGAGCCGCTGCGTCACGGCGCGAACGAGCCGCGCGTGAACCACGCCATCAGCGTCTGATCCATGAGGCTCAGAAGGTAGACATTGCCGGCGTTGCTGTTGTGCACGCCGTCCGAGATGAAGAGCTTGGGATTGCTGCGCGCGTTGATGTTGGAAACCACGAGCGGCAGATGGTACGCGGCGGCGAGGTCCTTGATGACCTTGTTCGCGGCGTCGTAGCCCGCGTCGTAGCTCGTGTTCTTCTCCTTCGAGAGCGTCCACAGGATCGGGATGATGCCGTGGCCGAGCGTCGTCTGGACCGCTTGGGTGTAGGCGTTCCGGAAGGTGGTGACGTTCGCGGAGGTGGGATTGCCGAGGTAGCGGTGGATGTCGTTGATCCCGTAGCGGATGTGGGCGAGGGCCGCGTTCGGGTGGGCGTTCTCGCCGTTGATGACGATGTCGATGCCCTTGTTCGCACCCGGATAGCCCGCGATGGGGGTGTTGCCGAGCGCGTAGTCGACCTCGTTGAGCGCGAAGCTCACGTAGTTGGCGAACCGATGATCGCTGTTCAGGAAGACGTCGAAGCCGATGATGTCCGGAGGCAGCGGTGTGGAGTTCGAGTCGCCGAAGAGAATCCACTCGTGGCTGCGGCCGGGGAAGATGAGCGCCGTCTCGATGGTGACGTTCGTGCTCTTCGCGATCGTGAGCGTCGTGGGTGCGTTGGTCGGCACCTGGTTCGGCGGCAGACCGACCAAGCTCACCTTGAACGTGCCGGCGGCGACGGTGGGGAAAATCGCCACACCGTTCAGGCCCGTGGTGGCCTTGAATGACCCCCCGCCGCCCTCGAGTGCCACCTCGACTCCGTAGAGCGGCGTGTCGTTGGACGTGACGAGCGTGAACGTCACGTTTTTGACAGCTGCGGCCGGGGCGACTGCCGTCCCCGAGAAGTACGCATCCTCTCCGCCGGGAACCGCCTGAAAGCCTTCGAGCACTCCGCCAGGTGCGAATCGCTCGTCGGTTGCGTCCGAAGGCGCGGCGTTCGCGGCGACGGTCGAGAACAACGCGCTGAAAAGCAACAAGAGTGTGAGGGTCGCGGGATGACGGCGATGCTGCATGACTAGCCTCCGGCTGACGGGCCTCGAGTCTCAGGCCCGTGCGCAAAGCCCCCCTGCGGGGCATCGTTCGGAACCATGCGTCGGAACGCTCGCGCGGAGCACAGCAATGAATATGCCGCAGATGAAGTGTATTTCTTCCGGGAATAATCCCTCGCTGGCGAGATCTGGTCTCGGCCAGCACGGTCAGAGGATGACGATCGTCACGCCAGGGTTGCCGCGACCCAGATCGTGGTCGCGGTCGGCGCCTTTGGCCTCGGCAAGAACGTCTCGCGTGCGGGGATGAAAGAGGTCCCAGTCCTCGCCGGCGATCCAGCCGCGGATGCGCCCTTCGCGGGCGCGGCGGTCGAGTGATTCGCGGATTCCCTTGCGGATGGCGCCACCCTGGCCCGACGATCCATAGCCGTGCACCAGCTTGAGCGCCGCCAGCCCGCAATGCTTGGCGAGCGAGATCTCCGCGTCGAGGCGTGCCCGTGCCTCGAGCAGCGTCGGTTGATCGATCTTCAGATTGACCGTCGGCAAGCCTTCGTCGCGCCAGGCGGGCTCACTCGGGCGGCGTCGCGTCACCGGCTGGCCCCTCGGCGCTCGCGTCCGAGCGATTCGCGAAAGCGGTCGCTCGTGCCGCCGCGCCGCCGTGCTTCGCGAAGAACGCCTCCCAATGGCTGGTCCACTCCGGAGTGCCGCATTGGAACGCCTCGGATCCCATGCCGCCGAGGACCTGCTTGGCGATGTGATAGCCGAGCTCGCGAAAGGCCTCGAACTCGTCGTCGTCGAAGAACTGGTCGGCCGTGGTGTGTTGCGGGAAATCTGGATGATCCTGCTTGTACATGTCGATTCGCGCCAGCTCGTCGCCCGTGAGCGAGGCCTTGAGCACGAGCAGCCAGCCGGTGGCGGCCGGGTCCGTCGTCTTGCCCGCGGCGTTGCGAATCTCGGGGTAGCGAATGCGGCCGATGGCGAAGTGCTCGGCGCAGTGCCCTGCGCTCCCGGCGCGAGCCGCGGTCACGTCGATGTCGATCTTGACGTTGGCGTCGACGTAGATCTGACGCAACGCGTTCGTCAGCGACCCGAAGTGATACCGGGGGTCGCTTTCCGCGTCGCACGCGACGATGAGCCCGCAGCGTCGCTCGAGCAGCGGCACGATGCCGAGGTTGTCACCGGTGTGCCCGCCGTCGCTCAGGTACACGAGCCGTCGCCGCGCATCGCTGAGCCCGAGCAACTCGCGTAGCAGGTAGTAGGGCCAGAACACGCCGCTCTCCTGCCGACCTGCACAGCGTCCGCCACGGTAGCCCGGGTTCTCCATCCACTGGCCGAGGCGGACGTTCGTCACCGTCATCGCCAGCGCCTGCGCGAAGAAGGTGCCGCGTCCCATCCCGGGAGCGGCCGCGGCGCCCGAGATGCCGATGGCGCGGGCGAGCTTGGTCTCGCCGCCGCGATAGACGTCCGTCGGCAAGTAGCCGGTCGTCGCGGATCCGCAGTAGCGCGGCGTGAACAGGAAATGATCCGATTTCCGGTCGCGGCGCGACAGGTCGTGGCTCGAGGTCAGGTTCAGCGCCGTGACGACCAGGTGATACGGGGCGCCCATCATCGATTCGTTCGCCGTCGCATCGGCGCTCACCGCCGACCCGCCCTGCAGCTCGGCGAGCCGGAGGTCCGTCTGCTCGCGGCCGTGGACGAACCCGTCAGCGCGACCGCCGGAGCCGCCGCGACGGATCCATGTCTCGAGATACGTCTCCGCGAGGCGGTCCCGATAGAAGTGGTGGGCGGAGATGCGGTTGAAGTCGACGACGATGCCGAGCACGCCGAACACGGCGAAGGCGAGCAGTGCGACCGCGAACGCGTAGTGGCCGAGCGCGGCGGCATTCGGCGTCACTGCGCCGATCCCAGCCCCGAGACCGATCACGGCCACCAGCACGAGACCCGTGACCAGCGCTCCGAGCACCGCGTTGCGCAGGGGCTCGGCCAGGCGCGCGATCTTCCGCCCCCAGCCGATCGCGCCGCCGATGCCACCGGCCGCGCCGCTCTCGCCGCCGCGCCCTGCGAGCCATCGCGTGAGCACGAGGGCGAGCACGCCGCCGGTCTTGGCTTCGCCTGGAAGCGCACCGGCATTGCCCCAGCGGTAGAGCGCGTACGGGAGCGCCGTGAGCAGCAGCGCGCCGAGGCTCAGGTAGAGAAACCACCCTTGGGTCGCGGCGATGCGAGAGCGTCGCGTCCGCTCGCTGCTCAGCCATCCCAGCAGCCTGCCGAGCTTGGAATCGCGTGGCCGCCAGCTTTCGAACAGCACGTGCACGAGCAGGCTGACCCCGAGCCCGGCCAGGCAGAACGCGAGCGGTGCGAGGAGCGCATGCAGCTCGGCGAGTTGCTGCCTGCGCCGCCAGGTGACCAGACCCACGGCCACGCTCGTGGTTCCCAGCAGCCACGCGAGAAAGCTTCCCTCGTCCAACTCTTCCGGGGTTCGCCCATCGGCATCGTTGGTGTGCGCGCCCGCACGCGTACCTGAACGTCGCTTGTGCCGGTGCCAGCGTGGAAGCACGAATCCCGCAAGCAACACCAGCAGCGCGACGACGGCGCCCGTGAGGCCGCCCGACAGCAGCGCTGGCCGCCCCCCGCTCGCGCCGGGCAGGGCGAGCGCGGTCACGTAGGATCCGATCGATGACGCCTGCGGGCCGGCTTCCGCCTCCGCGCACGCGCCGGAGGTCTGGCAGGTGGGAATGGAGAAGGGCAGGAGGTCCGCGGGAGCTCGACCCGTCGTCCACGCCACGTGTGCCACGAGCACGCCAGCGACACCCGTGAGGAAGACCGTGAAGACCGCGAGATGGATCAGGATGCCGGAGATCACCCCGCCGACGGCGCGCATGAGCTCCCGTGAGAAGAAGTTGCGACGTGCGACCAGGAAGTCGCCGTGCGTGCGCAGATGGGAGAGCTCGTCCGCACCGTCGAATCCCTCGAGCTCGCGTTGCTCGCTCTTCTCGGGGTTGAAGGGAAATCGTTCCGGTGTCGTGCCGAACCGCGGCTCGTTCCTGCCGGCCTTGTCGCGGTTCCCTCGTTCGCGCGCGAGCGACAGCAGCGACGACAGCGCGCCGCCGATGTAGCCGCCGCCGGAGACCGTGCTCAGGTAATCGACGTGGGGGAGTAGGCGATGGCTCGCGAGCGCCTGGAGGGTGCCGAGATTGAACGTCGCCGATCGGATGCCGCCGCCCGAGAACGCCAGGCCGACGGGAACGATCGCGTGGAGATCGGTCGCTGGGTCGAGGCCGCGGCGTCGTGCCAGGTAGCGCCGCTCCTCGTACCGGACCTCGCCGGGCGTCGCCAGCTCGGGGCGTGACGTCGCCCGCGTGAACAGCACGCGTCCGAGCTGCCACACGAACACGATCCCGACGATGGCGAGGAGGGTGTACTTGAGCGCCGTGGCGGTCGCGCTCGCGTGGACCACGAGCGCGGGCAACGGCGAGCCGAGATCGAGCTGCGCGCGCGCCAAGAAGTTCTCGGCGAGGTCCGTGACCCCGAGTGCCACGGGCAGGCCCACGAGCTGAGGCGTGTACGTTCGCCCCCGATTGCGCAGTCCATACCCGACGAGTCCTCCGATGCACGCCGCGAGCGCGGCGTAGCTCAGCACGAAGCAGTCGTCGTGGCGCAGCAGCGACGACACGACGCGCGTCACGTCGCGGTCGCGCCAGTCGTTCACGCGCGCGTTGGCGTCCTGGACACTCAGCAGGATCGAGCGCGGCGCGCCGGGCGCCGGGTGATTCTTCGCGACCCGCTCGTGCTCCGCGCGCATGGGCGCGCCCGACCTGGCGATTCCCGCCAGCGACGCGACGATCACCAACGCGGCGGCGAGCTTCCAGCGATTCGACAGCTTCTCGGCAGCCTCGTTCGGGTGCGACGTGTCCGCGCCGGCCATCCTGGTCACCTCGTCGCCGTGGAATTGCGTTGAAGTCGAGCGTCTCGGCTCTCATACGCCCTTCGACAATCGGCGAACAAGCTCAGGTGAATTCGGGATGCCGACGCGCATCCTGCGATCGCGCGTGCGCATCTTGCGGCGCGGCCGGGCCCTCGGCCATCCTGCGCGCGCCGCTTTCGCGGCCAGAGGAGATCCGTCGATGTCGATGATCGCGCCGCGGGCGATCGAGCAGGCCGGGCCGTCGCAGCTCAAGATCGTGTGGGTGGATGGGCACGAGAGCGTCTACTTCGTGCCGGATCTCCGGCGCGCGTGCCGTTGCGCGGTGTGCATCGACGAGTGGACGGGGCAGCCGAACCTCGACCCGGCGTCCATCTCGGACGAGGTGAAGCCCACGCGCCTCGAGCCGGTGGGCCGTTACGCCATCCAGATCGAGTGGAGCGACGGTCACTCGACCGGCATCTACACCTGGGAGCACCTGCGCGACATCTGTCCGTGCCCCGAGTGCAAATTCGAACGCTCAAGGCGGTAGCGCGGCGAGGGCGCGGTCGAGCTCGTCGGCGCGATGGTAGAAGTGGGGCGCGAAGCGCACCCAGCCCTCGCGCTCGATGCAGCGCACGCCCTTGGCGCCGAGCGTCTCGACCACGGTGCGGTTGTCGAGCGCGCGATGGCGGAACGCGACGATGCCGGAGCGCAGCGCGGGGTCGCGCGGGCTCAGCACGCGGAAGCCGCGCTCGCACAGCCCGCTCGCCAGGCGCTCGCCGTTCGCCAGCACCGCCTCCTCGATCCGCTCGCGGCCGAGGTCGAGGAACATGCGCGCGCTCGCCCCGATCGCGAACAGGTTTCCCGTCGGCTGCGTGCCGCCCTCGAAGCGCGCCGCGTCGGCGCGCAGCCGCTCGCGGTAGTCGAGGTAGGGCAGCGGCGGGTCGTTCGCGTCGGCCCCGGGCTCGGTGACCTCGAGGCGATCGAGCAGCGCGCGCCGCACGAACAGGAAGCCGACGCCCATGGGCGAGAGCATCCACTTGAGGCCGCCGCACGCCACGAAGTCGACGTCCGCGGAGCCCACGTCCAAGCAAAGCGCGCCGATGCTCTGCACGCCGTCCACCGCCACCAGCGCGCCGTGCCGGCGCGCGATGCGGACGATGTCGCCGAGCGGCGCGCGCGCCCCTGACCAGAAGCACACGGTGCTCACCGCCACCACGCGGGTGCGCTCGTCGACGAGGCGCTCGAGCGCCGCGAGGTCCGGCAGCCCGTCGGGGGCGGGGGCGAGGACGTGCTCGACGCCGTGGCGCGCGAGCCGTCGCCACGGCAGCACGTTCGCCGGGTAATCGCCCTCGAAGCCGATCACGCGATCGCCCGGGCCGAGCGCCAGCCCGTTGGCGATGGTGGCGACCGCCACCGTGGTGTTGGGCATGAAGGCGATTTCCTCGGTCGCGGCGCCGATCAGGTCCGCGACGGCGCGACGCGCGCGCGCCTTCTCGGCGAGCCAGCCGCGCAGCACCTCGGGCGTGGGCGCTTGCGCCTCCCGCGCGTAGCGCTCGAGCGCCGCGGCGGCCGGGCCCGAGATCGGCGCGATGCCCGCGTGGTTCAGGAAGATCGAGCGAGCGTCGAGGGCGGGGAAGAGTCGCGCGCGGGTGTCGTGGTCGAGGAAATCGCTCATCGGTGCGCCGGGTGTGCCAGGTGCGGGTGGGGTCGATCGCTCACGACTCGGCGGGACGTCGGATGCCGAGCTTCTTCATCTTGCTGCGCAGTGTGCTCGGGTTGAGCTTCAGGATCTCGGCGGCGCCGCCCGGGCCCTCGATCATCCATCGGGCGCGCGTGAGGGCCGCCTCGATGTGCTCGCGCAGCGCCGCGTCCAGCGAACCGGTGCGCGTGGCGATCCCGTCGTGATCCTGCGGCGACTGGACGGGGGAGGCCGATTCCTCGGCGAGCGCCGCTGGGCGGGTGAGCGCGATGGGCGCCGCGGCAGAGGGAGCCGCGGCGGGGTCGTCGATGGGCGCCAGGACATCGCCGACGTCGAGCGTGCGCTTCGACGAAAGCACCACCGCCCGCTCGATCACGTTCTCGAGCTCGCGGACGTTGCCAGGCCAGCGGTACTGGACGAGCCGTTGCATCGCGGCCTCCGAGAGCTGCATCGCCGGCTTGGCGAGCTTGCGCGCGGCGCGCTCCAGGAAGAAGGCGATGAGCAGCGGCAGATCGGGGCCGCGCTCGCTGAGCGGCGGGACGGCGATGGGGACCACGTTGAGCCGATAGAAGAGGTCGCTGCGGAAGCGGCCCTCGCGGCACGCGAGCGCCAGGTCGCGATTGGTCGCGGCGATGATGCGCACGTTCACGCGCACGCTCTGGTTGCTGCCGATCGGCTCGAACTCCTGCTCCTGCAGCACCCGCAGCAGCTTCACCTGCGTGTCGAGGGGGAGCTCGCCGACCTCGTCGAGGAAGAGCGTGCCGCCGTCCGCGGTCTTGAAGCGGCCGTCGCGGTGAGCGAGCGCGCCGGTGAAGGCGCCCTTCACGTGGCCGAAGAGCTCGCTCTCCACCAGGCCCGCGCTGATGGCTCCGCAGTTGACCTTCACCAGCGCCTCGCGCTTGCGGTGGCTGCGCTCGTGAATGGCGCGCGCGATCAGCTCCTTGCCGGTGCCGGTCTCGCCGGTGATGAGCACGGTCGAGTCCGTGGCGGCCACCTGATCGACCTGGCGCAGCACGGCCAGCAGGCTCGGGCTCGCCCCCACGATCTCCTGGACGTCGTGCTCGTCGCGGATCTCCTCGCGCAGGTAGAGGTTCTGCGCTTCGAGGCGCTCCTTTTCCGCGCTCATCTGCATGTGCTCGGTGACGTCGAGGAACATCGTGCGGGTGAACTGCCCGCTCGGGTCGGGGCGCGACCACCACTGGATCCAGATGGGGCGGCCGTCGTCGCGCCGGCGCAGCTCGAGCACCACGCCGCTGGTGTCGGCCCCTCGCCCGATCGATTCGAGCGCGGCTTGGACGCGTCGCTGGGCGTCGGGCGTGTCGGGGATGAGGCTCTTGCCGTAGGTGCCCTCGACCTGGTCGGCGGTGAGCCCGAGGATGCGCATCGCGGTCTTGTTGGCGCGGATGAAGCGGGTGTCGAGACCTTCGTGGACGTAGGCGATGGGCGCCTCGTCGAAGAGATCGCGGAATCGCTCCTCGGACTCGGTCAGCCGGCGATTCGCCTCCCGCAGCTCCTCGCTCATCCGCCTCTCGACGCTCTGCAGCTCGGCGATGGTGCGCGACGCGAGCCGCATCTCCATCTGCTCCCCGACCAGCGACGCGAGCCGCTCGAGGTGCTCGGCCTCGGTGACGGTCAAGTCGCGCGGCTGCCGATCCAGGATGCAAAGCGTGCCCAGGCCGAGCCCGTTCGGTGTGCGCAGCGGCGCACCCGCGTAGAAGCGCACGCGCGGCTCGCCGGTCACCCACGGATGCTCGGCGGTGCGCGGGTCGTGGCGCGCGTCCCGGACGTGCAGCACGTTGGGGCGATGGATCGCCGAGGCGCAGAAGCCTGGCTCGCGCCCGATCTGCGGCGCGGCGAGCCCGTGCCTGGCCTTGAACCAGACGCGATCCGCGGCGACCAATCCGATCAACGCCACCGGCACGCCGAAGAGCTGCGCGGCGATCGCCACGATGTGCTCGAACGGCTGCTCGGGCGGAGTGTCGAGCAGCCCGTAGCGTTGGAGCGCTGCCAGGCGCTCGGCTTCGTTCACCGCTGGATCGGTCGTCACGATGGGAGGTCCGCCGCGTGCGAGTGGCGTGAGACTCTAGCCCGAGCGCGACGGCGGCGCAGCCGCGAGTCGCGCGTGCCACCGTCCGAGCCGCACCGAACCGCGCCGAGCGCGTTCCAATCCAGGGCGATTCACGTACGCTAGCCGCATGGATCCGTCCTCGGCTCGCGACGACGACGATCTACCGGTGCTCGAGCCGGAGGTGCTCCCGCCCGAGGGACCGCGTCCCGATCAGGCCATGCGGGAGCGCATGCGGCTGGTGCGCCACGCGTTGCTCATCGACGCGCTCAACGTGCTGCTGCGCGGGGGGATCGCGATTCGCATCGGTTTTCCCGTGGGCGCGCTCGCGGCGTTCGTGATGCTGCGCCGCCTCGGGTGGCGGGGTCAGCGACTGTGGACCGCGGCGGCGCTGGCCGGGCTCTACGTGATGGTGCCGGATCCCGGGTGGGTGCCGCTGGCTGCGCTGGCGGCGCTGGTGGCGCCGCTCGGGGGGCGAGCCGTCCCGCGCGGACCCGTGTGAGCCGGTGCGGCGCGCCGCGGGAAGCGGGCGACGTTTTCGTTGACCTCGCAACCGGTCGGTTGCCAAGATGAAATCGGCCGGCGTTGGTGGCGGCCGCCATCGAGGAGGAACGGAATGGGGCTCGTGAGCAACGTCTCGCGTCGTGTGATGCCGTTCGGTATTCCCCTCCGTGCCCAGTTCCCTCCCGATCACCTCCTCGACTCGCGCCCCCTCGAAGCGCTCACCGTCGAGAACCTCGAGGCCCGCACCCGCCGTCTCGAGAAGCTCGAGAACCTCTACCACAAGGGCCAATCCCTCGCGTGGGACGGCCAGAAGCTCTTGGCGCAGCTGGTCAAGAAGCACGGCGGCGTGCGCGTCAGCGACGAGAAGAAGGAGGCGATCGCCAACGTCTTCACGATCATCTTGTGGGGCGAGCTGGCGGCTTGGGAGGTCGCGAGCTTCCTGGCCGAGCGCATCCGCGATTCCAGCGAAGCGAAGATGGCCGCGACCATCCAGACCTTCGACGAGGCGCGTCACTACTACGTGATGCGCGACTACCTGCGACTGCTCGACATCCAGCTTCCCGAGCCCAACGCGTTCGTGAAGAGCATGCTGGTCCAGCTCATCAGCACCGAGTCCGTGCTGATGAAGCTCGTCGGCATGCAGCTCTTCGTCGAGCACGTCGCGGTGCACCTCTTCAAGGCGATGGCCGAGGTGCGCGCGGAGCCGGTGCTCGCCGATCTCATGCCCTACTTCGGGCGCGACGAAGCCCGCCACGTCGGGCTCGGCAAGCTCTACCTGCCGGAGGTGCTGTCGCGCATCACCCGCCGCGAGGCGCTCGAGCTCCAGGCGTATCAGCTCTGGCTCATGGGCTTCATGCAGCTCTCGATCGAGTACCACCGCAAGGATGCCGACGTGCTGGGCATCGACCTTCAGGATTCGTTGCGACGGTCGTTGCGCGAGCAGACCCGCATGCTCGACGAGATCGCGAGCCATCCGCGCGTCCGAGGCTTGATCGTGCTGCCGCAGCGGCTGCGCTTCTTGAATCGCTGGTTGATCGAGAACCTGTGGGCGAGCGGCGCCGCCGCCGAGCGCAGCGCGCTCTCGAAGCCGTGGATGCTGGGGGTGCGCGGTCAGGCCGTTCGCGCCGCCGAGCGCGCGTGGCGCGCCGTCGCTTGATCTCCGGCGTTCCGGGCGCGCTGTAACGTTCGCCGCGCTCGCGACACCGAGACCCCGTGGCCGTCGGGTACCTTGTCTCGGGGCCGGGTGGAGGCGTCGCGTGGCGCATCCGCTCGGATGCCCCGCCCGTAGAACGGGCGGGGCGAACACCGGCTGCCATCGGGAGAGCACATGTTCGGGTTGCGGAAGTGGGGGCCGCCGGCGCTGCTGACGGTGCTGGTTTCGTGCACGAGCGCCGCGGGCGGTGATCGTACGGGCAACGACCCCGATCGCTATCCCGCGAAGCCGGGGGAGTCGCTGGCGACGTTCGCGGGCGGCTGTTTCTGGTGCATGGAGACGCCGTTCGAGAAGCTCGCGGGCGTGACGGCGGTGATCTCGGGCTACGCGGGCGGCGCCGAGGCCAATCCGACGTACGAGCAGGTGGGCTCCGGTGCGACCGGTCATGCCGAGTCGGTGCAGGTTCACTTTCGCGCCGACCAGATCGGCTACGCGCAGCTGCTCGAGGTGTACTGGCGCCAGATCGATCCGACCGATCCGGGTGGACAGTTCGTGGATCGCGGCTCGCAGTACCGCACGGCGATCTTCGTCCACGACGCCGAGCAGCGACGGCTCGCCGAGGAATCGAAGGCCGCGCTCGCGAAGAGCGGGCGGTTCGCGAAACCGATCGTGACCGAGATCGTGGACTACCAGCGCTTCTGGCCTGCCGAGGAGTACCACCAGGACTTCTACCTGAAGAACCCCGTTCGCTATCACGCCTACCGCGACGGATCCGGACGCGATGCGTTCATCGCGAAGACGTGGGGAAAGGATGCAGAGCTCATGATCCCGAAGAAATCGACCGACGACGCGGCCGAGTTCCGCAAGCCGAGCGACGCCGAGCTGGCGAAGAAGCTCACCCCGCTGCAGTACAAGGTCACCCAGCAGGAAGGCACGGAGCGGCCGTTTCAGAACGAGTACTGGGACAACCACGAGGAGGGGATCTACGTCGACGTGGTGAGCGGCGAGCCGCTGTTCAGCTCCAAGGACAAGTTCGACAGCGGCACCGGCTGGCCGAGCTTCGTGAAGCCGCTCGCGCCCGAGAACATCGTGACGCGCACCGATTCGAGCCTGTTCATGAGCCGCGTCGAGGTCCGCAGCAAGCACGGCGACAGTCACCTCGGCCACGTCTTCAACGACGGTCCGGCGCCGACCGGGATGCGCTATTGCATGAACAGCGCGTCGCTGCGATTCATCCCCAAGGACGAGCTCGAGAAGCAGGGCTACGGGCGGTACCTGTCGCTCTTCGCGAGATGACTCGGCGAGCCTCGAGCGGACGTGCCCCGTGGCCGATCCGCCGGGCGGCGGGGCCACCGTCCCGCTCGCGGCGCCGGGCGCCCGTCACAGCACCACGGTGAACGTGGTCCCTTGCGGGCCGGTCTCGAACGACACCGCGCCGCCGCGGGCGTCGGCGATCGCCTTCACGATCGCCAACCCGAGCCCGGTGCCGCCGCCGTCGCGCTCGGTGGTGAAGAACCGCTCGAAGATGCGCGCCTGATTGCGGTCGCTGATCCCGGGCCCGTGATCGCGGACCGTGATTCGCACCTGCGGGCTGGCGCCGTTCGGCGCGGAGCCATGGCCCGACACGCGCACCTCGACGGGCTTGCCGCCGTCGTAGCGGATGGCGTTGTCGATCACGTTCGTGAGCGCGGAGGCGAGTAGCTCCGGCTGGATCGCGAGCGTCGCCGGTGCATCGCGCACGTCGAGCCGCACACGCGTGCCGTAGGGCTCGAGGATCTGCTCCACGACCGGCCGCAGCTCGAGCGGCGCGGGAACGTCGGCGGAGCGCCGGTTCTCGATCCGCGCCAGCTCGAGCAACCGGCTCACGAGCCGCTCGGAGCGCGCGGTGGCGGCCGCGATGTTGTCGAGAAAGCGCGCGCGCTGCTCGTCGCTCATCTCGGCCCAGCCGTCGCGCAGCAGCTCGGCGGCCCCGCCGATGCTGGTGAGCGGCGCCTTGAGCTCGTGGGTGACGTCGGCGGCGAAGTCGCGGACGTAGTCGGCGCGCGCGCCCAGCTCCTCGGTCATCCGGTCCATGGCGATGCTCAGCTCGTCG
Organism: bacterium; assembly: GCA_046331705.1. Taxonomy (GTDB): domain Bacteria; phylum JADJOY01; class JADJOY01; order JADJOY01; family JADJOY01; genus JADJOY01. The sequence goes on along the minus strand of JAXLQJ010000017.1, from coordinate 44,658 downwards.
ATCTCGGCGGGAGCGAGCCTGCCGAAGACCGGCATGCCGCGCGCGCCGCCGCGGGCGACCTCGCGCGCGGCGGCGGTGAGCTTGCGCACCGGCCGCGCGATGGCACGGGCGCTCAGGAAGCTCATGGCGAGCGTCACCGCGAGCGTCACCGCGCCCACCGCCATGATCCAGTGCCGCTCGTGCCACAGCGCCTCGAGCGGGTCGAGGCTGGTGCGCGACATCGACACCACGCCGACGACCTCGTCGTGGAAGCGGATCGGCATGGCGGTGTGCACGCGCACGTTGCCACGCCGCCGCAAGCTGCCGAGCGGTGGCACGGGGCGGTCGCTGTCGCGGCGCCGCGCCACGGCCTCGTATTCCCCGCGCAGCGCCGCCTGGACCTCGGGGAGCTGATCGAAACAGGCACCGAGCTCCGTGCCGCTGGTCGCGACCACGCAGCCGTTGCGGTCGAGGATGCGCGCGCCGCTCAGGTTCATGCGCTTGGCGCGGCGCAGGATCTGGCTGAAGCGCTCTCCGATCCGCCATTCGAGGCCGCTGCGGTCGGCGGCGAAGCCGGTGGGCGGCGGCATGCGCGGCGCGATGCCCTTGCGCAGATCGATCTCGGGCTGGACGGGAGCGAAGAGCAGCGTGGGCAGATGGCCGCTGACGTAGGGGATCGAGCGCAACGTCTCGCCGCCCTCCTCGATCGGCCCGACGGCCTCGGGATCGATGAGCGGCTCGTCGGGAAGGTGCTGCCCCAGCGCCTCCGCCCAGCTCTGGCGCCACGATTCCCCGATCTGCACCGATTCGGCGATCAAGCTGCGCTCGGTCTCGTGGACGAGCGCGTCCGAGTAGAGCCGCAGCTGAGCGATCACCAGCGCCGGCGCGAGCAGCACCGTCACCGCGACGCCCAGGAGCAGCAGCAGGATGTTGGGACGAAGCCGCGGCCATTTCCGCGGCAACCCGCGGCGCTGCGCGCGGCGGGAACGCACCGGATCCTCGCTGGCGCTCATTCAGGAGGCGATGCGGTAGCCCAGGCCGTGCACCGTTTCGATGGGATCGCCGCCGACCTCGCGGAACTTGGCGCGGATGTGGCGGACGTGGCTGTCCAAGGTGCGCTCGGCGGTGCCGGAGTCGCCGTAGACGCGCTCGATCAGCTCGTCGCGCGAGTAGAGACGGCCGGGCGCGGTGAGCAGCACCTCGACCAAGCTGAACTCGGTCGCGGTCAGCCGCACGTCCTTGCCTTGCCACGTGCAACGATGGCGCTCGGGGTCGAGCACGAGATCGCCGTGGCGCAGCGCGCGCCGCGGCGCCGAGTCCGGGGCCGCGCACGCACCGACGGGATCCTCCGGGTAGGCGCGGCGCAGCAGCGCCTTCACCCGCGCCACCAGCTCGCGCGGGCTGAAGGGCTTGGTGAGGTAGTCGTCGCCGCCCATCTCGAGGCCCACGATTCGATCGACCTCGTCGGCACGGCTCGACAGGAAGAGCACCGGCACTCGTCCGCGCGCGCCGGCGCTCTTGGCGCGGATCCGGCGGCACACCTCGAGGCCGTCTTCCTCGGGCATGACGATGTCGAGCACCACGAGATCGATCGGCTCGAGGACGAAGGTGTCGATGGCTTCGGCGCCGTCGGCGGCCTCGACACAGCGGTGCCCCGCCTTCTCGAGCGCGAAGCGGATCACCTCGCGGGTGTGGCCGTCGTCGTCGACCACCAGGATGCGCGCCATCACGTCCTCGCCGGCGAATCGGTCGCTCCACGCCAGTTTCCGCGTGCCGAGGTGGGGACGTAAAGCGCTGGAGCGATCGCGAGCCTGAGGCGCGTCGTGCATGTCGGCGGTCTCCTCCGTGGTGCGAGCGGGCGCGATCGAAGCACGGCGGCGTGGTGCCGCCGTGGAACGACGGTGCAGATCCCGTGCAGGAGCATCGCGGCGGCCGCGGTCACACGCTGGATGGGACGAGCGTGCCCGCGCTCGGCCAATCCGCGCGCTCGCCTGCGACCCGCGCCTCGAGCTGGCGGCGGTAACGCAGATGCCTGAGCCGGCTCGCCTCGACCAGCGGCCGCCATGCGACGCCGGTGAGGCGATGACGAATCAGACGGTGCCAGGCACCGTTGGCGTGCTTGTAGAGAAAGCTCCCCGCCAGATAGGGCAGCGCCTCGTCCAGCGCCTCCGGGCGTCTACGCCAGATCGAGCCCGCGGCGAAGACCCGCTCGTAGCAGCTCGCGTAGCCATCGAAGAGCTGTTCCGGGCTCAGGTGGCGCGGCTGAAAGACCACGTGGGCCGTGTCGTAGAGATCCCAATCGCGGTGCAGGATGCGTCCCTCGGCCTCCAGGCGGTGGAAGAGCGGCGTGCCCGGGTACGGCGTGAGAATGTGGAATGTCGCGCACGCGAGGCGGTTCTCTTCGAGCCACGCCACGGTGCGGTCGAAGACGTCGGGCCGATCGTGGTCGAATCCGAGCACGAAGCTCGCCGTGACGGCGATGCCGTGGTCGTGGAGGATTCGGACGCGGCGCGCGTAATCGTCGGCGCGTGGTGTTCGCTTGCGGGCATCGACGAGGTTCTGGTCCGTGAGCGACTCGAAGCCGACGAACACTCCCGTGCAGCCCGAGAGCGCCATCTCGCGCACCAGCGCGGGCTCGTCGGTGACGTCGATCGACACCGCCGCGCTCCAGATCTTGTCGAGCGGGCGGAGCGCGCGGCAGAGGCTACGCAGGTAGCCCGGCTTCGACGCGAGGTTGTTGTCGAGGAAGACCGCGTACGGGCCGCCGTCGGCGGCGATCTCCGCGGCGACCTGCTCCGGATCGCGGGTCTGATACGGCAGGTCGAGGCCGTCGGTGGCCAGGTAGCAGAAGCCACAGCGGTTGTGGCACCCGCGGGTCGCGATCACGCTGGTCGGCGTCAGGAACGAGTCGCGCGGAACCAGGGTTCGCCGCGGCGGCGGCTCGTCGCGAAACGGCGCGCGATGGCCCGCGCGGTAGACGCAAGCGAGCGCGCCGCTCTCCGCGTCGCGGAGCACGCGCGGCCAGATCGCCGTGCCTTCCCCCAGCGCGAGCGCGTCGGCGTGCGGGCGCGCCTCGTCGGGGCAGGAGGTCACGTGCAGTCCGCCCAGCACCACGCGGGCGCCGCGGGCGCGGTACCAATCCGCGAGCGCGTAGGCCCGGCGCGCGAACGTGAGGTGCACCGTGATGCCGACGACCTCGGGGAAGGGATCGCTGGGCGGAGGACCCTGAAGCAGGTTCTCGTCCCAGTAGCGCACGCTCCAGCCTGCGGGCGTCGCGGCCGCGACGCTGGTGAGCGCCAGGCTCGGCGTGAGCACGTGCTTGGCGAAGCTCGACGCCGGATCCTTCGGATAGAACGGGTTGATGAGCAGCGCGCTGCGGCGCGTGGGCGGCGGCGTCGCGCGCGCGTCGTCGAGCGCCGGGGCGCGCCACATCGCCGCGGCGATGGGCTTGCCACGGCGCCGGCGCAGGAACGGTTCGAGCCAGCGTCGTTCGATGTCGGTGAGGTGCGTGTCCACGGCGTGTCTTCCTCCCATTCGGCTGCGCCGTCGTCGGACGGCGCGCGAGGCGGGAGGAGACCGCGGGGATGCGCCGGGATGCGGGACGAGTCGTGCAGCTTCGTTGCACGCCCGGACCGCGGGGCGCTCAGAACGGGGCGGAGTCGTCCGGCTCGGGGACGGTGCGGGGAAGCGCCGCGCGCGGCGGCGCAGGGCTCTCGACGAGCGCCACGTGGGTGAAGAGCTGGGCGGGCACGTCGCCGAGGAACCGGCTGGGCTCGGTGAGGATGCGACCCGACGCGCGGTCGGGCACGTTCATCGGATAGGTGATGTAGAGCAGGTCGCGGGCCCGGGTGGCGGCGACGTAGAGCAGCCGCCGCTCCTCTTCGAGCTGGGCCGGGTCGTTGAGCGAGAGGAAGCTCGGGAAGCGGCCGTCGAGCGCCCAGATCACGAAGACCGTGTGCCACTCGAGCCCCTTCGCCGAGTGGATGGTCGAGAGCACCAGGAGCTCGTCGTCGGCGTCGCGGGGGGTGGCGCCGGCGACGCTCTGGCTCGGCGGTTCGAGGGCGAGATCGGCGAGGAAGTCGTCGACCGAGCGAAAGCGCTCGGCGATCGCCACCAGGTGCTCCAGATCGCGCAGCCGCTTCGGGTGATCGTCGTGGCGCGCCTGTAGCAGCGGCACGTAGTACTCGACCACCTTGGCGATCGCTTCCGAGGGCGTGAGCGTGCCGCGGCCGAGCGTCAGCATCAGCTCGGCGAGCGCTTCCAGGCCCGCCGCCGCGCGGCCGTAGCGTCCTTGCGCGGCCTCGGCGATCGCGGCGACGGCGTCACCGGTGGCCGCCACCCGCTCGATCACGGTCTTGGCGCGCGCCGGTCCGATCCCTTCGACCAGCAGCAGCAGCCGCAGCCACGCCACGCGATCGGTGGGATTGCGAATCACGCGCAGGTGCGCGACCACGTCACGGACGTGGGCGGTCTCCATGAGCTTGAATCCGCCGCGCTTCACGAACGGGATGCCGGCCTCGCCGAGCGCCAGCTCCAGATCGAACGCTTGGTAGCTCGAGCGGAAGAGCACCGCGATCTTGTCGAGCGGAATCCCTTCCTCGCGTAGCTCGAGCACGCGCTGCACCACGAAGCGGCTCTGCTCGTACTCGTCCATGGCGCGGACCAGCTGGGCACCCACGCCGCCGCGGCGATGGCTCTTGAGCCGCTTGGTGAGCGCGATCGGCGAGGCGGCGATGAGGGCGTTGGTGAAGTCGAGGATCGGCTGCACCGAGCGGTAGTTCTCTTCGAGGGTGACGGTGGTGGCGCCCGGAAAGCGCTCGGCGAACTCCAGGATGTTGCGCACCTCGGCGCCGCGGAACGAGTAGATGCTCTGCGCGTCGTCGCCCACCACCGTGACGTTCTGGTGGGTGTCGGCGAGCAGCCGCACGATGTCCGCCTGGATGCGATTGGTGTCCTGGTACTCGTCCACCAGGATGTGGCGGTAGCGCTCGGAGAGCGTCTTGCGGACCTCGGGCTCGCGGCTCAAGAGCGCCTTCAAGAGCAGCAGCAGGTCGTCGTAGTCCGCCATGTGGTGGGCAAGCTTGTAGCGCTCGTATTGCTCGAAGAGCTGGACGAGCGGTCGCGCGAACTGGGCGAAGTGGGGATGGTCCCGCTCCAGCACCTGGGTCAGCGGGGTGACGCAGTTGATGGATCGCGAGAACATGCGGCGGATCGTCTGCTTGCGCGGGAAGCGCTTGTCCTTGGTGGCGTGGCCTCCTTCGCTGCGCAACAGGCCGATCAGGTCTTCCGAGTCGCCCTCGTCGAGGATCGTGAAGGACGGGCTGAGGCCGAGCTTGCTGCCGAACTGGCGCAGCACGTGGTTGGCGAACGAGTGGAACGTGCCGCCCTGAACGCGCTCGACACCGTGGGCGCCGAGCGACAGCGCGCGGCGCAGCATCTCCTCGGCAGCCTTGCGCGTGAACGAGAGGAGCAGGATCGATTCGGGCGCGACGCCGGAAAGCACGAGCCGCGCGACGCGGTAGATGAGGGTGCGCGTCTTTCCGGTACCGGCACCGGCGATGATGAGGAGCGGCCCGTCGCCCGCGATCACCGCGCGGTGCTGGGCCTCGTTGAGCGCCGCTCGGAAGTCGATCCCCGCGCGAGCAGGGCGTGTGCCCGGCAAGTCGTTGCGCAGCGCATAGGTCGTGAGCGCGGGAGCCGTCGTCGCCGGCGGCGTCGCGCTCGCGCTGGGAACGACGAGGTCGGCGCCGCCGCCAGACGCTTCGGTGCGATCGGGGTTCGTCATGGGCTGGCTGGGTGGCGGTGCGAGCGCGCGCCGCGCTGGGCCGCCATGCGTAGAGGATAAAGCGCCCCGCGGCAACGTCGTGCCCGCAAGATGGCATGCGCCACGACCGGGGCGCCGGCAGCAACGCGATCGGTCAGAACCCGTCGATGGGGTAGCGCTCCTGGCCGTCCACGCGAATCTCGAGCCAGGGCATCGGATCGGATTGGATGATGGGGTTCAGGTAGTGGAGCGCGGCGGAATGCGTGGCCGCCATCTTGAGCCATGGCGCGCCGTCCTTGTCCGCGACGGTGAACGCGATCACCTCGTCACCCGCGTAGCACTGGGTCGAGAGCCATTGCCAGCGCCTGCCGACTGGCGCGAGCGGCGCAAGCGCGGCTTCCAGCGTGCTCGCGGGAGCGCCCCGCGTGTACGCGCCGTTCTTGTACGACCCGCCGATGGTGGCTTCCATCATCAGCGCCGTCAGCAGGAACTCGTCGAGGGCCATGGTCTCGTCGTGCCAGACGTTGGTGGTGACGTCGAGCCAGCTCACCGGCGGATCCGCCGCCCCGCTGGCGCGGTACGCCCACGATGCGGATCCCTGGTTCTCCACGTAGAACACGAAACGAATCGGATCCGTCGGGTCCGGGTCGGGGAGTACCAGGTGGTTCTGGCGGCAGAGACGGCGCTCGTGTGGCAGCGCGAGCGCCAGCGATGCCGGGACATCGGCCCGCGCATTCCAGCGCGGGACGTCGAGATCGATGCCGTGCCAGCGCGACACGAACGCACGGATCGCGTCCAGCGCAGGGCGGCGGGCGACGGCCTCGCGTAGTGAGCCAGCGCGATCCGAGGGATTCATCCACACCTCGTCCGGGTCACTCCGTAGCGCCGGCACGATCTCACGGAAGCGAATTGCGTGTATAGATGCACCGATGCGCGGCGGGTTGGTGCTGAAGTCGCTGCGATGGGTTGGTGGGCCAAGTGCTCACGCTCGTCGTCTCGTGACGCTGGACGTCGACGGCGACGGGGAAGTCCAGGTGGTCGCAAAGGCGGAGCAGGGCCGGTGATGGAGCGGCGGGGAAGAGCCGCCAAGAGGGTGGGGTTCACGCTCGTCACCGTGCTGGGCGTGCTCGAAGTGCTCGCGCGCCTGTGGCTAGCGTTCGATCCGACGAGCAACTTCCACGATGGCATGATCGCGGATCCGGATCCCGAGATCCTGCTGCGACCGCGGCCTTCCGCCGAGGCGGAGGTCAACTCGCTGGGGCTGCGCGGCCCCGAGCCGCGGGAGAACGCTCTGCGACGCGTCCTCGTGCTCGGTGATTCCGTGACCTTCGGGCACGACCTCAGCGCTCGGGCCTCGATTCCCGGACACCTTGCGGCTGAGCTGGGGCCGAGCTGGGAGGTGCTCAACGCTGGTGTTCTCGGGTACCAAACATGGCAAGAGCGGCGCTATCTGGAGCGGCTCGATCCGATCTTGCGACCGGACGTCGTCGTCGTCGTGTATTGCGTGAACGACCAACGAAAGGTGTCACCGATGGTGCTCAACTCGGCGGTGCTGCTCCGCCAGACGCAGCTCTTCGAGCGAGTTCAGCCGAGTCCGGTGGGGCTCGTCGGGGCCTTTCGCATGATGCGCACGTTGAACGAAGCGGCACGAATACGTGCGGAGGTCGAAGCCACTACGCCCGTGTCGGTGAGCTGGCGCGGAACGTGGGCGGAGGCGTGGTCCGAGCTCTTGCAGCGTGCGTCCCGTGGGCGCGAAGCCTTGGCCGTGATCGTGCCATCGCGCGACATCGTGATGTCGTCTGTACGCGAAACCGATGGCGAGGTGTCGGAGCTCGCCGCGGCAGCGGGTGCGGACGTCGTCGACCCGCTCGCTGCGCTCCGTCGCCTTCCCGTCGAGCTCGTTTTCCTTCCTGGCGATCACATTCATTTGTCCTCGAGCGGGTCCGAGGTTGTCGCGAGCGTGATCGCGAAGTGGTTGAGGGCGTCGCCGCGCGCGAGCTCGGCGAGGCGCCTCAGGTCTTCGATTCTGCGGTCGCCGGACGGTCTCCAGCGCAGCCCGGCGCCGGTCGCACGTTGAACTCCGTCTGCTTCCGGGCCCGAACGGTGCCGGTCTTCACTCCGGGGCGCTTGGTGACGTACCGAGCGCGCGTGCCGGTGACCGGCACGACTCCGCCGCTGCGCGCGTTGCCAGCGCGATCGCGAACGCTGCTTCCGCTCGGCGCGAAGCGCGTGAGCGCGAGCAACTCGATCACCGGTGTGTAGCGGAAATCGATGTCGCTCGCCGGTCGCAGACCGGGCGTGTCGGTGTCACGGACGCCGATCACGGATAGCACGGCGTGGGCCTCGTTGGTCGCTCCCTCGGTCGGGTTCACCGTGCCGGCGACGGGCGCGTGGGCTGCGCCAAGGCCGAGGATGAGGGCGATCGCCGTGCGAGCCAGCACCCGCCGCGAAACGTCGAACGCCTTTGTCAGCCTCTTTCGCTCGGGGGGTCACCGCGGACGTACCGCTGAGCCGCCGGTGTCGGCGCCCAGTTCATCCGTGGTTCCAGGCTCGATGGGGCGCCGTCGTCGGAAACGCTGGCCTCGCTCGCCGCGGTCGACCGTTCGTCGGCTGCGCTCGATCCGCGGCGCGCGCTCGCCTGAATCGCGCAGTTGACGGAGCGAATCAAGGCATCGTCCTGAACCGACGTTTCGACGTTGGGAGCGGACCTGACGACCACGAAACGGAGGGACAGGACGATGCACCACATACGGATTTCGAGCCGTCAGCGACTGGCGATCGCCTACACCGACAAGCCCGTCAGTGTTGGGCATTCGTCGCCTTCGTGCGCTACCTCGATCGACTCGGCATTCGCCGCGGCCGGACGTCTCCCGACGGACGACCTCGCCCAATCGCATCGATGTCGTTGCGATCGTCTCACCCTCTGACCACCGTGCTCACCGGGGGCCGGCGCTTCGCCCACGCCGCACGGCTCACCAGCGACGAGGTGATTCGCGCCGCCCTCGGATGCCACCGGCCCGCCCCCATGACGATCACCCGCTACTTCGGTGGGTTTCGCCAAAGTCAGGTCGAAGCGCTCTCCAGTGGGTTGTGGGATTGCTCCTCGCCTCGACCCACGGCCACACCCTCGGCATGGTCTTGGATCTCGACTCCACCGCCTCAGCGCTACCACCAAGAGGGCAGCCTCAAGCCACAACCCCCCAAGCACGCCGACCCTCGCACCACCCGATCCTGGCCATGCTCGCCGACGTGCGCTGGATCGTGCATGCGTGGCTGCGCAGCGGAAACCGGCACCGCGCGCGGCGTCCGCGCGTTTTCACCGAGACGCTCGCGCGCTTGCCGAGCGTGTGCGGCTCTATGCGGTGCGCGCGATTCCGGCTTCTTCGAACGCGAGTTTCTCGAAGACGAAAGCCGCGCGTTGCCTCGCCATCGCCGTGCGCATGACGAAGCCCATCCAACGCCAGGCGGCGGCGATTCGCCCTGGCGATCGTTTGGCACGGCCTCGAGGTCGGCGAGATGGCCTACACCGCACCGAGTGGCGAGCGCCGCGCGCTGGTGGTGCGCGAGGAGATTCGCGAGCGCCCCGACGCGCGGACGACGGCTGATCGACGTGCCGGGCTACGTTCCACACGGTGGTGACGACGCTCGAGCACCCCGAGGTGGTGTGGCGTTCTACAACGGCCGTGCCGACAGCGAGAACCGGATCAAGGGCTCGACGACTTCGGGCGAACGGCTTCTGCGTGCGTCGTCGATGGCACCGGGCACTTCGGCGATCTGCGTGCTGTTCTCTGGTGGCGGCGTTCAGAGAGGTCGCTTCACGACCGCCGTTCTGGGCGCGTGGGCTGCGCCAAGGCCGAGGATGAGGGCGATCGCCGTGCGAGCCAGCACCCGCCGCGAAACGTCGAACGCCTTGATCGAGCCTTCTTCGCCTCGGGGGCGTCACCGCGGACGTACCGCTGAGCCGCCGGTGTCGGCGCCGGGTTCATCCGTGGTTCCAGGCTCGATGGGGCGCCGTCGTCGGGAACGCCGGCCTCGCTCGCCGTGGTCGACCGCTCGTAGGCTGCGCTCGGAGGTGCGCGGCGCGCGCTCAGTTCGCGGCGGGCAGCGCCGTGCCCTCGAAGTCGAGCGTCACGTTGCTCGCGATCGACGCGATCACCGTATTGCCGTAGCGCATGGCGACGGGCCCGAAATGACCCTGGAAGTCGCGCAGCGTCACGCTACCGTCCGCGGCGTCGTAACCGAACGCGCCGGTGAGCGTGATCGATCCAGCGCCAGCCGCGGGCACGACCTGGCCGGGCGCCAGGTTGGTGAGGACGTTCGCGGCGAGCGACACCGACGCATCGACCCGGACCTCGCCGGTTCCCGGGTCCACGAATCCCGCCGAGCTCGGCTCGCTGCTCAGGTGCGCGATGTGGATGTCGAACGCGTCCAGGCGAAGCACGCTGCCCAGCGCGAACGAAACGTCGGTGGCGTCGAGCTGGAAGCTCGTGACTTCCAGCAGGTTCACCGTCGGGGTGTAGCGGAAGTCGATTCGGCTTTCCGGTCGCAGGTAGGTGGTCTCGGTGTCGCTCTCGAGCAACACGGTGAGCGTGGTGTCTGCCTGGTTCAGCGCACCGGGCGTGGGACGCACGCTGCCGGCCACGGGCGCGCAGCCGAAGGCACCGAGGAGCAGCAGCGACTGGAGAGCGCGAGGTAGGCGAGGTCGAGGGCGGTTCCGATGGGAAGCGGTCATTTCGATGGTCGGTCTCCGGTGAATCCCCCCATTCATCGATGATCCGCACTCGCGTGCTCGCGGTCAACTGCCCGGGATCGGGTCGCTCGCGGGTCGCCCGACGGGCTCACCCGGTGCCGGCCGGACCTTGAACACGGTCTCCTTGCGGACGTGGACCGTGCCGGTCTTCACGCCGGAAGGTTTGGTCACGTGACGAGCGCGCGTGCCGGTGACCGGCACGACTCCGCCGCTGCGCGCCTTGCTGTGGTAGGCGGCGATCGCGGCGGCGCGCTCGAGGGTGGCGCGGTCGGGGTCCTCGCCGCTCGGCACCTGCAGGATCACGTGGCTGCCGGGCATGCCGCGGACGTGGAACCACCAATCGTTGGGCTTGGCCACGCGGAAGCTCAGGTAGTCGTTGTCGCGGTCGCTGCGGCCAGCGAGCACCGTCCAACCTCCGGGGAGCGCGTACTCCACCAGCCGTGCGTCGCGGCCCCGTTGGCTCGGCTTGGGCTCGTTCATGTCGCAGGTGCCAGCGGATGTGGCCGCACGCCGGTGCGGCGCGGCGCGGCGTGGTCTGGCGCGCGGCCGCGGATCTTGGCTGTGACGTGCGCCTGACTCAATCGGGCGCGATCGTCAGGATTCCGCGAGCGCGCCGACATATTCGAGCCAGGCGCCTTGTGGCTGGGCCGAGCGGCAATACGTTCGCCACCGGGGCCGCACCGCCGCCTGGGTGCGGAGGTCGACCTCGCCGAGGGATTCATGAAGCTCTACCTGGTCGCGCCGAGAAATCCCGAATCGTTCTGGACCTTCGATCGCATCCTGCCCGAGCTCGGGAAGCGAGCCACGTTCCCGAACCTGGCGTTGCCGACGCTCGCGGCGCTCACGCCCGCCGAGCACGAAGTGGTCCTGTGCGACGAGGCCGTCGAGCCGATCGATTTCGACACCGACGCCGACTGGGTGGGGCTCACGGGCTACATCGTCCATCGCGAGCGGATGTTCGAGATCCTCGACACGTTCCGCGCCCGGGGCAAGAAGCTGGTGGTTGGCGGCCCGTTCGCGACCCTTTGCCCCGAGCTGCTTCGGGAACGCGCCGACGTGGTGTTCGTGGGCGAAGCCGAGGAGACGTGGCCTCGGTTCCTGCGCGACGTCGCGGAGGGCGCCGTGCAACCCGAGTACAAGACGGTGGACCTCCCCTCGCTCGAGCAGACGCCGGTGCCGCGCTTCGATCTCTTGAAGCTCGATCGCTACCGCAGCATGCCGATCCAGTTCGCCCGCGGTTGCCCGTACACCTGCGAGTTCTGCGACATCATCGTCATGTACGGCCGTCGTCCGCGCGCCAAACGAGTCGAGCAGGTGATGGCCGAGCTCGCGGAGCTCGCGCGTCTCGGCGTCCCCAACGTGTTCGTGGTCGACGACAACTTCATCGGCGACAAGAAGAAGGCGAAGGCGCTGCTGCGGGCGATCGGCGCGTGGCAGCAGGAACGCGGCCATCCGATCGAGCTCATGACCGAGAGCTCGATCAATCTCGCGCAGGACGCCGAGCTTCTGTCGCTCATGCGCGCCGCCAACTTCACGACGATCTTCGTGGGCATCGAGTCGCCGCGGGCCGCGAGCCTGGCGGAGACCAGCAAGCACCAGAACCTGCGCGAGGACATCGTGGCGTCGGTGCACCGCATCCAAGCCGCCGGCATCGAGGTCATGGCCGGCATGATCGTGGGATTCGACAACGACGACGTGTCGATCTTCGACGAGCAGTTCGACTTCATCCAGGACGCGCGCATCCCCGTGTCCATGACCGGGCTCCTGAACGCGCTGCCGCAGACCGCGCTCCACGAGCGGCTGCTCGCCGCCGGGCGTCTCGATGCCGACTACACCGGTGACCAGTTCGCGTTCTCGAACGTGCTGCCGGCGGGGATGACGCGGCTCGAGCTCTATCGCGGCTACGAGCGCCTGCTCACGCGCCTCTACGACTACCAGAACTACCGTTCCCGAGCGATGGCGTTCATCCTCGGGCACGGCGAAGGCATCCGCTCGCGCGTCGCGTCCGGCCCCGACGAGGTCAAGGTCTTCCTGCGGACGCTGTGGACGTGCGTGTTGCGCGCGTCACCGCGGCGCGCGTGGATGACGCTCAGGATGTTCGCCGAGACGCTGCTCAAGCGACCGTCGGCGTTCCGGCGCGCGGTGAGCTTCGCGCTGATGCACAAGCATTTCCACGAGTACGGCGCGGCGGTCCGACGCGAGCTGCGCCGGCTCGCCGCCGAGCTCGAGCTCCGCACGCCCGCGCTCGTCCCCGCCTGATCGCGCGGAGCCCGGGCGGCGCGCGCCACCACGCCGGAGCGCGCGCGAGCTCCCGGCGGCGCGCGGCTCGCCGCCCCGCGCCCGCGCTTGGAGCGCGGTCGCTTCGGAGGGTATGGATTCCCGCGCGAAGCGCGCGCATCGCGCGTTTTCGCCGGGAGGTGGCATGACGGACACGCCCAAGCTCGGGTTCCTGAAGCGGCTGTGGCTGGTGATGGGTCTCGAGTGGTACCTGCTCTTCGACGACGGTTCGCTGGCCTGGGAGGTGGATCGGCTTCTCAAGGGCGAGCCTGCGCCACTTCCCGAGGCCGCGCCGGCACCGGCGAAGGCCGCCGAGAAGAAGCCCAAGGTCGAGCCCGCACCCGCCAAGGCGAAGGCTCCGGAGCCGCCCAGGCGCCCCGACTACGCGTCCGCCCTGCACCTGCTCTCGATTCTCCAGCGCGATGGCCGCTTCGTGGACTTCATCGAGGAGGACGTGGCCTCGTTCTCCGATTCGGACGTGGGTGCCGCGGCGCGCGTGGTTCACGACGGTGTCCGCAAATCGATGCGCCAGTACTTCAAGCTCGAGCCGGTGCGAACCGAGAGCGAGGGCGCCGCGATCCAGGTCGGCGAGGACTACGACCCCGTCCAGATTCGTCTCACGGGCAACGTCACCGGCAAGCTGCCGGTGCGGGGCCAGCTCGCCCATCACGGCTGGCGTGTCGCCGAGGTGAAGCTGCCGACGCCGCCCGAGGGACAAGACCTCGCCGTGATCGCGCCCGCCGAAATCGAGGTCTGATCCGTGGCTGCCAAGAAGACGTCCCCCGCCGATGTAGCGGCGACTTACGCGGTTGGTATCGACCTCGGCACCACCAACTGCGGCCTGGCGTCGTTGCCGCTCGGCGACGAGCATCCCGGCGCTCCACAGGCTTTCGCCGTGACTCAGCTCGTGAACGCGGGTGAGGTCGGCGAGCGCCCGCTCTTGCCGTCGTTCCTCTATCTGCCCGCGGAGACCGACCTGCCGGCGGGCTCGCTGAGCCTGCCGTGGGACGGCGCCCGCGAGTTCGCCGTCGGCACGCTGGCGCGCGACCGCGGCGCCTCGGTGCCGGCGCGCTTGGTCTCGTCGGCGAAGAGCTGGCTCTCGTTCGGCGGCGTCGATCGTCGCGCGGCCATCCTGCCCTGGGGCTCGCCGGAGGAGGTGTCGAGGCTCTCGCCGGTGGCCGCCTCCGCGCGCTACCTGAGTCATCTGCGGGAAGCGTGGAACCAGGCGCATCCCGAGGCACCGCTCGAAGCGCAAGAGCTGGCCATCACGGTGCCGGCGTCGTTCGACGCCGTGGCGCGCGATCTCACGGTCGAGGCCGCCGAGGAAGCGGGCCTGGGCGCGCGGCTCACGCTCCTCGAGGAGCCGCAAGCCGCGCTCTACTCGTGGCTCGCCGGGCACGGCGCCTCGTGGCGCAAGCAAGTCGAGCCCGGCGACCTGATCCTGGTGTGCGACGTGGGCGGTGGCACCACCGACTTCTCGCTCATCGCCGTGGGTGAAGAGGGCGGCACGCTGGTGCTCGACCGAGTGGCCGTGGGCGATCACATCCTGCTCGGCGGCGACAACATGGACATGGCGCTCGCGTACGCGGTGCGCACCAAGCTCGAGGGCCAGGGGAAGAACCTCGACGACTGGCAGTTCCGCTCGCTCGCATATGGCTGCCGGGTCGCCAAGGAAGCGCTCCTCGAGCACCCCAAGAACGCATCGCATCCGCTGGTGGTGCCGGGCCGCGGCAGCAAGCTGGTGGGTGGCACGATCCGCACCGAGCTCACCCGCGAGGAGCTCGACGCCACGCTTCTCGACGGCTTCTTCCCGCGGGTGGAATCGGGCGAGCGCCCGACCAAGCCGCGCCGCACCGGGCTCACGACGCTCGGCTTGCCGTACGCCGCCGATCCCGGCATCAGTCGGCACCTGGCCGCGTTTCTCGGGCTCGAGAACCGCTCGCGCGAGTCGCTCGCGGGCAAGGTGAATCTCGACGGCAAGCGCTTCCTTCATCCGACCGCGCTGCTCTTCAACGGCGGCGTCATGCGCTCGACGTCGTTGCGCGAGCGGATCACCGCGATCCTCGACGGCTGGCTCGCCGCCGACGGCGGCAAGCCCGTGAAGGTGCTGATGGGCGACGATCCCGATCTCGCGGTGGCGCGCGGCGCCGCGTACTACGGCTGGGTGCGGCGCGGGAAGGGCATCCGCATTCGCGGCGGCACGGCGCGCGCGTATTACGTCGGCATCGAGCGCGCCGAGCTGGCGGTGCCGGGGGTGCCGCCGCGGATCGACGCCGTGTGCGTGGCGCCCTTCGGGATGGAAGAGGGCTCGGAGGTCGAGCTGCCCCAGGCGCTGGGGTTGGTGGTGGGCGAGCCCGCGGCGTTCCGCTTCTTCGGTTCGTCCACGCGACGCGACGATACGGTCGCCGCGGTGGTGCCGAATGCCGCCGAGCTCGAGGAGCTGCCGGCGATCGAGACCGAGCTCGAGGGCGAGAGCGGTCGCGTGGTGCCGGTCAAGCTCCACGCGCGCGTCACCGAGGTGGGGACCCTCGAGCTTTCCGCCGTCGAGGAAGCCACCCAGCGACGCTGGAAGCTCCACTACAACGTGCGCGTCGAATGATCGAGCGGCGCTCGCGGCGCGCTTCGGATTCGCCATGACTCCCACGCCGATCGACGTGCGCCGCGACGGCTATCGAATCCGCACCGACCGCGCGGCGCTCGACCTGGACGTGATCCACGGGTTCTTGTCGCGCGAGTCGTACTGGGCGCGAGGGATCTCGCGCGAGCGCGTCGAGCGCAGCGTACGCGAGTCGTGTTGCTTCGGGCTCTTCGTCGAGGCGACGGGGGCGATGGTGGGTTTCGCGCGCGTGATCACCGACTACGCGACCTTTGGCTACCTCGGTGACGTCTTCGTCTTGCCCGAGCACCGCGGTCGCGGGCTCTCGAAGTGGCTGGTCGGCGAGGTGCTGGCCCATCCGGAGCTGCAGGATTTCCGGCGTTTCATGCTCGCCACGCGCGATGCGCATTCGCTCTATGCGCGCTTCGGCTTCACCGCCGTCGATCAGCCCGAGATGCTGATGCAGATTCACCGCCCCGACGTGTACGCGGAATCGGGTCGATAGCGTGGCGACGAGCGGCGACGCGCGCTTCGTGGTCGGGATCGATCTCGGCACCACGCACACGGTGGTGGCGGCGAGCCCCGTGGATCGCCCGGAGATCTCGGTCTTCCCGATCGCGCAGCTGGTGGCCGCGGGTGAGGTCGCGGCGCTCGATCTCCTGCCCTCCTTCCTCTACACGCCCGCCGAAGGCGAGCTGATCGAGGGAGCCACCAAGTTGCCGTGGAATCGCGCGGCGGTGGCCGTGACCCGCGTGGATTGGGCCATCGGCGAGTTCGCGCGTCGCCAGGGGGCGCAGGTTCCGGGACGTCTCGTCTATTCCGCCAAGAGCTGGCTCTCGTACGCGGGCGTCGATCGCGCGGCGGCGATCCTGCCCTGGGGCGCCGCCGAGGACGTGCCGCGGCTCTCGCCGGTCGAGGCTTCGGCGCGGGTGCTGGAGCATGCGCGCAACGCCTGGGATCAGGCCCATCCCGACGCGCCGCTCAATCGCCAGGACGTGGTGCTCACGGTGCCCGCGTCGTTCGACGAGGTGGCGCGCGAGCTGACGGTGGAGGCCGCGGAGCGCGCCGGCATCGGACGGCTCAGGCTCATCGAGGAGCCGCAGGCGGCGTTCTACGATTTCCTGCAGCACCACGAGAACGACCTCGAAAGGGCCCTCGGCAGCGCGCGACTGGTGCTGGTCGTCGACGTCGGCGGCGGCACCACCGACCTGACCCTGGTGCGGGTGGTGCGTCCCGCGGGCGGAGGCACGCCGACACTCGAGCGCATCGCGGTCGGCGATCATCTGATGCTGGGCGGCGACAACATGGACGTGACGCTCGCTCGTCACGTCGAGATGCAGCTCTTCGGCAAGCCGGGCACGCTCGACGCCACGCGTTGGTCGGGGCTGGTGCAGGCGGCGCGTCTCGCCAAGGAGACGCTGCTCTCGGGTCAGGGGCCGGATTCCTACGGGGTCGCGGTGGTGGGGCGCGGCGCGCGGCTGCTCGGTGGTGCGCAGTCGTACGCGCTCGGCCGCGTCGAAGCCGAGCAGATCCTGCTCGAGGGCTTCTTGCCGCGCGTGGCCGCCGATCAAGAGCTCGAGAAGCGCGGCCGCGTGGCGCTCACCGAGCTCTCGCTGCCCTTCGCCGCCGATCCGGCGATCTCGCGGCACATCTCGTCGTTTCTCCGGCGCCACGCGGAGACGGCGGCGCGCACCGGCGTCGCGATCGTGAGCGGCATCCCGCGGCCCGACGCGCTGCTCCTGAACGGCGGTGTCTTCAACGGCCCCCGGGTGGTCGAGCGATTGGCGCAGGTGCTGGCGAGCTGGTTCCCCGGCGAGGCCATCCCGCTGCTCACCCACCAATCGCTCGATCTCGCGGTGGCCCGCGGCGCCGCCTATCACGGCCTGGTGCGGCGCGGTTTCGGCGTGCGGATCACCGGCGGCTCGGCGCGCGCCTACTACATCGGCGTCGCCGGCGAGGAGGAGCGTCGTCACGCGGTGTGCGTGGCGCCGCGCGGGATGGAGGAAGGCGCCGAGTCCGAGGTGCCGGGCGTCGATCTCAAGCTGGTCCTCGGTCGGCCGGTGGCCTTTCCGCTCTTCACCTCCACCAGCGACCGCATCGATCCGCTCGGGGCGGTCGTCGACGTCACCGACGACCTCGAAGCGCTGCCTCCACTGTGCGCCGTGCTCGGCGGTGGCGGCGCGGGCAAGACCGGCAGCGCCACCGAGAGCGGCGAGGTGGCGGTGCGCCTCGACACCCATCTGACCGAGGTGGGGACGCTCGAGATCGCGCTCAAGAGCACGACGCCGCCCGAACGGCGGTTCCGGCTGCGCTTCGCCGTGCGCGGCGATGGCGGCCGCAGCGCGGCGGCGATCGACGAGCTTCCGCGCAAGTTCCCGGACGCCCGCAACGCCATCGAGCGCCTCTACGGCAAGCGCGACCAGACCGTCGACCCCAAGGAGATCAAGAATCTGCGCCGCAGCGTCGAGCACCTGCTCGGGCCGCGGGATTCCTGGTCGGCCACCACCAACCGTGAGCTCTGGGGAGTGCTCTGGGATTGCGCGGGACGCCGCCGCCGCACGGCGCAGCACGAGCGCGTGTGGTTCCAGCTCGCGGGCTTCTGCTTGCGTCCCGGCTATGGCGTGCCGCTCGACGATTGGCGCGTCGGCGAGATGTGGAATCTCTTCGAGGGCGGCGTTCAGCACACCGCCGATCCGCTCAACTGGGCGGAGTGGTGGATCCTGTGGCGGCGGGTGGCCGGTGGCTTGAGCGCCGAGGCGCAGCGCGTGCTGCTGGAGAACGCGCGCCCGTGGCTCGAGCCGCCCAAGACGCGCTCGCCGCCCAAGCCGAAGGGGCCCAAGGCGGAAGGGCATCTCGAGATGGAGCGGATGGTGGTCTCGCTCGAGCGCATCTCCGCCAGCGAGAAAGCCGACGTGGGCGAGTGGGTGGTGGCGCGTCGCAACGCCGACTCGCCGCTCTCGTGGTGGCCGCTCGGCCGGCTCGGCTCGCGTCAACCGCTCTACGGCAGCCTCCACGACGTGGTCTCGCCGGAGGTCGGATCGCGTTGGATCGAGCGCCTGCTGGCGCTCGATTGGCGCAAGGCCGAGGGCGCCGGGCTCGCCGCGGCGATGATCGCGCGCATGACCGGCGATCGCGAGCGCGACCTCGCCGAGGACGTGCGCCACAAGGTGGCCGAGCGCCTGGCGCGCAGCGGTGGCGCTTCCGGCTGGGCGCGCATGGTGCGCGAGGTCGTGGCGCTCGACGCCCAGGAAGAGACCCAGGTCTTCGGCGACACCTTGCCCCCGGGGCTCAGGCTCGCGTGAACGAGCGCGCGAACCGCTCGCACGCCGGCGCCGGGAGCACGCGATGACGTTGCCCGACGCCCCGAGCTCGCCGATCCAGATCCGGCCGCTCGCGCCGGAACGCCTCGCCGATTTTCTCGCGTTCTTCGACGGCGAAGCGTTCGCCGACAACCCGCAGTGGGCCTCCTGCTATTGCCAGTGCTTCCTGGTGGATCACCGTCGCGTCTCCTGGAAAGACCGCACGGCGGCGCAGAATCGCGCGGATGCGTGCCTCAAGATCGGCGCCGGCCGGATGCAGGGATGCCTCGCGTACCTCGATGGCAAGGTCGTGGGTTGGTGCAATGCGGGGCCGTGGAGCCTCATGACCGCGCTTCACGACGAACCGGACCCGGACGCGGACACGCTCGCCGAGATCACGTGCTTCGTGGTCGCGGCCCCCTATCGCCGCCGCGGAGTCGCGACGGCGCTGCTCGCCGCCGCCTGTGACGGCTTGCGAGAACAGGGGCTCGCCGTCGTCGAGGCCTACGCTCGCACCGACGAGGCCAGCGCCGCCGCGAACCACCACGGCCCGCTCGCGATGTACCTGGCCGCGGGATTCGCGATCCACCGCGCCGATCCCGACGGCAGTCCGGGCGTCTACCTTCGCAAACCCCTGCGCGAGTGATTCGCGACGGAGGTCGCGCGGCCACGGTGGCGGGTCAGGCCACCATCACGAAGTCCCCCGGCTCGCCGAGGCCGAGCGCGCGCAGCGCGTCCCGGATCAGCGCCCGCGCGCCGAGGGTACCCACGGCGCCGACCACCAGCGGCGCCGGATTCGCGGCGAGCGCTCGCCCGAGCTCCGCGGGCGCGAGCACCGGCCGCTCGCGCACCGCGCGACCCCATTTCGCCGGATCGATGTCGACGAATCCCGTCACCGCGGCGCCGGCGCGCAAGAGCTCGCGCGAGAAGAACCGCCCCACCTTTCCCGCGCCCCACACGATCGCGGGCCGTCGCGCGAGCCGGAATCGCGCGAGGTGCGCCGCCTTGAGCCGGAAGAAGGCCGGGCGCGCGTACGCGGGCAGACAGCGCGATGCGCGCCGCGCGCTATCGCGCCAGGTGACGAGCGGTGCCGCCACGTTCGCGAGGACGCAGCCGGTCTCGGCGAGCCTCAAGACCAAGTCGTAGTCCTCGGGAAACGGACCGGCACGATAGCCGCCGATCGCCTCGACGTGCTCGCGGCGGAAGCAGAAGGTCGGGTGGAGGATCGGGCATTCGACGTAGAGCTCGCGTCGCACGTCGTCGGGGGTGACGATCCCCGCCAGCCACTCGGCGTGCCGAGCCATGCCGGCGCCGGGAGGCTCGCCGTCGAGCCCGGCGATCGTGACGTGCGTGCCCACCAGCGCCACGTCGCGCTCGGCCCGTAGCGCCGCGACCTGGAGCTCGATGCGCCGTGGATCGCTGACGTCGTCGGCGTCCATTCGCGCGACCAGCGGCGCCATGCACGCGCGTAGGCCCAGCGTCAGCGCCTCGGCGATGCCGACTCCCGCGGTGCCGAGCACCGTGAGCCGCTGCTCGCGCGCCGCCCAGCGTTCGAGGATGCGGCCGGTTCCGTCGCGCGAGCCGTCGTTCACCACCACGATCTGGAGATCGTCGAAGGTCTGCGCGGCCACGCTGGCCAGCGCTTCCTCGAGGGTGGCCTCGCCGTCGCGCACGGGCAGCAGCACACTCACCCGCGGTGCGCGCGGGCTCACGTTCGAGCTCGGCGAGAGCTGGCGCGGCTATACTCGGCCTCGACATGGGCGACCGCAAGCAGCGCGACGACGTCGAGGCGAAGGCCCGGGACCAGCGGATCTACTTCTCGATCGACGATGCCAATCGCCTGGTCCCCGAGCTGCAGGCGCGTTTCGACGTCGTGATGTCGCGGATCGAGCGGATCCGAGAGATCGTCCATCATCTGTCGAGCCTCGGCGGGGCGTATCCGGGCCCGCTGCGCCACGAGCTCGTCGGCCTCTATCGCGACATGCAGATCCAGGTGGACGCGGTGCGCAAGCTCGGCGGGATGGTGAAGGACGTCGAGAAGGGGCTGGTCGACTTCTGGCATCGGCGCGACGGCGAGGACGTTCAGCTCTGCTGGCGTCACGGCGAGGCCGCCATCGAGTGGTACCACGGCGAGACCGAGGGATTCGCCGGCCGCAAGCCGCTCGTGGAGCCGGAAGATCCCGAGGGGACACCGCCCAGGTCGTCGTCGTTGCACTGACGTTCGCAGGGATTGACTCCACGCACGACGAGACCAAATTCGAATCGTGGCAACCGAATACAAGGACTACTACAAGCTCCTGGGCGTGAAGCGCGAGGCGACGCAGGAGGAGATCAAGAAGGCTTACCGCCGTCAGGCGCGCAAGCACCATCCCGATCTCCACGCGAGCAAGGACCGCAGCGCCGCCGAGAACAAGTTCAAGGAGATCAACGAGGCCTACCAGGTTCTCGGCGATCCGGAGAACCGCAAGAAGTACGACCGCCTCGGCGCCAACTGGAAGCACGGCGAGCCGTTCCGCGGCTTCGAGGGTGCGGGTCGGCCGGGCGGCGGAGCGCAGGCGTGGAGCTGGTCGCCCGACGCGGGCGGCGCGCCAGGCGGCTTCCAGGGCTTCGGCGATCTGGGTGGGTTCAGCGATTTCTTCCAGCAGCTGTTCGGCGACTCGGGCCAACGGCCGGGCGCGCGCCGCGGTCGCGGCGCCCGCGGCTTCTCGATGCCGGGCGAGGACGCGGTCGCGGACGTGGAGGTCACGCTCGACGAGGTCCTGAACGGCACGCGGCGCAGCTTGCACCTGAGCGGGCTCGCGCCGTGCTCGGCGTGCGGCGGCAGCGGGCTCGCGGGCGACAAGCCGTGCACGTCGTGCCGCGGCAGCGGCCAGGAATCGCGCTCGCAGACCATCGAGGTGCGCATCCCGCCGGGAATCAGCGAAGGCGGCCAGTTGCGCGTGCGCGGCAAGGGCAACCCAGGCATGGGCGGCGGGGATCCCGGCGATCTGCTGTTGCGCGTCCACATCGCCGCGCATCCGGTGTTCCAGCGGGTCGGCAACGATCTGCAGGTCGATCTGCCGCTGTGGCCCTGGGAAGCCGTGCTCGGCAAGGAGGTCACCGTGCCGGTCCTGGACGGCAGCGTGAAGATGAAGGTGCCAGCCGGTAGCCAGTCGGGGACGCGCATGAAGCTGCGCGGCAAAGGGCTGCCCGGCAGCGGCGGCCAGCGCGGCGATCAATACGTCGTGCTCAAGGTGGTGGTGCCGAAGGACTCGACTCCCGAGGAGCGAGATCTCTACCAGCGGCTTGCCGAGCTGAGACCGATCGATCCGCGCGGTGCAGCGTGAGCGAGGCGAGCGGTTCGCTCGGAGCGATCCTCGACAGCGCGCACGCGCTCGTCGAGAGCGGGCGGGACCGGGAAGCGCTCGCCGTGCTCGACGCGGCGCGCGACCAGCTCGCGAACCCGAGCGAGCGCGCGCTGGTGCTGGGCCAGATGGCGGCGATTCGCGCCGCGCGGGGGGATGTCGCGGGCGCGCTCGCGGATCACGAAGCGGAGATCCGCATCTACGACGAGCTGGGCGATCGGCACGCGCGCGCCATCACGCTGGTGGCAGTCGCGCGGCTCGGTGCGGCGGGCGGGGATCTGGACGGCGCGTTCGCGTTGCTCGCGGAGACCCTCCCCACCTTTCGCGAGCTCGGCGACGCCGACGGCACGGCCAACACGCTGTGGGCGCTCGCCAAGGTGGAGATCGCCCTGGAACGCTACCAGGAGGCGTTCGATCACCTGAGCGATTCCTATCGGATCAATCAGAAGCTGGATCGCCTCGATGGCATCACGTTCGTGGGCGTCGATCTCGGCCAGCTGCTCCACGCCGCCGGCGAGCTCGACGAAGCGCTCGCGGTGCTGACGCGCTCGCGGGACGGCTTCGTGCGCCTCGGCCATCCCGATCTCGCCCAGAAGACCCAGGACGTGATCGACGAGCTCTTCGGCGCGCCCGGCCGCTGAGCGACGCGCGGCGGCGCCCTCAGACCTGCGCGCTCAGACCAGCGCGCTCTGGATGCGGACCTCGCCCGTCAGCGTCCGGTGCACCGGGCATCGCCCGGCGATCTCGAGGAGACGCGCGCGCTGCTCCTCGTCGAGCGGTCCTTCGAGACGGATGCGCCGCTCGATCACGTGGGCCGCCCCGTCCTTCCCTTGCGTGAGCTCGACGTGCACTCGCGCGAGGGGCCAGCCCTTGCGTTCCGCGTAGGCCTTCACCGTCATCGACGTGCACGCACCGAGCGCGGCGAGCAGCAGATCGTGCGGCGCGGGGCCGAGGTCGTCGCCGCCGTTCTCGCGAGGCTCGTCGGCGACGAGTCGGTGCGGTCCGACGACCACGTCCTGCTGGAACTTGCCGCCCTTGGTGTCGACCGTGGCGTCTCGCATGCGGCCCCCGCGCGGACTCGCCGGCTCAGCGGCGCGCCGCGAGATCGAGATCCTCGCCGCGGATCCACCAGGCGTGGAAGCCGATCGGCACACGTTGCGGGATGTGGAGCCGCGCCACCGGCTTCCCGGCGACGTCGCGGGCGTCGAGGATCACCAGCTCGGAGCGGTCGGTGGTGGTGTCGTGGACGAAGGTGACGAGCCAGCCGTCGTCCTCGTCCGTGCCGCCCGACCGCGGCGCGAACACCACCTCGCCGCCGAAGCGTCCCGCGCCGTAGCGGTGGTGCTGCGACGTGCTGGTGGCGAGGTCGTATTTGATGACGCCGTCGAAGAGCAGCTCGTTCGCTTCCGCGATGCTCGGGTTGTAGCTGATGGAGGTGCGCGTCCCGAGCCGGAGGTTGTTCATGCGGGGGAACTCGGTGGGGCGATCGTCGAGGCGCTCCTCGCTCACCGCGCCGGTGCGCAGATCGAATCGCCAGCGGGTGAGGAACGGGTTCAGCTCCAGGAAGAAGAGCCGCGGGATCTTGCCGTCACCCTCGGGCGTCCGGGGCAGCGGGTTCTCGATCCGACACGCGGTCAGCTCGATCACGTCGCCGTCCTCGAACGCGTTGATCGTGTGGTACGCGTAGCAAGGCGGCGCCTCGAACCAGCGGACGTCGGAGTTGGTGCCGTGGCGCGGGACGATGCCGAAGCGGCTCGGCAGGTGGGTGTCGAAGCCGACGCGACGGCGGCCGCTCGCGAGCCGCGACGTGTCCCAGAGCATGGGGAAGTCCAGGAAGATCGTGTGGCGCTCGGTGATCGCGATGTCGTGGAGCAGGCGTGGGCCCGGTAGCTCGATGGGCGTCGTCGTGATGCGCGTGCCGTCCGCGGAGGCGACGCCGTAGGTCAGATACGGCGCGCGGTACGGGGAGTAATCGAAGAAGATCAGCTCGCCGGTGCGCGGATCGAGCTTGGGGTGCGATGCCAGCCCACACCCGAGGCGTCCGCCATACGAGTACGGCCCGACCGTGTCGAGCGAGGGCACCGCGAGCTCGTACGGCTCGCCGCCCAGCCACCACGTGGCGAGCAGGCGGCCGTCGTGCCAGACGAGATCGGTGTTGGCGGTGTCCTTGTCGGGTGCCGTGCGGCGCTCGGGCGGGATCGGATCCAGGATGCCGCCCCACAACGCGTGCCCCGCGCCTTCCTCCTCGGCGAGCGCGCGGGTGCGCACGAACCGGTTCACGTAGCTGGCGCGACCGTCCTCGATGTGAACGCCGTGGATCATGCCGTCGCCGTCGAACCAGTGGTACCGGCCCGGCGGAGCGAAGCGCGGGTTGGCACCGTTGCGCACGAACATGCCGCGCAGCTCGCGCGGGATCTCGCCCTCGACCGCGAGCAGATCGTGCGCCGCGATCTCCTGCGGCTGCGGCGCGAACGGGCCGCTCAAGTAGGGATTCACGTTCGCGGGGATCGGTGCGTTCATCGGCGAGACTCCGGGACCACGTTGGCGATGACGTTCGGAAGCAGGCTAGCGATGCGGCTCGCCCCGCGCAACGCGCGCGGCACGCGCGCGGCACGCGGGTCGTGGTTCGCTTTGACTGGAATGCAGCGGTCGAGTCGCGAGGGTCCGGGGGTCCATCGGCGGGCACGGCTCACCCCAGAAGACCCCGTGGAGACGGAGGCTCGCCTGCGCCGCGGCCGCGCGATTGGGGCTCACTCCCCACGAGCTCGACCGGGGTGCGCGGCCGCGGAGCGCCCTTCGACGTGCCCCCAGCCCCTCGCGCCTCGAATTGGGTTTCGCACGAAGTGAACCGCTACCGGCACGCGCGGCATCTTGCAGCGCTCGCCGGAACCGTCTAGGAGTGCGGGATCCTCTTTCCAAGGAGACTCACCATGCGATGGGCAGCTGCGATCGGATTCGGTGTGGCGATGCTCGCATTGCCGGCCTGCGCCGGCGCGGGAGGATTCCGTCAGTTCGCCGACGTGAATCCCGCCGAGCGCTCGCAGGTTCAGGATGCGTGCAACGCCAAGGCGCGCGCGGAGAAGATGGAGATCACCAACTGGCACGGCATCCGAGAGACGAGCCAGGGTCAGTTCGAGGCGGACGTGATCGTCCAGTACAAGGGCTCGCCCTACCAGCGGGTCTGCAAGTACAACGCGAACAAGAAGTCGGTCGACATCAGCGAGAACCCGGGGCAGGGCGGGCTCGCCGAGGTGGGCAATCAGGTCGCGACGCGCGAGCGCGCGAAGCAGGCGTGCGAGTCCAAGGCGGCCTCGGACAAGATCGAGGTGCTGCGCTGGAGCCCGTTCCAGGAGGTCAAGCCGGACGTGTGGGAGTCGGACATCCGGGTGCGGTGGAAGGGCCAGGAGTACGACCGCACGTGCGTCTACAAGGACAAGAGCGAGAACGTCGACATCCGCGAACGGAAATGATGCTCCCGCGTCGGCCTCGCGGCGCTCGAACCGCCAGGCGCCGTGAGGCTGCTGACCGGCCCCATCCGTGAGCTCGCCCTCGATCCCGGGGCCGCTGGTCTATTGCTCGGGGCCGCTCTTCTCGCCCGAGGAGATCGCGGCGATGGCGCACATCGCCGCGGTGCTGGAGCGCGGCGGTTACCGCACGTTTCTTCCCCATCGCGACGGCCTGGAGGCCTACGTGTTGCGTCACGCTGGCCATCCACTGGCTGGCGCCTGGCCGCTCAGCCGCCTGCGCGGCGCGTTCGGCAGCGCGATCTTCGCCCTCGACGTCTACCAATGCCTCGAGCGCTGCGACGCGCTCGTCTTCAACATGAACGGGCGCGTTCCGGACGAAGGGGCGGTGGCCGAGACCGCGCTCGCCTGGGCGTCGGGCAAGCCGCTGGTGATCTACAAGCGCGACGATCGCAGCCCGTTCCACGGCGAGGACAACAGCATGGTGACGGGGCTGGCGTGCGGCGGTGCCACGATCGATCGCGTCGACGACCTGCCGCGCGCCGTCGAGCGCGTGATCGCCAAGGTCCGGGAGCGTGGCGGCACGGGAGGCGCACCGGCGCCGCGCCCGCCTTTCGTCGCGGAGGCGGTCCGGCGCGGCGCGCGCATCTGGCGGTGGATGGAACGGCTGCCCGCTGCGTCGAGCGGCGGCGCGTCCGTCGACGCCATTCGCGCCGAGCTCGAACGGCTCGAGGGCGCGGGCGAAGCGTAGCGCCGTGCCTTCAGGCCCCGGGCTCAGGGGGCGAGATTCTCGATCCCTTCCGGCGTGCACGCGGCGGTGCCCGTGACGGGGTTGCAGCGCGCCGGCGTACCGCCCGGGATCTGCAACCAATCGGGGCGGCTCGCGACCGGCGCCGGGAAATCGTCCATCAGCATCTGCACACCGTTGGCGAGCCCGGCAGCGCGCGAGGCCTCGCAATCGGGAGTCGCCGTTCCCGCGCCGCAGCTGTTGCTCGCGACCAGCACGCGCGCGGCGTGCGCGAGGGCGACGTCCGGATCGGCGGGGTCGTTGATCTTGGACACGACCGCCCAGGGCGCCGCGAACTGATTCGCGTCCGCGGTCACGAACATCACCCGCCCCGCGAGCGACGTCCCGCCGCTCGTGTAGCTGTCGCGCAGCGCGCCGCTCTCGAGCAGCAGGAACAGCACCTTGCCGCGAAGCTCGGCGAGCGTGGGCCAGCCCGCGGTCTCGACGGCTTCGCGGGGCGATGCGTGGCTCGCCTGCAAGTCGTCCGGTGTGAAGAGCCGATCGTCGCCGAAGACGCCGCGGATGAGCGTGTCGACGGGTGCCAGGTCGTCGACCGGGAAGCCGCCGACGTCGTCCTTCACCTCGATCCAGATCTGGATCGGCGCGTGGTCGCGATGGGCGTCGGACCAGTCGCGGATCGCCGTGAGGCAGTCGACCAGGCTGTAGCACGTGCTGATCGCGTCCACGGCGAGCAAATGGTAGACGCGGAACCCGTCCTCGTGGCGGTGGATGTCGATCTCGAACGCGCGCACACCCTGATCGCCGAGCTGCACCGGCAGGGGCGCCTGGGTGTAGCCGTGGCTGGGGTCGAAGATCACCAGCGGCTGTACGTGGTAGCTGTTGTGCGTGCCGCGGACCTGCAGCGCATCGAGGCGGATGTCGCTGTCACCCGGGTAGCGATCCGCCGAGTCGCAGGTGCCGCTCGAGTCGGCGTCGTCGGGCGAGTCGAGGGGGCACGGATCGATCGCGTCGCAGACCCCGTCGTGGTCGGCGTCGCCGCCGAGCGCGGCCGGACAGGCATCGCAGGCGTCCGGCACGCCGTCGAGATCGGTGTCCACGTGATCGTCGGCGCCCGGGCAGACGTCACTGAGCTCGCACACTCCGTCGCCGTCCGAGTCGGTGGTGCACGGCGGCGTGGGATTGCACGGTTGCGCCCCCAGAACGAGCACGGCGATTCCTGCCAGCAGCCAGCGACCTTCGCGGAGCATTCGCACCTCGGACGAGCTCGCGAGACGCCACCGCGGCGTCCCACGCGATCCATCCAGGCTACACACAGGCGTCACCGTGACGCCACCGTCGCGCGGCGATTCCACGATCCGGCGCCGCGGGATCCCGGACACCGGATGGGCTCGCGGATCGGGCGGAGTCGTGGGGCGGGAGGCGGTGTCGTGCGGGTGGGGAACACCGGAATCCCGTGTACGGACGTGCCGAGAGCCTCCGGCGTGGGGGAGGGACCGCGAAGCGCCCGTGTCCAGCGGAACACGGATGAGACCCGAAGCTCGTGTCCGCGAACGCGCTCGATCTCAGCCACTGCACGACGGTGGGCGCGGCGCGAGAATGGCGCCAGCGCCTGCCCTCGAAGGCGGGCGAGCAGCGCGCTGGCCGCAGCCAGCCTGCCCGCGACGCGATCCCCTCGGGGCCTCGCGAACCGAAGCACCAGCTACCGCCCCCACAGTATGCTGCGATGGAATTCCCATCGTTGCCTGAGTCGGATGGAACGAGACGCGGACCGCACCTGGTTCTTCGAGCGAGATGGTGCCCGATGGATCACCCCGGAGCGCGGCGAATCTCGAGCGGTGCCGGCCGCTCCGTGCCTAGCGCTCGGTCGTTCGTGCGTTCATCACCGGGCAAGCCGTGCGACGGGCTTCCGATGATCGTCGACCAGCAGCCACGAGGAACACGTCTCGCGCCCTCCGGCTCGCGGGCGATCGTTCGTCGGCACCCGGGGCCACCGAGTTGACGGCCCGACGGATTGCCCGCGTCATCCGCAACGTGGTGGCCGCAGGTGTGATGCTCGCGGTTGCGGCGCCCGCCACGTTCCTCCTCTACGCAGCGCTGGGCGGGCCGGCGACCACCGCCATCGTGGTCGCGACCGTGGTCGCGCTCCACCTGCGCACCCGCTGGCTGCCCGGAGAGCCCCTCACGACGAGCCTGCGGTATTTCCTCGATCGACCGCTGATCGGCGGCAATCCCCGGCTAGGAATCCTGTTGCTCGCGATGCTGAGCGTCGGCTTCACGGTCCTGGGGCTCGGCTACCTGCCCGCAGGTATCGCGCCGGCGGGCACCGATGGCCTGATCGTCGACCGGATTCTGTCCGGCAACACCACCTTGCGATTCGGCAAGGCGCCGGGCGACCCACTCTTGGTGGTGCTTCACGGCCACATCGGCCAGAGCGATCTCGGCACACCCGGCCTCTCGCTCATCGACCTGGCCACCGAGCCGCCACGGGTGCGGTTCGTGCCGCGCCCCACCAGCAAACCCGAGTCCGCAACCATCCTCCCGGACCGAGGCGTGGTGGTGGTGCACGAGTCTGGGGGACCGGACAGCGTGCAAAGCGTGTCGCTGTTCATCGACCCCGTGACGCTTGAGTCACGCGAGCGGGTCGAGGAGGGCTTCGATCGCGAGAGCTGGTTCGAGAGGCGATTCATGGTTCAGGCCGTGTTCAAGTCCGTGTACGACCCGAGCACCTCACAGCTCTACATCGTGAACCGAAACAAGTCCGAGATCCTCGCCGTCCCTGTCGACGAGTTTCTCGCGGAAGGGTTGGGAAGGGCACGGCACTACTCCGTCCCCGAGGTGCCGATTCTCGAGGAAGCGTTTCTGGATCCCCACAACCCGCGACGTCTCTTCTGCCGAGGTGAGTTCTACGCGCGCTTCATGGCCGAGCTCGACCTCGATACCGGGGCCAGGCGCACGATCGGTGTGCCGCCCTGGCATTGGGGTTTCACGCTGGATCCCACTCGCCCGCGCATCTATCTCGCGCGCGGCGCGGCGAACGCGCTCTCGGTGATCGATCGTGATCGGCACGAGGTGGTCGCGAACCTGCTGACGCCGGGGCTCCCGCGATCGGTCGAGTTCGTGGCGCCGCTGGACTTGATCGCGGTGGGCACCTATCAGGGCTGGAAGCTATTGCTCCTCGACGCGAGGACGTTCGAGACGCTCGCTCGCGTTCCCACCTGCGACCTCGTGCGCGGGCTCGTCTTCGACGACGTGACGCAGGCGCTCTACGTCGGCGACGGATGCGGCGTCTTGCGCATCCGCTTCACCGAGGGGTGGCGAGCCCGACGCGCCGACCCGTGACCCACGGGGTACTGGGAGATTCCGCGCGTCTCGCGTGTGCTGTAAAGGAGAGTCGGCGCCGCGACGACGCGTCGGGACTCGGGCGCGGGAAGCCGCACGCCTCGGCGTTCAGGCGATCGCGGGGATCGGCGCGGGCCGGGGTGCCGCCACCACGTGCGCCCGCCGCGGCCCGCGCCACCACGCCCGCGCCGCTCGCGCCAGCCGACGAGGATGGGCGTAGAACGCGAGGAACGCGCGCCGATGGGCCGCACGGATCTGGCGTGGGCTCAGGTTCGGGTGCCGCCAGCCCTCGCCGACGCGGTGGAAATTGAGGCGCGCGGCGGCGTCGGCGGCGAGCAGACCGCGCCGCGCGAGCTCGTCCCAGTCGGGTGTCGAGGGAAGCGGCATGAACACGTTGAACTTGGCGAAGGTCGACGCGACGGTGCGGGCGTAGCGCGCGGTCTCGCGCAGCGTCGCCGGCGTGTCGGTCGGCAGGCCGAGGATGTAGAACGCCATCGTCTGGATGCCGGCGCGCTTCGCCAGCTCGAAGGCGTGCAGCACCTCGTTCGCCTCGGTTCCTTTCCGGGTCGAGTCGAGCACGGCCTGGGTGCCGCTCTCGACGCCGAACGACACCCGATAGCAGCCGGCGGCGCGCATGCGGGCGAGCAGGTCGGCGTCGACGCGGTCGGCCCGGATGCCGACGCGGCAATTCCACGGCAACGGTGCTCCTGCCGCGATCAGGTGATCCGCGACCTCGCGGGCGCGCCGCATCGACAGGTTGAACGTGTCGTCGTAGACCACGGCCTCCGCGTAGCCGAGGTCGCGGATCCGCACCATCTCCTCGACGACGCGCGCCGGCGACTTCACGCGGAAACGGCCGCCGAAGACCGCCTTCGTGCAGAAGGTGCAGAGGTACACGCAGCCGCGCGAGGTCTCGATCGGGGCCGCCGCGCCACGCCGTCCGCGGCGGTAGTCGAGGGCGCGAACCAGATCGAGGGCGGGTAGCGGCAGCTGGTCGAGATCGTCGCGCAAGGGCTGGATGTCGCCGGCCACCAGCGCGCCGTCGCGAACCCGCGCGGTGCCCGCGGGCGGCGGCGCGTCCTGGGCGGCGGCGAGCACGCGCACCAGCGCATCGTCGGCTTCGCCGATGGCGATCCCCTCGGGAGCGAGCCGCCGTGCGACCCCCTCGGGATCGACGGTGGGGCCGACTCCCCCCAGCCACAGGCTCGCGCGCGGTCGCCGCTCGCGGATCGTGCGCACCAACGGCGCCACGTCGCGTTCTTGCGGCGAGAGGAACGTGAGGCCGACGCAATCGGGCCGATGCCGTTCCAGCGCCTCACCGAGCGCCGCGTTCGGCGACGACTCGAGCGAGAGATCCAGCACCGCCACGCGATGGCCCGCCTCACGCAGCGGCGCGGCGACCGCCAGCAGATTCTGCGGCGGCAGCAGCTCCACGAACGGGGCGAGCCACGTCCCGCGGTACCCCGCCCAGAGCGACGGGTTCACCAGCAGGATCGAACGTGGTTCGGCGGTCACGTTGGATCGGGCGTGCCGCGGGCGGGTGGGGGAAGGCGCGGCGCGGCCAGCCGGTCGGCTCCCGAACGCGGACGGTATCAGCGGCGCTCCGATCGCGCCAGTCGAGGGGCGGCTACGGGCGGCTACTCGTGGGGCGACGACGGGCGGGGCTGCGGCGCGACCGGTGGGGCGACCGGTGGCGCACCGTTCGATGCGGTCGACGGCGGACGCGGCGCCGTGAACATCGTGCGCAGCTGGTCGCGCTGCTTGCGCTTGGCTTCCAGGTATTGCCGGTAGCGATCCATCTGCTCGGGACGAAGCACGCTGGTGAGCTTCGCCGTGAGCTCGGGGTCCTCGACCTCCTGACTCAGCAAGCGCTCGAGGGCGGCCTCGCGCTCGCGGCTGCCCAGCTTGCTCTGAGCGAGGGACTCGCGATCCGCGTCGCTCAGGTGGGGGCTCGGCTGGAACCTCGATTCGGAGACGAGCTTCGCGACCTCGTCGCGCTGCGCGGGATCGAGCCCGAGCGAGTCGACCAGCTTGCGCTCGTCGGCGTCGCGCTGCCGCTCACGGGCTTGCTCGGATCTGGCACGCTTCCACGCGTCGTAGTCCTTGCGCTGCGCCGGGGTGAGCAGCGCATCGATCTCGCGCTGGATCGCGAACACGTCGTCCTTTCCCGCCGCCGCGTCGCCGGCGCCGAGGACGGCGGCACCCATGGCCACGCCAGCTTGGGCCTGGCGCGAAAGCAGCTCGCCCAGCTTGGTCTTCTGGGTCGGGTCGAGGTGCACGGCGCCGTCGATCTCCTCGAGCTGGGTGTGGACCTGACGTGCGAGCACTTGCTGGAACCCGGGGCTCGCGAGCACTTGCTCGAGCTTGCGGCGGGCGCTCTCCGAGTCGCTGGGGGCCGCGGCGGTGGGCGCCGCGGATGCCGCTGGCGCGGGGGCCGGCGGCGGAACCTCGACCACCGGAGCCTGGAACGCCCCGGTGTCGATCGGGCAGGCCTTCTCGACCTTCTCGCAATCCTCCTCGGATTTCTGGGTGGTCTCGCCCGTGGGAGCGCGGCGAGCGATTCGATACGTGAGCGCGCCAGCGCTCAGCACGACCGCGACGGCGACCAGCGCCCACGCCAGGCGAGGCTTGCGCTCGGCAGCATCGGACATGGAATTCCTCCCCGGACGGCTTGCGCGAGCCGTGCAGCGCAGAGCCGGCGCGCGCGAGGGTAGCCACGGCGCGCGCCGGGTGGAAAGCGCGTTTGCGCGTGCCGGTTGGGTGTCTTGTTGTTATTCTGCGCGCCCCCTGTTCCATTTTCGGCGCCGGAATCCTCTGGCGGCGCCGGATTCCTACGAGGAATTCGATGCGGTCGATCACGCGAGGGACTTCGTTCGTGGGGCGCGGTCGTCCAGCGCCGTGGGTCGTTGCCGCGCTCGCCGTGCTGGCGGGCTGCGGATCGAGTGGCGGTGGCGGCAGCGCGGGGCCGGGCCACGTTCCCGTCTATCTCGCCGGCGACGTGCGCTTCGCGACCATCGAGGACGACGGCCACGTGGCGACCACGGGCCACGGCGCCCAGCTCGGACCGCTCGCCCTGGCGCTCGCATTCGGGGCCAGCCCGGACGCCACGATCGCATACGACGCGGGCGCGCTGCCGCCGCTACCCGACCCCTTCTCGATCGTGCGCGGACCCACCAAAGGATCCTTCGATCTCGTGATCGCGCCCGAGGAGGTCTTCGATCTCGTCTACAACGCCGGCGAGGAGCAGATCTTCGTCACCACGCGCGGCGGGATGCACGTGCTGGTCGATGCGCGCGCCTTGCTCGGCGCGCCCACCGTGGAAGGCAATCTCGTGCATTTCGCGACCTCCGAGCGCGGCAAGTTCGCGGCGGTGGTCGATCGCGTGGCGATCTTCGACGGCCAGGAGCTGCTCAATTACCAGCCGATCTCGGATTTCTCCATCGACGCCGACGGCGACCGGGTGGCGACGCCGCTCGATTGCAACGATTCCGACCCCAGCATCTCGCCGCTGGCGACGGAGATCGGCGCCGACGGCGTCGACGAGAATTGCGACGGCTTCGACATCCCCGACGAGGACGGCGACCGATTCCCCAGCGCCGCTTTTCCCGGCGGCACCGACTGCAACGACGGTGACCCGAGCATCAACCCGAATGCCGAGGAGATCCTGAGCGACGGCATCGACAACGATTGCGACGGGATCCAGGCGAACGACGACGACGGCGACTCGTTCCTGCACTTCGTCGGCGGCTCCGATCCAGGGCCCGACTGCAACGATTCGGACGCGAGCATCTTCCCGGGCGCCGTCGAGGTCTTCGGTCAGCCCGTCGATCACAACTGCAACGGCGTGGTGCCCGGAAGCCGGATCACCGGCGTGGGCGATTCCATCACGGCGGGCGTGGGCGATCCCCTCTACGACAGCCGCCCCGACGAGGCCGGCTACCTACCGCGTCTGGCGGATCGCCTCGGCATCTCGCGTGACGACGTGTTCAACCGCGGCCGCCCCAGCACCGAGTCGGGCGACGGAGTGGACAAGATCGACACCGACGTCAGCGCGACCCATCCGGACGTCGTGATCATCCAGTGGGGCGCGAACGACAGCCTCAACGGAACGACGGTCCACGATTTCGCCGAGAACATCAAGTTCATCGTGCGTCGGGTCCAAGCCGCCGGCGCCAAGGCGATCGTCGGGAACGTGACGCACGTGTGTTGCGGGCGGTTTGGCCCGCCGGAGGACGTGCGCAACGCGCTGATCGACGAGTACGACGCCGCGCTGGTCTCGGTCGCGCAGGACACCGGCTGCGCGCTGGTGGACATCGAGGACGTGTTCGAGGTGACCCCGGGCGGCCTGCCCTACGTGCTCTACGATGGGCTGCACCCCAACGCCATCGGCTACGATCTCATGGCCGCTCAGTACGCGAACGTGATCACCACGCAGCTCTACTGAGCTCGTGGCTCTGGCGTGCTCCACCCCGACCTGCGCCAGCTGCTGGTCGCCGGCGGGGCCGCGCTCGTCGGGGTGGCGCTCGGTGCGTGGCTCGGCGCGCGGGCCGAGCGGCGGCGCGGCCGCGCGCGGCTTCGCGCCCGTTTCCGTGCCGGACGGGTGGCCGAGAGCGATGCGGTCCACACCCTCGAAGCGCTCGGCTTCGAGGTCGTCGACGCCCAGGTGGCCGCGGCGGCACACGTGTACGTCGAGGGCGAGCGCGTCGAATGCCCCGTGCGGGCCGATTACCTCGTGCGCCGTCGCGGCGAGCTCGCGCTGGTCGAGGTGAAGAGCGGTGCCGCGCAGCGTTCGCCCGCGGAGAACGAGACTCGTCGCCAGCTTCTCGAATACTCGTTGGTCTTCGAGGGCGTGCCGCTCTTTCACCTCGACGCGAGCAGCGGAACGCTCGTCGAGGTGGGCTTCGCGTACGGTGCGCCACCGCGCTCGCGCACGGATGGGGCGATCGTCGCCGCGCTGGCGCTCGGTATCGTCGCCTTCCTCGCGGGCTTGGTGCTGGCGCTGCGGTGAGTGCGCGAGCGGGCGCGCGGCACACGATGCAGCGCGCTGTCGCTCACCATTCGACGCCGATCTGGAGGCGGATCGCCTTCACGTCCTCGGCGTCGGGTCCGAAGGCGTGGCCGCTGAAGAGATACCCGCCCCGGAGCTCGGCGGTCAGGTGCTCGACGATGCGGTAGGTGACGCCGGCGTCGATCTCGACGCCCAGCTCGTCGGCGGCACCGGCGTCGATGACGTTCGCCGCCAGGTTCTCGCGGCAATCCGCGGGCGGACCGCAATCGATCCGGAAGCGCTCCACCTTCCGCGCGAGCTGGCCGTAGATCGCGAGCCCGAAGACGTCGACGTCGGGGGTCGGCGAGAACGACGCCGCGAGCTTCGCGTAGAAGGCGTTGGCGACGGTGGGATCGCCGTCGGCGCCGATCGGCCCGACCTCCTCGAATAGGATGAGCGCCGGATCGTACTCGCGGTCGAACGAGAAGAGCGATGCGCGCTTGCCGCCGAGCGCTGCCTCCAGCTGGCGCGCCTCGAGCACCCCGGCGATCGCCGCGCCCGCGGCGCTGCTTCGACCGCTGGTGAACGGCCCGACCATCGGCGGTGAGACGTCGTCCTCGGCCAGCGCCTTGCTGCCGCCGACCTCCAGCCCGAGCCGCACCGGCCCCACGCGCAGGCCCGAGCGAAACGTGCCGCCGAGCGCTTGCGCGCTGATCTCGTCCTGGGCGATCGAGTCGACGCCTTGGCCCGTGATGCGCGCGGCGATGGTGCTGGCGCCCGTTTCCGACCAGCCCGCATCGACCAGGCTGGTGACGAGGTCGGGCGTGAGCGCCGCTCGCTCGTCGGCCGAGGCCGTGCCGCGAGCCGCGACCGAGCTCGCACGCGCAGCCGCGGTCTCGGGATCGAGCCCTCGCTTCTCGAACGTGCTGGCGAAGCTCCCGGCCGCGACCGCCGCGGCGCGATCGAGCAACGCGTCCGACACGAAGCCGCGCCTGTCGGCGCTGCCCACCGTCCACGCTCCTTCGATCTCGCCGAAGAGGTTGTAGCGCTCCGGGCCGAGCTCGAGCCGGCCGTAGAAGTCGAGCACGCCGAGCTGGGCGTGGGCATCGTGATTGAGCACGTAGATCGCATAGAAACCCGCCTCGCGCGTGCCGATCTCGCGAGGCCGGATGGTGCCGTTGGTGTAGAGCGCGCTGGTCACGAGCTGGCTCACGTCGTCGGCGCGAAGCAACGGGTCGCCCTCGTGGACGCGGTCGTAGGCGGCGCCCACGAGCAGGTGGTCGCGGGCGAAGCCGAGCCATTGGAAGAGATCGGTGGTGAACGCCGCGCGATCCACGGTGTCGCCGCGCCCCGGCCCGTTTCCGGCGAGCCCCCACTCGAGGCGGTCGCCGCCGCCGTTGGCGAGGATGCCGAGACCCCAATCGGCGCTCTGGCGGCCCACGCGGAAGAGCCCGAACGAGGGCGTGTACTCGAGCCAGGCCCGGTCGAGCTCGATCGACTCGAGCTCGTCGCCGCTTCGCCCCCGATTTCCCGCCGAATCGCCGAGCCCGGCGAGCACGTCGAGCTCGTCCCGACCATCGCCGGCCACGACCCCGTCGAGGGCTTCGACGCGCGCGGCCACGATCAGCTCGTCCGTCAGGTGGAGGCGCGGCGCGACCGAGAGTCGCATGTCCACCCATTCCTCCTGGTTGGCCAGGCCCGCGGGCGAGAGCGGCAAGCCGTCGTGGAAATGCCCATCGAAGCGCAAGAAGCCCTCGACGTCGTAGTCGAACCCGTGCGCCGGCCGCGTGGCGCCGAGCAGCAGCGCGGCCGCCAGCCACCGAGCGAAGATCCGTGCCGACGCGCCCGAGCGGCCGCCCCACCCCATTTCCATGCCCATGTTGCCTCCCGAAGAAATCGCGGCGCGGGACAGTACAAAACGCAGGTGGGCAGGGTCAACCCGATCGTGCGATCCGAGGTGCGATCGGGGAGAGGACGCGGAAGCCGCGCGTGTGGGTCGACATTCCGCTCGGTCGTCCGAAACGCTGGCACCCGCCGCCGCCGTCGGCGCGCCGCGCGCTCCCGAGGTCGCTCGCGGCGGTGCGTCGCGAGCCTCGTTGCCAAACATCGCTGTTCCACGACGAAAACGGTTGCTAACATCGACGGCCCCCGGGGAGTTCGGGCCGCCGTGCAAGTCATCGATGACGCCCGTCGCGTCTCGTAGCTCGCCGTCGATCTGCGACGCGGAGACTCGTGGAACCGAACCGAGCGTTCGTCAGGCGGTCGCGCCGTGGATGGACGTGCCCGCGTGCTCGCGTCGGCGCGGGCGGCGGCGTGTTACCCGTTGCCGTGCTGGCGCTGGTCGCCGCGCTCGGATGGTGTCCGGCGTCGGCGCGGGCGCAACGGGTCGCGGGCGATCTGCCCGAGCCACTGCGCGTGGGCAGCGAGATCGATTTTCCGCCGTTCGCGTTCGGTCAACCGGGCGGCGAGGCGTCGGGGTTCACCGTGGACCTCTGGCACGCGGTGGCGCGCGAGATGGGGGTGCGCTCCGAGATCCGGGTCGCGCCGTTCCACGAGATCCTGACGGAGTTCCAGGCGGGTGGGCTCGACGTGCTCATCAACCTGGCGCAATCCGAGGAGCGAGCGCGGTTCGCCGGCTTCTCGGTGCCGCACGTGACGATGCACGGCGCGGTCTTCGTTCGGAAGGGCGAGCCCCCGATCGCGTCGCCGGACGAGTTGGTCGGCAAGTCGGTGATCGTGCTGCGCGACGACCTGGCGCACCGCTGGGCGGTCGCGCGCGGGCTCGGGGCGTTCCTCGTTCCCGTCGAGTCGGCGGCTCGAGGCATGCGGCTCTTGTCCACCGGCACCCACGACGCATTGCTGGTCGGCAAGCTCGTCGGATTGCAGACCCTACGCGATGCGAGCATAGCGAACGTCGTGCCCACGGGGCCGCCCCTCGACGGATTCGTGCAGAAGTTCTGCTTTGCGGTGCGCCGCGACCAGCCCGAGCTTCTCGCTCGCATCAACGAAGCCCTCGCGGTGGTCAAGGCCAACGGGACCTACGACGGCCTCTACCAGAAGTGGTTCGGCGCTCTCGAGCCCAAGCACGCGGATCCACGCTTGGTGCGGATCTACCTCGCGCTCGCTTTCGGGCTCTCGAGCGTGATCGGTCTGGCGTTCTTGCGCGAGCATCGGCTGCGCGACCGCCTCGACCGCTCGCTCTCGCTCTCGCAGGCCTCGCTCGAGTCGACGGTCGAGGGGATCTTGGTGGTCGACCGCGAGGGACGCGTGAGCTTCATGAACGACGAGTTCCTGCGCATGTG
The DNA here is from genome assembly GCA_046331705.1 of bacterium. GTDB lineage: Bacteria > JADJOY01 > JADJOY01 > JADJOY01 > JADJOY01 > JADJOY01. The sequence goes on along the minus strand of JAXLQJ010000017.1, from coordinate 6,809 downwards.
GCGCATCCCCGAAGACGTGGCCGCCAGCAAGGACGATGAACGGCTGCTCGCGTTCGCGCTCGATCAGCTCGTGGACCCGGCGGGCTTTCGCGCCGGCGTCGAGTCGCTCTACGCACATCCCGAGATCGGGAGCTTCGACGTCATCGACTTCCGTGACGGACGGGTCTTCGAGCGCAGCTCGCGTCCGCAGCGGCTCGGGACCCGGATCGTCGGTCGGGTGTGGAGCTTTCACGACGTCACGCAACGCGCACGCGCCGAGCACGAGGCGCGCGCCCTCAACGTCGAGCTGGAAGCGCGAGTGGAGGACCGCACCCGCGAGCTGGTGTCCGTCAACGAGGCGTTGCGCAGCGCCGAGGCGCGCTCGCGATTGCTCGTCGAGTCGAGCCCGACCGTGCTCTACACCTGCCGGCCCGATGGCGACTTCGCCACCACCTACGTGAGCGAGAACGTGCGCAAGCAGCTCGGGTACGCACCGGAGGAGGTCACCGCCGAGCCGCGCTTCTGGCTCGACCGGATCCATCCCGATCACGTGGCGGGCGTGCTCGCGGATCTCGGTCGCGTGGCTGAGGAGACCCGGCAGACGCAGGAATACCGTTTCCGCGCCGCGGATGGTTCGTGGCGCTGGATTCAGGACGACCTGACGCTGATCCGCGACGAGTCGGGCGCGCCGGCGCAGATCGCTGGCGCGCGCCTCGACCTGACGGAGCGCAAGCGGCTCATGGACGAGATCGGGCTGCGCGCACGCCACGCGCAGCTGCTCGCGGACCTGGGGGACGCGCTCAACGAGGATCTGCCGCTCCAACGCGTGCTCCAGCGCTGCGCGGAATCGATGGTGCGGCACCTCGACGCGGCGCTCGCGCGGGTGTGGACCCTGGACGGCGCAGAGGCGCTGCTGGTGCTGCGCGCCAGCGCCGGCCTCTACACTCACCTGGACGGCGCGCATGGCCGCATCCCGGTGGGCCAGCTCAAGATCGGCTGGATCGCGCAAGCGCGGACGGCGCACCTCACCAACGAGGTGATCGGCGATCCGCAGGTGAGCGACCAGGAATGGGCGCGGCGCGAGGGAATCGTGTCGTTCGCGGGGTTGCCGCTGGTGGTCGAGAGTCGCCTCCTGGGCGTCGTCGCGCTGTTCGCGCGCCAGCCGCTGGTCGACTCGACGCTGCAAGCGATCGAGGGGGTCGCGCAGACCCTCGCGACGGGCATCGCCCGGCAGCGTGCCCAGGAGGATCTGCGTCGGCTCAACCAGGAGCTCGACGAGCGCGTGCGCCAGCGCACCCAGGCTGTGGAGGTGATGAACCGCATGCTGCGGCGTGGCGAGCAGCAGCTCCGACAGCAAAACGAGATGCTGCTCGCGGTGACCGAGTCGCAAGCCGCGTATCTGGCGCACGGCGACTGGCGGGAGGCCACGCTGCGCTTCCTGACGTACGCGATCGCGATCTCGCAGAGCGAGTACGGCTTCTTCGGCGTCGCGCTCCCGGGACCGAAGCTGCGCATCCTCGCGTACCAGGGTGTGGGATGGGACGAACGCGTCGGGCGCGCGCTCCGCGACGAGGCGGAGCGGCGAGTCGCGGCGGACGGATTTCTCGACGTCGATGCGCTCGACAATCTGCTCGGCGCGGCGCTTTCGTCCCGGGAAGCCATCGTGGTCGACGATGCGGCCCACGACGCGCGCTCGGGCGGGCTGCCGGAAGGGCACCCCCCGGTCGGCGCGTTCCTCGGCGTCCCGATCGTGGTGGGCGAGCGCCCCATCGGCCTGGTCGGTCTCGGCAGTCGACCGCGCGGTTACGATGCCGCCACCATCGCTTTGCTGACGCCGCTCTGGCGGTTCGCGGCGCCGCTTTGCGACAGCTACCTGCTCGGCCTCGAGCAGGAGCGGTTGCGCGCGGCGCAGCGCCGGGTCGAGGAGGACCTGCGGCTCTCGTTGCGCGAGAAGGACACGCTGCTGCGCGAGGTCCACCATCGCGTCAAGAACAATCTGCAGGTGATCTCCAGTCTCTTGCACTTCGAGGCGAAGAAGCTCGCCGATCCCGAGAGCCGGGCGGTCTTCGCGCAGGCTCGCGATCGGCTGCGCTCGCTCACGCTGGTGCACGAGAAGCTCTACCAATCGCGCACGCTCTCGGCGATCGACTTCGCCGACTACCTGCGCTCGTTGCTGGATCACCTCGCGCGTTCCCACGACGCGCGCAAGCGCAGCATCGCGCTCGAGGTGGACGCGAAGGATCTGGTGCTGCCGATCGAGAAGGCGCTACCGTTCGGCATGATCGTGAGCGAGCTGGTGAGCAACGCGTTCAAGTACGCGTTCCCCGCGGGCCGGACCGGGCGGATCGGGGTGAAGGCGGCGCTCGAGCGCGACCGGGTCCTGGTCTCCGTGTGGGACGACGGCATCGGCTTGCCGGCGTCGTTCGATCCCACTCGCGGCACCGGCTTCGGCACGAAGCTCGTGCGCAATCTGGCCGAGCAGCTCGACGCCACCGTCGAGTACCCGCCGGGGCCGGGAACCCCGCCGGCGGGGACCACCGTCCGCGTCGCGACGCGCGAGCCGGCGAGGGCGGGATGAGCGAGGCGCGCCCGTCGGCGCGGATCTTCGTCGTCGAGGACGAGGCGCTTGTGGCGATGGAGCTCGAGGATCGGCTCCGCGCCATGGGGTACGTGGTGTGCGGCCGGGCCGCGCGCGGCGCCGACGCCGTCGAGGTCATCGCGCGCGCCGAGCCGGATCTCGTGCTCATGGACATCCGCCTCGCCGACGACGTGAGCGGTATCGACGTTGCCGAAGGGCTTAGGTCGCGCTGCGACGTGCCGGTGGTCTTTCTCACGGCTTACTCGGACGACGACCTGACGGCCCGCGCGAGCCGGGTGAAACCCTTCGGCTACCTCGTGAAGCCGTTCCAGGAGCGCGAGCTCGGCGCGAACATCGAGATTGCGCTCTACAAGCACGCCGCCGAGCGCGAGCTGGCGCGTCATCGCGACCATCTCGAGGAGCTCGTGCGCGAGCGCACGCACGCCCTGGAGGCGGTCAATCGTCGGATGGCGCTGGAGATCGCCGAGCGCAAGGCCGCCGACGAGGAGCTGTGCGCCTTGCGCGACGAGCTGGAGCGAAGGGTCGTGAGCCGCACCGCGGAGCTGGCGCGCGCCAACGAAGCGCTGCGCGAGAGCCGCGAGCTCTTCGCGCTCTTCATGACGCACAGCCCGGCGATCGGATTCATGAAGGACGAGCAGGGACGGCTCGTCTACGTGAGCGGCAGCTACGTGGAGCGAATCCTGGGGAGGGCGACGGTCGACTGGCGCGGCAAGACCACGCGCGAGCTCTGGCCGGACGCCGCGCCGGCGGTGCACGAAGCGTTGCGCGCGCACGACGAAGAGGTGCTGACCCACGGCCGACCCACCACCGTGGAGGAGCTGATTCCCGGGCGAGACGGGACGCGGAGCTGGCTCACGATCCGGTTTCCCATCGTGCGTCCCGACGGCGCGCGCTTCGTGGCCGGCATGGCCATCGACATGACGGAGCGCAAGCAGCTCGAGGATCGGCTGGCGCAGGCGCAGAAGATGGACGCCATCGGGCGGCTCGCCGGTGGCGTGGCGCACGACTTCAACAACCTGCTCACGGCGATCCTGGTGAGCGCCGAGTTCGCGCTCGGCAGCCTCGAGCCCGAGCACCCGGTGCGGGTGGACATCGAGCGTGCCCGGGGCGCCGCCGAACGTGCAGCGGCGCTGACGCGACAGCTGTTGGCGTTCTCGCGACACAAGCCGACACAGCGCCAATCCGTGGAGCTTCGCGAGCTGGTCGAGGCCGTGACGTCGTTGCTGCGGCGGGTGGTGCCGGAGGACGTGAAGCTGGTCACGAACCTGGCGCCCGGAGCGTTCTGGACCCGAGGGGATCCGGGGCAGCTCGAGCAGGTGGTGATGAATCTCGTGCTCAACGCGCGCGACGCGCTTCCCCGCGGCGGCACCATCGAGCTCACGCTTCGCGACGCCACGAGCCAGCACGTCTTGCGCTCGAGCGCCAGCGAGTCGATCGCGGGCAGGCACGTCGCGCTCAGCGTCCGCGATACCGGCGTCGGCATGGGCGCCGATACGCTCCGCCGCGTCTTCGAGCCGTTCTTCACCACCAAGCCCAGCGGTGCCGGTACCGGCCTCGGGCTCGCCACGGCGTACGGCGTCGTGCGGGACCACGAGGGACAGATCTGGGCGGAGAGCGAGGTGGGCATCGGCAGCACGTTCTGGGTGCTGTTGCCGTTGGCCGAGCCGCGCGCGGTCGCCGCGGTCTCCGCCGACCAGCCGCCGCGGGCCCGCGCGGACGAGACGATCGTGGTGGTCGAGGACGAGCCCGCGGTGCGGATCGTCACGAAGGCGCTTCTCGAAGGGCTGGGCTACATCGTCGTCGCGGCCAGCTCGGGCGCCGAAGCGCTCCCGCTGATCGAGGAGCGGGACCGACGCATCGACCTGCTGCTGGTCGACGTCGTCATGCCCGAGATGAGCGGACCCGAGGTGGCGGCGCAGGCGCTGGCGATCCGTCCCGGTCTACGCGTGCTCTTCGCCAGCGGCCACACCGAGCACCCCTCGCTGGCCGAAGGCGGCCACGAGCTCGAAGGGCGCTTGGTGACCAAGCCGTTCACGACTCGCGAGCTGGCCCAGCGGGTGCGGGCGGCGCTGGATCGGATGCCGTCGGACTGAAGCGTCGAGCGGTTGGACGGCGGCCACCGCGCCAGCCTGCGAGGCTCGGCGGCTTCGGGACGCTCGTCGTGCGGCCCGGGTGCTTCGCGACGGGCGTGACGCGGCGCGTTGACAATGGCGCGGGGAGTGCCTACCATTTGGTAGATAGCTGGCGACTCTTTGGTAGGTCGCTCGGCACCGTGCCCACATGCGAGAAGCCGCCGACACCGCCCTCCGGTTGGGACGAGGTGCCGCCGAGCGCCCGGTGGAGGTGCGCGCGCGGCTGCTCGACGAAGCCACCCGGCTCTTCGCCGCGCAAGGCTACGACGGCACACCGCTTCAGCAGATCGCCGACGCCGTCGGTGTGCGCAAGCCCTCGCTGCTCTATCACTTCCCGTCCAAGGAGGAGCTGCGTCAGGCGGTTCTCGACGCGCTCCTGAGCCGCTGGGCGGACGTGCTGCCGCGGCTCCTCATGGCGGCGACCGCCGGCGACCAGATCTTCGAGGCCGTGGTGCGCGAGGCGGTGGGCTTCTTCACCGCCGATCCGAACCGAGCGCGGCTGCTGGTGCGCGAGCTTCTCGACCACCCCCAGGAGATGCGCGAGCGGCTGCTCACGCAGCTTCGGCCGTGGATCGCCGTGATCGCCCGGTATCTGCGCAAGGGGCAGGAGCTCGGCGCGGTGCGCACCGAGGTCGATCCCGAGGCGTACATCGTGGTGGTGACCAACTTGATCGTGAGCGGCATCGCTTCCACCGAGCTGCTCGGAGGCGTCGTCGACGGCGACGCGCCGCGTCCCGGCGCCGACCAGCGCTTGGTCCGCGAGCTGATCCGCGTCGCCCACGATTCGCTCTTCCAATCCCACGCCCGCAAGACGGCGTCGAGGACGCGTGTCCCGGCGACCGACACCGCAAACCGCGCTGGGCGCAAGCCCTCGCGTCGCGCCGGAGCCGCATCGGCCCGGCCCCGGAGGCCGTCATGAGCAATTTCTACCGCGACAACGAGGATCTGCGTTTCTACGTCGAGCGTGCCATCGACTGGGCACCGCTGGTGGAAGCGACCGAGTACGGCTGGAAAGCACCGGACGGCTTCAAGAACGCCGAGGAAGCGGTGGCCTTCTACAAGGACATCCTGGAGCTGGTCGGCGCGTTCGTGGCCGAGGAGGTGGCGCCGGCCGCCGCCGAGATCGACGCGCAAGGCGTGCGGCTGGAGAACGGCGAGGGTGTCTTCGCCGAGCGGCAGCAAGCGATCTTCGCCAAGCTGCGTGAGCTCGAGCTTCACGGCATGTGCGTCCCGCGCGAGCTGGGCGGCCAGAACACCCCCGCGATGATCTATTTCATCAACGCCGAGATGATGGCGCGCGCCGACGTGTCGGTGATGGCGCACCACAGCTTCCACGGCGGCATCGCGCTGGCGATGCTGGTGTTCTCGGCGCAAGAAGGCACCACCCAGTTCGACGTGGCGGGCGGCAAGATCACCAGCACGCGTTGGGCGAAGGAGATGGGCGAGATCATCCGCGGCGAGGCGTGGGGCGCCATGGACATCACCGAGCCCGACGCCGGCAGCGACATGGCGGCGCTGCGCGCGGTCGGCGAGCAGGACGCCGACGGCAACTGGTTCGTCACCGGCCAGAAGATCTTCATCACCTCGGGTCACGGGAAGTACCACTTCGTCATCGCCCGCACCGAGAAGGCGAAGGCGAGTGACGATCCGTTCGCGGGGCTCGCGGGGCTCTCGATGTTCCTCGTGCCCACTTACGAGGACCAGCCGGACGGCACCCGCAAGCGCATCGTCACGATCGGGCGCATCGAGGAGAAGCTCGGGCACCACGGCTCGGCGACCTGCTCGCTCGATTTCGAGCGTGCTCCCGCGCAGCTCGTGGGCAAGCGCGGCGAGGGCTTCAAGTACATGCTCACGCTCATGAACAACGCGCGGCTCGGCGTGGGTTTCGAGTCGCTGGGGCTCTGCGAGGCGGCGTACCGCTGCGCCAAGCACTACGCCTCGGAGCGCGGTTCCATGGGCAAGACCATCGACCGCCACGAGATGATCGCCGACTACCTCGACGAGATGCACAGCGACATCCAGGGCATTCGCGCGCTCGCGATGGCCGGTGCCTACCACGAGGAGCTCGCGACCAAGCTCACGCTGTTCGCGGACTACCT
>JAXLQJ010000016.1:0-135779 GCA_046331705.1 bacterium | reverse complement strand
ACTCCGCGGCGGTTGCCTTGCCCTTGGCGCGCGCCTTGACCTTCGCCTGCTTGGCAGCCTGCTTCGCCGCCTTCGCCTTGTCCTCTTTCGCCTTTCGCCGCGACTCGAGGAAGCGCTTGACGATGCCGCCCTCGGCCTTGGCGCCGGCCTTGTCGCCGAGCTCGTGCACCCGACGTCGCACGATCTTTCCCTTGTGATTGGGGAAATCCGCTCGGATCACCACGGTCTTCGGGTGTACCTCGAGGACGAGGCCCTGCATCGAGCTTCCCGCGAACGGGAACGTCACAGACTGCCCTACTTCGATCGCCATCTCGTGTTCCTCACGTGGCGGGGTGGACGGGACTCGAACCCGCGGCCTCCGGCGTGACAGGCCGGCGTTATAACCGACTTAACTACCACCCCAAGTCTTGGTGCGCTGCTCGTGGCGGGCTCAACCGCCTCTGGTCTTCGTTCCTCCCACCACGCACCCTGGTGGGCGGAACAGGGATCGAACCTGCGACAGCCGGCTTGTAAGGCCGGTGCTCTCCCGCTGAGCTATCCGCCCGGACGACTCGGCCGGCCGAGAGTCGGGGGAAGATATCGAACCGACTCGGGTGCCGGCAACCCTCGATTGCTCCCAACTCGAAAGGCTCGAGCGCGTCATGTCGGGCTCGCGTCGTGCGAGCGAGCCCGACGGCGCCGCTCGACGCTCGTCAATGCTTGGTGACTTCCAGAACGGGTGCCTGCGCCGGGATCTCCGCCGGCGCGGGAGGTGCTGCGGGTGCCACCACCTTGATCTGATCCGCGACGTCGTCGGGTGCGTCGCGGAAGAGAAGGCTCGGCTCGCTCACGACGAGCGCCAGCTTCAGCACCTCGTCGACGTGGCTCACGAGATGAACCGTGATGCTCTTCAGCACCGAAGTGGGAATGTCCTTCAGGTCCTTCTCGTTCTCCGCCGGGATGATGATCGAGCGGATGTCGCCGCGGTGCGCTGCGAGGATCTTCTCCTTGAGCCCGCCGATCGGGAGCACACGTCCGCGCAGCGTGATCTCACCGGTCATCGCCACGTCACGGCGCACGGGAAACCGGGTGAGCGCGGAGGTGATCGCGGTGGCCATCGTGATGCCGGCGGAAGGGCCGTCCTTCGGGATCGCGCCCTCGGGCACGTGAATGTGCAGGTCGATCGCCTGGTAGAAGTCCGGCTTGAGCCCGAGGCGCGCTGCCCGGGTGCGGACGTAGCTCATCGCCGCTTGCGCCGACTCCTGCATCACGTCGCCGAGCTTGCCGGTGATCGTGAGCTTGCCCTTGCCGGGCATGATCGTGACCTCGGTGTTGAGCAGCTCGCCGCCGACGTCCGTCCAGGCGAGGCCGGTCGCCATGCCGATCTCGTGCTGCTCTTCCTTGACGCCGAAGCGGTACTTGGGAACCCCCAGGAAGTGCGGCACCGCCTGCGGCGTGATCCGATCGCGGTGCGCGTGTCCATCCTTCACGACGCGCCGGGCCACCTTGCGACAGATGCTGCCGATCTCGCGTTCCAGGTTTCGTACGCCCGATTCCTTGGTGAACTCGCGGATGATCCGCAGCACCGCGGGCGTCGTGAAGTCCAGATCGTCGTCCTTGAGACCGTGCTCCTCGATCTGCTTCGGCACCAGGAACTGCTTGGCGATCTGGACCTTCTCGATCTCCGTGTAGCCGGGCAGGCGGATGATCTCCATACGATCCTGCAGCGGCCGCGGAATCGAGAACAGGGTGTTCGCGGTGGTGATGAACATCACCCGTGACAGGTCGTAGTCCATGTCCAAGTAGTGATCGTTGAACGCATGGTTCTGCTCGGGATCGAGGACCTCGAGCAACGCCGCCGCCGGATCGCCGCGGAAATCGGCGCTCATCTTGTCGATCTCGTCCAGCAGGAAGACCGGGTTCTGCGAGCCCGCCTTCTTCATCGACTGGATGATCTTGCCGGGCAGCGCGCCGATGTAGGTGCGCCGATGTCCGCGAATCTCGGCTTCGTCGCGGATGCCGCCGAGCGACAGCCGCACGAAGTTACGCCCGGTCGCCTTGGCGATCGACTTCCCGAGCGACGTCTTGCCGACACCCGGGGGGCCGACGAAGCAGAGGATCGGGCCCTTGATCTTCTCGACCAGCTTCTGCACCGCCAGGTACTCGACGATGCGCTCCTTGATCTTCTCGAGCCCGTAGTGGTCCGAGTCGAGAAAGCGCTCGGCTTCCTCGAGATCGAGCTTGTCCTCGGTGCCTTCGCCCCAGGGCAGGCTCAGAATCCAGTCCACGTAGTTCCGAACGACGGTCGCCTCGGCGCTCATCGGCGACATCATCTTGAGCTTGCGGACTTCCTTCTCGCACTTCTCGCGCGCCTCGGCGGAGAGCTTCTTCGCCTTGAGCTTCTCCTCGAGCTCCTGGATCTCGTTCTTGAACTCGTCCTTCTCGCCGAGCTCCTTCTGGATCGCGCGCATCTGCTCGTTGAGGTAGTACTCCTTCTGGCTCTTCTCCATCTGCTTCCGGACGCGCGTCCGGATGCGCTTCTCGACCTGCAGGATCTCGATCTCCGCCTTCATGAGCTGCAGCAGCTTCTCGAGGCGCGGCCCGACGTCGGCCAGCTCGAGCAGCTCCTGCTTGTCCTCGAGCTTCAGGTTGAGGTGCGCGACGATCGTGTCCGCCAAGCGCGAAGGATCGTCGAGCGTCATCGCCGAGAGGATCATCTCGCGCGGCACGCGCTTGTTGAGCTTCGAGTACTGCTCGAAGGTCTCGTTGACGCTGCGCTTGAGCGCCGCGATCTCGACGGGATCGCCGATGACGTCCGCGGTCTCCTCCACCCGAACCTGGAAGAAGCGGTCGTTCGGCACGTACTCCTTGATGCGCGCGCGCCGCTTGCACTCGACCAGCACCTTCACCGTTCCGTCGGGCAGCCGCAGCAGCTGGATCACGCTCGACAGCGTGCCGACCCGATGGATGTCGTCCTCGGTCGGGTCGTTGGTCTTGGCCTTCTTCTGCGCGGCCAAGAGGATCATCTTGTCGTGGTTCATCGCGTCGTCGAGGGCGTTGATGGACTTCTCGCGGCCCACGAAGAGCGGCACCATCATGTGCGGAAAGACGATGATGTCGCGGAGCGGCAACAGCGGGTAGAGCCGGTCGGTGGCCCGCACGACGGGGGCCCGGCGGTCGCGATCGTTGCGAAAGATCATGGTGTGGCCTCAGGACTGGGCTGGCGGGGGACCGTCACGCGGTTCCGACCTGACGACCGTCCTCGAACGGCTTCTCGAAGACGGTGATCGGGTTCGCGTGGTGCAAGATCACGTCCTCGTTGATGATCACTTCCTTGACGTGCGGCTGGGAGGGGATCTCGTACATGATGTCGAGCATCACGTTCTCGAGGATGGACCTGAGGCCGCGCGCGCCGGTGTTGCGCTTGAGCGCCTCGCGCGCGATGGAGATGAGCGCGCCCTCGGTGAACTTGAGCTTCACGTTCTCGAACTCGAAGAGCTTCTTGTACTGCTTGGTGATCGCGTTCTTGGGCTCGCGCAGGATCCGCACCAGCGCCTGCTCGTCGAGCTCCTCGAGCGTCGCGATCACCGGCAGCCGGCCGACGAACTCGGGGATCATGCCGAAGCGCAGCAGGTCCTCGGGCTCCACCTGCTTCAACAGCTCGCTCACCTTGCGATCCTGCTTCTTGCGCACGTCGGCGCCGAAGCCGAGGCTCTTGCGGCCGATGCGGTGCTCGATGATGCCGTCGATGTTGGTGAACGCTCCGCCGCAGATGAACAGGATGTTCGTGGTGTTGACGTGCAGGTACTCCTGCTGCGGGTGCTTGCGTCCGCCCTTGGGCGGCACGCTCGCCATGGTGCCCTCGATGATCTTGAGCAGCGCCTGCTGCACACCCTCGCCCGAGACGTCGCGGGTGATCGACGGGTTGTCGCCCTTCCGCGCGATCTTGTCGATCTCGTCGATGTAGACGATGCCCTTCTGGGCCTTCTCGATGTCGTAGTCGGCGTTCTGCAGCAAGCTCAGGATGATGTTCTCGACGTCCTCGCCCACGTAGCCCGCCTCGGTGAGGCTGGTGGCATCGGCGATCGCGAACGGAACGTTGAGGATCTTCGCGAGGGTCTGCGCCAGAAGCGTCTTGCCGCATCCGGTGGGTCCCAGCAGCAGGATGTTGGACTTCGAGAGCTCGACGTCGGACGAGTACGCGTTCGACTCGATCCGCTTGTAGTGATTGTGGACCGCGACCGAGAGGATCTTCTTCGCCCGGTCCTGCCCGATCACGTACTCGTCCAGGACCTTGCGGATGTCCTTGGGCTTCGGAACCGTCGCTGCGTTCGGCAGCGACTCGGGGTGCTCGTACTCCTCCGCGATGATGTCGTTGCAGAGGTCGATGCACTCGTCGCAGATGTAGACCGTCGGACCAGCGATCAGCTTGCGAACCTCGTCCTGTCCCTTGCCGCAGAACGAACAGACGAGGCTCGAGTCTTTCTTGTTGTCCAAGGCCGTCTCCCGCGCAGGTGTCTTGAGCCGCGGCCCCCTTGGTGCAGCCTAGACGCGCTTCTCGATGACTGCATCCACGATACCGTATTCCTTCGCCTCTGCGCTCGTGAGGATGAAATCGCGATCGGAATCGTGGGCGATCTTGTCGAACGGCTGCGACGTGTGGCGCGCCAGGATGCGGTTGAGCTCTTCCCGGGTGCGCAGCAGCTCGCGCGCGTGGATCTCGACGTCCGAGGCCTGGCCGTGCCCGCCGCCGAGCGGCTGGTGGATCAGCACCCGCGAGTGCGGCAGCGCGAAGCGCTTCTTCGGCGCGCCCGCTGCCAGCAGGACCGCGCCCATGCTCGCGGCCATCCCCATGCAGAGCGTCTGCACGTCGGGCTTCACGTACTGCATGGTGTCGTAGATCGCCATGCCGGCGCTCACCGACCCGCCCGGCGAGTTGATGTAGAAGTGGATGTCCTTGTCCGGATCCTCGGACTCGAGGAACAGGAGCTGGGCCACCACCAGGTTCGCCACGGCGTCGTCGACCGCCGAGCCGAGAAAGACGATCCGTTCCTTGAGCAGTCGCGAGTAGATGTCGTACGAGCGCTCGCCGCGGCTGGTCTGCTCGACGACGATGGGGACGAGGTAGCTGGCACTCGGCTGATTCATCGGTCCTCTTTCTCGTGTCCCGAGGCCTGGCCCGGGGCATGCGACCGAGCCGCGAGGAGATCCGACGGCAAGCCTGCGTCCATGCCCCGATTCAAGTCTCGAACGAGCTCGGCCTGGGCCGCCTCGATTCGCTCTAGGTGCCCAGAATTCTAGCGTTTTCTAGCAAGAAATCAAGGACGCGCCGACGCCGGATCTCGCCGCGGAACTCGTCCAGGATCCCCTTGCGCTCGTACGCCTGGCGAAGCACGTCGCCGCGCTGGCCGATCGACTGAGCGCGCTCCTCGAGGGCCGCATCGACGTCGTCGTCGGACACCTCGATGCTCTCCTTGTCGGCGATGCGGCGCAGCAACAGGTCGGCGGCGACCTGGCGCTTGGCCGCCTTCTCGACGGCCGCGCGGCGCTCTTCGCGCGCGTCCTCGGACTCGTTCTCCGGAACGTCGCTGCCGGCGAAACGGGTCAGCGTGCGCACCGACTGTTCGACCAACGACTCGGGCGGCTCGAACGGATTGGCTGCCACCAGCGCATCCACGAGCTGCTCGTGCTGCTTCGCCTTGGCCTCGCGATCGAGGCGCGCGTGGATCTTCTCGCGCAGGTCCGCGCGCAGCGCCTCGACGCTCTCGAGACCGCTCACGGCCTTGGCGAGCTCGTCGTCGAGCGCCGGTAGCGCACGCTCCTGGACCTTCTTCACGGTGACGCGGAAGGTCGCCTGCTTGCCCGCGACCGATGCATCGACGCCGCGCTCTCCGAGCGTCGCTTCGATGGTCCGCGTCTCCCCTGCCTTCACTCCCTCGAGCCCGCTCACCAGCTCGGGCAGCAAGCCGCCCTCGGTGAGCTCGAGCGGTGCGTCCTGACGGGACACCTGCGAGCCGCTCTTGCCCTCGACCTCCATGTCCCAGTCGGCGACCACCACGTCGCCACGGCGCGCGGCCTCGCCTTCACGATCGACGAGCGTCGCGCGCGACGACCGCAGCTCCTCGAGCGCCCGACTCACGTCGTCGTCGCTCACCGAGATCGCCTCGGCCTTCACCTCGAGACCGCGGTACTCGGCCAGCTCGATCTCGGGCTGGACCTCGACGAGCGCCGTGTAGCGGAACGAATGATCCTCGGCGAGCTCCTTGTCCTCGATCACCGGCATGGCCACCGGCTCGAGCTTGTGCTCTTCCAGCGCCTTGGGGATCGACTCCTCGATGAGCTTGCCGGTGACTTCCTGGTCGATGTCCTTGCCGTAGAGCTGCTTGAGCAGCTTGCGCGGCGCCCGCCCAGGCCGAAACCCCTTGAGCTGAACCGCGCGCGCGAGCTCGCGGTAGGACTGCTCGACATGCTTCTCGACGTCTTCCGGCGCCAGCTCGATCGCGAGCTTACGACGGGTGCTGCTGAGCTCTTCCACGGACACTTTCATGGGACCACTCTCCTCGAAGCCGGGAGGCGCGAGGCTCGAAAACCTCTAGTTGCAGGGGAAAAGGATCGGGCAGGTGCAGTCGGCCGGTATATCAGCGTGAGGACCCGACGTCCAAGCGAAGGCCGCGCAGGATCACGCGACGTGGCGCCCGCGTACGGCGACTCGAACCGGTGCGAGAGGGGGGACTTGAACCCCCACGCCCGAAGGCACTGGATCCTAAGTCCAGCGTGTCTGCCATTCCACCACTCTCGCGGCGCCTCGGAGCGTACCCGACCAGCCTCCGTTCGCCGCGGTGCGAACGGCCGCCCGACGACACGCGAAGCGACCGCGGGCCAGCCCCCAGGCTGGGCCGAAGCAACTGCGCGTGCTGTCGGGGAATTCGGGTGAGCCCAGAAGGACTCGAACCTTCAACCTACGGATTAAGAGTCCGCCGCTCTACCAATTGAGCTATGGGCCCGAGGCGCGAGTGAGATAGCACTCGCCCCCCGGGGCGTCAAACGAAAACGGGATCGTGCTCGGATGGAGCTGGGACGCTGGCGCGGGCGCGCGCCCCGAGCCCGTTCGTCGAGCGTGTTATGAACAAGGGTCGCGCGCCGTCTCACGGCGCGCCCTGGAGACGCCGTCGTGTCGAGCCAAGCTCTCGTCTGTCAGAACCGCAAGGCGCGGCACGAATACGACATCGAGGACACCTTCGAGGCCGGGATCGTGCTCGTGGGCTCGGAGGTCAAGTCGCTGCGCGCCGGGACCGCCAACCTCAAGGACGCGTACGCCACGATCGAACGCGGCGAGGTCTGGCTCATGAACATGCACATCGGGATCTACGCGCCAGCGTCGCACGGAAACCACGAGCCGCTCCGCAAGCGCAAGCTGCTGCTGCACCGCAACCAGATCGAGAAGCTGATCGGCAAGGTTCGCGAGAAGGGGCTGACGCTGGTGCCGCTCTCGCTCTACTTCAAGGGGGGCCGCGCCAAGCTCGAGCTGGCGCTCGCGCGCGGCAAGCGCACGCACGACCGGCGCGAGGACGTGAAGAAGCGCGAGATGCAGCGCGAGATGGCGCAAGCGATGCGTCGCCGCCGCTGAGCCGCTCGCGGGACGGCTCCAGCCCCGCGACCGGCGCGCGCGCCGAGCTACCTGTGGAGACCTCGGTGCTCGCGCGTCCCGCGGGCGCGCTCAGGAATCACCGAAGAGCGCGTCCACGAAGTCGCGGGCATCGAACGGACGAAGGTCGTCGATCGTCTCGCCGATGCCGATGTAGCGCACCGGCAGCCTGAGCTCGTCGCAGATGCCGATGACGACACCGCCCTTGGCGGTGCCATCGAGCTTGGTGAGCACGAGACCGGAGAGCTCGAGCGCCTCGTGGAAGAGGTGCGCCTGGGAGATGGCGTTCTGACCGGTCGTGGCATCGAGCACCAGGAACACCTCGTGTGGAGCGCCGGGATGATCGCGGCCAAGGACGCGCTTCACCTTGCGGATCTCCTCCATGAGGTTCTTCTTGGTGTGCATGCGCCCAGCGGTGTCGACGATCAGGCGATCGATGCCGCGCGCCTTCGCGGCCTTGAGCGCGTCGAACGCCACCGCGCCGGGATCCGCGCCCTCGCCCTGCCGGATCACGGGCACGTCGCAGCGCTGGCCCCAGATCTCGAGCTGCTCGATGGCGGCCGCGCGGAAGGTGTCGGCGGCGGCGAGCATGACCGTTTCGCCCTCGCTCTTGAATCGGGCGGCGAGCTTGCCGATCGACGTGGTCTTTCCCGTCCCGTTGACCCCGACCACGAGCAGCACCCGTGGCTTCACCTCGACCGTCGGGTTCGGCACCGGGATCGACAGGATCTCGAAGATGCGTTCCTTGAGCGCCGCCTTGAGGTCGTCGGCGCTGCGGATCTTGCCGGAGCGGATCCCGCTGCGAACCGACTCGAGCAGCACCGCGGTGGTGCGCACCCCGACGTCGCTCGCGATCAGGAGCTCCTCGACACCGCCCACCACCCGCTCGTCGACCGCCCCGCGACCGCTCACCAGCGCGTCCAGACCGCGCACCAATCCGTCGCGCGTGGCGGCCAACCCGGCGCGTAGACGCGCGAACAAGCTCTCGCGAGTCGGCGGCGGCGCCGGCACCGCCGCGGGCGGCGCCTTCGCCTCGACCGGCGCGGGCACCCGCGTGGGAGGCCGCGGCGTCACCGCCGGCGCTGGCGCGCGTGTGGGGGGGCGCGGAGTCACCTGCGCGGCGGGTGCGCGTGCGGGTGCGCCCACCGGCGCCTGCTCCCCGCGAGCGGCCTTCGGTGGCGGCGGGGGCGTGACCTCCTCGGGCGGCGGTGCCTTCGAGACCTTGAGCCGACGCGCGGGAAAGACCGGCGTGTCGAGTCGGAAGCCGCCCTTGGCGCTGCGCTTCTGGCGCGGGGGACGCCGCGGCTCCTCCGACACGTCGATCGGCGGCCCGGACACGTTCGCGGCGCTGGTGTCGCCAGTCGGGCTCGTTCCCGGCTCGACGAAGGTCGGCAGATCCACGTGGCGATCCGACGAGACGCGTACGCCACGCGACCCCACGCCCTGCGAACGCCGGTGAATCGAGTAGAGCAGCCAGATCGAGAGCAAGCATCCCGCGGCGAAGAGCCCGAGGAAGTAGAGCTCGACCTGATCCGGCGTGAGCCCCTGGACGTAGGCCCAAAGCGCCTGTGTCGCCTCGTCCAGCCAATCGCGAATGCGTGCGAGATACGGTTCCATGGGAAGGCCGGGGGCGCGCGTCGAGGCCGCTCAGGGAAGAATCAGTCCACCGCCGCGCGGCGCCGCCGCGGGATCCGGGGCACCGGGGAGAATGAGCCGCGAGCGTGGCTCGGCGGCGGTCTCGGCGGCGGGCGCCGGCTGCTCCGGCGCCGGGCGATCGAAGACGCGCCGGAAGAGCTGCTCGACGAAGGGAGGCACACCGCCCTCCTCGAGGACGCGTGCTGCGGCCCATGCCCGCTCCGCCGCGACGGTGTCGCCGCGCACCAGCAAGAAGCGGCTCGCGTGACGCAAGCGCGCGATCAGCACGCGACGCTGCGCCTCCGTCAGGTAGTCGCGCGCGGCCCGCCCGAACACCCCGGCGAGCTGCTCGTGTCGCTGCGTCTCGTTGATCACCAGATCGCTCGCCATGGCCACGTGCAGCTTCTCGCCGCAGTCGAGCAGCGCGCGCCGATCGGGGAGCCACGACGCGAACGCGGGCGTCTCGAAGAGCGCGGCGGACTCGGACGCGCGGCGGCGCACGGCGTCCTCGTCGAGGACGGGCTCGGCCAGGGGACGCGCATCGCGCGCCAGCGGCCTGAGCAACGGACGCAGCTCGGACAGCCAATCGCGCAGGCTCGGCGCGTCGAGGTGGCCCTGCGCGTCCGCCGCGAGGATCTCCGCGGCGCCGACGCTCACGTCGACCGACGCGAGCGCGTCACCCCAGGTCGAGAAGAGCTGGCGCAGCATCGGCCGCACCTTCTTGCGCGGCAGCACGTTTCCCGCGAGCCGCACCAGCACCTCGTCGCGGAAGATCGCCTCCACGAAGAGCACCCCGTCGGCTCGGTCAGCGGCGATCACGATCAGACGTCCACCCGCCCCGTCGGGCGCGGTGATCAGCGCACGCCGCTCCGCATCCGCTTCGTCCGCGGTCTCGACGACCACCGTTGCGTGGGCCGCCGGCGCCTCGTGGAGCGGAACGTCGACCCCCCGGGAGCGCAACCGATGCGCCGCCTTCTTCGCCGACTTGGCGCGCGCCTTCGACGACGGCTCGTGCGCCAGCGCCGCCGCGACGACGTCGCCTCGGTCGAGCGCCTGAGCCGCCTCGATCACCGCCGCGAAGAGCTCGTCGTCGAGCAACGCCCACGCGACGTCGACGCCTTCGCCCGCGAACGTGGCCACGCACGCGTCCACCACGGCCCGATCGACGTGCGAGCCGATCGCGCCGGCGAGCCGCTCCGCGGCATCCGCCCGAGTCGCGCCGACACGCGCCAGCTCGATCAAGATCCGGGCAGCGGCGCCTCGCGCGCCCTCGGCCGCGCCCGACGTCATCGACCGCGCTGCGCTCGCTCGGCGGCGCGCTCCTCGGCTTCCTGCTCGGCCTTGCACGCGATGCAGAGCGTCGTGACGGGGCGCGCGCGCAAGCGCTCGAGCCCGATGCCTCCGCCGCACTCCTCGCAGACGCCGAACGAACCGTCCTGGATCCGGTCCAGCGCCTCGCGGATCTTCTTGATGAGCTTGCGTTCGCGGTCGCGGATCCGCAGATCGAAGTTGCGATCGGATTCGAGCGACGCGCGATCGGTGGGATCGGGGAACTCGGTGCGCTCGCCGTTCATGCCCTCGACGGTGCGCTCGGCTTCCTCGATCAAGCCGTTGAGCTGCCCGCTGAGCAGATCTCGGAAGAAGGAGAGCTCCGCCTCGTTCATGGTGGCCGCATCCATCGAGAAACCCTCACCGATCATCATAGGTGATCGATGTCCGAGATCAAAGCATGCGAACCGCGAAAACCCCCGGAAAACACGTACTCAGCGCTGCCGTGACGCGCGGGCCTCGACCAATCGCGCCCACAACGAGTCGAGGTCCAAGGCACGCTCGAGCGCCGCCGCGACGCGCTCGACCGGCGCGTCGCAGCCCTGCCACGGGAGCTCGCCCAGGTAGCGCGCGCCGAACGAGCGCGCCAGATAACCCGGATTGAGCGAACGCGCGAGATCGTCTCCGTCGGCGACGCGGTTCAGCGCCAGGCCCGCGACCGGCACCCGCGCGGCATCCAGGCACGCGAGCGTGAGCGCGGCGTGGTTGATGACCCCGAGGCGGTTGGCGGCGACCACCAACACCGGCGCGCCCGTGCGCACGACGAGGTCGAGGGTGCCGAATCGAGCGGCGATCGGCACCAGCAGCCCACCCGCGCCCTCGACCACCAGGAGATCGCAGCGCGTGCGCTTCTCCTCGATCCTGCGCGCGAGATCGTCGCCGTCGATCTCGATCCCCGCGCGCTCCGCGGCGAGCAGCGGCGCGAGCGGATCGGGCAGCCGCACCGGAACGATCGCTTCCAGCGGCTCGGGATCGCGCGCCGCCGCGCGCAGGGCTTCACCGTCCGGGCGCGGCGCCGCCGGATCCGTCGCACGATCCGGCCAGCCGGTCTCGATCGGCTTGAGCACGCCCACGCGACGTCCCCGATCGCCGAACGCGCGCGCCAGCGCGGCGGCGAGCACCGTCTTGCCGACCCCGGTGTCGGTCCCCGTCACGAAGAGCAGCAAGCCGGTTTGCGTCACGAGCGGTCCCGAAACGAACGCGGGCGGCCCCCAAGGCCGCCCGGCTCACACTCGTCTCACGAGTGATCGAATCCTCGCGCCCACGCTCGAAGACCGCGGGCGCGACCGCGACTCAGCCGCGCTTGTACATCGTGACCACACAGGCGCCGCCGAGCCCCAAGTTGTGCTGCAAAGCGATCCTCGCGCCGGGAACCTGGCGTTTGTCGGCCTGCCCCAGCAGCTGCCAGGTGAGCTCCGCGCACTGGGCGAGCCCGGTCGCTCCCAGCGGATGACCTTTCGAGAGCAGCCCGCCCGAGGGGTTCACCACCCACTTTCCGCCGTAGGTCACCGCGGCGTCGTCGATCAGCCGCCCGCCCTGCCCCACCGGACAGAGCCCCAGCCCTTCGTAGGTGATGAGCTCGTTGGTCGAGAAGCAATCGTGCAGCTCGATCACCTGCACGTCCTCGGGTCCGTGACCGCTCATCTCGTAGACGTTCTTCGCGGCGTCGCGGGTCATGCCGAACCCGATCATGCCAATGCGGCCGTTGCCCATGTCCTCGGCCTTGTCGGTGGTCATGGTGGACGCGACGATCTTCACGGGGTTCGACACGCCGAGCTTCTTCGCGAACTCCTCGGAGCACAGGATGGCCGCGGCCGAGCCGTCCGACGTCGGACAGCACTGAAGCAGCGTGAGCGGATCGTAGATCTCGCGCGACGCGAGCACTTCCTCGAGCGTGCACGGGTCCTGGTACTGCGAGCGGGGATTGTTGACCGAGTGGCGGTGGTTCTTGACCGAGACCTTCGCGAACTGCTCCTTGGTGGTGCCGTAAAGCTCCATGTGCTCGCGGCCGCCCTCGCCGAAGATGCGCGCGGCGATGGGAGGCTTCTTCTTCTTTTCCTCGCCGCCGCCCGCCTCGGCCTGCTTGTCCTTGAGGCCCTGGAGCTGATTCTCGAGCGGGCCCTTCTCCATCTTCTCGAAGCCGAGCGCCAGCACGCACTCGTTGATCCCGTACGAGACCGCCTGCCAGCCGAGGTAGAGCGCCGTCGAACCGGTCGAGCAGTTGTTGTTGACGTTGTAGACGGGGATGCCGGTCATCCCGAGACCGTAGACCGCGCGCTGGCCGTTGGTGCTCATGCCGTTCACGTAGCCCACGAAGGCCTGCTCGACCTGGTCGTAGCCGACGCCCGCCATCTTGAGCGCCGCCGAGCCCGCCTCTTGCGCCAGATCCATGAAATCGCGGTCGCAGCGCTCGAACTTCGTCATCCCGACGCCGACCACGCAAACATCGCGGCCCTTCTTCATCGCCTTCGCCCCTCACGCTCGGCCGGTGCGCCGCACCTGGCCGGCATCGAAGTTAACGGCGCTTACGTAGCATCAGCGCCGAGCTCGCGGCAAAAACCACCGAGCGTTCGTTTTGTGGGGCTCGACCGCGGACGCCGGCCACGTTCGGCGCGCGCGCCGGGACGACGACGTGCGGCGGCGCTCAGCCGCCCAGATAGGCCTTGCGCACCTCGTCGTTGCCGGCGAGCTCGGCGCTGGTGCCCGCCAGCACGATCTCGCCCACCTCCAGCACGTAGCCGCGGTGCGCGATGCCCAGCGCGACCCGCGCGTTCTGCTCGACCACGACGATGGTCGTGCGGCGCTGGACGTTGATGTCGCGAATGGTCTCGAAGATCGTCTTCACCAGCAGCGGCGCGATGCCCAGCGAGGGCTCGTCCATGAGCAGGACCCGCGGCCTGCTCATGAGCGCGCGGCCGATCGCGAGCATCTGCTGCTCGCCGCCGGAGAGGGTCTCGGCGCGCTGGCTCTTGCGCTCCGCGAGCCGCGGGAAGAGCTGGAACACCTCGTCGAGATCGGCGCGGATGCCAGCGGCGTCGCGGCGCAGGAAGGCGCCCATCTCGAGGTTCTCGAGCACGGTCAGGCTCGCGAACACGCGCCGCCCCTCCGGCACGTGCGCCACGCCCAAGCCGACGATGCGATGGGCGGCGACGCGCGCGAGATCGACCTCCTCGCCGTCGCGGCGGTAGAGGATGCGTCCGTGCTGCACCGGCACGAGCCCCGACATCGCCTTCAGGAGCGTGCTCTTGCCGGCGCCGTTGCTGCCGAGCAGCGTCACGATCTCGCCGGCTCGCACCTCGATCGAGACGCCCGCCAGCGCCCGCACGGCGCCGTACGACACCGCGAGCCCTTCGAGCCTCAGGATGGTCTCGCCGTCCATGGTGGCTGTCACGCGACGGCGTCCGCGCCGAGATAGGCCGCGATCACCTTCGGATCGCGCTGGATCTCGGCGGGGGTTCCGCGCGCGATGGTCTCGCCGTGATCGAGCACCAGCAACCGCTCGCAGAGCCCCATCATCACCCGCATGTCGTGATCGATGAGCAGCACGGTGAGCTCGAACTCGTCCTTCACCCGCCGGATCAGCTCGGTGAGCTCGACCTTCTCGGTGGGGTTCATCCCCGCCGCGGGCTCGTCGAGCAAGAGGATGCGCGGCTGCGTCGCGAGCGCCCGCGCGATCTCCAGCCGGCGCTGCTCGCCGTACGGCAGGTTGCGCGCGCTGCTGAACGCGAAGCGCGCCAGGTCGAAGCGCTCGAGGAGCTCCATCGCCACGCGTCCGAGGGCCCGCTCCTCGTCGAGGAACCGGCGCGTGCGCAGCACCCGTCCGAGCGGCGTGGCGAGCGCGCGACGATTGAGCGCCACGCGCACGTTGTCGAGCACCGTCAGATCCGGAAAGAGCCGGATGTTCTGGAAGGTGCGCGCGATCCCGGCGCGATTGATCTGGTGGGTGGGTAGCCCGTGGATGGGCTTGCCCGCCAAGCGGATCGAGCCGCGCGTCGGCTCGTAGAAGCCCGTGATCAGGTTGAACGCCGTGGTCTTGCCACTGCCGTTCGGGCCGATGATGCCGACCAGATCGCCCACCTCGACGCCGAGCTCGAGCTCCGAGACCGCGGTGAGCCCGCCGAAGCACTTGGTCACGCCCTCGATCGCGAGGATCGGCGCCGCGCTCACGACGGCGCTCCGCGCTGCGGCAGCGCGACGGCCCGGCGCACGAGCCGGCGCCGGATGGCATCGAAGCTCAGCTCGCGGCGCCCCATCAAGCCCTGTGGCCGCGTCAGCATGAGCACGATCAAGAGCGCCGCGTAGATCACCATCCGGTACTTCTCGATGGCGCGCAGCGCCTCGGGCAGCGTGGTGAGCACCACCGCCGCCACCACCGAGCCCGTGATGCTGCCCATGCCGCCGAGCACCACCATCGCGATGTACTCGATCGACTTCATGAATGTGAACGTGTTGGTGTGCAGGTAGGTCACGTTGTGGGCGAAGAGCCCGCCGCCGATCCCGGCGAAGAAGGCACCCAGCAGGAACGCCGCGACCTTGGTGCGCGTGGTGGAGATCCCCACCGCCTCGGCGGCGATCTCGTCCTCGCGGATGGATAGAAACGCCAGGCCACGCGTGGATCCCACGATCCGCGCGATCACCGCGACGGTGATCACCGCCCACGCGAAGATCCAGAACGTGCCGGCGAGCTCGGGAATGTCGGTGAAGCCGCGCGCCCCGCCCACCACGTCGAGATTGAGGATGATGACGCGGATGATCTCACCGAAGCCGAGCGTCGCGATCGCCAGGTAATCGCCGCGCAAACGCAACGTGGGGATCCCCACCACGAGCCCCGCGAAGGCCGCGAGCAGCCCACCCGCGAGCATCGCCCCGTTGAGCAGCAGCCCGTTGGCCACCGCCAACGGCAGCCCCAGCGTGTCGCCCAGCCACGGCAGAACGTGCGGCCCGCCGTAGTACGTGATCGCCGCCGAGCCATAGGCGCCGAGCGCCATGAAGCCGGCGTGACCGATCGAGAACTGCCCGGTGTGGCCGTTGATGAGGTTCAACGACACCGCCATCACGACGTTGATGCCGATGTAGTTGACGACCTGGAGTTGATACGGATTGATGCGCGGTGCCAGGACGACCGCCCAGACGCTCAGGATCGCGGTGCCGAGCGCGATCTGCACCAGCAAGCGGAGCATCGGAAGACGCGCCACGGCTCAGACCTTCTCGACGTCCGGCCGCCCCATGATCCCCGTGGGGCGGAACAACAAGAACGCGATCAAGAGCGCGAACGCGATCGCGTCGCGGTAGGTGGAGAGCCCCACCGCCGAGACCGCCGTCTCGACCAGGCCGAGCAGCACCCCGCCGAGCATCGCGCCGACGATGTTGCCGATGCCGCCCAGCACCGCCGCCACGAATGCCTTGAGCCCCGGCATGATGCCCATGAGGGGCTCGACTTTCGGGTTCGAGAGCCCGACCAGCACCCCGGCGGCCGCCGCGAGCACCGAGCCGATCACGAAGGTGAGCGCGATGATCTGATCGACGGAGATCCCCACGAGCTGCGCGGCGGCCTTGTCGTTCGCCACCGCGCGCATCGCGCGCCCGAGGCGCGTCTTCTGCACGAAGAGGTGCAGCCCGGTCATGAGCGCCACCGCGGTCAGCATGATGACGAGCTGGATGTTCGAGAGCACCACCCCGCCGGTGTTGATCACCTCCGCGTAGCTCAGCACCTGAGGGAAGTACTTCGGGTCGGCGCCGAACACGAGCTGCCCGGCGTTCTGGAGCAAGAGCGACACGCCGATCGCGGTGATCAGCGCCGACAGGCGGCTGGCGTTGCGCAGCGGGCGATACGCGAGTCGCTCGATCGCGAAGCCCAACACCGCGCACGCGACCATCGCGCCGAGAAGCGTCGCGGGCAGCCTGAGCGCCATCGGCAGCTCGGCCTTCTGCACCCAGCGCCCGACGTAATAACCGGTCATGGCGCCCATCATGTAGACCTCGCCGTGGGCGAAGTTGATGAGCTTCAAGACGCCGTACACCATCGTGTAGCCGAGCGCGATGAGCGCGTAGACCGAGCCCCACGCGAGGCCGTTCAGCAATTGCTGGACGAGGGTGCTCATGGTTTCCACGGCGGGCGCTTCAAGCTCCCCGCCCCACCGAGAGCGCGGTCTCGGCGGGGCCCCACCCCCGAGTCACTCGCCGTGCTCGCGCGGTGCCGCTGGCACCGGGTGTGGTCGACGGCGAGCCTGGCGACCGCGGGGCGCCGCTCCAGGGACGCGCTTCGTCGCGTCCGGAAAGATCGCGTCGCGGGCGAGCATCACGGGGCGATCGAGGTCTGGAACTTGACCTTCCCGCCGTCGATCTTGAGCACCACGATGTTCTTCGTCGAGTTGCGCTCGGCGTCGATGGTGATCGAGCCGGAGACTCCGGCGTAGCCCTTGGTCTGGGCGAGCGCATCGCGGACCTTCGGCCCGTCGGTTGAGCCGGCGCGCTTCATCGCGTCGATCAGGATGCGCGCGGCGTCGTAGCCCAGCACGGCCATCGCGTCGGGCACCTCACCGTGCTTGGCCTTGTACTTCTGGATGAACCCCTGCACCACGGGGCTCGGATCCTCGGCCGAGTAGTGATTCGTGTAGTAGCTGCCGTTGACGGCGTCGCCGCCGATCTCGAGCGTCTTCTCCGAGTCCCAGCCGTCGCCGCCCAGCATCGGCACCTTGAGACCGAGCTCGCGCGCCTGCCGCGCGATGAGACCCACCTCGGTGTAGTAGCCGGGGATGTAGATCGCCTGCGGGCTCTTGGAACGGATCGCCGTGAGCACCGCGCGGAACTCCGTGTCGCCCTCGGAATAGCTCTCGTTGGCGACGATCTGGCCACCGAGCCCCGTGAAGGTGCGCTCGAAGAACTCCGCCAGGCCCACGCTGTAGTCGTTCTTCACGTCCTTCAGGATCGCGACCTGCTTCACCTTGAGCGTCTCGTGGGCGAACTTCGCCATGGTGCTGCCCTGGAAGGGATCGATGAAGCAGGTTCGGAAGATGAAATCGCCCACCTGTGTGACCTTGGGATTGGTGGACGCAGGCGTCACCATCGGGATGCCCGCCTTCTGAGCCTCGGGCGCCGCCGCCAACGAGCGGCTGCTGGCGACCTCGCCGAGCAGCGCCACCACGCGGTGCTGCTTGATGAGCTTGATGACCGCCGTCTTCGCCTCCTCCGGCTTCGACTGGTCGTCCTCGGTGATGAGCTTGATCTTCTTTCCGAGCACTCCGCCGGCGGCGTTGGTCTCGTCGACGGCGAGCATCACTCCGTTGTGCGTCGATTGCCCGAAGGTGGCGGTGGTGCCGGTGAGCGAGCCGAACTCGCCGATTCGGATCTCGTCCGCGTGCGCCGTTCGCGCCATCGCCAGCGCGGCGGCGAGCACCACGGCGAACCCGGCCGCGGCGCGCGCGATTGCAGCAAATTCGCGTGTTTTCATGCGTTTTCCCCTCGGGCTGCGTGCCGCCGCGTTATAGCCGAGCGTTCCTCGGGGTCGCAATGGCCGCCCGACGCGGCACCGCCAGCGCGCGACGCCCGGCGCTTCGCATGCGTTCCACCGCTGCTGGCACGCGCCGAAAGGAGGGGAGCGGCCTGAGCGACCGGGACCGCCGCGCCCCCGAGGTCGTCGCCAGCCGTTCGGCGGCGGGGGACGTTCCGGATTCGTTCCCGGCGCCGAGAGCGGGGGACCGAGCTACGCGGCGCCGTTGGTGCGCATCACGGGCGCCGTCGACGGGCGCCGTCGACACGAGCACGGCTTACGACGCGAGCGAGCTGATCCGTCCGCGTCACACCCCGCGGATTCCCGGGCAGCTCAGCCGCTGCCGCCATCGGCCGGGCGCCGAGGTGGAGATTCGAATGGAGCCGGGCGACGATCCGCTGGTGGTGCGTCTTCGCCAAGAGGCCGCTCGCGCGCCCGGCGCCGACGACTTCCTTCCCTGAGCCCGGCGAGGCTCCCAGCGGCCCGTGACGGAATCGACGAGCCGTTCACGGCACCTTGGCGCTCCAGCGATTGGTGTTGCCCAAGTCGAACTCGTCGCAGAAGAGGCACGGCACCAATCCGCCGATCTCCGCCGCCGTGAGCGCACGGGGGTAGTAGAGAACCTCGTCGACCAACCCATCGAACTTGGCGTCACTCACGATGTTGCGGCCGATCGCCGCCTCCTCGGTGCCGATCACCGACATGGTGGTTCCGGGCACGTCGGTCTTCTCGGCCACGAGCAGCCCATCGCGGTAGAGGCGCATGGTGTGCGTGGCAGCGTCGAAGGTCGCCGCGACTCGTTGCAGGACTCCGACGGGAAACTTCCCCGTGATCGCGCTGAAGCCCTCGGCGAGCCCGCTGGTGTTGACCGCGAACACCATCGTTTCTGGCGTCTGGAAGAGTGGTTCCAGTGTGAACCCGCTGGCATTCGCGCTGGTGCGCACGTTGAAGATCGACGCCGTGCTCGAGAACGTGTCTTGCTGGATCCACGCGATCACCGTGAAACCGGTGGTGGAAGCGAGGCCTCCCGCGACGGGATTGGGAAGCGACACCCAGGTGCTCCCATCGAGGTCGAATCCGTTCCGAAACTCGCCCGCGCGATAGGCGACGCTGCCCATCGGCGTGCCGGGATTCACGCCCATCTCGTCGGTGGCGTTGCCGTCGTCGGCGCTCCAGAACGACGTGGCCGCGGGAACGGTGAATCGCACGAGATCGGTCGAGAAGGTCCCACCGGTTCGATAGATCGCGTTGCAGGAGGTGCTCGGACATCCCGGCGAGCCGCCTTCGCGAAGGTTGAACTGGGCTGCGTAGATCCCCGGGTTGGGAGTCAGCGCCAGAAACGGCCCGACGCCGTTTCCCGATCCGTCGGTCGAGAAGAAACCGAGGTCCGTGGCCGAGAGCACGGAGGTGTGTCCTTCGCGAGTGATGGGCCCCACGCCCGGCGGCCCGGTGAGAAACCCCAGACCGAAATCCACGAATCCGTTCACGTCGAAGAAGTGCATGCCGGCGGTGAACTCGTGGTTCGTGAGCGCGCCGCCGAGCGTGTACGTCAGGTCGAGACCGTAGCCGCCCGGCGTCTGGCTCCACGTGAGGCTTCCCGACGTGAGCGGACCGAAGCTGTCCCAGCCCGGCGTGAGCGCAGGGCTGCCGCCTCCCGCCGTCGCGGTTCCCGCGAGCAACATGCCGACGAGCCATCCCCACCCGTGAACGTGACGTCTCATCGATGCCTCCCGCACTCGAGAGGCTACCGGCGGTCGATCGTGCGCCGCAACGCCGTGGACCTCGGATTCGAGCGGGTGCTTGCTCGCCTCCCGCGGCCTTGCTACGTAGCGCGCCATGGCGGTGGCGCGGCGGACGATCGACTTCGCACTGCACGATCTCACCATCGTGGCGCGTTCGCTCGTGTCCCCACGTCGCGACGCGGCGACGACCCTCGAGCGTGCGCTCGCGCGCGAGCTCGAGGTGCCGCAGGTCGTGACGGCAGCATCCGGCCGCGCCGCGCTCGGCGCGATCGTGATGGCACTGGGGTTGCGGCGGGGCTCGCAGGTGGTGGTGCCTTGCTACACCGACGCGAGCGTCCCCGACACCCTCGGCGAGCTCGACCACGAGCCGCGCTTCGTGGACGCCGATCCACTCGACGCCAACCCCGATGCGCGACTCCTCCCGCCGCTGCTCGACGACTCGGTGTCCGCCGTGGTCACCGCGCACCATTTCGGGCGTGTGGCGGACCTCGACGCCACGCGTGCAGCCTGTGACGCGGCCTCGCTGCCGCTCGTCGAGGACGCGACCCACGCGCTCGGCGCGCGCTGGCGCGACCGGCCGGTCGGCACGTCCGGCGTCGCCGGCTACCTGAGCTTCAACTTCACCAAGCCCTTCACCGGCTTCGGCGGCGGTGCGGTCGTCACCGCCGACGCTTCCTTCGCCGACGAGGTGCGCCGCGCGCTCGCCCTGCGAGCGGCGGAGCCGCTCGGGACCACCGCCCGCCGCGCGCTCAAGACCGGCCTGCTCTGGCTCGCGACCCAGCGGCCCGTGTTCACCGTCACGGCCTATCCACTGCTACGCCGACTGGCCCGCAGCGGCCGAGATCTGGCCGCGAGCTACCAGGCGGTGGCGAATCGGCCCGGAGGAACCGCGGCGTGGGGGCCGATCGCGCCGGCCTCGGCCGAGGTGGCGCTCGCGCACCTCGCGCGCTTGGCGAGCGAGGTGGAACGGCGGCGCGACCTCGCCGCCGCGCTCGATGCCGCGATCCCGGCGCGCGTCGAGCGGCATCGCGATCGCCCCGGCTCGCATGGTGTCGCGTACTTCTACGTGGTGCTGAGCGAGCGCCGCGCCGAGCTGGCGCGCGCGCTGCTCGCCGCCGGCATCGACACCGGCCACCACCTCATGCACGACAACGGCGCGCGCTATTGCCCGCGCCTCGCGTTTCCGGTCGCGCGCCGGCTGCTCGCCCAGAGCGTGCAGATCCCGATCCACCCCGGCGTGAGGCCCGCGCATCTCGAGCGCGTGGCACGCGTGCTCGCGGACTTCCGCCCGCAGCCGGGCGGCGCTCAGAACTTGTAGCGCGACGCCAGGAACACGGAGGTCTCGGTGCCACGCAGGTCCACCGGCGGCGACGCGGCGTCCGCGGTGAGCGCGATCAGCTTCCCGACCACGAAACCCTGGCGCAGCCCCAAGCCCAGCTCGGTGTGTTCCGAGATCCAGTTGGCGCCGACCGTGAATCCGTAGACGTCGCTCTTCTCGCGCTGACTCGTGGCGCCGCGCACGGGCTCGGGCGCCGACGAGTTGTTGGTGTAGAAGCCCACCCGCAACGGCACGCTCGGGTGCAGGAAGTACTCGGCGCCCGCGCTCACGTTCCACGTCGGCTCGCGCCGGACCGGCTGCACGAAGTCCGGGTAGTCCTCCTCCAGGTAGTAGGACACGTCGACGGCGAGCGTCAGCTCGGGCGCCGGAGTCCAGGCGGCGCCCAGCGTGGCGTTGCCGGGCACGCCCTCGCTGAAGCCCTTGTTCAAGACCGTCGGCGTGTCGAAGCCGGGCAGCAACCCGCGAGGATCGTCCGTGCCGAAGAACTGCGAATCCTGTTCCTTGCGGAAGTGGTGCAGATCGGTGGGGGGACGGACGCGCAAGCCGAATCGCCAGCACGGGTCCGGTTGCCACGACACTCCCAGCGTGCCGGTGAAACCGGTGATCGATTCCTCGCTGGTGGTGAAGCTCACGCCGGAGACGGCCGAGGGATCGGCGGCGTCGGTGATCTTGAAGAAGCTCGAACGGTCGCGCGTGCCGTACACGTAGTAGATGGTGGCGCCCACCGCGAGCTCGTCGCTGATGGCCCACGCGAACGTCGGGCCCACGTCGTAGATCTGGCCGGTGTCCTTGAAGTCGAAGTCGAGATCGAAGGTGAATCCCGAGATCGCGACGTCCTGGTACACGGTGCTGGTGCGCAGGTCGTAGCTCTCGGGGACCGCGATCGACAGCCCCACGGCGAAGGCGCCGAAGCGACGAATCGCGCCGAAGCTGGTGGGCACGAAGAGACCGCCGCGGCGCGTCCAGTCGCTGCCGAAGAACGCCCGATCGGCGGTCAAGCTCTGATACTGGTAGGCGCTCACCGAGAGCGAGACGTCGGCGAAGCGAATCCCCACCAAGCCCGCCGGGTTGTAGTAAGCGCCGCTACCGTCCTCGGAGAGCGCGACGTACGCACCGCCCAGCGCAGCGGCACGGTCGCCTGGGAAGATGTCCGCGTAGCTGTTGATTCCGGCGCGGGCGACGACCGGCGCGAACGTGACCACCGCGAGCCCCAGCACGATGCGCGCGACGGCCCGTCCGCGGCGCCCGCTCCCGAGGTCGCGCTCGACGCTCCGCTGCATCCCGCCCTCCGCTCGTCAGAACTGGTAGCCCGAGCCGATGAAGAGCACCGTCTCGTTCGCATCCACGTCGCTCACCTGGGATACATCCGTGAGCGACACGCTCTTTCCCTCGCCCCACGACATCCTGAGCCCCACGGACAGCTCCGCGTACGACACCACGTACGCCGTCCCCACCGTGAAGCCGTAGTCGGAGACGTGGTCCAGGTAGCGGGTGTCGCCCGGCTTGGGTGCGGGCGACGAGGTGCGGTTCGTGAAGAACCCGAGCCGCACCGGCACCTCGTCGGCGAGGCGGTACTCGGCGCCGACGTTCGCGTTCCAGGTCAGCTCGCGGGCCACCGAGACTCCCGCGACGTCGAAGCTGCGACGCAGGAAGAGCGACGCCTCGGCGGCGAGCGTGAGCCGGTCCCACGGCCGCCAGGCGATCGCGGGCGTGAAGCTCGCCGGCTGACCTTCGTCGAAGGACGAGTCGCGCGCCTCGCCGAGGCCGGGGTTCGGCACCAGCACACCGTCGTTGCTCAGCGCCAGCACGGTGATCCGCGAGGTGACGTCGTGGCTCTGGTAGCCGGGCGGACGGATCGCGAGCGCCAGGTCCACGCTCGCGACGGGCGACCACAGCGCCCCCAGCACGCTCACGAAGCCGAGGCTCGAGTCCTCGACGCTCTGGAAGCGGAAATCGGTGACCAGCGGTACGCCCTCCGGCCCGACCAGCGCCTGCTGGGTGGTGAAGCCGATGCGCGTGGAGCTCGTCGCGTAGACCGCGTAGAGCGTCGCGCCCACCGAGAGCGACGGCGTGAGCTCGTACGCCACGCTCGGTCCCAGCTCGTAGGTCGTGAGCGCGACCTCGAAGTCGGAGCCGATGTGGGTGTCGATGCCCTCGTAGAGCTGGGGATGGAAGAGTTGCTTGCTGCTCGACGTCGACGCGTGCGGGACGATGACCGAGAAGCCGAGGGCCAGCCCCGGCATGCTCGTGGGCTTGAGCGCCGACGCGACGGCGGAGGGAAAGAACGTGCTGCTCTCGAAGTCGACGTCCTCGCCGAAGAAGGCCGAACGGTAAGTCTGACTTCGCCACGCGAACGCGTTGGCGGACACCGAGACACTCGCGTGGGGCGCGTGCACCAGTCCCGCGGGGTTGTAGTAGGTGCCGCTGGCGTCGTTGGAGATCGCCGTGTAGGCGCCGCCCATGCTCGCGGCGCGATCACCGGGGAAGACGTCGGCGTAGTTGAAATCGCCGGCGCAGGCGACCTCGCTCGCAACCGGCGCCAGCAATGCGACGAACGCCGCGGCGAGCCCGCGCGCCACGCGCCGCACCGAGAGCACCGTTCCGTGCGCCTGCTTCACCGCGGGTCCTGCCTCGAGTCCGCGCCGCTGCTCAGGCGGCCTTCGCGAGCGACCGAAGCACGTAGGGGAGAATGCCACCGTGACGGTAGTAATCGAGCTCCACCGGAGTGTCGATTCGCACGATCGCCTGCAACATCTTGGCGCTCCCGTCCGCGCCCTTGGCGAGGATCGTGAGCTTCTTGCGCGGCGCCAGGCCCGCGGCGATGCCGGTGATGTCGTAGGTCTCCTCTCCCGTGAGGCCGTGCTTCTCGCGGTCTTCGCCGGGCAGGAACTCGAGGGGCAGCACGCCCATGCCGATCAGGTTGGTGCGGTGGATGCGCTCGAACGAGACCGCCAGCACCGCCTTCACGCCGAGCAGCGCCGGCCCCTTGGCCGCCCAGTCGCGCGACGAGCCCGAGCCGTACTCCTTGCCGGCGATCACCAGCTGCGGGATCCCCGCGGCCTGATACTTCATCGCGGCGTCGAAGATCGACATGCCTTCCCCATCGGGCAGGTGTCGCGTCACGCCGCCCTCGGTCCCCGGCGCCAACAGGTTCTTGAGCCGCACGTTGGCGAAGGTGCCGCGCATCATGATCTCGTGATTGCCGCGCCGCGCGCCGTAGCTGTTGAAGTCGGCGGGCGCCACGCCCTTGGCCTGGAGGTATTTCCCGGCGGGGCTGGTTGCCTTGATGTTGCCCGCCGGCGAGAT
The DNA here is from genome assembly GCA_046331705.1 of bacterium. Lineage (GTDB taxonomy): Bacteria > JADJOY01 > JADJOY01 > JADJOY01 > JADJOY01 > JADJOY01. The sequence goes on along the minus strand of JAXLQJ010000016.1, from coordinate 111,315 downwards.
GTGGTCGGTGGTGATCGAGTCGCCGAGCACCGCCAGCACGCGCGCGCCGTGGATGTCGGAGATCGCACCCGGCGCCGCGCCGAGCTCGTCGAAGTAGGGCGGTGACTGGACGTAGGTCGAGTCCGCGTCCCAGGCGTAGGTATCGGTGGCCTTGCCCGCGAGCTCGCGCCAGCGCGCGTCGCCCGCGAACACGTTCCCGTAGGTCTTGAGGAAGCTCTTCGACGTCAGCGACGCGCGGACCGTCTCCTGGACCTCGCGCGCGGTGGGCCAGACGTCCTTCAAGAACACCGGCGAGCCGTCGGGCGCCAGCGCCAGCGGCTCGGAGGCGGGGTCGAAGTCCACCCGGCCGGCGAGCGCGTAGGCCACCACCAACGGCGGGGAGGCCAGGTAGTTGGCGCGCACCTGCGCGTGGACCCTGCCCTCGAAGTTGCGGTTGCCCGAGAGCACCGCGGCCACCGCGAGGTCCCCGTCGTCGATCCCTTTCGCGACGGCGTCCGGAAGCGGCCCGCTGTTGCCGATGCACGTGGTGCAGCCGTAGCCGACCACGTGGAACTTGAGCGCCTCCAGCGGCTCCACGAGCCCGGCCTCCGCGAGGTACTCGGTCACCACCTGCGAGCCGGGGGCGAGGCTCGACTTCACCCAGGGCTTCACCGTCAAGCCGCGCGCCGCCGCCTTCTTCGCCACCAGGCCCGCGGCCACCATCACCGAGGGGTTCGAGGTGTTGGTGCAGCTGGTGATCGCGGCGATCACCACCGCGCCGTCGCGAAGCTCCACGGGCTTGCCGTCGATCTCGATCGTCACCGACTTGGGGGCCGCGTCCGCCCCCGCTCCACCCTTCTTGGCCGCCGCCGCGGCCACCACCGATTTCCGGAAATCCTCGAACGACTTGGGTACCGCCACCAGCGGGACGCGGTCCTGCGGACGTCGCGGCCCGGCGAGGCTCGGCTCGATGGAGGCGAGATCCAGGTCGAGAACGTCGGTGTACTCGGGCGCGGGCGAGTCCTTGGTGCGGTAGAGACCCTGCGCCTTCATGTACGCCTCGACCAGCCGCACGTCCGCGGGGTCGCGTCCGCTGAACTCGAGATAGCGGATCGTCTCCTCGTCCACCGGGAAGATGCCGCAGGTGGCGCCGTACTCGGGCGCCATGTTGGCGATGGTCGCGCGATCCGCGAGCGGCAGCTCGGCGAGGCCGGGCCCGAAGAACTCGACGAACTTCCCCACCACGCCGTGCTTGCGCAGCATCTCGGTGACGCGCAGCACGAGGTCCGTGGCGGTGGTGCCCTCGGGCAGCCCGCCGTGGAGCCGCACGCCGACCACGTCGGGGATCAGCATCGACACGGGTTGACCGAGCATCGCGGCCTCGGCCTCGATCCCGCCCACGCCCCAACCCAGGACGCCGAGACCGTTGATCATGGTGGTGTGCGAGTCGGTGCCGACCACGGTGTCCGGGAAAGCCAGATGGTCGCCTGCACCGTTCGAGGTCATCACCACGCGCGCCAGGAACTCGAGGTTCACCTGGTGGACGATGCCGGTGTCGGGCGGCACCACCTTGAAGTTGTCGAAGGCGCTCTGGCCCCAGCGCAGGAACGCGTAGCGCTCGCGATTGCGCTCGAACTCGAGCTCGGCGTTCTGCCGCATCGCATTCGGCCCACCGAAGAAATCCACCTGCACCGAGTGGTCGATGACCAGCTCGGCGGGAGCCAGCGGATTGATCTTCTTGGGATCGCCGCCGAGCTTCTTCATGGCGTCGCGCATCGCCGCGAGGTCCACCACCACCGGCACCCCGGTGAAGTCCTGGAGCAGCACGCGCGCCGGCATGAACGCGATCTCGGGCCGGTTCGCGTCCTTGGGCTGCCAGCGCGCCAGCGCCTGGATGCTCTCGGAGGTGACCGCGATGCCGTCCTCGCGGCGCAGCAGGTTCTCGAGGAGGATCCGGAGCGAGAACGGCAAGCGCGCGAGCTCCGCCACGCCCGAGCGCTCGAGCTCGGTCAGGTCGTAGATCGCGACGGTTCGATCACCCACGCGCAGCGTGGTGCGCGTGCCGAAGCTGTTGCGGGAGGTCGCGGCCATCGGAGCAGTCTCCTGAGCGTATGCGAGTGAGCCGATCCGGGCCGGGCGCTCGACAACGACCTCGGACGGCATCCAAGGCAGCCGGAAGGGCGCATATTATAAGAGTCGTATGCGCCGCGTCCGCGCCCCACGGCAGGAATTTTCTCGCGCGGTCCCGCGACGTTTTCCGGCATGAGCGATCCGTCGGGCACGCCGCCATCCGCGCCAGCCGCGGCGCCCGTCGGGAAGCCCGACGCGCGCCGTCCGCGCCGCATCCCGCGGCTCGTGGGGCGATCGCTGCTCGCCCTTTTCCTGGTGCTCCTCGCCGCGCTGGCGGGCGTGCTCCTCGCCCGCGATTCGCTGCTGACGCACCAAGTGCTCCCGCGCATCGGCCCGCTCATCGGCGGCACCCTCGCGGTGGACTCGATCCACCTGAGCCTGGCGCCGCTGGCCCTCGAGGCGAGCGGGATCCGGCTCGAGATCCCCCAGGTCAAGGCCCCCATCACCGCCACGCACCTCGCGGTCGCGCCGCTCGCCGGCCGCGCGACGATCGACGGCATCGAGATCCTGAGGCCCGGCGGCAGCGACAAGGGGCCCGTGATCGCCGCGAAACGGGTGGAGGCCGAGGTCGAGCTCTCGCGGGTGATCCACGCGCCCTACCCCGTGAACGAGCTGCGCATCGAGGAGCCGGTGATCCGCGTGCGGCTGCTCGAACCCGGCTGGACCAACGCCCAAGCGGTGCTCGGGATGACCAAGCCCAACGCGGCGAAGTACCCGCCGCTGCCACCGGCGACGTTCCCGGACGGCCACGGCTCGACCAGCGCGGGCACCCAGGGTGGCGGGCCCAGCGTCGCCCCCGCGCCGCCGAGCGGCGGGCCGGCGCTCTTCTACCTGCGTCACGCCGAGGTCGGCGGCGGCACCCTGATCTACGACGACCCGCTCTCGGACGCGAGCAACCCGGTGCACGTGGAAGTTCGCGAGCTGGCCATCGACGTGCGCGACTTCCAGTACCAGGGCGACCCCGTGGGCGACCCGCTCACGGACGTGCGCGTGGATGGCCGCATCGCCCAGCCGTCGCAAGCGGGCTGGCTGCACGTGCGCGCGTGGGCCGAACCGTGGCGCGCCAAGCCCACGCTCTGGATGATGGCGGCGATCACCGGATTCGACGTCCGGACCATCGATCCGTACACCGCCGGTGTCGGCGGCGCGGCGCTGGGCGGGAACTGGATCCACGCGATCCTCGACGTCCACGCGACCAATGCCCAGATCCAGCAGGGCGTGGTGAGCGTCACCGTCGCCGAGTCCGGCACCGAGATGAAAGCACCCTTCACGGGCGATCTCTTCCGGCCGACGATCGACAAGAACAGCGCGTTGGTGTCCGCATTCCAGCTTCCCCTCGGCCACCTCCTCAAGCTCGGCAACGTGAGCCTCGACGTCGCCGGCCAGCTCGCCATCGCCGGTCTCGAGAGCGTGCTCAAGCTCGGTCAGGGCGCCGCGGACGCCGGAGCCGCGGTGACGTCCGGCGCGACGGGCTCGAACGAAGCGCAGGGCGAGAGCGCGCAAGGGGGCGGCGATTTCTTCTCGAGCCTGGGCATGGGGATCGCCGCGTTCGGCTCGGGCGTGGCGAACGCGGCGAAGCGCCTCTTCCAGGGCGGCCAGGAAGGCGCCAACACCGTCGGCACCTACGGCCAGCCCACCCGGCCGATCGCCGAGATCCTCGCCGAGTTCGAGCCTCGCCACCGCGAGACGGTGCGCGCGTTCTTGCGCGAGCGCATCGCGACGGCGCGCAAGATCGATCCCGATCGCCTGCCGGAGCTCGAGGCCGAGCTGACGGCGCTCGGGCCCAGCCCGGTGGTCGTGGCTCCCGCGGCGGCGCCCGCCACGGCACCCGCGACTGGTGCGGGGGCCGGCGGAGCCGCGGGCGCGGCGCCGCAACCGAGCGCACCCACCGACGCGGACGAGCCGGTGAGCCACGAATGAAGCTCGACCAGGTCGTGCTGGTGCCCAAGCTGACGGGCTTGGAATACGACACCCATCGCTACAACCGCACCCAAGCCGAGATGCTCGCGCTCTATCGGGCGCGCAATCTCGACGCCGCCAGCATCCTCGCGAGCCACGAGCGCCAGAAGGCCTGTCTCGAGCAAGTGGCGCGGCTCTTTCCGCGCGCGGCGATCGTGCACCGCAACCAGCTCTCGCGCGAGGCCACCCGCGGCGCCGACCTGGTGATCGCCCTCGGTGGCGACAATCACTTCACGTACGTCGCCCACTACGCCGAGGCGCCGCTGCTCGGGCTCAACTCGGACCCCATGGGCAGCGAGGGCGTGCTGCTCGGCTTCTCGAGCGCCGACCTCGACGGGCTGATCCGGGCGCTCGAACGCGACGCCATCGAGATCGAGGAATGGCCGCGCATCCGCACCATCCTCGACGGCCGGCCCATCGAGCCCGCGATCACCGAATGCTTCTACGGCGAGCGCGAATCCGCGTTCGCGAGCTACAACCTGCTGACGCTCGGGGATCGGGAGACCACCCACCGCGGCTCGGGAACGCTGGTGGTGAACGGCGCCGGATCCACCGGCTGGTACGCGAGCGCCGCGCGCTACCTGGGCGGGAAGCCCTTCCCGCGCACCGAGCGATCGCTGCGAGTGCTGGCCCGCGAGCCCTCCATCCATGCGCGCCACAACCAGATCACCGACGCGGTGGTGAACGAGGACGCGGTGGTGCGCATCGCCTCCAACAACGACACCCATGGCGTCGTGATCTGCGACAGCCTGGCCGAGTTCCGCTACGACTTCCCGCCCGGCTCGGTGGCCGAGGTCTCGCTCGACAGCGCGGTCACGCGGGTGGTGCGACCCGCGGCGTGAGTCTCGGCCGCGCGCGTCGCGCCGCTCGCATCGGCTCGGCCGCGCAGGCGACGGACCTCCCCGGAGGCGTGCGCGAATGCTGAAGCCCCTGGCATGGTCGCTCACCGCGACCATCGTGAGCACGGCAGCGCTCGGCTCAGTCGCCCCCGCACGAGCGGCGACTCCGATCTTCGGGGACGATTTCGCACCTGGGAACACCTGCCGTTGGTCCGCGCACGCGCCCGCCGACGCATGCGACGACATGGTCCTGGTACCCGCAGGCACGTTCACGATGGGATCGAACGACGGGGAAGACGAGGAGAAGCCCGTTCATGCCGTCGAGCTCGATGCGTTCTGGATCGACCGCACCGAAGTCACGAACGGCGCGTACTACGACTGCTGGGCCAACTCCGGCTGCCCTGAGCCACCGGATTGGGCCCCCTCGCGCGAGTGCACTTGGTGGGGCCCCGGCGGCCGCACGACCCAGCCGGCCAACTGTTTGGACTGGGATCACGCACGAGCCTACTGCGCGTGGGCCGGCAAGCGCCTTCCCACCGAGGCCGAGTGGGAGAAGGCGGCACGTGGGACGGATGCTCGCACCTATCCGTGGGGCGAGGCGATAGCGACGTGCAGCTACTCGGTGATGTACGACCCCGCAGCAGGCGGTACCGGCTGCGGCGTCGCGCACACCGCCCCGGTAGCCTCGAAGCCCACTGGCGTATCGCCGTTCGGTGCGTTCGACATGGCCGGCAACGTGCGGGAATGGGTCGCCGACTGGTACGGTGCGAACACCTACGCGACTGCCCCGTTCGTGAACCCAACGGGTCCGGCGACTGGAACATTCAAGATCCTACGAGGTGGCTCTTGGAACGACATTCCCACCGTGTCGCCCGCGCAGCCGGGCAGCGCTCGGCCAGGCGCTGGCTCGAGCTACCTTCCAGTGCGGGCGATCCAATGGGCGCAGCGCTGCGCGCGCGATCCGTGACGCGCGCCTGCCAGCAGGTCACCTCCTCGGCGGCAGCGCTGAGCGTGATGCATCGGGCGCTCGAACGAGCGCAGGCGTGCGCCGCGCGCGAGGAGCCTGTTGCGCGTTGCGCTGCGCACCGCGCCGGGCTCCTCGCCCGCCGCCACGGCGAATCTCCCGCTCCGTCACACGGGCGTCACATGGTAGACACGAGCTCGAACCAGATTCGGTCGTGCCATGTCCACACTCTCTCGCTGGATCCTCATCGTCGACGACGAGCCCGACCTCGTCCGCACCCTCGAGTACACGCTGGAGCGCGAGGGCTTCGAGACCAAGAGCGCGCGCAACGGCAAGGCCGCTCTCGAGCTCCTGGCCCGCGACCCCGCGCCCGACCTGGTGCTGCTCGATCTCATGCTGCCCGACATGGCGGGCACGGAGATCTGCCGCAAGATCCGCCAGGACGCCCGCACCCGGCGCGTGCCGGTGATCATGCTCACCGCCAAGACCGACGAGATCGACCGCGTGGTCGGCTTCGAGGTGGGCGCCGACGACTACGTCGCGAAGCCGTTCAGCGTGCGCGAGCTGATGCTGCGGGTGCGCGCCGTGCTGCGCCGGGCGAGCCCCAACGATCTCGAGGGCGACGAGGAGGAGGACGAGGAGCTGCGCTTCGGCGCGCTGCGCATCGACGTCCCCGGCCACCGCGCTTGGGTGGGCGACGAGGAGGTCACGCTCACCGCGCTCGAGTTCCGCTTGCTGGTGACGTTGCTCAATCGCAAGGGACGCGTGCAGACCCGCGATCGGCTGCTCGACGACGTGTGGGGTATCCAGGCGGACGTCACCACGCGGACCGTGGACACCCACATCAAGCGCTTGCGCGAGAAGCTCGGCGCCGCCGGCGACTACATCGAGACCCTGCGCGGCGTCGGCTATCGCTTCCGCGCCGAGGTGGGCGGGTAGGCGCGGTGCCTCGATCCGTCGTCTCGCGCCGCGGGCCCGGCGCGCTGCCCATCGCCGTGGTCGGTTCGAGCGCGAAGCCGCGGTCGCGCGGCCACGATGCCCGCGCTCGCCAGCGCCATCCCCGTCCTTTCTCCGGTTCGCCATGAAGCTCGGCATCCGCGGCAAGCTCTTCGCTGTCTCGGTGGGGCTCATCGTGGCGGTGGTCCTCGCCAGCGGCTTGGTGCTGGAACGCGAGCTGCGCTCGTGGCTCGAGGGTCGGCTCGAGACCGAGCTCCACTTGATGGCGTCGCAGGCCGCCGTGGCGATCGATGCCTCGCACAGCCCGATCACCATCGAGGGCCTCGATCCCCTCGCCGACAAGCTCGGCGCGGCGATCGGCGCGCGGGTCACGGTGATCGCCCACGACGGAACGGTGCTCGGCGACTCGGACCTGGCGCCCGAGCAAGTGCGCACCGTCGAGAACCACGCGAACCGACCCGAGCTGCGCGCCGCCACCGCGCGCGGCCTGGGCGCCTCGCGGCGGTACAGCGCCACGATCCACACCGACCTGCTCTACCTCGCCGTGCCGTTCGGCGACGGCGCGGGGTTCGTGCGCGTGGCGCTGCCGCTGCACGAGGTGAGCTCGGTCGTCACGCGGTTGCGCTGGTTGCTGCTGGTGGCGGGAGCTGCGGGGCTCGCGGTCGCCGTCGGCATGAGCGCGCTCGCTTCGCATTGGGCCACGCGCACGGTGCGCGATCTGGTGGCGAGCGCCGGTGCGATCGCCGCCGGCGAGAAAGGCGCGCGCATCGCGATCACCTCGCGCGACGAGCTGGGCGGGCTCGGCGGCTCGCTCAATCGCCTGGCCGAGCAGCTCGAGCGCACCGTCGCCGCGCTGGCGGACGAGCGCGACCGCATCCAGGGCGTGCTCGAAGGCATGAACGAGGCGGTGCTGGCGATCGACGCCAACGGGCTCGTGACGCTCATGAACCGCGCCGCCCTCGAGCTGGCGGGACGCGAGCGCGTGCCGACGGGCCGGCCGCTCATCGAGCTTCTGCGCGTCCCGGCGCTCGACGACGCGGTGACCGCCGCGCGCGCCGGCGGCGTGCCCGCGCCCGTCGAGTTCCAGGCCGGCGGCGAGCGTCCGCGCACGATCCTGGCCCGGATCGCGGGCCAACCGGGCGGCGGCTGCGTCGTGGTGTTCCACGACGTGACCGAGATCCGGCGCCTGGAGAAGGTCCGCAGCGACTTCGTCGCGAACGTCTCGCACGAGCTGCGCACGCCCGTGGCCGCCATCCTCGCCAACGCCGAGACCCTCGCAGGCGGCGCCCTCGACGACCGCGAACGCGCCCCCGAGTTCCTGGAGGCGATGGTGCGCAACGCGGCTCGGCTGGGACGGATCATCGACGACCTCCTCGACCTCTCGAAGATCGAGGCCGGTGCCTATCCGCTGGCGCCGCAGGAGGTGAACGTCGCCGAGCTCGCGTGCGCGGCGCTCGCGCTGCTCGCCGACGCCGCGCGCGCCAAGCAGATCACGCTCGCCTGGGACGAATCGTGCCCGGACTCGCTCACGGCGTGGGCGGACGAGCACGCGCTCGAGGACGTGCTCGGCAATCTCCTCGACAACGCCGTCAAGTACACGCCCGCCGGCGGCCACGTGACCATGACGGCGCGCGCGCAGGGCGAGCACGTGCGCATCGAGGTCAGCGACGACGGGCCCGGGATCCCGCCGCACCAGCGCACACGCGTCTTCGAGCGCTTCTATCGCGTGGATGCGGGTCGATCGCGCGAGATGGGCGGCACCGGTCTCGGCCTCGCGATCGTCAAGCATCTCGTGGATGCGATGGGCGGGCGCGTCGGCGTCGACCCCGTCGACCCGCACGGCAGCCGCTTCTGGGTGCTGCTGCCCGCGCGCGCTGCCACCGGCCGCAACGCCTGATTCGTCCTGCGTGCGCCGCCACGCGCGGCGTACCTCGAGCGACAGGATTTTCGGCGCCGTCACAAAGGCGTCACAGTTCCTTTCTACGCTTCCCCCCATTCAAGCCAATCGAAGTCGTGAGACAGCGCCGGGCCAACCGGCGCCATGGGGGAGAACCAGAATGCGACGATTCATCGGAAGCTGCGTGCTCTTGTGTGCCGTGACGCTGGGGCTCGCGGCGAGTGCCCGGGCCGCCGACACGACCCGCGAGCTGATCACGATCCTGCGCGCCAAGGGGGAGATCAGCGAGGAGCAATACCAGGCGCTGCTCGGTCAGATCGAGGAGGACGACAAGGCCAAGGCGAAGACCGGCGCCGGCAAGGCCTGGCCGGAATGGCTCGATCGCTTCAGCCTGTTCGGCGACATGCGGGTGCGCGGCGAGGGGTTCTTCCAGAACGACGTGACGGCACGCGACCGCTTCCGGGTGCGCGCTCGCATCGGCGTCAACGCCAAGGCGAGCGACGAGATCGACGGCACGGTGCGCCTCGCGACCGGCGATCCCGCCGATCCGATCTCGACCAATCAGTCGCTCACCGATCTCTTCACGCGCAAGCCGATCACGCTCGATCAGGCGTTCCTGACCATCAAGCCCAGCACCACGTTCGGCTGGAGCCGTCCCTACCTCACGGTGACGGCCGGCAAGATCCCCAACCCGGTGTTCCGCCCCAAGGCGGTGATGGGCTCCGAGCTGGTCTTCGACGACGACCTGAGCCCGGAGGGTTTCTCGGAATCACTGGCGCTCGTCGACTCGAAGACCGGTTTCCTGCGCAAGCTCAACCTGCTCGGCAACGAGTGGAGCGTGAAGGAGATCTCGAGCGGCGCGGACGCCTGGATCTTCGGCGGTCAGCTCTCGAGCGAGCTGGCGCTCGGCTCGCGGGTCACCCTCACGGCGGCCTTCGCCAACCACTACGTCTCGCAGGCCAATCGCATCGCCACCGAGGCCAACACCAACTCGGCGCTCTTCATCTCCAACAACGTCGTGCTGAAGGACGGCACCACCGCCGGCGGCACGCAGGTGAAGCCCAAGGCCGAGAACCCGATCACCCGTTTCACCGGCGGCTTCAACATCGTCAATCCGTCGCTTCAGGCGGTGGTGGACACCGGCCTGCCCGCGTGGCCGGTCACGATCTCCGGTGACCTCGCGCTCAACACCGAGGCCAAGGACGGCGACGACACCGGCTACTGGGTCGGCGCGGGAATCGGCCAGACCAAGAACCCGGGCGACTTCGCGTTCTCGGTCGCGTACGCCCACACCGAGACCGACGCCGTGGTCTCCGCCTTCAGCTACAGCGACTTCGGCAAGGGCGGCACCAACGAGGAAGGACCGTTCGTGAAGATCGACTGGATGCCGCTGCCGCGGCTCGTGGTCACCGCCAAGAACCACTTCATCAAGCTGATCGACGCGCCTGCGGGAAAGCCCAACGACACGCTCTATCGCCTGCAGGTGGACGCGGCGTACACGTTCTGATGCAAGCCGCGCGCGTGTTCTCGCGCGCCGGGCGCCCAGCCCTTCGGCTGGGCGCCCACGCCTTTGCGCAAGGCCACGCCGGCGCCAACGCGACCTCGAAATCCGCTACGGTAAGACCATGAGCCTCGACGACGGCACCTCGAGCGTCCTTGCGCGCCGCCCCATCCCAGCCCCGCCTCCGGGCGCGGTGAGCGCGGTCGCGGCCCCCGCGAAGATCGTCGCGCGCGAGGTCGCGGCCTGGTTCGGCGAGCGCCAGGTGCTGCGCGGGATCGACATGGCCATCCCGGCCATGCGCGTGACCGCCATCATCGGCCCCTCGGGCTGCGGCAAGTCGACCTTCATCCGCTGCCTCAACCGCATGCACGAGATGGTGCCGGGCGCGCGGTTCGCGGGCACGGTGGAGCTCGACGGCTGCAACATCTACGATCGCGGCATGGACCCGGTCGAGCTCCGGCGCCGCGTGGGCATGGTGTTCCAGAAGCCAAACCCGTTTCCCACCATGTCCATCCGCGACAACGTGCTGGCGGGGCTGAAGCTCACCAACCGCCTCGACGCGGCGCGCGCCAGCGAGATCCTGGAGCGCTCGCTCAAGCACGCGGCGCTCTGGGACGAGGTCAAGGACATCCTCGACAACCCGGGCATCGGGCTCTCGGGCGGCCAGCAGCAGCGCCTGTGCATCGCGCGCGCGCTCGCCGTCGATCCCGAGGTCGTGCTCATGGACGAGCCGTGCTCGGCCCTCGATCCCATCGCCACGGCGCGGATCGAGGATCTGATCCACGAGCTGCGCCACCGCTACACGATCGTGATCGTGACCCACAACATGCAGCAGGCCACCCGTGTCTCCGATCGCACCGCGTTCTTCCTGTCGGGCGATCTGGTGGAATACGGCGAGACCGACCAGGTGTTCACGGCCCCGCGCGATCAGCGGACCGAGGACTACATCACCGGCAAGTTCGGCTGAACGCGGGAGTGACAGAGACGATGAGCCTGTTGGGTAAGGGACACACCGACCGCGAGTACGAGGCTGAGCTCCAGGAGGTCCGCCATCGGCTGTTGCGCATGGCGGGGCGCGTGGAGGAGATGATCGCGAACGCGGTCCAAGCGCTCGTGGAGCGCGACTCCGAGCTGGCCCGCCGCACCATCGAGGCCGATCACAAGGTCAACCGCGCCGAGGTCGAGACCGACGATCTCTGCCTGCGGGTGCTCGCGCGCCGCCAGCCGCTCGGCCCGGATCTGCGCTTCATCACGCTGGCGTTCAAGATGGTCACGGACCTCGAGCGGATCGGCGACCTCACGGTCAACATCTGCGAGCGCGCCATCGATCTCAACGCCGAGACCGAGCTGCGCGCCAACATCGACGTCGAGCGCATGGCCCAGCTGGTGCGATCGATGGTTCGCGAGGCGATCGACGCGTTCGTCGCCGGCGACGCGGCCAAGGCGAGCGAGGTCATCGAGCGCGACCACGAGGTCGACGCGCTCTACCACCAGTTCTTCCGCGAGCTGTTGCGGATGATGGTGGCGGACGCGAGCGCGGTGCCGCGCGGCATCCACCTTCAATCGGTGGCGAAGTACCTCGAGCGGATGGGCGACCACGCAACCAACCTGGCCGAGCAGGTGGTGTTCATGGTGAAGGGCAAGGACATCCGCCACCTGGGCAAGCTGGACCACGAAGGCTGAGCCCGGCTCGGCCCCGCCCCCCTCGGCCCGGCTCGTCGGGCCGGAGCCGCCGCGCCGCTCAGCGGGCGCGGAAGGTCTTGCGCGTCAGGAAGCGCGCCAGCAGGTTGAGCGCGCCGATCAAGAGCAGCAGCACCAGCGCCGTCGCCCACGCCTTGCGGTGCCAGTCCTCGTAGGGGCTGATCGCGTAGTTGAACATCTGCACGGTGAGCGTCGCCGTGGGCAGATCGGGGCGGACGTTCCAGTAGGCGTTGTTGAGCGCCGTGAAGAGCAGCGGCGCCGTCTCGCCCGCCGCGCGACCCACCGCGAGCAGCACGGCGGTGAGGATGCCCCCCAGCGCGGTCCGCAGGATCACCGAGAGGCTGGTGCGCCATTGCGGAACGCCGAGCGCCAGCGCCGCCTCGCGCAGCGTGTTCGGCACCAGCCGCACCAGCTCCTCGGTGCCGCGCGCGAGCGTCGGCACCATCAGCAGCGAGAGCCCCACGCCGCCCGCCAGCGCCGAGAAATGCCCCATCGGCTTCACCACCAGGTCGTAGGCGACGATGCCGACCACGATCGACGGCACGCCCGCGAGCACCTCCGCGGTGAAGCGAACCAGCCGCCCGAAGCGCCCGTCGCCGCGCTCGGCCAGGAAGACGCCGGCGCCGATGCCCATGGGCAGGCCGAGCAGGCACGCGATCCCCACGATCAAGAGCGTGCCCAGGATGGCGTTACCCACGCCGCCGCCCTCCTCGCCGACCGGTGCGGGCAGGTGCGTGAAGAAATGCAGGGAGAGGCCGCTCAGCCCGTTCGAGACCACCAGCCACAGCGTGGACAGAAGCGGCACCAGCGCGGCGAAGACGCACGCGCCGCAGGTGAGCGTCACCAACGCGTTGAGGAGCTTTCGAGCCCGAAGCGATCGCATCGCATTCAACCGTCGCGGCCGCGGCGAGCGCGCCGTGCGTGACTCATACCGCCACGCGCGTCGCCCCACCCACGGCTCGCATCAAGAGTCGCGCCAGCGAGTTGAGCACCAGCGTGGTGCCGAAGAGCACCAGGCCGAGCCCGGCGAGGGCGCCCATGTGGATGGCGCCGGTCGCCTCGGCGAACTCGTTGGCGATGACCGCCGGCAACGAATAGCCGGCGGAAAAGAGCGACGCCCGGATCTCCGGCGAGTTCCCGATCACCATCGTGACCGCCATCGTCTCGCCGAGCGCACGCCCCAATCCCAGCAGGCCGGCGCCCAGGATGCCGGCGCGGCTATACGGCAGCACCACCATGCGGATCACTTCCCAGCGCGTGGCGCCCAGCGCCAAGGCGCCTTCGCGCAGCGCCAGCGGCACGGTCTTGAGCACCTCCAGGGTGACCGACGCGATGGTCGGCAGGATCATGATCCCGAGGATCACGCCTCCCGCCATGAGCCCGAGGCCGATCGGCGGCCCCTGGAAGAGCGGCAGGAAGCCGAGCGTCTTGGCCAGAAACGGCTGGACGTGGCCGCGCAGCACCGGCACGAGAACGAAGAGGCCCCACAGCCCGAACACCACGCTCGGGATGCTCGCGAGGGTCTCGACGGGAAACGAGATCCACGCCCGGAGCCGCGGCGGCGCCATGTCCGAGATGAACAGCGCCAGCGCCACCCCGATCGGCATCGCCAGCGCGATCGCCAGGAGGCTCGTGACGACGGTCCCGTAGATGAAGGGCAGCGCGCCGAAACGCTCGGCGATCGGGTCCCATTCCGAGCCGACCAGGAACCGGCCGATGCCGAGCGAGCCCGCCGCGGGCAACGCCAGATCGGCGAGCGACCAGAGGATCACGCCGCCCACCAGCAGCACGGTGCCGCCGAAGGCACCGATGATCGTGCCCCAGGCGCGGTCGCCGAGGTTGTGCGAAACGGACGACGACCGGCCCGACGGCGGCGACTGCGACGCCGCCATCGGACCGGCCGGGAGCGTGCTCGACATCGTCGTCACGCGTGAGAGCTCAGAGCGCCACGGGCTTGCCGTTGACGTTCAGCGTCTTGAGCGTCGCCTCGACCTTGCTCACCACCGCCGCCGGCAGCGGCGCGTAGTCGAGCGCGGCGGCCATCTTCTGGCCATCGTGGATCGCCCACCACAGGAAGTTCACCAGCGCCGTGCCCTTCTCGGCGTTCTCCTGGTTCTTGTACACCAGCAGGTACGTGAACGACGCGATCGGATACGCATCCGCCGCCGCCGAGTTGGTGATCGATACGCGATAGTCCGCCGGCATGTCCACACCCGCGGCCGCCGCCGAGGTCGCCTCGATGCTGGGCTCGATGAACTTCCCCGAGGCGTTCTTGATCGCCACCTTGGGCAGCTTGTTCTGGTTCGCGTACGCGAGCTCCACGTAGCCGATGGCGCCTGGCGTCTGCTTCACGAGACCGGTCACGCCCTCGTTGCCCTTGGCGCCCAGGCCGACCGGCCAGCTCACGCTCTTGCCGGCACCCACCTTCGCCTTCCACTCGTCCGAGACCTTGGCGAGGTAGTCGGTGAACACGGCGGTGGTACCGGAACCATCCGAGCGTCGCACCACGGCGATCGGCGCGTCGGGCAGCGCCACGCCCGCGTTGTCCGCGGCGATCGCGGGATCGTTCCACTTCGCGACCTTGCCGAGGAAGATCCCGGCGAGCGCCTCGGGCGAGAGCTTGAGCGAGGTCATGGGCCCGTTGTAGGTCACCACCACCGAGCCGAGGACCGTCGGGATGTGCTGCAACGCCGCCGGCGCCTTGTCGAGCTCGGCGTCGCTCATGGGCGCGTCCGAGGCGCCGAAGTCGACGGTCTTGTTGGTGATCTGCTGGATGCCGCCGCCCGAGCCGATCGACTGGTAGTTGAACTGGAGCTCCGGCTTGAGCTTGTTGTACTCGCTGAACCACTTCGAATAGATCGGGTACGGGAACGTCGCTCCCGCGCCGGTGATGAGCAGCGCTGCGCCCGCCGACGACGCCACACCAGCGGCGAGCGCCAGCGCGGCCAACGTGATCTTGCCCTTCTTCATCGCATCCCCCTTTGTGGTTGCTTCTCTCGTTCGTGTGGGTCGGAGTTAACGGTGCGCGTGTGACGGGACTGTTACAGCGCGATGGCCGTGCCGCGGCACCGTCGTGAGGTCTCGGGCGGGTCGGAACGCGTGCCGAGGGGCTCGCGGCGCGCCAGCCACGGACCTCCGAGCGCCGCACGCCGGGTCGCCGTGAACGATCGCGCGGCGCGGTGAACTTCACACGGCGCGCGAGCGTCGGGCCTGAAACGAGTGCGCCTCGTTTCGAGGCGATCCCACGCCGGCCACCGGATCGACGCGCGTCGCAGCGCGCGCGCGGCAACTTGCTACGCGGGCGTCACGTGCCGTCCAAAGGCGTCCGGCATCGTGAGCTGAGCAACCTCACGCGCGACTCGCGAGGACGTGCGCATCGAGAGGCATCCATGATCGACGGCATGCAACGCTTCACTCGGATCGTCGGCCTCTTCCACCTGCTGGGGGGCGCACGCCGCGTGTACCGCCCGCCGCGGCGCGGCGACGCCGCGACGGCACCGCTCGGCCCCGTCGAGGAGGAAGTGCTGCGCCGCTGCGCCGAGGGCACGCCGCTCGGCGCGCTGGTCGACGAGTCGCGCTTCGACGAGGAGGAAACGCTCGCCGCGGTGAGGCGGTTGCTCGACCGCGGCGCCATCGAGCACGCCTGAAGGTCGGCCGGCGCGGCCACCGCCACGCGATCGTCACGTGGCGCCGACGCGCCCGTCACCGGGACTGCGCAAGCTCAGCCGGCATGAAGCTCGCGATCGTCTCCGACCTCCATCTCGGCGATCCCCAGTGCGCGCTGGTGGTGCCCAGCGCCGACGGCTACGCGCTCGGGCCGCTCTACGACCGCTTCGCCGAAGCGGTCGGCACGGACCTCGACTACCTGGTCCTCGCCGGCGACGTCCTCGAGATCATGCTCTCGAGCTACGTCGAGGCGTACAAGGCCGCGCGGGTCTTCTTCCGGCGGGTGCGCGAGGACGGGCTGGCGAAGCAGATCGTGTTCATCGCCGGCAACCACGACTTCGAGATCTGGCACACCGTCGAGCACGAGGTGAACGTCATCAATCGCATGCGGCGCGGGCTGGATCCGCGGCCGTTTCGCTGGTCGGTCCCGGGCGTGATCGACGATCGATCCGACGCCCAGCACCGCGGCCTGAGCCTGCCCGACGTCCACCCGCGCGCCGACGTCGCCGGCGAGTACGGCGACCTCTTCCTCGACGGTCTCACCCGCGACGGCGCGTCGGACGACTCGCACCGCCTGCCGTTCGCGTTCGCCTATCCGAACCTCTACATCGTCACCGCGAGCGGCGAGACGGTGCTGGTGACCCACGGGCATTACCTCGAGAGCTACTGGTCGCTGCTCTCGAATCTGGCGATGCGCATCGTGCGCGAGGACCTGGGCCTCGATCCGCGCTCGCGGCAGCGCGCGACGCTCTCGATGCGCGAGCTGGTGGCGATCAACTTCCCGCTCACCCAGCTCACCAGCTCGGGACTCGGCCAGTCCGGCCCGCTGAGCCAGGTGGTGAATCACCTGCAACGGGACGTCGAGCGCCAGGAGTTCCGTCGCGTCGAGTCGCTGCTCACCCAGCTCTTGCCCGCGTTCACCACCGGCTCCCCGTGGTACCTGGACGCGCTCGCGAAGGCGGCCAGCTCGGCGCTCAGCACGCGGGTGATCCGCTCGTTGCGCGACTACCAGGCCGGCTCGTACGCCGACGATCTCGGTGATCACGCCGGCACCCGCGCGCGCTTCCTGCAATTCCTGGACGCGTCCCTCGACGAGCTCGACCGCCTGCTGGAGGACCACCAGATCCACGTGCCGTTCCCGCGGCACCTGGTGTTCGGCCACACCCATCAGCCCCACGGCTGGAACGAGAGCCGCGCGTGGCGCGAGCCGCGCTCCGGGATCGAGCTGCACAACAGCGGGGGCTGGGTGCGGCTGCGCGCAACCGACGGATCCTGGCGCTTCCCCGGCGCCCAGGTCTTTCGCTACTCGACCGGGCGCGGCTTCGACTCGCGCGCGGTCGTCGCCGATGCCGTCGACACCCAGGCCGCCGCGTGAGCGGACGGCGCCCTCAGGGCTGGAAGAGCTCGGCCATGTTGGGCACTCCCTGCGCCCGGCCCAGCCGCGGCAAGCCGTAGATGTCCTCGACGGTGGCGAGGAAGTTGTCGTGATCGAACGCCGTCGACGACACGTAGCCACGCTTGGCGTAGGGCGACACGGCGATGAACAGGATCTGATCGAGGAGATCGAGATCGCCCTCGTCGAAGGTGATGAAGATGACGCCGCCGTTGCGGTACTGCGGGCTCTGCTGGATCTGCCCCACGACTTTCTCGAGGAAGAGGTCACCTTCCGCCACCGAGCCGTCGTGCATGTTGTAGCGCTGGTCCGGCGTGATCCAGTAGTAGTCCATCGCCCGATTGCCGAGGTCCCAGTAGAAGTCGCCGGAGGGATACGGCTCGTTGGGCGTGCCGAGGAAATCGCCGAACGGATGGATGCGGTTCACGCACACCGGCAGCGCGTCCGGGTCCAGCGGGTGACCGAACTCGTCGCGCTCGCCGTAGGGATCGGTCTGCGTGCCGAAGACGTCCTGGAAATAGAGGAACGGCACGTGCCGCGAGACGTAGAGGCCCGAGTTGTTCATCGTGCAGGGCCCGAGCTTGCTGCCGGGGGTGGAGTCCTGGCCGTATGCGCGCCATTCGACTCCGGCAGCCTCGAGCTGCCCGCCCAGGCTCGGCTCGCGAAAGAGCCGGTTGGGATTGGACGTGATCAGGTTCGACGCGGGCTCGTCGCGGACCGTGAACGAGCTGTGCTTGTCGTTGCACCCGCACGCCATCTCGATGTAGTTGGGCAACGACGGATGGGTGATGTCGCTGTAGTTGCCGGCCACGGCGTACGTCGACGCCAGCTCGCGAAAGTGCTTCGCGTCGGCGTGATTCAGCATGTAAACGTCGCCGTGGTTCTCGAACACGATCACCCACACTCCCGTGAATGGGGGCAAGCCGCCGCGGCCGCCGCTCGCGGCGCCGTCGCCGCCACCACCGCCTCCGCACGCGGCCACGAAGGCCGCCACCACGAGGGTCCACCGCCAAGAGGGATTCGCCGTCTGCACGCGTCGCATGATGACGCGGCATGTTGCGCGGTCACCGTGAAGCGTCCGTGTCGATCCGCGACGACGCTGCGACGGATCGGTGACGGAATCGGCGCGCGCTCACGGCGCCCGGAGAACGAACGTCGATGAAGCCGCGTGATGCCGCAGGTTCGTTCACGGGGAGATGGTGGGTCGTGCTCGCGATCGTCGCGGCGAGCTGCTCGGGGAGCGAGTCCGGTCCCAGCGCGCCTCTGCGGATCGTGCTCCTCGCCGATTCCCACGTGATCGGGCCGCAGTACGTGTGTTGCAGCGAGAACGGCAACCTCGACAACGAGAGCATCGTGCGCACCGCCGAGCGCATCGCCACGGCGCGCGACAAGATCAACGCGATCCGGCCGCGTCCCGACCTCGCCGTGGTGCTCGGCGACGTCACCCACGACGGCTACGTCTTCCCGGATCTCGAGTCCTACCAACGCGAGGAGACCGCGTTCTCACGGGCGGCGGCGATCTACGCCGGATTCGAGATCCCCGTGTACTTCGTGTGGGGCAACCACGACTATTCGGTGGACTGCTCGGGATCCGATTCGTTCGCGCGCGAGCTCTCGGCGCGGCTCTTCGAGGAGTTCTTCCACCAGCCGCCGTATCAGGCCGTCACCGAGAAGGGCTGGCGGTTGCTGCTCGCCAACGGAATGCTCGGGCCCACCTGGGAGCCGGGCAACCCGCGCTGCGAGACCGGGCTGGCGTCGTACGGCGAGACGCAGCTCGCGTGGCTCGAATCCCAGATCGCCGACGGTTTGCCCACGATCGTCCTCACCCACCACACGCTGCTGGTCACCGACCTCGGCGAGGCCCCGGGCACCTCGCACCCCGACCTGCTCTCGCTGGTGATGCGCAACACCAACGTGAAGCACACGTTCTCGGGGCATACCCATCGCTGGATCCCGCTCAGCGGCTACTACGGCTTCGGCCACACGCTCATCGGCGCCACGCGCTACGACGACGACAACTTCACGCTCCTCGAGCTCGACGCGAAGTCCGGCGCCGTGCGCGAGCTCGACGCCGGCAAACCCAAGGTGCCCACGACCTGCGCCGCCACCTGGAGCTACGACGGCGAGCCCCGCCCCATCGACACCGCGCCCGAGACCGGCACCTGCGGAGTCTTGTGACCCCGCGCGAGCCACGGCCCGCGGCCGCGGGCGGGCTCATTCGCGAGACGGCGAGCGATCGCGCGCAGCGCGCATGCCGAGCGCGCTCGCGGCCGACCCCCGCGCCTGCTCCTGCTCGGCCCGCGGCGCGTCGGCGCCGTCCTCGCGACCTCCCCGGATGACCCAGAGCCGAGCGCTGCCGTCGGCGCGGGAGCGGCGCACGGCCGGCCGACTCGGCGGCAGCCCGCTCTCGAGACGCGCAGCGCTCCGCAGCGCGCGCCGCCGTGCCCCGCCCTCGACCGAGCGCGCGGCGCCGCCGCGAATCAGCCGCAATCCGGGCCGGTCCGGCATTGCTTCTCGTTCGTTTCGAAGGCGCTCTCGAAGCCGCGCCAAGCTCACGATGATCCTCACGGTGACCTCCAATCCGACGGCGGTCGCCCCTTCCACGGTGCGGGCGGCCGCACAGACACCGACTTCGACCACGTCTCCAACCATTGCCACTGCTGCGGAACGGCTCACGTGGAGCGTCCTCTTCGATCGGGAAAACCACGGGCGCACGACGCGTCTCGGCGGAGCATCGCGCCGCGCGGCGTCGCCAACGGGTCGCGTCCGTGACCAACGCGACAGGTGATCGTGACGCCGTGTCCGCCGCGCTCGCATCGGGCGCGCACGTCGCGGACGGAACGGTGGAGCCGCCCCTCGGTCGGCCCGCGCGACCGCCCACAGCACTTGCGAACGCGCGCTCCGCGCCGCACCCCACGACCACGAGCGGCGTTCGCCCGCCGCGCGGATGCCTCAGGCCGCTCGATCCACCGGTCGGATGGCCATGACGCGACCACGAGCGGAACGAATCGCCCAGCGCAAGGTGGTGCCGCACGCGCCGCAGCGCGACTCACCGCGGTAGTCGGTCGGCAACCGGCTCAAGCGCGGCAGCGCGGCGCCGATCGCGAGGACCGACCCCGAGGTACTCGGCGCGTCCCAGCCCGTCGTGCGGTTGGGCGCGCTCCACCACGTTCGTATCGTGTGTTGATCTTCGGAGCGCCCGCATTCCGCACAGCGTGCGTGCACCCGGAAATAGTCGAACGACTTCGGGCTGGCCGTGAGCCGATGCTGGTTTTCCATGTCGTCGCTCCTTTCGGCGCTGCACCTCCTTCGGTTGCAAGCGACACGCCTGTGAAATCCTCCATGATTTCGCGACGAGTGGGCGTTGCGCATGGCGCCGCCGGACCAACGCGCGGCGCTCCGTGCACACTCGCGTGGAGCGCGCGGGCGAACGACCTCGTCACCGCTCAGCCGGTTCGCTTCGGTGGGTCGGGCGTGCCGATGGCGCGCTGACGCAGGGCCTGGCGCGCGTTCCGGTAGCTGAGCACCGGCACGTAGATCCGAATCCGCGCGCTCTCGAACGAGCGCACGCAGACCGCAAACTCGCTCTCGACCACGCTCGGCGGCAGCACCGCCCCGAACTCGTCGACGAGCTTCTCCACCTCGGATTCGAGGGCTCGCCTGAGCCGCTCGTCGTGCTCGAGCGGCAGGTCGTGCGCGACCGGCCGTGCTTCCGCTCGATCGAGCGCCGCCGAAACGCGGCTGGACTGCGCCTCTTTCACGATCGTCATGTCTTGGCTCCGCCAGCGCGCTTCACTCGAACGATCTCGGCGATCCGCCGCGCGCGCTCGTTCGCCCGAGCTTGCGACCCGTCGACATGCGTACCGTCTCGGCTCACCCGTGCGCGGCGAGACGGCTCGGCAGACACTCGTCCACGTGCCGGAGGAAATGGTCGAGGCTCGGGGTCGCGAGCCCGACCGCCTTCGCCGCGTCGTCCCAGCGGCGCAGCGCCACGGCATCGCCCGCGAACGGCTTGTTGGCGAAGCGCTCCGCTTCCCACGGCGACATCGGTCCGCCCTGGAGATCGAGGCTCGCGCGCGAGGCCTGCGAGAGGGACCGTGCGTAGTCGCGGCTCTTGGCGCACAGGAAGCGCTTGGCGGCGACGTGCAGAGCGACGGGCTCGGCCACCTCGCGGCCGAATCGCTCGCCCAGGAACTTGCCGCCCAGCGCTTCGTGGTGACTGTCGACTCCTTCGTCCGCGCACGCTTCGCCGTGGGCGTGCAGCAGATGCCCGACGTCGTGACAGAGCGCCGCCACGATCAGCGCGCTCGACGCCCCCGAGCGCTCGGCAAGCCACGCGGTCTGAAGCGCGTGGTCGAGCTGCGTCACCGGCTCGCCGAAATAGGCGCGCGAGCCGCGCTCGGCGAAGAGCGCGCGGATCTCGGCGCCGGCCCTCGCGGCCGCGTTCACGGACGCTCTCCCGCCGCGAGGCGACGCGCCACGTCGTCGACGCAGCGCACGAGATCGCCCACTCCGTCGATGACGAAATGCGCGCCGGCGTCGAGCATGCGGCGCTCGGCGCGCTTGCGCCACACGTCGAGATCCGACGCCGGGAGTCGAGACACCTCGTCGGCGTCCAAGCCGAGCTCGTTGCCCGACAACGTGACACCCACGGTCCACATGCCCGCGTTCAGTCCTTCGTCGATGCCAGGGAGCGTGTCGTCGACCTTGATGCACGCCGCGAGCGGCCACACCCCGAGATCGAGCGCCGCCCGGTAGCACATGAGCGGCGACGGGCGCGCCTCCACCACGTCGCTCGCGCACGCCACCGCGTCGGGCGCGAAGCCGCGGCGCGACGCTTCTGGCACGAGCACGTCCATCATCTCGCGGCTGTAGCCGGTGGTGCTGCCGATCCGGATGCCGCGCGCGCGCAACGCGGCCACGGTCTCGAGCGTGCCCGGAACGAGGTCCGCGTGGGCGGCGAGGCAGGCGATCTGGATCGGCACGAAGCTCGCGTACATGCGATCGACGTCGAGCTCCTCGCACGGCGCTCCGCGCGCGCGGCGCCAGCGCTCCGCGACACTCGCGAGGCGACTCACGGCGCGAATGTGATCGCGCTTGCCCATGCCCATGGGAACGCGCGCCTCGTCGAGGGTGATCGGTACGCCCTCGGCGGCGAACACCTGCTGGAACGCGATCGCGGGCGCGCGCGAGCCGAAGTCCACGACGGTGCCCGCCCAATCGAAGATGACGGCGCGGACCGGGCCGCGATACGGGTGCGTGCTCATGACGTCTCCAGGATGATCGGCGTCGGTGAGGATTCGTTGCCCGGACGGCGACGATCTCGTCACGCGTGGGAAGCGAGCTCGGTCCGGGCACGGCCGCTCGCGACCCCGAGCTCGGCGAGCGACTCGCGCACGGCGGCCACGGCAGCGCCGATCTCGATCGGGCCGATTCGGCCGATGCAGCCCATGCGGAAGGTCGATGCCTGCGTGAGCTTGCCGGGATAGATCACGAACCCGCGCCGGCGAAGCGCTCCGTAGAACGCCTCGAAGTCGAATCGGGGATCGGCGGGACGGTGAAAGGTGACGATGATCGGGGCCTGCAACGCGTCGGGCAGGAAGGTCTCGAAACCGAGCGCGCGCATGCCCGTCACCAGCGCCGCGCAGTTGGCGCGATAGCGCGCGCCACGCCCCGCCACGCCTCCCTCCAGCACGTGCTCCTCGATCGCGCGGTCGAGCGCCGCGAGCACGTGGGTCGGCGGCGTGAAGCGCCATTGACCGTTCGCCTCCAGCCCTCGCCACTGGGCGTGCAGATCGAGGGCCACCGAATGCGCCTGGCCGGATGCGGCGGCGAGCGCGTCGCGACGCACGATCGCGAAGCCGATGCCGGGCACCCCTTCCAGACACTTGTTCGAGGACGCGACCAGCGCGTCGAACGGAGTGGATCGCGCGTCGACCTCGAGGGCGCCGAACGCGCTCATCGCGTCCACGATCAACCGCCGCCCGTGGCGCGCGACCACGGCCGCGACTTCCGGAAGCGGGTTCAAGAGCCCGGTGGTGGTCTCGCAATGGACGACGACCACGTGCGTGATCGCGAGGTCGTCCGCGAGCGTCACGTCGACCCGCAGCGGATCGACAGGCGCCGACTCCTCCCATTCGAGCGTCGCGACGCGCCTGCCGATGCGAGCGAGGATCTCGGCGATTCGCTCGCCGTACGCTCCGTTCACCAGCACCAGCGCCTTGCCGTCGCGAGGCACGAGCGTGCCGAGCGTCGCCTCTACCACGAACGTGCCGCTGCCCTGGATGGGCACACACTCGTGGGTGCTCGTGGCGTGCACTAGCGCCGTGAGACGGGCGCGCACCCGGGCCGTCATGGCGATGAACGAGGCGTCGCGCGAGCCCCAATCGTGGAGCATCGCGGCCTTGACCGACGTGGACGTGGTGAGCGGCCCCGGCGTGAGGAGCCACGGATCGCGTGCTTCGCCGCGCTCCGCGGGTGGCGACGCGGCGTGAGCCGGTGTGTCTTGGACATCCGTGAGATCGTTCATCGAGCCTTCCAGGCTTGGGTTCGGCGCACCAACCAACGCGCCGCCAGGCCGTGCAGCGCGCGCACCGCCACGGAGGTGAGCACGATCACCAGGGCCATGGCCGCGGCGGGCGCCGTGTCGCCGGCGTCGTCCATGTTGAGCACCGCCACCGACGCGAGCTGGGTATCCGGACCGTAGAGGAACACCAGCGCAGAGACCGTGGTCATCGCGTTGGCGAAGAGCAGCATGCCGATGTCGAGCAGCGCGGGCAGCGTGAGCGGCACGGTCACGCGCCACACGGTTCGGTAGAACGGCACCTGGAGCGACGCCGAGACCGCCTCGAGCTCGGGATCGAGCTGCTTGAGCGCGGTCACCGCCGTCATGTGCCCGACGCTGTAGAAGTGGACCACGGTGCAGATCACGAGCAACGGCATCGTTCGGTAGAGCCCGTGCAGCGGGTTCGCGGGCGAGTTGAAGAAGAAGACGTAGGCGAGACCGAGCACCACGCCAGGCACGGCCAGCGGGATCACCGCGAGCAGCTGGATCAGCGCACGCGGTCCCTCGAGCCCGCGCGCCTTCTCCACCAGGTACGCGCCCACGAAGATCACGATCGTCCCGACGATCGCCGTGGAGAACGCGAGCTCGAGGCTCGAACGGAACGCCGCCCAGCCTCCTCCGTCCACGAGATCGAAGCGGTAGTTGTCGAGGACCAGGCTCAGGTCGTACGGCCACAGACGCACGAACGACGCATACGCCGCGACGCCGATCACGCCGACGATCGCCCCCGCGATCAGCGTGCACGCCGCCAGGAAGAATCCGTCCCGCACACGATTCGCCCGCACCTCGTAGGGCACCGAGCGCGCCGACACCAGCGCCGCCTGGCGCCTCTGAAGCACGCGATCCAGGACGAACGCGAGCACCGCCGGCACCAGCAGCACCACGCTCACGACGGCGCCCATCTGGAAGTCCTGCTGTCCCACCACCTGCTTGTAGATGTCCGTGGCGAGGACGCCGTAGCTCGCGCCGATCACCTTCGCCACGCCGAAATCGGTGAGCGTGAGCGTGAAGAGCACGAGCATCGCGCTCACCAGCCCGTAGCGCATCCCCGGCAGCGTCACCGTGAAGAACGTGCGCACCGGCCCCGCGCCGAGCGACTCCGCCGCCTCGTAGAGCCGCTGATCGGCGGTGGAGAGCGCGGTGCCGATCATCATCACCGCCGCGGGAAACACGTAGAACACGAGGCCCGCCACGATCCCGATCGGACCGTAGATCGACGCTCCACCCATCCACGCGCGCAGGAGACCCTGCTTGCCGAAGAGGTAGACGAACGAGATCGCCGGCAAGAGCGAGGGGGCCAGCGCGGGTGCCAGGGCCACCACTCGAAAGAACGGCTTGCCCGGGATGCGCGTCCGCGCGAGCCCGTACGCGTACCCGAGCGCCAGGAGCAGCGTGATCACGGTCGCCAGCGCCACCACCACCAGGCTGTGATGGATCGCCGCCGCCAGCGCGGGTGTCGCGAAGTAGCGAGCGTAGTTGGCGAGCCCGACGAACGCACCGTCGGAATCGAGAAAGCTGCGTGCGATCAGCAGCGCGAGCGGCAACACGAGCGCGATGGCGAATCCCGCCAGCACCAGGGTGGCGGCGCCGCCCTGGAGCCAGTCCTCGAACGTGAGCCGCACGCGGACCGGCGCCGCGAGCCGGCGGCGCGGAGCGACGAGCGCGCGCGGGCTCACCACGTCCACTGCCGCCGCTCGGTCCACGGTCGCCACTCGCTCCGCCGTCACGAGCTCACGCCTGCGAGGTGGTGCTCGGAAAGACCTGGATCCGCTCGGGCGGAAGCGCCACCCTCACGCGCTGGCCTTCGCTCAGATCCAGGGCCCGGGCGACCTGAATGGAGAGATCGGCGACCAGCGGGGGAGCCGCGCCGCCAGGCACGGCCAGCGTCGCGCGGACGAACGAGCCCAGGAAATCGAGCGCTTCGATCGCTGCGGCGAACTCGTTCGCGAGCGCCTGTCCGCCGGCGCCGCCGACCACCACGTCCTCGGGGCGCACGCACAGCACCACACCGTGGTTGCCGTCGCGCGGCACGCGCGACGCGAGCGCGAGCGGGGGGTCCACGACGAATCGCAGCTCGCCCACGACGACGCGGCCGGCGCCGTCGCTCACTCCCGGCCACGAGTTCATCTTCCCCACGAAATCGGCGACGAACGGCGTCGCCGGCGAGCGGTAGATCTCGAGCGGCGTCCCCACTTGCTCGATGACGCCGTGGTTCATGACCACGATGCGATCGGCCATGGCGAGCGCCTCTTCCTGATCGTGGGTCACCAGGATCGTGGTCACCCGCAAGCGCTTGGTGAGGTGCTTGATCTCGTGACGCAGGTGGGCGCGCACCCGCGCATCGAGCGCGCTCAGCGGCTCGTCCAGCAGCAAGAGCCCCGGCGACGTCGCCAACGCGCGCGCCAGGGCCACGCGCTGTTGCTGGCCTCCCGAAAGCTGCGCCGGGAACTTTCGCGCCGAGGTGGCGAGCCCGACCAGCTCGAGGAGCTCCTTCACGCGCGCCTCGATCCCCGCGCGCGGCAAGCGCCGCGTGGCCAGCCCGTAGCCCACGTTCTGGGCGACGGTGAGGTTCGGGAAGAGCGCGTACGACTGGAAGACGATCCCGAAATCGCGTCGTGAGGGCGGCAGGCTCGAGATGTCCTGCCCCGCCTGGACGATCCTGCCGCAATCCTGAGGGGCGAGCCCGGCGATGGCGCGCAAGAGCGTGGTCTTGCCGCAGCCCGACGGCCCTAGAAAGCAGACCAGCTCGCCCTCGAAGACCTCGAGGTCGACGGCGCGCAGCGCCTGGAACGAGCCGTACGATTTCGAGAGCCGCTCGATCCGCAGATAGGCCGTGCGCGCGACGGTCGGCGAAACGAGCACGGCACCGGAGAGCGCGCCGTCGGGGGCACTCGCGTCGCGCGCGTCGTCGCCGCCGCGCGACGGCGCGACGAACGACACCGTTCGCCGGAGCGGAGCTTCGGCGGCGGCGCTCATGGCTCGCGCTCCGTCTTCGAGCCGAAGCGCGCCTGCCACTCGGCCAGGATCCGCTTGCGGTTCTTGCCGATCCAGTCGAAGTCGTTGGGGATGAGCCGCGCTTCCAGATCCGCTGGCTCGAAATCCGGCAGCTTGGCCACCCCCGGCATCGCAACCACCCCGTAGCCCTGCGCGTAGACCTCGTTCGCGGCACGCGTGACGGCCCAATCCGCGAGCTTGCGCGCCGCGTCCGGATGCTTGGCGCCCTTGACCAGCGCCGTCGCGTCGATGTCCCAGCCCACGCCCTCACTCGGGAACACCAGCTCGATCGGCGCGCCTTTCTCGCGCAGCCGCGCGCCGCGGGAATCGAACGAGATGCCGAGCGCCGTCTCGCCGATCGCCGCGTCCTTGCACGGCTTCGAGCCCGAGTGGGTGTAGACGGATACGTTCGCGTCGAGCGCCTTCATGAACGCCCACCCACCTTCGTCTCCGAAGGCCTGAAGCCAGCTCGCGACGTTGAGCAGACCGGTCCCGGAGGAGCTGGGGTCCGGCATGGAGACGTGGCCCTTGAAGACCGGCTGGGTGAGGTCCTTCCACGAGGTCGGCGTCGGCAGCCCCAGCTTCTTGGCTTCCACCGTGTTCACGCACACCGTCGCGACGAGCGCCTCCATGCCCACCCACCTGGGCGGATCGGCGGGGTCGCGATAGCGGGCGCCGACCGCCTCCAAACCCTTCGGCGCGTACGGCTCGATCAGGCCGCTCTGCGCGAGCTCGACGATGCTGGTCGCCACCAGCCCCCACACCACGTCGGCCTGCGGGTTGTCGCGCTCGGCCAGGAGCTTGGCGGTGACCACGCCGGTGGAATCGCGCACCCAGCGAATCTCGACGTCGGGCACGTCCCGCTCGAACGCCGCCTTGTACTTCTTGAGATCGTCCGCCTCGAGCGCCGTGTAGACCAGGATCGGGGTGCGCTCGGCGGCAGGGGCTGGACGCGCACCCGCGAGCGCGCCGAGGCATGCCGCCAGCGCGATTCCCAGCTTTCGCGCGCACGATCCGTGCTTGGACGCCAGCATCGACTCGACCTCCCCCGCAGCGGCGTGGGCTCGACCGCCGCCGATCCTCGAGGGAAGGACGCTAGTCAGGCTCGGCGAACTTTCGATGACACGCGCGTGGCGGGCGCGGAACGAAACGGTTCCGTCCGCACCTGGCCACCGCCCCGACACACGGCCGCCCACGAGCCGCCATTCGTGGCGGGCATCGTTCAGGTGCCGCGCCGCGAGAGTCCGTTCGCACCCCGTCCGCCTGCCCTCGACGCCGCCGCCGAATCGACATGCGCAAGCCATCGTCCGTGTGGAAGATCCTCTCGCTGCTGGCCGGTGCGGCTTGGCTCGCACGCCTCTCGCTCGGGTGCCGCTCGCAAGCGGTGCTACGCGACGACCCGGCGGCCAACCGCGTCCGCAACGTGATCCTGGTGATCGGCGACGGCATGGGGCCGCAGCAGATCGCCCTCGCGAACCTCTACGCACGGCACGCGCCCCATTCCGTGGTGCCGGATCGGCGCCTGCACCTCGACGCGCTCATGAACGAGGGCCAGGTGGGCTTGTCGAGCACCGAGCCCGCCGATGGGCTGGTCAACGACTCGGCGGGATCGGCGACCCAGATCGCCACCGCGCTCCCGTCGCGGCCCGGCATGATCGGCGTCGACGCCAGCGGCAATCGCGCCGAGACCGTCCTCGAGAAGGCGAAGCGCGCCGGCTACGCGACCGGGCTCGTGTCCAACGTGCGCATCACCGACGCGACCCCCGCAGCGTTCGCGGCGCACCGACCCTATCGCTACCAGGAGCCCGAGATCGCCGAGGATCTGCTCGCCGCGGCGCCGGACGTGATGCTCTCCGGTGGGCTCAGGAGCTTCCTTCCCGCGCAGGTGAACGAGCCAGGCTCGGCGGTGCGCGAGGCGTGGCGCGCGCGGCTGCCGGCGTCCTTCCGGCTCGAGTCGCGGCGCGCCGACGAGCGCGATCTCGTCGCGCAGGCGCGGGATCTCGGCTACGCGGTGGTCTTCGACGGCGACGGGCTCGCGGGTGCGCGGGGAGCGCGGCTCCTCGGGCTCTTCGCGTCCGGCGCCATGCCCGACGCGCTCGCGATGCGCCGCGCCCGCGCCGAGCCGGGCCGAAGCGTGCCGACCATGGTGGAGATGACGCGCGCCGCGCTCGAGCGGCTCGCAAGCTCGTCCAAGGGCTTCTTCCTGATGGTGGAAGCGGGCGGCCAGATCGATTGGGCGGGCCACGACAACGACGCCGGCGACCTGCTCCAGGAGATGCTCGACTTCGACGAGACCTTGGGCGCGATCCGCGCCTGGATGGACGAGCACCCGGAGACGTTGCTGGTGGTCACCGCGGATCACGAGACCGGCTCGTTCGGGTTCAGCTACTCGCGCTGGCAGATCCCCGGCGGCCTGGCACTCGCCGGCGCCACCCTCGGTGGCAAGACGTTCCAGAGCGAGTTCAACTTCGGCGACCCCGCCGTGCTCGACCAGCTCCACGAGCAGCGCCAGAGCTTCGGCGAGCTGCTGGACGAGTTCGACACGCTCCCGGAGAGCGAACGCACGCCGGCAACGTTGCGGGAACGCTTCAACGCGCTCTCGCGCTTCCCCATCACGATCCAGGACGCGGCGACGGTCCTCGCCACCGAGCCCAACACCAGCTACGTGCCGGGGCACCGCTACCTCGACGAGCAGACGTTCCCCCGAGTCCGCGACTTCAAGGAGTTCTACGTCGATCCGCCGCGCGCTCGCGCGGCGCTGCTCGGCCGCGCCATCGCGCGCCAGCAGGGGATCGTGTGGGGGACGGGCACCCACACCTCGACCCTGGTTCTGGCCATCGCCGCCGGGCCACCGGCCTGGACGCGCCGCTTCGCGGGCCTTCACCACGAGACCGAGATCGGTCGCGTCGTGGCGGAGGCGCTGGCGCTCGACTGACGCCGACGCGGCGGCTCCGCAGACCTTGCGCGGACGCTGCGCGGATTGTCGCCGTGCGCGTGGTTCGCTACCGTCGGGGTCGCCATGCGATCCCACGCGCTCGCGTCCGCCACGCTGGTGGCGTTGCTGCTGGCCTCGCGCTGCGGCGGCGAGTCGGGCGGCGACGCCCGCGAATGCCGTGCCGACGGCGGCGCGAGCGCGCTCTCCACCTGCCTCGTGGCCACCCAGGCACCCGACCACTACATCGAGCAGAGCAGCATCTACTTCGACACCCTCGACTCGTCGGTGAGCCCGTTCGTCCAGCCCGATTATTCCGAGCTGGTGGCGCGCTGGGAGTGGCCGCCCTGGCTGCTGCTCACGGGCTTCACCGAGAAGAACATGATCGTGACGGACGTGCTGTTGAAGCTCTTCCCCACCGACATCGCCGCTCGGGATTGCCGCTTCTTCCCCGAGCAGCCGTTCGGTCGCTGCCGCGTGGTGTTCGACTACAGCGGGCTGCCCTGCCCCATCTACGAGGAATTCACCTTCAACGATGCCGGCGAGATGACGTTCATCGAGGCCTGGACCGACGCACCGGGCTGGCTGCCCACCGACGACCCGAGCGACCCGTGGGCGGAAGGCGCGCGCGTGCATCGCCTCTCCACCAAGGTGCCGGGGCTCGGCAACGCGAGCGGCCGCATCGACCTGGACGCACCCTGGATGGAGGCCGCGGCGAGCGCCGACGCGGACGTCGCCGAGTTCCTGAGACGCGCACGGGATCCGCTGCGCTCGTGGCTCGCGGCGACCCTGGCCGCGCCCCCCGACTTCACGGAGCAGGGCTGTGCGCCGCCAGGTCCGCCGTCATCAGCAGCGCGTCTTCGACCGGATGGGCGTAGTAGCGCGGGCGTAGACCACGCTCGCTGAAGCCGAGCAGCAGGTAGAGCCCGCGCGCCGCATGGTTGCTGGCGCGCACCTCGAGATGCGCCTTGCGAGCGCCGCGGCGCGCGGCGTCGGCGAGGGCGCGCTCGAGGAGCGCGCGACCCACGCCGCGCCGCCGGAAACGCGGGTCCACCGCGATGGTGAGCACCTCGCATTCGTCGCCCACCACCCGCACCACCGCGAAGCCCAGCACCGGCGAGCCGCGCCGCTCGGGGCCCCGCGCGACGTAGCAAGCGCCGAGCGGGCTCTCGAGCTCCTCCACGAAATGGACCCGCGACCAGGCGCCCTTGAGCGCGCGCGCCTCCACGACCAGCACCTCGTCGAGGTCGTCGAGCACCATCGCGTCGATGTCGAGATCGTCGAAACGGCCCATTTTTGCGAGAGATTCGAGGAGGGTCGGCTTGTGGCTCGCGGACCCGCGCCGATATACTCGATCGTCCTTCGCGATTGCGACATCCCTGCGAGGAGAGTGCCGTGCCGCTCTACGAGTACCGCTGCCGGAAGTGTGGTTCCACCTCGGGATATCTCGAGAAGATCGACCAATTCCATTGGTTCGGCGTCAAGTGCAAGCACTGCGGGAGCCGCAAGACCGACCGCGTGCTGAGCACGTTCCGCGCGTCGGTGAGCCGATCCCAGGCCGAGGTCTTGAACGACCTGAAAGCCATGGGCAACGTGCGGTTCACCCAGCAGCAAGGCCCGGCCCCGCTGCCGGTGAGCGAGGACGGCTCGTGCCCCAACTGCGGCGCGTCGGACCCCACCGGGGGCGGCGGTGGCGCTTGCGCCACCTCGGACACGCCGAGCGCCTGAGCTCGGCTGCAGCCCCAGACCACGCTGACCAAGCCGGCTTCGCGTGCGGCGCGCGAATGCGTCGCGCGCTCCAACGATCACGCGCGACGTCGCACCCAGCTCGCGCGGACCCGCGAATCAGGTCTCTTCGAGGCCGCGGCTCATGATGATCTTGCCCGAGCGCACCAGCTCGATGATGCCGAACGGCATCACCAGGTTGATGAAGGCGTCGAGCTTGGCGCTGTCGCCGACCACCCGCACGATGATCGAGTCGGTGCCGTAGTCGACGATTCGCCCGCGGTAGTGCTCGGCGATCTGGAGCACGGTGGTGCGCGCTTCGATCGGCACCTTGACCTTCACCAGCGCGACCTCGGTCTCGATCACGGCCTGGCCGGTGTGATCGATGGCGTGGACGACGTCGATCAGCTTCTCGAGCTGTTTGATGATCTGTTCCAGCGTCTCGACGTCGCCGGAGCAGGTGATCGTCATGCGCGAGAACTGGCCCGCGGTGCTTTCCACGCCGACGACCGAGAGCGCCGGCGACACCACCAGCGACTCGATGTTGTAGCCGCGCCGCGCGAACACCAGCGCCACGCGCACCAGGACGCCGGGCTTGTTCGCGACCAGCAAGCTGATCGTGTGGAGCTGGGCCGGCGGCGCGGGCAGCATCGCGGCGGGTGCCGTGGAAGCAATAGCGGTGGTGGCCATGTCTCGGATCCTTTCCGTTCAGTGCCGACGGCGCGGGGCGCGATCGCCGGCGCGTACAGCGTTCGCCAAGCTCGTCGAATCGATGCCGGGGGCGCGCGCTCGCGTCCCGAGCCCACGCGTCACGTGGATCCCTGCGGCTTCTCGAGCTTGTACTTGGGCCGCTCGATGATCATCTCCTTGTACGAGGCACCCGCCGGGATCATCGGGAAGACGTTGTCCTCCTTCACGACCTCGGCGTTCACGACGCACGGCCCGTCGTTGTAGGCCATCGCCTTCTTGAGGACCTTGTCCACGTCCGCGGCGCGACGGATGTGCCAGCCGGGAATGTCGTAGGCGGCGGCGATCTTCACGAAGTCGGGATTGCCCTCCAGGTCCGCGCCCGAGAGCCGCCCGTCGAAGAAGAGCTCCTGCCACTGGCGGATCATGCCCAGGTAGTGGTTGTTGATGATGAGCACCTTGACCGGGATCTTGTTGAGCTGGGCCGTGGCGAGCTCGGCCATGGTCATCTGGAAGCCGCCGTCACCGACGATCGCCCACACCGCCTTGCCCGGGTTGGCGAGCTGAGCGCCGACCGCCGCCGGGAAGCCGAAGCCCATCGTTCCCGCGCCGCCCGACGACAGCCAGTGACGGTTCTTGGTGGTGCGGCAGAACTGCGCCGCCCACATCTGGTGCTGGCCGACGTCGGTGGTGATGATCGCCTCTCGGCCGCCCAAGCGGTCGAGGCGGTCGAGCACCTGCTGGGCGCGCAGCCCACCTTTCTTCGGGTACTTGAGCGGATGGATCTTCCGCCACTCGGCGAGCGTCGCGAGCCATTCCTCGGTGTCGAGCCGGCCGACGAGCGGGATCAGGTCCTCGACCACCAGCCGCGCGTCTCCCGCGAGCGAGAGGTGCGGCCGGACGACCTTGTTGAACTCGGCGCGATCGATGTCGACGTGGATCTTGACGGCGTCCTTGCAGAACTCGCTGAGCTTGCCGGTGATGCGGTCGTCCCAGCGCGCGCCGATCGCCATGATCAGATCGCAATCGCCCACCGCCTTGTTGGCGTACGCGGTGCCGTGCATCCCGAGCATGCCGAGGTGAAGCGGGTGATCCTCGGGGCACGCGCCCTTGCCGAGCAACGTGTTCACGATCGGCGCCTGCAAGCGCTCGGCGAGACGCATGATCGCGGGACCCGCGTTCGAGAGCACCGCGCCGTGGCCGACGTAGAGCAGCGGCTTCTTCGACTTCGCGAAGTAGCCCGCCGCCCGCTCCAGCAGGTCGGGCGCGACGCGACCGGGGACGTGGTAGCCCGGCAGCTTCACCTCGTCGACGAAGCTGGCGCTGCACGGCCCCTGGGTGACGTCCTTGGGCAGATCGACGAGGACCGGCCCCGGACGCCCGGTCATGGCGATGTAGAACGCCTCCTTCATGACCCGTGGGATGTCGTTGGCGTTCTTGACCAGATAGCTGTGCTTGACCACCGGATACGTGATGCCGGTGACGTCCGCCTCCTGGAAGGCGTCCTTGCCCAGCATGCTGGTGATGGTCTGCCCGGTGAGCACGACCATCGGCACCGAGTCCATCAACGCGGTCAGGAGCCCGGTGACGCAGTTGGTGGCTCCGGGGCCGGACGTGACGAGCACCACGCCCGGGCGGCCGGTGGAACGTGCGTAGCCGTCCGCCATGTGAGTGGCGCCTTGCTCGTGACGCACCAGGATCAACTTGATCTTGGAATCGACGAGTGCGTCGAAGATGGGCATCGCTGCACCACCGGAATAGCCAAAGACGTAGTCGATTCCTTCGCGCTCGAGACAGCGGATGACCATTTGACCACCGGTCATCACGGTATGGGGCGGCATTTCGGCCATGGGATGCATCCTTTCGAGGTCACCGCGGCCCTTCGCAGGCCGGGATTCATCACGAAGCCCATGATAACGAGCAAAACCACGCTTGTCCATTGCACTTCGTCATCAGTGTCCCATGATATCTCGAAGACTGCACGATTTTCACTCGACATCGCACAAGAAAAGGTCCACGCACGACGAAATATGGATGCAACCATGCCAACATGAATCAGTCGTTCCCGGTCAGCGATCGAACATCGACGATTTCATCGCAAGTTGACATCCGGTGACCTCGCCAGAATCTTTTCGTGTGATTTCAGCATTTTACCCGAGATCCGGTGCCGCCGTTGGTTGCCTTCGGGCGGCGTCGCGAGGGCCGCGACCCGCCCGGCTCGGCGCGTGACGCCCCCGTGCCGATCCCGCGGCGACGCACCGTCCCGCGCGGCCATCCGCGGGCGGGTCCATCGACCGCCCGCGCCGGCGTCGCACGCGTGCCCCGTTTGCGAGTAGCCTTGCGGGTGTCGAGAACGTGAGCAGCACCAGCCGCTCGCGTGGCCGCTCTCGGCGTGGCCGCACGCTCGCACCTCCGCG
This sequence comes from bacterium, assembly GCA_046331705.1. Lineage (GTDB taxonomy): Bacteria > JADJOY01 > JADJOY01 > JADJOY01 > JADJOY01 > JADJOY01. The sequence continues at coordinate 77,009 of JAXLQJ010000016.1, read as the reverse complement.
CAACCACCTCCCCATGCCCACTCGCCAGCTCGTCACGAACGCCATCGCGGCCTCCCGTGATGCACGGCTGCTCGAGGCGCTGCTCGACGTGGTGGCGGCGTTCGTGGTGGTGCTCGATCGCACCGGTACCGTGATGGGGTTCAATCGAGCGTGCGAGCGAGCCACCGGTTTCACGGCCGACGAGATCCTCGGCACCAAGCTCTGGGATCGACTGATCGCCGACGACGAGACCGCGATCGTGCGCGAGGTCTTCGACGAGCTCAGCGCGGGTCGCTTCCCGAGCACCCACGAGAACGACTGGCTGACCAAGAGCGGCGAGCGCAGGCGGATCTCGTGGTCGAACACCGCGGTGCTGGATGCGTCCGGCACCGTGGAGTGGGTGATCGGCACCGGCATCGACGTGACCGAGACGCGACGCAGCGCGCGCGCCCTCGCGGAAAGCGAGATGCGCTATCGCCGCATCCTGGAGACCGCGAACGAAGGGATCTGGATCATCGACATCGACGGACGCTTCACGTTCATCAACGAGAAGATGGCCGCCATGCTCGATTCGTCCGTGGACGAGGCGCGCGCGCGGCCGCTGTGGGATTTCATCGACGAGGATTGGCGCAACGCCGCGCGCAGGCATCTCGCCTCCCACAGCGACAGCGCTCGCCAGCAGCACGACGTGCTCTTTCGCCGCGCCGACGGCTCCGCGCTCTACGCGATCGTGAGCACCAACCCGATCGCCGACGCCCACGGCCGATTCGTCGGCACGCTCGGCATGGTCACGGACATCACCGAGCGTCGCGTCGTGGAAGAGCGGCAGAAGCGCCTCACCGCCGAGCTCGACCACCGTGTGAAGAACGCGCTGGCCACGGTGGTGGCGCTGGCCGAGGAAACCAGCCGGTCCACCAGCTCGGTCGAGGTCTATCGCGACACCCTCGGCGCGCGCATCCGCATGATGGCGCGCGCCCACGAGGCGCTGGCGCGCAGCGCCTGGCAGGGTGTCCACTTCGACGAGCTCGCCTTCGAGGTGCTGCTGCCGTTCGCTCGCGACGCGCGCATCCAGGTCGGTGGCCCGGAGGTGCATCTACCGCCGTTCGCCACGCTGCCGCTCGCGCTCACCCTCCACGAGCTGACCACCAACTCGGTGAAGCACGGCGCGCTCTCCGCCAACGAGGGGCTCGTCCGCCTCGAATGGAAGCTCGACACGCCCGACCTGCTGCGGATCGCGTGGCGTGAATCGGGCGGACCCCGCGTCCCCGCGGCGCCCAGCGAGGGGATCGGCCTGGCGCTGGTGCGCGACTTCGTGGAATACGAGCTGGCCGGCGGCGTCGCGCTGGCGTTCCCGCCCACGGGATTCGTGTGCGATCTCGAGATCCCGCTCGGAACCCGCCCCGGCACCCTCCTCGACACCGCGCACTGACGGTCGTGCCGCAAGGACCTCGATCCTCGCGCCTTGCGACGAGCGCGCGGAAACGCCTCGGCAAAGACCGTCGGTTCCGAGCCTGCGATACCGTGAAACGCCGAGCCCGGAGCCAGCGATCTCGAGCGGTGCGGGGCCGTACGACTGCCGACCGTGCTTCGATCGTCGCGGACGACGGTCGGAATCACCGACCCGGGCGGCGCGACTCGGAGCGGATCGCGCGATCTCCGCGGACGCCGACGAGGAAGTCGGTCCGCGCGCGATGACCTGCGTGACTGGCGAAGCGAATCCGACGCGAACGTCTCGCTCATCGAGCCGCCCGACCACGAGGCCGTGACGTTGATCGTCCACTACGCGCTGGAGGGTTTCGCCGTCTGCAAGACGGACATCGTCGTGGAGCTCGCGTTCGTCGCGAATCGGCTGAGCGACGTCGTGGTCACGAGTCCCAGCACTTGTCTCTGATCGCTCGCCCCACTCGGCAGTCCTCCGCGCGGCGAAGCCGGCGCTTGCGCGACTAGTGAATCGTACGAAGTCGGCTCGACGCCGAGGCGTGCGCGGCGGGCCGCGCAGCGCCCACCCGGATCGCGTGGACGAACGGGCGGCGGCGCGGGGCACCGGGATCGTGCGGGGCTACGCGCTTCAGCGGGGGAACGCGAGCGTCTGGCCGTCTTCGGGGACGACCACCTCGCCGCCGAAGGTGGCGCGCGCGTCGGCGGCCAGCTCGTCGTCGGCGAAGCCCAGCACGGAATGCACGTGCATCAGCACCAGCCGCTCGACGTCCGCGCGTGTGGCCACCTCGCCGGCCTCGCGTGCCGTGCTGTGGTAGCGCCCCACCCGATCGAAGAAGCGGTGGGGCACGGCGCAATCGTGGAGCAAGGTGTGCGTTCCGCGCGCCAGGTCCGTCACGGCGGCACACGGCCGGGTATCCGAGGAATGGACGAACGAGTGCCCGCTGGCGGGCTCGTCCACGCGCAGCGCGAACGTGGGACGGGGATGGTCCGACGCGACACCCTGGATCACGAGCCCTGCATGCTCGAGCAGCAGCTGCGGCCGTGCGCCCGGCTCGACGGCGTGAAAGACGATCTCCGGGTAGTCGTCGCCACCCAGGCCGAGCACCTCGAGCAATCGCCGCGCGGTCTCCACGGTACGTGGCGGCGCGTGGACCTCGAGCCGGCCGGCGTGCTGCCAGAGCGCGTGCACCAGGTGCGGGAAGCCGTAGACGTGATCGGTGTGATCGTGGGTCAGGATCACGTGCTCGAGCTGGCGCGGATCGACGCCCTGCGCGCGGAGCTTTCGCACCACCGAGCCCGGCGCCTCGACGAGCACCGGCGATCCGGCCGCCGGCCGGATCAGCAGCGACGTGGTGTCGCGCGTGGCGGTGGGCACGTGCGAGGACGTGCCCACCGTCACGAGCTTCATCGGCGCTCGGCGCGCGCGGGCGTCACGCCTTCACGCGCAGCGCGGCGCGGCCGGGATAGATCGCGGAGGTGCCAAGCTGCTCTTCGATGCGCAGCAGCTGGTTGTACTTGGCGATGCGGTCGGTTCGCGACGCCGACCCGGTCTTGATCTGTCCCGTGCCGAGCGCCACCGCCAGATCGGCGATGGTCGTGTCCTCGGTCTCGCCGCTGCGATGGGAAACCACCGACGTGTAGCCCGCCTGGGTCGCGCGGCGCACGGTGTCGCAGGTCTCGGTGAGCGTCCCGACCTGGTTCACCTTGATGAGCACGCTGTTCGCCACACCGCGCTCGATGCCCATCTCGAGCCGCTTCACCTGGGTCACGAACAGGTCGTCGCCGACCAGCTGCACGCGATCGCCGATGGCGCGGGTCAGCTCCAGCCAGCCGTCCCAATCGTCCTCGGCGAGCCCGTCCTCGATGGAGACGATCGGATAGCGGCTCGCCAGGTCCTTCCAGATCGCGACCATCTCCGACGAGGTCACGTCCTTCCCCGCCGCCTTCAGCTCGTAGCGCTTCTTCTCGACCGAGTAGAACGAGCTCGCCGCCGGATCCATGGCGAGCGCCACGTCCTTGCCGGGCTCGAGCCCCGCCGCGCTGATCGCCTCGATCAACACCTTGAGCGGCGCCTCGTTGTCGCCGAGCGCCGGCGCGAAGCCGCCCTCGTCGCCCACCGCCGTGGAGAGCCCCTTCTTGGCGAGGATCTTCTTGAGCGCGTGGAAGATCTCGGCGCCCCAGCGCAGCGCTTCCGAGAAGCTCGGCGCGCCCAGCGGCATGATCATGTATTCCTGGAAATCGATGCCGTTGTCGGCGTGCATGCCGCCGTTGATCACGTTCATCATCGGCACCGGCAGCACCCGCGCCGGCACGCCGCCCAGGTAGCGATAGAGCGGCAAACCCACCACGTTCGCGACGGCGCGGGCCGCCGCCATCGAGACACCCAGGATCGCGTTGGCGCCAATCCGGCTCTTGTTGGGTGTCCCGTCGAGGGCGATCAGGCACGCGTCGACGTCGGCTTGATCGGCGGCGTCCTTGCCGATCAGCTCCGGCGCGATCTCCTCGTGGACCTTGGCCACCGTCCCTTTGACGCCCTTGCCGCCGTAGCGCTTCCGATCACTGTCGCGCAGCTCGACCGCCTCGTGCTCACCGGTCGATGCGCCCGACGGCACCGCCGCACGCCCGACGCTCCCGGACTCCAGCAGCACGTCGACCTCGATGGTGGGATTGCCCCGGGAATCCAGAATCTCGCGTGCACGGACGTCCTCGATCGTGGTCATGAATTTCCCCTCTCTCGCTGGCGAACCGGCAGGCCACGCTTCCCTGCGGGCGTGCGGTTCGCGAACCGTACCACCTCGGATCGACCATTCAAGCACCGCGCCAGCACGGGCAAATCGCCTCGACCGCGCTCCACGGGCCACATTCGCCGCGTTTCGCCCGCCCCGCACGCACCGACGGGCCAAAACGACGTAACCGCTCGGTGACCAAGGTCGGTCGCACGCGCATTGGCCGCCGGACCATCGATGCGCCCGCTCGCTTGGGAGGAATGGCGTGAAAGTTGCTCTTTGGGGATGCGCTCGACCGTGATCACGGCATCGAGCTCGCGCCGAGCGAGGCGCGCCTGCCATCGGGAGAGCCCATGGACGATCGTACCGCCCGCTACACCACACCGTCCGAGATCGCGTCCCCGAGCGAGCCGGCGTCCACGCGGACGATACGACGGCCGCGCGCACCCAAGCCGCGACGGCTGCGCACGTCCAAGCCGGTCGCGAGCGCGGCAGCAGCGCCACCCGAGCCCATCCCCGTTCTCACCAAGAACGAGATCGCATCGCTCCTCGACTCGCGGGAGTTCATCAAGCTACTGCGCGCCAAGCGCATCGACCTGCACCGCATCAAGAGCGCGCTGCGCTACGAGGAGGAGCTCGAGGCGCTGCAGGTGGAGCTGGTCAAGATGCAGCGCTGGGTGCAGGACAAGGGCCGGCGCATCGCCGTCGTCTTCGAGGGGCGTGATGCCGCCGGGAAGGGCGGAACCATCCGGCGCTTCACCGAGCACTTGAACCCGCGCGCCATGCGGGTCGTGGCGCTGCCGCGGCCCACCGAGGAGGAGGTGGGGCAGTGGTACTTCCAGCGCTACATGCGCCAGCTGCCGAATCGCGGCGAGATCGTGTTCTTCGACCGCAGCTGGTACAACCGCGCGGTGGTGGAGCCCGTGAACGACTTCTGTGACGTCGATCAATACGAGCGCTTCATGCGCCAGGTCCCCGAGTTCGAGCACATGCTCGTCGAGGACGGGGTGACGATCGTCAAGTTCTGGTTCTCGATCTCCAAGGAAGAGCAGCTCGCGCGCTTCGACTCGCGACGCAAGAATCCGCTCAAGCAGTGGAAGCTGAGCCCACTCGACCAACGCGCCCAGGAGCTCTGGGATCCGTACACGCGTTACAAGGAAGCGATGTTCAGCCGCACCCACACCAGCTTCAGTCCCTGGATCATCGTGAAGGCGAACAACAAGAAGAAGGCGCGTCTCGAGAGCATCCGCTACCTGCTCTCGAACCTCGACTACCGCGGCAAGGACGACGCGCGGACCTCGCTGGTGCCGGACCCCAACGTGATCACGCGCTTCCACCGCTCGGCGATCGTGCTGGACTGAACGCTCGCGAGGGAGCGCGCTTCGCTCACGAGGCGCGGCGGTCCGTCAACGCAGCTCGGGAAACGGCACGGGATCGGCAGGGTCGGGGTCGTGGGGCGCGAGGTCGCGCGACCACCAGCCCACGTCGTGCCAGGCACCGAGCTTCCAGCCGATGCGTCGATAGACGCCCACGGCCACGAAGCCCACGGCTTCGTGAAGCCCGACACTCGCCGCGTTGGGCAGCGTGATGCCGGCGTAAGCGTTCCGATAGCCCTGGCGTTCCAGGATCGGCAGCAACGCACCGTAGAGCGCGCGACCCACTCCGCGCCGATGCGCGTGGCGATCGACGTACACCGCGACCTCGACACACCAGCGATACGCGGCGCGGGCGCGGTGCTCGCTCGCGTACGCGTAGCCCACGACGCGGCCCTCCGCTTCCCACACCAGCCACGGCCAGCGCGCGAGCGTGCGCTCGACCCGCTCGCTCATCGCGACGGCGCCGGGAGGATCGACCTCGAAGGTGATCGGCGTCGCGCTGACGTAGGGCGCGTAGATCTCGGCGAGCCGCGTGCCGTCCTCGGGCCGCGCGACGCGCAACGCGGGATGGCTCGTACGTTCCATGATCGCTCCTCGTGCGCGCGACGACACCGGATCCGCCGGGCGGCAGTCGCCGCCGCGCTCAGGTGAGCGGCGCCAATCCCTCGAGCGCCGACACCAACCGATAGCGCCGTCCGCAGCCGCACGCGAGGTCGTTGCCGAGCCGCTCGCCGCAATCGCACATCCACGCCATCCAGCGCGCGGGGTTGCCGACCACCAGCGCCCGCGCGGGGACGTCGCTCGTGACCACCGCGCCCGCACCCACGAACGCGCACTCGCCGACCGTGACCCCGCACACCACCGTGACGTTGGCGCCGATCGAGGCTCCCCGCCGAACGCGCGTGGGCAGGAACCGTGACGCATCCTTGCGAAACGCGGCGCGCGGCACGAGATCATTGGTGAACACCATGTTGGGCCCGAGGAAGACGTCGTCCTCGACGGTCACGCGATCCCACACCAACACCGCGTTCTTGACCGTCACGCGGTCTCCCAGGACCGCGCCGCTCTCGACGAACGCGTGATCGCCGATGTTGCAGTCGGCACCCACCCGCGCTCCCCGCATCACGTGCGCGAACGCCCACACGCGGGTGCGCGGCCCGACATCGTCCGACTCGCAGAGCGCGCGCTCGTGAACGAACACGCTGGCGTCGCGCGTCATCGTCCGACGTCCTCGTGATCGAGCGCCGCGCGCAGCTCGCGCACCACGCGCTCCTGCTGCTCCGCCGTGATTCCCGGAAAGACCGGCAGCGACAGGATCTCCCCGGCGAGCCGCTCCGCCACCGGGAAATCGCCCGGACGATGCCCGAGCGATGCGAGCGCACCCGTGAGGTGCAGCGGCGTGGGGTAATGGACCGCGGCCTCGATCCCCGCCTCCGTGAGGTGCGCGAGCACCCGATCGCGCGCCGGCACACGCACGACGTAGAGATGCCAGACGTGCTCGTTGCCGGCGAGCGCGGCGGGACGCCGCACCCGCGGATCGTCCGCCAAGAGCGCGTCGTAGCGCGCCGCCGCCGCGGCGCGCGCCGCGTTCCAGCGCGCCAAGCACGCGAGCTTCGCGCGCAGCACCACGGCCTGCAGCGCGTCGAGCCGCGAGTTGAAGCCCACCTCCGGATGCACGTAACGCTCTTCGCCACCGTAGTTGCGTAGCGCGCGAACGCGCCGCGCGATCTCGGGGTCGTTGGTGAGGATCGCGCCCGCATCGCCGTAGGCACCGAGGTTCTTCGAGGGATGGAAGCTGGTCGCGGCGGCGGCGCCGAGGGCCGCGACGGATCGACCGTGGCGACGGGCGCCGTGGACTTGCGCGGCGTCCTCGACGACTCGCGCGCGCGTGCCCGCGAGCAGCGTCACGAGGTCCTCGACGGGGGTCTGCTGACCGAAGAGATGGACGGGGATCGCCGCGCGCGTGCGCGGACCGAGCCGGCGCGCCACCTCGCCGAGGTCGAGCGCGTGGGTCACGGGATCGCAATCGACGACCACCGGCGTGCCCCCGGCACGCAGCACCGCCAGGGCCGTCGCGACGAACGAGTTCGCCGGCACGATCACCTCGTGGCCTGACCCGACCTCGACGGCGCGCAGCGCGAGCTCTAGCGCGTCGGTGCCGTTGCCCACGCCGACGCAATGCGCGACGCCGATGTGCTCGGCGTAGCGCCGCTCGAAGTCCTCGACCTCCGGACCGCCCACGAATCGCTGCGAGGCGAGCACGCGCTCGAAGCCGCGCCCGATCTCGGCGGCGACCTCGGCGTGCTGGAGCCCGAGGTCGAGCAAGGGGATGCGCACCGCGCCGCTCACCGGCGGATCCCGAGCGCCACGAGCACCAGCGGCTTGAGCATCGCCCACCAATCGGTCACGGGACGCATCTTGGTCTGCCCTTGGCTGCGGGGCGGATAGATCTTGGTCACCGGGACCTCCGCCGTTCGATGGCCGAGCCGAATGGCGCGCAGATAGAGGTAGGGCTCGAGCGCGTAGCCGTCGAGCCAGGGTTGATCGAGGTCGAGCCGAGCATCCTCGAGAACACGCCGGTGCACCGCGCGAAAGCCGTTGGTGGACTCGCTCACCCGCCGGCCCGCCACCCACGAGAAGACCAGCGGATGAAGCCGCGTGCCGAAGCGGCGATGGCGCGGCATGTCGCCACGCGCTCGCGGCCCACCCGCGTAGCGCGAGCCCTGCACGAAGTCCGCGCGCCCGTCGGCGATCGGATCGAGGAGCATCGGGATCTCCTCGGGCGCGTCCTTGTCGTTCCCCGCCATCACCACGGCGACGTCGGCGCCGCGCGCGAGGGCTTCGCGATAGCCGACGCGGATGGCCGCGCCGACTCCCGAGCGACGCGCGAGCGAGATCACCTCCGCGCCGGCCTGACGCGCGACCGCAGCCGAGCCGTCCGTGGAGGCGTCGTCGACCACCAGCAACACGTCCACCACGTCCCGTGGGGTGCGGCGCACGACCGCGCCGATCCGGGAAGCTTCGTCGAACACCGGCGCGATGGCCGCGACCGAGAGCGATCGATACATGGTTCGAGACGGCCTGGAATCGAACGCCAACGGCTGCGCGGCGGGGAGGTCGGGCGAGCTTAGCAGGCCACCGAGGCTTCCTCGGAAGCGAGCGGAAGCGTGCGCGCCGCGGTGGTGCGCGAGTAGACTCGCGCGCGCCGTGGCGGGACGACCCGCCGTCGCGACGAGCCGTTGACGATGCCAGAAGCCGCCGAGGACGAGCTCGCTTCGAGCACCGCGCCCGCGTTCGCGTCGAATGGCGCTCCGTCCCGCGCCGCCCGATCCGACTGGCCGCGGGGCGCCGCGCTGGCGATCGCGGCGCTGGTGGCGCTGCTGCACGCGCTCAACCTGGTGCAGCTCGCGCTGGCGCTCGGCTGCACGCCTTCGGGGCTCGCGTGCGCCGCGGGGGCGGTGCCGTGGCTCACACCGGATTCGTCGTCCTACGTCGAGGTCGCCAAGGACGTGCTCGCGCGTGGCGCGTGGCGCGCTTCCTATCTGGTTCGCGGGCCGGGCTATCCGTGGCTTCTCGCGCTCTCCCAGCGTTGGTTCGGAACGATGCTCGCCGCGCTCTGGGTCGAGCCCGGGCTGGCGGGGCTGGCGGCGTGGTCCGTGATGGTGCTCGCGCACGCGCTGACGGGGCGCCGGGCAGCCACGCTCGGTGCGGGCCTGCTGGTGGCCGCGTGGCCCGCGATGCTCGCCTACGCACCCGAGCTGCTGACCGATGCGCCCCACGCGTTCCTCGCCGCCGCCGCCCTCGCGGCCACGCTACGGTGGCGCGCGCGCGGCGGCGCGCCGCGCGTGACCCTCGCCGCCCTCGGGTGGATCGGCACGCAAGCGCTCCGCCCCACGTTCTTCTTCGTGGCCGCGCTGGTGCCGTGCTTGCTGCTCGATCCCAGGGGCCGACAGCGCAAGCGCATCGAGCGGCTGGCGCTCTGGATCGCGACGCTGCTCGTGCCCGGCTTCGTGGTCGGCTCGAACCTCCTCCAGCACGGCGTGGCGACGGCCTCGGCGATCGGTCCCGAGACCATCTCGTGCTACGCGATGCCCCGGCTGCGCGCTGCACTCGGGGAGGGCGATTTCTTCGACATCCGCGACGCGGCATTCGCGCGCTACCGCTCCATCCCGTTCCCGGAGCGGATCGCGGTGCAGCGCCGTGACACCCGCGAGCTGATCGCCGCCCACCCCATCGAAGCCGCGCTGAGCCTGCTGCGCGAGCTGAGACGCCAGCTCCTCGCCCCGCCCCGCCCCTACAGTCGCCACGAGTGGGCAGCGCTCTATCCGCCTTGGCTGAGCCTGCCGAGCTGGCTCAACGCGAGCTTCTGGCTGGCGGCGCTCGCCGGCGTCGGCGCACTCGCCCGCCGCGACCCGGCGCTGGCGCTCTTCCTGCTCGGCTCGTTCGTCGGCGTGATGGTGCCGGCGGCGACCAGTGCCTTGATCGAGAATCGTCTGCGATTGCCGCTCGATCTGTGGGCCATGCCGCTCATCGTGCTGGCGCTGCAATGGCTGCGGGACCGCGCGACGCAGCCGTCACTCCCCACCCGAGCGATCCGCGGCCCGTGAAGGGCCGGCCCCGCGTTGCGGCGGGGGAGCGCCGACAGGCAGAATGGAATTCGGTTGCGCTCGGTCCCCGACGCGGGCGCGACGATCCCCTGCTCGTCGATCCTTCCGTGCCCTCCCTGCGCGAGGGCCATCGTCCATCCGAAGCACACGTCCCCGGGCGCATCCACCCGTCCGGCGAAAGAGGAGCTCATGAGACATCGTCGACGTCCGCGAACCCATTGGACCAAGCCGTGCGCGATGCTGCTGCTCGTCGGCGCGGCCGCGTGCCTGCCGGCGCTCGCCGCCGCGGAGGACCGTGATTTCGACGCGCGTGGCGCGGTCCTCGACGCGTCACCCGCGGCGACCCCACGCGCCGAGCAAGCCCGGGCGCTGGATGCGCTGCGCGCCCGCTTCGCCGAGCTCTCGGCGAGCATCGATCCCGCCACCGGCGTCACCCGCTCGCTCTGGAACCGCGGTGGTTATCTGAGCGACGCGGCCAAGGGCGATCCCCAGATCATCGCGCGTGCCTTCCTCGCCGCGCACGCGGCCGCCTTGGGCCTCGACGATGCCGACCTCGACGGGCTCGAGGTCACGGACAGCGTCTACTCGGCCCCCACCGGCGCGACACACCTCTATTTCCGTCAGGTGTATGCCGGGAAGCCGGTCTACAACGGCCAGATCCAGGTTCACGTCAATCGCGACGGCCGCGTCGTGAGCGTCAACAACGGCGCCGTCGCGAGCATCGCGAACGCCACCGCGTCCGCGCGCGCCGCGTCCGTTCGCCCCGTCTCGGCGGCCATCGAGGCCGCCGGCAAGCACCTCGGCATCCAGCTCGACGCTGCCCGGATCACCGCCCGACCGATGTGGTTGCCGGTGCGGGCGGGCGAAGCGCGCCTGGTGTGGAACTTCGCGGTGAAGACCCCCGACGGCGAGCACCACTACGACTTCACCGTCGACGCGTCGACGAGCCAGATCTGGACGCGCAACGATTGGACCCGCGACGCCCAGTACCGCGTCTACCCACAGCCGGTCGAGAGCCCGAACCACACCACCCCCGCTCCGCCCGCCGATGGGCGCACGCTGGTGTCGAACCCCGCCGACGCCACGGCATCACCGCTCGGGTGGCACGCCAACGGCACCACCAGCTTCACCACGATGCAGGGCAACAACGTCCATGCCTACGACGACCTCGACAAGAACAACGCTCCCCCCGCCAGCGAGCCGAGCTGCGGCGCGTCGCTGGTCTGTGACTTCAACTACCCGATCAACTTCGCGAGCGCCGATCCCAACTCCTACACCTCGGGCGCGGTCGCGAATCTCTTCTACTGGAACAACATCCTCCACGACGTCCACTACCACTTCGGCTTCGACGAGGCCGCAGGGAATTTCCAGACCAACAACTTCGGCAACGGCGGCACCGGCAGCGACGCCGTGAACGCCGAGGCCCAGGACGGCAACTGCACCACCGGCTCCTGCAACAACGCCAACTTCTCGGCGCCGCCCGACGGCTCACCGGGCCGCATGCAGATGTACCTGTGGACCCAGACCACGCCTCGCCGTGACGGCGACCTCGACGCCGGGATCATCGTCCACGAGTACGGCCACGGCGTCTCGATCCGCACCGTCGGCGGCCCCTCGAACTCGAGCTGCTTGTCGAGCCGCCAGCAGCCAGGCGAGGGCCTGAGCGATTGGTGGGCGCTGGCGTTCACGGCGCGCCCCTCCGACACCGGCACCACGGCCCGCCCGATGGGGACCTACGTGCTCGGCCAGGCCACCAACGGCGCCGGCATCCGCGAGCAGGTCTACACCACCGACATGCTGGTCAACACCCACACGTACGAGGACATCAACGGCCTCCTGCCCGAAGTCCACTTCGTGGGCGAGGTGTGGGCGTCGATCCAGTGGGAGATGTACTGGGCGCTGGTGAACGCCCATGGCTTCTCGACGAACCTCTACGACGGCACCGGCAACGCCGGCAACCAGCGCGCGATGCTCTACACCGAGGAAGGCCTCAAGAACACGCCCTGCAATCCCACCTTCACCCAGGTGCGCGACGCGATGATCCAGGCCGCCCAGGACAATCACGGCGGCGAGGACGTGTGCCTGCTGTGGACGGCCTTCGCCAAGCGCGGCCTCGGCAGCGACGCCGATCCCGGGCCCGGCGGGCTGACGGTCAGCGTCACCAACGGATTCGCCGTGCCGGCGTCGTGCGGTGGCGGCGGGAGCTGCACGGACAACGACGGCGACGGCTACGGCAACCCCGGCAGCGCCTCGTGCTCGGCTGGCTCGGCCACCGATTGCGACGACGGCAACGCCAACGTGAACCCCGGCAAGACCGAGATCCCCGGCAACGGCGTCGACGACGACTGCAACGCCGCCACCCCGGGCGGTTGCCAGCAGCAGCTCGCCGAGGCCGGAAACGGCGTGGCGCCGGAGCGCGCCCAGGCGCCGCTCGACTTCGCGTTGTACTTCGCCGCGGCCGCGGGCCTGATCGCGAGCCTGCGCGCGCGGCGCCGGTCGTGATGGCAATGAAACACTGACCGTTCGCCGGCTCGGCGAGGGGTGCGAGGGGGTCCCGAGCAGCGGGGCCCCCTCGTCGCTCCTGGTCGCTTCAGCGCGCGCTCACGACTCTGCCGTGATCCCACGAGCGATCCAGATCGCCGATCGGCAACGGGCGCGGCGGGGTGATCTCGTAGCTCGGCTGGCTGCCCGCCACCCAGTTGAACGGTCCGAACACCTTGAGCCCGGCGCCATGGCAGGCAATGCACTGCGCGCGGTGGGTCGTGACGAATCGACCCGTCGGAACGCGGGTGGCGGCGAGCGACCCGAAGAAGGGTGTGCGTGCATCTCGCTCCGCGTACCGCGCGAGTGCGTCACCGAATCCGCGCAGGTACTCGATTTCGCGGATCTCGGTGCGTGCGAGCACGTCGAGCGTGGCGTGCCCCCCGGCGGCCAGTGGACCAGGAGCCGCCATCTCGCGCCACGCTGCCACGACCGGAGTCGTCCGCACGCGTCGGCGAGAATCGATCGCGCGGAAGTAGAGCACCAGCACCGCACGGACGTCGGGAATCACGAATCGGGTGAGCACCAGCAACTGCTGATTGTCGCTCGCGTGCGTTGAAGGCAGGCCCGGAAAGGCCTTCTCGAATCCCGTGAGCGTTACCAACGACGAGCGCGCGAGATGACGCAGCAGCGCCTCGACGCGTGCTGCCGGCACGACGAGGAACACGCGAAGCGCGAAACGATCGGCGAGCAACTGGTCGTGAAGCGATCGAATGCCGCGCTGCGCATTCGTCACTTCGAGAACCGTTGGATCCTGGCGCTCGATCCGCGCGATCAGCTCCGCCGCGCCCGCGTTCGCCTGACCGACCCGGCCCAACGCGGAGGGAAGCGAATCGAGCTCGGCCTCTGTGAGCAACGTGAAGGCGATCGCACGCTCGAGATCGTGCTCGAGCGCCTCCAGCTCGGCAGACGCTGCCGCCGAGCTCGTTCTCTTGGCGTCGGCCACGGTAGCCGCGAGCTCCCACAGGAGCGTCTGGATCTCGAGCCGATGGAGCGGTGCCGGGCTCTCGCGTTCCAACGACGTGGCGAGCGCGCGCACGAGCGCGCTCGCGCGTGCAATGCGATCGACGTCCACGACACGGCCCGACGTCGCGGTCGTCGACTGCGGCCAGCTCGCGTCGGCTAGCCCGATCACCGATTCTGGATCGAGCGCGTACGCAACGGTGCAACCGCCGCGTTCCCAGTACCAACCGGTCTCCGTCCGCGGCCCCGAAGTCACGGCCGCGGACTCGCTCGACCCCGCGGCGATCGCGCACAGCTCGGGCGATGCGGGGACCACCGACACGGCCCCCGCCAGCCACTCGGCGAGCGCTCGATGTCGCGCCGCCGTTTCCACGTCGTGCGGGCGCGACGAGCAGCTCACCGCGAGTGCGACGAGCAACGCCGCCGCCACGACGCTACGCGCGCATCGCCCCGCAAACCGTTCCATATCGGACGTCATAGCGCGGCGCCGCGGCTCGCCGCCACGGCGGTCGTCTCGCGGGCGGTTCGCGTCCATCGACACACCGCGGGAGCGAACGCGATAGTTCGCGACAACGTCGCCATGACGTGCGGAGACCAACCATGAAACGATCGCGATTCGACGGCCGCGTGGTGCTGGTGACCGGAGCTTCGAGCGGCGTGGGTGCCGCTGCGGCGAAGGCCTTCGCCGCCGAAGGCGCTACGGTGGTGCTGGCCGCTCGCGGCAAGAGCGAGCTCGAGCGTATCGCTGCCGAGATCATACGAGCAGGTGGCGCGGCACGCGCCGTTCCCACGGACGTCGCCGATCTCGCCCAGTGCCAGGCGCTCATCGAGGCCACCGTGGCCGCGTTCGGCGGGCTCGACGTGCTGGTGAACAACGCCGGCGCCAACCGACGCGGCGAGATCGAACGCTACGCGCCGGAGGAGCTGGCGCAGGTGGTGCACGTGAACCTGGTGGCGCCGATCACGCTGACGCGCTTGGCGCTGCCGCACCTGCGCCGATCGGGGCGCGGCGGCGCGATCGTGAACGTGGCGTCACTCGCCGGGCGGGTACCGCTCGTTCACGAGGCGGTGTACTCGGCCACCAAGTTCGGGCTGCGCGCGTTCACGTTCGCTTTGGCTGAGGAGCTGCGCGCGAGCGGGGTGCGAGTGTCGGTGGTGTCGCCAGGACCGATCGCCACGGATTTCATCCTCGCCGATCCCGATCAGGTTCCCGACTTGGTGTTCTCGCAACCCATGAGCACGGCCGAGCAGATCGCGGCGCTGGTGCTCGACTGCGCAGCCGACGGCACGCTGGAACGTGTCCGGCCAGCCCTCGGCGCCAAGATGGCGACGCTGGGCTACCTCTTCCCGGCTCTCCGCCGCGTGACGCAGCCACTCCTGGAACGACGTGGACGCGCCGCCAAGGCGCGCCATCGCAAGCACATCCCGCGCTGACGACCGACCAATCCGGGCGCTGCTTCCCGCCCGCTTCGGTCGAATCGGGCGAACTCGAGACGTGCATCGGATCGGTGCGCCCAGCCGCGAGCGGCACCCCATCCAGCTCCGCACGTTCGATCGCCAACGATCGCATGACGGGGCACCTCGACCACGTGATCTCCTTGCGTCACGTCGTTGCGTCACCGACCGAGCCAGGCGACTCCTAGAGAGCGACACAGTGCTGGATGACCAATTCCGACGAGTGTCAAGCTGTGGCAGTCTTGCTCGGCCGCGCCGCGCTCGTTCGCCGGTCCCACCCTTCGACGTCGCGCCGCGGCGCGAAGACATCGAGCGGCACACCCGACCTTCGACGCTCATCACAGCATCCGCTGATTCACGCCACGCCAAACGCCATCATGACGGCAGCCAGCCCGTTGCTCGAAGCGCTCGCGCTGTTCGAGGAAGGCGCGATCGCGGCCGACGCCGATGGCCGCGTGGCGTTCACGAACCGCGCGGCGGAAGACCTTCTCGAGTTGCCCGCGGCGGCGCTCGCGGGTCGCGACCTCGCGGACGTCATCGGTGTGGATTCCGGCGAATTGGCCCGTGCGATGCGCGCCGACTCGGGCTGGGAGCGTGACTGCGTGTTGCGCAGTGCCGACGGCCGATGCTCGCGAGTGCGCTGGAAGGTAGGCCGGCTCGCGAATCTGGAGCCGCACGCGCTACTCGCCGTGGTGAGAATCGTCGACCCGCCCAGCGAGAGCCCGGCGCGGTTTCTCGAAGCGATCATCGAGCACAGCCCGCACTCGATCTGGGTGTCCGACCGGCGCGGGACGATGATCCGGATGAACCAGGCCTGCCGCGACCTGCTTCAAGCGACCGACACCGAGCTGGTGGGCAAGTACAACGTGCTGCACGACAACGTCGTCGAAGCCCAGGGGCGGATGCCGCTGGTCCGGCACGCGTTCGAGAAGGGACGGCCCGTCCAGTTCGAGATCGTCTACGACAGCGGGCAGCTCCAGCGCTCGCGGCCGCGAGTCGCCGTCGTTCGCCACCTCGCCGTCACGATCTCGCCCGTACTGGACGACGCCGGCGAGGTCGTGAACGCGGTCATCCAACACGTGGATTTGACCGATCGCGTGTGCGCGGCAGCGGCGCTACGCGCCCGCACCGAGGAGCTCGAGGCGCTGCTTCGGCGCATGGCGAACGCATTCGTGACCTGGGGCACGGTCTTCGATGGGTCGGGCCGACTGGTCGACATCCGCTTCGAGTACTTCAACGAAGCCTACTCGCGGGTGTCCGGCCTCCGTCTCGAGGACGTGCAGGGCAAGACGGTTCGCGAAGTCTGGCCCGAGACCGAGGAGAGCTGGTTCGAGGCTTACGCCGAGGTCGCTCGCACGGGCGAGCCACGGAGCTTCGAGATGTACCACGCGCCCACCCACGGCCTCTACGCGTGCAACGCGTATCGCCCGAGCGAGGGATCCGAGCAGGTGTGCTGCGTCTTCGAGGACATCACCCAGCGCCGCAACGAGCAGCGCGCGCTCGAAAGCACGAATCGTCAGTTGCGCATGCTCAGCGACTCGAACCAGACGCTGATTCGCGCCACCGACGAGACGACGTTGCTGCGCGACGTGTGCCGGATCATCGTCGAGACGGGTGGCTATCGCCTCGCGTGGATCGGCCTGGCGGTCGCCGACGATGCGAAGAGGGTGTGGCCCGTCGCGCAAGCCGGCTTCGACGATGACTATCTGGAGTCGATCCGCGTCACGTGGGCCGACGAGCCACTCGGCCGCGGCCCGATCGGTACGGCCATCCGCACGGACGAAACGGTGATCATTCGCGACGTGACCCGAGATCCGAGATTCATGCCGTGGCGGGAGCAAGCGCTTCTTCGCGGCTTCCAGTCCGTGCTCGCGGCGCCTCTTCACGAGGGCGGCCGGACGATCGGTGCCTTGGGCATCTACGCCGCGGAGCCCGACGCATTCGACGAGCGGGAAACCGCTTTGCTCGAAGAGCTCGGCGACGATCTGTCGTTCGGCATGTCGGTGCTCCGCGCCAGGACCGTTCACGCTCGCGCGGAGCGCGAGATGCGCGCAAGCGAGGACCGGTTCCGACGGCTCTTCGAATCCGCGGCCGACGCACTTCTCGTTCACGACGAGAACGGCCGAATCCTCGACGTGAACCGGGCCGCCTGCGAGAGCCTCGGCTACACCCGCGACCAGCTCAAGTCGCTCACCGTGCCCGAGATCGAGGTCGGGCACTCCCGCGAGAGCTGCGTCGAGTGCTGGCGGGAGGTCCGCGGCGGGGGCCACGTCGATCGGGAAGGCATCCATCGACGCGCCGACGGCTCGACGTTTCCCGTGGACCTCCGGCTACGGTCTTTTCAGCAAGGCGATGAAATGCTCGTCTTCGTGATTGCCCGAGACATCAGCCAGCGCAAGTGGGCGGAGGCCGAGCACGCCCGGCTCGAAGAAGGCCTGCGTCAAGCACAGAAGATGGAGTCGATCGGCCGGCTGGCGGGCGGCATCGCTCACGACTTCAACAACCTGCTCACCGCGATCGGTATCAACGCCGAGCTGGCATTGCTCGACGTCCCGCCGTCCCACCCAGGTCATGGGCGCTTGGCGGAGATCGACAAGGCCGTCGAGTCCGCGGCCAAGCTCACCCGGCAGCTCCTGGCGTTCTCGCGCAAGCAGCTCATCGAGCCCAAGATCGCGAGCGTGAACGCGGTGGTGTCGGATCTGCAGAAGATGCTGCACCGGCTGCTCGGCGAGGACATCGAGCTCGAGTCGATGCTCGCGGAGCCGATTGGCAACGTCCGGATCGATACCGGGCAGACGGAACAGGTCCTCGTCAATCTCGCCGTGAACGCCCGCGACGCGATGCCGAACGGCGGGAAGCTCACGATCGAGACGGCGAACGTGACCATCGACGACGCGTATTGCCGTCAGCACCCCGACGCGATGCCCGGCGAGTACGTGGTGCTGTCCGTATCCGACAATGGATCGGGCATGAGCGCCGAGGTCCGGCAACGCATCTTCGAGCCATTCTTCACCACCAAGTCACAGGGACGCGGCACCGGGCTCGGGCTGGCGATGGTCTACGGTGCGATGCGGCAGAACAAGGGCTGGATCCAGGTCTACTCCGAGGTCGGCCAGGGCACGACCTTCCGCCTCTACTTTCCGCGCGCCGATGGCGCCGTCGAGCCCGAGCGCGCGGTCGCCACGAGCGACCTGGTCGGCGGGCACGAGTCGATCCTGCTCGCCGAGGACGACGACTCGGTTCGTGAGGTCGCCGTCAAGATCCTGCTCCAGCTCGGCTATCACGTGGACGCACACGCCAGTGGCGAGCAGGCCCTGGCATCCGCCCTCGCCACGTCGAGGCCGATCGACCTACTGATCACCGACGTGGTGATGCCCGGGATGACGGGGCGCACGCTCGCCGAGCGCGTGGCTGCCGCGCACCCGGAAACCCAGACGCTCTTCACCTCCGGCTACACGGACAACGTCATCGCCCACCATGGAGTGCTCGACGCCGGCATCGAGTTCGTCTCGAAGCCGTTCCGGGTCGAGACGCTCGCGCGGCGGGTCCGCGAGCTTCTCGACCGGCGGAAGTAGCCCGACCGTTCCCGATCGGGATCGCTCCGGCCCCATCACGGCGCCCGGGGCGCCTTCACGTTCGCCACGGAGAGTCGCGGTGCTCCAGGCGGCCCCTGGAAGGCCGTCCCGACACGGAATCGCCAGCGAATAGCCGAAGGGCGCCGCTTCACGCTCGGCGCCCGCGGCAGCGACCTGGAACGCCCCGCCGCCAGCGTTGCGCGCTCGCGACGCTCGCCCGCGCGTTCTCCGCGCAGGCGCCGATCACGCCACCGGCAAGAGCGGGCGCACCGTTGCGATCGGCGTCAGCCGCCGCCCAGCTTGAGCGCGAACCACGAGCCGATGTCGCCGTCCGGGCGCTGGCAGGAACCGACGATCAGCGATCCGCCCAGGAGCTTCCCGGCGAAGAGCTGACCGAAACCCGACCGCTTGAAGCCTTCGTCCATGACGATCACGACCGTCGAGTCCGACACGATGCCGGCGCCCACCGGCCCGTGCTCGTCCGTCTCGTAGCCATCGACGTCGACGGTCAACGCGGTGCCGCTCTGGAAAACCTGCATCACGAACGCGCCGCCTCCCGAGGGCGGATAGTTCACGGCGCTCAACCACTGGCCGCGCAGGTTCTTCACGGCGCTCGGCTCGGGGCCAGCGGCGGCGGCGCTGCCGACGGCGAATGGCGACAAGGCGAGGAACAGCACGGCCGCGAGGCCGAGACTTCGGATCGTCTTCGACATGGCGAGAGTTCTCCGTTTCGGGTTCGATGCACCGGGATGGCGAGCGCGCCGATGCCTCGCGCTTTCGTACCTCCCCCATCCCCACCGTGTCACGCGTCGTGTAGGCGCGGCCATGCCTCGGCCCGAGCGGCGCAGGGCCGCGCGCGGGCCAGCGAGACCACGCCGCGCGACCGGGGCGCCGCGCTCGCACGCCGCACGATCAGGCGCCGCCGGCGGGCGCCGCCGCCGCAGCCTTGGCCGGAGGTGCGAAACGCGCCGCGATCCCCCGGATCACCACGTAGAAGACCGGCGTGAAGACCAGGCCGAAGAGCGTCACACCCACCATGCCGCCGAAGACCGCCACACCCAGGGAGCGACGCATCTCGGCGCCCGCGCCCTTGGACGTGATGAGCGGCAACACGCCCAGTGCGAACGCCAGCGAGGTCATGAGGATCGGACGCAAGCGCACCCGCGCAGCCTCGATGGCGGCGCGCACGCGGCTCAGCCCGTCCTCCTCGCGCTCGCGCGCGAACTCCACGATCAAGATCGCGTTCTTGGCCGCGAGCCCGATGAGCACCACGAAACCGATCTGCGCGAAGATGTCGTTCTGCATCCGCATCACGTAGAGGCTGCCGACGGCGCTCACCAGGCACATCGGCACGATCATCACGATCGAGAGCGGCAGCGACCAGCTCTCGTAGAGCGCCGCCAGCACCAGGAAGACGAAGAGCGTCCCGAGCGAGAACGCCGCCGGCGCGGTGTTCTTCTCGAGGATCTCCTGCAACGAGAGCTCGGTCCACTCGAACGTCTTGTCGGCCGGCAGCACCTCGCGCGCGAGCCGCTCCATCTTCTCGATCGCCTGCTTGGTGCTCACGCCGGGCAAGGTCGAGCCGGTGAGATCGGCCGAGGGGAAGAGGTTGTAGTGATTCACCGACGCCGGCCCGGTGGTGTCGCGCACGCTCACCAGCGTGCCGAGCGGCACCATCTCGCCGTTGCTGTTACGAACTTGCAGGCGCTTGATGTCCTCCGGCCGCACCCGGAAGGGCGCGTCCGCCTGCACCAGCACCTGCCAGTTGCGCCCGAAGCGGGTGAAGTCGTTGGCGTAGAGCGAGCCGAGCTGGATCTGCAGCGTGTCGAACACGTTGGCGAGCGGCACACCGAGCGATTTCGCCTTGTCGCGATCGACCTCGGCGAAGAGCTGTGGCTGGCCCGCGCGAAAACCGCTGAAGAGCCCCACCAGGCCGGGCTCTTGGCTGGCGCGCGCGATCAGCTCCTGCACCGCGCCTTGCAGCGCTGCCGGGCCGCTGGCGCCGCGATCCTGCACCTGCATCTTGAAGCCGCCCACGGTGCCGAGACCGTCCACCACCGGCGCCCCGAAGGCCAGCACGAACGCATCCTCGATGGCCATGAATCGCATGCGCAGGTCGCCCAGGACCTTGCTCACCCCGAGCCCCGCGTGCACGCGTTCCTCGAACGGATCCAGCACGATGAACATCACGGCCGAGTTGGGCAGCGTGGACCCCGAGAGGATCGAGAATCCCGGGAAGCCGACGACGTGCGAGACGCCGGGCGCGGTGTGCGCGATGTCGGTCGCTCGTCGCACCACCGCGTCCGTTCGCTCCAGGCTCGCGCCGTCGGGAAGCTGCACGACCGCGATGACGTAGCCCTTGTCCTGCTCGGGGATGAAGCCGCTCGGCGTCATCCGGAACGCGACGTAGCCGAGGCCGAGCAGGACACCGTAGATCACCATCGCCGCCGCGGCGTAGCGCAGCACGCGCGTCAGCAAGCGGCCGTAGGCATCGGTGAAGCGCGCGAAGAATCGGTTGAAGACCGCGAAGAATCGCGCCAGCAGGCGGTTGGCCATCGGCGTCACCAGCCATCCGGCGACCCCGCCGATCACCACCGCGAGGCCGCGCGCCCACCAAGTCGCCGCGGACGTGGCGTGAGCGGCCGCGCCCTCGCCGCCCGCGGGAGCGGCCCCGAGCCAGTGGCTCGCCAGCGGCGCGAGGAAGAGCGTTGCCAAGCCCGCGACCACCAGCACGTAGCCGGCGCGCGGCAGCGCCTCGTGGTGCTCCTTCTCCGGATCCGGCCCCACACGGATGATCTGCACCGCTCGTGACGGCGCCATCGTGAGGGCGTTGATCGCCGAGATGAGCGTCGCCGAGGCGATCGTCAGCGCGAATTGCCGATAGAACTGGCCGCTGATGCCCGAGAGGAACGCCGTGGGCACGAACACCGACGCCAGCACCAACGTGATCGCGAGGACCGGCCCGGTGATCTCCTGCATGGCGCGTTGCGTGGCTTCCCGGGGCTCGTAGCCCTTGCGCATCCAGCGCTCGATGTTCTCGACCACCACGATCGCATCGTCGACCACGATGCCGATCGCCAGCACCAGACCGAAGAGCGACAGGTTGTTGAGCGAGAAGCCGAGCGCCGCCATCACCGCGAAGGTGCCGATCAGCGACACCGGCACGTCGATCATCGGCAAGAGCGTGGGACGCCAATCCTGCAGGAAGATCAGCACCACGATGAACACCAGCACGAACGCCTCGACCAGCGTCTTCCAGACCTCGCGCACCGACTCGGCGACGAAGACCGTGGTGTCGTAGCCGACGCGGTAGTCGATGCCGCTCGGGAAGCGCGACTTGAGGTGCTCCATCGTCGCGCGCACCCGCTCGGCGGTGGCGAGCGCGTTCGACCCGGGAAGCTGGAAGATGCCCATCGCCACCGACGATTGGTTGTCGATGTAGCCGGACATGTCCGAGTTCCGCGCGCCCAGCTCGATCCTCGCGACGTCGCGCAGCTTCACGGTCTCGCCGGTGGATCCGGCCTTCAGGATCACGTCGCCGAACTGATCGGCGTCCACCAGCCGGCCGAGCGCGCTGATCGGATACTGGAACGGCGTGCCCTTCGGAACCGGCGGCTGGCCGATCCGGCCCGCCGCCACCTGGATGTTCTGCTCGCGCAGCGCGCGCACCACGTCGTCGGCGGCGAGGCTGCGCGAAGCGAGCTTCTCGGGGTCGAGCCACACCCGCATGCTGTAGTCGCGCGCGCCGAACACCAGCACGTCGCCGACGCCATCGACGCGCGCCAGCTCCTCGCGAACCTGGATCGCGGCGTAGTTGCCGAGATAGAGGTCGTCGCGGCTGCCGTCCGGCGAGATCAGGTTGACCACCATGAGCATGCTCGGCGAGCGCTTCTTGGTGGTGACGCCGAGCCGCCGCACGTCCTCGGGGAGCTTCGCCTCGGCGGCGGCGACCCGGTTCTGGGTGAGCACCTGTGCTTGATCGAGGGGAGTGCCGAGCTTGAAGACCACGCTCAGCCCCATCGAGCCGTCGTTGGACGACGCCGACTGCATGTAGAGCATGTTCTCGACGCCGTTCACCTCTTGCGCGATCGGCAGCGCCACCGTCTCCGCGACCACCTCGGCGCTGGCGCCGGGATAGGACGCGAGCACCTGGATCGTGGGCGGCACCACGTCCGGGTACTGGGAGACGGGCAACCCGCGCAAGGCCACCAGGCCCACGATCACGATCACGACCGAGAGCACGGTCGAGAGGATCGGGCGATCGATGAAGAATCGTGCGAACACGGCGGCCTCGATTGCTCGGTAGCGGGTTCGGTGCGTGGGCCCGGCGGGTCAGCCCTTGTGCGCGGCGGCGCCCGGGGCTGCGCCGCCCGGCATCGCCGGGGCCTCGCCTTCCGCGTGCGGCACGACCGGAGCACCGGGGCGGGCACGCATGAGGCCATTCACGATGACGTGCTCGCCTGCCGCGATCCCCTTCTTCACGACCCGCAGCCGATCGTCCGTGGACGCGCCCAGCTCCACGGGACGCATCTCGACCAGATTCTGCGCGTTCACCACCATCACGAACTTGGTGGCCTGATCGCTGCCGATCGCCACCTCGGGCACCAGCAGCGACGGCTGCGCATCGCCGAACGGCACGCGCACCCGCACGAAGAGCCCGGGCGTGAGCATCTGGTCGGGGTTCTCGAACACCGCGCGCGCCGGGATCGTGCCGGTGGCGGCATCCACGCGGTTGTCGATGAAGTCGACGACGCCGGTGTGCGAGTAGCCGGTCTCGTTGGCGAGGCCGATCTCCACCGGCACGCCGAGGCGCTTCACCTCCGCGGGCGGCACCTCGGGGCGCGTCCGCCGGAAATACTCCTGGTAGCGCAACAGCACCGGCTCGTCGACGTGGAAGCCCACGTAGATCGGATCGATGCTCACCAGCGTGGTGAGGATGCTCGCGTCGCCGGCGCCGACTTGCACCAGGTTGCCCACGGTGATGTTGCGCTTGCTCACGCGCCCCGAGATGGGCGCGGTGACGCGGGTGAAGCCCAGCTCGAGCTGCGCTTCCTCGAGGCGCGCGCGTGCCGCCTTGATCTCGGCCTCCGCGGTCTCCACGTTCCAGACCGCGGTCTCGAGGTCGCGCTCGCTGGCCGCGCCCTCGGGGCGGAGCTTTCGGTTGCGATCGACGTCCGCTTGCGATTTGCGGCGCAGCGCCTCGAGCCGCGCCACGTCGGCCTCCGCGCTGTGGACCGCCGCCTGGTAGGGCCGCGGATCGATCTCGAAGAGCACGTCGCCCGCCTTCACCTGGGCGCCGTCCTCGACGTTCACCGCCACCAGATGCCCGGGCACCCGCGGCCGCACCTCGACCTTCTCGACCGCCTCCACGCGCCCGGTGGTCTCGAACCATTCCCGCACGTCGCGCTCGACGGGCGCCGCGACGGTCACGGGCATCGGCGGCATCTGCGGCGCCGCGGGTGCGGCGCCCTTGCAGGCCGGCACCAGCACGCACGCGCCGGCGATCGCCAGCGCAGCGCGCCAGCTCGGGGTGTGAATCGCGGTCGTCATGGTCTTGCTTCCTCTTCGGGGGATGACACGCGGGCTCACCAGCTCGGCAACCACGAGCGCCAGCCCGTCACCTCCTCGGGCGTGGCCGGCGGCACCACATCGGGACGCTCGCCGGACGACGGCATCCGGCCGCCGCCGAGCGCCTTGTAGAGCGCCGTGATGCCGAGCGCGACGTCGCCGTGCGACGTCGCCAAGCGATCCTCGACCGCCACCAGCACCTGCTGCGTGTCGAGGACGCGGGTGTAGTCGACGGCGCCTTCCCGGTATTGGAGGCCGGCGAGCTCGACGGCGCGACGGGCCGCGGCGGCGGCGGTCTCGAGCTCCGCCACGCGACCGCGTGCCGCCGTCAGCCCGGCGAGCGCGTTCTCCACGTCCGCCTGCGCCGCGAGCACGGTGCCTTCGTAGGCCGCGAGCGCTTGCTGATAGCGCGCGTCCTCCACGCGGACGTCGTTCGCGATGCGTCCGTAGTTGAGGATGGCCCAGCGCACGCTCGGGCCGCCGAAGTGCTCGAGCGCGCGACCATCGCCGAGATCGTCGAGATGCTCGGCCTCGAGCCCGAGGCTGCCGACCAGCGAGAGGTGCGGATAGAGCTCGGCGACCGCGACGCCGATCTGGGCCGACTGGGCCGCCAGCGCTCGCTCGGCGGCGCGCACATCGGGCCGCGCGCGCAACAGGTCGGCGGGCAGTCCGATCGCGAGGTCGGCGGGCACCACCGGGATCGGCCGCTCGCCGCCCAGCTCCGAGGCGAGGTCCGACGGCGGCATGCCGAGCAGGATCGAGATCGTCGTGCGGGTCTTGCGAATCGCGCCTTCGAGCTCGGGAATCAGCGCCTTGGTCTCCGCCAGCAGCGACGCCGCTTGGCTCGCATCCAGCGCGGTGACGGCGCCACCTCGGTAGCGCGCGTCGGCGATCTCGAAACCGCGGCTTTGCACCTGGACGTTCTCGCGCGCCACCGCCAGCCGTCGCTCCAAGGTTCGAAGCGCGACGTAGCTCGACGCGACCTCGGCCACCAGCGACACCAGCACGTCCTGGCGCGAGGCCTCCGCCTCGAGCAGCGCCGCATCCGCGGACTCGACGGCGCGGCGGAATCGGCCCCACAGATCGATCTCCCACGCAGCGTCGAATCCAGCGCGCCAGTCGTCGGTGGTGAGATCGATCCCCGGGAACGAGTTGGGTCGAAGCTCGCTGATGCGCGTCTCCTGATAGCTCGCGGAGGCAGCCTGGGTCTGCGGAAAGAGGCCGCCCACGGCGATCCCGCGACGCGCGCGGGCCTCCAGCACACGCAGCCCGGCGGCGCGCAGCGAGGGGTTGCGCTGGTCGGCGAGCTCGAGGAGGTGGTGCATCACGGGATCGCCGAAGTGCCCCCACCAGGTCGTGGGATCGGCGCCAGGAGTGACGGCGACGCTCGGGGCCGGCGTCCACCAGGCCTGCGCCACCGGCGGCGTGGGCGGCGCGTAATCGGGGCCGACCTTCACACAGCCGCTGGCGACCACGGCCAGCGACCACGCGATCCACGCGCGAGACCTCTTCGGTTCCGTTCGATCCATGACGAGCCGAGTATATCGATCCGTTCCACGCCGCGGCGCCTGCCTCGCGCGACCTCGCGGCACCTCGCACGCTTCGTCGCGGTGCCGTGCGCGGTGCCGTGCGCGGTGCCGTGCTCCGTGCGGCTGCGCGACTGGCTGTAGACTCGGCCGCGGCGTGGACGATTCCGCGATACTCGAACGATGCCCACCTTGGATCCACCACTACTCGACCTCGCCGCGTGGCGCGCCCGCGGAAGCGTGCGACCGCTGCTCGGTCACGCCATCTTCCACGTCGACTCCGCTCCGGACGGCGCCGCCCAGCGCCCCGC
The DNA here is from genome assembly GCA_046331705.1 of bacterium. GTDB lineage: Bacteria > JADJOY01 > JADJOY01 > JADJOY01 > JADJOY01 > JADJOY01. The sequence continues at coordinate 50,942 of JAXLQJ010000016.1, read as the reverse complement.
GCTGCTCCTCGTCCACGGCTTTCCCACGGCGAGCTGGGATTTCGCGAAGCTCTGGCCCGCCCTCGTCCGCGACTTTCGCGTGGTCGCGGCCGACATGCTCGGCTTCGGCTTCAGCGCCAAGCCCAAGACCCATCGCTACTCGATCTTCGAGCAGGCCGATCTCCTGGAAGCGCTCGTCGCGGAGCTCGGGATCGAGCGCTACCACGTCCTCGCTCACGACTACGGCGACACCGTGGCGCAGGAGTTGCTGGCGCGCGACCGCGAACGCCGCGCGCCGCGACTCGCGAGCGTCTGCCTGCTCAACGGCGGCCTCTTTCCCGAGACTCACCGAGCACTGCCGATCCAGAAGCTGCTGCTCGGTCCGCTCGGGCCACTCGTCACGCGCCTCACCAACCGGCGCGCGTTCGAGCGCAGCATGCGGCGCACCTTCGGCGCCCACACGCCCCCCAGCGCCGACGAGCTGGATTCGTTCTGGCGGCTCGTCACCCACGACGAGGGCCACCGGATCTTTCATCGCCTCATCCCGTACATGCGCGAGCGGCGCGAGAATCGCGAGCGCTGGGTCGGAGCGCTGACCGAAGCGCACGTGCCACTGGCGCTGGTGGCCGGAATGGACGACCCCATTTCCGGCGGGCACATGGTGGCGCGCTATCGCGAGGTGGTCGGACACGGCTACGTCGCCGAGCTCGCGGGCATCGGCCACTATCCGCAAGTGGAGGACCCCGCCCTCGTGCTCGAGCACTTCCGCGCATTCATCGCCGGCGCCCGCGCGCCGCGATCGCCACGCCTCGAGCCCGCCGGATGAGGGCAAGCCGCCAACCGAGCCTCGCGATCGCCGTGGCCTTCGTGCTGGTCGTGGGTGCGGTGCGAGCCCACGCCGGCGCCGAAGCCCGAGGGGGTCTTGGCCACCTCTATCTCAAGACCGGCTACGCCGAAAGCGACGGGGATCGCGGCTTCGATCGGGACGGGCACGAGGTCTCGCTCACCTCGACGGTGTTCCTCGATCGCATCACCAGCGCCCTCGCCACCAACGCGCGCTACCACGACACGAGCTTCGGCCTCTACGCGCAGCTCGGACTGCTCGACGATCTCGACCTGATCGTCGCCACCGAGTGGAAGGAGCTCGAGAAGCACTTCGTTCTCGACCTCTTCGGCGCGCGCATCCCGATCGACCAGCGATCGAGCGGCTTCTCGGACGTGAACGCGGGGCTCGCGTACCAATTCCTCGCGAGCCCGCTGCCGGTGGCGGTGCGCGCCATCGCCCGCGTCCCCACGTACTCGACCTCGGTGCGCGCGCTGCGCCTCACGACGATCGACTCCTCCGACGACGAGATCGCGCTCGGCAACGGCACCACCGATCTGGCGCTGGGGCTCGCCGCGTCGTCCGGGCCGCTGGTGTCGTGGATGTTCGCCGACGTGAGCGCCGCGTACGTCCTGGCGGATCTCGCGGATCGCGCTTTCTCCGACCACCTCGACTGGGAGGCCAAGCTCGGCACCAGTCGCTTCGGGCTCGGCGTCGCCGCGTTCGCGCGCGGAGTCGAGAGCCTCCACAACGGCGACGCGCCGGACCGCATCACCCAAGACCTGCTCTTCCTCGACCCCGCGACGCGCGTGACCGTGCTCAACGACCAGGAGCGTCTCGACGTGGGCGCCGAGCTCTGGTACGCGTGGGAAGGCCTCGGTATCCAGCTCGGTTATTCGGCGACCGTGGCCGGCGCCAACACCACCCGGACCGACCGCTTCGAGGTCGCGCTCTTCGTGCAGCGCTGAAGCCCGCCGTAGCTGCGGGTCGACACCGAGAGGAAATCGCCGGAATGCGTCGAGTCACCGCGGTCGCTCTCGCGCGTCAGCTCGTGCCGATCTTCCTGATGGGCTGCGCGGCGGCGACGCCGATCCCGCGCCGGGCGCCACCGGCCACGTGGCCGACGCACGAGTGGAAGACGTCGTCCCCCGAGGCGCAGGGGCTCGACTCGGCGGTGCTCGCCCAGGCGATCGAGACGATCCACGAGCGGCGCTTGCCGGTGCACAGCGTGTCGATCGTGCGAAACGGCGCGCTCGTCGTGGACGCGTGCTTCCACCCGTACGACTGCAGCGTGCCCCACGACGTCGCGTCGGTGACCAAGAGCGTGACCTCGCTGCTGGTCGGGATCGCCGTCGACGGCGGGAAGCTCGGCAACGTCGCCGAGCCCGCGCTCTCGTTCTTCCCCGAAGCGCGCGACCGAATCGGCGATCCGCGCAAGACGCGGATGCGGGTCGAGGATCTGCTCACGATGCGAAGCGGCCTCGCATGCGGCCTCGAGCCCGGCGAGAAGGAGCTCTTCGCGATGCTGGGCACCGAGGACTGGAACCTCGCCACGCTCGCGCTTCCGGCGAGCGACGAGCCGGGCAGGCGCTTCGCCTATTGCAGCGGCGGCTATCACCTCCTGTCGTCGATCGTGAGCCGCGCCACGGGCATGTCCACCCAGGATTTCGCTCGTGAGTCGCTGTTCGCGCCGCTCGGGATCACCCACCTCGAATGGCCCACCGATCCCGCCGGCGTCGCCCGGGGCTGGGGCGATCTCAGGCTCTTCCCTCGCGACATGCTCGAGCTCGGGCTCCTGGTGCTCGAGCACGGACGCTGGCAGGACCAGCAGATCGTCTCCGAGCGCTGGATCGCGGAATCCACGCGGCCGCGGGCACAGGTGGGCGGCGACGGCTACGGCTACGGCTGGTGGCTGCCCGGCGGCGCCTTCCAGGGCGTCATCGAAGCGCGCGGCCGCGGCGGCCAGACCATCAGCATCTGGCCCCAGCGGAACATCGTGGCGGCGCTCACGGGCGCAGGCTATTCCGGTGCCGAGGTGCTGCCGCTGCTCCTCGGCGCGTTGCGCTCCGACGCCCCGCTGCCGCCCAACCCCGAGGGCGAGGAGCGGCTGGCGCGAGCGGTCGTCGCCGCCCGGCAAGCGCCCCCGCGTCGGCCCGCGCCGGCGCTGCCGCCGCTGGCGGCGACCATCTCCGGAAAGCACTATCGGCTCGCCGCGAACCGCCTCGACCTCTCGGAGGTGTGGGTCGCATTCGCGCGCGCGCCGATCGCGACCGTCGGGCTGGTGCGCGGCGGCGCCCAGTTCGAGATCGCGGTCGGGCTGGACGGTCTCGATCGGATCTCGCGCGTTGGACCCACCGGCGGGCCGGTCGCCGCCACCGGCGAGTGGATCGCCGACGACGCGTTCCGCATTCACTACGAGGACGCCGCCGGCATCGATCGATTCTCGATCACGATGCGATTCGTCGATCAGGGCGCTCGGGTGGAGATGGTGCTGGACGATCCGGCTCGCTTCCTCGACCTGACGGTCGCCGGGGGGGCGTCGCCGCCTGGCGCGGTGGCCGACCCCTGACCCTTCACGGCCCGGGCTCGGTCCTCGCGCATTCGATGGCCGCGCCTCACGCTTCCCGTCATTTGCCGGAGATGGCGTAGAACGCCGGGCTCTGATCCACGTTGGCGAAGATCGGATCGCTCGCCGGGCGCAGCCACGGGTCGACGTTTCGCGCGCGCATGTCGCCGAAGCGCAGCACGCCATCGCCGCCCAGGACCGGGTGCGCGTAGGCGATGACGCCGGCCGCGTCGTAGGACCACTTCACCTTGGCCTTCTCGGTCACGGCGAAGATGCGGGCGCCGCGCTGCACGGGGTACGCAGGCGAGCCGCCCACGTAGGAGCCGGAGCTACCCGTGTAGAGGGTGCCGTCCTTGTCGACGCTCGGATAGAGCGCGTTGCCGAAACCGCCCGCGCGCGAGGGATCGAAGAAGGGCGAGCCCCAGGACTGCTTGCCCGTGGCGGGATCGAACGCGAACACGCGACCGCCGGTGGGCTGGCCGACGGGCGACATCTCGGCGGAATAGTTCGTCGACGCGTACACGCGGGTGGTCTTTCCCGAGACTTCCCGCAGGGCGATGCCGCCGGTGCGGTTCGCGCAGGGAATGCCGAACCCGGACGGCAACGACACCGGACCCCAGCGGCGGGCCCCCTTCTTGGGCTCGAACGCCGAGAGGAACGCCGCGTCGCAGGACGCGGCGCCGCCGCCACCCACGAACACGGTGCCGTCGGAACCGACCGCCAGCGACCAGGCACCCGCCGAACGATTCAGCGCGTCGGTCAACGGCACCGGCGCCCAGCGCAGATTGCCGCTCGGATCGAAGGCGTAGAGGTAGCCGGGCGAGGTGCAGTTGGCGGCGGGCCCGCACATGGTCGCGGCGTAGATGGTGTTGCCGTCGGGGCTGAGCGCAGGCGCCGCCATGAACACGCCCGGCAGCGAGCCGGCGCCTGGGAAACGCCACACGAGCGCGCCGCTCGCGGCGTCCAGCTTGTAGAGCGCCGTGCTCTCGATGCCGTTCGAGCCCTCGACAGCGAAGCTGCCGACGTAGAGCTCCGTGGAGCCGCGCAGCAACAGGCCAGCGACCACCTCGCCGCCGAACTCGGGGTTGGACGGCGTGCGACCGCAGTCGTTGACGTCGTTGCAGGTGTGGAAGTCCCACAGCATCTTCCCGGTCTTCGCCTCCAGGGCGTAGACCTTCCCGTCGCCGCGCCCGAGGTAGAGCACCTTCTCGTCCGGGGAGAGCACCGGCGTTCCTTCCACCGTCCCCGTCCACATGCTCAGCTCCTCGCTGAACGATCCGCCGCATTGGGTGGGTGACGCGATCGACGGGTTGTAGTCGTAGCAATAGGGAACCGGGTCGAGGGTGGACGGAGCGAACGCCGCCGTCAGCGCCGACGTGGCGCCGAAGGTGGGACGTACGGCGAACACGTCACCGGAGAGCTTGTCCCAGTCCGTGCGGTCGGTGCTGCCGTTGTCCTGAACGGTTCCCCACGTCCCGAAGAACGTGGTCCCGTCGGTGGCGACCGTGGCCGCGACGTTGATCGCGCCGCCCTGATCGATGCGGGCGACGGCGACGCTCTTGGGCGTCGCGGGGCCAGACACGTTGATCTGGGCGGTGCGACGCGCGTCGTGGCCCTTGGTCGGCCACGAGTCGGCGGCGCGCGCGGTGGCGGCGAACGCCAGCGAGAGGGCGAGAATCGAACCTGCGGCGGCAAAGCGTCGAGCCCGGCGGTCGGCCTGGGTGCGTTGTGTCGAGTAGAAGCTCACGGCGACCTCCTCGCCGCGATCTCCCGTCGACCGCGGCTTGCGGGCCGCCTCTAGGGCAACGCCAATGCCTGTCCCGATCGCGTGCGCACAGGGCGCCGTAAGCCGCTGACATCACGATAGTTGTCGGAATCGCTGGCGCCGGAATGCGCGCCCCGGCCGGGAGGGATCTCGGGCACGAGAGGGCAGCGAGCCCGGACCGACGGCCCGGTGCCGGGCAGCTTGCCTCGGGCACCCGCCGAGACGGCGCCGGCTCCCTCGAATCGAACGTCGTACCCGCCTGCGCTCTATCGCAGGGCGTCATGAAGTCGAACATTGAATGACAATATGTCGACATTGAATCCCAGAGAGTCACACTATCAACAATCACGTCAATTCATCGGGTTTGCCAGGGCCTTCGCACGCCACGCAGCGAACGTCATTTACGTGAGCTCTATCGAATAGTTGCGGCTCACTTCTCGCCAGGACGCCCGATCCCGCGCGGAGTCCCGGAGACATTTCGACATGAATCTGTCGGGCAGATTGTCACCACTAGCGGCCCATGACTTGCGTGGCACGAGTCCGACGAGAAGATCGTCAAGGAACAATCTCAGCGCTCTCGACCCACAAGGAAATGACAATGGACCGTCGGCACGCGAGTCATGGTGGCCTCACCCGCGCTCTTGCAGGGAGACTCGTCGCATGGGTCGTGCTCGCCGGCTTGGCATCGGCCGGTGCGCCGCGGGTGGCGTTTGCTCAGTCGTCGTGCGGCGCCGCGACCACTCCGATTCCGCCCTTTGGCGAGGTCGGGGTCATGGCCTTGCAGTTCAATGCAGCGCTCGCGGTGGGTCTCACCAGCCACCACGTCGTCGGCAAGTCCGCGTCGTGGGCAACGCTCATGCCCGACGGCGTGAACTTCGACGCGAGCAAGCTTCAAGACCTCGACCGCGAGGTGAAGGAAGCCATCACCGACGGCATGACGGCCATCGAGCTTCGCATCCGCCCCGGCGGAGGCGGCTCCGAGCCGTTCGCCGGCGCGCAAGCGGACTGGCCGGTCGACCTCACCTCCTACGACTACAAGGACGGCGAGTGGCTTGGCCCGCGCAACGGCCCGGCCCTCGAGGGCGCGGCTTCGTTCCCGCCCAAGGTCCTGACCCGTGACGAGCCAGGCAACACGTCGCCTTGGTACGAGTTCGTCCGCGCACTCGCCGCTCGCTACAGCGGCTGCACTCCCGACCCAGACCCGCTCTTCCCCGGCGCTTATCTCCCGCGCGTGGACTACTGGTCCACGGTCCACGAGGCGGATTCGAAAGGGTTCTGGTACGGAACGTCGAAGGACATGTTCGGCGGCGTGGGCGGCGATCCGGCCGTGGGGCTCCAGCCGAGCTTCTATCGCGCCGTGAAGGCGGGAAATCCGAAGGCGAAGGTGACGAGCGGTGGCGCCGCGAGCCAGGCCATCGGCTACTACATGGCGTTCGAGCGCGCGCAGCAGGCGGGCAACCTCTACACGCAGGCCGTCCGGAGCTGGGGGAAGAGCTTCTTCCACACCAGCCTGCTCTTGCAGGTGGTCTTCGATCAATACGCGGGCAACGACGCCGGCCTCTACCAGCACTACGCGACCGACGTCCAGGAGATCCGCTCCCGCGCGATGATCGACGCGATGTTCACCGCCACCGCCGACGACTACTACGACATCGTCGGCGCGCACTTCTACGACAACCCGCTCATGCTCGAGGATTTCGTCGCGTTCCTGGAAGCCCGACAGCTCGTGACCAAGCCCATCTGGCTGAGCGAGCTCGGATTCGCCAACCAGAGCTCGACGTTCAACGCCGAGGATCAGGGCCGCTGGCTCGTCCAGAAGCTGGTCACGGCGATGGGCGCGGGGGTCGAGCACGTCACATACTCGCCGCTCATGGCCTCGCTCATGGCGCCGACCTTCGTGCCGCTCTTCGACGGCACGCCGGGGGCGCCCACGTGGCGTCCGGCCGCGTACAGCGCGAAGCTGGTCACCGACGCCATCGGCGCCTCGAGCGGGTACACGTTCCTCCAGAAGCGCGAAGAAGCGGGCGGCGTCTTCTACGAGTTCGCCCACTCGAACGGCAAGGATCACCTCGCCTTCGCCTGGCATCCGTCGACCACCACGACCGTCGACCTCCGCCAGCTCTTCGGCATCACGGCGACCCAGCCGATCGACGTCTACGACTACAAGGGCACGCTGCTCTGGGACAAGTCGACGGGCACGACCTACACCGTGACCACGTCGCCGGTGCTGATCCGCTGGGCGGGGACCGCGACGATCGGTTGCACCGTCGGCCATGACGCGCCGGCGGCGCAGGGACTCGAGAATCTGCTCGTGCTCCTCGCCCCGCTCGCGTGGGCTGCGCTGCGGCGCCGAAGCGCCCGTCCCGAGACGCTGCCGATCTTGATCTGAGCATTCACGCGCGAGGCGATCTCGGCGCGGCCCCGGGCTCCGGCGCTCTCACGCGGGCCCTCTCGCGCGGCGTCGCCTCGCGTCCTGGCAGTCGTTCCCGGCCGCAGGCCATACTTGGTGGGTTCCCCGCTCCCACTCGACGAGGCCGCGATGACGTCACTTCCGCCGAGCCTGCCAGGCTCTCCGCTGCGCCAGCTCTACCGGTGGGCGCGCGAACCGATCGGGCTCCTCGACGAATGCCACGAGAAGCTCGGCGAGCCGTTCAGCCTGCGCCTGCCGGGCGGGCGGCCACACGTCGTGTTCTCCCATCCCGACGAGGTGAAGCAGATCCTCGCCGGCGATCCCGAGGTCTTCTACGGTGGCGTGTCGAACGCCATCACCGGCCCGGTGGTCGGCAAGCAGTCCATCTTCCTCTCGGACGGGCCGCGGCATGGGGCGCTCCGGCGGCTGGTCGGCCCGCCGTTCACCGGGAATCGGATGCGCGCGTACGGAGACGCGATGCGCGAGATCGCCGACGCCGCGATCCGCCGCTGGCCACGCGGCGTGCCGTTCCCCATCAATCCGGCCGTGCACGAGATCAGCCTCGACGTCGTGATGCGCACGATCTTCGGCCTGGAGAAGGGCGAGCGCTTCGAGCGCCTCCGGAACCTGTGCCTCGCGGTGATGACACGCAGCGAGTGGTTCCCGCTGATCCAGGCGCGGCTCGGCTTGCTCAAGCCGCTGCTCAATCGGATCGACGAGGTGCTCTACGCCGAGATCGCGCGCACCCGCGCCGAGGCCCAGCAGGGGGCGACGCGCGAGGACGTGCTTCACCTCCTGGTCACGGCGCGCGACGAATCCGGCCAGGCGCTCAGCGACGAGTCGCTGCGCGACCAGCTCGTCACGCTCCTGCTCGCCGGCCACGAGACCACCGCCACGACGCTCGCGTGGGTCTTCCATCGCCTGACCCGTCATCCGGAGGTCCTCGAGAAGGTCCGCGAGGAGATCGCGCGCGTGGTGGGCAAGGGCCCGGTCCAGCCCGACGACGTGGGCAAGCTCGAGTACCTGGAAGGCGTCATCAAGGAAACCTTGCGGCTCTTCCCGATCCTGCCGCTCATGGCGCGCGACCTCCAGGCGCCGGCACGCGTGGGCCAGTGGGACCTGCCCAAGGACACCTGCGCCCTCGCGGCGACCTATCTCACCCATCGCCGAGCCGACGTGTGGCCCGAGCCCGATCGCTTCGATCCGATGCGCTTCGTGGGCACGCGCGTGAGCCCGTACGCGTTCTACCCGTTCGGCGGCGGTTCGCGGCTCTGCGTGGGCATGTCGTTCGCGTACTACGAGATGAAGATCGTGATCGCCCAAGCCCTGACCCAGGTGGTGCCGCGGCCGGCGCCAGGGTTCGAGCCACGCATCGTGCGCACGTCGACGGTGCTCGCGCCGTCCGACGGCATGCCGATCGTCCTCGAGGCGGCGGCCTGAGCCGCGCGCATCCAGGCCGAGGAGACGAAATGCTGACTCAAGCCGAGCTCGAGGCATTCGAGCGCGATGGCTGCGTGGGCCCGTTCCGGGTCCGCAGCGAAGAGCAGATGGCGCAGCTCTGCCGCGACATCCAGCCACTTCTCGACGACCCCAAGGGGCCGCCATGGGCGAACCTCACCATGGACGTCCACATGCTGAACGAGCACGTGTACCGTCTCGGTGCCGACCCCGCGATCGTCGACCGCATCCGCAGCATCATCGGCGACGACGTGCTCTTCTGGCGCGCGTGGACGTTCGTGAAGCGGCCAGGCGCCAAAGCCACCGGTGTCCACCGCGACGGCCGCCAGGACCAGACGTGGCCCACCGTGGACAAGCCGCGCAAGCGGGTGGGGTCGATCGCCGTGTGGGTGGCGCTCGAGCCCGCCGACCTGGAAAGCGGATGCCTGTGGGTGTTGCCCGGGTCGCAGTTCATCCAGTGGCAGGCGGACGAGATCCCGCGCTACGACCCCGTCGACTACTGGATGTTCCCCACGCGTTCGTTCCTCGCCGAGTACGACGTTCCCGCGCTCAACATCGGATCCAAGCTCAAGATCGGCCGCGGCGCCTGGCCGGTCGTGAGCACGGCGCTGCGCGCCATCGGACTCGCGCAGCGGGCGAAGCAAGCGCTCGAGAGACGATCCGGCACCACCCGCAAGAACGATTTCCGGGCGCCGCCGCTCACCGGGCTCACCCGCGCCGAGCAGGCCATGTGGGCCGAATACGCCGGCCCGAACGTGAACAAGATCACCGTGGACGCACTGCAACGGATGCCGGCCAAGCCCCGGCCGCTCGTGTGCAAGGCCGGTGAGTTCTGGATCTTCCGCGAAGACATGATCCACACGGCGCCCGGCAACACGACGGACCGCCGTCGCGCCGCGGTCACCTTCGGCTACGCTTCGCCCGAATGCTCGATGCACGACGATCGATTCCCCGTGCTCATCCACGGCCAGAACACGGGAACCAACAAGCTCGCGACACCGAGCTTCCTGAAGTCGGCGTGAACCCAGGTCCGCTCGGGGCGGACGGACACCTCGCGCCGCCGGACGACCGGCCTCCACCCTCGCCGTCGCTCGCTCCGCGAGCCGGCGGCGAGCCGACGGGCGCAACGAGTCGCGTTGGGTGAGACCCATCGCGGCTTCGCCGCGATCGGAGGGGGGCTTCCAGCCCCCGCAAGAGCGTCACAACCCAGGCGCGTCGAACCTGCCGTTGCCGTCGTAATCCACGAACACGGGATTGGTGAACGAGAGCGGCGTGAACCCGCGGTTCTTGTCCGCCGCCGCACCGAGAGTGATCCGCGAATACTCGTACGAGACTGGCGGCTCCTGGGTCGGGTTCGCGGGCATCGTCGCGCCGGCCTCGATCAGGATCCACGAGTCGCGGCTGATCGCGATCGGTACGACGCCCTGATAGCGGACCGCAGGCGGTGGGCTCTGCGCGGCGAGCGGGATGGTCTCGACGGTGACGCCGTTGACCACGATTCGGATCTCTTCCACCGGCACCCAGGGCGCGGCCTGCACGGAGATCGCGACGTCGACCGTGCCGTCGCCATCCTGCGTGAGCTCACCCATTCCAGCGCCGTTCACGGCGATCGACGGGATCGGCCCGGTGGTCCCGATCACCTTTCCCGTGCGCACCGCAGCGGCGATCTGATTCGGCGTGAGCGCCGCGGGATCGTCGCTGCCCACGTACACCAGGCTGTGCGGATACCCCGCGGTGACCTGCGTGTTGTGGCTGTCGCCGTTGGCCGTACCGACCTTCAGGAAGCCCTGGTTGAGCAGGCTGAACCAAGCGGCGCGCGTCGCCCGCCCCTGCACGACCGACCCGCCAGCCCAGAGCTCCATGGCGTCGAAGTCGAGGCCCGCCGTGACGCTACCGGTCTGAAGCGACGGTTGACGGAGGAACGCGTTGGTCGTGGCGGCCGAGCCCGGCCACTTGTCCGGAACGGGAACGGCGGGGTTGAAGCCCTTCTTGTCGAGCCAACCGATGTTCGCGGCGTTTCCCAGGGCGTAGTACGGATGATTGAGCTGCACCAGCGTGGACGAGTCACCGAGGGAACGCAGCATGTCGTAGATGGTCGCGGCGGTGACCAGGTGATTGCCGTCCGGGCCGGTGTCGGCGGTGGTGTCGTAGACCGCGCTCGGCGAGACGGGGAAGCCGTTCCAATGGCCCGGCTCCGCCGAGCCCGGCGCGCTGCCGCCGCCCAACTCGTCGCAATTGCCCGCGGCGGAACGGAACGAGTTGAGCCCCGGCGTGGCCTCGACGCCGACGATCGAGGTCACCACCGCGTTCAGCCCGAGCGACGCGATCGTGGGCGCGTAGTCGACGACGCAGTCGTGATCCGTCGCGGTGATCACCTCGATCCCCTCGGTCACGTAGTGCAAGACGCGGTCGGGCAGCTCGGGCAACGGCGGGCTTTGCAGCGCCGACTCGAAGCTCGGCCGCGCGTGCACGTGGAAATCCGCGGCCACGTAACCGGGCGTGCTCACCGCACGCGAGAGCATGAACGTGACCTGCGTCGTGCTCGCCGGGTCGACGATCTGCTTCGCGGTCGTCCACTCGATTCCGCGCGACGCCCAGATCTCGAGCACGCTGCCCGACGTCTGGAGCTGGCCCATGCCCGCGCCGAGATACATGCGGTTCAGGTACCAGCTCGTGAGCGGCCCCCCGGTGCCCGAGCCCAGGTTGAGCGCCTGGCCGTTGCTGGCGTTGTAGATCGTCAGCTTCGCCGGGATGCGCTGACCCGTGGCCGCATCCAGCACCTCGACGGTGATCAGCGTCTGGCACGAGGCGCCGAGGCTCGAGAGCGCGACGAGCGCCGTGGCCACGAGCCCGAACAGGCGCGCGCGCGGGGGGCGCGGCCGATACCGAAAATCAGGATCGCCTGCTGCTTCGGCTCTCTCTCGCTCGAGCATGTCACTCCTGGAAGTCACGAATCCTCGGCTCTCGTACCCGCCCAGGAGTCATCGGCACCACGACGGAACACCTCAAGATTGTGAAGAAGAAGTGGGGCTCGGCGCAACTGCCACCCCGGCGAGCGCCGAACACGTGCGAATCGACACCCTATTCGGGTGGCTCCATGGTCGCCGCCCAGGCGTTGCGATCGGCGCGCCGGGGAGCTGGCCGATCCCGTTCGGCGAGCACCGGGACGTCCGCGCCGCCGACCAGCGCGTCGCCGAAGGTCCACAGCGCCGCCGCCCGCTCGGGTCGCAGCCAAGCGACGCGGCGAAGCGCGATCGAGAGCTCCGCGCGACCGTCGTTGGTATCGGCACCTCGGGTACGCAAGCGCAGGCGCGTCGGGCCGAACGGCATCGAACCTTCGGCGATCACCCCGCCCCACCGATCGTGCCAGCGCACCCGCAGGCCAGCGGCCAGCGCGCCGTCCCGGATGGCGACGAGGAGGCGTTGGGATTCGTCCGCACGCAGCCGCGCCCAGCGACACGTGAACGGCTGGTAGCCGAGCGAACGCGCCCAGCGGCGCGCGGCGCGCTGAAGGGCCACCGTCGCGAGCGTCGCCACCAGCGCGCCGACGACACCGTGCCCGACGGCGCCGAGATGGGCACGCGAGATCGGCGACGCTCCCGTAGCCGCGGCGGCGACGGCGAGCGAGAAGCCGGCGGCACCCGCGATCAGCCGCCCACGCGCCGGTGGCTCGCGACGGATCCACCACCGAGCCACGGCGTTGCCGCCGTCGGCGGACGCGTCGCTCACGCGCTCTTCCGCGGTCGCGTCCGGTGAGGCAGTGCGCGGGTCCGCGTTCGCACGCGGTCGCGGCGATTCCACGGAGCGATCAGGACTTGAGCGCCGCGGCCGCCTGGCGCAGCAGCGGTGCACCGGCGAGCAGCGCCCACACCCGTCGGCCCGAGGGCGAGGCCATCAGACGCTCGCGCACTCCTTCCTTGAGCGGCGGGTAGAGCAGCTTGGGCAGCGGCTTCTTGCCCTTGAACGCGTGGAAGTCGAACCAGCGGTAGGCGCGCAGGATGTCGCGCTTGGGGAACCCCGGCAGATCGAGGGACGCGTTCTTGCGCTCGATGAAGTCGGCGGTGACGGTTCCCTGGATCAGCCCCATTTCCTTGCAGATGCGATGGAGATCGGTGCCTGGGTACGGGAAGAAGATCGAGGTGGAATGCCAGTCGGGCTCGCAGATCCGGTTCATCCGGATCGTTTCCTTGTGGTCCTCGATGGTTTCGCCGGGCAGCCCGATCAAGTTGTAGAACGAGACCTGCAGACCGTTCTTGCGCGCCGTCTGGACGGTGCGGATGATGTCCTCGTTCGACTCGTTGCGCTTGAGCACGTCCTTGCGGACTCGCTCGCTGCCGGATTCGAGCCCGACGTTGATGAACGTGAAGTTGGCGCGCTTGAGCGCCGCGAACATGTCCTCGAAGTTGGTCTTGGGCGTGATGCGCACGTTGACGCCGAAGCGCAGCGGCTTGGCGAGCCCGCGATTGAGCTCCTCGAGCGCCTCGCAGAGCTTGAGCGCCCAGCTCTTGCGGGACAGGGTCTCGATCTCCATGTAGTAGTCGCGCTTCTCCGGGAAGCGCCTGTTGAGCTCGCGCACCTCGGCCACGATGTTCTCGGGCGACCGGTAGCGGACGTAGTCACCGTCGGCCTGACGCCAGAGGGCGTGATTCGCGCAGTAGGTACAAGGGAACGGGCAGCCGCGCCCGAGCAGGATGGAATAGCGCGCATCCGGCGAGTCGTTGATCCACGGCGCCCACATCTCGCGGTCGGGGAACGGAAACGAGTCGAGATCCCCGATGAACTCGCGGGTCGGATTGCGTTCCCATCCGCCGTCGTTGCGGATCCACAGGTTCTTGATCCCGGCCGGGCGACGCCCCTCGCCCAGCTGCTCGAGCAGCTCCGCCGTGGGATGCTCGCCTTCACCGACGCACAGCGCGTCCCACGGGCCGCCGAGCGCGCTCTCGGGATCCAGGGTCACGTGCGAGCCGCCCAGCAAGAGATACGGCTTCGCCGTCTGGGCGCGCACGTACTGTGCGACCTCGGTCATGAACGGGAACTCCGTCGTGACCGCGGTGAACGCCAGCAAGTCGGGCTGGAACGCCGAGAGCTGATCGTCCACCAGCTTCGGGTTGAGCGCCTTCGACAGCCGGCCGATGGTCAACAATCGGGTCTCGTGGCCCCGCGCCTTGAGGAACGAGGAGATGTACGAGAGCCCGAAGTGCATCGACTCCGAGAGCCGAAGCGGATGCTTCTCGGAGATGGCCCCCTGAAGCGAATAGACGAACAGGACTTTCATCGTGGACCTCCGCGCCGAACCCGTGGCACCGTTCGCACCCGCCGCTCGCTGCCTGCACGGCGGCGCCGCTGTCGACGCCCCATCGCCGGACCCAACCCCCGCGCCGGCGGACGCTCGCGCGATTCTCTTTCGAAAAAGTCTAACGGCTCGCCGGCACGATTACCATTCGGCCGGACGCGCGCGGCGCCGTGCGATCCGTCCCCCCGCGCGTCGTCATTCCTTGACGCGCGCGGAGACGCGCGGCTAGAGTCCGCCGTTCGAAACGGCCGAGACACGGGCGCGCTTCCGTGGCGCGTCTCCCCTCTTCCCTTCCCAGCGCAGACTCGTCGTGACCCTGTCCGCGATCGCTGCCGTCGTCACCGCGCTCGCGCTGCTGACCGGTCTCTTCGCGCTGGCGCGGCTCGCGCGGCTGCCCGCGGCGATGCGCGAGGTCCACGCCGAGGTGGCCTTGCTCAAGGGCTCGCTCGGCGAGCTGCGCGAGTCGAGCCGGGGAACGATCCTCGGCGTGGTGCCCGCGCTCAACCGAGTCGCGAAGCGGCCCATCCCGATCGTGACCTACCTCAAGCCGGTCCATCGCCAGGTGCCGTTGCTGCACGACGTGAACCTGCTCAAGCTGGCGCTCGCCAACGACATCGGCCTCGCCACCGCCTGCGGCGGGATCGGCGACTGCGGGATGTGCGCGATCGACGTGCACGAGGGCGGGGATCGTCTGCCGCCCGTCAACGAGACGGAAGTGTCGTTCCTCGGTCCGCAACCGGAGGGGAAGCGGCGCCTCGCGTGTCAGTGCCAGCCCACCGGTGACATCGTCATCGAAGGCGTGAACTGAACCAAGGAGCCATGGACATGGTCACGCTCTTGCTCGCGGTGGTTGCCCTCGGAGTCGCCGGCTACGCGGCGTGGCGCGCCAACGAGCTCACGAGCCTCGTGGACGACGCGACCGTCCAGGTTCGCGACGCACGCAAGCGCGTGGACGCCCTCGCGACCGATCTCGCGAACGACGTCGAGGCCTTGCGCAAGCGGCTCTGAGCGGAGCGAAGAGCGGGGTTCGCGTTTCCGTCGCGGCCCGCGGGGAGCCGTGAGCGCGGCCCCTCGAGTGGCGCGGCTCAGATCGTCTCGCCCGTCATCGCCTTCCAGAGCGCGCGGTACTCGGAGAGCGTGCAGCCGAAGAACGCCTCGGCGTAGCCGCTGTTGCCGAACATCGCGCCCCATCGGTACGCGTTCAGGCCCTTGGTCGTGGACAGGAAGTCGATGTGGCGGATCTGGCTCTCGTACTGACCCAGCGCCCGCCATTTCCGATCCGCCACCTCGCGGATGTCCACGGTGCGATTGGCGTGCAACGGCGTCCAGGTCTCGTACGCCCAGCAGATCGGACCGGCCTCGTTCGGCCACAAGCTCGCCGCGGCGCGCAAGAAGAGGCCGTTGGTCTCGAGGTGGTCGGGATGCTTGTCGATCAGGAACGGCAGCAGCAGCACCTGGGGATCGAGGCGCTCGAGCTCGCCGCGCAGGCGCGCGACCGCCGACGCGGTGGGGCGAACGCACGCGTCCGGCTGATCGAGGAAGATCAGCGTCTTGACGCCGAGGATCTCCGCCGCGCGCGCCGCTTCTTCCTTGCGACGCTGCACCAGCCGATCCTCCGCCTCGCGCTGCTGGCGATCGTCGAGACCGCTGCGGTAGATGTCCGGGTCGCCGCGGCGGCCATCGGTGACGACGATCACGGCGGTCTCAGCACCGGCGTCCGCGTAGCGACTGAGCACGCCGCCGCAGCCGATGGTCTCGTCGTCGGCGTGCGGCGCGAGCACCACCACACGCTCCGCGGCAGGCGGCGGGACCACCTCGGCGGGCCCGCCGAAGCGCGTGTGGTACAGGAAGAAGTTGAGCGAGCGCGAGAAGTTCTCGGAGGGAATCAGGCTCGGGACGTAGCGGTAGACCTTGCGACGCACCCACGCCAGACCACGTCGCACGCGTCCGTGGTGGGGCTCGGCCGCCGTGCCGCGCCGAACCTCCGCCAACGACTGTTCGCGACTCTCTCGGGCGCCGGGGCTCACGAACGCAGGGCGGAGGCGGGCTTCTTGCCCCAGAGGATGAATTCCATCGCGACCGGATCGAAGACGCGCGGCAGACGCTTCGCCAGCCATTCCCAGGCGCGCGTCACGAACGCAGGGAACACACCCGGCGAGTGCACCACCACCGACATGCCGACGTCACGGAAGCCGCTGCGCTCGAGCGACGCGGCAAACGCCGAGATCGGCGTGATCTGCTCGTACGGCGAGCCTTCGAGGTAGCGGCGCTCGGTGCCGAACAGGCGGCGAATGCCACGCCGGATCACGCGCTTCAGGAAGCGCGGGAAGATCTTTCCCGGATACGTGAAGACGTGCTGGTCGTTCACCTCGAGCACGTAGGGCGCGCCACCCGGCTTGGTGATGCGCGCCACCTCACGCGTGGCGCGATCGATCGGCTGCACGTGATGGATGCACTCCCAGCAGCACACGTGGTCGAAGACGTCGTCCCGAAAGGGCAGGCACGAGAGATCGCCGCACACGCCCTGGAAACGCGCACCGCCTTCGGTCTTGCGGCGGAGCTCGTGGGCGCGCCGCAGGTGCTTGATCATGCCCGGAACGATGTCGCAGCAGACCACCGTGGCGCCCGCTTGCTGGAGGCGCCGCACCAGGTACACGTCGGCGCCCGAGCCGGCGTCGAGGACCAGCCGCCCCTCGAGCGAGCCCTCGCGGCCGAGCAGGTGCTTGAGCGCGCGATCGTCGCGGTCCTTCTCGCCGGACTCCTCGCGCTGCCAGCTGATGCCGAAGCGCTCCGGCATCTGCTCCCAGTGCTCGCCGAAGTCGGCCACCGTGTGCTCGTAGAGGCGCACTTCCCACAGGTACCCGTCGGTGGACTCGTCGAGACCCTCGGCCCGAGCGGCGTCGCGGAATCGCGACTTGTAGGTCTCCTGGTCCTCGTCGATCAGCTCGCGCTCGATCTGCTCGCGCTTGTCGAACCAGCGCTTGCGCTGGTCTTCGTCCACCTTCCGCATCGCCGCCGGCAGACAGATGGCGATGCCTTCCTCGATTCGATACGTGGCACCGCAATCCGTGCAGCTGAGCTGCCCCGTGACGACGTCGCCGTCATCGGTCTCGGTGGCGTTCACCGCCAACGACGTGCCGTTGCAATCGACGCAGCGAAGTATCTTCGTGAGCTCTGGCGTCACCGCGAAAACCTCCCTCGAACGATCGTCCTCGAGTCCGCGCGAACCCGGCACCGTGTGCCGCCGCTCGGGTGACGCGGCCGCCACCGCGGTTCGCGCTCGCCGCGAGGCCCGGAGCAGCCTCGAGCACGACGATCGGTACCGTGCGCGAGAAAGATCGCCGATCGTATCACGGTGATTTCGTCGCGACCAAGGCGCTGCGGTGACCACCATCGTCCGCGCGGGGCGCGGCGCGCGCAGCACCGCGAGAGCTCGCGGGCCCGCCACCCGCTGCCCGCGCTCGAACCTCCCGGCCCACGGTCCGCGCGCTTGCCTTCGAAGCCGCGACGGACAAGCCTTCGGGCCTCGCGACCGCATTTCCGCTGCAATCCGCGGCGGACGCGCCACGCACCTCCGAACGCGGCGGCCCCTCGCGGGACCGCCCGCACGCGACGACCATGACAGCGGCGACCATGACCGGCCCGTTCACCAAGCTGCCTCCCGACCCGAGCTTCCCCGCCCTCGAGGAGGACGTGATCGAGCTGTGGGCGCGTCTCGACGCGTTCCGCGCATCCAATCGGCGACGCGAGGGCGGCCCCGAGTTCGTGTTCTACGACGGCCCGCCGTTCGCGACCGGCGCACCCCATTACGGGCACCTCCTCGCGGGCACCATCAAGGACATCGTGCCGCGCTATTGGTGCATGCGCGGCTACCGCGTGGAACGGCGCTTCGGCTGGGATTGCCATGGGCTCCCCATCGAGGCGCTGGCGCAAGACGCGCTCGGGCTCGCGGGGAGCGCGGACATCCTCGCCACGGGCGTGGACGTGTTCAACGAGAAATGCCGGTCGATGGTGCTGACCTACGTCGAAGAGTGGCGCAAGACCGTGACCCGCATGGGCCGCTGGGTCGACTTCGACGACGACTACAAGACCATGGACCCCGCGTTCATGGAGTCGGTGTGGTGGGTGTTCAAGCAGCTCTGGGACAAGGGCCGCGTGTACCGATCGCACCGGATCATGCCCTATAGCTGGAAGCTCACCACACCGCTCAGCAACTTCGAGGCGGGCAGCAACTACAAGGACGTCCAGGACCCGGCGATCACGCTCCGGTTTCGCGTCCGCGACGGCCACGAGCGGCTGGGGTTGCCACGCGATCTCTACATGCTCGCGTGGACGACCACGCCGTGGACGCTGCCCGCCAACCTGGCGCTCTGCGTCGGTCCCGCGATCGAGTACGTCGCGGTCCGCGACACCGTGAGCGGCGACCACTACCTGCTCGCGGAGTCGCGCGTCGCGGCGTATTACCCGGGCGGCAAGGGCGCGGAGGTGGTCGCGCGCATCGCGGGGCGGGATCTGGCGGGAGTCCGCTACGAGCCGCTCTTCCCGTACTTCGCCGATCTGCCCAACGCGTTCGTGGTGCTGGTCGACGAGTTCGTCTCGACCGGCGACGGCACGGGCATCGTCCACATCGCGCCGGCCTACGGCGAGGACGACTTCCGCGTCGGCAAGGCCGCGGGGATCGGCCTGGTGGATCCGCTCGACGCCGAAGCGCGCTTCACCACCGCCACGCCCGACCTCGCCGGCCAGCAGTGCAAGGACGCCGACCGCGGCATCATCCGCCGCCTCAAGGACGAGGGGAAGATCGTCCGCCAGGAGACGGTGGTCCACAGCTACCCGTTCTGCTACCGGACCGAGACGCCGCTCATCTATCGCGCCATCGACGCCTGGTACGTGAAGGTGACCGACCGCCGCGACGCGCTGGTCGCGGCGAACGACGCCGTCCACTGGATCCCGGAGGCGGTGGGCGCGGCGCGCTTCGGCAACTGGCTGCGCGAGGCCAACGACTGGAACGTGAGCCGCAACCGCTTCTGGGGCTCGTGCATCCCGGTGTGGATCGACGAGGCCGATCCCCAGGACGCGATCTGCATCGGCAGCGTCGCCGAGCTGGAAGCGCTCTCGGGCGTGCGCGTCACCGATCTCCACAAGCACGTCGTGGACTCGATCGTGATCCGCAAGGACGGCAAGACCTATCGCCGGACCCCCGAGGTGCTCGACTGCTGGTTCGAGTCCGGCGCCATGCCGTACGCACAGCAGCACTATCCGTTCGAGCGCGCCGATCGGTTCGACGCGTTCTTTCCCGCGCACTTCATCGCCGAAGGCCTCGACCAGACGCGCGGCTGGTTCTACACGCTCTTGGTGCTGGGTGTGTCGCTCTTCGACCGCTCGCCCTACCGCAACGTGGTGGTGAACGGGCTCATCCTGGCGGAAGACGGCCAGAAGATGAGCAAGCGCAAGAAGAACTACCCGGACCCCAACGACGTCCTCGCCAAGTACGGCGCGGACGCGCTGCGCGCGTACCTGATCGACTCGCCGGTGGTTCGCGGCGAGCCGCTGCGCTTCTCCGAGCGCGGCTTGCAGGAGATCGTGCGCAGCGTGGTGCTACCCACCTGGCACGCGCTGCAGTTCTTCACGACCTACGCCGCGGTGGACGGCTGGGATCCGCGCGCCGCCGAGCGGCCTGCACCGGAGGCGCGCCCCGACATCGACCGCTGGGTGCTCTCGGTCCTCCAGCACCTCACCCGCGACGTGAACCGCGAGATGGAGAGCTACCGGCTCTACGCGGTGGTGCCGCGGCTGGTCGCGTTCATCGACGATCTCACCAACTGGTACATCCGCCGCTCGCGGCCCCGCTTCTGGAAGAACGACGATCCCGTCGACCAGCACGCCGCGTACACCACGCTCTACGAGGTGCTGGTCACGTTCGCGCGGCTGCTCGCGCCGTTCATGCCGTTCCTGACCGAGACGATCCACCAGCGGCTGGTGCGGAGCGTGGACGCCACGGCGCCCGAGAGCGTCCATTTCTGCGACTACCCGCAGGCCGACGAGCGCTTGATCGACGTCGCGCTCGAAGAGCGCATGGCGGTGGCGCGCGAGGTCGCCTCGCTCACGCGCCGCATCCGGGAGGAGCATCGAATCCGGGTCCGGCAGCCGCTCGTGCGCGTCACCGTCGTCCACCGCGACGCGGCCGTCCGCGAGCGCGTGCTCGCGATGGCCGCGCTGATCCAGGACGAGGTGAACGTGAAGGAAGTGAGCGTGGACGCCGACGAGAGCGCCTTCGCCACCGTCGCGGTGAAGCCCAACTTCAAGGTGCTGGGGAAGCGCTGCGGACCGAAGCTCAAGACGATCGGCGCTCAGCTGGCCGCCTGGAGCTTCGCCGAGGTGGCGCGCCTCGAGGCCGGCGAGGCCATCGAGGTCGAGGGCGAGGCCCTTCGCCTCGACGACGTGCTCTTGCAGCGCAGCACCCTGGCCGGCGCCGCGTCCGCCACCAACGGCCACGTCACCGTGGTGCTCGATACGCGCCTCGATCCGGAGCTGCGGCGCGAGGGCTTGGCACGCGAGGTGGTGAGCGTGCTCCAAGGCGCGCGCAAGGACGCCGGCCTCGAGGTCTCCGACCGCATCCACGTGCGCTGGGAAACGGCCGACGCCGAGCTTGCCACCGCGCTCACGGATCACCGCGAGGCGATCGCCCGCGAGGTGCTCGCGATCTCGATCGAAGCGGGCGCGGGCGAGGCCGAGGCGGCGATCGACGGCGCGGCGCTGCGCTTCTCGCTGCGCAAGGCCTGATCGCCACGCTCGCCGCGCTCGCCGCGCGAGCCGGCGCTCAGCGCACGACGTGGATCTTCTGATTGCCGTGCAGCGTCTCGGGGAAGGCCCATTCGATCGAGCCATCGACGGGGTCGAGCTTCACCGCGGTGGCGACGTGAGCGCCGAAGCCCCAGTCGATCTTGCCCACCGCGACGACCGTCTCGTCCCGCGCCAATAGACGCTCGATCCGGTCGAGATCGAGCGCGCTCCCCACGCCGTCGAGCGCTTCCGACCAGATCACCTCGCCCGTCGGAGTGAGCTTCATCACGGCGAGATCCTTGCCGTAGCCCCGATCCGAGATCGTGCCGGCGACGTAGAGATCGCCGGCGGCATCGGCGGCGAGATCGAAGACCTCCTCACCGCTCTGCGCAGCACCCGGAAACCCGTGCTCCCAGCGGCCCGCTCCAGCGAGGTCGACCGTCGCGACGAAGCTCTCGTCGATCAGCCAGTCGTTCGCGATCGCCGCTCGCGCGCCCCCGTAGACCACCTCGTCGCCCACGACCTCGAGCGCGTCCGCGCGGTCGTAGCTCGGCACGCCCTCGGGTAGCGCGGCGCCGAACGAACGCACCCACTCGACGTCGCCGTCGCCCGCGTACTTCACCAGCTCCGCATCCGAGCCTGCGCTGCCCGCGAAGATCGTTCCCGCGACGTAGAGCCCGCCATCGTCCCCGAACGCGCTCTCCACGGCGACGCTCAGATCGCCGGCATCCTGCCCGCGATCGTCCGGTCCTCGACGGCGCGACTGCCACGCTCGCTGGCCCGACGGCCCCCACACGGCCGCGAGCCAATCGCTGTGACCATCGGACGCCGTCGCGCAACCGGCGACGCCCACCTGCCCCGCGGGCCCGACGGCGACGTGCAGTCCCGTGGTCACGCCCAGCGGGTCCGGCGTGGCGTCGAGGACGTCGCTCCACAGCACCCAGCCGTCCGTCCCCCTGAGCCTGGCGGTCAAGACGCCCACCGGCGCGAACTCGCCAGGCGCCGCCGCACCACGCGCGTAACCCGTCACGAACACGTCGCCGCCGCTCGCCGCCAGCCCGCGGATCTCGCTGTCACCCGCGGTGAAAGGCCGCGTCTCCCACAGGAAATCCCCGTCGGCGTCGTACGAGACCACGATCCCCGCGTCGACACCCGCGGCGGTGCGCGCGAATCCGGCGACGTGGATGCGGTCCAGCTCGTCCACCACCACCCGATTGGCGGTCCCGACCTCGAGGCCGCCGACCACCGCGGAGCCGAGATACCGCACCCATTGCTCTCGGCCATCGGCGTCGAGCAGCGTCACCGAGGGTCGCTCGAGATCGCCGAGCCCCACGTAGCCGACCACCGCCACGCGGCCGTCCGAGAGCAGCGCCGCGTCGAAGAGCTCGCCGCTCGGCGGCGACTCGCATCCGAGGGCGAAGCTCGCGGCGACCCACGAGGCCGCGCGCACGAAGGAACGAATCTGCATGGGTCGCCTCGTCGTCACGGCAGCTGGTAGCGCTTGAGAAACGCGAACATCGCGGGGAGCTGCGGGTTCGCGTAGGTGTTGTGAGCCGACGCCGGGCACTGGTGCTGCGCGGACTGGGAGCTCTGCGAGCACTGCGCGAGGACCTGGATCTTGTTGGTGTCGGTGATCACGTCCACGGTGTCCGCCACCGACCAGCCCGCGCCGCGCAGCGCCTCGAGCCAGCTCGTGACCTCGCTGCACGGCACCAGCGGATCGCATTCGGCGTGGACCACCATCATTCCCGGGCGCCTGCTGACGGCAGGCATCGGCACCGGGCACGGGCCACGGTCGAAGGGATCGCCGTTGGCGAAGCTCGCCACCGCCGCGAACTGCTCGGGGTAGTTGAGCGCCAGCATGTGCGACAGATAGCCGCCGTTCGACCAGTCCATGAGATAGACGCGCTTCGGATCGACGGCGGCGAGCGACGCCGGCAACGCCACGGCGTTGCCGTTCTCGTCGAAGGTGCTGCGGTCGGCGAGCTGCTGGATGAACGCGCGCACCGCGCGTACGTCGAGGTTCTGGGCCGCGTCCTTGTAGAACACGTCGAAGCGAGTGCCGTCTCCGGAGGACGAGGGCGGCGCCTTGAGGCAGCGCCCTTGCGGCATCAACAGCACGTAGCCGGGCGTCGCCCCGCCCAGGTCCGCGCTGCCCTGGTACTGCTGGAGCTGCGTGGAGGGCGCCACCGGCCCCTGCCCGCCGAACTGCGAGTCGATGGTGCGGATGCGCGACGGATGGAGGAACACGACCAGCGGCAAGGTCGAAGCGTTCGCAGGCGACGAGACGCACGCGTAGCGCCTGAGCTGGTTCGGGTCCTGTGGATCGACGTAGGTGAGCTTCGTGCCGTTCTTGCAGACGGGCGCCACGAATTGATCCGGGCACGACGCGTTCTGCGGAAAGAACTGCTCGCCGTTCGGTCCCAGAAAGAGCTCGCCCGGCGGGCTACCCGTCGCGGGATCGCACGATTGCGCCGCGCTCCGTGTGACCGAGCCCAGCGCGAGGAGGCCTGCGGCGACGGCCACGGCGGCGGCCCTCGCGACACGTCGTCGCCCCATAGCTCCACGGATCCTCATCGTCACGTCGCCCCCATCCCGTTCTCCCGTGGCCCGCGCGGCTCGCCTCGCGGACCGAGTCACTCGTCGCGCCAGCCATCCGGCACGATCTGCTCCGCGAGCAGTCGTCTCTCGCCGAGCCTGGCGACACGAGTCGCCGGCCCAAGATGACCCACACGCCACCGCAACGAGCTGGCGTGTGGAACGAGTCGACTTTCAGCGAAGGTCGAAAATTATGGCCGGCAGCGCGATGCGCGTGTCAACGGTGCCGACACGATTTCTCGAGCGGGCTCGCGCTGCACCTCGAGCGCGCCGCGCGCATTCAGCAGCGACGGGGACGGCGGCGCCGCAACGCGAGGGCGAGCGGCGCCGCGCCGGCCACGGACAGCGATGCACCACAACCGGTCGCCTCGTACGCTCCTACGTCGCAGTTGCCGCTCGCGGGCGCGGGACGCGCGATCCCGCGCTGATCGGTGGCGGGACAATTGGCTGCGAGCCCAGCGCCGATCGCTGGGCTTCCCGGCTGCAGGTTGTGCGTCTTCGTGTAGCCGCCGTAGCTACCGAGCGGCCCGAGCTTCGGGTTCGCCACGTTCACCTGATCGCCCGTGCCGGTGAAGCCGCACAGGTTGCCGGGGCTCTCGAGGTTGCCGCCGAACGACGTCGGATACGAGCCGGGAAAGCAGTAGCCGGACACGAGCGTGTTCGCGAAGGTCGTGGAGTAGGCACCCTGCACGGCGATGGCTCCGGTGGGGGCGACGATGGTGGAGCTCTCGACCGTGACGTACGCGTTGCCGCCGTAGAGTCCCACGTACGCGTTGCCGCTGATGGTCGAGTTCCGGATCGTCGCCGAGCCGAAGAGGTACGGCAGCCCCGGGACGTCGAAGCCGTCGACGCCCACACCGGCGCCGTTGTTGCTCACGGTGGAACGATCCAGCGTGATCAGGCCACCTGCGGCGCCCACCGCCGCCACGCCCGCTCCCACGTTGGCGTCCAGGGTGGAGTCCGTGATCTCGATCGAGCTCACGGTGATGTAGACGTCGCTCACCGTGGACGACTGATTGTTGGTGAACGTGCTGCGCGTGATGTGGCTCGCCGCCGAGGCACCGAAGATGAAGACCCCAGCACCGCCGTCGATCGCCACGTTGTCGCGCACCACCGAATCCTCGAGGGTGAGCGTGCACGCCGTGCAATCGGTGTAGCCGAAGGGCGGGAGCGGATCGGTTCCCGTCAACGAGACCGCCCCGCCCATCTTCCCCCAGACCCCCACGGTGGCGTTGCCGCCGCGCAGCGTGACCCCGCTCAGCCGAAGATCGACGTCGCGAGCGCGCACGTCGAAGATGCGATCGAGCCCGTTGGCGTCGATGGTGGTCGCGGACGCGCCAGCGCCCACGATCTCGACGTCGCCCAGGAGGTCCAGGTCCCCGGTTTGCGCGGCGTCCTCGCCGGTTCCGGCGAGGGTGAGCCCGTAAGTGCCCGCCGGCAGCACGATCGTGTCCATCGCCACCGAGCCCGCCGCGCAAGCGCCGACCGCGGCGTTGGTGTTGGCGGCGATGACCGCCTCCCGCAGCGTGCACACCACGTTCGGCAACGAGCTCGAGTTCTCGTCGGCCGTCCCCGTCACGGTGATCGTCGTGGCCTCGGCGACGCCTCCCCCCAGCACCAGCGCCAGCACACCCAAGACCAACCGCCGCGCCGCTCGCGCCCCGGCATTCTCGTCACTCGGTCCGAAGATTCGAGCGCCCATGTCCCCCCCAGGAATTGCCAACACGCGGTCCTTGAGATCCTCTAGCAATTGCACGCGGCGCGGCGCAAGCCACGGGTCGGCGAATCGCCATCGCCGCCGGCTGCGCGCCGCGCGAACCACCTCGGCAGCGGAGGACGAACCATGGAGCTTCGAACGCGATCTCACGCATTCCTGGCGCTCGCGGCAACGCTCTGCCTCGCGATGACCGGCTGCGGCAGCGACTCGTCGTCGGGTGACGGCTTCGACGGCGCGGGCCCGCTCGCCGGCGTTTACGACGTGGTCTTCCAGGCCACGCTCACCTTCACCGAGCCGGCCGACATCGAGCCACAACCCTACGACGACTCCGCCGTCCTCACGCTCACCCGCGGCGATTCCGCGGACGTGCGGCTCACGGGTGTTTCCAATCGCACCGGCGGCGTGTGCTCGATCTCCCTGGATCGGATCGCCGAGAGCACCGCCCAGATCGTTCCCGATCAGAGCTGCACCGGCTTCCTGGCGAGCGACACGTTCCGCACCGTGACCATCGGCGGCAGCCTCTCGCTCGCGGGCAACACGCTCACCGCGGACATCGCCGGCGACCTCGCCGGCTCGCGCGAAGGCGTCACCTACGAGGGCACCTACGCCGGCACCTGGCAGGGAACGAAGCGCGCTTCGTGAACGCCCGCACGACGCTCAGCCACCCGCCGCCGGCGCGGGAACGTCGCACTCCAGGATCACCAGGTCGTAATCGTCGCTCGTTTCCACGCGCGCCTCGCGCCACCCGAGCGCGCGATAGAAGGCCCGCGCCCGCTCGTTGGCCACGAGCACGTCCAGCCATGCCGTGGTCTCGCCGCGCCCCGCGATCTCGGCCAGCGCCGCGGCGTTGAGCGCGCGCCCGACGCCGCGCCGATGAAACTCCGGATCGACGTACAGATGCCAGAGATAGTTCCTGTGGCTCGGATCGTCCGCCGCACCCAGCGAGTAGAAGCCCAGCACCGCCTGGTCGCTCACGGCCACACGCAGCTCCCACCACCGCTTGTCGAACGCCCGCTCGAGCATCGCCGGCGCCCCCGCCACCACCTCCGGCGCGAGCAACGTCGCGTACGCGTCGAGCCACGAGCGCAGCGCCATGGCCAGAAACCCCGCGCGATCCGCCGGCACCGCCGGTCGAAGGACGGAGTTCGGCATCGACGAACGATTCACGAGTCACCGCCAGCGCATGGGCCAGCCCGCCCTCGAGATCGCCACACCGCCCGGCTACGCCGGGGCCAGCCACCATCGCTCCACCACGAGGATCGCCTTCGGGCGAGCACCAATCGGGATCGATCCGTCGTTCGGCTGTCGCCCTGAGCCGAGCACGCAGAGCGGGTACCCGCCACCACGGGAAACGACGAGGGCGGCGCCGATTCGCGGAAGATCCTCCCCATCGCGGCAGTACAACGCTCGACCACCGATGCGCGAGCGTCGCGGCATAACGCCTGCGATCACGGATCGACCCGCCGGGCGAACAGAGCGTCAATCCGCCTCGCGCTGTAGGTCGCCCAAGCGACTGCCACGCGGGCGCGCGTGGCTCGCGAGATCGCCGGCATGCAGCGACGGGTCCGGCTGACCGGCATGCTGGGCCTTGCCGGCCGATGCACGACTCCGGCGACCGGCTTCAGTACGCGCACTCTTGAGAGAGCGATGCGCGTGCTTCCCAGGTGAAGGTCTCCGCCTCGCAGCCGTTGTTGCGCGCTACTGTCGTGGTCCCCTGCGCGAGGTCCCATCGCAGGACAACACGCGCTCACCAACACGTCGGAGATGGTGCCGCTGGTAGGAACCTTGGATCACCGGCCAGACTCGCCGCGAATGCACCATCGGTACCAACCAGGGCGTAGGCGTCGAAGATGGCGAAAGTCGAAGGCACAGTCGTTCAGGCGATTCGCTGAGATCGATGAAGTCGTGGTGGCCGTGAGCTGCAGGCGATCCGCTGATGTGCACCTCAAAGTCCTTGCCGGTGGAATTCGTGCCCGAATGAGCGTTGACGCCTGCGCCTCACCCCAGCAAGCGGCGCAAGGGTAGCCCGGGCTCCCGGAATCGCCGCCGCACGCGCCCGCGATAAGACCAAAGCAGTTGCGCCAAGCCACGCGAAGCATCCGAGCCGCTTAAATCGTTTCATGAGGTTACGCCTGTCTGCGGCGGGGGCGATCAGTCTTCCATCGCGACCGCCTGTCGTCAAGCACGACCTTGCCGAGCGACCATGGCGCGCTGCGCGGAGTTCGTCCGGCTCGCCGCTCAACCACTCTTGCTCCACGGAATCGCACGAACTTCCCGCAGGCGATACCGTCAGCCCGAGCTTGGCAATCCGGTCGATGTACGCGTCCTCGAACTGCCACTCGAGGGATCCACCGGGCCGATCGGTGAGCACGATTTCAACGTCTCGACCTGCGTACTTCCGCAAGTCAAAGCGAGCGTCTTTTCTCTCGCCCGTGACGACGACCTCACCAGCACGCTCACCATCGACGACGCACTCGAGGAAAAGGACGCACTCGAGGAAAGTCTCCGTGGATCGAGCCTGCAGCTTTCGGCCCGGCGGGGGCCGGTCCTGCGGGACGATTCCTCGAAAGCGAAGCCGCGCCCGCTCCCCTGGCGAAATGGGATGCAGATGAAGGAATCCCGACTCGGACTCCACCACCCTTCGCCTGGCGGTCACCAAGCCGACGTCCAGGCCGATCTCACCGGGGCCAACCATAGGAAGGGCAGTCGGGCGGCTGAGCTTCCACGGGTTCGCGATCACATCCACGTTGCCGTCCACGCATCATCCACCGACTGCGGAATCATGGCCGGCTTCAGCGCGCCAGGCTCGGACACAGTGGCACACCCCGTACCCAAGAAGACCCAGAAAACGGCGGCGACCACGCTCGCGTCTCGAATCACGGCGAATTCTTCTGGCCGACGCAGCGCTCAGCCGACGGCGCGGCCCGTCGGCTGGAGCAAAGAGCTATGCGAAGACGATCTACGAACACCGGCGCTCGAGGCCAACCTGTCGGCCAGGGCCTCCCCGCCTTCACCGAAACAGTACCGCGTACCAGCCAAGTACGATCGACACGAGCGCGCCAACGCCGCTGGCCTCGGTGATGGCGGCGCCGATCCAGAACGCAACCGGATTCTCGGCCCGAACGATTCCTGGCCGGATGGCCTCGATCCGGCCAGTTCGGATGTTGTTGAGCAACACGCCGATCAAGGCGAGCCAGGATCGCGATGACCGGATCGAGAATCGATTCTTCCATCCTGTCACACTTAGCGCTTGCGGCTCGGCGGCGGCACCCTCGGGGGTGTCAGCTCACAACGACAGCTGCGCTCCCTGCTTGGCGTTCATTTCGTCAGGCGTGGTGACGGAGCCAACACGAGATCCGGTAACGAAGTCAAACGCTCTCCGCTGACTCTGGACCGAAGCCACTTTCTCTTCGCTGCTGGTGGCTCGGGCTGCGCCAACGGCGAGGAGGCGTCGATCACATCTCGTGCGGCGAACGAGCGCCGATCTTCAAGATACCGCGCTACCTGCCGATCAGCCGGACGAGGCAAATTGACCTCTTTAGGTAGCTTTGCATCGGCAAAAATGAACTGCTGGACGATTCCCCAGCCTTGATAAAACACCTCCATGAAAGCGTGATCATGGGGAACAGGGCACACAACAAGGTTCTTCGAATCATCCTTGAAGACACGGTCGCTCTACCTTGTCGCGAGGAGCACGATGCCGATTCTTAAAGCCTTTCGCTTCTGTAAGTTGGCTGGGATTTATTTTCACGGATGTAGGCTCCATTTGTCGGTGTCGGTATGCCCGATAAACAGGTCCGCCTTCCACAGCCCAGAGATACTGTAAGGCAACGCAGGTCTCGCGCTTGGCCGCCGGAACGCTGTTGCAAGGTAGTCTACGTAGGATCCGCAACTTCGCCGGCCGTCCCCGTGTGCCGTAGAGCAGCGCCGATTCGTCCGTCAGCTGTGCCTTGGCGCTATCGATCACCTTGACTGCACCGTTCTTCTCGAGCCCGAACAGGACAGAGGCCGTGGATTCCGTCCCGTACCTTGCAGGCGTCGTCAGTGCATCGTCTACCCGTTCGAGGACAGGGCTTCGCCCTGTTCGCTGGCATCGTGCGGCGTATTCAAAACAGGAGGCCGCAATCGCCGTCGCCGGGACGGTAGATACGTGACAACATCTCAGGTGCAGTTGTCGTATCCTCCAGAGCCGCCACGCAATCACTTCCGACTTGACCGATAAAGGACACCTTCAAGAATCAGTCGCACGACAGCTCAACGCTGACACTTCGTCGGCAACAGGGTTTAGCTGCTGTTCAATTCGAATCTCAAGTCAGCCATACCGCTCAGTCTCATTAAGCGCGTCGAACGAAAATCTATTCAGCGTGCTCGGGCCGGGGTTGTGAGACGTCCGGGACGAGCACCTACTTCGATCTGGCCAGGGCCTCGTTCGAATTGGCTGTAGGGGGTACCGTGTACGTCTTCTCTTGTCGAATTGTTGAAGAGGATCGTCCCCCCGGTCAAGGCCCGACCGGCGGCGTCCTGGAAACCCGGACGGCCGGGCTCGGCCTG
Organism: bacterium; assembly: GCA_046331705.1. Lineage (GTDB taxonomy): Bacteria > JADJOY01 > JADJOY01 > JADJOY01 > JADJOY01 > JADJOY01. The sequence goes on along the minus strand of JAXLQJ010000016.1, from coordinate 20,999 downwards.
AGAGCGCAACCTCGTCGGGACGATTCGGCTGCAGCTGCTCAACAGGGCCGCCTCGTTCGAGCGCTCGGTTCGGCGCGTGGTCGCGTTGCTGGCAAGTCCGTGAGGTGAGTGAAGTCGTCGGCCCTGGAATGGGGCTAGCCGTAGGAATACGAGGAAGATGCCGAACCTCGGCGGAATCAGGGCTGGCGAAGAGGAGCGGGTACTCGAACGCGCCGCCACCATCGAGGCGAAGGACCGCTGGGCGACCGCTGATGGCAAAGTCGTCTGACGCCCACGAAGCCGCGACGTCGCCAGGGGCACGCTGCCACACGAAGGCGCCGAGGGCGCCAGCCTCGCTGACGGTCGACTGGTGTGAGTGCGAGCGCGGGACGATGCGCCGTACCGTAGTCGCATCGGCGTGTAGGCGGCACTCGATGTCGCGGGTCGTGCCGATGCTCTCGCGGCGGAGCGAATCGGCGAAGTACCGGCGACCGAATGGATCGCGTGGACGTCGGAAGTGGAGCGGTCTCAGTTGGCTCGTACATGAAGCGAGTCGCAGCCGAGAAGGCGACGCCGCCAGGGCAAGGAAAGGGCGGTGGAACGAAACGCATGAAGGCGTTCGGTACGCACGTTGCGAGAGGATTCTATCCAGATCGTTCGGGCCGTAGTGGCAGGCCTCCGCCGTCGGCTCGTGGCTGAGCAGTCTGGATCAGCTCCCGTGGGACTTGATCGCGGTTGGGTGGTAGGCGTGTTCGCTCGGCTGTGCAGCAACCTGCGCCTCATGCGCCGCGTCGGCGTCGATGCGGTGCGTCCCTGGGGCGCACGCGCCGGTCCCCTGAGCACGGTGGCCTCTGCAGGGACTCGATGAGAATCCGTTTCAGGCGCTCGCAGTGTCGACTGCCGAGCGTGGGGCCATGACGGCGGGCGGAAGCGGTGTCCGCGCTACCCTGGCCGGCGGGTCGCTCGGCAACGCGCGAGCTGGTCGGCACTGCTCAGGGCCGCACCGGGTCCTGCAGCAATCCCCGCTCGCGGAGGGCGGTGAAGCTCGCCGATGCTGGCGGGCGCGCCGGTAGACGCGCCTGACCGCGGCGGGGTAATCGGGTGTCTTGCGCCAGCCGGCGCACCAGCCGAGGTCCACGATGCTACCCAGCCGAGAGCACGAATCGAGCGACGCTCCATCCTTCGAGAAGTGGAACGCGGAGCTCGCTTTTCGGCCGGTGGTCGAAGCCACCGCCGACAAGGCGGGGCTCGACTTCATGCGTGCGCTGGTGAAGAACCTCGCGCAGTCGCTGAATGTCGCTTACACGTTCGTGGCCGAGTTCGCAGGGGACTCGAAGCGGGTGCGCACCATCGCGTTCTGGAACGACGGGGATTGGGCGCCCAACCTCGAATGGGACCTGCCGGGAACGCCTTGCGAGAAGGTCGTGCAGGGGCAGTACTGCCTCTACAAGGACGGAGTCGCGCAGCTCTTTCCCGAAGACACGGGCCTCGTGGACATGGGCGTGCGCAGCTATCTCGGCGTGCCGCTCAAGGGCGCGCACGGGCAGACGCTCGGCCACTTGGCGGCGCTCGACACGCGGCCGATGACCGGCGATCCGCGCGGCATCGCGATCTTCGACGTCTTCGCCAACCGGGCGCGCGTCGAGATGGAGCGGCTGCACGCGGAGACCGTGCTGCGGCGCGCCTTCGACGATCTCGAGGTGCGGCTCGAGAGCGCCCGCACCGATCTGCAATTCGCGAAGCAGCGGCTCGACCTCGCGTATGGCGAGCTACAGGCGCTGCTCGAGATCAACCAGTCGAGCACCCGCCATCTCAACCGGGCGGCACTCTTCGCCGAGCTCGCGCGCTGCGTGAAGCCGCTCCTGCGCTGCGAGCGCTTCGGCATCGAGATCCCCACCGGCCCAGAATCGCTGCGCGTGCACGTGCTCGCGATGGATCAGCCCGCGCGCGGGCCGATGATCGAGGATTTCGCGTCGGCGGGCACCGCGTGCCGCTGGGCGCAGGAGAATCGCCGCTGGTACGCCGCCGCCACCCGCGAGGATCTCCGCGAGCGCTTCCCGAAGACCTTCGCGGTGATGGAGCGCGAGGGCATGGAGGCGCTCTGTGCGTTGCCGCTGATCCGCGAGGAACGCAGCTTCGGCGCGCTTTTCTTCATGTCCACCCAAGCGGGCGCCTACAAGGAGATACCGGTCACGCTCCTCGAGCGGGTGGCGAGCGCGGTGGCGGTGGCGGTCGACAATTGCTTCGCCTACGAGGAGCTCGCGGCGTTTCGCGACCGCTTGGCTGCCGAGAACGTCTACCTCAAGGAAGAGATCCAGGAGCTCCACGACTTCGACGAGATCGTCGGCAGGAGCCCGGCCATCCAGAAGGTCTTGTCCGTGGTGCAGACGGTGGCGCCCACGCCATCCACCGTGCTGATCCTCGGCGAGACGGGCACCGGCAAGGAGCTGATCGCGCGCGCCATCCACGACAAGAGCCCGCGCCGCGAGCGGCCGCTCGTCAAGGTGAATTGCTCGGCGATCTCCGCCGGGCTGGTGGAGAGCGAGCTCTTCGGGCACGTGCGCGGTGCCTTCACCGGTGCACTCGGCGATCGGATGGGCCGGTTCGAGGTCGCGAACGGCGGCACGATCTTCTTGGACGAGATCGGCGAGCTGCCGCTCGACACGCAGGTGAAGCTCCTGCGCGTGCTCCAGGAGCGCGAGATCGAGCCGGTCGGTAGCGACAAGAGCAAGAAGGTGGACGTGCGGCTCATCGCCGCCACCAACCGCGATCTCGGCGCGGAGGTCGCCGCCGGCCGCTTCCGCGCCGACCTCTACTTCCGGCTCAACGTGGTGCCGATTCTCATGCCGCCGCTGCGCTCGCGCGAGGGCGACGTCGAGCTTCTGGCGAGCTTCTTCGCGGATCGCTTCGCTCGCGAGCTGGGCAAGCGCGTCGAAGGTCTGAGCAGGGGCTCGCTCGATCGACTGCGCGCCTACGACTGGCCGGGCAACGTGCGCGAGCTCTCGAACGTGATCGAGCGCGCGGTGGTGCTGGCCACGGGCTCGGTGATCGACATCGGCCCCGAGCTGCTCACGACCCGCGGCATCCCCTCGTTCGAGCCGCGCGCCACGAGCGGCCCCGCCGGCGTCTCCGCGCCGCCGCCCCTCGCCGCCGCCGCGAGCCTGGACGAGGCTCAGCGCCAGCACATCCAAGACGTCCTCGAGCGCACACGCTGGATGATCGAGGGCAAGGGCGGCGCCGCCGAGCAGCTCGGCATCAACGCCAGCACGCTGCGCAGCCGCATGAAGAAGCTCGGCATCCGGCGACCGCAGTCCTGATCCGTCGCCCGCCACGGGACCGGCGGGCCGAAGACTGGGGTGCGCGTACCCGCGCGCGCCACGCGGCGGCTGCGATCAGCCGGCGCGGGCTTGGGCGACGAGCGGGGAGGGTTCGGTGGCGTCCTCGCCGCCGATCTGGATGAAGGCGCCGAAGCGTCGGAACGTGAGCGGGAGCTTGTCGCGCAGCTTGAGCAGCGTCACTTCCCAGAGGTGGTCGAAGTTCCGCCGCTTGGCGCGCCAGCGGATGAGCAAGCGAGCCACGTGCTTGAGCGCCATGAGCGGCCAGGCGCGCTTCGGCCATTGCTTGTAGTCGATGAAGTACGAGAAGAGCACGCCGTAGCGGAACACCTGCACGAGCTCGGGATCGAACATCGCGTACTTGAGACGCGTGTAGTCGATGTCCGCCCAGCGCGGCAGGCGATCGGGCGGCTTCATGCCGCGGCTCACGCACTCGTCGTAGAGCTCGGTGCCCGGGAACGGGCAGAAGAGCGACATGCCGAGCACCGTCGCGTCCGGGTTCTCACGCGTGAGCTGCTCCATGAGCGTGAGGGTGTCCCACACGTTCTCGGCCTTCTCGAACGGGAATCCGCCCATGAAGGCGTAGATGGGTCGGATGCCGATCTGGCGGATCTTGCGGTTGGCGCGGATGACGTCGTCGCGGGTGATGCTCTTCTTGATGCGCGCCAGGATCTCGTCCGAGCCCGACTCCACCCCGACGAACACGTCCTGGAAGCCCAAGTCGCGCAGGCTCGCGAGCAAGGCCGGATCGTAGCGATTGATCTCGTCGACCCGGATGTTCGCGTTGTGCACCGTCATCGAGCGCGCGAACGGCTGGGGAAGCAGCTCGTCGCGAATCGCGCGGACGCGATCCTCCTGGATGAAGAACTCGTCGTCCAGGAAGAAGAAGTGCTGCAGCCCGTAGGTTTCGTTGAGCCGCCGCATCTCCGCGACCACGCGGGGCGGGGAGAGCACGCGATAGCGCCGGTCGTTGAAGGCCTTTTCGTAGCAGTACGTACACGGATACGGGCACCCGCGACTGGTGATCAGCGCGATCGCTTCGCGCTCCTGATCGAAGAAATCCCGGTTGTAGGCGCGGATGTCGACCAACCCGTAGTCGACCGAAGGTTGCGCGTCGAGATCGACGAAGGGGCGTGGCGCGGTGCGCACGACCTTTCCGCTCCCGTCCTTGTAGGCGATGCCCCGCACGACGCTCAGATCGCCGCCCGCGTCGAGGACGCGCACCAGCTCGGGCAGCGTCTCGTCACCCTCGCCCACCACCACCAAGTCCACCCGCGGATCCTCGAGCGTCTGGTCGGGAAGCAAGGAAGGGTGCACTCCGCCCCACACCAGCGGCACGTGCGGCGCGAGCCGGCGCATCGCGTCGCCTGCCCCGACGGCGCCGGCGACCTGCTTGCCGGTCATCGTCGAGATGCCGACGCAGACGTGCTTCTCGGTGGCCAGCAGATGCTCGAGCCGCTCTTCCCAGCGAGGCTCGACGCGCTGATCGATGATGTTCACGCGGTAACCGGCGCGGGCCACCGGAGTCCCGGCGTAGAGCAGCGCCAGCGGCAGGAGCACGCGGTGCTCTTGCTTGGTATCGGGAAAGATGAGCGTGACGCTCTTCATCGGTGCAGGGCAGCGCAGCCGCAGAACCTCGGAATCACCAAGACTAACGCTTGCGACGCGATTCGCGCCACCCGCCGAGCCCAGTTCCGGCCCGCGGCTCCGGCGACGACCCGCGGCACGGGAGCGCGCGATTGCCGGTATGCCATCCTGGCCGCCCCCGCTCGCGGACGCGACCTCCGCCGCGGCGAATCCCGAGGAAACCGACCGTGAGCGCGCGACTCGCCCGAGACACGGCGGTGTTCTTCGCGACGCGCATCGCGATCTTGCTGCTTTCGCTCGGGCTGACCGTCGCCATCGCGTGGAAGCTCGGCGGCGCGGGTCTCGGCGGCTACGGGCTGATGATCGCCCTCGGCTACGTGTTCCAGAGCGCTTCGGCGCTCGGCCTCGTCCACCTCTTCCCGCGCGAGGTGGGGCGACGCCCCGACGCCACCCGCAGCCTGTTCGCGGCGGCGCTGGCGCTCGCGGTTCCGGCCGCGGTGGTGTTCGCGCTGGGCTTGGCGGCGCTCGCGCGCGCGCTCGGCTATCCGCCCGAGCTCACGCGGGCGCTCGACCTCATGGCGATCTCGCTGGTGCCCGGTGGGTTCTCGCAGATCGCCGAGGCGCTCTTCGTGGCGCGTGGTCGCGCCGACCGCGCCGCGCGCCTCACGGCCATCGAGAACGTGCTGCGCTGCGGCGCAAGCCTCGTGGCGCTGCTCGCCGGCGGCGGGCTGGTGGCGCTCGCGTGGATGTTCCTGCTGGCGCGCATCGCCGGCACGGCGACGGCGGCGGCCATGCTCGACCGCCAGCTCCTCGGCGACTCGCGGCTCGCGCTCCGGCCCGCGCTCCGCGACCTCACCCGCCGACTGCCGACTTTCGCCGCGCTCTACGCGCTCGCGATGGTCTACCTGAAGGCGGACATGGTGCTGCTCTCGGTGCTGCGCGACCAAGCGGAGGTGGGCGTCTACAGCGCCGCCTATCGGCTGCTCGAGGTGGCCTCGCTGCTGCCCGCCACCGCGGCATCCATCGTCTACCCGGCGTTCGCACGGCTGCGCGAGGAGGATCCGGCGAAGCTCGCGGATCTCGCGACGCGAGCGCTCACCATGCTCTACGTGGCGACGCTTCCGATCCTGCTCGCGCTCAGCCTGGGCGCGGAAGGGATCGTGCGCCTGCTCTATCCCAACGCCGCCTTCCACGGAACCGTGTGGGTGCTACGCATCCTCCCGTGGACGCTGATCCCGTATGCCGCCGACGTGGTGCTCGGCCACGTGATGCTCGCCGCCGAGCGCCAACGCGACGACCTCCGGTTCGTGGCGCTCGGCATCGGCGCCAGCGTCGCGTCCAACCTCGCGCTGGTGCCCGCGCTGGGCGCCACCGGCGCTGCGCTCGCCAACGTCGTCGCGTCGCTGGTCATGGCGTCGCTGCACGTGCGCTACGTCCATCGCGAGATCTTCCCGGTGCGGCTCGATGCGTCCCTCGCGCGCGCCGTTCCCGCGGTGCTCGCCGCCGGAATCTTTCTGGCGCGCTTCGGCGCGCGCAACCCGCTTTGGGTGCTTCCCGTGGGGCTCGCGCTCTACGGCGTCGTAGCGGCCCTCACGGGTGCCATTCGCCCCGAGCTGGTGCGCAGCGTCCTGAGCGAGCGGGGCACCAGCAAGCGGCTGCCCCGCGAGCCCGCGGTCGACGTTCCCGGCGCCGAGGTTTGATAAGGTCGCCGTTCGCCACCAGCTCGCTCGGCGTGGTCCGAGCCCGGGAGGAAGCGATCTGGCCATGAGCACGATGAAAGCGATCCTCGACGTCCTGCGGCGGCTCGCGACGCATCGCGCGACCCCCTGGCTCATCTACGCGGCGGCGCTGGGCATGCGACTCGTCCTCGGCTTCGCGCTGCTCGAGCCGCGCGCACCCGTGACCGCCGACGCGCTGGTCTACGACACGCTCGCGCGCGGCATCGTCGAACGCGGCGTGTTCGAGGACCCACCCGGCCATCCCACGGCGCACCGAATGCCGGGCTATCCGCTCTTCCTGGCGGCGATCTACGCCATGGGCGGCACCGCGCCGGTGGTGGCGCGGGTGATCCAGGTCTTCCTGAGCGCCACCGGCCCGGTCGGGCTCTTCCTGCTCGCCCGCCACGTGTTCGGGCCGTTGCCCGCGATCATCGCGGCGCTGCTCGCGGTGATCGATCCGTTCCTGATCTTCTACGACTATCAGCTCTGGGCCGAGAGCCTCGGCATCGTGATCGTCGTCTGGTCGCTCTACCTCTACATCGTGCACCTGGCGCCCAACCCCACCCCAGCGCGCAGCGCGCTGGGCGGGCTGCTCGCGGGGCTCGCCGCGAACCTCCGTCCCGACTTCATCTTGCTGGTGCCGACCTTCGGCTGCTGGGCGATCTTCGGCGTGCGTCCGTTCGCGAAGGCGGTGAAGAGCACCGTGATCATGGGCGCGGCCTGCGTGGCGGCGATCCTGCCGTGGATCGTTCGCAACGCGATCACTCTCGGCCACTTCGTGCCGCTCACCACCGAGAGCGGCTTCATCATGTGGCAATCGAACAACACCGACCTGCTCGCCGATCCCGAGCTGTGGGGCGGCTACGTGCCCTTCCCCGGTCATCCCGGCTGGGACTACCAGAACCACCCCGACCTCGACCACGACCCGCGCTTCGCGGGCTACAAGGACGAGGTCGACCTCGACAAGAAGCTACGCGCCGAGGTGTTCACGTTCTGGAGCGAGCATTGGCGCGAGATGCCGCGCTTCGTGCTCGGCAAGTGGGTGAAGCTCCTCGCCATCACTCCGTTTCACGCCTACTGGCCGCAGCTCTTCGTGTGGGTGAGCCGGATCTGGTACTCGGTGATGATCACGTCGTTCTTCGTGGGCGTGGCGATCTCGGTGGTGCAGCGACGGCCGATCGGCCTCTTGATGTCGTTCCTCGGCTGGTTCCTGTTCCGGATCGCGCTCTTCATGTCGGTGTTTCGCTACCGGCTGCAGATCGAGCCGCTCTTCCTGCTCTTCGCGGGCGTGACGATGGCGTGGCTCGCCGACAAGCTCGTGCCGCGCGCGGCGGGCGGCGCACCCGCCGGCCAGGCGCCGCCGGCGTCCGCGGTCACGGCTGCCTAGCGTCCCACGCGTTCGCGCTGCGCTGATCGAATCCGTCGAAGAAGAGCGGAGTCTCGACGCGCGCGGACGAGCGCTCCACCGAGCCGCTCTCGCAGTTGGTCCCCGAGCGGGTGGCGCCGCGCTGATCGACGTCGAAGCACCACGCGTCGACCGCCGCGCCCAGGCCGGCGCTTTGGAGCGAGGGCAGTCGCGTGCGCGTCGGGCCGCCGTTGAGCGCGAGCGAGCCGAGGCCCGGCAATCCCACGTCCACCTTGTCGCTCGCACCCAACGTACACGTGTCGGCGGGGGACTCGACGTTCCCGCCCAGCGTCTGCACGGCGCCGGAAGCCGTCGTCAGACAGCTCCCGAGCACGAAGGAGTTGAGGAGCTGGACGACGGTGCCGTCGCCATCCGATTCGATCTCGGGAAGGCCATCGCTCGCGCCGGTGATCGTCGAATGCGTGACGAGCACGGTGGAGCCGTTCGACGCCGTGATCCCCCGGGAGTCGTTGTCGGCCACCGTGCTGTTCTGCAGCGTGCCGGATGCCTGCGACAGGCTGAGGCCGCCGCCTTGGTTGTCCGCGATCGTCGAGCTCAGGAAGCTCAGCCCCGCGAACAGGAAACCACGGACGACGTCGTCATCCCCGCCTTGAAGGTCGCTGTTACCCGTGATCTCGCAAGCGTCGATCGTCAGGGCGACGCGCGCGGCGAGGATGGCTGCGCCCGGACCATTCACGGCACCGCCCGTGATGGCGAGCCCGGCGAGACGGATCTCGCTGGCCGCGCCACCGGCGTCGGAGAGCTGGAACACCCGATCGAGCCCGTTCGCGTCGATGGTGGTCATCGTCGCGCCCGGGCCGACGATCTCGAGGTTGCGATCGAAGATGTCGAGATCGCCGGTCGCCGCGGCGTCCTCGTTCGCGCCGGCGCGGGTCAGCTCGTAGGTTCCCGCCGAGAGCAAGATTCGGTTCTTCACGAGGCCCGAGCCTTCGGTCGAGATGACGGCCTCACGAAGCGAGCAATCCGTGGGCGAGCAGCCGTTGGGCGCGGGATCGTCGTAGCGCGTCACCCAGATGTCGGCGGCGCGGGAAATCGTGGCGCCACATGCGCAGCTCGCGGCCAGCGCACACGTCAGGAGCACACGTCGAACCATGAATTCCCCCGAAGCTGAGTCTCTTCGCGGCGAAAGCGCACCGAGATTCCGGCGCGGGCCGGCCAGTCTACGCCGCGGGGTCAGTCCCGCGATAGAGAGAATCGCGATCACCCCGCGCAGACGCCGAGAATGCCCACCAGCACCCTACGGGGCGCTCCGAGCGCAGCGAAAGCCGTTGTCGACGAACGACTGAGTCGGCGACTTGGCGTTGCGGAACGCGGCGCGAAGGTCGCTCGGTCCGCTCTCGTACCAGGAGCCACCCCGCAAGACCCGCAGGGTTCCCGTGGCCGGTCCGGCGGGATTGGCGGCGGGACTGCTCGCGTAGTAGTCGCCGCCGTACCAGTCGCTCACCCACTCCCACACGTTGCCCGTCATGTCGAGGGCACCCAGCGCCGAGGCCCCCGCAGCGCGCGATCCCACTGGCTGGGTGTGATTGACGCCGCAACCGAAGGTGCCGAGCACGCTGTCCCACATCACGGCGTAGTCGCAGGTCGGCTCGGTCTCGCCCCACGGGTACGTGGCCGCGGCGGTACCACGCGCCGCACGTTCCCATTCCGCTTCGGTGGGCAGGCGTTTCCCCGCCCACGTGCAGTAGGTGTTGGCCTGGCTCCACGTGGCGCAGTTGTAGGGGTGATCGCCGCGGTCGGGCCGATTCACGTTGCAGCTCGACGAGCCATTCGAGCTGCCACAGCCGCCCGCGGTCACGCACGCGTTCCACGCGTCCACCGTCACCTCGAAGCGATCGATCCAGTACGCGTCCAGGTACACGGTGTGAACGGGCAGCTCGTCGGAATCGCCCTGCGTCGAGCCCATCGCGAAGCTGGCGGCAGGCACGAACACCATGTCGGGATCACAATCCGCCGCCGGCTCGCTCGCGCTCCACGCGCACGGATCGGCTGACTCGAACCCGTTCTGATAGACGAGCACCGTCGTCGCCGCGGAAGCAGCGGACACCCACGCCAGTGCGCCCACGGCGATCGCCACGATCCCGCTCGTCCACGGCCCTCGACTCATCGGCAACGAACCTCGTCCCCCTGCGGGTGGTGCATGGACCGTACAACGGCGCGCGGGCCGCGGTAAGCGCCGTCGCGGTCGGGGATGCCACGGTCGAGAAGATGGGCGCGCCGGCGCGAGCTCCGACGCGAGCCTGGATTCGCGATGCCCAACTGCTGTAGCGTCGCCGACTGGCCTACCCACCAACCCGAACGACGGCGCCGAGCGCTGCGAACACATCGAGGAGGTCTCCGTGCGCTGGATCGAGCGATCGACGGCATCCCTCTTGACCGCCGCGCTGGCCGTTGCGCTGCCCGTGACGAACGCCCGCGCTGCAACGCGCTACGTGTTCGTCACATCGTCGGAGGGCACCGGCAATTTCTCCAACTGGCCAGGAAACCTGGACGGCGGCCTGACCGGTCTCGCTGCGGCCAACAAGATCTGCCAGAACACGGCGGCCAGCTCGACCATCCCGGCGATCGCCGCCAACGCCGCCGCCTATCGAGCCTGGATCTCGACCTCGACCACCGACGCCTTCTGCAACGTGCTCGGCTTCACCGGCACGAAAGCCAGCGCTTGCGGCGGCTCGTACACGAACCAGAAGCGCGGTCCGTGGCTGCGTCCCGATGGCACGCCGTGGGCGGGCAACCTGGAAGCGCTGACCAGCGAGAGCGAGGTCTACGACCTGCAGTTCTTCGACGAGAACGGGGTCGATGCTCGCTTCACGGACACGCAGCACTGGACCGGCACCGGAGCGAGTGGCACCGTCGCTGCCGACACGTGCGTCGATTGGGGATCGGCGGACGCCGGCCAGTTCGGATCGTTCGGGCGCGCGCCAATCACGAGCGGCCAGTTCTGGACCTCCTGGTCGGCAACCAGCTGCGACAGCACGTACCGACTCTTCTGTGTGGAGGGCGCCGCTGGCGATCCCATCCCCACCGATCACGGCATCGGCGCGTTGGCGTTCATCACATCCACCACCGGCACGGGGAATCTCGCGTCGTGGACGGGATCTGGCGGCTCCTCGGGTCTCGCGGGCGCCGACAACGTCTGCCGCGCCCGCGCGCTCGCCGCCGATCTACCGGAGCCGGATTCGTTCGTGGCTTGGCTCTCGACGACCGCGGTGGATGCCAAGGATCGCATCACCACCAACGGACCCTTCCGACGCGTGGACGGGCCGATGATCGCCAGCAGCAAAGCCGATCTTCTCGACGGCCTCCTCGCCACGTCACTCGCAGTCACCGAGCTCGGGACCTACCTGCCGGCGCCCAACGCCTACACCGGTACCAGCATCGCGGGCGTCGACACCGGCGCGAACTGCACCAACTGGACCAACCCTGCGATCAACGTCGGCGCGACGTTCGGTCAGGCGTCGTTGGCGAGCAACAACTGGACGACTTACTTTCAGACCGTTGCCTGCAGCACGGCGAACCACCTGTACTGTTTCTCGAACACGCTCACGCTCTTCCGCGAAGACTTCGAGAAGTGGAAGCTGGCGCGCTGGTCGTCGACCCGTCCCTAGCCGGCGGCGCTCGGAGGCCGAGCGCTGAGCGCGCGGGCGGATCAGCCCGGATAGTCGCCATGGACGTGAATCTCGAGATGGTGTGAGCCCCGCAACCCGGCGGCGACGAGCAGTCGGCGGCCGCGAGAGTCGAGGGTGGGCTCGATGGCGAGTCCGTCGAGCGACACATCGAAGCCCACCTCCGCCACCCACGCTGGCACGATGATCTCGGTCTCGCCGGCGTTGGGGTCCGCGACCCAATCGAGGTGGAAGACCCGCGCCGCGGGATCCCACACGAGCTCGCTGGGCGTGCCGGCGACGAGCGACGGCGCGGGCCGAAGGAACGCGCGCGCGTGCGGCGTCCAATCGTTGGTCGCCTGATCGATCAGCCCGAAGCCGCTCTCGCCCTTCTCGTAGAGCCACAGGAACGAGCCGGCGAAGTGCGCGTCCAGCTCGCGGTAGAGCGCGAGCAAGTAGTCGCCGAGGTTGGGGATGCTCTTGTCGCCGCCCATCTCGCCGTAGACCCACGGCACGCCGAGCCGCGCGGCGGTGTCCGCGGCAGCCGCGACCACGTTCCGGACCTGCCTTTCGTTCCCGTCCCACCGGCCCGCCAGCTCGACGCTCACGTTGTAGTAGTGAGGCGCGAAGACCCCCGTGAACGCGGTGACCGGCTGGTCGAACGACGTGGCGCCGACGAACGAGAACATCGGCGTGGGCTCGAAGAAGAATGCTCGCCCGGGCAGCGCCTCGCCGACGTACGCCGCGAACTCCTCGTGGAACGGCATCAACGAATCGCGCTCGAAGGTGGTGATGGCGCCGGTGCCGAACATCGGCTCGTTCACGGGATCGAAGCCGAGCACGTGCTCGTATCCGGCGATTCGCTGCGCCGCCGCGCGCGCCGCCGACTGCTGACTGCGCCGCAGCTCCGCGCTGGTCCAGAAGCGCTGAAAGCACGCCCGCACCTCGCGCGAGAAGTAGTTGAAGAAGAAGTTGGGGACCGGATCGTAGGCATCGTAGAGCGCCTGGTCGCAAGCCCAGTACGGCGCTCCGTCGCCGCCGAAGCCGCGCCCGAACATGTCCTGGTGCATGTCGACGAACACGAAGAGCCCCGCTGCTTCCGCCCATTCGACGTGCTGGCGAAGCAGCTCGAGGTAGCTCTCGTCGTAGACACCGCGCTCGGCTTCGATCCGGTACCACTCGATCACCAACCGCACCGCGTTGAAGCCGGAGTCGGCGATGTGCTGGAAGACCTCCGGCGGCGGCCGCACCTCTTTCTCGGGGCCGCGCTGGTCGTAGTCGTTGGGCAGGTTGATCCCGCGCAACACGATGGCGCGGCCGTTGCGATCGCGAAGGAAGCCACCGTCCACGCGGTAGAGCGGCGCCGCAGCCTGCGACGACCCCTCGGAGGAAGACGAGCACCCCAGGACGACGAGCAGCAGCGCGATTGCGACGCTCGCGAGCTGCATTGGGATCCGGTGAAGCCTGACGGGCGCGACCCCGGTGGCGTGACGGGAGACGGGACGCATGGCGCGCGATGGCATAGTCGTCGGCGACGCGCCACACAACCGTGCTCCGGCACGGCCGGCCCACGCCGATGGGCCACGCGGGGCGGGACTCGTCGCTTAGGCTGTGCGCATGCTCATCGCGATCGTTGCGGTGGTGGGGACGATCGGCTGGTACGTGTGGGCGCGCTTGATTCGCGATCCCGCGTGGCCGTGGCCGCGACGGCGCGTGCTCACCGCGCTCTACGGCTGCATCGTGGTCGCGGGAGTGATGGCGATGAGCACGAGCGTCGATCCCGGCGAGCGCGAGCTGGGCGCGGCGCGGATCGCGGGCGTGATCGCGTTCGCCACCTTCCTGCAGCTCTGGATCGGCTTTGCGCTGGTGAGCGTGCCCCGGCGCGTCGCGACCCGAGTTGCGCGCAGACTCGCGGCGAAAGCCGCTCGCCAGACTCGAGACACCACGCCCGCCGCGGCGGAGATCGCGCTGAGTCGCCGCCAGTTCGCGGCGCGCGTCACGGCCGCCGGCGTGGGCATCACCGCCACCAGCGCCGCGATCGTCGGCTACCGCAACGCCTGGGACATCACGTTACCCGAGGTGCCCGTGCGGCTGGCGCGGCTGCCTATGCAGCTCGATGGCTATCGCATCGTCCAGCTCAGCGATCTGCACCTCGGCCGGCTCCCGGGACTCGCCTTCTTGGAACGCGTCATCGAGCTCGCCGAGCGTCAGCGTCCCGATGCGGTGGTCATCACCGGTGACCTGATCGAAGGCACCGTCGCGGAACTTGCGCGCGTGCTCGATCCGCTCGGCGTGCTGGCGGCGCGGCGCGCGGTCTACTACACGACGGGAAACCACGAGTACTACGCCGGCGCCGCCACCGCCTGGCTCGAGATCCTCACGCGACTCGGCGTGCGCGTGCTGGTGAACGAGCGCGTGACGATCGGCGACACCAAGCCCAGCGGCGCGAGCCTCGACCTCGCCGGGATCCCCGATCGCACCGCGGGCCGCTTCGTCTCGAGCCACGAGCCGAACGTCGCCGCGGCGCTCGCCGGTCGCGATCCCGACCGCGAGCTGCTGCTGCTCGCCCACCAGCCCGCCCAGATCGAGGCCGCTGCGAACCATGGCGTGGGATTGCAGCTCTCCGGCCACACGCACGGAGGGCAGTTCTTCCCGATCGGCATCCTCGAACGCCTCTCGATGCCGTACGTCTCCGGCCTTCACCGCCACTTAGACGGCACCCAGATCTACGTGTCCCGTGGCACCGGCTTCTTCGGCCCGGCGCTCCGCACGTTCGCCCCCGCCGAGATCCCCCTGATCGTGCTCACGACGTGAGCGAGCCCATCCGCTCGCGCAGCCCGTCTCGTGGCCACTGAAGCTCCGTCACTCCCACCGTGACCGTGCAGCGTGTGCCGCGCGGGGTGACTTCGCTCTCGAGGCGGCTCGCTTCGATCGATACGCGCAATCGCTCGGCCAGCTCGTGCGCCTTCTCCCGATTGGGTTCCGGCGACACTATGCCGGGGTCGTCACCGCCTAGCCTTCCGACGAGATCACGTCCGCGCACCGATCGCAGGATCGCGCTGGCGATCCCTTCGATCCGGCGCGGCGACCTCGCAATCCGATCGCGCGACGAACGAGGAGAGCTCGATGAAGTTCATCAACCCAGCGAAGCTCGTGACTTGGCCGCTCGAGCTCCGCACCCGGCGGCTGGTCCTGCGGCCGCCGACCGAGGCGGATTTCGAGACGTGGCGAAAGGCTCATCTCGAGGCCCTTCCGGCACGTGACAAGCATGACCGCGGACCTACCGACCCCAAGGAGGTTTCTCGCCGCGCCTGGCGAAGATTGCTCGCTCGCCAGAGACGTTTTGCGCGCAGCGATCGCTGGTACGTCTTCGGCGCCTTCGAGCGCCGAAGCGGCGCCTACGTCGGCTTCGTGGATCTCGCGACCATCTCGCGAGGGGACTGGAACTCGGCGAACTTGGGTTACGTCTTTCAGAATCAGTTCCAGGGCCGCGGCTACGCCACCGAGGCCGTGCGTGCCGTGATTCGAGCGGCCTTCAGCAAGCTGCACTACTGGCGTTTGGAAGCGGCTTGCCGCGTCGACAACCCGCGATCGATCGCGCTGGCGAAGCGCGCGGGCATGACCCGCGAAGGCATTCGGCGCCTCTACTGGCGCGATCCGGACGGCTGGACGGACCACGTCGTCTTCGTGGCACTCGCGCCACGCGAGACACGGATCATTCGCGCGATCGCCGAGCGATCCCCCTTCGGCGTCCCGCGCGCGGCGGATGAATAGGCGCGTACGCGTCGAGGTCCCCCGGCTCGGCGGTCGCTCGGCTCGTGTCCGCGCGGATCCGCGCTTCAGCGGCGCACGCGCTCCGCCATCCGGCGCCGTCGACTCACGTCGCCCGTGACGTGATCCGCCGGTGAAAGGCCGCGAGCTGCTCTTCCACGGGGGCCTCGAGCGCGAGGCCGGCGGTGTTCAGGAAACCGGCGAGCATCCGGTAATGGCCGACCAGCATCACGATCTCGACCAGCTGCGACCGCTCGAATCGTTGGGCGAGGACCTGCCACGTGGTCTCGCGGACGAAACTCTCGGCACAGAGCTCGTCGCACGCGCTGAGCAGCGCTCTCTCGACGCCGTCGGGGATCACGTCCGGGCCGCGCGTCACGTCGACGATCTCGGCGTCGGTGACCCCCGCCGCGAGCGCCAGGTCCACGTGCTGGCCCCACTCGTAACGGCTGCGGCAATTCCAGGCGGTGCGCAAGATGAGCTTCTCGCGGATCCGTGCGTGGAGGCTGCCGTAGGGCATCAAACGCGAAGCGAAGACGAGCCACGACCAGAAGAGACCCGGATGAAGGTGAAGCACCGGGAAGATGTTGGGCAGCTCGGGACGGCCGAAGAACGTCGATCCGCGCGACAGCGCTCGAAAGAGCAGCCCGCGCTCCGCGGGAGGCCGCGGCACCAAGCGCGCTTCGGGCGGTTGTGCCCAGCCACCGCTCGGCTCGAGTTGGGTGGATTCCACGCGCGGCGCCGATGTCGTCATCCCGAACCTCCCTCGCGGCTCAAGCGGTTCTGGTGTACACCCGATCGCGCGCCGCGCCGATCCCGTCTCGGCTGCTCTGCTCGGCCCTGCTCGGAGTGCGTCATGAAACCTTCCAGATTCGCCGGCAAGAAGTGCTTCATCACCGGCGCGGCGAGCGGCATCGGCCGCGCGACGGCCATCGCCGCCGCCGCGCGCGGCGCCCAGGTCCACCTGACCGACATCGACGAACGAGGCTTGGCCGAGACTGTCGAGGCCATTCGGGCTGCCGGTGGCCGCGTGGGCGCCTCGAAGGCGCTCGACATCGCGAGCTTCGAGCAGGTCCGCGCCTACGCGGACGAGCTGCACGCCGCGGTTGGATCGATGGACATCGTGATGAACGTCGCGGGCATCGCGGTGTGGGGGGCCATCGAGAACCTGCAGCACGCTCACTGGCAGCGCACCCTCGACATCAACCTCATGGGTCCGATCCACGTGATGGAATGCTTTCTCCCGCCGATGATCCGAGCGGGTCGCGGCGGCAACCTGGTGAACGTGTCCTCGGCCGCGGGGCTCTTCGGGCTGCCGTGGCACGCGGCCTATAGCGCGAGCAAGTTCGGGCTGCGCGGGATCTCCGAGGTGCTGCGCTTCGACCTGAGGCGGCACCGCATCCGCGTCACGCTGGTATGCCCCGGGGCGGTGCACACCGGGCTCGTCGACACCATCCAGATCGTGGGCGTGGACATGGACCGCCCCGAGGTGCGCGCGCTCAAGGCGCGCTTCGTGAAGCACGCTGTGACGCCCGACCAAGCGGCGCAAGCGATCATTCGCGGCGTGGAGGCGGGTCGCTTCCTGGTCTTCACCTCGCCGGACATCCGCATTGGCTACTGGTTTCAGCGCAAGCTCGCGTGGCCTTACGAGCTGGTGATGCGACTGCTCAACCGCGCGTTTCACCACGCCACGCGGGATCTGACGACCCGAGCGAGCCGATGAGTAGACCGAACGACTGGACCGCGACGCGAGCGCTGGCGCGAACCTCGCCGAGCCGGCGCGAACGAGCACGAATCCGCTCGGGGGCGCAATGCCGTGCGACGCCACACCGCGCGGCGGATTTCCCAGAAGTGAGCCTGGTTCCGATGCTGCCGCGCCAGGCGTGAGCCCTCGTCGCCCGCAGGAGGACCCGATGAAGACCGTTCTGCTGGGCATTCTGTTGACGGCGTCCACGACCACCGTGGCCGCTGCGCAATCGATCGTGGTCGACGATTTCAAGACCGGACCGATCCAGGTGTCCCTCCACACCGCACCCGGCACCGAAAGTCAGTTCGTCGACGGTGCGAGCATCCTGCAGGGCGAGCGCAACGTGCGCGTGAGCGGATCGAGCGTCGCCGGCGGCGACATCACCGCGGAAGTGGCCAACGATCTGTTCAGCTTCGACCGCCCGGCGGGATCCACCGGCACGATCGAGCTCTGGTGGGACGGCAACAACGACTCGACGACGTTCGCGCCCACGGGTCTCGGCGGGATCGACCTGACGGCGAACGGCCAGAACGCGCTTCTCCTCAAGACCACGGCGAGCAGCTCGGTCTCGCTGTTCCTGGAACTCTACGTGTGGACCGATGGCGGCCACGCGTCCGTGACTTCGCTCGCGTTCTTGCTTGGCGCCACCAACATCACGATCCCCTACACGAGCTTCGTGGCTTCCGCCGGCACCGGAGCCGACTTCTCCAACGTCGGCGCGATCTTCCTCGGCACCAGCACCGGCGCGGATCAACCCTGGTCCCTGTCGATCGACGACCTGCGCACCGTGAACATGAACAGCATCTTCGAAGACGACTTCGAGAGCGGCGGCACCAGTCGTTGGAGCTCGACGCACCCCGCGTGAGCCGAGGCCGACTACCGTTCGCCGCGCGATCGCCGCGGTCCTGACGCGCAGAGCCACGCGCGACTTGCACGTTCGCGCGCGGCGACACGAACACACCCGTTGACAGGTGGCCGGGAACACTGGCGTGATCGCGCCCGCGGATCTGGGAGCGACGCAGTCGCGCGACCTCGTCCGGCAGGAGGACCCATGTCGCACCGCCGATCCCGTCGACCGTGGCCACTGCTCACGCTGCTTCTGCTCGCTACCTGTGTGCCGCCCGGCCAGCTCCCCGTGGAGTACAACCTGGCGGCGGGCGTGCTCGTCGGGCTATCGCATCCCGAGGCGTCGCCACCGGGGGCGAACGACATCTCGTGCCGGCCGAGTGCCGCGCATCCGCGACCGGTGGTGCTCGTCCACGGCACGCTCGCCAACGCGCCCGACAGCTGGAACGCGCTCTCGCCGCTGCTCAAGAACCTGGGCTACTGCGTGTTCGCGTTCAACTACGGTGGGCCGCCGATCCTGGGCGTCTCCTACGGTCTCGCCGACATCGCTTCCTCGGCGGCGGAGCTCGCCGCCTTCGTCGATCAGGTGCGCTCGGTGACCGGCGCCGCCAAGGTCGACATCGTCGGGCATTCCCAAGGCGGACTGATGCCACGCTACTACCTGCGCTACTTGGGCGGTGCCGCGAAGGTGCAGAAGCTGATCGGCCTCGCGCCCTCCAACTACGGCACCACCGGCTTCGGCATCGTCGACCTCTGGGTGGCGCTCTTTCCCGAGCTTTCGCACGCGATCGTCGATGCGTTCTGCGTATCGTGCCTCCAACAGGTGGCGGGCTCCGACCTTCTCGCGGCGGTGAACGAGCCGAGCGACACCGTCCCCGGCGTGGAATACACGGTGATCGCCACCGTCTACGACGAGTTCGTGACGCCACACACCAACGCGTTCCTCCACGGGCCGGGTGCCACCAACATCGTCCTCCAGGAGCGTTGCCCCATCGACTTCACCGCGCACCTGGCAATGCCTTACGACCACATCGCGCTCGGCCACGTGCGCAACGCACTCGATCCCGCGAACGCGGTCGACCCGGGATGCACGTTCATCCCCGTCGGAAACGGCGGCTGAACGCGGTGCTGCAACACCGCACACCCTCACCCGCCGCCCGAGCCATCCGAGGAGCGCGGGCGATGACTCGATGCGCGGCGATCCATCGCCACTCGGCGCCCCACCCAGTCGATTCGGCGCATCCAACACCGAGAACGTCGAAGCGCCAGCATCCCCAGCAGGCAACTCGGAGGCGACGATGTCGTTCGCGATGACCCGGGAAGAGCGCGAGGCATTCCTCGCCGGCCCCCACGTCGCCGTCCTCGGCATCAGCGAGGACGGCCGAGGCCCGCTCACCCTGCCCGTCTGGTACCACTACGAGCCCGGCGGCGCGATTCGCATCAGCACCTCGGGGCGGTCGAAGAAAGCCGAGCTGATCCGGAAAGCCGGTCGTATCAGCCTCCTCGTCCAGACCGAAACGCCACCGTACGCGTACGTCAGCGTCGAAGGACCAGCGCGGATCGACCAAGACGCCGACATCACCGAGCTCGAGCGCTCGCTGGCGATTCGCTACCTCGGCGAGAAACGCGGCACCGCCTACTTCGACAGCACCGCGGACCAGCGGGCGGAAAGCGTTCTCGTGATCCTCACGCCCGAGCGCTGGCTGACCGTCGACTACGCGAAGGAGCACCCAGCGGCCGAGTGATCGCACGGCGATTCGCTTGCGGAGCCTCGGCCGGCGCGACTCGATCGAGCGGGTGGCCGGGCTCGCGCGCGCACCGGTACGGGTCGCCACGAGCAGCTCGACGGGTGCGATGATCGACGATCTCGTCTTCGCGAGCCCGCGGGGTGTGGCCAACGAGATCGCCAGCCACGGCTTCGACGGGTGCCAGCGCCGGAGGGCGTGACCGTGGCCCAATCTGCGATCGAGTGGACCGAATCCACGTGGAACCCCGTGACCGGCTGCGACAAGATCAGCCCCGGTTGCAAGTTCTGCTACGCGGAAGTGATGTCGCGCCGACTCAAGGCGATGGGGCAGCCGAATTACCGCAACGACTTCGCCGTCACGCTCCATCCCCACATGCTCGATCGCCCCCTTGGCTGGCGTCGGCCGCAGCGCATCTTCGTGAACTCCATGTCCGACCTCTTCCACGAGGACGTTCCAGAGGAGTTCATTCGGCGCGTGTTCGAGGTGATGGTTCGGGCGAGCTGGCACCAATTCCAAGTGCTCACGAAGCGCGCCGAGCGCCTCGAGTCATCGAGTGCTCGCCTTCCCTGGCCCTCCCACGTCTGGATGGGCGTCAGCGTCGAGAGCGCGGACTTCACCTGGCGGATCGACCACCTCCGTCGCACCGACGCAGCCATCAAGTTCCTCTCGATCGAGCCGCTTCTCGGCCCTATCCCGGCGATCGACCTCGCCGGAATCGATTGGGTGATCGTTGGCGGTGAATCCGGGCATCATCCCCGGCCGATGCAGCAAGCTTGGGTCCTCGAGATCCGGGACCAGTGCCTCGCCGCGGGCGTTCCGTTCTTCTTCAAACAGTGGGGTGGGCGGAACAAGAAGCAAGCCGGCCGCTCACTCGAAGGGCGAACCTGGGACGCGCTGCCCACGATCCGACCCCGCATGGCTGCCGCGCCTCCGGCGACCGCCTCGGTCGGCGAAACGCGCCAACGGACCTGAACAGCCCGGCTGGCACACCAGCCATGGGTCGAATCGCTCGTGGCTCGGCCGGCCGAGTCGACGACCGCACCCATCGCGACCGAGGGATTCGACCCTAAGCGGCCCGCCGCCAGCACGTCCTGAGTGCGTCGCGAGGCCGTAGGGGGGTGCCGGAGCATTACAGCTCCATGAGAGTCGCCCTGATCCCGGTTCCGGACACTTCGAGGCGCACACGGCTTCACGCCGGCACACCCAGCGATTTCCATCGCTTAGCGCGGTAGAGTTC